>CBDIDI010000001.1:0-14579 GCA_965277685.1 Alphaproteobacteria bacterium | reverse complement strand
TGGTGATCCCTGTGCTGTGACTGTCCTTAATCGGGGCCTCAGTGACCCAAGGGTCATCCGGAGGCGTTTCCGTTGTGCGCATCACCTCTTGGCGATTCTTGGCATGATTAACCTCGTCCAAGGTCGCGATACTGGCATCTATGCCGATCCCCAGCGATCCGATGGCGCGTCCCCACGCCGATGTCTCGAGGTTCTGTAGTTCTGATCCCCTCGTGAAGTTCGTTGTGCCAGGGACGATCTCCCAGGCCGTACCCACACCTGGCCTCTGATCGTCTGGTGTCCTGTACGCATATGCGCGGCCGATTGCCCACTGTTTCCCCTCCACCTGCACAAACTCGGGCTGATCCATCTGGAGCGATCCCTCAGGGTGCTTCGCGTAGAACAATTTGATCCGGTCAGCGACCTGAATGTATCCGTCAAGGTTGTAACTCATGACTGCCCCTTCCCGAGCATCAAGCCAATGATAACGCCCAGAGTGAGGCTCACGAGGCCCAGCATGGCCGGAGTCATGCGACACGCTTCCACACGCGGATGCTGCGACCATTATTGGACTCGCGGCTGGAGGTCACGAAGTTGCCCTGTGACGCGATACGGCCGTGTGCGGCCCACGTTCGGAATAAGGCCCCGATCTGGTTAGGGTGGCCCGATTCAGGTAGGCCAATGTCGGCGATGAGCAGGTCGGCGTTCAACAGGCCGCCTATGTCAATGCTTTTAAGCCACGCTGTGGCCATCATCGAGAACTGGGGCGTTATGTCGGCCAGAACCTTAATATCCGCGGCCTCCTGGCGCTCACAATATGTGCAGGCCGCCCCTGTGCAGTGGTGAAAGGGCAGGTCGACGCGGATATCACCGATCGTGTCGAAGAGTGCGTGTTGTTCAGTCATACTAGAACTTATCGTCTGGAAACTCTTTATTCCACTCATCAACTAGGGCGCGATATTGTGCCGCAGACTGTTCCCGCTTGATCTTTATAGACTTCCTTGCCCAATTCCTTCCATTTCAAGGTAATTTATCATTGTGTTCCCCTTTTCGTTGTTTTCCCAATGTCACTGTACACCATTTAGACGCACAATGCGGGGCTTTGGTTCCCCTCATTATTGGCGGGCCGCCCCTTCCCAGGTTGTTCGGCCCGCCTATTAAATTGTGTGGGATCGCGGAGTCTTTTATGTGCTCAGCGTATGTGCCTACTTCCCAGCGGCTGGTATCCCAAGACCGACCATACATCATCCGTCTGACTTTTGTGGCGTAATGGCATTATTGGGCGTGTTGGGCCGTATTTCGGGGCTCCAGCGATCCCGTGTGGAGCGCCTATACGCCAGCCTGGGCTTCCCGCCCGCATAGATCACCAGTATTTGGCCGTCCAGCCCAAAGAACTCCGCCTCAAACACGTCGAAAGTCTCCATTAGCAGCCCTTCCGTGTGGGCCAATGGGACGCGCCCCTGCCGTGATCCCACACCAGCCAAAAGCCCATAGACTGCCAGTAAGGGGCCCACCTGTTCATGGGCGTTGCACGTAGGGTCTGCCCGATGCGGCCCGCTACGGCCCTCGTAGCCCCCATTTCGCGCATTTCACGCTGCACCATCCAGCCCATACCGACCGTCATCTCGGCGCTGGCCTGATAAGCGCCCCGATACTTACCCGAGGCCGATACTGCCCCGTGTGCGTGGCGGGACTCCTTCTGGCGGATACACAGCCGCTTCTTATTGTCGGCCTTCACGTAATACCGACCCTGATACAGGCTGATCGGCGATGAATACACCTTCTGGCCCTTCTTTATGGGGCTCGGTGCGTCCACAGCGGGAGACACCATGAGGGCCGTGGCCACCACAACGGCGGCGATCACTTGTGCCGCACAATCGTGACGTTCTGGCCCACCTTCTCTGCAATAATGCTGTCGACGCTTTCGCGGTCTATCCTGTGGTGTCCACCTGGCGTGGTGATTCCGTCTATGGCCCCGCTGTCCACGTAGCGCCTGATGCTGTCCCTGGATACGCCGAGCATGTCTGCGGCCTCACCTGGTTTAATGTAGTCGGTCATTATTTCCCCTTTGCGCTTAATGCCACAATCGAGCCTAGTATTGCTACCAGGCCACCAGCGACAGTTGGCTCTATTTCCCTGTCCGTGATGATAGCACCGACAATGAACAGCACCATCACCACGCCGACCGTGGCGGAGAGAATGTTGCGGCTGTGGTCTTGCATCAGCCAAAGATGTCGATGTGGACGGCGTCCGTGTAGGTCGCTGGGTCTGCGCCGTTAGCGTCACACCAGAGCCCGTAGTTCTTGTTAGGGAACGTCTGCTCGTAACGGATCGGCGTGGACTTACCGAAGCCGATGTCGTGCAGCCTGCATGTCAGCCTCCACACGGCGCTGTTGGCCTTCGTCTGGTCGACCATCCCGTTAACGATGTTCTCCACGGGCGGCACGTAGTGATCCCAAAGATCCTCGGTGAGGCCCTTAAAGAAGCCGTCATTGTCTGAGTACCACTGTGTGCCGATCACGTACCCGACACACGCTGCCTTGTAACTGCTCCACTTGGGGATGTCTATCTCAACCTTGTCGATCTTGCCCTTGCGGGCGTAGTCGTTGCTGTACGCCGACTCTCCACGGTCTGCACATACCCACGCGTGGCCCGATGAGCCTGCCGTGGAGTAGAGGATCGCGCCCGCAGGTACGTTGCGCCACCAGTCCTTGTCATTAGGGCTCGTGATCTTGGTCTTGTATTTCGACGCCACATTCGACCAGGCAACTTTTGCGCTAGATCCATAGGCTGGCATCGAGTAGGACTTGCGGGCCATGGACTGGCAGAGGTTGTCCCACGATTGTGTCGGGTTCTTTGATTCGCCGTGCAGCCACTCGAGGGCGTGATCCACGTTACGCATCATCGGCCTCCTCGTCCTGTGGGCCCTCATTATCGGGCTCGGGTGTGGCCACGATGTTTTTGAGCTCGTCTAGTTGCTGGTCGTTGTCGTTGTCGTACTTCTCCATGACGTTAACCTTTCCTAGCTTTGATTTTCGCTAATGCTGCGGCCCGTGCACGGGCCGTGTGTGGCATGATCGTGGGTGTTTTCGGGGCTTTCTTAGGTGGCTCAACCTGCTCCACTACTTCTGGGGGTTTTTGCTCCATTTTATTCCTCCTCCGTTTCAATGTCTGCTGTGTCAATGTCTGCTGTTTTGGTTGATGGGTCAGGGAGGAACTCATAAACTCCAGCACTAGCTCCAGGGGCCTGCCCATAGGACATGCCTACCCCAGCGAAAAGACCACGGAAATTAGCATTGTAGGAAGTCATCCGCCACTCACCACCCATCCCGATGTCATCCAGATATTCATTTAGTAGGATTTCATTCCTAGAGGAAAACTCGCCATCATTGGTTAATTTGTCGTTACCCACAACGATCACTTGAGTAACAATACCGTTCATTATTCTTGCTGCGTGTGCCATTTACACCACCACCCTTACTATTACGATTCCTGATCCGCCTGCTCCTCCACCGAGAGACCACCCAGCACCGGCACCGCCGCCCGTGTTGACTGTCCCTGATGTGCCCGTATTGAAATTACCCGCGCCACCACCGGCACTAGCCGTTCCGTTGGACGAAGCACTTGCCCCACCGCCACCGCCTGCCCGTGACGTGGCTACATTGTCGATGCTGCTACTCAATCCTGCGCCACCATTGCCCGCAGTTGCCCCGCTGCTATCTGAACCAACTCCACCGCCTCCACCGCCACCGCCTCCAGCATTAGTAGTACCTATGTGCGCTCCCCCGTTATTTCCTTGACCCCCACCAATCAGCGCCAAACCTCCGGCTGTTGGGTTTGCTGCGAAACCCGACCCGCCGCCGCTGCCACCAGTTAGACCAGCACGAACATAGCCACCGCCACCGCCGCCAAACACGCCAACGAAAGCAAAGCCGCTATCATTACCATTAGTTCCTTGGGTAGTTGCACCGGCTCCACCGGCTCCCACAGTAACGGCAAAAGTTCCAACAGATAGTTGCAAATCGGTTTCTACATAGCCACCAGCGCCACCGGCTCCCTCGTGACTTCCGCCCCCGCCTCCCGCAACGATCAGTACGCGAGCGGTTCCAGCAACATCAAACGTGATCGTTCCCGTCCCCGTGTAAGTAATGTATTTATAGTTCACACCGCCGTCGGTGTATGTGCCTGTGGCCGTGTCCGTGAAGTTGGCCGCTTGTGCGGCCCCACTAAAAGGTGACCACTGAGTCCCGTCATATCGCCAAACTTTGTTGTCATCTAGGGTTTGGGCCATTTGCCCTTGCACTGGGAATTGGATCAGGAAGTCTCGCTCTGTGGCGTCAGTGTACGGATTGAGCAGGTACTTATCGAGCCTGTTCGCGATGGCCAGCGAGGTTGCTGGGTAGTTCGCGACCAGATCCGAACTCTCAATATAAAAGTTACCGCCTGGGGTTACTGCCATGATTCACACTCCTACTAGATCGTTGTTGCTTACTACCTCAAACCATTGAGTCTGAGCATACACCGAACCCCACGGGAGATTCGGGATCACGTCCGCCCACTTCAGGATTTGGTAACTGAACCTGGGGTCTGAGATTGAGAGGGTGAGGGTGTGATTCCCGCCGGCATACGAGTCGGCCCAGCCTTCAACGATTCCCGTGTAGTCATAATACGGCCCTTGGGCTGGCAGGTTGTAGATGCGTAGTAGTGAGCCGCTGATCAGTTTCATAACGGCTGTGGTGGTCGCTGCGTCGAGCAGGTTAACGAGGATACTGATCTGGCCTAGGTTCCACAGTGGGTTCGCTTGGGCCAATATGACTTGCCCTGTCCGTGTTACTGCGTCATTCACGTTACTGATCGTGGTGTCGAGTAGGTATTCCCTGCGCCCATAGAGTGCTATTGAGGCGGAGTCTGTCTGCT
The DNA here is from genome assembly GCA_965277685.1 of Alphaproteobacteria bacterium. GTDB lineage: Bacteria > Pseudomonadota > Alphaproteobacteria > GM7ARS4 > CBDIDI01 > CBDIDI01. Next base: position 9,683 of record CBDIDI010000001.1, on the reverse strand, counting down.
GGGTTGACTGATCCGTCCCGTACGTCACCGTGATGTCGTTGATCAGGGGCTCAAGTTGTTTAGTCCAGGTGGGGGACAGGATGATGCCAGCGCCGTCTATGGTTGTGCCGCTGATTCCTGGGCCGATACTCGCCCACGTACCTGGAGTATTAGCCCACGTGGTGGTTTGGAGTGCCCAGATTCCAGTGAGGGTGGTTTGCCCACGATTTCCGTAGTCCTCAAACACCACCGTGCCATCGGGCGTGTCGTAAAAAGTTGCTCCCGACTGTGTGGCCATGGCAGCGATACCGTCCCAAGCCGTAGTAATTACAGCGTCCACAGCGGGCACGGCTTTCACAGTGATGTTGGCATCCCCACCGTTCAAGTATGTAACCCCTGAGGCCGTCAGGATCGCCTCCACCCGCTGCCTGACTGTCTCTTCCACGTACCCTGACGCGCCCACATCAACTAGGCCGAGCTCGGCTAGGTTCCCCATGCCCGTGACCGTGGTTATGGCTGTGGGTGGGTTAGTGCCAGTGAAGCTCACATCTATATCCGATATCTTTCCGGAGAATCTGGGCTGACCATTAAAAGATATGACCAGGGTGTCGGATATTTCCATGACTGGGCCAGCGGCCCCACGGATCACGAGCTGTGCGCTGGACGCTGTGGGGACATCGGTCACCGTTGATCGGCCATGCATGACCGTGGTGTTGAACTCCACGGTTCCCATGTCAATAGCGGCCCCGTTGAGGGTCATTGTCAGGCTCATGTGAGTACCGGCTGCACTACTGAGCCCGCCCGAGCGTCACCCCTGCGGATAACGTTTTGGATCGCGAGCGCCACGGCTTGATCGGTGATGCGCTGCTGCGCTGATTCCGCTGTGGCTACTCTCTCGGCCCTGGCTGCTGTGGCTGATGCCTCCACGTTCCGTACGGCCTCGGCTACATCCTTGGCTAGGCGTGACCTGAACGCCGCACCCACTGGCTTCGCCATGTTCTTGCCCAGTTTCGCTAGGGTCTTTTGCTCGGCTTTAAGTTGCTGCGCCAGTCCCGTGACCATTTGGGCGGCCGATGCCACACCAGCGGTCATGAACTCCGGCACGAGGCCCATCGCTAGGCCCGCTGTGGTCTCCTGGACACCTACCCATTTCTCGTTGATTGTGGGGACGAGCCCGTCATCTATGAGTTGCTGGCCGAGTGCCGATCCTGTCTCTGGGCCGAGGCTGGCTATGGCATCCACAAGGCTCTTGTCAGCCCCCTGTGCTTTAATGCTGTTGAGAACGTTGCCGAAGTAATTGGCCTGCTCAATCTGCTTGTTGAAGCCCTCCACAAGGCTGGTTCCGGTCGCGGCTCCCGCATCATCAAACTGAGCCTCGAACGCCGACCCGAGGTCTATGCCGCTGAGCAGGTCACGTTGGATCGCGCCCGCATAGTCCTTCACCGCTTGGGTGGCTGACTGGAACGCCGTCACGGAATTGTCGAGGGCTTGGGCCGTGAGCCCCTCGGACTCTTGCAGGATGGATTGTGCCTCTGCCGCTTTTATTTCCCACTTCGTCAGGGTCTCGGTGGCTTTCGCTGCGCCTTTAGTCGCTACGGTGGTGTCATCTATCAGTTTGGCTCTGCGTTCTAAGTATGGGGCCAGTGCCGCTTCCTGCTTAAGGCGTTGCGCTGCCGCGATCCCAGAGTCGTACGCGGTCTTGGATAGGTTCCTGGAGTTTATTTCAGCCTGAGCGTCAGCCACACGCTGCGCCTTAGCCATTTCAATCGTGGAGTCCCGCGCACCATCTATGGCCTTACTCGCAACTCGGGCGGCCTCCCCAGAGTCCATTAGTTTCAGGGCGAACTCACTAGCACCCAGTGTGGCAAGGCCGAGGCCTACCCGTAAAGAATTAACTGTATTCAATAACAGTAAAGACTCTTCCTCTGTGCCCTGTGCGGCATCGGTTACGCCCTTAAGTGAACTGATCCAGTCATCAGTCTCGGCTATAAGTATTCCGATCCCGCGGGTAAGATCACCAACCTGGAGTCCGACGTTTTCAATCTTTGCTGCCATGCCCTGTGATCCACCCATAGCGGATGTGGCTGTTTCGATTGCATCTACGAGCCCCTCGCCTATCTCGGCCGTAGCCTGACCCACCGCAGCGGTCAGGATGCGTTGCGTGTTGGCGAGGCCATCTGCTGTGCGGATAAAGTCACCCTGCGCGTCGGTGGTCTGCTCCATCACCACCGCGTGGGCGGCAAGAACTTTCTGCTGAGTGTTGAGTTTGCTTGTTCCATCGGATATGCCGAGGGCCAGCGCCTTCTCCTTCAGCGTGGCTTCATCTAAAAGAACCCCAAAACGCCTCAGCGGGAGGGCCTCCCCACGCAGCGCAGCGCCCAGAGCCGTAATCGCTTCCTCGGGGCTGGAGTTGTTGAATGATGCCAGGTCGGCGGAAAGGGTAACAAAGTCTGTGGAGAAGTCCACGAGCTCTTCATCGGCAAGTCCCGCGGCCTTCCCGAACTGCGCGAACGTCGCGGCGGCCTCGAGAGCCTGTTCCTCCGTCTGGCCGAGCGCCGTGACGCTGGTCTCGGCAAACTTCAGGATGGAGTCGGCTGATTCACCAAAGATAACCGCGACCTTGTTCTGGGTCTCGATCAGGTCGGAGGCCGCGTTGACTGCGTCCACACCAAGTTTGACGGCGAACGCTCCGGCGGCTGCTGTGGCGGCGATTAGTGCTGGGCCGAGATACCTGCTGACCGAGTTACCGAAACCTTTTAGCCCACCTTCGGCCTGGTTGATTCCACGGTTAAACTTCTTAAGGTCTGCGGCTAAATATACGGTGAGGGTTTTGCCTGTGGCTGCCATTACATCACGTTCCATTTCCGCACAACGCGGTCGACTGCTTGGCCCCACTCGGTCAGGGCTGGCTTCGTGTAAGTTTTGGCTTTCCCTATCCAGTTGGTTTTCTCGAACGGGTTCACGCCCGTAAGGTCACGCGCTCTACCTGGAATACCTGTGCTTGTGGGATACCTCAGCATATTGGTGGAGGCCCCGCCGGAGAGGACTTTCTTTTGGTATCCGATCTTGACTGAGGGCAGCCGGTCGTTTCTGGATCGCACCGACTTCGCTAGGTAGTCACCCCAGGTCGGAACCTGGAGGGCTGCTTTCTTGTATGCGGGAACCATGTGGCGGTCGGCGATCACTCGGCTAGCAGTTCGCAGTTCCTTGGTGGCCATCTTGTCTAGTTGCCCAAGGTCACGGAGCAGGGAGTTAAGGCCGCCGATGTAAGTGTCCACCTGGCTAGGCATCAGATTTCAACTCCTCCATAATCGTGACAACCTCTCGGCCTGTCAGTTTCTTGCACTCGCTTAACGGCCACCCTGTAGCAACCGCTATCTGGATCATTAGCCTGCCGTGGCTTCCTCCATAAAAGGTTCTGCTGATTCGGTGACCATCTCCACCTTGACCCTGTTGCGCCTCGCCCACAATTTCACTGTGGAAAGGTTCCCAGGCTCCTTATCCTCTAGGTAGTAGTAAGCGATTGTGAGCCTCATGCCCTGCTCGCTTGCTGGCTTGTTACCTTGCAGTTCCTCATACATCATGAAGTCGACTGGCAGTGTTTCTATCTCTATCGTTTGGTGGTTATCGGACTCTATCTTTAATCTTGGATACATGGTGTTCCCCTTCGCTCTCGTTGTTTAGGTGAAGACGATTTCGCCTTCAAGTCCGACCGTGCACGTTGCGATCCCGTCGGCTGGGAACGTGACGTTGGCTGCGTTGACGTACATCGCTGTGGATACCCACTCGCCGACCGCTGAAGCAATTGTCATTGCTACTGGGGTGGCTGCGGTGATCGCTGTCTGGAGGGCTTCGTACATTCCCGTGTTTTCATCGTAAAGGAAGTCAAGGCTCACGGATGAGACCAAGTCTACCTGGTCATAGGCCACGCACGAAAGTGTCTTGGTACGTAGGATGGTCGGGTTTGTTTCCACTGTGCCCGAAGTTATCTGACACTCATACTGGACTCCGCCAAGGTCAACCGTAAAGGCTGCCCCTGCGACTGATACGGCTGCTGGCATTGTGTTACTCCTTCATTTCTATTGAGAGGTTTAGCTCTGTGCTAATTACCGTTCCCTGCGCTCCGAGTGAAAGTAACTGTGGTGCGATTACTGACTCCACAACGAAGTTGTCGGGAACAAGGGCGAGAAGCGTATCGACCGCGTCCTCGGTTTGTATTGTGGCCGTGTCGTTCACACGGGCGTTGATGTTGATGAGCACACGCCAGCGGCAACGGTAGTTCAATGTGCTGCCCAGCCTGCTCGGAATAATCCAGGGACTGTCGGGAACCACAACGACGCTCGGCGTGATCGGAGTTCCAGGGACTGTGTTGTAGATTCGGTATCCTTGCCCGCTGAACGCCGCGATGAGCATACCTCTGGCTTCGGTTGTGAGGGCCATTAGCCGACCTGCGTTTTCATGTCCAGGTAGGGCGCGAGTAACGCCATGACCCGCTTTGTGATCCACGCGGATAGTCGGTAAGGGCCTGGGCTGAAGTCCACCGAGACCGATTCGCCGCCCGCGGCTGTGCGGGCCTGGAATATCTCCACCCCTACACTCATTGCTGCTTGCTGGCAGGCTGGTGGCTCGGATACTACGGCGGCGTCAGTAATGAGGTAGCCGATCAAGTCGGAGGCTGCTGCTGCAACATCGTCCAGGACGGCGGCGTCGGGTGCGACGTACGCTATCTCCAGATTGTCGGCCAGTTCCTGACCTGTTAGCAGTGCCATGATCGGCTACCTCTCTCGTTTACTTAATTGTTGTTGCGGTTTTGCCTGCGGCTACAACTTCGAGGCTAATGATGCCTGCGGCCGTGTAGGTCGCTGCCGTTCCGTATCCGTAGACCGCGATGTCGCGTCCCAGTTGGCTGACGTTGTCTGCTGATGCCAGGGCTGGTGCTACTTCAATCCATGATGCAGCGGAACTGTTCGACACTAGGATTGCTCCAGCGGCTAGGTTCCGGTCGTGGATCACTGGGAGGCCGGAAACACTCACGCCGAGTGTGCCCGCCGTGGCCGTTCCGCTGACATTGACTGTGCCGTATGTCTGCGGGAAGAAGGTTGACCATCCGCCGATGTCGCTGAAGACATCCGAGGCTACTAGCACGAACTCTGCTGGTCGGCCCGTGGCGGTCTCTACTGCAACCGATCCGGTGAATACGCCCTCGCGGAAGGCTGAGCCGTCCGTGTCTGTTGCGAGGTTGTAGTTCTGTGGGGTGGATGCTGCGAGCATTGCGTCAACAAAGACATTGTCCGTGATGAGCGCGTAGGAGGCGAGCATGATCCGGTTGTGGCTGTCCAGGTAACTTGGGCTGGATCGCTGCAACAATTGGAAGGAGATGTCGGAGCCGGCTCCGTATGTGAGGAGGCTTGCCGATCCCTTCTTCAGGTCGATTCGCACCGAGTTGACTTCGGCCTTCTCTGCGCTCTGCTGAGCAACGATGAGGCTGAGGTCTCCATCGTAGTAGGGCCAGTTGAAGTCGAGGCCGGTTGCTCCGGCTGATTCCACACCGAAGGCCGTGATACCTGGGCGGCCCAGGTTGACGATGTTTTTCACGTCCATCATCCAGTTAGGTGGCATGACCCCTGGGTTGTTGGTCGTGATCTGATCTACGAGGGCCCTGGACTCTTGGTCACCCGCAAGCACCGCTTGTGAGTATTCGCCAAGTGAACGGAACTTTGCGAGTTCGTGGGATTCCTCGGCAACAAAGGCTCGGGCCTCAATGCTTTGGACTGTTTCGCGCAGGGTCGCTACTGCTTCCCGTGCTTCTTGATCCACCGAAACCGTGGTCTCGGTGTCCATGGTTTCGGACATTGTTTCTCCTTCTTCTTCTTCTCGGATACTGCTCACTCCGGCTGTGGAATAGGCAGGATATGGGGTCAGCGATACTTCCAGGAGGTTCGCTGATGTGTGCTGGATCGCATCCTTGGCGCGATTGAACGCCGACTTGATCGGGTTGAATCCCACCGACAAGCCCTTGATGGTTCCTGTGCGGGCGAGCACCGCCGCGTCACGACCCAGTGCAGTGTCGACAATGTCGAAGTCGATGTAGAGGCCATCCTCGCGGGATTCCGCTCCGGTGATGCGTCCTACGGGCTCACCGTGGCGGTAGGCCAGTGGCTTCCCTATGACGTTGTCTAGGTCGAACGATCCCGCGGCGAACGATTCCCGCACACCGCCGATCATGGTTTCTGTGCCGTAGGGTACTGCCATGCCGTGGCCTGTGCCGACAACGTCACCGTTATCGCCTTCACGTTCCTGGAATACTACGACCGATTCCGTGTTGAGTTGCTTCATGTTTACTCCCTGCTCTGGCTGTATACGCCGAGTGTTGGTAGGTCTAATATCATCTTGGCCTCATCTTCTGAGATAACCCCAGTGGGTAGGAGTTTCGTGATGAGGTCAGCAATTTCCAGCGGGTTGGATCGCAGGAACGAGGTTGTGTCAAACTTAATGATGTGGCCCTGCGGGGTCACATCGGGCATGGATAGCCGCTGCTCGATCAGTTGCATCACGGGGCGGAGCGCCGTGTCTAGGAGTTGACGATAAAGGTCAACCCTCGAGCTGTACGTGAGGCTTGAACCTGGCACACCAGCGCCTACCCAGATCGGGTCGAGGTTTGCGTTTCTCGCGATCTGTGTGGCGGCGAGATTCTTGCCCTCCACAAGTTGAACGTCGCGGGCGCTGAATCCCATCACCTGAGCGTCAATGCTGCTGGAAAGGTACGCGGTTCCGCGTGTGGCTCTGGCTTCCTCCCAAGCGTCCAGGAGTAGATCCACCTGGTGCGCGGGCAGATCTGCACCGGAGTTTTTGAGCGCCACAGTAGGTATCGGGGTTTCGCTGTAGAGAATAGTCGCGGCCTCGAGGCTGGCCGCAGTGTTAATGGCAGTGGCCCCAGTGGTCAGCCAGCCGCCTTCGCCGCTGCCGTAGAACTTGATCACGTCTTTGGTGGGAACCTGCACACCGTTGTAATAGAAGGGGTCGGAGGGTGGCTGTGACTGATCGGCCACGCTGCCCGTGTAGTACTCGGGACTGTCCACCACGTCCTTGAACCGCATTACCTTTACCTCGGCTGGGAAGCCATCCCAGGTGCGGGATATGACCAGCCAATAGGCCACGTCATACATCAGCAGGTCGGTAAGCGTTCGGGTCATAACGGCCGCATATGGCAGCACACGGGACGGGGTTTGTAGGAACGACCTGATGGGTACTGGCTGGTCGTAGCGGTATTCCCGCAGGCCAAAGGCGCTGATTGTGTGCGTGTAGGTTTTGAGTGCGTTTGTGAACGCTGGCACTTGGAGGGCGTTGTTCGCTGTGGCGTGAACCTGGAGGTTGTTTTGCAGCAGGGCCAGCAGGCCACCGGAGTCACGTACGTGAGAGGGCTCAGATGCTTGCGCTGTCTGATTAGCCTGGGAGGACTCAAACCCTCTCACGACGTTCAGGGCTCGGGGGAACACCATATGTGCAGGATAAGCCCGTACCACAGATAAAGCAACAAGTCCATGCTTTGCGCTGTTTGCGGCGATTCTAGAACAGGGTCTTGGCGGCGAGGCGCTGCACAATAATCTCGCAGTACTTCTCCTCCAGTTCGCAGCCGATGGCTTTACGGCCCAGGTTGCTGGCCGCCACAAGGGTCGTGCCTGATCCGGCGAACGGGTCTGCGATCACCCCTTGAGGGGCGTAGGCGAGCAGTTGTTCCATGAGGCCTATAGGCTTGGGTGTGGGGTGGTTTGGCCTGTCATGCGCTGTGCCATGAATTGTGGGAATGTTGTAGACGTTGCTGCGGCGCGTTCCTTCCCAGCCTTCGCCGAGCACATAGATTTCCTCGTGGGATGGGCCCCACGGCATGGACAGGTCTCCCATACCTGGCGTGTTCCCCTTGGCCCACACTATTAACTGGCGGGTATCCTTCGGCCTTTCCACACGCCACGTGCCGAACACTAGGGCGGGGCCTTCCCACATGGCCAGTATCTCGTCCCTGATGCCAGCGTCCTCATCCCCAACGATCACATCGTGGTTCTTGGGGACGTAGGCCATCCCGTAGGGCGGGTCGGTGATGAGAACGTCCGCCTCGAGCCATTGGGGAATATCCAGGCAACTGCCGTGGTACAGGGTCACGTGCTCATCCTCGTAATACAGGGTCATCGCAGTTCCTCCGTCTCGGCGTACCATTGGGCGAGGGTTTGCAGCACCCAGGCGGGCCTCTCGGCCTTGATGCGGGCCACAAGAACCTTGTACGGGGCGGTCATTTCCACGAACACGGCCTCATGCTTGCGGTATATGTGCCTCGCTTTGAGGGTGGGTTTGGAGTCGATGATGTAGGCGTCACGGCGGCGGGCATGCATTATCGCCGCGGGAATGATGGCCTTCCTCATGAGTCGGGCGGTGTTGCGGATCGCCAGCGGGTATTCGTGGTGTGCCGTTCCCTCGGCCGCTATGGATAGGGCGAGCCTGTCCAGGTCGACGATCATGTCCTCGGGCCCCGCGTATTCCCTCGCGTAGGTGGACTTTCCCGCACACGGCGGGCCTGTGATGATGAACAGGGTCATGACTTTCTCCTTCTGGATCTGATTGTGGCGAGCCCCCGTGGTGTTTTTGCTGCCTGGCTGATTGCGAACATGGCCGCTCTGGCGGCGTAGATCCCGCTGGAGCCCATCGGGCTCGTGAGCACCCAGCCGCCCTGCCGCATCCCGATACGTGTGCCAGCGAAGTGCTCCTGAAGCACGATGTTGCCGTCGTGTCGGATCTGTGTGCGGCTGAATAGGTCTTGGAGGACTTGGGTGGCCCCCACAGCCTCCCGTTGCCCCACAAGGCCGTCAAAGTGCTCCTTGAGCCTATCCACGTAGCCTGGGGTCACCTGGACGAACAGGCTGGGATGCTCCGCCCTTATCTCGGCTAGGCGGATATCCACCTTCTCCATGGTTCTGTGGGTGGTGACGCGGAGGACGATCAGGCCCTCGGCGTTCGGGGCGGCAATAGCGACCGCGTGGCCTTGACCGTTGAAGTCGGACTCCACGGCGATGCTCCACACGCCCTCCTCTGGGAGGGGCTCCTCCTCGTCCAGGGTGTCGCGCCACCAACTGGGCCGGAGCCAATGATTAGCGGCAATGACCCACTGGTTCAGGTATTCCCGCCGGAAGGATGACTCCTCCACGTTGGCGTGTTGCTGGGTCAGGAAGTTTTCCCGCTTATCGCTCCACTCGGGGCTACCCCACCGCCAGGTGGATACCAGGTCGGGGCTGGCTTCGGGCGGCGCGCTCCATTCAAGTAGCAGGACGCTGGCCCCGTCATCGGTGGCGAGCCGGTCGAGGGCCCGTGTGCGGTAGGTGATCATCAGGTCGCTGGTTGAATCCCCAGCGGTCGATACCAGGTAGAGCTGTGGCTGTTCGCGCATCACCATAGTCGGGCCCACCGACTCGTCGATTACGTTCCTGGGGATCTGCCACGCTTCATCGGCGAATACCATACTAATTGAGAATCCGACTCCAGCGGAATCGTTGCTGGCTGAGATGATCCACCGGTCACCGCTAGGCAACTCGATACCTGCCCGCTCATTCCCCCAACGCACCGAGGTTTTCCCATACTTCTCCACAGCCCAATGGCCTGCGGGCCTCATCACCTCCATCGCCGTGGCCCGCTTATTAGCGATATGCAGGATCGTCTGG
>OZ255830.1:1062500-1633338 GCA_965277685.1 Alphaproteobacteria bacterium | reverse complement strand
CCCGGGCAACCTTGGCAAGACGGCCACGCCTTGCCAAAAGTGCCTCGGTGATCGGCGCAAGACGATCATTGACCCCATCACACACGGCGCGGATAGCAACGCAAGCAATGCCGTTATCGGTCGCCAAGCGGGCCAAAATATGGCTTTCCATATCAACCGCGACCGCCCCCGTATGGCGGTGGGCGGCGTGCTTTTCCTCCGGACTTAAAAGCGGCCTATCGACACCGATGATCGAACCGACAAGGGGCGCCCGGGGTAAAACCGAGAAAATCGCCCGCCGCCCCGCGCCATCACAAGAAACGGCGCACCGCGCGGCCCCACCTTTGTCGCTATTGTTTTTATTGCCATTGCCTTTGCCGCTATCGTCTTTGTTGCCATCATGAGACCATTGTTGGACGGCCCCACCCTTGCCGCTATCGTCTTTGTTGCCATCGCCTTTATTGCTATCATGAGGCCATTGTTGGACGGCCCCACCCTTGCCGCTATCGCCTTTGGCGCTATTATCGGGGGTTGGCGCAATCGATCGAAAGTCCCCGGCCGATATAATCCGGGACGGCACAATCAACGTGCCGGTGGTCGCGGCCATACTTAATCCGCCGGCAATGCCGAAACTCACCATCATGCGCGGTTTTGCCGCCGCAATCGATGTTTCCAGCGATCGCGTGGCGCCAACCGGATCATTATCGCAAACGACGACCGTAATATCGGGGCTTCGCGGGACAAGTCTTGCCTCGGCACGCATGCCGCACAAAACCAATATGGGCCGCGTTTCTTTTCGATCGGGATTTTTATCCGTCATAGATCGTATCGGGGCGCATATATCCGGGGCTCATCACTGGTTCATCACTGGGATTCATCAGTTGTACGACCATCCGCGCTACATCCCATAGCGTCCGATGGTGCCGCCCTTGATCAGGTTTCGATAACGGGCCAAGGCCCAAATCGGAAAAAAAGAAGCATAGCCATGATAACGCAGGTAAAACACCCGCGGGAAACCGACCGCGGTATAATGATCCTCGTGCCAGCTTTCGGATTGGCGCCGCGCCGCCAATAACCATTCGACCCCGCGCCGCACCGGCGTGCCGTCAAAACGCCCGGCCGCCATCAATCCAAGCAAAGCCCATGCCGTTTGCGAGGGGGTTGAAAAATCGACTTTTCGATCGCGGTGACGATGCCAATAACTGCGCCCGTCCTCGCCCCATCCACCGTCGGCGCGCTGGCGGGCGATCAACCAATCGGCGGCCCGATCGATCCGGGCTTGATCCTGCCGTGCATCGGCGATCCGCAGGGCGTTCAACACCGACCAGGTACCGTAAATATAATTGGTGCCCCAACGTCCATACCAGGAACCGTCATCTTCCTGCTCACCACGCAGATAATCAAGACCCCGCCGCATCGCCGGATGATTGGGACGATATCCCCTTTGCGCCAAAAAGCCGATGCAACGCCCGGATACGTCCGCCGTCGGCGGGTCAAGCAAGGCCCCGTGATCGGCAAAGGGAATCGCATTCAAGAAACGGGCCGTATTATCGGCATCAAAGGAACCCCAGCCGCCGTTACGGCTTTGCAGGCCGATGATCCAAGATTCCACCTTCGTCAGCAATGAGTCATATCGTGCCGGTGCGATTCGATCCATAACCATGCCGACCACGGCCGTATCGTCCAGATCAAGATAATAGTCATTATTGTATTGAAACGCCCAACCGGCCGGTTTTAGGTCGGGCGCGCGCACCGCCCAATCGCCATATACATCGGTCACCGCTTTTTCTTCAAGCCAACGCAAGGACGGTGCCATAAAAGCCGCGTTCTTAGCCGCCTTGGGCAACGCCTTCAATGAGGTTTCGGATGATGTTTCGGATGCCGCTTCGGATAGGGCCGACATCGATAGCGCCGTATCCCATACCGGCGACAAACAGGGCTGGACCAGAACATGCCCATCCGATGTCGTCAGCAAGCGGTCGATACTGTCGATGGCATCGCGAAAGACGGGGCTTTGGTGATCGACCCCAAGGGCATCGAGGGCCATGGCGAAATTGGCCATCGCCGGAAAAATGGCCCCCAATCCGTCTTTGCCGTTGCGCCGCTCGCCGCACCAATCACACGCATGACGCAAAGCCCGCCGACGCCATGGCTGCCACCATCGGCGTGAAAATATCCATCGCTCGCAAAAAGCCAAAACATGATTGACCCCAATGAAAAACCCTTCTTGCCGCTTTTCGATCCACTTCTTTTTCATGTCCATATCCGGTCTTCTACGGATGAATTGACCGGTGCGCATGGCCATCGGCGGATCGATGAATAATTCATCGATTGTCACTTTTTTCGGATTGCGGGCCCGGGGCTTTAACGCCTGTAAAATCAACAGCGGCACAATCACCGTGCGCGACCAATAGGAAACCTTATCGAGATGAAATGGAAAGCGGCGCGAAAGCAACATGATTTCAACCGGCATCATCGGCACCGATCGCCACGGCAAAAACCCATAAAGAGAAAGGGCAATCCGGGTGAAAACATTGGCCTTTGCCGCCCCGCCATGATGCCGAATGATTTTTCTGGCTTTGCGCATCGGGTCGCTGTCGACCGATAGGCCGGCAAGTTTCAAGGCAAGATACGCCTTGACCGTTGCGCTGATGTCGAAAGACCCGCCAAAAAACAAAGGCCAGCCACCATCGCCGTTTTGATAACGGAGGATGGAATCGGTTAATTTTTGTTCGATCGCCGTGTCGATCCGATCCAGATAATGGCATAGCATGACGTATTCCGCCGGAATCGTCACATCCGCTTCCAATGGAAATACCCAATGCCCATCTTTTTGCCGCTTGGCAACGAGACCGCGCACGGCTTCGGTAAGAATGCGATTCAATCCGGACATCATCGCCGCATGCCCCGATCGGGGAATACCGTCAGACATCATCATATCCGATCATATATGCGCCCTTAATTGTCGGCATTCGAATAATCCAAAACCAAGATAAAACCAAGATCTAAAATGGGGCGATACCGCCATAACGATAAGGCCATGGCGATACCGCAAATGATAAACGATCCCAAATCCATCGATTGCGCCATCGGACCAACCTTACACGTGGCGTCATATGCCGGTCGCGCTTTCCTTGGCCATCCGCCCCGCCCCCGATGGACGGGCCAATCGGTGCATGACCAAATCCGCCGCGCGATGGCCGGAGGCAATCGCCCCTTCCAAAGTGGCCGGCAATCCGGTATCGGTCCAGTCCCCGGCGAGAAACACGTTATCAAGGCGGGTCACCGCGTCCGGGCGCAATCCTATACTATTTGCCGTTTGTCGAAAAGTCGCGCGTTTCTCGCGAATAATCCGATATGGCGGCAAGGGGTCACGGGCCAGATTGTTCACCGCCGCCACTTCACGCCACACTTTTCCGGCCAACCATGGCCCATCGCGCCCGATCCATCGATCCGCGGCACTGACCGTGACCGAAGCAAGCGCGCCGCGCGTAAAAAGCCAATGGCCGATTCCGCCGATCATTCCGGTCATGTTTAAGTCCGGGCTTAAGCCCGACCTTAAATCCGATCTTAAGTCCGATCTTACGCCTGGCGACCCACGATTCGCGCCCGTGTTCTTTTGCCTGCCGTCACGGTCTTTTGTTGGGGCATTTATTGGGGCATTCATGGCGGGGGCATCGCCATTTTTGCCGACCGGCGGAAGACGAAAATGGATATTGAGGATCGGCGCATGATCGCGCGGCCCGGTGACACCGTCCAGCAACTTGCCGCAGGCCGATGGCGGAACGGCCAAAACCACATAGCTTTTTTCATCGACGATCGTGTTGCCGTCGGCGGTGACAATCCCTTGGGCGCGCCGGGCCCGACAATCCATCGCCCGCACCCGGGATGAAAACGCGACCCGGGCCCGACACGCACGAAGGTAATCGACGGCCGGATCGACCAAGGCCGATGAAAGACTGTGGCGGGCAAGACAAGGCCTGGAAAAAGCGCCCCCACGCAAAAAGGAACGTCTTAACATTGCCCCCAGCAATGCGGCCGATGCCTCGCTTGGCGGCGTGTTCAAAACGGCAAGGGTCAAAGGTTCCCATAAGCGGGCAAAAGCAAGGGCGGAATCGGGACATACCCCGCCGACATTTCCGGCCCCGGCCCAACCGAGAGCAAGACGCAACAATGGATAAAAATCGCGCCGGCGCAACCCCGGCGGAATATGGGCCCGGCCAAAAATCCACAGCGGCAAACGGCTTTTGCCCATATCGATAGACCATCGTTGCCGACCCTTCAGGTCGTAAAAAGGAAAGCGGGCCCGGTCAAAGACAAACCATTGATCGCGCGCGCCGATCCGATCGAGGTACCTGAATAAATGGCGATTGCCGCTAAAAACAAGATGGTTGCCGTTATCAATAACCGCGCCAATGGTTTCGTCGTAAAAGGAACGGCACCGCCCGCCCGCCTGCCCGGCCATGTCATAAAGGGCGATTCGCGGTCGGTCATCGGGGGCATATCGGCAAGTCCGAGCGGCCAGCGCAACCGCGCAAGCAAGCCCGGAAAGCCCGGCCCCGACGACATGCACCGTGGCCCGCGTCATGATGATCTTTCCGCCATCCGCCATCGCCCAACGGCCGATACCGTGATAATCCACATCATAAGGAATTAACCCGGCGGCGCAAAAAACCAATGCCGCAGGGCAAAGCCGATTTTTTCCCGCCGTCCCACGCGCGCCCGGATTTGCCGCGAAGGGGACGTCCATCCCCGTTTTTCCATTTTCCGCAATAAGGAATGATAGATGTCGCGCATGACAAAGGCCCCGCGCAAGGCATATCGGTCGCATTCAAGCGACAATCGGGCCGCCTCGGCAAAGGAATCCTCGGCCCGGCCGGCAAGATCGACGCATACCGCACCAATCGCCGGATCGGCCAGAACCGTATGGGGATGGGTGTCCCATATATTATGGGCAAACAGATATTCCCTCGGCAGATAAAGACGGCCCAGCACCGCGTCTTCATCAAGATCACGCAAGATATTGGTGAGTTGAAAGGCCAACCCGAGGGCAAGGGCATGGTCGCGTCCTTTTGCGCTTCGCTCGCCAAAAATAGCACTGGATAAAAGACCGACGGCACCGGCCACACGGCGGCAATATAACTCAAGCTCGTCCAAGCCCGGTGCCCGAATACAGGTGCGCACATCCATCATCACACCATCAATGACCGCCAACAGATCCTTGACCGGAAGACCGAATTGATGCACCGCGTCCGCGAGGGCGGCAAGGATTCCATGGCGCTCTTTGGCGCGGTAAATATCTTCTATTTCCTGCCGCCAGCCCTGCAACTCGGCCAAGGATTGCCCGCGCGTGGGATTGTCCGATCCGGTCGATCCGGGATGGGCATCGGCGTCAATATCACCGATGTCGTCAACCTCACGGCAAAAAGCATAAAGGGCAAAGACCGCCCGGCGCTGTAACGGCGGCAATATGCGCATTCCCCAATAAAAGGATGTTCCGGCCTTGCGCACCTTGGCCGCGGCCAAGGCATGGGCCCGTGATAGATTAAGGGCGGCATCATCCTTGGCCCCCTTCATTCGATTGGTATCCATCGGATTAATGATCCCGCTCGATGACATAACGGGCCATATGGCGCAAGGGATCGGCCTTATCGTCAAAGCCTTCGAGGTGATCGATCGCGGCCTCGATCAATCGGCGCGCTTCATCGCGCGCCCCTTCGATGCCAAGCAAGGAAACAAAGGTCGCCTTGCCCACTTTCTCGTCCTTGCCTTGGCTTTTGCCGATGTCGTCCGCATGCCCGATCACGTCCAAAAGATCATCGCGAATCTGAAAGGCCAGGCCAATATCACGGGCATAATCTTCCAATGCCCGACGCTCTTTTCCTTCCCGGCCGGCCAAAATCGCACCGGCGACACAGGAAAAACGCAACAAAGCGCCGGTTTTCATGCGCTGCAAGCGCGATACTTGGGCCATCGTCAGGTGCTTGCCTTCGGCCCGTAAATCATCCATCTGCCCCCCTACCATTCCCGCCCCGCCGGCACCGGCGGCCAGATCGGCGATCAGACGGCATCGCACATCGGCATCGGGATGGGTTGCCGGATCGGACAAAATGGCGAATGCAAGGGTCAAGAGCGCATCGCCGACAAGAACGGCCGTTGCCTGGTCATAGCGGACATGACAAGACGGCTTGCCCCGCCGCAAATCATCGTCATCCATACACGGCAAATCGTCATGGACAAGGGAATAACAGTGAATCATCTCGACCGCCGCGGCCGCGCGCAGCGCGTAGGCCCGAGGCACCCGAAACACATCACAACCGGCCCGGACGAAATACGGGCGCATGCGCTTGCCCCCGTCCAAGGCCGCATATTCCAGCGCCTCCATCAATGGTCGTGATCCCCCCCGATCGGCAAGGGTCGCAAGGGCGGCTTTGATCTCCCCTTCGACATCGGTGGCAACGGACGATAGCATCGCGCCGAATTCTTCCCGGTTCTTCATTTGATGCCCCGCCGGTTGCCCCATTGGTTGCCCCATTGGTTGCCATGCGGGCCGCCGGTCGGCATCACCGATTGCGGCGTATGCGGCCACGACCCATGGGTCTTCAAATCCCTATACATCCTTGGTCGTGTCGCGGTGTTCCGTGCTGATTTTATCAATGCGCAATTTTGCATCGGACAATTTATTCGCGCAATAGCGACTCAAACGAACGCCTTCCTCATAGGCGCGAATGGCGTCTTCAAGAGAGGCATCGCCACTGTCCAGTTTATTGACAATATTTTCCAGTTCTTGCATGGCCTGCTCGAACGTTGCTGTGTTGGACATATCGTTACCCATTACGCATTCCTTCCGGTTGATGATCCTCTTTTGCCATTTTTTGCCGATTCCAGCAATGCCGTGACATGGGCAACGCTGCTTGCCGCGAGTGCCGTAAGATCATACCCCCCTTCAAGACTCGATACGAGTCTGCCCTCGCACCGCTTTTCCGCCACCGCGCAAATCGCCCGTGTCGCTTTGTAAAAATCATCTTCGACCAGCTGAAAGGAAGCCAGAGGATCGCGGATATGGGCATCGAAACCGGCCGAAATAAACATAATCTGCGGAGAAAAATCATCGACCGCGCGCAACAAACGGTCAAGGGCCGGATGAAATTGGGCCGCGCCGGTGCCGGCCGGAAGGGGCTCGTTATAGATGTTACCGATGCCGCGCTCGTCCGCACTGCCGGTGCCGGGATAAAAAGGCCATTGGTGAATCGATCCGAATAGAACCCGTGCATCGGCCATGAAAGCGGCCTGGGTACCGTTGCCGTGATGAACGTCAAAATCGATAATCGCGCTGCGCCGACAATCATAGGCTTGATGGGCATAGCGGGCCGCAATGGCGATATTCGAAAACAGACAAAAGCCCATGGCTCGATTAGGCTCGGCGTGATGCCCGGGCGGGCGCACCGCGCAAAAAGCATTGCCGCCATCGGCCATGACCCGATCGACCGCCGCGCACACCGCCCCAACGGCAAGGCGGGCCGCTTTTAAACTATCCCGGGAAAGAAACGTATCCCCGTCAAGGGGATAGGGAACCGGACTTTGCCCGCTTGCCCGGGCCGCATGATCGGTTTTGATCAAGCGTTGAATGTGATCTTGGTCGTGAATCAGGCGCAATCGGGCATCCCCGGCAGGGCTGAAGGACGGGCGGGGCAAATCCGGAAAAGAACGGCGCAAGGCATCATCGATCACACGCAAACGCCGGGGGCTTTCCGGATGGCCGACGCCCGGATTGTGGCGCGCGAAAAAATCATCGATATAAAGATTGGTCATCATCACGAATGTATTACCCGCCACCCATATCGATCGTTATTCGTATCCGTCATCGTTCACCATCCCCATATCGATCATTACCTATGATCACCCTTATCGGTGCCGTCATCGTTACAACGCCCTATCCCGCCGAAACGATCATGATTCGATCATGGCCGACGGCCGGGCGCCTCTATCGGGTGCGCCGCCGCCACGAAAGGACATGCCATCGAATGACCCCACATCCGCCGCCGCGCCATTCCTTAATAATGCGAAAAAACCGGGGGGTATGGCAAGGATCAAAGGAAATCATCGGTCACGAATATGATTTACAATGATTTATCACAATCTGGCTTTATAATGGCATGGTCATTTACCGACAAACCAGGAGACTGCCCGTGATTGAGCTTTGCCGATCGGCCAAGCAACGCCGCCATCTTGCCCGATCCGTCACCGATCGCGATCAGGCCCCCTCGCTATGCGGGCCGGGGTGGATTCTTCTTGCCGCCTTGCTTATCCTCACCCCGGCTTGGTCACTGCGGGCCGAGGACGGCGGCAAAAGAGCGGTCTTGGTCGAGGTCGAACCGGCGACAAGCCGTATTTTACAAGCACGCACGGAGGTTTTCGGTCGCCTGGTTCCCGTCAATAGCGGGGATGTTCCATCGCGGATCAGCGGGGCCATCGACCGCATTAACGTCGAGGTCGGGGACAAGGTGCAAAAAAACGATGTCCTGGCCCGGTTGGTCGATGCGCGACTCAAAGCCCTTTTAGCGGCGGCCAAGGCGCGGGCCGGTGCATCGATCGCCCTTATCGAGGTCGAAAAAGCGACGTTGCGCATCGCCGGTCAAGAATTGACCCGGCTTGAAGCGCTGCGATCCTCTGCCGCTTTTCCCAAAGCGCGCTATCAGGATCAAATTATCCTGGTCGAAAAAGCCAAAGCAAGCCTTGCCGATGCCCAAGCCCGGGCGCAAGAGGCAAAAGCCGCCGTGGACACCGCCCGCATCGATATCGAGTGGAGTGTGATTAAAGCCCCCTATTCCGGCACGATCGGCCGGCGTTATCGCGTGCCCGGATCATGGGCCGGTGCGGGCCAACCGGTGGTCGAGATGTTCGATAGCGAAACCATCGAAATCGAAGCCGAAATCCCCTTTCCCTACGGCGATTACCTCGATGTCGGAATGGAAGTTTTTTATCGCTTCGATCAAAAAGACCGCAACGGCCAAGTCTTTCCCGCTTTTGTCCGGGCCATTCTTGACCGCGAAGATGCCGTCACCCGCACCCGGCTTGCCCGACTGACCATTCCCGAAATGGACAAGGGTGACGCCGATGCGGGGGATCGTCCGCAATCGCTGATCATCCATCAACCGGTGGTTCTTTTGTTGCCTTCCACGAAAGAACGCAAAGCCCTTTTGATCAACAAAGATGCTCTTTTGACCAAACCGGGGGATGGCAATGATGCCAATGTCTTCGTCGTTCGCGACGGCCAAGCCCAAATCCGCCAAGTGACCATCGGCGAAAGCGATCGAAACCATATCGAGATTATCGATGGACTGGCCGATGGCGATATTGTCGTCACGCGCGGCAATGAAAGACTTATCCCCGGACAGACGGTTCGCTATGACATGCCGGAAGCCCGACCTTGATTGTCCCCTTGATTATCAAGAACGCCCCATTGCCCTTGCCAAAGAACGATCCATTGTTCCCGCTAAAGAATAACCCATTGCCCTTGCCAAAGAACGATCCATTGTTTCCGCCGACGGAATCCGCCTGATGGATATTATTCGCCTTTCCGTCGAACGGCCGACCGCCATTTTCTCCCTGACCGCGATCATTGCCATGATGGGCGCGATCGCCCTTTGGTCTATCCCGATCCAGCTTAGCCCCGACGTGCGCAAACCGATTCTCTCGGTTGAAACCACCTGGCGCGGCGCATCGCCCACCGAAATCGAGCGCGAAATCATCATTCCCCAGGAAGACAAGCTGCGCGGAATCCAGGGAATCGAACGGATGCTCAGCAAGTCTTATGACGGGCGCGGCGAGATCGAGTTAACCTTTTCGGTCGGGCAAAACATGGAAGAAGCGGTGTTGATGGTCTCGAACCGCTTGGATCAGGTCGAGCGCTATCCCGACGAAGCCGATCGCCCGACCATCGATAGCGCCGGATCGGAAGATTCGCCGATTGCCTGGCTTATTCTCAAGCGGCTGGAGGGCAATGACACCCCGATCCATCGTTATGGCGATTTTGCCAATGACTTCATAAAGGAGCGTTTGGAACGGATTAAAGGCATCGCCAAGTCCAATGTCTATGGTGGCTCCGAACGGGAAATACGCGTCATTATCGACGCACGTTCAATGGCCGCCTATCGGCTGACCGTACCCGATATCCTGAATAAATTACGGGCCGATAATATTTCGGTTTCGGCCGGCGATGTCGAAGAAGGCAAACGCCGCTATATCGTCCGCAGTGAAGGCGAGTTGAATTCGGTCGGGCGCGTGCGCCAGGTCGTGCTGAAAAGCCGGCGCGATTCCCAAACCGGACGCATTGCCCATGTGACCGTCGCCGATATTGCCGAAGTGCGCGAGGATTGGAAAGAACCGCAAGTCAATATTCGCGCCCTTGGCTATGAAGCGATTGCGGTCAACGCTATCCGCACGACCGGCTCCAATGTTATCGAAACGATGGAGCAAGTGCGCAACGCGGTCGCCGACATGAATCAAACCATATTGCCTCAAGAGGGATTGGTTCTAACCCAGGTCTATGACGAAACCGTCTATATCGATTCGGCCATCAACTTGGTTGTCCAAAATATCTGGGTCGGCGGTTTTCTTGCCGCCGTCGTGATGCTGTTATTCTTGAAATCCGGATTGGCGACCTTGATTGCCAGCATGGCGATCCCGGTGTCGATTATTTCGACCTTTGTCGCCATGTCGATGATGGGACGGTCTTTGAACGTGATTTCGCTTGCCGGAATCGCTTTTGCCGTCGGCATGGTGGTCGATGCCACGATCGTCGTGCTGGAAAATATCTTCCGCATCCGCGAGCAAGGCGACACCAGCGGCGACGGGGCCCATCGCGCGACACAGCAAGTCTGGCCGGCGATTTTCGTATCGGCACTAACGACGGTGATCGTCTTTATTCCGATTCTCTTCATGGATCTTGAAGTCGGCCAATTATTCCGTGATATCGCCGTTGCCATTTGCGTCGCCGTGATGATGTCGCTGTTGGTCGCCATCACCCTGATACCGGCCCTTAGTCAAGTCATGCTGGACAAACGGAAAACGATCGGCTCGGCCCGCGTTACCTTCCTTGACCGATGGGGCCGTCGCATCGGCGACGTGATCGAGATGTTGGTGGCCAAAATCATCAATTCACGGCGATGGGCATTACGCTTTACCGCCGCTTTGACGCTTATTGCCTTTGCCGTTTTTTGGTTGCTGCTGCCGAAATTGGAATATCTTCCCGAAGGCAATCGCAACTTGGTTTTCGGTGTTCTTCTACCGCCGCCCGGATACAATCTTGAAACCGTCACCGATATCGGCAAAAAGGTCGAAAACCACATCCGTCCCTTTCTGGTCGACCCCCGGCATCCGCTCGGCGCAAGCGATCGCGATGTTCCGCCGATTAATAATTTCTTCTTCGTTTCCACCGCGGCCCGCACTTTTCTCGGTGCCAGCAGCACCGATCCCGCACGGGTCAAAGAACTGATCCCCGTCCTCGCCCAACCGGCCTTTGAAGAACCGGGCACCTTCGGCTTTATCAGTCAACCGTCGCTGTTTGGCCGTGGTATCGGCTCGGGGCGCACGATCGATCTTGATATTTCCGGCCCCGATCTGCCGACGATCTTTGCCATCGGCACCGAAGCGGCCGGGCGCATCCTTGCCGTCATGCCGACCCGCCAAGGCACCCAATTACGCCCCCAACCGGGGCTGGAGCTTGGCTCTCCCGAAATTGAAGTGGTTCCCGATCTTGGCGCTCTGGCCGATATCGATATGAGTGCCCGGGCATTAAGCGAAAGCATCCGCGCCTTTAATTACGGCATTCGCGTCGCCGAAGTCACATCCCTTGGCCAGCGCATTGACCTGACCCTGCGCGGTCCCGAGCAATACGTCCGCGAGACCCAAGGCATCGCCGAGTTGCCGGTCGTCACCCCCCAAGGCATGATCGTGCCGGTATCGTCCCTTGCCGATGTCCACCTTAGTGCCGGACCGGTGCAGATACGCCGCCTCGAGAAAACCCGCACCGTCACCCTTGAAATACGCCCATCGCCGGATATCCCGCTCGAGGAGGCCATCTCGATCCTGCGGGATAAAGTGGTCACGCCGTTGCGCCAAAATTATGCCGATACGGGGGTCACGGTCGATCTTTCCGGAACGGCCGATGAATTGACCAAAACGTGGAACGCGATTGTCGCCGATTTAAGCGTGGCCATTGTCATCGTCTATTTGGTTATGGCCATTTTATTCAATTCTTTCGCCTATCCCTTGATTATCATGCTTTCGGTGCCGGTGGCGATGGCCGGCGGGGTCATCGCCCTGTCGATGATGAACGCCCTGACCCGCCAACCGCTTGATATGTTGACGTTGCTCGGCTTTATCATCCTTACCGGTATCGTCGTCAATAACGCGATCTTGCTTGTCCATCGGGCCTTGCAAAATGTGCGCGAGCGACATATGGCCATCGATCAAGCCGTGTGCGATTCGGTCCATAATCGCTTGCGTCCGATTTTCATGTCGACGTTAACCAGTCTGTTCGGCATGCTGCCCCTTGTCATCTTTCCCGGAGCCGGGTCGGAATTATACCGCGGATTGGGATCCGTTGTTCTCGGGGGGCTGGCGTTGTCATCCATATTGACTCTGCTTATGGTTCCTCCCATGCTCTCGATCCTTATGCCTTGGATTGAACCGAAAACCGTGCCGCGACACAAGCAAAGCAAGACGAAACCCGAATTGATGCATCGTCCATCCGGCGCCAAATCGGCCCCCGCATCGAATGGGGACGCGCCATGAACGCGCCGGAGGGAATCTTGATTTGCGGTCACGGAAGCCGCCATCGCCGCGCCTGTGACCAATTCGAATCATTGGCCGAAAAAATTCGGCAACAAATGCCCGACACGGCGGTCGAATACGGGTATCTCGAATTCGCGCGCCCGACCATCCGCGATGCCATCGCGCGCTTGCATGATAAGGGATGCCGAGTAATTCGGGCGGTGCCGTCGATGCTGTTTGCCGCCGGCCATATGAAAAATGACATTCCGTCCCTCCTGCGTGAGGAGGCGGAAAAATATACCGATATCGATATTCGCTTCGGGCGCGAACTCGGCTTTGATTTGAAACTGATCAAGGCCGCGTTTGAACGTATCGAGAAAATCATGCCGGACAAAGACCCGGCCCAATGCGCCCTTCTTGTGATCGGGCGCGGCGCGTCGGATCCGGACGCCAATTCCAATGTCTGTAAAGTCATGCGGTTGCTTTGGGAAGGAATCGGATTTGGCTGGGGCGAAACGGCCTATAGCGGGGTTACGTTTCCGCTGACCGCCCCGGCGCTGGACAAGATTGCCCAACTTGGCTATCGGGATGTCGTTGTCTTTCCTTATTTTCTTTTCACCGGCGTCCTGATCGAGCGCATCGAAAACGCCGTTGCCGCCGCGCGCACACGGCATCCGAATATATCCTTCCATATGGCATCCTATCTTGGTTCCCATCCAATGGTCGCCGCAACAATGATCGAGCGCATCGATGAAATCGATCAAGGGCTAAACGTGATGAATTGTCGGATGTGCAAATACCGCGCGCCGATGATCGGCTTTGAATCCGAAGTCGCACTACCGCAACACGGCCACCACCACCATGTCGAGGGCATCCTTGCCCACCCCGATGGACATTCCAACGATGAGCATCCCAACACCGGGCATCCCAACGATGGGCATCACCCCGACAAGCATTCCAACCATGGGCATTCCGACGACGAGCATCACCCCGACAAGCATCCCAACCATGGGCATTCCAACGATGGACATGACCGAAAAGGGCATGATCGTCGCTTGGCAAGCCCCCCCCCGGGCGAGATTCATCACCATCGCGAGAATGGAACCGAAAATGGGGACAAGGACGGGGTCGAAAAAAGCAAGGATAAGCATGGCGAGAGGGCCGATCACACCCATGACCATCATCCCTATCCCCACGCCGATCACCCGCTTGGGCCGGTATCGATGAAAAAAAATCCGTAACACGCCCGGTGATGCCTTATATCCATGATCCGGTGGCTATACACCGTCGTTCGATACAATGGATTCGCGCCCGCCTTACCGGACGGTACGACATGCCCGTCGATATCCTGGCCGTTGTCGCGCGACTGGTTCAAGCATGCGGGATGCTATCGATCGCGCGATCGATCGCCTGGCATGATGATATCGTGGTTCGTGCCAAAAAAGCCCTTGCCCACGGATGCACCATCTTAAGCGATGCCAAGATGAGTGCGGCCGGAATTCACCGACCGTCCCTTATCGCAAAAAATCCGATCATCTGCCTGATTGACGATCCGTCCGTGGCCGATGAAGCCAAACGAAGAAACGAAACCCGCAGCGCGATTGCGGTCGAGCATTGGCGCCCCCATCTTGCCGGATCCGTGGTCGTGATCGGCAATGCCCCGACTGCCTTGTTTCGCCTGCTTGAAATCATCGAGAGGGAAAACATCTATCCGGCCGCCATCTTCGCCTTTCCGGTCGGATTTGTCGGTGCGGCGGCATCAAAGCGAAAACTTATCAAAAGCCCCCTTGCGGTGCCCTATATGACGCTGGCCGGACGACGCGGCGGCAGCGCCCTTGCCGCCGCTTCGATCAATGCCGTCACACAGGACAGCTAGACGATCATGGCGCGGTTGTCGGTCATTGGTATCCATGGCGAAAACATCGATTCGATCGATGCCGATGCGAAAAAATCCCTGCTTGCGGCCAATCTTGTTTTTGGCCCCCATCGCCTCGCCCCTCTTGTGATCCCCTTGATCGGCCCGGATCGATGGTGCCGATGGGCGACGCCCATTGCCGATTCTCTGGATCGTATTGCCACGGCGCAAGGATCGGTTGTCGTTATGGCCAACGGCAATCCGATGCTCTATGGCATCGGCAATACCTTAAAGCGCCGTTTCCCCCGGCGCAAAATAACGATATGGCCCGCCCCTTCCGCTTTTTCCCTTGCCTGCGCCCGCCTGGGATGGGCCCAGCAAGACAGCGTGACCATCTCCCTCCATAATCGCCCCCATGCCCATCTGCGGCGGGTTCTTTCCCCCGGTCTGCGCATTATTGCCCTGACCACCAACGGCTTGGATCCGGTCGCTATCGCCGCCTTATTGACTGCGGCCGGCTATGGCCAAAGCACCATGCACGTTCTCGAGAACTTGGCCTGTATCGGTGAAAATCACCGATCTGCCATCGCCCGGGAATGGCAACCATCATGGCCGGTCAGCGATTTGAACGTCGTTGCCATCCGGTGCGTGATCGATCGCCAGGCGACCCCCGTTCCCCTTGGCAGCGGATTGCCGGATCATCTGTTTTGCCATGACGGGCAGTTGACCAAACGCGACCGGCGCGCAACCGGTCTTGCCCATCTTGCCCCACTGCCCGGACATTTGCTTTGGGATATCGGTGCCGGATGCGGGTCGATGGCCATCGAATGGATGCGGATCGGACACAATTGCCGGGCCATCGCGATCGAGCGCGATTCAAAACGGGCCGCCATCATTCGCGCCAATGCCGATCGCTTTGGCGTTCCGGATATGACCGTCATCCATGGCGATGCCCCCGCACGCCTTGCCGATCTGGAACGCCCCGATGCCGTCTTTATCGGCGGTTCGGTGCGCGATCGGCGGATCTGGCGGATCGTTCGGCGGCGTCTTCGCCCGGGCGGGCGTCTTGTGGCCAACGCCATTAGCCGCGATGGCCAAAGCGTTCTTTTCGAGCAACACGAACGCCACGGCGGCCATCTGACCTTGCACCAAACATCATCCCTTGCCCCCCTTATGCCGATGCAACGCGATCGAGCAACGCCCGCCAATGATCACCCGGGGCATCACCCGGGCCATCGCCCAAGCATGCCCGAAAACCGTGATTCAAGCGGCGATTCAAACGTCGTTCAAAGTGGTGATTCAAATATCGCGCCAAACGGTGATTCAAGTGTTGCCCAAAGCGGCGATTCAAACGTCGTTCAAAGCGGTGATTCAAGTGTCGTCAAAAGCGGTACCTCAAGCGGTGATTCAAGTATTGCCCAAAGTTTTGCCCCAAGCATTGCCCAAAGTTTTGCATGGCGCGCGGATTATCCGCTGATGGCGTATTGCTGGACGGCAACAAAGGGGGACAAAGCCTAATGCCCGGACTTTTTCATGCGGTCGGGCTGGGGCCCGGCGACCCGCAATTACTAACCCTAAAGGCCCGTGACCGCATTGAAAAAGCCGATGTTCTGGCATGGCCGGTCAGTCCGGACGGATCATCCCGGGCAAAGGCGATCATCGCCGATTGGATACGTCCGCATCACATCGCCCTGCCCTGTCCGTTGCCGGTCGGAAAAAGCCATCGACGCGCGCAATACGCCGCCATTGCCGATACATTGCTGCCCCATTATCAAGAAAATCGGCAAATCGTCTTCACCTGTGAGGGAGATCCGCTGTTCTATGCCTCCTTTGCCGCCCTTTTGCCCCATCTTACAGAGCGGGCAATCACCGTATCGGTCGTGCCGGGCATCAGTGCCTTTCACGCCGCCGGCGCGGCCCTGGCCATGCCGATCGCGTGGGGAAATGCCATTTTCAATGTTATTCCGGCAACCCTTGACGACCCCACCATTCGCGCGGCCCTTGATCACGGGCGCGGCGGCGCCATCATCAAAACCGGGCGCCATTGCGGGCGGCTTCGCCGTCTTTTAATATCAAGTGGGCGGTTGGATGACGCGTGGTATCTATCGAATATTGGCTGCCCCGGAGAGGTCATTTGCCCCCTTGCCGATATCAAGGACACGACCGCCCCCTATTTTTCCTTGATCCTTGTTCGACCCCGATCCGCGCCATGAAACCACCATTAATCGTGACATCCGGACGGCATCATCATCCCGCCGCCCGACGTTTGAAAGAACGGCTCCCGGTTGCCCGTCTCGCCCTCGCCGAGGGCCGACATGAGACCGATAGCCAACGCGAACAAACGACGGACAATCAACCGGCGGCCGATATTTCTTACACGATGGTGGCATCCTTCCTGCCGACCGCATTTCTTGCCGGACATCCATTGATTTGGATCGGCGCACCGGCGATACCGATCCGCCTGCTCGGCCCGTTCTTAAGCAATAAATGGGACGAACCCCCATTGATCGCCGTCGATCACGCGCTGCAATCGGTGATTCCACTGCTTGGTTTGCATCACGGTGGAATGGCCTTGGTCGGTCGCATCAACGCGGCGTTAAACCATACCCCCAAGCAAACCGAAGACCATCCAAGCGGCGCATTTATCCTGGACACACCGCCGCCGGGGTGGATTCTTGCCAATCGAAAAGATTACACGTCATGGATCGCCCGATGGCGGCGCGGCGCCACCATCCACGGCCAAGATGTCCCATGGCTGCCATCCGTTATGGAATCCCCGTCTTTGCCCACCGATAATCGAAAAGCAAAAACCGACACCCTGCGCGTTATTGGATCGGCCAAAAAGCGGCAACCGGAACGCGGTGTTCTTCATTATATTCCCCAATGTCTTGCCATTGGTGCCGGATGCAGCCGCCACGCGCCCGGTGATGAAATCATCGCCCTTGCCGAGAAATCCCTTGGCTCTTACGACCGGCGCGCGGTGGCCGGGGTTTTTTCCGTCGGCCAAAAAATGGATGAAGATGCCATCCATGCCCTCGCGCATCATTTTGGCGTTCCGGCTCGCTTTTTTTCCAGCGCGGATCTTAACGCCAACAGCAAAAACGTACCCCATCCGTCCCCGATCGTGATGCGCGCCGTCGGCACGCCATCCGTGGCCGAAAGTGCCGCCCTGCTCGCTGCCGGACCAAAGGGCATCCTTGAAGTCGGCAAGCAACGCAGCCGCCATGCAACCATCGCCATAGCCATGGCGATGGCACCGATTGATCCAACCGCCCACGGCATTGCCCGGGGGCAACTGGATATCGTCGGTCTTGGCCCGGGCGGACGCGGACAGCGGTCGATCGAGGTCGAGGAAATCCTTAACAATGCGCAAGATATCATCGGCTATGCCCCCTATGTCGATGCCGTCGGTCCCTTGGTCACAAAGCCCGAACTTCATCGTTTTGCCATCGGTGCCGAAAAACAACGGGCGCGCCATGCCCTTACCCTTGCCGCCACCGGACGGCGCGTGGCTCTGGTCTCGTCCGGGGATCCATCCATCTATGCCATGGCCGGGGTGCTTTTCGAAGTGCTTGAACAAGAAGCAAAGCCGAGCTGGAAAAAAATTGCGATCCATGTTCGTCCCGGCATTTCCGCCCTGCAATCGGCCAGCGCCATCGTCGGGGCCATGATTGGCCATGATTTTTGCGCGATTTCCTTGTCGGATCTTTTAACCGATTACGGGGCCATCAAAAAACGCCTGGAAGCGGCGGCCGCTTGCGATTTTATCATCGCCCTTTATAATCCGATATCACGCACCCGGCGCCGCCCTTTTATCGACGCCCTGCGCATTCTACAAACCGCCAGGGATGCCTTAACCCCGGTTGTTATCGTCCACCACGCCGCAAGGCCCCGGCAACATGTCCGTATGATCACACTGGAAGAGTTAAAGCCCGATATGGTCGATATGCATGCGATCGTTATTATCGGATCAAGCGCGGCCCGACGTTTTGACGGCGGCAACGGGCGCACCTGGCTGTATACACCGCGCAGCGGTAAAAACACGCCCTCGACCCGTTCGTGAGTAACATCCCCCCCAAGCCATCGCCCCCCGAACGCGCGAGCCCCAAGCCATCGCCATCGGAACGCGCGAGTCCCAAGCCATCGCCATCGGAACGCGCGAGTCCCAAACCATCGCCCCCCGAACGCGCGCGCCTCAAACCATCGCCCCCCGAACACGCGCCCTTTACACAAGAAAATCCCAAGCAAGAGCCGCTTAAGGAAAGCGAAAACAATGCGCCCCCATCCTTTCCCGCGCCCCTCGAACACGCGCCCTTTACACAAGCGAATCCCAAGCAAGAGCCGCTTAAGGAAAGCGAAAAAAATGCGCCCCCATCCTTTCCCGTATCCTTTATCGGTGCCGGCCCCGGTGCCGCCGATTTAATCTCTTTGCGCGGATATGCGCGCCTGCGCCAATGCGATCTGTGTCTGTATGCCGGTTCATTGGTTCCCAAAGGCCTTCTTGCCCACCTCAACACCGATGCCACCGCCATTAACAGCGCGTCTCTGACCCTCGACGCGATCATCGACCACATCCGGCAAGCCTATGCGGCCGGGCAAAAAATTGTCCGCCTGCATTCCGGCGATCCGTCAATCTATGGTGCCATACACGAGCAAATGCGCCGTCTTGATAAACTGGCGATTGACTATGACATCGTTCCCGGCATCCCTTCTTTCAGTGCCACCGCCGCCCGTATAAAGCAGGAATGGACCGTGCCGGGGGGTGCGCAAAGCGTTATCCTTACCCGCTACCCGGGAAAAGCAACCCCGATGCGCCCGGGCGAGAGCCTCGACCTCTTTGCGGCCAGCGGCGCGACATTAATCATCCATCTTTCGATCCGTTTCATCCGCCGGATTATCGCCGATCTTACCCCCCACTACGGCGCGGATGCCCCTTGCCTTGTCGCCTATCGGGTCAGTCATGATGACGAAATGATCCTGCGTGGGACATTATCGACCATCGCGGCGAAGGTCAAAAAAGCAAAAATTACCCGCACCGCCTTGATTATCGTCGGTGATGTCATCGCCGCGAAAAACACACCCGATTTGGAAAGCGCCCTTTATGACAAGACTCATAGGCATTTGTTCAGGGCAAAATAAAAGCCATATTATCAATGGCTTATTTACAATACTTGACAGATTACAGAACAAAATGTTTCACGTGAAACAGTGTTATCGATCGTCTTCCCTCATTTTTTTAGGGATACCCTCTTAGGGATATGGGCTTAAGGATACGGGTTTTGATTCACTGCCCCATCCACCCCTTTATCCAACGATGGGCGGCGGCAAGGTGATAAACCCGTGGCCCCGGCGGCGGTGGCGGGCGCGCAATCATAACGACTTTAATCGATACGGCGCGGGCCGCGTCCAGTTTTGCCCGCACCTGGTCGGCACCACTATTCTTACTGACGACAAGATCGATCTTATGGCGGACGAGAAGATCTTTTTCATCCTCAAGGGACAGCGGCGGGCGGCAATCGATAAAACGGGCCCGCGCGGGAAGATCGACCGGCTTTTCAATGCCGCGCACGAATAAATCATGGGGACTATCGGCAAAGTAACGCCAATCGCGGCTACCAACCGTTAGGAGTACCCGGCGGGGTTGGCCAATCCTTTGCGTAATGCGGGCCGCATCGATGATATCGGGTGCCAATATCCAATCGTCACCCAAACGCCGATGCCATTCCGGGCGATCAAAAACCAAGCGCGGACAATCGGTCATCGCACAGGCACAAAGGGCATTGCGCGACATTCGAACGGCAAAGGGATGGGTGGCATCCACCACCAAATCGATCGATTCTTGACGGATATAATCCACCAATCCCGACACCCCGCCAAATCCACCCCGGTGCAGGGATGATTGCTTATCGATCGATTGCCCGATCGATCGCGGAAGACGGGGGCGCCGGGACACACCGGCCAAGGAAAAGACCACCCTCTTGATTCGCCCACCGTTCCGGCTTGGATAAGGATCATCATCGAAAACGCGTCCCATCGCCCGATGATCGTCATATCGCAAACCCGACAAGGATTCGGCAAGGTCAATGGCCTGGTGGCTTCCGGCAAGAATCAAAAGACGGTATCCGGCACTTCCCTTGCCACCCCGATCGGCCATACGACGCCAATCGCAAGAAAGCGGCATTACCGTGCCTCCATTATCGTTCCGCCTTTAATGGTGCGCGTAATGATGCACGGGCAACGTCGCGGGGACCATCGGACGTTGGATGCACCCTTGAACGTGACGTGGATGAACCCGATATGGATGCGCCCGATGTGGATGAACGTGACGTGGAATTCGGCTTGGTAGCGGATGGGGGTTCCGGTCCGATTTTCGGTGCTGCCTCCGCTGTCGGGGTCGGTGTGAAAGCGCCGCATCCGATGCGCTCCCCGCGCCGGTCACAGATGGCCACATCAAGGGTTATCCGATCATCGTCAAGAAAGCCTTTTGCCTTGACTGCGGCGAGCGATGCAAGATCATCGGCCAAACTTCGTGCCAAATTCCGTGACAGACCCTGGGCCAAAGAATATCGACCGCCGTCCGGAAGATCGACAAGACGCTGCCACACGGCAAGCGCGGATACCTCACGGGAGACCTCACGGCACATCTTGCGATCGCCACCAAGGCGTTCCAGCCTTTGGGACAGAAAAGAAAAATCGACCTGGCTGCGCCCGGAATGAAGGTCTTTTGCCCCCTGCGCCAATTTGCATATTTTGGCAAAGCCCCCGACAATCGTAATCCGATCGATATCTTTTCCCCGCACATATTTCAGCATGGCCCCGGCAAAATCGCCCATATCGATAAAGGCATCTTCATCAAGGGGATATAAACGGCGGGCCATCCCTTCCGAAGTCCTGCCGGTAGCACCGATCAGATGACGGCGACCGGCGGCCAGGGCGACACTAATTCCACTGCGAATCGCGTGAATCCAGGCCGAGCATGAATACGGCTCGACAATTCCGGTTGTCCCGAGAATGGATAATCCCCCGCGCACGCCAAGGCGCGGATTCCACGTTTTTTCCGCCAATCGTTCCCCGCCGGGAATGGATATTTCCACCGCCACGTCGCAAGGCACCGCCCATTGGCGCGATACATCGGCCAAACCCTCGCGGATCATCTGCCGTGGCCCGGGATTAATCGCCGCCTCGCCGACCGCAACAGGCAATCCCGGCCGCGAGACAATCCCAACACCGTCGCCGGCACGAAAGACCACACCGCTTCCCGGCGCCAATCGCCGCACCGTGACCACCACCGCCACCCCATGGGTGACGTCCGGATCATCACCGGCATCCTTGATCACTGCCGCTTTGGCCCAATCGTTCCCCACTTGCCGTTGCGAGAGGGGAAAGGAAACCTTGCCCCTCTCGATGTCCCCATATTGACCCGGATGCTTATTTCCGGATCGGCCTCGGCGTGGCAAAGAAACCGCCACCGGATCTTGAAAACTGCCGCCGCACAAGGCCCCCCACGCCGCTTTGGCCGCCGCCGCCGCGCAAATACCGGTTGTCCACCCCCGGCGCAGATTCTTTGCCGTCACCGCCGCCCCCCGGCCGGGCCGGGGCCACCCGATTTGGATACATCGCCGGCCGGGTCGGGGCGACCCGATTTGGATGCATCGCCGGAAGGGCCGGGGCCACCCGATTTGGATACATCGCCGGCCGGGCCGGGCCCACCCGATTTAGATACATCGCCCGCCGGGCCGGATTCACCCGATTTGGATGCATCGCCGGCCGCACCGCGCGTGCGCAGGGTAACGCGGATCACCGGGCCTTTTTCCTCGCAAGAAATCAAATCATGGCCGCGTTGATCGCAATAATGGCGAAAATCATCGGCCGCTTTTGGATCATCGGATAATATCGTGACCATAACGCCCTTACCCAGATGGCGCAGACGCCGATTCGTCTTAAGAACCGGCAATGGACATTTTAATCCCAACATGTCGAAAACAAGCGTCATATCATGATTGGCCTTTATTGTTCATATCGTCTTCAGCGACATCACCCTATTGTAGATACATCGTCGCCGGATTAAAGTTAAAGTATTCGTCGAATTTTCGAATCGCGGCCCCAAGAAAAACCCATAGGCACACCCCATATATGCTTTTTGCAAAAACCCACCCCACGCCCCCATTCGAACCAGGTTTCGCACCGATGCCGGCGCCCCGATCCCGATTTCATCACGATGCCCCGGATCGGGGTGGTCAAAGCGGTGGGCGTTTACGCCAGTTATTGGGCCTTGCCGGCCTATTTTCTCGCCCATTTGAATATATTCCTAAAATGATGCGGGGCATGACTCTTCGGGGTATGGCGCGCGGGTGCCGCACATCGATTTTTCCAAACCCGATTGGGAGCATGATGCGGGGCATGACTCTTCGGGGTATGGCGCGCGGGTGCCGCACATCGATTTTTCCAAACCCGATTGGGAGCATGATGCGGGGCATGACTCTTCGGGGTATGGCGCGCGGGTGCCGCACATCGATTTTTCCAAACCCGATTGGGAGCATGATGCGGGGCATGACTCTTCGGGGTATGGCGCGCGGGCGCCGCACATCGATTTTTCCAAACCCGATTGGGAGCATGATGCGGGGCGGTTTGATCGTCACCGGATCGATGTTCCCCCGCTTTGTTCCGTTCGTTTTTGTCCTTCTTTTTTCCACTCTCTTCGGGACTCTTTTTTCCGGAACGGCCATGGCCGGTGATACGCCAACGACCATCCGTGTCGGGGCATTGAAATTCGGCACGGTCAACTGGCAATTGGATGTCATTCGCCATCACGGGCTTGACCGAAAACGATCGATCGTCGTTGAGGTTGTCCCCCTTGCAAGCAAGAATGCCGCCGCCGTCGCCATTCAGGGCGGGGGAGTCGATGTCATGGTCAGCGACTGGTTTTGGGTATCGCGTCAGCGCGCGATGGGCAAAGATTATACCTTTGCCCCCTATTCAAGCGCCGCCGGTGGCATCATCGTGCCGAAGGATTCCCGGATTCTGGACGTGGATGATCTGGTCGGTAAGAAAATCGGGATTGCCGGTGGGAAAATCGATAAAAGTTGGTTGATCCTTCAAGCCTATACGAAATTGACCGACAAGCACGATGTCAGTGCCGACAATGATGCCATTTATGGGGCACCGCCGTTGTTAAGCCGGTTGTTCGACAAAGGCGATCTTGATGCCATTTTAACCTTCTGGCATTACGGCGCCCGCCTGCGCGGCAGCGGCGCCAAACAGATCCTCAGTGTCCATCGCATGCTTGAGAAGATGGAAATATCGCCCGATATTCCGATCAATGGCTGGGTCTTTAGCGACCAATGGGCCGATCGCCAATCCCGGGCCATGGCCGCTTTCCTTGCCGCTTCGCGCGAGGCGGCTCAAATCATGGCCCAATCCGATGCAGAGTGGGATCGCCTGGCCGCCGATGTCATGCTCGATCGCGATCGAGCTGCCCTTATCCCACTGCGCGATGCCTATCGTGCCGGTATTCCCGGCCCCTTTTCGTCGGAGCAAGTCGCCTCGGCCCGCGCATTATACGCCATTTTAGGAAACGTGGGCGGCCGTGCCCTAATCGGCAACAGTCCAACCCTTGTTTCCGGCACCTTCTGGCCGGCATCCATCGATAAGGGTGAACAACCCCAATAATAGCTCGTGCATTTATCCTCCCATATCATTGAATTTTTTCAAAAGCATCAAGACGCATCCTTGCGCTGTATGACGATGGTCGGATTTTTTCTCTTTTGGGGAATAGCCGCGCAAATCATCCAATCGCCGCTGTTTCCAACCCCCCTTGCCGTCTTATCCAGCTTGAATGACCACTGGCAACAGGGGGATCTTCTGATCGATATGGGCATTACCCTGCGCCGCGTTGCCCTGTCTTTCCTGATTGCCATGCTGGTCGGCATCGGCATCGGCATCGCCATGGGGCGCCATCGCAACGTCAATGCAATGTTCGATGATTTGCTGATCTTGCTGCTTAACGTACCGGCGTTGGTGATTATCATCCTGTGCTATATATGGATGGGATTGAACGAAGTTGCGGCCTTGGCCGCCGTTGCCATCAATAAAATACCCCTGGTTACGGTCATCATCCGCGAGGGGGCAAAAGCCGTTAACAAGGATCTTTTGCAAGTGGCCCAGGTCTATAACCTGTCGCGTTGGCAGACCATGACCAAGACGTTTCTGCCCCAGTTATTGCCGCATATCATGTCGGCATCACGATCGGGCTTATCCTTGATTTGGAAAATCGTCCTGGTCGTTGAATTGCTCGGCCGCAGTGACGGGGTTGGATTCCAGTTGCATCTTTTCTTCCAGTTCTTTGATATTTCTTCCATCCTTGCCTATACCTTCGCTTTTATCGCGATCATCCTTTCCCTTGAGATTTTTGGCTTAAGACCGCTTGAGAAATGGTTGAATCGGTGGCGCGGATGAAGATTGCCATCGATCATTTTGCTTTCGAGGAAGGCCAAGCACCGGTTATTCGCAACCTCCATTTTCGCCTGCGCAAGGGCAGTTTTACCTGTATCGTCGGCCCTTCCGGCTGTGGCAAGACGACGTTGCTGAATTTGATTTGTGGATTGGAAAAGCCCCGCACGCCACAATGCCATGTCGCCATCACCCCTCCGGCACGGGTGGCCCCTATCGGAAAAGCCCCTATCGGAAAAGGCCCTACCGAGAAAGGTAAGCAAACGCCCCACCATATCGGCTATATGTTTCAAACGCCGCGCCTTATGCCATGGCTTAACGGTCTTGATAACGTCCTGCTGGCCACCGGCAAGACATGGCGGCAAAAGCGCGATTTTGCCATCACCCTTCTTAGCCAAGTCGGGCTGGACGGGAAATGGGATCTGTTCCCCCGCCAGCTTTCCGGCGGCATGCAACGCCGGGTGGCCCTTGCCCGGGCTTTCGTGAATGCCCCGTCACTGCTTCTTCTCGATGAACCTTTCACCTCCCTCGACGAGCCCCTCGCCTATAGTTTGCGTGATCTTCTTCTTGACCGGTGGCGACAGGCCAAAGCCACCATCATCTTTGTCACCCATGATTTGAATGAGGCGTTGTTCCTTGCCGATCGGATTCTTTTTCTTCGCCCTTCGCCGACCCGCATCACCTTGGACTATGGCGTTCCCCTAAAGCGCGGCAAGGCCCGCAATCCCGCCGCAATCGC
Organism: Alphaproteobacteria bacterium; assembly: GCA_965277685.1. Classification (GTDB taxonomy): domain Bacteria; phylum Pseudomonadota; class Alphaproteobacteria; order GM7ARS4; family CBDIDI01; genus CBDIDI01. Next base: position 1,607,539 of record OZ255830.1, on the reverse strand, counting down.
CGCGATAAAAGAAAAACTAATGGCGCAAAATCCATCGCTGCTAAAGGGTGTCGGTGGCGACGCACCGCCCTTTGAGATTCGGATAAAACGCAAATAACATGCAATGATCGATAAAACGGCACTTATATAAAAACCCGTGATGAAAATCCGCTTTTATTGCATCGGCAAAGGAATTCTTTGCCTTGACCCCGGTTACGCGTGAAATCGTCTGCCGCCATGTCTTTTTTCCCCCTTTCCTCGCGCGTGATTGCGCTGATCACCCTTGCCGTTGCCGGGCTTTGGGTCGGATCGGGCATGGTGTTCAACGACCCGGCGCCGGCGCGTCCGGTAGCGGCCGATAAAGCGGCACTGCCCTATGTTGACGCACAGATCTTCACCGGTGTCGATTATCGCAGAGAACTGCTTTTACGTGGGCGCAGCGCCACCTTCCGAGAGGTTAACATACGGGCGCGCACGGCCGGAACCATTGCCACGATCGAACGTGATCGTGGAAGTGCCGTCAAAAAGGGACAGATCATTGCCACCTTTGCCGAGGATGATCGCCCGGCCCGACTGGAACAGGCCAATGCCCTTCTTGCCCAACGCAAGGCAGAATATGAAGCGGCCCAAAACCTCGAGAAAAAAGGCTTTCGTTCGTATCTGAAACTGACCGAAGCCAAGGCGCGCATGCGGGCGGCCGAAGCGGCCAAAGCCCTTATTCAGCTCGATATCGCGCATACCCGGATTCGTTCTCCCTTTAACGGAATTTTAAATCGGCGGGATATTGAAGTTGGCGATTATCTGAAAGTCGGCGATGCGATGGCCCATATTGTCGATCTTGATCCCTTGCTGATCAAGGCCGATGTCAATGAAGACGATGTCAATTTGCTTGAAATCGGCCAAGAAGCAACGATGCGCTTTGCCGATACCATTGCCGGTACCGTCTCCGGCACCGGCATCATCACCTTTATCGACAAAGTGGCCCAAGATAAAACCCGCACATTCGCCATCGAAATCACCGTTCCCAATCCGGACGAGAAAATACGGGCCGGACTATCAAGCGAAATCCGCGTCATGTTGGCACCGATACGCGCGTATCGCATCAGTCCATCGACCTTGACCTTAAGCGATTCGGGCAATCTCGGGGTCAAATTGATCGATTCCAACGACCGGGTCGTCTTTCATCCCGTCACGACCATCGGCCAGGATCAATGGGGTCTGTGGGTGCGGGGACTTCCCGAAAGCGGGATGATCATCACCCGTGGACAGGCCTTTGTCCGACCCGGGCAACAAGTGCGCTACCGCATAAATGCGGAACCGACAAATATTCCCGATCGCGATCCATTTGCCGAACCTGGGAACGGGCCGGAAGATCGCCAAGGATCGCCGCCAACCGACCGATGATTGATATTGCCATCCGCCACGCCCGGGCGATTTTTGTCACCCTGGCCTTTATCCTTGTCGCCGGAAGCGTATCTTACACCACCATCGCGCGCGAAGCGGCGCCCGATGTCCAAATTCCGATCATCTATGTATCCATGCGCCACGAAGGCATATCCCCCCAAGATGCCGAGCGTCTTTTGGTTAAAGTCATGGAACAGGAATTGAATGCGATCGAGGGCGTGCGCGAGATGACCGCCGCGGCATATGAAGGCGGTGGATACGTCTTGCTTGAATTTGACGCCGGCTTTAATCCTGATTCCGCCCTTAATGACGTGCGGGCGGCCGTTGATCTAGCGCGAGGAGAGCTTCCCGAAGATACCGATGATCCGATCGTCAAAGAAATCAATATCAGTCTTTTTCCGATTTTGGTCGTCACCCTTTCCGGCGACCTTCCCGAGCGCCAATTACTCCAATTCGGGCGTTCTTTGTCGGAAAAGATCAAGACGTTACCAAGCGTCTTGAAAGCCGATATTACGGGGGAACGCGATGAAGAATTGCGTATCGTCATCGACCCGTTGCGCGTCCAGGAATATGGACTGACCGCGCCCAATATCGTTGCCATGATCCGGCGCAATAATGTGTTGGTCGCCGCCGGCACCATCGAAAACGACCAAGGACGATTTGCCGTCAAACTGCCCGGATTGGTCGAAAACGCGGAAGATTTGCGCAATTTCCCGCTTTTGGCCCACGACCAAGCCGTTGTCCGCGTGTCGGATATTGCCTCCCTGGAAAAGGGATTCAAAGACCCGACAAGTTTTGCCCGCCTGCGGGGCCAAAATACCATCGCTATCGAAGTCTCCAAGCGCGTCGGGGAAAACATCATCAAGACAATCGATCACGTCCGGCAATTGGTCGTCGAAGAAAGCCGATCGTGGCCCCCTTCCGTCCAAGTCGGCTTTTCCCAGGATCAGGGAAAGAATATCGAAACGATGGTATCCGATTTACAAAACAGCATCATACTCGCCGTTCTTTTGGTGATGATCGTCGTTATCTGGTCGATCGGATGGCGAAGCGGATTTTTGGTCGCCATCGCCATTCCCGGGTCTTTCCTCAGCGGCATTCTTGTCCTGGATATGATGGGATTGACCATCAATATCGTTGTTTTATTCTCTCTTATTCTGACGGTCGGAATGCTTGTCGATGGCGTCATCGTCATCGTCGAGGATGCCGATCGACAAATGAACACCGGCCATCGTCGAATGCAATCCTATGCGGGCGCATCCAAACGGATGGCCCCACCCGTCGCCATATCGACATTGACCACTCTGGTCGCCTTTATGCCCTTGCTGTTCTGGCCCGGCACCGTTGGCCAATTCATGCAATATATGCCGATTACGATGATTGCGGTTCTCAGCGCGTCTTTACTGATGGCGCTTTTCTTCATTCCCGTGCTTGGATGTTATATCGGACGCCCCAGTATCCTAAGCCGTGATGGACAGCGTTTCATCAACGCCGGGGAAAGCGGCAATTTTCAGCATCTCGGTCGCGGCGGTTCATTGTATCTTTCCATCCTGCGCTTGTGTTTGCGCCATCCTCCGGTCGTTATCGGAACGTCGCTCGCCTCCCTTGTCGTCGTTTTTGTCGCCTATGGTGTGTTCGGCCAAGGCATCTCTTTCTTTCCCGATGTCGAACCCGATAATGTCATCGTCGAGGTGCGCGCGCGGGGCAATCTGTCCATCTATGAAAAAGATGCGATTTTAAGCGATGTCGAATCGAAAATCCTCGATATGCCGGAAATCACGACCATCTACACCCGTGTCGGCAAAAAACGCGATGCCCGCCAGGACAGCGAAGATACCATTGGCTCCGTGTTGCTTGAATTCAGCCCCTGGCAAGATCGCCGTCCCGTGTCGCAAATCCTTGACGTGGTCCAAGAACGCCTTGACCGAATTGCCGGAATTAAAACATCCATCCGCGAAAAAGAAGCCGGGCCGCCGGTCGGCAAAGATATCCAGATTCAAATCGGATCGCGTGATTATGCCACCGCTCTTGCCGCCGCGCGTCAAATCACGGAAAAAATGGCGCAATCGCCCGATTACATCAACATCGAAGACGGTCTGCCGATTCCCGAAATCGAATGGCAGTTTTCCGTCGACCGGGCCGAGGCCGCCCGCTATGGGGCCGATGCCGCGTTGATTGGCCAAGCCTTGCATTTGATCACCAAGGGCATGAAATTGACCGATTATCGTCCGGATAACAGTTTCGATGAAATCGATGTCGTCGTCCGTTTTCCCGAAAAATATCGCCGCATCAAAGAATTCGACCGCATTCGTATCGAGACCGAAAAAGGATCCGTGCCGATTTCCAATTTTGTCCACCGCCAAGCAAAGCCCCAGACCGGAACCCTGCATCGGGCCGACCGGGTCCGCGTGGTGACGGTCAAGGCGGATATCCGCAAAGGGGTGCTTGTCAACGACAAGGTGCGTGACCTGCATCAATGGATGGACGCAACCGGAGTTGACGATCGCGTCAATATCACCTTCAAGGGAGAGGATGAAGAGCAAAAAAAAGCGCAAGCATTCCTGAGCAAGGCTTTTTTAACCGCATTTTTCATGATTGCCATCATTTTGATTGCCCGTTTCAACAGCTTCTATCAAGCCCTTTTAATCTGCAGTTCCGTTGTCATGTCGACGATCGGCGTTCTGCTTGGACTGATGATAACCGGACAACCCTTTGACATCATTATGTGCGGGATCGGTGTCATTGCCCTGGCCGGTATTGTCGTCAATAACAACATCATTCTGATCGATACATGGAACCGGATTAAAAAAGACAATCCGCCCCGGACGATCGCCGACGCGCGCACCCTTGTCCTGCGCACCGGCATGCAACGGGTCCGTCCCGTTCTTCTGACGACAATCACCACCATTATCGGACTGGCGCCGATGGTATTTGGTATCAATATCGATTTTATCAACCGCAACGTCATGGTCGGCGGCGCATCGGTCCAATGGTGGCAATCATTGTCATCCACCATCAGCTTCGGTCTTGCCTTTGCGACCATCCTTACCCTGGTGGTGACACCAAGCGCCCTGATGTACGCAGAGCAGCGCAGAATCAGGAAATTGGCCTAACCCGCGCGAATTCGATCCGACGCTTGTTTTGCATTAATGCCTCGGGTCTATTAAGGCCATCAACCACGTTTCTTGGATTCGATCCGACGCTTGTTTTGTGTTGGAGCCTTGGGCGTATTAAGGCCATCATCGACGTTTCTTGAGATGGCGCATGCCGATCGGAATCGACACGCCATAGCCAAGAACGATCAACAAGACCCCAAGCCAGAAGAAATTCAGCAATAAAATCAAGAATAACGAAGCAATCAGCAAGGCCGCCAAACGTCTTTTCGGGCGAATTTGAAGGCGTTTTAACGACCACGCCGGAATATTCGACACCATCGAAAAACCGACACAAACCAGAAAAATGGCCACGGGAATAAAATGGCGCAGCCATTCAAGTTCCCATTGCAGCCAAGCGATCATCGGCAATAATACGAAACCGGCTGCGGCCGGGGATGGAATCCCTTGAAAGAAATGATCCGATCGCACCGTGTCATCCGCGTTAAAACGGGCCAAGCGCAACGCCCCGCAGGTCACGTAAATCATGACCGTTGCCCATAATACCCCATTTGCCCCGCCGACCCAGAAATACAAGACCAAGGCCGGGGCCAGGGAAAAACTTAAGAAATCGGAAAGAGAATCCAATTCGACTCCAAAACGTGTTCCCCCGCTTAAAAGCCGGGCCATGCGCCCGTCCAAAGTGTCCAAAAATGCCGCGATAACAAGGGCCCCAACCGCCCATTGCCAATGCTCGTAAAGGGCAAAGCGGATTGCCATCAATCCCGCCGATAAATTTAAGATCGTGACGATATTGGGCAACAATCGGGCCAAGGTCATGGTTCCGGGCTGTAAAATACGCGAGCGTAATTTCTTCATACCAAGATTTTTTTCCGTATCGATCATGCGTCGGATTTCGCACGGCGGGCAATGATCGTCTCGCCGGCCAGTACCCGATCGCCAATACGCACATCGATCGTGACGTCGGATGGAATATATACATCGACCCGTGATCCAAAACGAATAATGCCAAAGCGCTCTCCCCGCTTGACCTTTTGCCCTATTCGCACGCCCCATTCGATCCGGCGCGCGATTAATCCGGCAATCTGGACACAGCCGATCACCATATCTTCCGATACACGAATCGCCAATGCCATGCGTTCATTATCAAGGCTTGCCTTATCCAGTGACGCGTTAAAAAAACGACCCGGCACATATTGGCATGCCGTGATGGTGCCATGATCCGGGATTCTGTTGACATGCACATTGAAAATATTCATGAAAATCGACACCAATTGCCATTCTTCCTTTGATCCGGAATCCGATCCGGAACCCGATATCGGCTTATGATCGCCCTTATGATCGCCCATATGGATATCGGGGGAATCCGACGCGGCGATTTTCTTTTGTCCGGCGTTGTCCGATGTTTTTTCCACACCGGTTTTTGTCACGGCCAAGGACGGGACTAACGGCCCCACCAATTCTTGAGGCAAGCGGTGCGCCCCGACAAAAACAATCCGTCCGTCGGCGGGACTGACCAAGCAACCCGGATCGACCGGAATGGAACGTTTCGGATCGCGAAAAAACCAGATGCACCAAATCCACACCGGCACGAGGAAAAGGGCCACCGACCATGACCATATCGCCATCAACCCAAGGCCCAGTGTTGCCCCGCCAAGAATGGGCCATCCCGCCGGATGGACCGGATACACCCCGGCATAGCGGGTATTGCCATCGCCGCCCATTATTCGGACATCCCTGCCGCATTTCCATCCCCATCCGGGGGGGCGGCAAAAATCTGTCCGGGATAAATCAAATCCGGATTGCGAATAAGATCACGATTGGACTGATACAATTTTTTATAGGCAATGCCTTGCCCGTAATAACGCCGCGCAATGCGCCACAAGGAATGCCCATCGCCGACGATGATATATTCGGTGCCGGGATCAATCGTGACCTCACGCGTGGGGGTGCGGGAAAACGCCGTTTCGACCCGCTCGCGCACCGTGCCGTCGGCATTAAGGCGATCGATCCGCAAAACATGCCGAGTGTGCCCGGCCCGGGGCGTTTCCTCCGGCATGCGCGCGGATGACGGGTCGTCCGTTTCCAGCGCCCACATACCATTGCCATCGGCCTCGACCGTTGCCAATATCCGATTATCACGATAAATCCGAAGCGTTGACCCGGCCGGTGCCGTGCCGCTATAGCGGACGATCCCCGATTCTGGGTATTCCACCGATTGCAGCGAAAGCCCGGTAAGCTTGTCTTGATCGGGAACCTGCAAAAGCCGCAATCCGCTTTGCCGGTCATCGGCAACAATCAAGGCCTGCTTCGGCACGGCCTTGCCACGCCTAAGGGGAATGGTCACCGATACATCCCGATCGGAAAAAAAGATGCGTCCATCCGCTTGCCTGGCCTGGATGCTTAACCTTCGGGTGCCGCCGGCAAGGGGTTTTTCCGGTAACACCACCCACTCGCCACGCCCATCCGCATCGGTCGTGGCAATGATCGTATCGCCGTCATAAACCGTAATCACGGCCCCGGGTGCCGCCCGTCCGGCAATGACCGCCGCGCCATCCGGCGTGACCCGCACCACGTCAAATGTGGGGATATGCAAAGAAAGATCATCCGTGTCGCGCCCATTATCATCACGGGCATCACCATTATCATCACGGGCATTGCGCGACCCGCGCTCATCCGTCCAACGCGCCCCCTTTGGCGTGGAATCATCGCCGGCCTCTTGCCCATCTTCGAAGGAAAATATCCCGCGCCATTCACCCGCATCGGATGAATCAAACCACTGCATCGCGTACCAGCCACCGACAAGGGACAACAACGCTATGATCAGGTAGAAAACATACCGCATCCGCACGGACCTTCCATTCATGCCAGCCAAAAATAAGGATGCCATGATAACACAGCATCACCGACATAGAACAGAAAACAAGCACCCCCACGCGCCACCTTTGCCATCGCCGATATCGCAACAAAGCGCAAAAGATCACGCGACCCATCGCTTGCCCTGCTTGCCCACGACAACCGGACATGATGAAGCGGGCGTGAAAAAACCCGCCCCTTAATCGAGAAATCGGACGGTGGAGGCGCCAAAAAAAAAACGAATAAGGGGGAAAGACGAATGAAGAGGAAAGATAGCGTGCCGAGAATATCTTGGCTTGAAGCATCGTTCTCGACAAAGAATATCGGGCGCGAAAAAACCCGTCCCTTAATCGAGAAATCGGACGGTGGAGGCGCCAAACCGGGAACCCCCGGAACTTAAAAGTCTTCCAAAGTCCCTCAAAGATATCCTTGACCACATCCGCATTCCTTGCGAAACAAACGCATGGTCTCTCGTCGTTTATCGGTCTATTGCGGTTCCTCGCGCGTTTTCCCCACGTCCCATCGACAACAGGCAACCCGCCTTGGCGTCCTTGCCGCCACCCACGATATCCACCTGATTTATGGCGGTGCCGCCATCGGCATGATGGGGGCTCTTGCCGATTCCTGTCTTGCCCAAGGTGGTCGTATCACCGGTATTTGCCCGCGCTTTATCGTTGATATGGGGGTGGCCCATCCCCATCTCACCGAACTTAAAATCGTTGATGATATGCACCAACGCCAATCCTTGATGCGCGATCAAAGCGATGCGGCCATTGCTTTGCCGGGCGGCTCCGGCACGTTGGATGAAATCAGTGAAACCCTTGCGTGGAAACATTTATCCTTGACCGATATGCCGCTTGTCTTGCTGGATTGCCATAACTACTGGCGCCCCTTGCGTGATATGCTGGCCAACGCGGTCGAACACGGCTACATGCCGAAAAAAGTCGCCGACAGCATCGTATTTATTGATACTATCGATCATATCTTTGAGGTTTTGCAATGGCATTAACGGAAAAAATTCATGTTCGCGCCCCCATCGTCGATCTTATCGGCGATGAAATGACCCGTGTCTTATGGCAATGGATTATTGACGATCTCATCACGCCGTGGCTTGAATTCGACCATCGGCAATTCGATCTTTCCCTGCCGTCGCGCGATCAAAGCGATGATCGCGTAACCGCCGCAGCGGCCAAAGCGGTGCGCACTTACAAAGTTGGGGTTAAATGCGCCACCATTACCCCCGACACCGCCCGACTAAAGGAATTTGGCCTTAAAAAAATATGGCCCTCGCCCAATGCCACGATCCGCAACGCTTTGCAGGGCACCATTTTCCGCGAGCCGATCATCTTTGCCAATGTTCCGCGTATCATCCGTTCATGGAATAAACCGATTATCATTGCCCGCCACGCCTTTGCCGACCAATATCGCGCCTGCGAAATGCGCCTGCCGGAAAAAGGACGCGCCAGCCTTACCTTTACCGGGCCCGATAACACGACATCAAGCCATCCCTTGCCCGATATCAAAGGCCCCGGCATCGCCCTTGCCATGTATAACGAGGATGCCTCGATCAAGGCCTTTGCCCGCACCTGTCTGCGCTATGCCTTGAACCGGCAGATGCCTTTGTATTTCTCAACCAAGAATACGATTTTGAAAATCTACGACCAGCGTTTCAAAGACATCTTTGACGAGGTCTTCGCCCAAGAATTCGCCGATGCCTATAAGGACAAAGGATTAACCTATCAGCATCGATTGATTGACGATATGGCCGCCTCTGCCCTGAAATGGCCGGGGGGCTTTGTCTGGGCGTGCAAAAATTATGACGGCGATGTCCAGTCCGATATTATCGCCCAGGGGTTTGGCTCGCTTGGGCTTATGACATCGGTTCTGATGACCCCGAAAAACGATATGGTTCTGACCGAAGCCGCCCACGGAACGGTGACGTCCCATTTCCGCCAACATCAAAAGGGACTGGAGACATCCACAAATCCGATTGCCTCGATTTTTGCGTGGAGCCGCGCCATATCCTGGCGGGCCCGATTTGACCGCCATCCGGAATTGGCGCATTTTGTCCGGCATCTTGAAGCCGCCTGTCGCGATACGGTCGAGGGATCGGTGATGACCAAAGACCTTGCCCTTTTGGTATCACCGGCCCAGACGTGGTGCACGACGCGCACGTTCCTAAAGACGGTGGCCGATCATCTTGCCCGGCGCATGGGCGATCAAACACACCCCTAGAAGCGACCGGGCATATCGCCGATTTCGATTATTCGATATTGCTGCCCGGGTTCCAATCCCCCGGTTTGGGGTCTTTGATTATCGTCCCCTGATTGCGCACGCCCATTCCGGCATCCCGATTTCGGTTATTCGATATTGCTGCCTGGATTCCAATCCCCCGATTTGGGGGAATTGGGATTCTATCCGGCTTGTTCCAGTTCCAATAGCGTGCCGGCCAGATCGCCCGGATGCAAAAAAAGCACCGGCTTGTCATGGGCGCCCTTGCGAATAACGCCATCATTAAGCAAACGCACGCCATTTTTCTTCAGGCGCTCGCCCGCATCCTTGACATTATCGACCTCAACACAAATGTGGTGCATTCCGCCCTTGGGATGGCGTTGCAGAAAACTTGCGATCGGCGATTTGGCATCAAGGGGATAGAGCAACTCGATCTTGGCATTTTCCAATTCGATGAAAATCACCCGCACCCCATGTTCCGGGTAATCGCACGGCTTCGACACCGTTGCCGCAAGCGCATCGCGATACAAAGCGGCGGCGGCATCCAAATCCGGAACGACGACGGCAATATGATTCAAGCGTCGTATCATGATAATCGACTTCCTTTAAACATGAATAATCTCAACCCATATCAGGGGTTTAGAGCCAATCGTGCGGCGAAGAAAAGATGTCAATCCCGCGCGAATTTTGTCATCCCCCCCTTTTTTGCGTTGAATCACGCGCCGGGACAGGGTGTTGAACTCCGCCTCGGCCTTTTCGGCGATTTCGTCCAGCAAGTTGTCCTCCCCTTCACTGAAAAGACCAAAGTCAAGAACCAGCGGATCACAACACAATGCCCCTTGCGAATCAACGGCAAATACCACATTCAATAATCCGTCCGACAGCATTCTTTTGCGATCTTCGAATATCGGATCATCCGCATTGACCAAGCGCTTGCCGACCAAGGCCAAGGTATTGGTTGGAACCGTTCCGCAAATCTTCGGCTCTTTCCCGCTTAGGCGGAGAACCTGGCCGTTGACAACCTCGATCGCGTGATCCACGCCACAACTGCGGGCAAAGGAAGCATGCTCGCGCAGATGGCGCACCTCGCCATGGGCCGGCACCGATATTTTCGGTTTCAGCAGCTGATACATGCGCTTTAATTCCGGACGACCGGGATGCCCCGAAATATGGACGAATTCATCTTCCTCGGTAACGACCCGAACACCCTTGGAAATCAGAAGATTACGCACCTTTGTGATGGCTTTTTCGTTGCCGGGAATCACCGAAGACGAAAAAATCACCGTATCACCGGCATCGACCTGAAGCGAGGGATGCGATCCTTCGGCAATCCGTGTCAAGGCCGACCGCGATTCCCCTTGAGAACCGGTACAGATGTAAAGCGCCTTTTCTCGCGGCAGACTCTTGCCTTCCCGGTCGCTGAGAAAATCGGGCACATTTTTCAAATACCCATTATCGCGCGCCGCCGCGGAAAAGCGCAGCATCGAACGACCGATCAAGACCGGGCGGCGACCGTTTTTGTCGGCCGCCCGGGCAAACATCACCATACGCGCGACATTCGATGCAAAAGAGGTCGAGATAATGCGACCCGTTTTAATCCCCCCAATCAACGTGTCCAAGCTTTTGACCAATTCGGCCTCGGACTCGCTTGGTTTTTCAACAAAGACATTGGTTGAATCGCAAATCAGGGCCAAGACGCCCTTTTCGCCAATGCTTTTCAGGCGATCTTCCTCATACGCTTTATCGACCAACGGGGCGCTATCGAATGTCCAGTCACCCGAATGAACGACCGTGCCATGATCGGTACCGATGATGATCGATTGCGGCTGGGGTATCGAATGGTTAATGGACAATGACGAAACCTGGAAAGGCCCCATGGCCACCGTTTTGTCGCCATTCAAAACGTGCATCTTGTCCGCCCCATTGATTTGATGGTCGCGGAATTTGGCATCCAGCACGGAAAGAGCAAAGGGCGTTGCCCATATATCACAGCGCAGATTTTCCCAGATCCAGGCCACGGCACCAAGATGGTCTTCGTGGGCATGGGTCAGAACCAAACCGACGATATTATCTTTCTGCGATATTAAAAATGCGGGATCCGGAACGATAATATCGACCCCCGGTATTGTTTCATCCGCAAATGTTATGCCCATATCAACGATCAGCCAACGGCCACGATAGCCGTATAGACTCATGTTCATGCCGATTTCACCCGATCCGCCCAAGGGGGCGAAGATCAAATCGTCTTTCGGTGCTTTTGTAATTGCTTTAACCATGTTTTTTTCTGTCCTGATAAACACACCGCATACCCCGCAACGTCAGATCACGATCCCAGGATGTCGATGCCAATATAGACGCGCATTGTTGCCCAAAGCCACCCGTGGCGATGAAACGCGTGTTGGCGCCCATCTCGGCACGAATACGCGAGATAAAGCCCTCTACCTGGCCGATGGTACCCCAAAAGATGCCACTACGAATGGCGTCAAATGTGGATCGTCCGATAATCGGAGGAGTGCCTACCAGCGCGACATGTGGCAGACGTGCTGTTCTTCTATGCAAAATCTTCAAGGAAAGGTCAATCCCCGGTAAAATCACCCCGCCGCAATAAGCCCCTTTTTGATCGACAATATCGAACGTGGTTGCGGTGCCGAAATCGACCGCAACGGCGGGCAGAGAATAATCACTCCGCAAAGCGGTGGCATTGGCGATACGATCCGCGCCGACCTCGCTTGGCTCGTCGACCGCAAGCGGCAACGGGCAATTAAGATCGGTGATGATAAAGGGATCACAATCGAAATACTGCCGACAAAGCTCCTCTAGGCTTTGCCCGGCCTCGGGCACGACATTCGATATGACGACATCGGTGATATCGGATATCCGGCATCCGACATTGTCCATCATCGGCATCAGCCAGGCGGCGTATTCATCGCAACTGCGTCCGGATTGGGCCCGAATGCGCCAACGCGCGTGGATTGTCTTTCCCTTGAACAGGGCAAAAACAATCGTCGTATTTCCCGAATCAATACACAGCAGCATAAAGCATCAACCGACGAAGGATTGTCCGATCGAAATCATCATTGTCGAAAACGGACCGGAGAAGAACACAAACAGGGCAAGAAATATCGCCACCGCCGTCACCAAAAGCATGACATCACGGCGAACCGGCGCGTCAAGGGGCCGCAATACTTTATCGAAATACATGATTTTAATAATTTTGAGGTAATAAAAGGCGCTCACCGCACTCATCAAAACGGCCATGACGATGATCCACGGATGATAGGCGATCGCGGATATGAAAACGCTGAATTTAGCGAAAAAACCGGCCAGGGGCGGAATACCGGCCATGGTCAGCAAAATAACGGCAAGGACGAGCGCGCACCCGGGATGCGTCGTCGATAGGCCGGATAATTCGGAAATATTTTGAATCGGCCGGCGTCGATGGGACAACACGCTTATCAAACTAAAGGCGGCCAATGTCGAAAGAAGATAGATCACCATGTAGAGGAAGATCCCCCCGACCCCTTCATAATCATTCGACAATAATCCCGTTAGCAAAAATCCGATTTGGGCGATCGAGGCATAGGCGAGAAGCCGCCGAATATCGCTCTGGACCAAAGCGGCCAGCGAACCGACGACCATCGACATCAGGGCAAGAAAGGCAATGACATGGCGCACTTCATCAAAAAGACCAAGGAATGGATCGTAAACCAAGCGCAAAAGAACCGCGATAGCGGCAATCTTGGGTGCCGTCGCAAGATAGGCAAGCACCGATGGCGGTGTGCCCTGATAAACGTCCGGAACCCACATATGAAAAGGCGCGGCCCCAATCTTGAAGGCCATGCCGGATAGAACCAGAACCATCGCTATCATAATCAAAAGAAATGCGTCATATCCCGTTCCGGGCAAAGCCGCCCCGCCCCCCGCATTCGATAAGGCAAGACTGATCGCGTCAAAAGATGTCGCGCCGACGACACCGTAAAGCAGGGAAAAACCATATAAAAGGATGCCGGACGACAATGCCCCAAGGGCAAAGAATTTCAAGGCCGCTTCGACCGGGCGGCGGTGTTCGCGCAGAAGGGCAATTAAGATACACAAAGCCAAATTCTGCAACTCAAGACCCAAGTAAAGGGGCAAAAGATCGCGCGCGCCAACCATCACCATCATGCCGAGCGCGGCCAATAATACCAACAAAGGATATTCGATATGGGCGCGCTCCATCGCTTCTTCGTGGCCGACGACAAGAACGATGGCCGCCGCGCAAAGAATCAAAATATCGGCATAATGGGACAATGCGTCGACAACGAAAAAAGCCGATGGATTGGCCAGGGCGGGAAAAAAGGGCTGTAGAATCACCAACAAAAGAGTCAGACAGATAAGAAAAAAAGATCCGATCTGAACGAAATAACGATCTTTATGTGGCCGTATCGAAGCCCCCAGAAGCAGCAATAAAATCCCGCCGCCCAGGACGAATTCCGGTAATAATCCCCGATATTGAAAAAATGCGTCAATCATCAATGCAACCATTCCGGGATCGGCGAAAAGCCGGGGGTCAAACGCTGGGAAAAACGGCCCAGCATATCACTGACGCTTGGCTCGACCGTATCCAGAAAAAGCATAGGCAAGATACCCGCCACCAACACCAAAAGGGCCAAAGGCACAAGGCACGTCAATTCGCGACCGGTCAAATCCGCCAACATCGCCGCATCGGGGTCTTTCTCTTCGGTTTTTGCCGGCGGCGCGGCCTTATCCTTAGATGCGCTTTGATCGATACCGACAAAAAGAATGTCGCGATACAGGCCCAGCATATACACCGCGCTTAAGATCATGCCGAAGGCAAGACTTGCCGCCAAGAGGATCGATACTTTCCAACTTGCCAATAATGTCAAGAACTCACCGACAAACGCGCTGGTTATCGGCAGACCAAGGGCGGCAAGGGACGCAACCATATAAAGCACGGCAAAAAACGGCATGGCCTTTGCCAAAACGGCATAGCGCCGAAAATGGGCAATGTGATAGGTGCCGACCCGATCGTATAAAAAGCCGACCGATACGAACAACATGGCCGATACCAATCCGTGCGATACCATTTGAAACACGGCGCCGTTCACGCCTTGGGCATCAAAGGTAAAAATACCGGCGGTCACGAACGCCATATGCGCCACCGAGGAATAGGCAATCAATTTCTTCATATCGCTTTGCCCCCAAGCGACAAAGGATGCGTAAATCACGCCAATCGCGCTTAAGACGAAAATCACCGGGGCGAATACGTCACTGGCATCGGGCAGAATCGGCAGTGAAAAACGCAAAAATCCATATCCACCAAGTTTTAATAATACCCCGGCCAGCAGCACCGAACCGCCGGTTGGTGCCTGGACGTGGGCCGCCGGCAACCATGTGTGAAACGGCCACATCGGAATTTTAATCGCAAAGGATGCAAAAAATGCCCACCACAGCCAATATTGCAAGGATGGCGACAAGGTAGCGGCGGCTAAATCCTCGATATCGGTACTGCCGACCTGATTGTGCAACACCAAAATCGCCACCAGAAAAAGCACCGATCCGGCCAGGGTATAAAGGAAGAATTTAAAAGCGGCAAACACCCTTGCCGAATGACCCCATATACCGATAATCAAAAACATCGGAATAAGAGAGCCCTCGAAGAAAAGGTAAAAAACAACCGCGTCAAGGGCGCTGAAAGTCCCGATCAGCAAGGTTTGCGATACCATCAACAACGCCATGTATTCGCGGGTTCTGTCCTTGATCGAGGCGGATGCCAAAATACAAATCGGAATAAGCAAGACCGATAAGGCAATAAACCAAAGCGATATCCCGTCCACCCCCATCCGATACTGGATCGACAGGGAGGCCAGCCATTCCATGTTCTCGACAAATTGGAATCCGGCCCGATCGTGATCGAATGTGCCGACCAGCACCATCAGCAACAAGCCGTTCACGGCCGATGTCCACAAGGCAAGACTGCGGGCATTGGCGGCGACCGGGCCGGGCGCTCCGCGGATGGCAAGAATAAATCCCACCGACAAAAGCGGCAGGAAGGTCATCAAGGAAAGAATGGGAAAGGATGTATCGATCATCAACCGAACCCGAAATGGAGGTTGCCCCAAAACAGCAAAAAGACAATACCGATGATCATCACCATTGCGTAATGGTAAAGATAGCCGCTGTGTAAAAAGGCGGTTTGGCGCCCGGTTGCGGTGATGACGCGGGCCATGCCGTCGGGCCCGAAACGGTCAATCACCCCGCTTTCAAAGAAACGCGCAAGCCACAGGGCCATGGCATAAAGGGGGCGAGTAACGACCATCGTGTAAAGCGCGTCAAACCGCCATCCATCACCCAGAAAACCCCACAGCACCGTTCCACAGCGCGATAATATCGATCGGGCCGGCATGGTTTTGCCGATTTCTTCCAAAAATCGAACCGGTCTTAAGTAAAGTAAAACCGCCAAGGCAATCGCCGCCCAGATCGCGACCTGCATCCAAATCAGCGGCGTGCTATCGGCCGCATCCAACGCCCTTTGGAAGAGGGTATATTCCAAAGCCCCGTTCCAAAAACGATGCTGGGCATCGCCGACAAAAATGGAATATCCGATCATGCCACCGAATAAAGCCCCGAATGCCAGAACCACCATCGGCACCCACATCACCGCATTCTCGGCGTGCACCTTGCCGCTTTGATTCCGGCGCGCGAAAAACGTCATAAAAATCACGCGGGCCGAATAAAAAGCGGTCAAAAACAAGGCCGCAAAAGCAAGGAAAAAGGCCGCTTTCGATGCCGGCGTGCCCTCGCCCCAAGCGATTTCCATGATTAAATCTTTAGAGTAATAGCCGGATAAAAACGGCACACCGGCAAGGGCCGCCGCCCCGATCGCCATAAGAACGCAGCTGTAGGGAAGCACGCGCCACAATCCACCCATTTTTTCCATCCTTTGCTCTCCATCAAGGGCATGGATGACCGCCCCGGCCCCAAGAAACAGCAAGCCTTTGAAAAAAGCGTGGGTCATCAGATGAAACATCGCCGCCCCCCAGGCCGACAATCCAAGGGCAACGAACATATAGCCAAGCTGGGAACATGTGGACCAGGCAATTGCCCTTTTGATATCGCTTTGCGCCATCGCGGCGGCGGCGGCAAAAAAGGCACTGGCCCCGCCGACCAGAAGAATAATATCCCGCACCGACGGGGCCAAGGCGTAAAGGGGCGATAAAAGCGCGACGACAAAAACCCCGGCCGTCACCATCGTCGCCGCGTGAATAAGCGCGGATACCGGCGTTGGGCCCTCCATCGCGTCGGGCAACCATACATGCAGACCGATCTGGGCCGATTTTCCCATCGCGCCAAAGAAAATCAGCAACGATGCCAATAGAACCGTTGATACCGGCTGGGCGAAGAGAAGCGTATCCGCCCCCGGATCCGCTTGAACCGCCCGAAATAAATCATCGATCTGCAAGGTGCCGTAAGACGCGAATAATGCACATAGACCAAGAACAAAGGCACTATCGCCGATGCGATTAACGACAAAGGCCTTGATCGCCGCGCTATTCGCCGATGGTTTCTCGTACCAAAAGCCGATTAACAGATAGGAACACAGACCAACCCCCTCCCAGCCCAAAAAAAGCAAAACGAGGTTATCGGCACTGACCAAAACCAGCATCGAAAAGGTAAACAAGGACAAATAAGCGAAAAATCGAGCAAGGCCGCGATCGTTCGCCATATAGCCGATCGCATAGACATGGACGAGGGCGGAAATGAACGTGACCAACGCCATCATCATGATCGACAACGGATTTAATCGGATCGCCCAATCAATGCTGCTTTTATCCAGCTCGATCCAAGGGGCAAGAACGATCGATTGATGAAACGGTGCATCGATCACCATAATCAAAAGAATCAATGCCAAAAGCGCGGCAAGGGCGACACACGCCGAAATAGCGATGGCAATCCGCCGCCCGCACACCCACCGACATGCACCCCAACCGGACAATGCCGCGATAAGCGGCAAGGCCAAGACCGATATTCCAAGCCAAGCGTTCAATGTTTCATACTACGGATATCATCGACATTGATCGATCCCGTGATCCGAAAAAAGACCGTCACAAGGGCAAGACCGACGGCCGCTTCCGCCGCCGCAACGGCAAGAATGAAAAGGGTGAAAATCTGTCCGGAGATATCGGCAAACATGGCCGAAAACACGACAAAATTGATACCGACCGCCAGAAGAATCAATTCGATCGACATCAAGACAACGATAAAATTGCGGCGATTGATGAATACCCCAATCAGACCAAGGACAAACAATACCGCCGCCAGAATCAGATAATGCAGCAAGGATACCGGAATCATTCCGATACCCCGGCATGTAAATCGGCATCGACAAGGGTGATTCGTTCCTTGCTGTCGATCGCGCTTTGCGCGGCACTATCCTGGCGGCGGGCATCCTTTTCCTCGCGCAGGGCAAGAACAATGGCGCCAATCATGGCCGTCAGCAGAATAAGCCCGACAATCTGGAAAGGATAAAAATAATCGGTGTAAAGAACCCGGCCAATCGCAAGGGTATTGTTGTCATATCCGGGCAATGAAAAAGCGGATGCCGAAAAATCCGGCCACTGCGAGAACGCCACCATCAACTCGACCAGAAGAATTCCACCGGCCAATAGAGCGATCGGGAAATACTGCAAAAACCGCCGGCGCAGAAGGGTGAAGTCAATATTCAGCATCATGATGACAAACAGAAAAAGCACCGCCACCGCCCCGACATAGACAATAATCAGAACCATCGCGAGAAATTCGGCCGACAGCATCAAAAAAAGCGCGGCAATATTAAAAAAGGCCAGGATTAAGAATAATACGGCAACCACCGGATTGCGCGCACCAATCACCATCATGGCCGAAAAGGCCGCGATCGTGGCGAACAGAAAAAAGACCGCATCGGCCATCATCGATGCCCCATCCGTGCGACCGGGCCATACCCACGCGCTTGCCCCACTTCTTGCCCCATTTCTCGCCTTAGCAATGGAGGTTGCCCCGCTTCTTGCCCCATTTCTCGCTTTGGCAATGGGGGTTGCCCCGCTTCTCGCCCCATTTCTCGCCCCGCTTCTTGCCTTAGCAATGGGGGGTGTCCCATTTCTCGCCCTGCTTCTTGCCCCATTTCTTGCCTTAGCAATGGGGGTTGCCCCGCTTCTCGCTTTGGCAATGGGGGGTGTCCCATTTCTTGCTTTAGCCCGGGCCATAGGAAGGAATCAAAGCCCGCCGTGTTGCCGATTCCATCAAAGCCCCCGGGCGCCCTATGTGCCCCCGGCATTACCCCCGGAATTACCATTGTCATTGCCCCCGTTATGAGCCGTGTTATGCGCATTGTCATGGCGACTATCATCTCCATGGTTCATCACTATCCAGGCGCGCGGCAATTTCCGCCTCCCATCGATCCCCATTATCGAGAAGACGCTCTTTGTCGTAAAAAAGCTCCTCGCGGCTAAAGGTCGAAAATTCAAAATTCGGCCCTTCGACGATCGCATCGACCGGGCAGGCTTCCTCACATAGACCGCAATAAATGCATTTGGTCATATCGATATCATAGCGGCTTGCGCGGCGGCTGCCGTCGGCGCGTGGCTCGGACTCGATCATAATCGCTTGGGCCGGACAGATCGCCTCGCACAATTTGCAAGCGATGCATCGTTCTTCACCGGAAGGATAACGGCGCAAGGCATGCTCGCCACGAAATCGGGGGGAAAGAGGCCCCTTCTCGTGGGGGTAGTCCAAGGTCACCTTGCGGCGAAAGAAATAGCGCCCGGTCAACCACAGGCCACGAAGAAGATCCCACAAGAAGATGGATCGCAAGTGGTATAGAATTCGTTTTTTCATCGTCACCATCATTATGGCGCGGCCCGAAAAGCGACCACACCCGCAACAAGACACATCCAAATCAATGTCAGGGGCAAAAATATCTTCCACCCCAAACGCATCAACTGATCATAGCGATAGCGGGGAAGAGTCGCCCGGATCCAAATAAACAGGAAAAGCACGGCAACAATCTTTAAGATCAACCACAACGGCCCCGGAATCAAGGTGAAAGGAACCATATCAAAGGGAGAAAGCCACCCACCCAGAAAAAAGATCGAGGCCATCGCACTCATCAAAATCATATTGGCGTATTCGCCCAAAAAGAAGAGGGCAAACATCATCGACGAATATTCAACGTGATATCCGGCGACCAACTCGGCCTCGGCTTCCGGTAAATCGAACGGCGCCCGATTGGTTTCGGCCAGGGCCGAAATAATAAAAACGACAAACATCGGCAACATCGGCACGACAAACCACACACGGCGTTGGGCTTCGACAATATCGGATAAATTCATCGAACCGGCCGCAAGCACGACGCTGATCAGAATAAAACCCAGCGAGACCTCATAGGAAATCATCTGCGCGGCACTGCGCAACGCCCCAAGAAAGGCATAGCGTGAATTGCTGGCCCATCCGGAAATAATGATTCCGTAAACACCAAGGGAGGAAATCGCAAACAGATACAACACGCCGACATTGATGTTGGCAAAAACCAGGCCTTGACCGAAAGGAATGACCGCCCATGCGACCAAAGCCAAGGCAAAGGTTAAAATCGGGGCCAGAATAAACAACGTGCGATTGGAGCCGCTTGGAATAATGGTTTCCTTGCATAAAAGCTTGATGCCGTCGGCAATGGGTTGCAATAAACCGAATGGCCCGACGACATTCGGCCCACGCCGTAATTGCATCGCCGCAATCACTTTTCTTTCGTACCACGTCAACCAAGCCACCGCCAGCATGACCGGTATGATAATCGCCAGGATATAGCCAATCAGAATCAGCGCATCCATCATGGCATCCCTTTCTTGGGTGCGGCGGTCTTTGACCCGGCGGAAGCAACCGAATAAGAACCATCCAAATCCGCGTAAAATGCGCGCGCGCATTTTGCCATTGTCGGCGACGATCGGGAAATGGCATCGCTGAGATAAAAATCGGGCACCGCCGCGGGCCATTGCCGTCCCGTTGCCGGCACCGCGCCCCGCCCCGGTTGATCGTGACGCCCCGATTGATCCTGAAGCCCCATTTGATCATAAAGCAAGGAACCATCATCGCCGATCGAGGCCAGCCAAGAACCGTCATCATCCGATCCCCGCGATGGTTCTTGTATATTCATGCGGAGCTTTAATATATCTTTATAAGGCATTGATTTAACGACATTTTCATTCTTAATCTTTTCGGCAAGAGTACGTATGATCAACCAATCGTCACGGGCCATTCCCGGTGGCATGATCGCCCGTGTTGCTTCTTGATAGCGACCCTCGGTATTGACGTAAGTGGCATTCTTTTCGGTGTATGCCGCGCCCGGCAAAACCAAATCGGCCCCGGCCGCGCCCCGGTCGCCATGATGCCCTTGATAGATGACGAAAGTTCGACCGAAATCATGGGGCCTGCCCTCGGCATCGATCAATTCATCGGCCCCAAGCAGCCAAAGGACATCCAGATCGCCCTTCCCCGCCCCGGCCACGATGGCGGCGGTATCAAAACCGCCCGGGCCGGGAAGAAAGCCGATATCCAAACCGCCGACCCGGGCCGCGGCCGTGTGCAAGACGTTAAAGCCGTTCCAACCATCGACAATCATCGCGCTATTCGCGGCAATTCGCCCGGCCAAGCGCATGATGGCCGCACCATCGGGGCGGGTCAGCGCGGCCATACCGATAATCAGCATCGCCCGTTTTGCCTTTTTCAATACCTTGGCAAAGGAATGGCGGCCATCGGCAATCGCTTCAAGAATACCGGCATCCGTGCCGAGGGCATCGACCGGCCAGCCAAGATCCCACACCGGACCGACACCGGCGGCGGCAAAGCCCCCCATTTTTGACCGCTTCAAAAGACGGGCATTGATCAAGGCCGCTTCCCATCGCGGGTTGGTGCCGATCAATAAACAGGCATCGGCGTCTTCGATCCCGGCAATCGTGCTGTTAAACAAATAAGAGGCGCGCACACCGGCATCGAGGGCGGCACCATCCTGGCGGCAATCGGTATGGGGGCTTCCCAATCCACGCATCAAGTCTTTCAATGCCTGCATCGATTCAAGGCAACACATATCCCCGGCGATGGCGGCGATCCGCCCCGGTCGCGATTGGCGCAATTTTTCGGCCCCGACCTCAAAGGCCTTTTGCCATGACACCGGCACCAATCGGCCATCGACGCGAAGCCAAGGACGATCGAGACGCTGCAAACCAAGGGCATCATAGGAAAAGCGGCTTTTATCGGAAATCCATTCCTCGTTAATATCGTCGCGAAGACGCGGAAGCACACGCATGACCTGGGATCCGAAACTATCGACCCGAATGTGCGACCCGACCGCGTCCATGACATCGATGGTTTGCGTTTTGGTCATCTCCCACGCGCGCGCGGTCAGGGAATAAGGCTTTGAGTTAAGCGCGCCAACCGGACACAAATCAATCATATTGCCCGACATTTCGCTACGCAGGGCCTTTTTGACGTAGGTGCCAACCTCCATATCACCGCCGCGTCCGGTTGCCCCAAGATCCTCGACCCCGGCCACCTCGGTGGCAAAACGAATGCATCGTGTGCAATGGATGCATCGTGTCATTTCGGTTTTAATCAAGGGGCCGAAATCTTTTTCGGCCACGCTGCGCTTGTTTTCATGAAAGCGGCTTTCGAACTGGCCGTAATGCATGGCTAAATCTTGCAAATCGCATTCGCCCCCTTGGTCGCAAATCGGGCAGTCGAGCGGATGGTTAATCAGAAGAAATTCAAGAACACCGCGCCTTGCCTCGCGCACCATCGGCGTATCGGTGCGGATCACCATCTTATCCATGACCGGCATCGCGCATGAAGCGATCGGCTTTGGCGATCCTTCCATTTCGACCAAGCACATACGGCAATTGCCCGCGATCGACAATCTTTCGTGATAGCAAAAATGGGGGATCTCGACCCCTTGGGCAACACAGGCCTGAAACACCGTCTGGCCGGGGCGGATTTCGACCGCACGCCCGTCAATCGTGATGGTGCATGATTTTTTCACACCTTCCCCCTTTCCATCCACGGATTCGCGCCGCCATACGCATTAAACATATCGGAAACGTATCCATCGGTCGGCCCCATCGGTCGGGCATTTTCCCCTTCCAAGCAATCATCGTTTGCCGCCCATCTTGTTCGGGCATCGCCCGCATCGGTCGGCCCCATCGGTCGGGCATTTTCCCCTTCCAAGCAATCATCGTTTGCCGCCCATCTTGTTCGGGCATCGCCCGCATCGGTCGGCCCCATCGGCCGGGCTTTTTCCCCTTCCAAGCAATCATCGCTTGCCGCCCATCTTGTTCGGGCATCGGTCGCATCGGTAGGGCCCATCGGCCGGGCATTTTCCCCTTCCAAGCAATCATCGCTTGCCGCCCATCTTGTTCGGGCATCGGTCGGGCCCATCGGCCGGGCATTTTCCCCTTCCAAGCAATCATCGCTTGCCGCCCATCTTGTTCGGGCAACGGCAAGATGCCCATCGGCCGATCCGGGCAACGCCGTCGTGACGATACGCGGATGATATGAACCATACACGTCATGACGATACGCCGATGATACGCGCCGTGACGACACGCGGATGATATGGGCGATACACGTCATGACGACACAGGGGGGGGGTGCGCATAATCACCCGATCGGTCACCCGGTCGGTCACCCGGGGGGTCATCCGGGGCCGGGTCGGGCGCATCAAAGCCGGTTTGCCCGCCTTGGCGCAACCGCTTTTCAATATCGGCCCGAAAATGACGGATAAGACCTTGAATCGGCCAAGCGGTTGCCTCGCCAAAGGCACAAATCGTATGCCCCTCGATCTGGCGGGTGACCTGCTCGAGGAGGTCAATTTCCTGGATATTGCCCTCGCCGCGGGCAAAGCGATGCATCACCCTTTCGATCCATCCGCTTCCTTCCCGACAGGGCGTGCATTGCCCGCATGATTCATGGCGATAAAAACGCGATAAGCGGGCAATGGCGGCAATAATATCCGTTTTCTTATCCATGACAATCAGCGCGCCGGTGCCAAGTCCCGAATGCACTTCCTTGAGGGAATCAAAATCCATGCGCACGGTGTCGCAAATATCCTTTGGCAACACCGGTACAGAAGACCCGCCCGGAATAACGGCCAGAAGATTATCCCATCCGCCCCTAACGCCACCGGCATGCTTTTCGATCAAGGTGCGCATCGGAATACCCATCGCTTCTTCAACGGTACAGGGTTTTTCCACGTGACCACAGATACAAAAAAGCTTGTTGCCGGCATTACCGGGGCGACCAAGGCCGCGAAACCAGGCCGCGCCGCGCCGCAAAATATCCGGGACCACCGCGACCGTTTCAACATTATTGACCATGGTCGGACAGCCGTAAAGCCCGACATGGGCGGGAAATGGCGGCTTTAGGCGTGGTTGCCCCTTGCGCCCCTCAAGACTTTCGAGCAAGGCGGTTTCCTCGCCGCAAATATAGGCCCCTGCCCCGCAATGCAGATGGACATCGACGTTCCATCCACTGCCACAGGCGTTCTTGCCGATCAATCCGGCGTCCAAAGCCTCCTCAATAGCACGGCGGCAATGGCGCGCTTCGCGTTGGAACTCACCGCGAATATAGATATAGCAACAATCCGCCTGCAGGGCATAGGCGGTCAGGACAATGCCTTCGAGCATTTTATGCGGCTCATGGCGCAGGATATCCCGATCTTTGCATGTTCCCGGCTCCCCTTCATCGGCATTGATGACCAGATAGCGCTTTTGCCGCCGTTTTACCGGTGCCATGAAAGACCATTTCAAGCCGGTCGGAAATCCGCCGCCACCGCGCCCGCGCAATCCGGATTCCTTGACCATTGCTATGATTTCTTCGGGGCGAGATTCCATCAATCCAGCGGTTTTATGCCAATCTCCACGTTTTTTTGCCCCGGCCAGTTGCCAGTCATCAAAGCCATGCAGATTGGTAAAGATGCGATCTTTTTTATCCAGCATGATGCTTCCTCTTCTTGCTTGCCCGCGCGCGATGGGACGGGTTTTTTTGCCCTTCCGGCTCGCTCGCATGGCGGCCCGATATCGGGCCGGGGGTCGGTTTTTCCGCCCGCCGAAAGGCATCCAACAAACCGTCGACACGATCGGGATCGACATCTTCGTAATAATCATCGCCGATCCATACCACCGGCGCATTGACGCAGGCCCCAAGGCATTCGCACCGATCCAGGGTAAAGGCATGATCGGAGGATGTTTCGCCGACATCAAGATTAAGGCGATGGCGGCATGCGTCCAAAACGCGGTCGGCACCGCGCAAAAAACACGGCAAAGACGTGCAGACCCGGATATGATGGCGGCCAACCGGATTGCGGTTAAACATCGTGTGAAAGCTGGCGACCTCATAGACCCTGATCGGGGCCATGTCGAGGATTTCGGCCACCTTATCCATGGCCGCAAGCGGAAGCCAGCCGCCGCAATGCTCTTGGGCCATTGCCAACAGCGGTAAAACCGCACTGGCCTGGCGTTGCGGTGGATAGCGGCGCAGAATATCCTTGATCTTGGCGCGGTGGCGGCGCTCGAAGACGTCGATCGAATGATCCGGTGCCGTCATCGGTCAATTTCCCCAAAAACGATATCAAGCGAACCGATAATCGCGTTGACGTCGGCAATCATGTGCCCCCGCGTCATGGCATCGACCGCCTGGAGAAAGGGAAACCCCGGTGCCCGAATTTTGCATCGATAGGGCTTGTTCGACCCATCGGCAATCAGATACACGCCAAATTCGCCCTTGGGGGCCTCGACCGCGCAATAGGTCTCTCCCGGGCCGACGCGATAGCCCTCGCTGAATAATTTAAAATGATGGATCAATGCCTCCATCGATTGCTTCATCCGCCCCCTCTTTGGCGGCGCGATCTTGCCGTCACGCACCATCACCGGCCCTTTCGGCAGGATTTCAATAACTTGGCGAATAATGGCCAGACTCTCGCGCATTTCGGCCACCCGCACCAAATAACGGTCAAAACAATCGCCCTTCTTGCCGACCGGAATTTTGAATTGCACCCGATCATAGACATCGTAGGGCTGGGATCGGCGCAAATCCCAGGCAACCCCACTGGCGCGCAGACACGGGCCGGTAAACCCCCAATCCAGGGCTTCTTCCCGACCGACAACGCCGATATCGACGGTGCGCTGGCGGAAAATGCGATTGCCGGTCAGCAATTCTTCAAGATCATCGATCGAGCGGGGAAAGCGATCAACAAAGGCCATGATGTCCTCGACCAATCCGTCCGGCATATCCCGATACACCCCGCCGGGGCGAAAATAAGCGGCATGCATGCGCGAACCGGAGACCCGCTCGTAAAATTCCATCAGGATTTCCCGCTCTTCGAACATCCACAAGAAGGGGGTCATCGCGCCAATATCAAGGGCAAACGTCGTGATGTTCAACGCATGATTTAAAATTCTGGTCAATTCGGCGAATAAGACGCGAATAAAACGGGCCCGAAGCGGGGGACGGATGTCGAGAAGACGCTCGACCGCCAGCGCCCACGCGTGTTCCTGGCACATCGGCGAGACATAATCGAGGCGATCAAAGTACGGCACCGCCTGCAAATAGGTTTTGTGCTCGATCAGTTTTTCGGTACCGCGATGGAGCAATCCGATATGGGGATCGGCCCGCTCGACGACTTCGCCGTCCAATTCCAGAATCAAGCGCAAAACACCGTGCGCGGCCGGGTGTTGGGGGCCGAAATTCAGGCTGTAGGTCTCGCTTCGCTTACTCATGAGGATCGGCTCTTGGACTCCATTTGGGACGTCGCCTTGGACTCCATTTGGGCCCGATCGCCGGCCTTTTCCCTTGCCGATGGGCCTGGGCCACGATGCCCTCTTTTCGGCATCGGGGGCGTTGCCCGACCCGGATCGGATCGCTCTTTGGCGGTTTTGGCAAGGCCACCGCCCCGCGTATCAAGACCGGATTTTGCACCGCCGGGCTCTCCACCGCTGCCCCTTTTCCCGCCGGACTCTTTATCGTTGGCCTTTTCATCGTTGGCCTTTTCATCGCCGGCCTTTTCATCGCCGGGAAGCGACATCGGACCATCCCAAGGGGAGAGAAAGTCAAAATCGCGAAATTCCTGGGTCAGATGCACCGGCTCATAGACCACTTTCTTGCGCTCTTCATCATAGCGCACCTCGACATGTCCGGTCAGGGGGAAATCCTTGCGCAAAGGGTGTCCTTCGAACCCGTAATCGGTCAAAATTCGGCGCAAATCCGGATGATTCGCAAAGGGAACACCGAACATATCCCATACCTCGCGCTCGTACCAATCGGCACAGGGAAAAACCTCGCAGACACTGGGCACCATACCGCTTCCATCGGTCGCGACTTTCAGACGCAAACGCAAATTAAAGATCAACGACAGGATATGATAGACAACTTCAAAACGTGGCGTGCGCTCGGGGTAATCAACCCCACATATATCAATCAAAAGGGTAAAGCGACAGCCCGAATCATTACGCAAAAACAAAAGCGCACGGGAAATCGCGTCGCTGTCGATGGTGATGACGCCCTCGCCCCCCTGTGCCGTCAAGGAAAATGGCGTATCCCCAAGGTATTTCTTTAACCTTTCCCCAATATCCGATAAGCGTTCGTCCATTGCCGTCAACCGCGCCGGATTGTGCCGGTACGGCGGATTTTGCGCTGTAACTGCAAAATCCCATAAAGCAAGGCTTCGGCGGTCGGGGGACAGCCGGGGACGTACACATCGACCGGAACAATGCGGTCACAGCCACGCACGACCGAATAGGAATAGTGGTAATAGCCGCCGCCATTGGCACAGCTGCCCATCGAAATGACCCATCGCGGCTGCGGCATCTGGTCATAGACCTTGCGCAGGGCCGGGGCCATTTTATTGGTCAGGGTGCCGGCCACGATCATCACATCGGATTGGCGCGGACTTGGCCGAAAAACGATACCGAAGCGATCAAAATCATAGCGGCTGGCCGCCGATTGCATCATTTCCACCGCGCAACAAGCCAAACCAAAGGTCATCGGCCAAAGCGATCCGCTTCTGGCCCAATTGACCAGATCGTCAAGGCGGGCAACAAGATAGCCGCGTTGATCGAACGCCGATTTTTGATCCTTGCCGGCCGCGGTTTCGACCCGGGACTCAATCGGGGATAAAGTTTGGGATTCAGCTTGGGATTCAATCCGGGATTCGTCCCCGGCTTGGGGGCGGGGCGAATATGACGGCGGCGTGATTATTCCCATTCCAATGCTCCTTTTGACCATTCATAGATGAACCCGACCGTCAGGATGGCAAGGAAAAGAATCGCCGACCAAAAGCCAAACATACCGATATCGGCGATGGCTATCGCCCAGGGAAAGAGAAAGGCAATCTCAAGATCGAAAAGGATGAAAAGCAACGCGACCAGATAATAGCGGACGCGAAAACGACTATGGGCGTTATGAAAGGGATCGAACCCGCACTCGTAAGGGGATACTTTTTCGTTATCGGGGGCGTAAGGGGCAACAATACGCGAAGCGAGGACGGCAGCCCCGGAAAAAACAAAGGCGACCGAAAGAAAAATCAGCAATGGAAAATATTGCTGGTAAAGTTCAGCCATCGTGCTGATACCCTTGCGGAACCACACCGATTATACCCCCATGCCGCGATACGAAATCACCGCAGGGACGGCAAAGACAACTCATAGCCTGTCTTGGCATAGATGGGAATACCCCTTGTGAGATTTTCTCCACAGGTACAACCGTTCGATCGCCCGTGCGATATCGTGACGCGACCCGGAATAAGAGAAACGAATCCAGTCATGGCCACGAATGGGATCAAAATCAACCCCCGACGTTAAGGCAACGCCAACTTTGTCGAGAATATCATGGCACATGGCCAAACTATGGCCCATTCGATTATGGCTTATTGGATTATTTTCCCCCGGATCATGGCCGATTGGATTATCGCCGATTGGATTATTTTCCCCCGGATTATCGTCCGACGGCGGCCGGTTGCCGATCGACGTATCATGGCGGCAAGCGGGCACGCCGCCGTTCTTGGTGATGGCGCGAATATCGGCATAAAGATAAAACCCGCCCTTTGCCGGCAATGGGGCAAAACCCATATCGGCCAATGCCCCGGCCAATAATTGCCGATTATCCCGCCATTGCGCGACATTGGCATCAAATTGAGGAATATAATCCAACGCCTTCATGGCCAGGCATTGGGACAAAGCCGGTGGCGAGACATAGAGGTTCTGGGCAATTTTCTCGATCGATCGGATCATGTCGGACGGCACCAACATCCAGCCAAGCCGCCATCCCGGCATGAGAAAATATTTTGAAAAGCCGCTTATGACGATGGCCTCGTCATCCCATCGGGCCGCGCATGCGGGACGGGTATCGCCATAGACGATATCACGGTAGATTTCATCGCAAATCAGGCGAATGCCGCGCTTTTTACACACGGTTGCGATTTGGGCCATGCGGGCATCATCGATCACCATACCGGTCGGATTGGACGGCGACGTCAATATTACCCCCCGCACCGTCGTTGCAAGACGACGAATATCATCCGGAGCGGGAAGGAAGTGATCCTCGGCCCGGGTTTCGATCTCGACCACGGTACAGCCAAGGGCGCGCAACATATTCGGATAGGCCGGATAGCCCGGCAATGTCACGGCCACGGCATCGCCGGGATCGAAAGAAGCGATCATGGCCATCACCAATGCCGCCGAAGAACCGCACGTCACCGCGATTCTGTCGGCAGAGATAGAAAAATTATCGCGCTTTGCATAATAGTCGGCGATTTTTTGGCGCAACGCGACCCGCCCAAGGGCTTCGCTGTATCCGGGTATCGGGGCACCGATCAAGGCGCGCAAATCCTCTTGCAGTCCCTTTGGAAGGGTCGAAGGGGGCGCGCCCAACTCAAGATGGATCACGCGCTGCCCGTCGCGGCATCCTTTTATTGTTGCCTTTTGATTGGCCCCCTTTTCATTGGCCCCCTTTTGATTGGCAAGCCGAAGCATATCCATTACTATAAAGGGGCGGATGGCCCGGGCACGCGCTGCTATTTTCCTAGACATATGGGCTTTATCCAAAACCGGGAAGCTGTTCTTGTGACTATACTCTCGTGCGACAAAATAAAAAGCCGTCCCATCCATCGTGTTGCGATCCCCGTTCGTATTGTGTGCAAATGACCTTGATCATCCCTGTTTTCCTTCGCCGCTTCCTGATGCCCCGTATTCTGATGCCCACTTTTCTGATCGGGGCGATTTTTCTCTTTTCCATCAACACGGCCATGGCCATCCCCCTTGTCCGCGATGAAGAAATCGAAACCCATTTACGGCAATGGTCGCTGCCCATATTCAACGCGGCCGGATTAAGGTCTAAAGATATCCGGATCTATCTTGTCCCAAGCAACGACATCAATGCCTTTGTCACCAATGGGCAAAATATTTTTATTCATACCGGACTCCTCCTTCGGGCCAATTCCCCCGAAGAAGTCATCGGCGTCATCGCCCACGAAACCGCCCATATTTCCGGTGGGCATTTAGCCCGCTTTGATCTGGTTCAAAAAAACGCCGCCTATCAACAGATTTTATCGATGTTGCTGGGGGCCGGGGCCGCCCTTGGCGGCGCCCTCGCCGGCAGTCAGGATCAAGCGGTTCAAGGGGGTCAGGCCGCCCTGCTTGGCGGCAATCATATTGCCCGGCGCCGACTCCTTGCCGAAATGCGGCGTTTTGAATCCTCGGCCGATGAAGCGGCTCTTCACTACCTGGATGAAATCGGCCTGACCTCGGAGGGTTTTTTGAACTTTCTCAAAATTCTGGAAAAACGCAGCAAGCTCTACGCCGGTAATATTGATCCTTATACCTTGACCCATCCGCTCAGCAAGGAACGCATTAATCATATTCGCTCCCATGCCGAAAGATCCCCCCATACGGGCCGGTCCGCCGATCCCGAAACCCGGGAGAATTTTGACCGTATGCAGGCGAAATTGGCCGGATTTCTTTCCCCGCCGTCCCAGACCCTGCGCGCCTATCGCGGTATCGATACCATCGCCGGACGGTATGCCCGCGCCGTTGCCTATCACCGCTCCAACAAACTCGAAGACGCGCGCCGCGAGGCCTTGGCACTGATCGATCTGGAAAAAAACAACCCGTATTTCCAAGAATTGCTTGGCCAAATCCTCTTTGAAAGCGGCAAACTGCGCCAAGCCCTGCCCTATCTGCGCCAAGCCCATGCCCTTGCCCCCGACAGCGCGCTGTTGTTGGTTAGTCTCGCCCGGGCCGAAATGGAAGACGATAGCGGCGGCAAGCTGGAAGATGCCATCACCCATTTGCACCAAGCCCTGCGCATCGAGCCGGATAATGCCCCGGCCTGGCATTTCCTGGCGATTGCTTTTGGTAAAAAAGGACAAATCGGCCCGGCCGCCCTTGCCGTGGCCGAGCACGCCTTGCTGCACGGCAATCTTGCCCGGGCGCGCAATCAAGCCCGGCGCGCCGCCAAATTGCTTCCGGCCAATTCACCGCAAAAACGCCGGGCCGAGGATATCATCGCCATCATCAAATCACGCTGACCCGCGCCGCCCGCGCCAATGGCCAAAGGGGTCTTAACGTCAAATCGCGCTGACCCGCGCCGATGCCCCAAAGGGTCTTAACGTCAAATCGTGCTGACCCGCGCCGATGGACAAAGGGTCTTGATGCCATCCGTAAAGCCCATCGATCGCGGCCCGGCCATTTGCACCCCTTTAGGGGTTAGGGGGGCCCTTTTGGTCATAACGGGTATTGATTGGTGCGCCTTTTTCGTTATCGTAAGCACCACGACGGAGGGATGGCCGAGCGGCTGAAGGCGCACGCTTGGAAAGCGTGTATACGGGTATTCCCCGTATCGAGGGTTCGAATCCCTCTCCCTCCGCCATGAAGTCTGAGAATCGTCACAATCTCCGCGCCCATTTCCCATTGTAGCGCGACAGATGGTTTGCTACCATCCCCCCATCCCTTCATACAAACTCAAGGAGTCAGGAAATCATGGGACCCACGCGAACTATGAAGTGCCCATATTGTTCAAAGGATATGCCGGGGCCTAGCTATGAAAATACGGACACGGATCATGCTGTGCCGCTACCGGGCAAGCGCGCCCTTTTGCTTAGCCAAGAGAACTGCCCCCATTGCGGTCATTCGGTGCGATCAATTAGTGAGTGCAAATATTACGCCCCCAACCGTTCAGTCGACTTCGACAATATCCTGAACATTTGGCAACTCACTGGCAAGAACGCGCTGAAAGAAATACCGCAAAAGTAAATCCGTTTAAACATGATGCCCCCCAAAACATCAACCTAACCGCCATCACCACCCGAAGCAGTCCCATAATCGCGCCGTTAAACAGGGTAAAAACACTTTGTGGCGCGATTCTCGCGCGGGGGCATCATCCATCCCGAAAACTTGCCAAAAACGCCCCACGCCCCTATATTATTGGGTGTGATCGCCGCGCCTGCCGTTGAATCGGGTGTACGGTCGGTTGGGTGGTTCGCAAGAACCCGATCAGTCCGCAAGGCCCCTTGGTTTGAAAGATAGCCGACGGAAAGTCCCCACGGGGATCCCAACGCGCTCATACCGCTTTGAAAAAGGAGCGTGGGAGTTGAGGAGGTTACGTCCCTCCGTGGCGATTACATCTTTTCGTAATCAACGAATACTTTTTCATCCACCAGCCCCGCCGTCTTGACCCAATTATGGCGATGCACCTTCTCGCTCTTGTCCGTGCTGGCCAATTTCACCGGTATCTTACCCACCTTTTCCGCGCCCGGTATCTTAATCACAGTGGATTGCATTGCTGTAGATCGTCACATTCGCGGCTTTGCTCAATTCGCAGGCTTGGAAGAAAACAGCTATAATTATCTGCGCGATGTGTTCAGCTTCGCGGCGGATTTATTGTCCATCTCTCGCCGTGAATTCGATGCTAGTATCCGGCAACTATCAGTCGGAAAAATACTCCCGACAACTTTCGCTTGAGCTCACGCAGTAATACTAACCGCCGCCCTCCGCATAAGAAGGCTCACGCCATTTCTTGTTCGAGCCGGTGTTTGCGCTTTTGCCAATCGGGTAGGACGCGGTCCAGCAGTGCGAAGAACTCCGGCCCGTGGTGCGGCACCTCGATGTGGCACAGCTCGTGCGTGATGACGTAGTCAATCGCATCCATGGGGGCCTCAATCAGGCGGCGATTGAGCAGCAGACGATATCCCGGAGACATCGAGCCCCACCGCTGCCGGAGCCGGCGCACGATCAATCCTTTGAGGCAAAAGTCTTCAGGTGCAGGGAAGCGCAGGAGGTTGACTTCAAGGCGCTCGGCGAATTTCGCATGTGCCCGCTGTCGATACCAAGCTTCAACAAGCTCCCGCGTGACCTCGGTTCGCTCGGGCCTATGCGTTTGAACGACGATGAAGCCACGAACGAGCTTCACCGTCGCCTCGACGTGGGGCACAACTTTCAACCGATACTGGCGTCCGAGATAAAGATGGGTCTCGCCCGCCACGTACCGGCGATCCGGAGTGCGCGGAAGGAACTGAATGAAATATCGCTGCTGACGCCGGATCCACGCAGCGCGCTTGCGCACCTTCTCCTCGATCGCGACCAGCGGAGTATCCTGCGGGGCAGCGACGACAACGGAAGCATCCGGCTCGACGGCGATTTCCAGCGTCGTCCGTTCGCGGCGCACGATGGCGAAGTCGATCCTGTGTTCACCGTATTGGACGCTGTGCCGCTCTGCCGTCATCCCGGAAACCGCGCCCGTGCAAGATCCATGATCTTGGATTCTATGTCGTCCATCACCTCGCCCGACAATGCCACGCCATGTTTATCGCGAAGCACGTCGAAGAAATAATCGTCGATGGCGTCTCGCATCTTGTTCTGAGCAATGTCGTTGGACCAGACGTCAACGATGTGATGGAACTCGATGATGTCGATGACCGTGAGCGCGATCGCGGCAACCTCATCCGCCTCGATTGGTTTGCCGTCATCGGTCTTGAGCGCGCCTTCGAGGATCCCGAAAAACGCCTGCCCATTGTCGTTGCCCTTGATCGCATCCGGCACCTCGCGCCCCCGGTCCTTGCGCGCGACCTTGCTCGCCAGATCGACAGTGTTCTTGAGGTAATCCCGCCCGGAAATCCGCTTGGCCCGGTAGTCGCGGATTATTTCCTCCAGCAGCTCCGAGAACTTGCGGTAGAGGGTCGGGTCCTCGTCCATCTTTTCGGTGATGGTCCGCCGCGTCGCGCTGGCGATCCGGTCCGCCCTTGACGCCTCGGAGACACCCGTTTCCTTGACCACGGCTTTCAGCGCGTCCGGGTCGTTGATGTTGACCATCTCGATGATCGTCTCGGCCGGCATGGCACCCACATGGTCGTCGAGCAGCTTCTGGATCTTCGGCTCGAACTCCTTGATGTCGACGGTCTCCTGGTAGCGCAGCCGAACCGAGCGCCGCAGCTTGGAGAACTGCTTCCAGTCCAGCTTCATGGCGGCGATCTTCTCCTTGTCGAAGACGTCGATAAGCTTGCTCGACGATAGCGAGATGTGCAGGCAGCGGCTGAACGCCTTCAGTCGTTCATAGAATTCCTGCCGGATCGCCTCATCGGCCAGGAACTGTTCCAACTTCTCCATGTCCTTCTTGTTCTCGACCGGCTTGAACAGATCCCAGAGTTGATCGTGCAGCTGGGGCAGCTTCCGGATTTCCTCGCGCACGTCGTGGACCGTGCCGGCAAGATCGGCGGCATCGAAACCCTCGAAGGCGCTGTAGGTCGTCAGCGCCGTGTCGAGTTCTCCGAGCAGTCCCTCATAGTCGATGATGAGGCCCAACTGCTTCTCGGTCGCACCGTCCTCGTAGAGCCGGTTTACGCGGGCGATCGCCTGCAGCAGGTTATGTTCGCGGAGCGATTTGCAGACATAGAGAACGGTGTTGCGCGGCGCATCGAAACCGGTCAGTAGCTTTGAAACGACGATAAGAATCTCCGGATCGCCCGAGCCCTTGAACGCCTCGATGATCTGCCGGGTGTATTTGTCCTCGGTCTTATAATGCGCCATCATGCGCGCCCAGAAGCCGCGCACGAGGTCCTTCGATTCCTTGTCGACCTCCTCGTTGCCCTCGTTGTCATTGGGCGGCGAGATGACGATTTCGCTGGTGACATGCCCGATTTCGTCGAGCACCTCCTTGAAGCGGACAGCTGCCGCCTTGGACGGCGCCACAAGCTGTGCCTTGAACCCCGTGCCTTGCCAGTGCCGGCGGAAGTGCTCCGAGATGTCGAAGGCTTTCGCCCGGATCGCCTTGTCGGTCTTCGACAGGGCGTCCATGCGCGAGAACTTGCGCTTCAGGTCGGCTTTCTGACTGTCGGTCAGAACTTCGCTGATCTTGTCGAACTCCTTGTCGATCACGCCGCCATTGACCTGCTGCTCAACAAACCGGCCCTCATAGAGCAGCTTCACGACGGCGCCGTCGGCGACGGCCTCGTCGATCGTGTATTTGTGGATCAGGCCGCCGAAGGTCGAAAACGTATTCTTCTCCTTCTTCAGGAGCGGTGTTCCGGTAAAGCCGAGATAGCAGGCCTTTGGCAGCAGACGGCGCATCCGGGTGGCGAGCTGGCTGTGGCCGCCATAACGGCCGGTCTGCGAGCGATGGCTCTCATCGACCAGGACGAAAACGTTGGCATCCTCGTCGACGTCCTCGGCGGCTTTGGCCGCCGTATTGAACTTGTTGATGATGGTCGTCACGAGTGGTGTCCGGTTCCGGATCAGCTCGATCAGATGGGCGCCGCTGGTCGCTCGTACAGGTTCCAGCTCGCAGGACTTGAACGTGTCCTTGATCTGCTTGTCGAGATCGTCGCGGTCGGTGACGATCAGAATGCGCGGATTGGGGATGGCCTTGTCGAGCGCGAGAGAGCGCCCCAGCATCACCATGGTCAGCGACTTGCCCGACCCCTGGGTGTGCCAGATCACGCCACCCTTGCGGCGGCCGTCCAGATTGAACTGGTGAACCCGTTCGACGGCCCTGCGGATCCCGAAGAACTGCTGGTGGCGCGCGACCTTGCGTTTGCCGCCATCGAACACGGTGAAACGACGGATCAGGTCCAACAGGCGTTCGGGTCGACACAATGCATGAATGGCGCGGTCCTGCGCTGTGATCGCGCGCGGACCCTCTGCCGCCAGAGCCTCGAAATGGGCACGCGCAAAGGCAAAATCGCCCGAGAACACCGCATCGGCCTCGTCCACCGTGAGAGGCCGATTGGCCAGAGGGTCGATGGTCTCGTCCCGATCTTCCTCATCCCGCCACATCTGCCAGAACGGCCACGATGTGCCCACTGTGGCGTAGCGCGCCTTGACACGGTTCATCACCATGAGAAGCTGCGCGAAATGGAACAGCTGCGGGATGCTGCCTTCGTTCTGATAGCCGATCAGCTGGCTACCGGCCTTCTTCAGGCTCTCGGTCGGCCGCTTGTTCTCGATCACGAGGAACGGGATGCCGTTCACGTAAGCGACGATATCGCACCGCTTGGTCCGGGTGCTGGCCGTGCGCTCGACGGAGAGTTCGGCCGTCACGTGATAGACGTTGTTCGCCGGTGTTTCCCAATCGATGTAGCGGAACGAATAGGACTTGGAGTCCCCCTGGATCGTCTTGGTGATGGTCGTGCCGAGGACGAGGGTGTCGTAGATATCCTGGTTGGTGCCGCGCAGGCCCTTTTGCCGGTCGGGCGTGGGCTTCAGCCGGCGAATGGCCTCATGCGCATCCTCGAGGTCGAACGGATAGTCCCGTCCCCGGTGGGTGAAGCGATTGATCTTCAGCAACTGGTCGGCCAGCACCTCGTCGAGCACCACGTTGCGCAAGCGGCCGCCGCGCAGGCGCACTGCCTCGGCCTGGGACAGCGGCGTGAATCCCAGCGCCACGAGGAGCTGCAGGGCGGGGATCTGGGACTGGTGCTTTTCGGCGGCGTCGAAGGTCATTGGCAGCACTCCCGCCTGCGGATTAACTTGCACGAAAGGGGTTTCGTGGTTATGTATATGTCAAAGGATTGGGAATTTCCCGGTCGACATGAGGGTCTTGGAGCTTCCGGGGCCCTTTTGTTTTTCTTGGCGGAACAAGCGCTTAGGGGAAGCATTTGAGCTCTCTCAGCTTGGGCCGGATGATGTCGAACGCGCGGTTCGGCTGGCCCTGTCGCAGCTGCGACAGGGCGATCGGCCTTGCTGTCAGGTCCGCCAGCTGCAACCCGGACGCGTTGGCAGCCTTCGACATGAACACGGGCTGGAAATCGAACCGGCTGAAGTCGTGGCGCTCGTAGCCCCAGTGGCCGTCATTCCCCGCGATCCGGCGGAACTCCAGCTCGAGTTCCGCATCCTCCTTCTTGCCCCGGCTCTCGAAGATCACGTGCACGGTCTTGCCGTGCTGGTTTTCGGCCGTGAGCATGCCGTGCAGCCGTTCCATGCAGAACAGCAGGGCGATCTCATACGGGTTCCAGGGATTGGCATATTTGGCCCGCAGCCGTTCCTTGTTGATAACGGATGCAAAGATGGTCATGGGCGCTGCTTCGATCAGGCCGTTCAAGCCGTCGTAGAAGCGCTCGCGCAAGGCACGGTCGGTCATCAATATGGCGAAGGGGCCCTTGCTCTTGCGGATTTCGTGCTCGTGCAGGATGAGCGCGTCATGTCCCCAGATGCCGAACTTGAAGCTCTGCACGGCAGGTACGACAGTGCCGGAATAGTCGGCCTTGCGCATCACACAGAAGGTCAGCGCGAAGACCGGGTATTGCGGGTCTATGCTGACAAGCCCGTGGTCGCCGCTCTCATCAGCATAGACGATGAAATCGGAGAAATCAGGCACCGGCCCCCTCCACCTTTACCCGCCACTCGCCCGTCAGCAGCTTCTGCATCAGGCCGCGCTTCTGGCGCTGGAGGGCTTCGATTTCCGCCTCGATGGCGGTGAGTTCGGCTTGCGATACTTCCACCACCGCAGCGATGGCGGATTGTTCTGCGGGGTCCATCGGCAGGGTCAGTTTACCTTCCAGGAAACGGCGGTTGGTGATCGCGATGGTGTTCTTGGCACCTTTCTGCACCAGCGGGTGCAGGTAGTTGCGCACGGCAATCGGAGACTCGAACAGGGCGTCGAGGATCACGCCGAGCGCGCGGGTCGCGGGGGTGAACACCCCGTAGAGCGGCGACACGATCACCTCTGCCGAGATTTTGCTCTGCTTGATGATGCCGAGCGGGAATTCTCCGGTCGGGCTCTTGGTGTAAACGATATCGCCTGGCAGTACGCGGTTGTAATGGCCGGTTTCTGCGGCGGCGAAGGAACGGCCAAGGTGCTCGATCTGATTGATCAGACCCTTGTGAACCGACACGGAAAAGACCTCCTCCGCGCCAGTGCCTCGCAGCCCGTGTTCGGTCAGCACCTCGCCGAGTTTGACCTCGCGCCATTCGCCCGTGCAACCGGGCAGCCGCGTACGCCCCGTGAACAGGTGAGAGCGCAGCCAGATACGACGTTGAAGGTTCGCCGCCCGCAGTGCCTCCAGCTTTTCGATGGCCGCGTCCCATGTCCGCAGGATTTCGGCGATCTTGCGCTGCTCGGAGAGCGGGGGGAGCAGGACCTCAATGCTCTCGAGATCCGGTCGATTGATTTTTGGCAGCCCCGTTCGGAACGAGCGGGAAGTGGCGTCGGCCACAAAACGCTCAGAGTTCATCACATAGAAAATGAAATCGCGGACAGCTTGGCGATCATCACGCACCCATATTGGGTACATATCGGCACTACAGATGCCGTCGAAATCGACAAGAGCAATCTTGTTCAAGTTTGGTCGGATCTTCGAGTAAAGAATCGCATTCCGATCGAACGCATACTTGCCAGAAATCTGCTCGAGTTCGCCGGCAGTTTTTACGCCCGCCGTCTCCAGTCCTCCTCCAGAGCGCAGATTATCCGGGCCGACACTGAGCTTTCGAGCGATTTCAGTATCCTTTGGATCGACTTGGCCGGACGCGATGCGCACGAGGTCTCCAAGCGGCTTTAGCTTCCACCCCTCACGCATCGTCGCCCCCCTTCTTCCGACCCTTGGCGGCTTTCTCCATCTCCTCCAGCCGGGCGATGTCGGCTTCATCTGCCGCCAAAGCCTCGGCGGCGCGGCGGTTGGCGTCGAACATCTCGAACCGCTTGACGGCCAGCTTCTGGGCCACGTCCATCCGTAGTCGACCGGCATGGGTCAGCACGTCGCGCTCGTTGAAGGACAGGAATGCGTCGAGCTTGTCGGCCCATTCGGCCATGGTCACCGGGCGGCGGCGCCTGGCCTGGTCCTCGGCATAGTCGAGGTACATCACGACGATGCGGTTGAGTTCCTCGACCTCCTTGGCCTTGAGGTAGTTCTTGGCGGTGCCGACATCGCCCTTGCGCACGACCGATCCTTTCCAGCTGGTCAGGCCCATGTTGGGCGCCGCCGGGTCGCCGCGGCTTTCGATCAGTTCGGCGGCCGTCTTGCCCGTAATCGCCCAGAGCATCTTGTTCTGCACCTTCTTGAAGAAGGCCTGCGCCTGTTCGGACGTCTTGTCGTAGTCGATGGCGGTTGTGTAGAGGTCGCGCACCTTCTGATAGAAGCGCTTCTCCGAGGCCCGGATGTCCCTGATGCGGGCAAGCCACTCGTCGAAATAGTCCCATTGCTCGGCCTGTTTCAGCCGGGCATCGTCCATGGCGAAGCCCTTGACCAGGTATTCGCGCAGGACCGTGGTGGCCCAACGGCGGAACTGGGTGCCGCGCGGGGAGCGGACGCGGTAACCCACCGCCAGAATGGCGTCCAGATTGTAGACCTTCGTGCGGTAGGCCTTGCCGTCCGCTGCAGTTGTCAAGGATTCCTTGACAACTGAATCCGCCGCCAGCTCCCTCTTGGACAGGATGCTGTTGATGTGCAGGCTGACGTTCTGCTTGGAGGTGTCGAACAGCTCGGCCATCTCCAGCTGGGTCAGCCAGACCGTGCCGTCCACGGCCCGCAGCCCAATGGTCGCGGCGCCATCCTCGGTGCTGTAAAGGATCAATTCGCCCTCAGACATCGACGCCCAGATCCTTTAGGTAGCCGGCCATCTTCCCGCGCACCTCGGCCAGCTCGGCCTCGATCGTATTGATCTGCTTCTGCAGGGCAGTGATGTCGATTTCCTCCTCCGGCTCAAAGGTGTCGACGTAGCGGGGAATGTTGAGGTTGAAGTCGTTCTCGGCGATTTCTTCAGGGCTGGCGCGGTGGGAGTATTTCTCGATCTCCGCCCGTGTGGCATAGGTCCCAAGCACCTTGCCAATATGCGCCTCGTCCATCACGTTCCGGGTCTTGCCCGGGGTGAACTCCTTGCCGGCGTCGATGAACAGGACATCGCGCCGCGCCTCGTTGGCGCCGCCCTGTTCGCGGGAGCGGTCGAAGACCAGAATGGCCACCGGAATGCCAGTGGTCGTGAACAGGTTGGCGGGCAGCCCGACCACTGCGTCGAGCAGGTTCTCTTCGATCAGCGCTTGCCGGATCCGCCCTTCGCCTCCGCCCCGAAACAGCACGCCATGCGGAACGATGACGGCCACCCGGCCGCTCTGGCGCTTGGCGATTTCGATCATGTGGGTGATGAAGCCGTAGTCGCCCTTCGACTTCGGCGGGATGCCGCGCCAGAAGCGCTTGAACTGGTCGATGTCCGCGTTCTCCGCACCCCATTTGTCGAGGCTGAACGGGGGATTGGCCACCACCACGTCAAACTTCATCAGGTGATCGCCCTCGACCAGAGCGGGGCTGTTGAGCGTGTCGCACCACTCGATGCGCGCGGCGTCCTTGGCGTGGAGAAACATGTTCATCCGCGCCAGCGCCCATGTCGCGCCGTTCACTTCCTGGCCGTACAGGGCGAAGTTCTTGGACCCGACTTCCTCGGCCGCCCGGATCAGTAGCGATCCGGACCCGCAGGCCGGGTCGCAGATCGTATCACCCGGCTTGGGAGCTGCCAGTTTCGCCAGCAAGCGGGAAACGGCGGAGGGCGTGTAGAACTCGCCGGCCTTCTTGCCCGCGTCGGAGGCAAACCGCGAGATCAGATAGATGTAGCACTCGCCGATGATGTCTTCGGCCACCCGGCTGGGGCGCAGATCAAGCGCGGGCTTGGCGAAATCCTCCAGCACATTCTTGAGCCGCCGGTTGCGGTCCTTGACGCGCCCGAGGTTGGCTTCGGAGTTGAAGTCGATGTTGCGGAACACGCCTTCGAGCTTGGCGCGGTTGGTATCTTCGATCCGCTGCAGCGCGATGTTGATGCGATCGCCGATGTTGGCCTCATTCCGCGCTTCATAAAGATCGTAGAAGCTGGCACCTTCTGGCAGGACGAAACGCTCGAGCCTCAGCTTGCGGCTGATCCGGACTTCATCTCCGACATGCTTCTTGCGGTAGGCTTCGAGGTGATCGTTCCAGTGGTCAGAGATGTACTTCAGGAACAGCATCACGAGGATGTAGTCCTTGTACTGACCGGCATCGACGACGCCCCGGAAGGTGTCGCAAGCGGCCCAGGCCGTCTGGTTGACCTGTTGCTGGGTGAGTTGGTCGGTCATTTGGACGTCCTTTCCTGCCTCGTCTTGGGGCGCATCCTGCTCGCTCGCTCGACGAGGATCAGGCGCATCATCTTTCTTCGTGTCTCGGCGGCGAGTTGGGATAGCTCCCGCTCCCGCTCGGCTAGCGCATTGACCGCGACAATCTTTTCTTGGGTCTCGATGTCCGGAACATCGAGTTCGAGGTCGTCGAGGCTGGATCGGGGGATCATCCGAATATTCGTGCCACGTGCCGCGATGTCGAAGTGGCGCTGCGCCGGCGGCTGGTTGATCGCCCAAGCTAGATACTCGGGCGTCACGACATCACGCTTCGGGCGCAGCACCATCAGGGGCAGCACTGCAAGAGCTGGTTCCCGCAGTCGCTCGTCCAAGGCGGACGCTGTGTTTCGTTCGCCCCGTGAGCGGAACACAACGTCACCGGCGCGCACGAAATAGCGGTCGGCCAGGTCTTCTAACTGGATGCGGGTGAGTCGCTCCGGATCGACGAGGCCTTCCGCGGAAATGTCCCGCAACTGAATTGCGAGCACGCCCCCCGCGACCGTCGGCTCCAGTCTGCCGCGAGCGGTATAGCCGGTATGGATGGTGCAGGCGTCAGCAAGGCGCATAAAAATTCCTCTGTAACTCTCGCTATAGAAAATAGATGCGCGCAAGACGGATGTCAATGGCTAAATTCGCTGTAGGTCTATCTACTGCATTGTAATGCAGATTGGAGCGCGCCGGGAGCAGAATCCCGCTCAACCGGCACGCCCATTTCCGCAACATGGCAGGTCAGCCCTGCCACGCGGTCGGCGAAACCTCGGCCGACCTGGCGGGCTCCGAGCGGGGAAGCGTCGTTGGCGGTTCGCTTTATCAAGAAAAGAGATTAATAAAGCCGTGCATCATTCCTACTGCGATGCATCACCATCGCGGGGCGCTGTCTTACCGAGCGTCAAGAATGTCTTGACAGACTGCGGGCAACGCCCTTGCATCGATTCGGGTCGACAAGGCGTCCGCTTTGAGGAGTTTCTTGGGCAAATACCGGTGGAACTTCTCGAAAATCAGATTGGGATCACTTTTAAACGGATCGACGTCCTCTCCGCCGGCAATAGATTTGAGAATATCGATCAGATCCGAAGAGTTATCTTTATCACCACAGGATACTTCAATAAACCCGTCATGAGTCTGTACGGCAAAACCACAGCCGCGCAGGGTCAGCGCAAGAGTCGTCGTTTTGATCGTTCCGCATCGCGTAGCAAGCACATATGTGGTCTTATCCATTTGAGAAATTCGCCTAGTCTTAAAATTCAATCGCGCATAATGGCTGCGCGCTTCGTCAAGCATCTCCATCGAAGGGCCATCCATGTAGATTGGCTTGTCGCCTCCTTCCAGAATCTCAAACATACGCTCGACGACTTGATCATGGATGTTGCCCGGATCTCCTCCAAACCGTGGTGGTACACCGCCCATTGCTTTGGTGACCATGACCACCCGCTTATCCTCATCGATCTTTTGTATCAACCAGCGCCTTCCCGAAAAAATCAGCATCATTCCAGGGGCAATCGTATTGTCGAGGGGAATCGTTCCAAGTTCTCCTCGATTCGATATTAGTCGATATTCTGAAGAAGTTTGAAAAACAGCGAAGAATTTGTAATGTTCGACCAGTTTTTCACCAACCGGCCCAAATAACAGAAAGCCGTCATCGGCCTGTTCGATCAATTTGGTTTTTGAGTCGCCCATTGCCCGTAGTACATCGATGAAGAGCGCACGGTTAAACTGCCTGAAAGGGCCTTTTTCGCATAAGGTTGCGTAAATTGACATGGCCGGCGCACCGCCACGCTCGGCGATGACGGAAAGGATCTGATGGACAAGGGTCGATAAATGAAGGGCTCGCGGTTGTGGAGGCTCACACCACTTTTTCAAAAGAAGCTCGATCATAGCCACTGCCCGCACGAGTCCTAACCTTAACTGATCGGAAAAATTGCTTTGCGCGGATAGCTTGGCTTCGACGGCATACTGGTGCAAAATTGCCGGCTCTCCCTCGCGACGGCCGGATCTGCCTAATCTTTGCCGCAGGGATGCGACACTGAACGGTGCGCCGATTTGTCCCACACGAGTCACATCGCCGATATCGATTCCCAGCTCCAGAGTCGAAGTGCACATCGCTGTCGTAGGCTGCGTGCCGTCTTTCAATCTTTTTT
This sequence comes from Alphaproteobacteria bacterium, assembly GCA_965277685.1. GTDB lineage: Bacteria > Pseudomonadota > Alphaproteobacteria > GM7ARS4 > CBDIDI01 > CBDIDI01. The sequence continues at coordinate 1,564,188 of OZ255830.1, read as the reverse complement.
CGACGAAATTGCGATGGTCGCGCGACAAGCTCCCATGGTGCGGATAGAACTCCTGGGGAAGATGGGCATTTTCACAACGTTTGCGCAGACAATCGGCGTAAATTTCCACCGATTTCCGCGTGCCGGCGAAAACGAGATTGTCGCTGCCACGGAAACAGCGGAAAATGTGCTCTGCGATCGTGTCCGTTGCCGAAAGCGTATTTTCTTCCTGATCTTGAATATAGCCACGCAGTTTCAGCTTTATTTCGGAGGATTCTCCATCCGCTTCGATAATCTTTATATCTTCGGAAGCATGCGGGCGCAGATAATCGCGGGCCAGTTTCATATCACCCAGTGTCGCAGACAAGCCGATGCGGCGAATCGGTCGTTTAACCGCAAGTTCCAATCGCGTGAGAAGGGATTGCACTTGAATGCCCCGCTCGCTATCGAGAAAGGAATGCAATTCATCGATCACGACTGCCCGTGTTGCTGCAAACAACCGGGCGATTTCAAGACCGCGCCGAATGAACAGCGCCTCTAAGGATTCGGGGGTGATGAGCACAATTCCTTTGGGACGTTTCAACGCTTGCGACTTGATCGATGCCGACGCATCTCCATGCCATGGAACCACGGGCAGATCCGTCTCGAGGCAAAAATCTTCCAGACGCCGTGCTTGGTCATTGATCAGGGCCTTGAGTGGACCGATATAAAGCACGTCGAAGCCGTTTTCCTCGACCGGCGCATTCAAAACCTGACTGATCAGCGGAAAAAAAGCGGCCTCGGTTTTTCCCCCGGCCGTCGATGCTGCGATGATGATATCCGTCCGAGTGTCGGATATGGCATGAATCGCACGGACTTGAATATCGCGCAATTCCTGCCAAACTTGTGCGCGAATCCATTTTTGCAGCGGTCGCGCGAGTTTATCGAACGCCGAACTCACAAGCGGAAACGGGCAAGATCATCGTCCTTGGGTCGGTGTCCGACATCTTCATCAACATCGCTGAGGTCGTCGCCTTCATCTTCCGTCACCGCAACATCTTTGATAAGGTCCGACCACTGAGTATTCGGATTCTGCTCCAGAACCGAGAGCAGATCGACAAAGGCGGTCACCGTGTTGCGAGGCGTGCGGAAATATGCTTCGCCGATACGATTCGCGCAATGGGACATGAATGCTTCGAGTGCGGAATCCGGCAACGCACCATCGCTGCCCTGCATCACTGTACGAATATTTGACAAAAGGACGAACATTTCCTCGCGAGTCAGATTGGCGAGGCGAATGACCGGGCCGGAAAGATCGATCAAGCCGTCGCGCGCGAATGTGTTTTCCGCCAACCGGGATTGCAGCGCTTCGTAACTGTACAAGCCTCGACGCGTATTCATCAGAAACTCGGGTGTTCCACCCATCAGGAAACCAAGGTTCTTGGCACTGCCTTGAAGAACGTCGTTCAGAATGCGAAGGATCTGTTCATAATTGGCTTTGCGTGCCTGCGAAGAGCTGAGCTTATAGAGATTCACCATCTCGTCCAATCCGACAATAAGACCTTTATATCCCGCTTTTCTGACGAAGGCGGACATCAATTTGAGATGATCGTAGACGTTCGCATCATCGATGATCGTGCGCACACCAAGAGCCTTGCGGGCATCCGTACGAGTCGCGAATTCTCCACGCAGCCAGCGCATCGCCGACGATTTCAGATCTTCATCACCGGTTTCGTAGGCTTGCCAATACCGACGTATGACTTCGGCAAACGCGAAGCCGCCCGTTAGCTCCTCGAAATGGGCAAGGCGTTCACGAATGACGGTTTCCGTCGCAATATCCTGCTCCTCCGCACTGCGATGGGCTTGCCCGACAAAGCGCTCGACGACGCTGACAAGGGCCTCTCCGGCCGGTTTGGTGCGAGTCGAGAGGTTGCGGGACATCTCGGCATAAAGCGCGCGTGCCTGACCACCGGTCGCATGAATACGCCGATCGGGGGCAAGGTCGGCAAACATCACGACAAGCCCTTTTTGCAAGGCGATCAATCGAACCAGATTCATGAAAAAAGTCTTGCCGGACCCGTAATCTCCAATGATGAACCGAATGGACGATCCGCCTTCGGCGATACGGTCTATATCCTTAGCCAGCTCTTTGATTTCCTTATCGCGGCCGACCTGAATATGTTGCAAGCCAAGTTTCGGAACGACGCCGGCACGCAAAGCTTGAATGATCGTATTACGTTCCCGAGATTTCAATTGCGCCATTACTGCACTCCTCTTTCTAATTCGCTTTTCAGCCTAATTCGGTTTTCAGTTTTTCGGAAATATCCTGCACGACTGTGTAGCCACCGTCTTCATCGAGCAGCGCATCGTCATAGCGCTCAAAAGCCCATTCGTTTAACGTCTCCAGTGCGCCGAGCGGAATCAGCCCGTGCTTTTTTGCCCATGCCGCAAAGTCGGCCTCCGACCAGTGTTTTTGCGCCACGATTTCGCGCACCAAGTCGGTGTGCTTGATATCGAGTCCTTTCAGTCTGGATGCCGGAAAAGCCGATGCGGATAGTTCCATGTTCTCATCGTCCGCAAAAATCGCACTAAGAATCGACGAGGCCCGCTTAGTATCGGAACGAATGTCGGCAATTTTGTCATGATTCAATTCGGTCGATGCAACAGGCGCTTCTGCCGGAATGGATTCACCCGGTGCCCCTTTTTGGGCCGACTTCACATGCACCGGATCGTCCATGACGCTTCCCTCGTGCAAATCGGCGTAGGCTTCGGTAACATCCAATCCCAAAGCCTTGTAGATCTTCTCTATTCTAGCAACTTCTTCGACCTGTATGACGTTGTCGGCATGGGCAATTGCCGTGACATCTGCGCGAAGCGCCGCTTGCTGCCGTGTTCCGATATTTTTCAGCTTGCGCCGTAGAAGCGACATATCGGGAGGCACTGCGAACAGCCATTCGAGATTAGCGTAGAGACGCTTGCGTTCCAAATCAGTGATGCCTTCTATCTTTGAAACCTGGGTGTGAAGCGCTTTTTTCTCGACTTCGGAGATAAGATTATCCGCGTGTGCGACGAAAGCGCCGAGGGCGAGTTGCATAAGCGCTTTACGATAAATACCGGAAACATCCTCTAATTGCTCGACCGCTTCGCCCAGAGCGAAGATTACCACCGGTTCTTCGAGTTTGGGTGCGCGTAAGGCAAAGCGCGGATCCGGAGCCATGCCAAAACCGATGCGCGCGAGAGCATCCGCAGCGTCGGTCAATTGTTGCTTTTCGATCTTCTCCGGGCGCTCACCCTCAAGCTGCGCTATGACATTCGCAGTGATGACAAGCCCGCCTTTCTCGACCACGCTTTCGGCCCAGTCCTTGAGCTTTTCCAATTCTTCACTGGGAAACACACTCCAAAGTTCCGACGGTAGCAATGCTTGCGCTTCGATGCTGCCACGTCCATTGGGATTGCGCCCGAGGAACCGGCTGAATTTGTCAAGATCGTCCATGACCACATCGGCCATCACTTGGGCAATTTTTATCGGCTTATGCAGATCCGAGATGTCCGGCACGGGCTTGCCGTTGACCCTTGGATTGATCTCGGCCTCAAATTCTCCTGATGCAGCGCAATAGAGATCCTCCAAAATCTTTTTCGGCGCAGAGATTTTCAAACCTCGCGGAAACCGTTTTTCAAAGCGCAATCGCAAAAGTTCTCTGAACTCGCTGCCGCAGCGCGTGGCCGCCGTTCGCAAACGACATTCAGGGTGGCACAAAAACCAGCTTAACAGCCAGTCCGACGACAGCGGACTGCCATCGGCGATTTTTGCGCCAATGGCAATCTTGACCGAAAGAGGCAAGTCCCAATTGCGGCTGGCAAAAACCGGCTCATGCAAAGACACCCCGCCGAGTGATATTTGTGCTATTTCTATAAAATCCCCCAGGTGACGCCGGACGGAACTATTTTCCGAATAAATGTCCTTCAAACGTCGGACTTCCTCCAGAATCTCCTGTTTTTCTTCGTTTGACGGGTGATCCGCAATGAAGCGGCGCTCAAGGCCGTAGAAATATAAAAACAGATATCCCGGATCGTAGGATCCATCCGATTTGCCATTTGCCAGCCAGTCGAGGTAAGTGGCCCGACATACGGGAGAAATATTCGAATACCCCGGCCAATAGGGCATGTCGTCACCGCTGCGATCCGTTCTAAACCAAGCAACACTCAGTGACGGATCGATATATGCCCGACACTCTTCATCGTACCCATGGGAGTTAAGCAAAGGGGCCGGGCCGACATAGATCATTCCGTCGATTCGGCGATTCGCGATCGTAACGATCTCGCCTTTTGGAACCCAGCCCTGCGTCACGGCCGTGGATTGCTCGGTTGGTCTTGTCCCTTCTCTCCTGCCGAAGGGCTTATCGGAATGCGGCTCTGCTGCTTGCGTTGCCCGGACAAGCGCGTCATGATTCTGCTTCTCCTGCGCGAAAGCGGCATGAGGATGTGCGGTTTTTTTCAGTGCGTTCGCAATGTCTTGCAAAAATCGCCGAGTGTTGCCCTACCGAATCCACGTTTTCTCCGGAGCGATCTTTCAGGCGATGCGTTGCGGTTGCAGCACGTCGATTTTCTTGCCGTTGGACGAGAAGAGCAAGAGCATACAAGAATATAATGCGCAGAATCTTCAAGGTATCGAGCCTTTTCTTACGCACGTAGCTGTACGGCCTTCGATGAGATATACCAACGTGATCATATTCTTCCCTATGCAATATCATCGTATGATAGCATTAAGATTATACAAGATCTCAACGAATAAGCATAGAGGGTTGTAATGAATAGGGTGAAAGTTGGCCTGGTTCAAATTTTTTCAGGCTTCGCAGGGTAAGTAGCGAGTGGTGGCCAAACCCCGGTCTTGCAGCCATTGCCATCAAAAAACAGGCGCACGCAAGCTTTCGTCTTTGATGGGGCCTTGGCGCCTTTGATCGGGCCTTGGCGTCTTTGATCGGGCCTTGGCGTCTTTGATCGGGCCTTGGCGTCTTTGATGGGGCCTTGGCGTCTTCACCTGTTATTGAGGGGCGAACATTTTTTCCACACGCCGAAGATTGATGGGTGGCTTGAACAAAAACGAGAGCGCAGAAGCCTCCATGACCCGTTCAAAATGCTAACCGAGCAAATTAATCGGTTGTAAGGAAATGTATTTTGTGGCAAAAAACGATAATAACTTTTGACCCAAGTTACACCTAGCTGACCATTGGTAAAAAGTCGGGATTAGAAATCACCGTGGTCTATATAAGCTATACGGTAGGTGTGGTATTTGTATCCTTGGGTTTTTTAGATTGAAAACTAGCAGGTTAAAAAATGGCTCACTCAAAAATTATCATGGAAAATAACGGTGTGACGAAGATTGCTCCGATTGGATTTTCTTGGACTGTATTCTTCTTCAACTTTTTTCCACCGTTAATCCGTGGGCAAATCATGATGGGAATCGTCATGTTGGTTATTAGCATGTTTACACTTGGCGTTTCCGCCATCGTTTTGGCGTTCTTTTACAACAGGATGTATCTGAATTATCTTTTGGAGGAAGGTTATCGCTTTAAAGATTTTTTAACTTGTGGAAGGCCGAGAGAAGAGATAGAGGCAAAATTAGGAATGAAACTCGTTTCCAAGTAATCCCTAAACGCAACGAACTTTGCCGTTTTAACATTACGCTAACGCCATTGGTTATCTTCCGATGCAAGGGTTGCTTATTTGTGGGCCGGCAAATTGGGTTCTATTTTAAACTGTAAAAAGCAACGGTTTGTGCAGCGGTTGGCCAATTCATCGAGCCAATCATCAGGGCAACCAGGGCGCACGAAGAACCTCAACCACCCCATGATCGGTGTTGATCGCACCGTTTTCATCGCGCTCGACCATGATTAAATTCCAGGCAACATTGCCGTTTGCCGTTGATACCACCAACAACGTCGGCTTAATGTCCAGCGGGCGTCCTTTATCGCTCTTGAGCGACATCATCTCATTGCGCGCGGCGCGAAAGTTCTCCTTGGTTAAGGGCATTTTGGAACCAAATGCCATCTGCCAAAAGGCAAAGCCGACCCTGCACTGGCTACGCACACCCCACCGATACGCCTTGGGCCTAAGGACGCTATCCGACCTCGCATCGTTCTTAGCGAACAGTTTCGGCACCATCCACTCTTGAAACACCAACGGCTTAAGAAGATGGCTAGTGTCCAGTAAAAACCACGCATGATTGGATCCATTGTGCATGTTCGATACCATCCGATCGCCAACCGCATGCACGTTGGAAAAGAACGGCCCGCCATCGTAGCAATTCGCATCAAAGCCGTTTTTCAAAAACGCAAATATCACTTTATCCAGGTGCACCCCGGCACTGTGGCCAAGTTCCATAAAGTCCGGATTATACATGTCATACCGGTCATTCTCGATGTCTGCGCGTTGGACGGCGATCGTCGACTCAAACACTTCATCGCGCAGGGTATACTTCTTGAGGTTTTCCACCTGTCGGTCGCCAAGCCATTCGCGCATATTGGGAAAGGCGTCCATCAAGCCATATGCGGTTGCGGTCACTTTTGACGAAGCCCGCGTGGCAATCTTTGGCCAGTCCGATTTGACTTCTTCAAAACTCTTATCGAAGTTTGCCGAAAAATTGGTATTGAGCACGCCTATGTTTTCACTGTTGATAATCATTTGGAAAATCCTTTGTTTCTTGTGTTGGTAAAAAAAATTGATATGCCCCATTATAATGGGGCATTCCGCATTGAGCTAGATGCGCACCTAAAAAGCCCATAACGGCAAAAGCGACCACAAAAACACCCGCCTTGGCAACCCACATCAACCCCACCGGGGACACTCCGAAGGTGGCCGATTCACCATCTGCCCCACCCCTTCATACAAACGGAAACCGATCCATAACGCGCGCCGTTAAACAATCCCCCCGACAGGGAAAGGGAAAGGATTCGGTATACGAAAACATCCCGCCATCAAGTCAAGGTGGCCGGATCATCGCTTAAGCAAAGCGGAAATCGTCCTCGTGCAGTTGGGAAACGAGGATATTTTGCAGGGTGATACTGTTCTCGTCATCAATGGCGATGGTCGTGTCGGTGCCGTCATCGGTCGCCTTGGCCAAAACATCCTGCAAGGATGACAGGCCGTCAATCCCCCGCAACTCAATGACATCGTCCGAATCGGCACCGGCCACAAAGTCGGTGATCGTGTCCCGACCGTCGCCATCTTGAAAAACGAAGACGTCGTCACCAAGCCCGCCTGTCAGGGTATCATCATCCCCGCCGCCTTCCAAACGGTCGGCCCCGTCACCCCCATCCAAGCGATCGCTGCCCGCGCCACCCTTCAGGGTATCGCCACCACCGCGTCCCTTGAAGTGATTATCGTTATCATCACCGGTGAAGACATTCGCACCATTGGTGCCAACGACATTTTCGATCCCGGTCATGGTTTCCTCAGTGGCATCATCATTATGCCAATGGACCCGACCGGTGATCAAGTTGAAATCAACACCGCCGGTAAAGGATGTATGACTAAAATCGGCCGTGTCATTGCCTGCGCCCCCATCAAAGCTATCCCTGCCGGTGCCGCCAATAAGCCAGTCATCGCCCGCGCCGCCAATAAGCCAGTCATCACCCGCGCCGCCTTCCAGCGTATCATTACCCCTGCCACCCCTGAGGATGTCATCACCATCGCCACCGCGCACCGTGTCATGCCCATCACCCGCATCGACTTTGTCGTTAAGAGCGGTGCCGGTGAAGATATCGTTTTCATCGGTGCCACGATACCGGGCATGCCGGGAAATCGCATCGCGATCCCATGTCGTGCCGTCGGCAAAGACGATTTTCTCGATACCGGTGGCTTTGCCTTCAGAATGCCTCTTGACCGTTAATACCTCGCCGCTTTCTTTGATCGTGATGAACAAATTGCCGGCCCTGTCTATCGAACGAGCAAAAGCAACATCATCGGGGTTCAAGCCGACAAGGCGAAGAACATCCGTATCCCATCTTCTGCTACTACCACCTTCCTCGATGACGTCATTGCCGTCACCACGCCGCCAAACATAGGTGTCGCTGCCGCCGCCGCCTTTCAAGGTATCGTTGCCCCTGCCGCCTTCATAGGTCGAATTGGCCGTTCCCGTACTGGAATCAATCACGTCATCGCCATCGGTCCCACGATACCAGGCATGCCGGAAAATCGTATCGCGATCCCATGTCGTGCCGTCGGCAAAGACGATTTTCTCGATACCGGTGGCTTTGCCGTCGAAATGTCCCTTGACCGTTAATAGCTCGCCGCCCTCTTTGATTTTGATAAGCAAATTGCCGGTCTCGCTTGTCGAACGGGCAAAAATAACATCATCGGGGTTCAGGCCGACAAGGCGAAGAACATCCGTATCCCATCTTCTGCTACTACCACCTTCCTCGATGACGTCATTGCCGTCACCACGCCGCCAAACGTAGGTGTCGCTGCCGCCGCCGCCTTTCAAGGTATCGTTGCCCCTGCCGCCTTCATAGGTCGAACTGGCCGTTCCCGTACTGGAATCAATCACGTCATCGCCATCGGTGCCACGATACCAGGCATGCCGGGAAATCGCATCGCGATCCCATATCGTGACGTCGGCAAAGACGATTCTCTCGATACCGGTGGCTGCGCCGTCAAAATGTCCCTTGACCGTTAATAGCTCGCCGCCCTCTTTGATTTTGATAAGCAAATTGCCGGTCTCGCTTGTCGAACGGGCAAAAATAACATCATCGGGATTTAGACCGGCAAGGCGAATGGTATCGGTATCGCTGAGACTCCCTTTTTCTTCGATGGAATCGTTACCGTCACCCCGCTGCCAGATATAGACTCCATCGCCTCGACCGCCTTTTAGAATTTCTGAATTCTCGCTGCTACTGCGAATAATGCCGTTACCGCCCTGACGGCCAATCGATATCCGATCCTGCAAATCCTGCGTGTTCCACACCGTGCCGTCATCAAAGACGATCTGCTCAACTCCGTGTTTATAATTTCCGTAAAACTGATCGGCGATAATGATCGATGCGTCGCCGGGCAGATGCAGAATAGCGTCATCGCGATCCCGGCCGCGCGTCACCTGCACTTGATCCAGGCTCACCCCATGCAGGCGCAGCGTGTCGGTATCACCGCGAGCAAAATCTTCTTGAATCCATCCGCCATTACCGGTGCCATGACGATAGACATAGGTGTCCGAACCGGCAAGACCGGCAAGAACATCCCCTCCCTCGCCAAATGTCAGAGTATCATCGATGTTGAAGAAGCCGTAAATCGTCTCTTTGGCCGATGTCTGCACATCCCGCCAATAACGCGCGAGCAGCTCCTCCGCGCCCCACACCGTGCCGTCATCAAAGACGATCCGTTCAACCCCGTGTTTATAATTTACGTAAAACTGATCGGCGATAATGATCGATGCTTCGCCGGGCAGATGCAGAATAGCGTCATCGCGATCCCGACTGCGCATCACCCGTACTTGCGCTGGCGTTACTTCATGCAGACGCAGCGTGTCGGTGCTATCGCCAGAAGAACTTTCCCGAATCAATCCGCCGCTACCGGTGCCATGACGATAGACATAGGTGTCCGAACCACCAAGACCGACAAGAACATCCCCTCCCTCGCCAAATGTCAGAGTATCATCGATGCTGCCGAAGCCGTAAATCGTATCATCGGCCGATGTCTGCACATCCCGCCAATACCGTGCTCGCAATTCCTCCATGCCCCATGTCGTGCCATCGTCAAAGACGATCCGCTCAACTCCGTGTTTATAAGAATCTTCGTACAACTGATTTTCGATAATGATCGATGCTTCGCCGGGCAGATGCAGAATAGCGTCATCGCGATCCCGACCGCGCGTCACCCGCACTTGATCCAGGGCCACCCCATGCAGCAGCAATGTATCGGTATCACCGCGAGCAGAACTTTCTTCAATCGATCCGCCGCTACCGGTGCCATGACGATAGACATAGGTGTCCGAACCGCCAAGACCGGCAAGAACATCCCCTCCCTCGCCAAATGTCAGAGTATCATCGATGTCTCTGAAGCCGTAAATCGTATCATCGGCCGATGTCTGCACATCCCGCCAATACCGTGCGAGCAGCTCCTCCGCGCCCCATGTCGTGCCGTCATCAAAGACGATCCGCTCAACTCCTTGTTCATAATCTCCGTAAAACTGCTCATCGAGAGTGATCGATGCGTCGCCGGGCAGATGCAGAATAGCGTCGTCCCGATCCCGACCGCGCGTCACCCGCACTTGATCCAGGGTCACCCCATGCAGCAGCAATGTATCGGTATCACCGCGAGCGTTACCTTCTTGAATCAATCCGCCGCTACCGGTGCCATGACGATAGACATAGGTGTCCGAACCGCTAAGACCGGCAAGAACACCCCCCTCCTCGCCAAATGTCAGAGTATCATCGATGCCTCTGAAGCCGTAAATCGTATCATCGGCCGATGTCTGCACATCCCGCCAATAACGTGCGAGCAGCTCCTCCGCGCCCCATGTCGTGCCGTCATCAAAGACGATTTTCTCTATACCATAGCCACGAGAAAAGGTGAACTGCTCATCGAGAGTGATCGATGCGTCGCCAGGCAGATGCAGAATAGCGTCGTCCCGATCCCGACCGCGCGCCACCCGCACCTGATCCGGGGTCACCCCATGCAGGCGCAGCGTGTCGGTGCCACTGCCAGAAGAATTTTCTTGAATCAATCCGCCGCTACCGGTGCCATGACGATAGACATAGGTGTCCGAACCGCCAAGACCGACAAGAACATCCCCTCCCTCGCCAAATGTCAGAGTATCATCGATGTCTCTGAAGCCGTAAATCGTATCATCGGCCGATGTCTGCACATCCCGCCAATAACGCGCGAGCAGCTCCTCCGTGCCCCACACCGTGCCGTCATCAAAGACGATCCGCTCAACTCCTAGTTTATAAGAATTTCCGTAAAACTGATTGTCGATAATGATCGATGCTTCGCCGGGCAGATGCAGAATAGCGTCAGTGCGCCAACCATCGCGCGTCACCCGCACCTGATCCAGGGTCACCCCATGCAGCAGCAATGTATCGGTATCATCGTCAGCAGAACTTTCCTGAATCAATCCGCCGCTACCGGTGCCATGACGATAGACATAGGTGTCCGAACCGCCAAGACCGGCAAGAACACCCCCCTCCTCGCCAAATGTCAGAGTATCATCGATGTCTCTGAAGCCGTAAATCGTATCATCGGCCGATGTCTGCACATCCCGCCAATAACGTGCTCGCAGCTCCTCCGTGCCCCATGTCGTGCCGTCATCAAAGACGATCCGCTCAACTCCGTGTTTATAACTTCCGTAAAACTGCTCGTCGATAATGATCGATGCCCCATCAGGCAGATGCAGAATAGCGTCGTCCCGATCCCGACCGCGCGTCACCCGCACTTGATCCAGGTCCACTCCATGCAGGAGCAGCGTGTCGGTATCACCGCGAGCAGAATTTTCTCGAATTTGGTCATTGCCGTCACCAAGACGATACACATAGGTGTCATTGCCATCGCCGCCTTGCAAAATATCGTCCCCCTGCTTGCCGTCAATCATATCGGCACCGGCCGAACCGGTAATCGTTTCGGCGTTTTCGGTGCCGGTAAGAAACTTCTGACTACGGAAAACGGCAAGGATATCATCCTTCGCACCGTCTAAGTTCAACCCATTGAGGAGGGTTTCGACACGTTGCCGATAAGGGTTGTCGTCACTATCAAAATCCTGCCGCAGCCATTTCAACGTCATCCCGATTATCAAATTTTGCTTATCCGTATCAAACGCCCGGCTTTGGATATCCCGGATTATCCGAGACATGATAGCATCGAAATCCCCGCCGATTTTCGTGCCGATCCGATCAAAATCGAAAAGGGGCGCCAAGCGTAACGGATGGTTTGTCAGGGACGATGTTTGCTCACTCAACAGTGCACTGCTGGTCGGTGACTGAATAAAAAAGCGGGCGGCGATATGTTCAAGCATACCATTGAACATATTTTCCACTTCCTGGGCATGTCCGGCGATGCTTATCTCTCGATTGCGTAGATAGGTAGCCCATCCGCCGACACTCGCCCCATCGGGCAGGGAATAGTGGGAAAGAACCTGCAACAAATCCTCACTGACCGCGTTACTTTGGACCAAGGGAAGCCCATAGAATTGAGACATGACCGCCAGCGGCCGGACATCGGCAAGCCCCCGAACCGGCAGCAACGGCGCATCATTAACACCGGTCCAGTCATAGATGAACCCCCTTAAATCATTCCGAAACCCATGCATATCACCATCGGCCAGTTGGGCGACCAATGCCTTGGCCTTGGCCCGCAGCCCCGCGTCCACCGACATGGCATAGATCAGATCCGGCACATTGCCATAGCCCTTGATATTGGGAAGTTTCAAAACCTCTTCGTGATAGCGAAAATCGTCGGGAAGGGAGACCAAGGTCAGGCGCGGATCGGCCTTGAATAGGGCATCGACCAATTCCGCCCGGCTATCATCCGATTTCACCGCATGGCCGCGCAGGGCAATCTCGTTACCGGCTAGGGATTCGCCATAGACATTTCGCCATGCCAAGGGAATCGAGGCAAAACCGGCATCGACAAAAGATGTCAATTCCCCATCCTCGCTGATGCCGTTACCGTTTAAATCACGCCATAATTTAAGCTGATTAAAGACCGCATCCCGATTATCGATGACCCGATCGCCATTGATGTCGTGTCGAGCCAGCTGGGCAAACCCATTTGCCCCCGGCATCAGGCCGCCGAAAAGCTCAACCAAACCATCGACCTTGCCGTTGCCATTGGCATCACGGATAAGAAGGGCGTCGTCCCCTTTGACCCAGCCCAATTTTTCACGCATGCCATTGCCATTGATATCAAGAAAGGCCCGACTTTGATCAAGGGAGACAAGTTCAATCCCATCGCCATCCATATCGATCACCAATGGACAGAGAAGTGCGGTTAAAACCTGCCGCAACGACCCCGGAATATAAGGCCAAATATCGTAAACTTGGTCATCCTCGTCCGGGTCAGGTTGTCCATCGCCTTCATCACGATTTGGGGGACCCCCACCCGGGGTACCGGGTTGTCCATCGCCTTCATCACGATTTGGGGGGGAGGCAGTATTATTGCCTTCATCACGATTTGGGTCATCCTCGTCCGGGGTAGGTTGTCCATCGCCTTCACCACGATTTGGGGGGCTCCCACCCGAGTCATCCTCGTCCGGGGTAGGTTGTCCATCGCCTCCATCACGATTTGGGGGGCTCCCACCCGAGTCATCCTCGTCCGGGGTAGGTTGTCCATCGCCTTCACCACGATTTGGGGGGCTCCCACCCGAGTCATCCTCGTCCGGGTCAGGTTGTCCATCGCCTTCATCACGATTTGGGGCACCCCCATCCGGGGTACCGGGTTGCCCCCTACCACCGATATCATCAACCCCGCCGCCTTCCAAACTGTCGGCCCCGTCACCCCCATCCAAGCGATCGCTGCCCGCACCACCCTTCAGGGCATCGCCACCCGGGGTACCGGGTTGCCCCCTACCACCGGTATCATCAACCCCGCTGTTGGCACCACCATCGCCATCAAGGGGCATGCCGGAGCCGGGAGAATTGTAAACGTCATCCAATGAAGGCTGCGGGATACCCTGCGATCTCAAAAGCTCATTAACAGCACTGTTACTATTATGACTGAGAGTCATATATTCATATTTTTTGTTATGGATAGTCAGAGCGTCGCGATTCATTTCCGCCCAGACTCTAGACAAATCGTCGCCACTCATGACGACCTGCGAAGGATCAAGCCTATCGCCAAACTCTGCATCTGAAGAGGGGGGAGAGCCGGGAGGGAGGGAAGGATCGTCGTAATCAGACGTTCCCGGTAGATATTCACCAGATTCTAAAACGAGAGTGAAAATCGAAGTTAATGCATGGAATATTCTTCCTTGCCCTACAACCTCTTGTACCACGAGGGGAGTATAAGATGACGGCCCGAAGCGAAGATAATATTGATTCCCTTCGTTATTGGTGTAGACAAGGTATTTGTGATGCGCCGGATTAGCATCCGAGAGGGACTCGGGAAGATGCGTGTATCGAACTTCAATATTTTCCATCTTACCGCCCTACTCAATCAAACAGGAAGCCACCGCCCGCAAACCCTTAATAGTTGTAAGTGATGGAGCAATCATTCTACCCAAGAAAATGGGTTTTGGCAAGGCATGACTACTTTTGATAAACAAGGTTGATCTTTATTATCACCGAATCGGGCATTCCACCCATCGATCCCTCAAAACGGGAAGAGCAACTTAGAAAACAAATTAAGAAAATGGAGGAACGAGACAGCCCCAATTATGGTTAATAACCACCAAAGACAAATCATGCTGGAAGCCTTAACCCAATACCATTTGCCAAGCGCGGGCCTTTTTCCCCTGGCACAACAAGCAAACGCATTCGCCCATATGGATAAAAGAGTCAGGAAACATAATGGAAAAAGGATAGCGATGCCCAGGAGAAAGCCTAAATCAACGCCTACGGCAAGATTGTAGACCCATAGAAACACTTTAGAAAATGCTATAGATAGCACCCACACAGCCCCCAAAACCACGATGATAAGGGCAAAGATCATCCCGCCCCGGATAAAGCGATGGGATGCATTAAACCGATCCGTTATCAAAGTTACCTCCCATTGGCCATCTTCCGATCAAAGCTTGTCGGCGCCCATAAGAACGATCATAATAACGGATAAAAAAAGGGGATACGATAAAATGGCGAGTAGCAATATACAAAGGATAATCACACTGACGATGCGAATCCAACGCGTGATTTTCATCTGCGGAAAATGGCGCGAGAAACCATAATGCCACACGATTAGTAAGGAGAATAAGCTAAATAAGCAAATGCCTTTACCCCTAGTATCTCCAAAAAATTCAAAAATATTTCCCCGATCCCAAAATGCTTGGATAAAAGCAAAATTTGCCAGAATACATATCCCCCCGACAAGAACGATGAGGGAATCACGAATATTACGCCCGTGAAACCACCGAAAATGATCGACCCCCGCCCCCCCTTCGGTTCCAATCCTTCGGACGCAGCGCGCAAGAACACATATCCACACCATAAACAGGGTGAGAAATAGAAAAAAACCAATGGTCATCCATCCGTGCCCGGGGGATTTGCCATAATTCGGTAAGCCTAGCCATCTGACGGCGCCGCTAGACATCACCTGCAATGACCATAACGCCAATGCGGCAACGGCCAAAATCACGATGACCGTTAAAAAAAGCGCCACGGCTTTGCCAAGCCAATGAAGACCCCGCCATATGTCGCGCCGGTGCGTTATCACGATCATCCCTCTCCAACCAAGTAGGAAGGCCCGGCCACGGGACAATACCATTGGCCGAGCGTGGGCTTTTCCCCCGCACCCCATAAAGGATGGGGCCATAGGTCGCGCAGAATGGCGCCGGGTATAAAAACGCCGATGGTGCGACGACAAAGAAAGCGCCCTGATTCTATCCCATGCCGCAATAATGTCAATGAATCGACCGATTGGCAGGCCGAGCCATCCCATCCCAACGGCCTATCACGATCGCACCTTGGAGATGTTTTTTAGCGCTCTCTTAACGCGTGGGCGATCTGGTCGCCGATGGGTTTAACCAAGTAGGACAGCACACTGCGATATTCGGTTCGGACGAAAACCTCGGCCGGCATCCCGGGAATCAATGTCTTCTTGCCAAGTTTGGATAACTCGCTTTCCGGCACCGTCAAATGGGCCAGATAATAACTCAACCCCGTGATTTCATCCTGGGTCAAATCGGCCGAAAGCTTCTTAAGATTGGCCTTAAGTTCGGGCGTCGTCCGTTGATCGAAACTTGGAAAGCGGACGACCGCCTCCTGCCCGGGGGACAATTGATCAATATCCATCGGCTGGATTCTCGCCTCGATGACCAACCGATCTTCATGCGGCACGATGCGCATGATTGTTTCCCCCGCCCCGATCACCCCGCCGATCGTATGGGTCGAAAGCTGATGGATATATCCCGACCGCGAAGCGCGAATATCGACGCGGGTCGATCGATCTTCTGCCGCGATTCTTTGTTCCTCGAGCTGGGCAATGCGTGTGCGGACGTCTTGAAGCTGCTCTAGAATCTCGGCTTGGAAGTCCTCCTCGACCTGCAGGATTTGAATCTTCCTCTCGCCGATTGCTTCCCTGACCTGGGCAATCTGGGCGATCAGATTACCATGCTCGCCCCGAAGCCTGGCATTGTCCCGATTGAGAGAGATAACACGGGTAAGCGTCACCAAGCCCTTTTCAAGAAGTGATTGCAGCCCCTTCAACTCGTCCTTGATCAGAATCATCTCCTGACTCTTGGCATCGCGTTGGGCGACCAGGCCTTCGATCTGTTTGCGAAACTGGACGATCTGCTCGCCCAGCTGCTTCTTGTGCCCTTCAAAAGCGTTGCGCCGGGCGATCATTAAATCGGTCTGATTGTTTTCGATAACGGCAATCTCGCGCGCATGCGCCGCGTCGACCGCACGATCGGGAAAATCAATGTCGGCCCGGGCGTGTTGCTCGGCAATCAAGCGGGCTTTTTGGGCATGGAGCTCATCCAGCTGCCCTGTAATAACGGCAAGATTAGCACGAGTCACGGTCGTATCCAGCTGGACGAGAAGATCGCCCGCCTCAACCGAATCGCCATTGCTGACATGAATGATTCGAACGATACCGCCTTCCTGGTGCTGGACCTTTTTGCTGTTGCTTTCAACCACGACCGTTCCGGTCGCGATAATGGCACCGGCAATCTTCATCATCGCCGCCCAGCCGCCAACCCCTCCGAAAAGCACGGCAATCAGAAAAAAAGCCCAAAGCATATGCCGCCGAATATTAGCCGCCATATTGTCATCCCGCCCCAAATCGGCAGACAGATCGACAGATATGTTAGGGGGCGGATTTGGGGGCGCGTTGGGTGGCACGTTTGAGGGCACGTTTGGGGGCGGATTTGGATGGGTTTTCATGCCGCGCCTCTTTTCCTCCGGGGCGTGCCGAGCACCTGCTTCAACACTTCATCCCTGGGGCCATAGGCGACGCTTTGCCCGGCTTTCATGCACAAAATCGTGTTGACGGCCGCCGTAACGCTTGGCCGATGCGCGATGACGATAACAATCGACCCGGACGACCGCATCGTCTTGATGGCGCGGGTCAAGCATGCCTCCCCTTCCGCATCAAGATTGGAATTGGGTTCATCAAGGACAATCAGGAAAGGCCGACCATAAAGAGCGCGAGCAAGCGCAATTCTCTGTTGTTGACCACCGGACAGGCGTATGCCCTCGGTGCCGATCATCGTATTATATCCATCCGGCAAATGGACGATCATATCATGCACATCGGCCAGAGCGGACGCGTCCATGATTTTTTCCGCCGGTGCATCCAAATCAAAGCGGGCGATATTCTGGGCAACGGTGCCGTCGAACAACTGGATATCCTGTGGTAAATAACCGATGAATTGCCCGAATTTAGCCGGCGGCCATTGGTCCAATTTTGCCCCATCAAAGCGGATCGACCCTTTCAAGGTCGGGGTGACCCCGACGATGGCACGCACCAAAGTCGACTTTCCGCACCCGGAAGGCCCGATGATACCAAGACCGTCACCGGCCGCAAGATCGAAACCTATCGCGCGCACAAAAGCCTTGTTTGATCCGGCCGGGCCGCAAAAAGCATTTTGCAATCGCAAGGTTTTTCGCGGCAACGGCAAATCCATAAGATCATCCGTGCGTTCTCGATCATCCAACATCTTTTTTAGCCGTTTTATGGACTGGCGCGACGCGACGAACCCGCGCCACTGGCCGACCGCCAATTCAACCGGAGCCAAAGCTCGCGATGTCATAATCGAAGCGGCAATCATCACCCCCGGGGTGATTTCCTGTTTGATCGCCAGCCAACCGCCAACACCAAGCACCGCCGATTGCAACAAAAAGCGGAATGTCTTGATCAAGGTTCCGAACAAACCGGTTCTGTCCCCGGCCACAAGCTGCTTGCGAAGATAAGCGCTGTTGCCCTTTTCCCAGCGCGTCTTGAGGGCGACCACCATCCCCATCGACCGGATGACCTCGGCATTACGGCGACCGGACTCGACCAAGGCCGACCGGCGTCCGGCTTCCTTGCTCGCCTGGGCCGCCGGTTTGCGTGACAACACCTCGTTTATCCCGATCATGACGCAAATAATCAATGCTCCGCCAACGGCCGTAAAGCCCAAAATGGGATGAAACAAAAACACGATGATCAAATACAACGGAATCCAAGGAATATCGAAAATGGCGCCCGGCCCGGGGCCGGACAGAAACTTTCGCACCGTATCAAGGTCTTGCACCGGCCGCAGCATGGCCGATTTGGCACCCAGCAAAAGCGGCAAGCGCGTCGAAAGCGCATAAACCATTCCCGACAATCGGACATCCACTTGCTGGCCCGTGCGTAAAAGCAGGCGCGATCGCAACCCTTCGAGAAGACCAAAAAAGACGTATAGCCCAAAAGCCAGACCACCGATGACCAACAGCGTCGGCACCGAGCCACTGGACAGCACCCGGTCATAGATCTGCAACATGAAGATTGGCCCGGTCAGCATCAGCATGTTGATCACCATGCTGACCACGGCGATGCCGAAAAAGACTTTGCGCAAAAACCGGAAAACCGGAATCAACACATGTTCTTGCCCAAGTTCTTGCCCAGGTTCTTGCCCAGGTTTTTGCCGGACGTCGATATTCTGCACCATAGCCCATCCCCGGATACATGCTTAAAAAGCGTCACACGGCGCGGATCATTCCGATTGAATCGCGCTTGTTAACTAAAAGATGCCAAGGCTAGCAAGAATTACAACCAAAACCAATGCGCATCTACCGGAATATCCTCCTTCTGTCCGATATCTTTTTTCCTATATCCACACGCACCGGATTATTCCACCCGGTCTTTCCGACAATCATCGTCCGGCATCCCGATCGGGCGGGACGGCTTCTTTCCGGCAATCCGGGCTTCCATTTCTTGCTTGAGCGGGCCGATAACCTTTGGATGGACGCGCCCAAGTCCCGATGCCCGCGTGCTCTTTTTTATTGGGGCGAATAACCTTTGGATGGGCCGACTTAACCCGGCAATCCGGGCTTCCATTTCTTGCTTAAGCGAGCCGATAGCCTTTGGATGGACGCGCCCAAGTCCCGATGCCCGCGTGCTCTTTTTTATTGGGGCGCATAACCTTTGGATGGGCCGACTTAACCCGGCAATCCGGTCTTCCATTTCCTGCTTGAGCGGGCCGATAGCCTTTGGATGGACGCGCCCAAGTCCCGATGCCCGCGTGCTCTTTTTTATTGGGGCGAATAACCTTTGGATGGGCCGACTTAACCCGGCAATCCGGCATCGATCGCTTGGGTAAATACCCTTTGACGCCGCCCCTTTTTCGATGGCTGGGTTTTTATTCCTCTTGCTCGCCTAAGCGTTTGCTAAAGGAGATGGCGTAAGAAACGCGGCGCGCTTCCAGCATGCGATCCCCCGATGGCGCAAAGCCCGAAGACAAGATGAGGGGATCATAATTGATGCCGTCGCACCGACCGTCTTTTTCCGAATGAATGGAATCAACGTCAAGCGTGGCGGCCACGATCCGTTTGCGCTCGCCCTCCCAAGGAATAGCGGGATTGTCGACATCATCGCCCGGATTGGCAAAGGTCACCACCATGTTCCAGCGCACACCTTGCGTATCCAAATTGGATTGCATGTTATCGAAAAAGAATTCCGAGCGGGGATCCTTTACGATCCCTTGCGCCTTTTCCGGAACGAAAGCAAAGCGCACGGCGTGTTGCATACCATCGGCATCGACAAGATAAAAACTATTGATGCTGTTGTAGGTGGAGCCCTCATACGGGGTAAGCGTTTTCGATTTCTTCGCCATATGCGCCTTGAAACGCTGTAGGTCTTTATTTTGCGCCTTAAATGCTTTGACCGCCGGGCCCCCGGCCACTTTCGCGCGCATTAAGGCGGCAAAGGCCTCCGGCGTTGCGACCGGAAAGAAATCCAGCGTATTCATGGCCATGTTATGGGTCTCGCCGGAATCGGTGGTAATTTCCAATCCCATACCATATTCGGCCGGTTTATCGTCCGGCGCGTTGTTATTGCCGCCTTTATGCGACAAACGTCCGACGACTTTTGATGTTTTGCTAAAAATCGGACTGGTCGAATAGTCTCGGATATGTTTATCGCCCGGTACCAATTGTCCGTTAAAACAAAATCCCTTGGTGTGATTGCGACGCTTGCCCTTGGTAACGCCGAATTTCTTCTCGAAGGATTGTACGGTGCTTTCCGCCGCCGCGTGTATATCGTCCGCATAGGCCGACGATACGCAAAGCGCCATCGCCGCGCCGAACATAACAACTTTGATCATAATTTTTCCCCTGTTGGACCCCGGTAATATGCGTCATTGTAGCGACAATACCCATAAATGCAACCGAACCCACCCCGGCCCTGAAGCACCATCGACCGGGACAAGGACGCGTGCCGGGTTCGAATGAACCCCGGTATTCTTTCGATCCCGTCTATGGGCCCTTTATCCCTTTGCTCGTGCACCACCGATACACCGCCCCCTTTACCTCATCCTCCCGTCATTCGGGAACATCGGTGATGGGGGGTGCGCACGCTCACGCCATCTTGATCCAATGATCCGGCATACAGCTTGTGTGCTTCTTTTCCCCCCCCCGATACCAAGGATCCGGGCCGATAACCCGGGCATCGGCATTCGTATTCAACCATGCCCCCCACCAGGCAAAGGTTGAATTGGAAATAATGTGGTGACGGCAATGGGACATCAACACCATGTCCTCCCATGGGGCCGTTCGACCGTCGGATACGATCGAAATCCCCCGTTTCAGCCTTTCCGGCAACGATGCGATGATTTCATTGGTCGCCTTATTATCATCGGTAAAAACGAAATATTTCGGATGAAACCCCAATATGCTCTCCATATGGGTCATGGCCCTAGTGTAATAGGCCCCATCGCACCGCCCCATTAGCGCAAGCCAGTAATCCTGAAGATAATCATCACCACGAATATGGATCGCAACGGAACGGGGATTGCCGCGAATCACGGCAAGATGTTCCTTTGCAATTGGCGATAACGGCGATGATGGACGGTATATCTTTCGTATATCATCGACCACATCGATAAAGTATTTCTGATTTTGAACGCAACCGACAATTAATGCCCCGCGACCGAGGGATTGGTATTTACCGCCCCTGCCTTTGTTATCGGGAACCTTGTCGTAAGCATCTTTGAAATAACGGTTTTGTTGGGCGAGGAAAGCAGCGATAAGAGCCTTGGGAATGCGAAATTGCGGATGATGAAAAATACCGCACCCGCCCCGAATATCAACATCGCGCAACGACCAGCAATCCAGCAGATGGGGATACGTCCGCTTATAGCAAGCCACCTTGAGATTCAGCCTCTTTGCCACGGCATGGGCCGCGGCGTATTCAAACATTTGATTGCCCAAGCGTCCCTGCAACAAGACATGGACATGGGAGAAATCCAAATTAAAGGGAAATGGCATCATTGGAATGGAATATCGCTTGAGTTAAATATTATCGGGATGAAGCAGGGCTGATCTTGCGAATATCGGCGCGAATACCCGGCACCCATGCGGGCGCGAATATCGGCGCGAACACGGGCGTGGATTACCGGCACCCATTCGGGCATCAATTCGGGTGCCCATTCGAATGTGTGTTCTTACTCTTGACGCGGGCGCGATCACGCATAAAAACGGCACCACAGTAAGGGCAGGTCACGTTGCCTTGCGCACGAAGATGAAGATAAATCCGTGGATGTCCCATTTTCAGATTGGGACTTCCCTCACAGACGACCCGATCTCCATCGACGGTAATGATATGATTATCGCGCATATAATTCAAACTCCTTGCGGCCTTTTAGTGGTCTCTTCCATCGCCTTTTCCATCCGATAAAAAAATACCGGTCATCATCACCGATGATTGCTTGGCACCGATGACAAGCAATCCTCGGCGTGATCTGAACCGATCAGAGAATCGGCAAAAGACTCCGCCGAAAAAGCGCGCAAATCATCCATCTTTTCGCCCACGCCAATCGCGTGTACCGGCAAAGAAAAACGTTGCGCCACACAAACCAAAATTCCGCCTTTGCCCGTCGAATCAAGTTTGCTCATCATCATTCCGGAAAGTGGCACGGCCACGGAAAAACGTTCTATCTGATCGATAACATTTTGTCCAGAAGCAGCATCCACCACAAGAATACGCGAATGGGGGGCTTGCGCATCAAGACGGGAAAGAACCCGGACGATTTTTTTCATTTCCTCCATAAGATTGGTGTTGGTATGCAAGCGTCCGGCACTGTCGATAATAAGAACATCCTTTTTTTCCGCCCGACCGGCCCTCCACGCGTCATGCACCAAGGCCGCCGGATCTTGGCCATCCCGACCGGTAAATACCGGACATTTTGCCCTTTTTCCCCAAATCTCAAGCTGCTCGCGGGCGGCCGGGCGATGAGTGTCGGCCGCGACCAACATCACCGAACGCCCTTCCTCGCAAAGGGAAGCGGCCAATTTTCCGGCGGTCGTTGTCTTGCCGACCCCATTAACCCCCACAAGCAAGATCACGTGGGGGCAGGCCTTGCGATCGATCACCAGCGGGCGGGCAATCTTTTTCAGATCGTCGACAAGAAGCGAGGCAATAATTTTCAATAGGTGATCACCGGTCACTTCCTCGTTCAAGTGATGCCGTTCAAGATGGCCAATCACGCGCGCCGAGACCGTCACACCCATATCGGACGAGATCAAAAATTCTTCCAACGACTCAAGGGATGGGCGATCAAGGCTGTTTCCGCCGCCGAAAATGGAGGCTAACCCCTGCCTTAAATGCTGCGACGAACGGCGCAAACCTTTGCGCATTCGAGTCAGCCAGCCGCGGGTCATGATGCCCTTGCCTGCGGATTCTTGCCCGCGGGACGATGCACCGGCAGCGGCGTCACCTCCAGCCGGCCATCGCCCGCCACCCCTTCGACCCGGGCGTCAAATATATCACCGGGGCGGCGGCGCCCGTCCCACCGAACCTTGCGATAGTGGCGGCAACGGCCATCATGGGGTCGCTCGGAAAGCACCGAAACGATCGAGCCGATGGTTGCTTGGTGATCATCAAGCTGCAACGCACTCGCCGCCCGGCGCATTTTCCATGCCCGCTTGCGGGCAATGCCGGGGGGCAATTGGGGCATGCGCGCGGCCGGGGTTCCCGGTCGCAGGGAAAAGGGAAAGACATGGGCAAAAATCATTCGGCATTGATCCAAAAGTGTCATGCTGGACATGAACATATCCTCGCTTTCGGTTGGAAATCCGGTAATGAAATCGGCACCAAAGGTGACCGACGGGCGATGGCGGCGAATATGACGGCAAAGATCGAGAACGTGATGGCGGCGATGGCGGCGCTTCATCCGCTTTAAAATCATATCATCGCCGGACTGAACGCTGAGATGGATATGGGGAAGAAGGCGATCTTCCTCGCATAACAATGTTAAAAGCAGAGGATCGATTTCAGCCGGATCAAGGGATGAAAGGCGCAATCGGGAAAGTTGTGGCAGCGCATCCAGAAGCGCGGATACCAAATTGCCAAGACGCGGACGGCCTTTGATATCCTGCCCCCAATCGGTAATATCGACACCGGTCAGAACAATTTCCTTTTTGCCCTTCTCCATCATCTTGGCCGCGCTTGCGATAATATCCTCGACCCGGCGCGAACGATTGGCCCCGCGTCCTTGGGGAATAATGCAAAAAGTGCATGCATGATCGCAGCCGTGCTGGATTTCCACCATGGCCCGAACACGCTCGGGGAATACCCCATCGGGAATAATACCCGTTGGCATATCCCGATTGATGTCACCGACCATCACCGGCTTTGCGTTCCCTGCCGTCGTTGCGCCCGCCGTCACGACCGTCGCTGCGACCGGTTTTTTAGCCGTGCCGTCACGCACGCCCATCCCGCGCGCTAAAGAATCGACCGACATATCGGGATTATCATCAAAGCCATCGCCTTCGCCATGACCGGAACCATTACCGGAAACATGACCGGAACCATCGCCGGAGATATGACCGGAACCATCGCCGGAGATATGACCGGAAACATCGCCGGAGATATGACCGGAACCATCGCCGGAACCATTACCGGAAACATGACCGGAGCGATCACGGGACACCGCCAAACGGCGCATAATCGATGGATCCAGTTTTTCCCGATTGCCAATCACGCCATCGACCGCATCCATATTCTTAAAATGGTCGGGATCGATCTGGGCGGCGCAACCGGTGACAATGATTCTCTTTTCCGGATAACGCCGCTTCAAGGAACGTATTTTTTGCCGCGCTTGGCGCTGGGCCTCGTGGGTGACCGCACAGCTATTGATAAAAATACAATCGTCAAGGCCGGATTCGCGGGCCAGGTGCCGCATGATCTCGCCCTCATAGCTATTCAGGCGGCAACCAAAGCTGATGACCTCGACGTCTTTATCGTCCCTCATGATTTTACCGTCCCGGCACCGGGCCGATCGTCGGTGCGATTCCGGTCGACCGGTTGTCCGGCATTTTTGTCCGACCCGGCGTTCTTGATCGATCCGATATTTCCGGCCGACGATAGATCCGCATCCACCATCATCGTGCCATGAAAAACATACCGGCACGGGCCGGTCATGAGGACATGATCATCCTTTTGCCATTCCACTTCAAGATCGCCCCCATCAAGGTGGATGATGGCCCGGCGCCCGTCAATAACCGACCGGCGCACCGCCGCGACCAATCCGGCGCAAGCGCCGGTGCCGCAAGCCGGGGTTATTCCGGCCCCACGTTCCCAAACTTTCAAACGCAAGGAACCATCGGGTTGGCGATGGATGATTTCGACATTGACGCGCTCGGGAAATAATTCATGGTTCTCGACCAAAGGCCCAAGATCCGACAGCGGCACCCTTGCCACGTCATCGACAAAAAAGACGATATGGGGATTGCCGATATTAACGGCGCAACCATCATCGAGAACACCGCAGTTGACCGGAACATGCAAACAATCGATTGCTTTTGCCAAGGGAATATCACGCCAATCGAGGCGCGCCATCCCCATATCGACCGCGTATTGCCCATCATCGCGCCGGTCGACATCGCATAAACCGGCTTTGGTTGCGACCACGACATGATCGCGGTTGATTTGCACCCCGGCCAGCGCGCCGACACATCGGGTCGCGTTGCCACATGCCTCGGCCGATGAGGCATCGGCATTATAAATATCCATCGCAATATCGGCGATACCATCGACGGCGGGGCGGCGGATGATTAACTGATCACAGCCAATGCCACGGCGCCGGTCGCATATATGGCGTATCAAGTCCGCCCCTATATCGGGCACGCCGGCCGCATCAATGATAACAAAATCATTGCCTAAGCCATGCATTTTCGTGAACTCTATTGCTTTCTCGCCCATCGCGTTATGATCCGTCTTGTGTCCGTACAATCGATTTTTCCATCCGCCTGCAATTGGATAGCATCGGGGCGGGATTCACAACCCGCTATCACGCGCCCGACCGCCGGTCAAGACCGCCCTTGGGTCATCCTCACTTATGCGCAGTTGCGCCGGTTAGTCAATGATACCGCGACCGTTATCCGGCAATCGATTGGAAAAGAGTCCCGCATCGGCCTTTTGATCGATCCGCGCGTCGATAATGATTCCCTTGCCGGTACGATGGTTGCCTTTTTATCCTTTCTCTCTCGGCATGTCGTCGCCCCGTTGGCGCCATCTTTGCCGCTTTCCCAATATCGTCACCTTTTGCAAGAAATGCGTATCGATACGATCGTCATGGCCGCTGCGTCCAAAGAAGACCGATTGCGCCGCGCCGCCACGCTCGAGGGAATATCGATCATCCCGATATGCGCCCAAGGCTTGGATATTTCCCGCTTTGATCCGCCCGGCGATGCCGGCGGCGATAAAAACGGCCTTTTGCTGCGCACATCGGGAACGACGGCCCAACCGAAAACGGTCTTTCTGCCGACATCCGCCTTGACCGAGAATGCACGCCGGATCGCCGATGGATTGCATCTCGATGCCGATGACTATTGCTGTAATCCCATGCCTCTTTTCCATGTGCATGGACTGATTGCCGGACTTCTCGCACCGTTGATCAGCGGCGGCGGTGTCGACCTTGCCCCGGTCGGTTTTGCCCTGCTTCGCAATCTGCGCAATAGCGGTGCCACATGGATCAGCGCGGCACCGGCGATCTATCAATCGATCCTTCTTCGCGCAAAGAATGGTTTCGGCCGCCCACCTTGTCCCCGCTTGCGCTTTTTGCGCTCCAGCTCGGCACCGATGCCGGTGTATTTGCACCGGCAGATCGAAGACTTTTTCCAGCGACCGTTATTGCAGGCCTATGGCATGAGTGAGGCAAGCCACCAAATCGCGTCCAACCGTATCGAGGATAATCGCCCGGGAAGCGTCGGCAAACCGATCGGGTGCCGTGTTCGGATAGAAATCGCCAAAAACGAACCGGAGCGCAGCGCGCCGATACAGGGCGAAATCGCCAGCCGTGTTCGGATAGAAACCGCCAAAAACGAACCAAAGCGCAGCGCACCGATACAGGGCGAAATCGCCATTTGCGGACCATGCGTCATTCAATCCTATGAAGATGGCGATTGTCGCCATTCTTTTAGCGGAAAATGGTTGAAAACCGGGGATCTTGGCTTTTTCGACTCAGACGGCTTCTTGCACCTTACCGGACGCGCGAAAGAACTTATTATCCGCGCGGGAAAAAACATTCATCCCGGGCCGATAGAAGATGCCATCATGGCCCATCACGATGTTGCCGAAGCGGCCTGTTTCGGGATTTTCGACCCGATCCGGGGCGAGGACATCGCCGCCGTCATCGTCCCCGCCACGAAAACGCCGCCGTCCATCGATGCCATTTGGCGGTTTTTGCGTTCCCGAATCGCGTCCTATCAAATGCCACGCCATATTTTCTTCCAAAATGCGTTGCCCCGTAATGCCGGCGGTAAAATTCAACGCCATCGATTACGCCGGAAATACGAAAAAAGAACACCCCACGAAAATCAAGGCGCGGGCCACCCTTAAGATTGGATAGACCGCTCCGTCCCTCGGCCTAGGGTTTGGGGGGGGTCTTGATCTTGGCCTCGGGGTTCAGGGGGGTTTGATAGGCATCCTTCCATTCCCCATAAGGCATTCCATAAATCCGCTCGCGCGCTTGCTCGTAATCGATGCGCACCCCCTCCTCCTCCTCCGCCGCATGGCAATACCATTTCGCCAGACAGTTGCGGCAAAAGTCCGCCAAATTCATCAAATCAATATTTTGAACTTGATGATTCTTGCGCAGATGCGCGACCAGACGACGGAAAACCGCCGCTTCGATCCGCTCTTTGCGTTTGTCGATATTTTCATCTTTCATTGTTTTTACCTTTCATTGTTTTCACCCTTTCCTCGTATCCATTCCATGCTGATAATCTGGCCGATAATCTAGCCAATAATCTGATTGTATCGCCTATTTTTTTAAAGGGGGGGGGTTAAAGGGGTTTTCCTGTCGCCGATACGATCCGGTTGTATCGGATCGGACAAAAAGCGCCCCCCCCAAACAAAAGGGCCAAACAAAAGGGCCAAATAAAAGAGCCGGATAAAAGGGCATCATTGGCGCCATCAATCCAAGCGCGCGCGGTCAAGCACGCGCCGCAAGTCACTGCCAAGGGCAAATGCGGCAAAGTGAATATCGGCATTATAATAGCGGCAATGGGGCTGCATTCGCATTGCCCTATCCCGATCGAAAACGGCGATGTCGCGATTATCCCCACCCCAGGCAAACGCCATAACCCCACCGCAATAACTCGGCACCGTCGCCGTAAAGACCCCGGCCCGGGAAAACAGGCCGGCCAGCCTTCGATGGCTGTCGATCATTTCCGATTGTTGGAGGAAGGGAACCCCATTTTGGGCCACAAGAACACCGCCGGGATTCAAAATCCGACGGCAATGACGATAAAAGGATTCGGTAAAAAGGGTTTTAGCCGGCCCGATCGGGTCGGGCGAGTCGATGATAATCGCGTCAAAACACCGGTCGGTTCGGGCAACGAAGCGGGCCGCGTCATCGATAATAAGATCAAGACGTGGATCATCCAATGCACCGTCGCCGTGGGCGGGCAGATAACGCCGACATAAATCAATAACCGTGGCGTCAATATCGACCATGGTCACGCGCAAGCGCCCCGGATCGGCGCTTTGGTCATCGTGTTTAAGCGCCTCGCGCGCCGCCGCGCCATCCCCGCCGCCGACAATCAAAAGACGGGTCACGCGGCCATGGGCGACAAGGGCCGGTTGCACAAGCATTTCATGATAAATGTATTCATCCGCTTGCGTGGTTTGAATCACCCCGTCAAGACCGAGTACCCGCCCACAGCAAGGATTATCAAAAATGATCAAATCCTGATGATCGGTTTTCTCGCGATGGAGCACCGTTGCCATCCGTAACCGCAACCGGAACGAAGCATGCAAATTTTCCTCGTACCAGTCCGCCGTCACAAGATGCTTTGCCTGCCCCGGATGCTTCGCCTGTACAAGATGCTTTGCCCGGACAAAAAGAAGGGGAAAGAAAAATGGAAACAAGAAAGGGGGATGGCACCACCATATTCCGACCGCGAAAAATGGCGGTCATGTCTGGCGGCGGGCGCGGGCGCGCGGAACATCAATGGCCATCGGCGATGAAGGACGTCACCACCGAAAATCGGCGGGTTAGTCGCGTTCATCCATCCAGGCCACTTGAATGGCCTCAAGGGTTTTTTCGTTCGAGGCCTGCGGATCATCATCAAATTCGGGCAATTCGGTAATCCATCGATGCAGATCGGTGTAACGCAGATTGACGTTATCCGCGCTTGGATGCGCGTCTTCAAGGGCGATCGCAATATCGATCGTGTCGGACCATTTTAATCCCATGATAAAACCCTACTTGACCTGCATGTTGCGGGTTGCGGCGGGCAATGTCACGACAAGCCCGTCGAGTTGCTCGGTCACCTTGATTTGACAGCCAAGGCGCGACGTTTGGGTCAGCCCCCACGCCAAATCGAGCATATCTTCCTCTTCCTCGACCGCTTCGGGCAGCCGGTCATAGAATTGATCGTCGACAATAACATGGCACGTCGAACAGGCGAGCGACCCCTCGCATGCCCCTTCCAAATCGATGTGATTGTGGTGGGCAACCTCCAGCAACGACATGCCGACCGGGGCATCGATTTCGTGGCGCTTTCCACTGGCTTCGACAAATGTAACTTTTGGCATTGTATTCTCCGTTTTCTATTAACTAATGGAAAAGTGGCTTCCTCTCAAGAAGAACCATCTTTCTTTTTTGGGTTTTTTACCGATTTCTCGGCCAATCTTTCCGTTGGGCTTTTGGCCGAGGTGTGGATTTTTTCCTCCAACGCGGCAATCGACTGTCCGCGCAATGCCTTGCCCATGGCCGTGTTCATGCGCCGTTCGGCAAATGGCTGTGTCGCTTGATCCAGAATCTGGATCGCATCCTCGATCGTATCGCGACAATCACCGGCAATCGCTTTTTCAAGATCGCGCAAACCCTTATCGATAGAGGCTTTTTCCTCGCTTTGACACAATTCCGGCGTCGCTTTAAGGGCCGTGCGCACCGCTTGGGCAAGGCGCTCTGCCTCGACCCTCGACTTGATCAACAACCGCTTGTCCATATCATCGCGCCCATGGGCGATGTTATCTTTAAGCA
The DNA here is from genome assembly GCA_965277685.1 of Alphaproteobacteria bacterium. GTDB lineage: Bacteria > Pseudomonadota > Alphaproteobacteria > GM7ARS4 > CBDIDI01 > CBDIDI01. The sequence goes on along the minus strand of OZ255830.1, from coordinate 1,534,418 downwards.
TGGTGGTCATTTCTTCTTCCGACAGACCATAGGAAGGACGCACTTCGACCGTCTGCGCCTTGTTCGATTGGGTATCGCGGGCTTCAACCGTTAATAATCCATCCGCATCAAGACTGAATGTCACGAGGATACGTGCGGCCCCGGCGGTCATTGGCGCGATTCCGCCAAGGGTAAAATGGGCCAAAGAGCGATTATCGGCAACGGTTTCACGCTCGCCTTGGACGACGTGAATCGACAGGGCGGTTTGCCCGTCTTTAAAGGTGGTGAATTTCTGGGCCTTGCGCACCGGAATGGGCGTGTTGCGTTCAATAATGCGCTCGCTTAACCCGCCCATGGTCTCAAGACCAAGCGAAAGCGGCGTGACATCGAGCAATAGATTATCCGACCCGATGCTAAGGGCGCGCGCCTGCAACGCGGCACCGGCCGCTACCGTCGTGTCCGGATTGATATCGGCAAGTGGTTCTTGACCAAAGAATTGAGCCACTTTGCGCCGCACCAACGGGGTGCGTGTGGTGCCACCGGCCAAAACAACGCCGCAAACCGCATCTTTATCGACCCCGGCATCATCCATAACACCGGCGCAAATGCGGATTGTTTTGTCGACCAGATCGCCAATGATCCGATCTAATTGAGCCGGTGTGATCGTATGGTCACTATCCTTGCCGTTGATCGTGATCTTCCATCCACCATTTTTGGGGTCATACTTGGGGCCATTTTTGGGGCCATCGCTTGGCCTTTGCTTGCCCGGATCATCGTCCGTATCGGTCGCCCCCGAAAATCGGCCGGTGCCCGGATTAACATCTAAACTTTGATCTAAATTGGAGGCCAAATTAGAGGCAAGCGATTCGCGCGCGCGGCGTGCGGTTGCCAAAATCGCCGTGATCTCGCTGCTGTCCGGCGGCGATTGCGGCGTGCCGTCATCCCGTTGCGAAATCCAATACTCGGCCAGAAGATGGTCGAAATCATCCCCGCCCAAAGCACCGTCACCACCGCTTGCCAAAACCTGGAAAATCCCCTTTTCAAGGCGCAGCAAAGACACGTCAAAGGTGCCGCCGCCAAGATCGTAAATGACATAAATTCCCTGACTACCCGAATCCAGACCATAGGCAAGAGCGGCCGCCGTCGGTTCATTGACCAGACGCAGAACCTCTATTCCGGCAAGTCTCGCGGCATCACGGGTGGCACTGCGGGCGGCATCATCGAAATAGGCCGGAACCGTAATGACCGCCTGCTCGACCGGGCGGGATAACATGGTCTCTGCCCGTTCCTTGACCGCGCGCAGAATACAGGCCGATATCTCGACCGGGGTTACCTGACGTCCGGCAATGGCGAGGCGAACCATGCCCTGTGTTCCTTGCGCGACGGTAAAGGGCAACGCCCCCGACAAGCGGCGCAAATCATCGATGCCACGCCCCATTAGTCGCTTGACCGAGGTAATCGCAAGGGATGGGTTTCGGGCACTGATTTCCAGTGCTTGATCGCCGACGACGGGCTTGCCCCTATCATTGGGAAAAGTGTCATCGGAAAAAGTGCCGTCGGGAAAAGCGACAACCGAAGGGATCAAGGGCGATTGTCCGGCCGGATGCAGAATATCAACGCGCACATGGCCATCGTCATCCCGATGTTCGGCAACGGCGGCCAGCGAGTGGGTCGTGCCAAGATCGATGCCAATCGCGCATGGACGCGCCTTGGAACGCCTTTTCTCGGCTTCCTTTTCCCCGGATTCGGTGATTTGCAAAAGAGGACTCATCGCGAAGAAGATCCAACCATGGATGAAGCCGCACCAAGGGAAGCGAGACGCCGCCGGGCGGTCGCGATTTCATCACCCAGCTTGATCAGATATTTCAAACGGGTCAGTTGTCGATTCATATCATCCCATTTTTGGCCGCGCCAAAGATCGGCCAGCGCCCGGATCACGTCTTTTTCTTCGCTTTTGGCCGAATCGGCAATGGCATCGATGCGATCCGTATCGCGCGCCTCGGCCAAGGCTTCGCGATCTTCCATTGCCCGCATTAACAATTCCGGATCCTGGATTGTCTTTTCCCCCCCGGCCTCGGCCTTGACCCCGACCCGCTCCAGTAAATGCACCGCCCGACGGACCGGATCGCGCAAGGTCTCATAAGCCTGATTGACCGAGGCACAAGCCATTTGCGCAACCATTTTTTCTTTCTTTTCGGCACGGGGAAAACGATCTGGATGCAAAAGCCGTTGCAGGCGCAAGTACTCCGGCTCCAACCGTGATGGATCCGGAAGATAATCCGCCGCAAGGGAGAACATCGCAAACGGATCAAGATGCGTCAAAGGTTGGACAAGACCGCACGATGCGCAAAAAAAAGGATCGTCGCCAACCGGTGACCGGCAAGACCAGCAATGCTCTTCTTCCTTTTTTTCCAATCCGTCACCGACCATTAACCATATTCCCCGAAAAACGTGCCCCTAAAACCAACGGCGGAACCAGCCGCAAAAATCCGCCCGTCGCCCCCACGTTATCCCCCAACCGGAACTTAATGAAGCGGCCGATTAAACAACCGATCTTGGCACCGGATGGAACATCGATATTCCTATATGCGCAGTCCGATAAAATGGGCGGGTTTGACAAAACGATTCCGGACGAGCGCTCATTCGACCGCCCTATACTTATCGCCTCATATCAATCGATCCATATGAATCAACAAGAGGGACACCCATAAGGGGCGAGAGAAAATTCCCCCCACCGCGCGCCCACTCAAAACGGAAGAGCGACAGAGAAAAAGACCGAGGGCAACACCAAAACCCGAGGGTAACGACGGGATCGTAACAACACGCACGAAAGACCATCCAAAAAACCACGAAAATCGCCAACAAGACACCGCCCAATCGACCGGAACGAGACCAGGTATCGCGCGGCATGATTCCCGGCCGCGCCCCTTTTCATTGCGATCGGGGCGTGATCAAATGATTATACGTGGAATGATTCCCCGCAACCACAGCGTCCTTTTTCATTGGGATTACTGAAGACAAACCCGGATTCAAGCGCATCCTCGCGATAATCCATCTGAGAGCCGATGATAAAAAAAACGGCTTTTGGATCGATAAACAAGCGAATATCACCGACCTTGACGACTTCGTCACCGTCGGCGGGACGATCGGCGAACTCCAAGCAATACGACAATCCGGAACACCCCTTCGAGCGCACCGAAAGACGAATACCGGCCTCCGGTGTCCCGCGCCCGATAATCAGATCCTTTACCCGCTTGGTTGCGGCATCGGTCAGGGAAAGCATCAAACGGTATCCCGGTTAACGATGCCCTGCGGTCCGTTTAGCCCGCCGCCGCATCATCTTTTTTGCGATAGTCGTCGACCGCAGCCTTGATCGCGTCTTCAGCCAGGATCGAGCAATGAATCTTGACCGGAGGCAAAGCCAAATGTTCCGCAATCTGGGTATTTTTAATGGACGCCGCTTGATCGAGAGTTTTACCCTTGATCCATTCCGTCGCGAGCGACGACGAAGCAATGGCGGAGCCACAGCCAAATGTCTTGAATTTCGCGTCTTCAATAACGCCACCCTTGACCTTGATCTGAAGCTTCATGACATCCCCGCAAGCGGGTGCGCCGACCAAGCCGGTGCCAACGGCCTTATCCTCTTTATTGAAAGACCCGATATTTCGGGGTTTTTCATAGTGATCGATAAGAGTTTTGCTGTAAGCCATAGGATTCTCCTTTGTGGGTTCAACGTGGTGGAAAGATAAAACGAAAAGTATTATGGTTCATCACGGATGAACCCTGCCTGAAAGAATCGAAGAAATTGCCATAAACGGGGCCGTCCATTAGTGATGGGCCCATTCAATTTTGCTGATATCGACGCCTTCTTGGGCCATTTCCCAAAGCGGGGAAAGCGCGCGCAAGCGATTAACGCTTTCGATAATCGAAGCGGCCGCGGCATCGACCTCTGCCTCGGTCGTAAAGCGACCGATGCCGATACGCAAACTGGTATGGGCCAATTCCTCGTTCACGCCAAGCGCCTTGAGAACGTAGGACGGCTCAAGCGACGCCGATGTGCATGCCGATCCCGATGATAGGGAAAGATTCTTGATTCCCATCATCAATGACTCGCCCTCGACATAAGCAAAGGAAACATTAAGATTACCGGGAATGCGCCGATCCAAATCACCATTCAGATAAATATCGGGCAAGGCATCGGTCAATGTCTTGTATAAACGGTCGCGCAAAAGGCGCAAACGCTCGTTCTCCGATCCCATTTCCTTTTCGGCGATGGCGCATGCCGCGCCCAGTCCGACACACAAGGGGGTCGGCAAAGTGCCCGATCGCATGCCGCGTTCTTGGCCACCGCCACTCATCATCGGTGCGATGCGCACCCGTGGCTTGCGGCGGACATACAGGGCGCCGATTCCTTTGGGACCATAAATCTTGTGTCCCGAGATACTCATCAAATCCATATTCATGGCATCGACATCAAGGGGGATTTTGCCCACGGCTTGGGCGCAATCGGAATGAAAAAATACCTTGCGCTCCCGGCATATTTGACCGATTTCAGCCAATGGCTGGATAACCCCGATCTCGTTATGCACGGCCATGACGGATACCAGTGCCGTTTTATCGGTGATCGCCCCTTTCAGCACGTCAAGATCAATCAAACCGTTATCGCGCACCGGCAAATAGGTGACATCAAACCCTTCTTGCGAAAGATGCCGACAGGATTCAAGCACACATTTATGTTCGGTCACGGTGGTAATAATGTGATTTTTACGATCCTTGTAAAAGCGGGCCACGCCCTTGATCGCGATATTATTCGATTCGGTCGCGCCCGACGTAAAGATCACTTCTTTACGATTGGCACCGATGATCGATGCGACTTGGTCGCGGGCGCGCTCAACCGCGCCTTCCGCTTCCCACCCATAATAATGGTTGCGGGAATGGGGATTGCCGTAATGCTCGGTAAAATAGGGCATCATCGCTTTAACAACCCGCTCGTCCGTGGGGGTTGTCGCTTGGTAATCCAAGTAAATCGGCCGATCGCTGATCTTCACATTCATTACCCTTTATATCCCTTCATAGTTGTTTTCTTTGCCCGCCGGGCGAGGTTCGATCCAAAACGTGTCCTAGAATTCACCCCCCGGAGGATATCCTCCCGGATTGTCCCCGGGGGACGACCCAAATTCAGGCGCTTGCCCATGCTAATGTGTTTTCAACGGTAACTCAAGCCCATCGTAACCACCCATGCCCCTTCGATCCCAATCGTGTCCCCAACACGTCTCTAATATGATGCCGTCAACGGCAATTTACCAGCACTGATTGATGGCGGGGCTTATTTACCGGCATTCCTTCTGATCCCTTCTCCCCGGCCGATCGACGGCAACGCGTCGGTGAATGCTTCCAGGGCCGCCGCGCCACGCTTTCATGCCAAAGAAAGCCTCTTTTACGTCTTTTGCCGCCCATAATCCGCGCTTAGGGCCATATCGGCCTTGGCAATTCGGGCAACGATCGACGGCAACGCGTCGGTACATGCTTCCAGGGCCGCCGCGCCACGCTTTCATGCCAAAGAAATCCTTTTTTACGTCTTTTGCCGCCCATGATCCGCGCTTAGGGCCATATCGGCCTTGGCAATCCGGGCAACGATCGACGGCAACGCGTCGGTAAATGCTTCCAGAGCCGCCGGCGTGGTTCCGGTGCCGAAACTGACCCGCACGGCCGATGCCGCCATCACCTCATCCGCCCCCATCGCGGCCAATACCCGTGACGGGGCCATACGTCCCGATGAACAAGCGCTGCCGGCACCGATCGCAAATCCGGCAAGGTCGCAAGCAATGACAAGGGTCTGGGCACTTATTCCGGCAACCGCAAAACACGATGTTTGCGGAAGACGATCGCGATTGCGACCAAAAACGGTCACATCGTCCGGCCCGGCCAAAAGACGATCTTCCATCGCGTCACGCCAGGATGCCCACTTTGGATCCGCCTTTGCCAAACGAAACGCCGCGCCCAATCCGGCAATAGAGGCCATGTTTTCGGTTCCGGCACGAAGCCCCCCTTCCTGTCCACCGCCGCGTAATATGGGGCGCAACCGGACATGAGGGGCGATGATCAGCGCGCCGACACCCGTGGGCGCGCCGAATTTATGACCGGAAAGAGACATCGCATCGACGCCCCACTTTGCCATCGAAAGAGGAACGCGCGCCGATGCCTGGGCTGCGTCACAATGCAATATCCCACCATGGCGATGCACCCGATCCGCGATATCGGCCATATTATTGATGATCCCGGTTTCATTATTGGCCATCATGACACTGACCAATGATCGCCCTTTTGCCCGGGCAAGGGCCTGATCCAGAAGCGGCCCGTCGATAACGCCGTCGCTTGTTACCGGTATGATCCGCGCGTCGTCACGGGCCGCGTATACCGAATCGTGTTCAACCGCACTGATCAACACGCCATCCGCCTCTATCCCACGCAAGGCTAGATTATTGGCCTCCGTTGCACCGGATGTGAAGATGACCGATACCCGCCCCCCGGGCCCATTTGCGGGCCAACCGCCCAAAGATTCCCCCACAGATTCACCGGCAGAATCTCCGGCAGCCCCCCCTGAAAATTCTTTGGGAAATTCTTTGGAAAATTCTTTGGACGAATCTCCGGCAGAATCTCCGGGAAGTTCACCGGAAAAAGCACCGGAAAACGCCGTTCCGGCGCCGACAAAATCGATCACTTGCGCACGGACACGGTCGATCAAAACCCGTTTGCGCCGACCAAATGCGTGCTGGGAAGACGGATTGCCGGCAATCGATGCCGCCAGCATCGCCGGACCAACCCCGTCAAGAAGCGGCGCGCCGGCATTATAATCCAGATAAAAAGAATGATTTTCCACCGATGATCGGGTCGCCTTTTGTCTTATTCCCTTGCCCGTCATCTTATGACGGGCCGCCATCGTTATCCATGACCGGAAATTATCTTACGCTTTTTGGCATCTTATATGCCCGTCACCGATTTCTTATGATCACGGGTTACGCTTTTGGGCATCTTATATGCCCGCCACCGGTTTCTTACGATCACGGGTTCGTGTTGCTGTGGGCCGTTTCTTTGATTGCGGCATCGTGTTCCTTTTTCGGGCGCGGTGTCGTTCCGTTTTCTTTTTCAACCAAAGAACGCAGATGACGCACGTCCTCGGTCAGGCGCGCAATCGTTTTTTCCAGACCATCGCAATCGGCCGTCGTGCCATAGGCGACAAATTGGGCATGGTCGCGTTTGGACGATTGAATTTGCCGGGCCGGAACGCCGACAACCGTGGCCGAGGCGGCAACATTCTCAAGGACAACCGCGTTTGCCCCGACGCACGCATGGGCCCCGACCGTCACCGGCCCCAGGATTTGCGCGCCGGAGCCGATAATAACACCATTTTTAAGGGTCGGATGGCGTTTAACCCGGCGTTGCTGGCGGGAATTGCGCGACGGCGCGATACCGCCAAGGGTAACCGCTTGATACAAGGTCACATCGTCGCCGATTTGCGCGGTTTCACCGATGACCAAGCCGCATCCGTGATCGATGACGAGACGCCGACCGATACGGGCCGCCGGATGAATTTCAATTTGATGGAAAAAGCGACCGATACCACTGATCAACCGTGCGCTGAGCCGCCAGCCCGACGTCCATAAATAATGGGCGATACGGTGCGTCACGACGGCGTGAAATCCGGGATAAAAAAGCGCAACTTCAAGACCGCTGCGCGCGGCCGGGTCACGCTTTTGAAAACTTTTAATGTCCTCTTTCAGCCTTTTCGTCCATCCCATTATTCACCTCACTTGACGATCGTTAACGTTAAATCCCATCCGACACCCAGGCCGGAATGACAACCGGAGCAACCGTCGAACGGCATCTTTCCCATTGCCCGTTTCCCTTTGCTCCTTCCCATTGTATAATGGTTTGCCCGCAAATCAATTAGGGGGCCTTTGAAGGGATCACCCGGCGATACCATAGCCGCCCCGTTCATGGCTTGGATAACATCGGTAAAGATAACACAATCAAAGGCGCACTTACAGATAATGCGGCAACGGATCATGCGCAATGGGCAAACCCCCGATCACGAACAATATCTTAGGTCTCGCAAGAAACAATCCATAGGATTATGGCAAAAAAGGAAAAATCATAATTATGAGCGAAGTTACGATCAATAGTCCCGAGGGCCGAATTCAGGGGCGCTATCACCATCGCGACAAGGAAGAAGAACCGATTGCATTGCTGTTGCATGCCCATCCGCAATATGGCGGGGATATGAACAATAAAATCATGCAAGTATTGTTCAACAAATTACGCGCATCCGGGTTTTCCGTTTTGCGATTCAACTTCCGCCAGCCCGAAAAGCCTCAAAAATACCAGCACGGCGAAAGCGAGTTAAACGATGCGGCGGCCGCCCTTGATTGGTTGCAAACCTGTAATCCCGAGGCCTCGCGGTGCTGGATATGCGGGTTGTCTTTCGGTGCCTGGATCGGCATGCAGATGCTGATGCGCCGTCCGGAAATAAAAGGCTTTATTTCCCTGTCGCCACCGGCAGGGGCGTATGATTTTTCCTTCCTTGCCCCCTGTCCGACATCGGGACTCATCCTTCGTGGCGGCAATGACCAATTGGTCGAGGACAGTCAGATTGAACGCTTGATGGCCCATTTAGCCCGGCAGAAGAAAATCACCGTCGACTTGCAAGAAATCGATCATGCCGATCATTTCTTTACCGGCAAGGAAGAGCACGCCGCCGCCGCCGTTGCCCGATACATCCATCGGGTGGAAGAAGAAACCGGACGACGCTAGCGGTTATGAAAAGCGGTCGGTTATCGGGATTGGCAAAAGCGCACCAACGGCGCTAGCGGTTATGGCAAGCGGTCGGTTATCGGGATTGGCGAAAGCGCACCAACGGCGCTAGCGGTTATGGCAAGCGGTCGATTATCGGGATTGGCGAAAGCGCACCGAAGCGGCGTGGAAGCGGCCGAATAAATATTGGGCATCCCGTGGCCCGGGCGATGCCTCGGGGTGATGTTGGACCGAAAAAATATCCCTGTTTTCAACCTCTATCCCTTCGATGCTTCCGTCAAAGAGGGAGCGATGGGTTTCGACGATGCCATCCGGCAACGTATCACGATCGACGACAAAGCCGTGATTTTGAGACGTGATTTCAACCTTGCCGGTCGCCATATTTTTCACCGGATGATTCGTCCCGCGATGGCCATGGTGCATTTTGACCGTTCGCGCGCCAAGCGCCAAAGCCAACAACTGATGACCGAGGCAAATGCCGAAAATCGGCAACTCTGCCTTGATCAAATCGCGGATAACCGCCGCCGCATAGCGCGACGTTGCCACGGGGTCACCCGGGCCGTTCGACAGAACGATACCGTCGGGACGATGGGCAAGAATGCTTTCCACCCCACTATTCGCCGGTACCACCGTAACCCGATGCCCACTGGATACCAGCGAACGCAGGATGTTACGCTTGACCCCAAAATCGATCACCACGCAGTGCGGATCGCCATCGACCTTATCGGGGGTCTTATCGGCGGCCGCATCGGGGGTCACTCCGGCATGGTGGCCGCTTTTATCATGCCCTGGGCCATTATAATCTGGGCCATCATAATCGACCCTGCCCCGTTCTGGCTTATCATGGCCTGGCTTATCATATTTTGGGTCGAACGGACGCCAGAGACCGGCCCGCCAGCGATAGCTTTGCCGACAACTCACCTTGCCGGCAAGATCCAACCCGCGCATATCTTGGCATTTTGCCGCGGCATCGCGCGCGCGCGCGGTATCCGCGCCGTTGACCGGATCGTAATGAATGGCACCGCCTTGGGCCCCGCCATCGCGCAGCTTGACCGTCAATGCCCTTGTATCGACGTCACTAATCGCGCCGATAGAATGCTTTGCCAACCACGGATCAAGATCGCCGGAGGCACGCACATTCGACGCGCCGGTCATCGCCGCGGAAAGAATGATCGCCCGTGCGGCGGGCTCGGCATCCTCGATATCTTCGCCATTAACGCCGGTATTACCGATATGGGGAAAGGTAAACACGATCATCTGATCGGTATACGAGGGATCGGTGATGACCTCTTGGTATCCACTCATCGCGGTATTAAAGCAAAGCTCACCACTATATAAACCGGGCTTTCCCGCCCCCACGCCCGGATATAAAGACCCATCGGCCAAGGCAAGAACGGCATTTCCCAAAACTGCCCCGTGAACCGCCCCTTGAACCGATCCGTGCACCGCGCCTTGAACCGATCCGTCGGTGGTTTTGCGCCCGCCGTTTCGGTCGCCCTTCTCGGAAGGATCACCGGAAAGATGCGGGGCAGGATCATTTTTTTGGCGATTGCGGCGATGTCGTTCTTGTGCCATGATTTAACCGTTCACTCGTCAATACTAGGATTTCACACAACCGTCCCTGCCCGATTGGCTTGATCGCCCTCATTCGCTTGATCGCCCCAATCCCCTTGATCGCAGTTTCCGCGTGGATAAAATAGCACAGCAAAGGAAAAAAAACATGGAAAAGGTCGCCTCTATACGCAACGCGCTGAACGATGCCATGCGCCGCCGGTCCACGATCGAGGTTTCAACCCTGCGCATGATGCTCAGCGGTCTTAAGGATCGGGAAATTGCCCTGCGGGCCGATGGCGCGTCCCTTGATGAAGACGCCTTTTGTGCCGTTTTGCGGACAATGGTTAAAAAGCGCCGGGAAAGCGCCGATCTTTATGAAAAAGGCGGCCGGGAAGAATTGGCCCGCCAAGAAAAAGAAGAAATCAACGTCATCGCCGCCTTTCTTCCCAAGGCGATGGACGCAACCGAGATTGAGGCCGCCGTTGACGATGTCATCGGTCAGATCCGCCAATCCGGGGGAAATGCCGATATCGGACGTATTATGGGAATGCTGAAAAAAACCCACGGACACCAAATCGACATGAAGGTTGCCGGACAAATTGTCCGGAAGAAGTCAGGACAAGTTGTCCAAAAGAAACCGGAACAAATTGTCCAAAAAAAATCAGGACAAGTTGTCCAAAAAAAACCGGAACAAGTTGTCCGGAAGAACCAAAGCGGCACCCAATCGACATAAAGGGGCACCACGGCGCACAAAGGCAATTCCCATGACCATGTTCGCACCTTCCTTTCTGTCCCAACTTGAGCAACGGATTATTCTATCCGACTTGATTGGCCAACACGTCAAGCTAACCCGCAAGGGACGTGAATTTGGTGGCTTGTGCCCCTTTCACAAGGAAAAAACGCCATCCTTCACCGTCAATAACGACAAGGGTTTCTATCATTGCTTTGGCTGTGGTGCCCACGGCAATGCCATCCAATTCGTCCAAAAGACGGAAAATCTGAACTTTGTCGAAGCGGTGCGACAACTGGCCGGGATAGCCGGGATAGAAGTCGCGCAAGCCTCCCGGGAAGATATCCGCAAGGAAGAGAAAAAAGACCGACTGCTCGACATCTGCGCGACGGTCGGCGCATGGTTTCAATCCCGATTGCGCGCGAAAGAAGGAAAAGAAGCCCGCGATTATCTTAACCGGCGCGGTATCGACAAAGACAGCATCGATCGTTTTCATATCGGCTTTGCCCCGTTCGGGGCCGAGGGCCTGCGCCGAGACATGCACGCCAAGGGAATCAATGATGACGAATTGATGGCGATCGGCATTTTGGCCCGCTCGGAAAATCATGACCGTATCTATGCCCGCTTTCGCAACCGTATTATCTTTCCGATCACCGATCGAAACAACCGGATGCGCGGCTTTGGCGGTCGAATCCTCGGACAAGAGGGGGCAAAATACATCAACTCCCCGCAAACCGCGTTGTTTGAAAAATCGCATCTTCTCTACGGCTGGCCCCAGGCTTTGGAAAGCGCGCGGCGCGATCGCAAAATCATCGTCGTCGAAGGCTATCTTGACGTCATCAGCCTGCATCAAGCCGGTGTGGCAATCGCGGTCGCGCCGATGGGAACATCGCTGACACCGGAACATCTTGGCATGCTTTGGCGCTGCGCCGATGTTCCGATTTGCTGTTTTGACGGGGACGATGCCGGACTGCGCGCCGCCGGTCGCGCGGCCGAATCCGCCCTGCGCCATTTAAAAACCGGCCATTCCATGGATTTTGTCTTTCTTCCCAAAGACGAAGACCCCGATGGCTTCATCCGCAAACACGGCAAACACGCCTGGGACGGATTGTTGGATAAAAGCATGTCGATGGCCGATTTTATCTGGCAGCAAGCACTCGATACACGCCAACCGAAAACCCCGGAAGACTGGGCCGCGTTGCAGGCGCACCTCTATCAAAGGGCGAGTTTGATTCAAATCCCGACCTTGAAAAGCGAATATCTCGCTTTTTTTCGCAATCGGCGCTATCTCGCGCGGTTGCACGGCGACAAGGCAAAGCGCAAACACACATATCGACGGCCCTTCGATCCAATGTCCGAATTGGTCAAACTTCTTCCCAACCCGTGGCAATATGGCCGCAAGATGTCCAAAAATCGCCTCTGCTCCGGCGCGGAAAAACCGGGACGATCGCCCGATGACGTATATGCCCGCGATGCGCTTTTTGAATGCCTCGAAGAACCTTCCTTGATCCATGAATTTGCCGAGGATTTGAACCGCATCCCCTGGCCCGATGCGGATTCAACCCGTCTGTGCATGGATATGCTGGAACTGGTACCCGATGCCGATCGCATCGCACAAGACCCCGACCGGGCCCGCAAGGAATTGCATCTTAAACTGGTCGAGAGGGGGCATCTTGACCGGCTTGCCATCATCACCGAAGAAGGCCACGCGCGGATCGATTCTTATCGGCCGGACGATACCGATTGCCCGAAAGAACGTTTGAAAAAGCGCATCAACCTCTTGGATGAAAGGAACGCCTCCGATATGACCCATCAAGAATTCAAGCGCAAACTTCCCGATCATAAAACCCTTCGTCGTCTTCAAGAAGAACGCCTGAGTGCGCGGCGCGCACTCGGTCTGCTCGATGATGAATAAAGGCCGATAGCGCCTTAATCGATCCGTTTCATCGATTGGCCCGGCCCGGGGGCAATATCGCCATCCGAAGGGCATCCAACGAATTTGAACCGCATTGCCCGCTAAAAAAAATCCCGGCAAAAAAACCCGTCCAAAAATCCGACCCAAGAATTCTATACGAGCGGGCCTGCACGGGCGGATATGAATCGCATAAAAAATGCGGATTCCTCGAAAGGAGGTTTGAAAAATCGCATATCGTTCCTAAATGGAGAGAAAGCAAAAGATATTATCGATCCGGAATTCCCCCCCCCATCATGAAACCCTTCATCGCCATCCAAAAGAACGCCCGGCCCGGCGTTGCGCCATCGGGCCGCGTGATGATCGATCCATGCCTTTTGCCCGTTTTCGTCATGATCGTGACGATTTTGCCCACCGATCGGCCCAAAGAATACCTTGCGATAGCATGACTTTTTCCGTTATATATCCGCTTCCGGATGATTTGCCCATCCGCGATTTACCTGCCCGCATGGGCGGCGCGGCGGCAAGCAACGCGGCAAATGATCATCCTATCGACAATGATTATGTGCCGGTTTATACAACCATGAAGAGTCCATGCCCAAAACTGTCGCACGTGCAAAATCGTCCCACGTGTTCGACACCGAAATTCCATAACCATAACGGATGTTGAGAGATCGCTGTGCCTAGAAATACCCAAACATCAAAAAAGACCGCATCAACCGGAAAAGCCGCATCGCCCAAACAGGCAAAAGCGGTCAAAAAGACCGCATCGACCGGAAAAGCCGCATCGCCCACACGGGATCATACGGTATCGCCGAGCGCAAAAAAGCCAAGCGCGGCCAAAACGCGCATGCAATCGTCCGGCACCGAAAAAGTGGCCGCCGCGCCATCACCATCGCCCTTAACGGGTGAAAAAACACCCCCACCGACAAGCCCCGACGATAGTTATATGATCAATCAGGCCGTCCGTAAGATCGTCGCCAAAGGCAAGGAATCGGGCTATATCACCTACGAGGAAATCAGCCAACACCTGCCGATCGAGAAATTTTCTTCGGCCCAAATAGAAAGTGCGGTTGCCGCCCTCGCCGAGGAGGGGGTCGATGTCCTTAATGCCGGAAATGCCAATGCCCCCGAGGGAGACGAGCAAAAACCCGGCGATTCCTTTCTGAAAAGCACGGAAACGAAGGCGGTTGCCGGACCCCAGGCCAACGCTCCGGGCCATACCGACGATCCGGTACGCATGTATCTGAGGGAAATGGGCAGTGTCGAGTTGCTCTCCCGTCAGGGCGAGATTGCGATTGCCAAAAGGATTGAAGAAGGACGATCAAAGGTCATTACATCGATTTGTGGATCGCCCATGATCATCCATTACGTCGCTCAGTGGCACGAAAAACTGAAGAATGATCAGATTTTGCTGCGCGATATCACCGATCTGGAAAGCAACTATTTCACCCATATCGGCGCCGTCAAGGAAAAAGCCAAGGATGTCAAGGCAGAGTCCGCAAAATCGAACGATGGCGAGGCGAATGCCATGGCCCCGGTCGATGCCGCCAAACCACCGGCGCCCATCACCCCATCGGCCATCACCCCATCGGCCATCGGCCCCTCTATCGGCAAAACCGATAACAATGGCGCGGATAATCGTGCCGCCGTCGGCAATATCGAGGGGCAAAGAGGATCGGAAGAACAAAATATCGATGACGGCGAGCGCGGCAATAACTTTGACAGCGATGGTGAAATTTCCTCCATGCCCCTTTCGGTATTGGAAGATACGCTAAAACCCGTCATCGGCAAGATTTTCGCCCGCATCGCCAAAGGCCGTCATCAGATGGGGGAAATCGAGAAGGAACGCATCGCCCGTATTACGAGCGGGGGCAAACTTAAGAAAGATCAAGAAGAAAGCTATAAACGGATCCGCCGCCGATTAAGCCGGGCGGTCCATAGCGTCACGCTGCACAACCGCTGTATCGAGCAGATGGTCGATGAAATCTACGGGCTTAACCGGCGACTCCTTGGGATGGAAGGCAAGCTGCTGCGCCAAGCCGATCGTTGTGGCATCGCCCGCCAGGATTTCTTTACCCGCTATACCGACCACGAAACCGATCCGAAGTGGGAAAAAATGATCGCCGGCATCGATGATCCCAATTGGAAAAAACTGGCCGAGAAAACAAAAGTCATCAACGAAGTGCGCAGCTGCATGAACGAGATCGTCCGACATACCGGCCTTAGCATCTCCGAATTTCGCCATCTGACCAACGACGTCAAGTCGGGCGAGCGACAGGCCCGCATCGCAAAGAAAGAGATGATCGAAGCCAATCTTCGTCTCGTCATTTCCATTGCCAAGAAATACACCAATCGCGGCCTGCAGTTTCTCGATCTGATCCAAGAAGGCAATATCGGCTTGATGAAAGCGGTCGATAAATTCGAATACCGGCGCGGCTATAAATTTTCAACCTATGCAACCTGGTGGATCCGCCAGGCCATCACCCGTTCCATTGCCGACCAAGCGCGCACCATTCGCATCCCGGTTCATATGATCGAAACCATCAGCAAACTATCCCGCACGTCGCGCCATATTCTGCATGAAACCGGGCGCGAGCCGCAACCGGAAGAACTCGCCACTCTTCTCGATATGCCGATTGAAAAAGTCCGCAAGGTTCTGAAAATCGCCAAAGAGCCGATCAGCCTCGAATCGCCCGTCGGTGACGAAGAAGATTCCCATCTTGGTGATTTTATCGAGGATAAAAATGCCATTTTGCCGGTCGAGGCCACGGTTCAAAATAACCTTAGCGAAACCACAACCCGCCTTCTTTCGACCCTCACCGCGCGCGAGGAAAGGGTCTTGCGCATGCGTTTTGGTATCGGCATGAACAGCGATCATACCCTGGAGGAAGTCGGCAAGCAGTTTTCGGTCACCCGGGAACGGGTGCGTCAAATCGAAGCAAAAGCCCTGCGAAAACTAAAACACCCAAGTCGCTCGCGGCGGTTGCGCAGTTTTCTCGACGAATAGTCCCCATCCCCTGCGTCCCTCGCGGGGGGACTTTCTTCTCTGTTCTTCCCCTCTGTTTTGGCCTTTGCTTGACACCCTATCCATCGGGCAAGCCGACATGCGCCCCCAATATGCACCGCGACATGCACCCCTATCCATCCATACCTTGGGCCATATGTTGAGCCATTATGATCGCCTGTCCCCGATATTGAGAATCCGACAGCTTCGGCTATAATCGGCCGGCGGTCGGAAAACATGATAAGGATGCACGATCAAAACAAGGGGATATGATGGATGGCGATGCCCCCGAAAGGCACGCTGGATACGCCCCCCCCGCGCGCCAAAGATAGCGGGCCCGTAGTTCAATGGTAGAGCAAGCCGCTCATAACGGCTGAGTTGCAGGTTCGAGTCCTGCCGGGCCCATCATATCGTTGTCCCGTTGCCCATGACGCGGCCAATGCATCGCGACGGATAGAAAGGCGTTAATCCCCGGATGTGGCATTAATCCGCCGCGATGCCGGACGGTTTTGCAGAACCAATTCCTTGATATGGTGCGTGACATTCCCGAAACCACCCCCATCGCCCTTGCCCCGGCCCATCGATTGACGTTTGATAACGCTCGCGATACGCACATAGCGTCGTAATTCCCGACCATCAACCGGATCATCTTCATGCCACTGCTCGAACATGTCTTTTTGGTCTGACGTCAAGTCGATGTCGTAAGTACTGTCCATCAGGAAGTAAATACGGGCAATATCACCCTTGATTGCGTTGTGTGGCTCGGCCACGCGCTTTTTAAAATCGATAGCGATATCACACGCACCGTATTGGGGTGAAATATTCCCCTTGATTTCACCAAAATCATAATTGCTGCGATCCCCATTTACCTCGCCGATGGCCGGAACCAGATTGATCAGGTTGCTTTCCCGAACACGGAATTTCTCGCTATGACGGCGGCAATATGAACGTTTATTCCGCACATTTTTAGCGCCGGCATCTTGCCAACAATCCATATCTTCGGCTAATTTAGACACCGGCACGACATGTTCCAATTCGACCCGATTGGCCCTTTTTTCGTTCTTGCGAATATGATAGCCACATGCCTCCAAATCGGGTTTTTTACCCCGATACGGACACCTGCAATAGAATGTCTTAGGGTCATCACCGGACACTTCAAAGGCAAGGCGATGCGCATCACTCCAACGCTTTGGACCGTCCTTAGCGGCAAGATCGGCCACTCTCAAAATATCATCCCCAAAGTCGATCGATCGATTGTCATCACCGAATATGAACCAAGCGAGAAAGGCCAAAATGGCCATTCCGACAAGCCCCCCACCCCCATCGCCGCCATCGTCGTCTTTTTTGCCGCCGTTATCCTTTTTACCGCCATCGTCCTTTTTGCCACCGTTGTCGTTTTTACCGGCGGCGTCTTTTTTGCCGGGTGCGGTTTTGGAATGCGCCCTCTTTGATTCCGCATTCGTGGGAATCGACCCGCTTTGATTGGATTTAAGGGGATTGGATTTAAGGGGATCGGATTTAAGGGGGGCCGATTTGTCCTTGTTCGATTTATCCTTGTCCGATTTAGGGGGGTCCGATTTAGGGGGGTTCGATTTGGGGGAAATATCCGCCATCTATCCACACCTTTCAATGCCGATGGAAAGATATTGAGGGTGGCAATAATGCCAACCTATAACAATTTAGAATAAGTCCATATCGGATATATCCGATTGTTGTTCAATCCATTTCGGTTGCAGCCGAATCCCATCGCATCGTCCATCGCATCACTCGGCCCATGCGCCCAGAACATGGCATCACACCATGCCCCCACACCATGGCATCACACCATGCGCGCCGACCCATCCATCCGCGGGGATCGATAAATCAAAATGTTGGAATCTATAAAAACGGCCAAACATTGGGCCATCCCACGCCCGACGGCACCAAAGCGGAGAAGAAAATCATCCCGTCCGATCGTCGGACAAACGCAAATTACGGATCATCATGCGAATAACCATAAGGGCAAGCACAGGCAAAGATTGCAGAACGAATAAAAAAATGGCAAAGTGGCGCGTATGTTGCCCGGATTTTTCGATACGTTGTTGGCCGATGTAAGCGGAACCCAGCTTTTGCTCTGCGCTTTTGTTTCCGTGACGATTGGTGCCTTGTGGTTGTCCTCGTCTTTGTTTGGCAATTTGTATCATCGCTGTGTATCGCGCACGCCGCGCCCCCACGGGGTGATATTGCCGCTGGTTGCCCATTTCTTCCGCTCTGCCTTTGTCGCGGCCATCCTTGCCATTCTTTTGCACCATTTCGAAAGCCGCGGCTTTGATACTGCCTGGTGGATGGTATCGGCCTTCCTGTCATGCGGAATCGCCATTGCCTATCTCAGCGAGATTCTCTCCCGTGGGGGGCCCTTGGTCCTGTGGCTCATCGGGTCGAGTTATATCACCGTTTCGATCTTTGCCATGGCGGCCATCCTTGCGCTTTAATTACCCAAAGACCGGCATCGTGCATCATATCCTTATATCCCCGCCTCTTTCGCCGTCTTTTATCGGGAATCGGGGAACCCGGGAAACGCCATCGGTTACCAAATAAGACCGGTATATGAGAAAAATAACCCGCGTTCATGGAAGCAATGCCGACCGCACCCTCAATTCCGATGACCCATACATAAAGAATACAAGACCGGTAACATGTCATGATTGATATCACGTCCCGATCATCCCCGCCCCACCCATTATGCCCACCCGACGCAAGCGATAAGGGGCCGTCTCGACAAAGATTATCACGGCAACGGTCGTGGCACGGCTTCTGGCCCGATTGCGGTGAAGTCAACCCGATATGGACGTGGGGCCATCAACGGGGCCACCCGCCGGAACATCAACGGGGCCATCAACGGGACAATCCCTCGAAGACAAAGAAATGGACAAAGCGAACCTTGGATCCGGGCATGCCTTCCGACAAAGCCTTGCCGCATCATCACCGATGCGACCCGGATCATGCCGATTGGCGTTGCACCCCTGAGGTTCCCCACCCATTCCCACACAAAAGGAAGCACTGATGCCTCTGATTAATTTTGACATGCTGACTCTCGTCCTTAGTGCCACGGTCGGATTTTGTTTTGGTGCGGTTTGGTATTCTAAACCGATGTTCGGCAAGATTTTTTACAATGCCGTGCCAAGCGCCGTGAACACGCCCTTTGTTGCGTTTTTCATCGAATATCTGGCCTTGCTATCCATCACCACCGTTCTTGCCTTGGTGATGAATTTCTTCAGCATTCGGGATTTCGGTGTCGGTTGGCTTATCGCCGCAACCCTTATTATCTTGGCCCTGATCACCCACTTCACCACCGATGCCGTGCGTCGCGCGGATGATCGCGATCTTTGGATCGTCAATCTCTGCTATACTATCGGGGTCGTTCTGGTCATCGGTTCGTCCTTGGTCATTCTTTCATCCTCTATGGAAAAAATCTTCCTTGTGTCCTTGTTAAGTGGATCGCAGCCAACCGCCCCCTCTTATTATCAGTATTTCAGCCATCTGGTCGCCAGCAGCTCGCTGGCCTGGCTTCTTGTCTGCCTGTGGTATTCCCCTTTGTTTTTCGGGCGTCTCTATGCCGATGGCATCGGCAACAGCGTGCAACATATCAACAGTATCTCCGTCATGTTTAATCAATGGGTCGCCACTTTAACCCTGACCTATGTTGCCGATATTGCTCTGACCATGATTGATTCTCCCGATTTTGGCCTGCAGTGGTTTTATATCAATACGATCCTCGTCGCCTTTCTTCTTGTGCCGACGATGTCGAATTCCCTGTGGCGCGGCGATACCAATGCGGTGCGGATAATTGACGCTTCATCCGTCGTTGTTCGTATTTTCGCCATTACCTTTTCGCTGACATTCCTTCATTATTTATAAGTCGCTATCGACTTTGGCGGGCGGAGTGGATGGAATCTCTGCGCCCCCACGATGCCCCCCACAATGGGCCAAGTGACACGATCCGGGGACATACGATCAGGGGCAAGGGGCCATACCGCGCACTCGTCAAGCCGGTCGCCATGCGCTATATTCATTCTCCTGCCCGATCGTCGTTGATGCCATAGATGGAATATCCAATACCGGTGCTTTTAATTCTTCTCGCCCTGGCCGCAGGCGTAATCGGCGTTATCATCGATCGGCGACTATCCGCGCGGGGCAGCGTGACACCCCATGCCGAGCATCAGGAAATCCACCTTTTTTTCCATCCCGATAACGGTACCATACCCTGTGATGTCGTGACCCGCATGCGACTGCGTCTTGGTAAAAATTGTAACCGACTGCGCATTCCTTTTTTTATCCATGACCCGTCTTCCATCACCCCGTCTTCCATCATGGGCGCGCGTCTTTTACAACAATGGCATTACGGGGCCCGCATCGATCGCGCCGGACACCATACCAAAGGACACACAAGCACGGCAAAAATGGAAGAGGGAATCGTGACACCACAAGCAATCGTATCGGATTCGCGCGCCCTGGTTCTTGATTTTGGAACGATAGAGGCAGCGGCAAACCATGCCCCACGGCAGGAGGAAAACACCACCAACGACAAACCCGATGGCCGAAATAGCAACCCGGGTGCGGGCCGAGACCGGCGCGATATCCGCCACACAACCAAGCCCACGATAAAATACAAGCCATCCATAATGGAATGGCTAACCGGCGTGCGAAAGTTTGATTTTTCCCAGTATCTGCACCATCGCTTTCATCCCTGCCGGTCGGATCAATCGATGCGCTTGCATATTCCTTTCCCCACCCGGCACATACGCGTCGTCGCCCATTTTGGCGCCATCCATATCACCGATCTTAGGTGCCTTCCGTCCCCCGACACGCAACCCGTCCATCCCGCTCGCCACCACGGAAGAACCGAGCAAAAAGAACACGGCACTTTTTCTTACCACGGGCGCAATATCACCGCCGGCAGTGATCTGGAATTACGCTGGACCTGGCCCGCGAACATACAATGGCAAGAGCGCCGGGAACGCGCACGAAAAAAAGCCATCCGTCATTTTGCCTCTTTACGCATGCCACCGGTCGAAAACAACCCGGCGATCGAAAACGACGAACCCCATCCATCGTCCAACCCCGAAGAACATCCCATCATCAAGGCGGCCCGCCAACGTGAACGACTAATCCGCGCATCGAAATCACCGCCGTTCCCAAGCGAAAAGAAAGGCCGGAACGCAAGAAAAATCCGGGACATCGGCAAGAACGACACCGATCGCCAATGATCGGCCCCGTGATGCAGGGCAGCGATGCGAAGCCCGAGCGAAAAAGATGCCCCGTCCCGGGATAGGACACTCGCCTATGGCCCCGCCCCCAAGGAAATGGCGAGGATAAAAAAGACAGACATCGGCAAGAACGACACCGATCGCCAATGATCGACCCCGTGATGCAGGCGTGATGCAGGGCAGCGATGCGAAGCCCGAGCGAAAAAGATGCCCCGTCCCGGGATAGGACACCCGCCTATGGCCCGCCCCCAAGGAAATGGCGAGGATAAAAAAGACAGACATCGCCAATGATCGACCCCGTGATGCAGGGCAGCGATGCGAAACCCAAGCGAAAAAGATGCCCCGTCCCGGAATAGGACGCCCGCCTATGGCCCGCCCCCAAGGAAATGGCGAGGATAAAAAAGACAGACAACAGATGACAGTCCATCCCTTCGCATGATAAAAGTGGGTTTCTCCCCATTTTTCCCCTGCGTTTTATTTCGGGTTTTCTTT
This sequence comes from Alphaproteobacteria bacterium, assembly GCA_965277685.1. GTDB lineage: Bacteria > Pseudomonadota > Alphaproteobacteria > GM7ARS4 > CBDIDI01 > CBDIDI01. Next base: position 1,512,687 of record OZ255830.1, on the reverse strand, counting down.
CGAGTTTTTTTATCCTCACCAACCCCATAATGCCTAAAAAGATGCACAAAAAAGTCATTACCATAGGAGCCGAGCCGGCCGGATACACTGCGGCGATTTATAATGCCTAAAAAGATGCACAAAAAAGTCATTATCATAGGATCCGGGCCGGCCGGATACACCGCGGCGATTTATGCCGCCCGGGCCGGGCTTGAGCCCGTTATCATCGCCGGTACCCAACCCGGCGGACAAATGACCATCACCACGGATGTCGAAAATTACCCCGGCTTTGCCAAGGTTATCCAGGGGCCATGGCTAATGGATGAAATGCGACAACAAGCCATTTCCGTCGGGGCCCAAATCATCCAGGACACCATCAACAACGTCGATTTTCGCAAATCCCCCTTTGTCCTATATGGGGATGGAAACATGCGCTATACCGCCGAAAGCGTCATCATTGCCACCGGGGCCAAAGCGCGGTGGCTGGGTCTGGCAAGCGAAAAGCGGTTCCAGGGGCGCGGGGTTTCCGCCTGCGCGACCTGTGATGGTTTTTTCTTCAAGAATAAAGACGTGGTTGTCGTCGGTGGCGGGAATACGGCGGTCGAGGAAGCCTTGTATCTGACCCATCACGCATCACACGTCACCTTGATTCACCGAAGGGATCAATTACGGGCCGAGCACATCCTCGTCCAACGGATCGAGCGCGAAAAAAAAATCAACATTGTTTGGAACAGCGTCATCAAAGAAGTTCTTGGCGATGATTCCGGTGTCAACGCCGTCTTGATTGAGGATATTGATGATCGCGCATCACGCAAAATCGACTGTGCCGGCGTTTTTATTGCCATCGGACATGATCCGGCAACGGCGGTCTTTCGTGGCCACGTCGCAATGGATGATGACGGCTATATCCGCACCAAAAGCGATAGCACGCAAACCGACATCAAAGGTGTTTTCGCCGCCGGAGATGTTGCCGACCGGCATTATCGCCAAGCGGTGACCGCCGCCGGCCAAGGGTGCATGAGTGCCATCGAGGTCGAGCGATATCTTGGCCAAAACACGCCATGAGCACCCCCCAGCCCGCCAAAAAACCGAATCCGGCCATACCCGGACTGTGCGACCCCTTTGGCCGAGATATTCACTATCTGCGCTTTTCCGTCACCGATCGCTGCGATCTGCGCTGTGTTTATTGCATGGCCGAACACATGACATTCTTACCGCGCCGGGAAGTGTTGACGCTGGAAGAAATCGATCGCTTAACGACCATCTTTATCCGGACGGGTATCCGCAAGCTGCGTATCACCGGTGGTGAACCACTGGTTCGGCGCAATATCATTTGGCTGCTGGATCGGATTGGTCGCCATCTTAATCGGCATCTTAATGGGCCTCTTGATGGGTATGGACTGGATGAATTGACCCTGACGACAAATGGATCGAAACTATCCGATTATGCCCGTGATCTGCACCGGATCGGCATCCGTCGGATCAATGTTTCCCTCGATAGTCTCGATCCGGAGAAATTTCGCCGCATCACCCGTTGGGGAAAACTTGAAAAAACCCTCGGCGGTATCGATGCTGCCCTTGATGCCGGCATTGCCGTTAAAATAAATACCGTCGCACTGCGCGGTATCAACGAGGATGAAATCGAAACAATGATCGAATGGTGCCATGCCCGCGGCTGTGATATCAGCCTGATCGAGGTCATGCCGATGGGCAGTGGACTGTCCCGGATGGATCAATATCTGCCCCTTTCATTGGTCCGCAACCGTTTGGAAAAGCGCTGGAAGATGGAAGATTTATCCTATCAAAGCGGTGGCCCGGCCCGCTATGTTCGGATAGGCGAAACCGGTGGGCGGCTTGGTTTTATCACCCCGATGACCCATAATTTTTGCGCGTCCTGCAACCGGATCAGGGTGACATGCTCGGGCACCTTATATCTGTGTCTGGGACAGGAGGATAAAGCCGATCTGCGCCAAGTTCTCCGCGCCGATAATCACGACGCGCCCGTCATCAAGGCCATCCATGCCGCGATCGCCAAAAAACCGAAGGGGCATGATTTTGTCATCGATACCGCCGCCACCGCCCGCCACATGAGTGTCACCGGAGGGTAAGAATATGAAAGGGAAAATCGCGTTTGTCGCCGCCGCCTCGAAAGACGCGCAACAGGCATTGGCCGATTTGCGCGAACACTATGGCGATGTCGGAATAGACAACGCCAAAGTCATCGTTGCCCTTGGCGGCGATGGTACCATGTTGCGCACCCTGCACCGAACGATGACGCGCAATATTCCCATCTATGGCATGCATTGCGGCAAAATCGGCTTTTTAATGAATCCTCTATCGATTGTTAATCTGGAAGATCGCCTGGGCCACGCCGCCCCTTGTGTTGTCCATCCGTTAACCATGGAAGTGTGCGATGAAGACGGCAACACAAAAACGGCAAAAGCCATCAATGAAGTTTCGTTACTACGCGAAAAAAGACAAAGTGCCCGCCTGCGGATTAGCATCGATGGAATCGAGCGCATACCGGAATTAATTTGCGACGGGGTTCTGGTCGCAACCCCGATTGGTAGCACCGCATACAATTTTTCCGCCTATGGACCGATTATTCCACGCAGCGCCAATATTCTCGCGTTGACACCGATCAGTTCCTATCGCCCCCGACGCTGGCGTGGGGCCTTGCTTGCCCATGATGTTGATATCTTGCTCGAAGTCATCAACAGTAAAGAGCGGCCGGTAAGCGCCGTTGCCGATCATACCGAAGTGCGCCAGGCCAAGGAGGTGCGCATTCGCGAAGATCGGAGTATTTCGCTCACCTTGCTGTTCGACCCGGGGCACGATCTGGAAGATCGGATTTTAAAAGAACAATTCGCCCATTAAACCGGTAAGGGTCGCCTCTTTTTATACCGCAAGGCAATCGGCGCATTCACCCTTTTGGGCATAATGGGCGTTCGGATGCCGTATCAAAGCCGCAAGGCACCCGGCGCATTCACCCTTTTGGGCATAATGGGCGTTCGGATGCCGTATCAAAATTGCTTTGATCGGAAAAATCGGACATGCGCTTTTGCGTGCCTATCCCCCGGTAACACCACCGCGCCAAAAAGACGAAAACAAGACGAGACATCCGCCCGCGCGTGGTTACTTATCGGAGGAACACCCTTAGGTTTTATCCGGTATCGCACCTGCACCGAATTTCATGTCTTCCGCAAAAAAAGATTCCGCAAAAAAAGACCCCAAGGGCCGGGCCGGCACATCACCGACCGATGGCGAAGCATCGATCGAGGTCGGCGATAATCATATATCGGATAACGATACGCCCGGCACCCGCCCCGCCCCGACATCCAAGCGCGGCACCCATCAAGGTAACGGCCATGATAAAGACCAAGGTAACAGCCAAAGAAATGATCGGCCGATGGGTCAATCTGTGGATCAACCGGCAGATCGGCCGACGGATCAATCTATGGGTCAATCTGTGGATCAACCGGCAGATCGGTCGATCGAACAACCGACAGATCGGCCGATGGGTCAATCTGTGGATCAACCGGCAGATCGGTCGATCGAACAACCGACAGATCGGCCGATGGGTCAATCTGTGGATCAACCGGCAGATCGGTCGATCGAACAACCGACAGATCGGCCGATGGGTCAATCTGTGGATCAACCGGCAGATCGGTCGATCGAACAACCGGCAGATCGGTCGATGGATCAATCTGTGGATCAACCGGCAGATCGGCCGATGGGTCAATCTGTGGATCAACCGGCAGATCGGTCGATCGAACAACCGGCAGATCGGTCGATGGATCAGCCGATGGATCAACCGACGGATCGGTCGATGGAAATGCCGGAACGAGAGGCATCGGAACCGGCCGCACCACCCGATACCGATCGCCCGAATCCACCGCCAAGCAATGGCACCAAGAACGCCAATCGATCAAACGGCCCACCGCCAAGCAATGGTAATGGCAGCAAGAACACCAATGGATCAAACGGCCAAGGTGGCGATCCCCACCATACAGCGCCATTCGATGCCGATGATGCCCTGAAGAACCCCCCGAGAAATCCCCTGGAAAACCCCCTGGAAAATCCCCTGGAAAATCCCCTAGAGAATCCGGGGCAAGCAAAGGCCGCCAACGATCAAACGGGCGATCAAACACGCGATCAAACAAGGGGGCCTATAAGGGGGCCTATACGTGATCAAACATGGGCGATGATTGCCCGATGCCGTGTTTCGTTAAGCTGTGAGATTGCCTGCCTTGATATCAGCGTCGCGCAGCTGCGCGATTTGCGGGAAGGGCAAATCTTTCCCCTTTCGATCCGCGATCTTTCCACGATTAAATTGCTTAGCGCCGGACAATGCGTCGGTGTCGGTGAATGTCTGCAGGATGAAAATGGCTCTTTGGTTTTGCGTGTTCTGGACGACTATCTGCCCACGGAATCAAAAGCGGAAGAAAACGAAAGCCATCAAGAAGAGCATGCCGATAACACCCGGCCATCAACTTTGGCAAAGGACGATAACGATGGATGAAATCGTCACCACCCTCGATCGGGCCGGTGATGTAAAAGGGTTTCCCGACCCCTTCACCCTTATTGCCTTGGCCGGGGCCATGGCTCTTTTGCCCTTTGTCACGTTAATGGTCACCTCGTTTGTGAAAATTGCCGTCGTCCTTTCCCTGGTTCGCAACGCCCTTGGAGTCCAGCAAATACCGCCGAATATGGCCCTTTACGGACTCGCGTTGATTTTAACGATCTACATCATGACACCGGTGGTTTCCCACGTCATCAAAGCCGTCGACGATCAATCACCGAAAACCGTCGAAGACACCATTGCCGTGGTCAAAAAGGGAGCCGACCCGTTTCGCCAATTTCTAAAGACCCACGCCGAAGAGCGAGAAATTAATTTCTTTTTGACATCCGCAAAAAAGCTTTGGCCGACCAATATTGTCGGCGACGTCGATCGATCGAGTTTCGTGATTTTAATTCCCGCTTTCATGGTTTCGGAAATGACCGATGCATTCAAAATCGGTTTTCTTCTATACCTACCATTTATCGCGATTGATCTTATCGTATCGAACCTCTTGTTGGCGATGGGAATGGTGATGATGTCGCCAATGACCATTTCGCTTCCTTTAAAACTGTTTCTTTTTGTCATGATTGACGGTTGGACGACCCTGATTCGCGGCCTGATCATGACCTATCACTGATATGGGGAAATGCCGATATGGGACCCCATGATATCATTGATAATACGGCCGGTGTTCTTTTGCTGGTTTTGTATTTATCGTTGCCGCCGATTATCGCCGCCGCCGTTTCCGGAACCTTGTTCAGTCTGTTTCAGGCATTAACCCAGATCCAAGAACAGACTCTATCCTTTGCCGTCAAACTGCTTGCGGTCTCTTTCACGATTTACGCGACCGCGGCAACCCTTGGCACCCAATTGTATAAATTCGCCCTGAACACGTTTGCCGCCATTCCCGATATTTAATCCCCGATATTCGATGCCCGATTCCCAAATTATCGATACCGTGTTTCATCTTATGCACGCCTTGATTTTGTCGTCGGCGCGGATGATCGGCTTGTTTTCGATCTTGCCTCTTTTTAGCCGCCAGATTTTGCCCGGTCTGATGCGGTCGGTGTTTATCATAACATTGGCCTTTAGCGTCGTGCCTCTGGTCTATGACCACGTTCACAATCTTGCCCCCGGTGAAGGCGGAGTCTGGCGAACGTTATTATTGTCAAGCAAGGAACTCTTGATCGGCATTTTGATGGGATATATCGGCGCGCTGATATTTTGGGCCGTCGAAGGGGCCGGTTTTCTGATCGACAATCAACGTGGCGCCAGTATGGCAAGCTCGATGGATCCACTCAGCGGCAATCGAACATCCCCTTTGGGCATGCTGCTTTTCCAAGGATTTTTGACCTATTTCGTCAGCATCGGAGGAATAAGCCTTATCCTTAGCGGTCTTTACTGGAGTTACAGCATATGGCCGGTTTTTTCTTTTACCCCAACCATCCTTTTGCCGGACGGCGTCTTTTTTATCGAGCGCCTCGACTGGCTTATGCGGGTCGCTTTTATTCTTTGCTCTCCCATCATGATCGCCATGTTTTTAACCGAACTTGCCATTGGTTTGGTCGGACGTTTCACCCCGCAATTGAACGTATTTTTTATCTCCATGCCGTTAAAAAGTGCGGTCGCAATGGGGCTTTTGGCCGTCTATACCAATTTAATTTTTCATTATTCCGATAGCGACATCCTGGCCCTGGGTCGCATTGATCGCATACTTGCACCGATCATTGCCCCCTAACGCCCCTTGTTCGTGCCGCAAGAATCAATGGGCCGATGCACCGATGACCCGATCATTAATCTTTTTGTTAATTCCTTTATCAATTTTTTGGGGGTGAATAGCGATGAGTGAAAGCGAAAAAACCGAACAACCAACGGAAAAGCGCCTGCGCGACGCGAAAGAAAAAGGACAAGTTGCCTATAGCCGCGATGCCACGACAACCATCATGGTCATCGCCGCTTTTGCCGTCATGTTGACCAATGATCATTTTTTCATTCATCATCTGCGCGCCATGTTCGCCACCATCGGCTCCTTGTATCATTTGCCTTTTATCGATGCCGTCAGCGTCGGCGGATACGCGATGCTTATCCACGGCATTGCCATGTTGATGCCTTTTTTGCTGATTATTCTCGTTGCCGGACTGGTCTTTGGATTCATCCAGATCGGCCCGATCCTCGCTTTCAAGGCATTGAAGCCGGATATGAAGAAACTTAATCCGGTGAGCAATCTGAAAAATATGTTCGGTAAGAAAAAGATGCTGGAACTTTTGATGAACCTCATCAAGATCACCGCTATTGCCATTGTCGTCTGGATGGTTGTCCGGTCATCGATCAAGGATCTTTTATACGCGCCGCAATGCGGCACCGACTGTATTGGCGAAGTTCTCAAAAGCACGGTGCAAACCTTGATTATCTTCACGGCAATGACCTTTATCGTTCTTGCCGCCGTTGACGTTTTAATCAAACGCAAGATGCTGATTAAGGACTTGATGATGACCAAAGACGAGGTCAAGCGCGAATTCAAGGAAAGCGAAGGGGATCCCTTGATCAAATCGAAGCGCCGTCAATTATTCCAGGAAATCGCCATGAACAACGTCGCCGACAAGGTGCGCCAATCATCGATTGTCGTCAGCAATCCAACCCATATCGCCGTCGCCATGCGCTATCACAAGGGCGAAACTCCGCTGCCGATCGTCACGGTCAAGGGACAGGATATGATGGCCGCATTCATTTTGAATATAGCAAAAAAAAGCCATATTCCGGTCATGGAAAACGTTCCCCTTGCCCATGCCCTTCACGACAAGGCCGATATCGATCGTTATATCCCATCCGATATGATCGAATCGGTTGCTGCGGTCTTTCGCTGGCTTGATGATTTGCGCCGCGGGCCGGAATAGCAGGGGGCACGATCCCATCCAAAATCAACGGCACGATCGATCTAAAGACGCCATCGAATAATCACAATGATGGAATCCGGCCATCGCGTAACACGGATATCAAACGCGTGTTGGTCGCCAGCATTTTACCGCCATCGGCAAAGGGCGCATCCAGGGCCGATATCGGCCGCCAAACCATGCGCTGCCCTTCGCATCCTTGCGGCGTGCCTTGCCATACCCGACAAAGGTAAAGCAACAACAGCAACGCGCCCTGTTTCGGGTGTTCCTCGGCAAACGTCATCGGGACAAGATCGCCGGGATTGACCGTAATGGCCAATTCTTCGCCAAGCTCACGGCACAAGGCCGCGGCCGGTGCCTCGCCCTTTTCAACCTTGCCGCCGGGAAATTCCCACCATCCGGCCATCATTTTTCCTTGTGGCCGCGATGTGACAAGGACGCGCCGCTTCTTGTCGATCAAAGCGGCAAGAACGATCATTTGGCGTTGCTCAAGACCGGTAGTCGGCATTTATCCGAATATAATCCTCGGTCAGATCACAACTCCAGACGGTGAAGCGGCCATCCCCCAAACCAAGATCGACCCGGATATCAATATCACGCGCTTTCATCGCCCGGGCCAGGGGACGTTCGTCATAGTTTGGCACCAATTCCCCCTTGGATAAAACCGGAAACCCACAAATCGCAAGGGCGATGCGATCGGGATCAAGATCGATTCCGGCCGCACCGATCGCCCCGGCAATTCTTCCCCAATTGGGATCTTCACCGGCCAGTGCCGTCTTGACCAATGGCGAGTTAGCAATCTGCATCGCCATCCTGCGCGCCGTTTCATCATCGGGCATCCCGGCCACTTCAACCGTCATAAGTTTGCTTGCCCCTTCCGCGTCACGGGCAATATCACGGGCCAGGTTCCGCATCACGTCAAGCAAACAGGGTGCAAAAGAATCCATCGCCTTGGCCTTGGCCGGTGTCGATGTCGGCCCGGCCAAGAAAATGGTATCCGATGGCGACATATCACCATCGACGGTTATCGCGTTAAACGTCGTCTTGATCGCATCGTGCAACGACCGGTCAAGCTGTGTTCGTGAAACCGGCATATCGGTAAAGATGAACGACAAGGTCGTGGCCATATTCGGGGCAATCATACCGGCGCCTTTAGCAATACCGGCGATATTCCAATTTTGACCATCGACGGCAAAACGATTCCAATCACCTTTGGCCCGGGTATCGGTTGTCATAATCGCCTTGGCGGCCGCTTCCCAAAAAAGCGATGTTTGCTGCCGGGCAAGGCGAGGCAAGGCTTGGATGATTTTTTCTGCGGGCAATGGCTCGCCGACAACGCCGGTCGAGGCAATAAAGACTTGATTGGGCGCACATCCGACAATCTTCGCCGCGGCCGTTGCAATCGCGCGCACCGACGCGTGGCCGGCCGCCCCGGTCATCGCATTGGAATTACCGGCATTGGCAATGACCACCCGCACGCTGCCCACGGCCGACACATCGCGACTCCATAACACCGGTGCGGACGGACAGCGCGATGACGTGAATGCCGACACGCTTACCGATGAAGGCGGCAGCGTGATCATGACAAGATCATCCTTGCCGCTTTTCTTCAATCCACAAGAAGTGGCCGCGCCCTTGATGCCGTCGATCTCGGGCATATCGGACGGAAAGATTTTTTCTGTCGTTTTCATCATCATCTCACGTCGGGTCAAATTTTCCTGACAAAATACCTTAATCCGGTTACGATGGGCGCAATCGTGTTGCCCTTGCGCCATTTGTTCCCCTTGGTCCCACCCGATAAAGGAACCAGGCACAAGATAGCACGGGTTTTTTAGCAGGAACCTTGAAATGTTCCAAAAGATATATCGTCACCCAATCATGCCATTACCACCCCATGCCCATATACGTTCCTTGTCGATATCCATGCCGGTGATAAAAAAATGCCTTGGCGCGGTGGTTTCGTTCCTCCTATGCGTCGGTTTTTACATGGGCGCAATGGCGCACGCGGACGAATCCATCGATATCCCAATCGATGCCGATCCCTATCGTCTGATAGAGCAACTGACCCAACAAGACGCCTTTGCCCGCCACGCGCTGCACCTTGGTAATCCCGATGGCGACATCACCATTGTCGTCTTTTCCGACTATAATTGTATTTTCTGCAAACGCCTGCATTCCCATCTTAACGAAACCGTCGAGGCGGACGGAAATATCCGATTGCTCCATCTTGAATATCCGATCCTCGGCCCCCTTTCCACACAAGCTGCCAAAGCGGCCTTGGCCGCGCGCAATCAAGGGCTTTGCGCCCCTTTTCAAGATGCCCTTTTGCGTGCGCCCCGCCTGAGTGAGGATCGCATATTCTCGATTGCCCGCGACATCGGCATAGACCTCGACAAGCTGCGCCTCGACATGCAAAGCCCCCGAACAAGCAAAGCGGTCAAAGCCGTTCTTGACCTTGGCAGCACCCTGGGGATTGGACAAACACCGACCATTTTTGTCGGCCCCGCCTATATTCCGGGATTTCTTCCCAAAAGCGATATGCTTGCCCTGATTGCCGAAGTGAGGGAAAGCAGAAAATCCGCAAACGATCATCCAGAATCGAAGGGCTGAAGAAATATCGCCTTGGCGACAAGGCCCAAATCAGCCCACGATCAACCGCGCCGACGATCGGCATACGCGTATACATCGAACGCACCCACAATTGGCATACGCATCCACGATCGACCCACGCACACATCGAACGCACCAACGATTGACATACGCATACATCGAACGCATCCACGATCACCCCGCGCCGACGATCGGCATACGCACACGTCAACCGCGCGCCATCTTCCGGGATGCTTGCCGGGCCCTTATCCCCTTCGGCCTTCCCTTCGGCTCTTGGGCCCCCACCCCCTCCATGCCGGGGGCCGGTCGGGTATCCGCCCGATGCCCCCAAATACCCCCAAATATCGGTGCCTATCCTCGATTCCCGATGCCGATGCCTATCCTTGATTTTTGGTGCCGATGCATCCCTCGGGTCGCATTGACCTAGGGGTCAAAAGCGATCGGATAAACAAAAAACAATATCGGCGGATAAAATTATCGTATCCGGCTGTTCTTTTTGTCGATTGGTGATATTTTTACCGTCATGCGCATACGGCAAGGATTAACCCAAACCATCGGACACACCCCGATGATTCGCCTCGAGAGTCTGTCGCGGCAGACCGGATGCGACATTCTCGGCAAGGCCGAATTCCTTAATCCGGGGGGATCGGTCAAAGATCGCGCTGCTCTTTTCATTATCGAGGATATGGAAAAGCGGTCTCTTTTAAAACCCGGCTCGATCATCGTCGAGGGCACCGCCGGCAATACCGGCATTGGACTGACCCTGGTCGCCGCGGCAAAAGGCTATCGCACCTTGATCGTCATGCCCAAAACCCAAAGCCGGGAAAAAAAAGACATGTTGCGCCAATGTGGGGCCGATTTGCGTCTGGTGCCGGCCGTTCCCTATGCCGACCCAAAAAATTACGTGCGCTATTCCGGTACTCTGGCCGAGGAAATCAACCATCATCATCCGACCGGTGCATTCTGGGCCAACCAATTTGATAATCGCGCCAATCGCCGCGCCCATCACGCCACGACCGGGCCGGAAATATGGCACCAATGCGATGGAAAAATCGATGCTTTTACCTGTGCCGTTGGAACCGGCGGAACAATCGCGGGGGTTGGCCAATCCCTCAAAGAACGAAATCCGAACACCCAAATCGTCCTTGCCGATCCGATGGGATCGGCTCTTTATCATTACTATGCCCATGGCCGTTTGAAGGCCGAGGGATCATCCGTCACGGAAGGCATCGGCCAAGGCCGCATCACCGAAAATCTGAAAGACGCGCCGATTGATCATCAAATCCAAATTACGGATACGGATGCTTTGGCCATGATTTTTCACCTGATCCGGAATGATGGTTTGTTTCTTGGCGGCTCCAGCGGCATCAATGTCTGCGCCGCAGTCAAACTGGCCCAGGAAATGGGCCCGGGCAAACGTATCGTTACGATTTTATGCGATGGCGGGGAACGCTATCAAAGCAAATTATTCAATCCTTCTTTCCTGAGGGAGAAAAAACTCCCAATTCCCGAATGGATGGAAGACGCTCCAGATTGAGGCATAAAGTTACTGAGGCATAAAGTTGCAAAAACACACCCATCCCCCGCATATCGATACCCGGTATACCCATCCCCGATCGCTGGTTGAGGTCTCTCAACTGATACAGCATATCGATAATCCGTCCATGCGCCTTATCGATGCCCGATGGTTTCTTCCCGCAAGCGATCGATGTGGGGCCGATGCATATCGCGACGGACACATCCCGGGCGCGGTCTTTTTCGATATCGACATGGTCGTTGACCCCTCTTTAAACCTTCCCCATATGCTGCCGTCGGCCACTGATTTTGCCACGCATATGGAAAAACTCGGCATTGGCAGAAATCACCATATTATCATCTATGACGATATCGGTGCCTTTGGTGCCTGCCGTCTGTGGTGGATGCTGCGGATTTTTGGCCATGACGATTGCGCCGTTTTAAACGGCGGGATATCGGCCTGGGTTCGCGACGGGCATTCCCTGACAACCAAAGCACCAACCATAACGAAGGCATCCTTTGGCAAGAATCCCCCTAAAAAAACCACACGCCGCGCAGATAATACCCCATATCCGGCGATCGACTATGATTCCTTGCGCGCCCTTATCGGTGATCCGCATCTGCGTATTCTCGATGCGCGTTCCCCATCACGATTTGATGGACGTGAGGCCGAGCCACGGCCCGGATTGCGATCCGGACATATTCCGGGCAGCGAGAATCTGCACTATGCCCGTTTGCTCGATAGCCAAGGGTATTTCTTATCGGCCGAAAAATTGCGTTCCCTATGCCTGCCCGCCGGCATCGATCACGATCGACCCCAACCGGATCCCCCATATAACCCCCCATATAATTCTAAAAATCATCCGGTGGTGACCACCTGCGGATCGGGGCTAAGTGCCTGCAACCTGGCCTTTGCCTTGCATCTTATCGGGCATACCAATGTGCGCGTATATGACGGATCGTGGGCGGAATGGGGGGGTCGAAGCGATGCTCCGATTGCGTGCGCGGCCAAAGACCGCGCGCCGCCAGAAAATCCGGATAAAACCCGACCACACCGTGAATCCCGCCCGCATGAACCCGATCCAAGCCCACACGCTTTGGGAAAGCCCGACCCACAACACGCCTTGGGCAATCCCGATCCAAGCCAACATATCCCGGCCGCGCATCCATCGATCACCGATATCATCGAAAGCGGACGCCCCGATCCCGACGGCAAGACGCGGCGGCGTTTTGTCAACACACCGGCATATCGTGGCTCAACCGTCCTATTTGACGATTGCGCCGAAATGGCCCGCGCCGTCGCCGATCCTTTTTCCGGACTGATTTATGGGCGTATCGGCACCCCCACCAGTGCCGCCATCGAAACGGCGATGGCCAGGCTTTATCAATCAAGCCATGCCATTGCGACATCTTCCGGACTGGCCGCCATTACCTGTGCGTTGCTTGCCTTTGCCAAGAACAATACCCGTATCCTCGTCAGTGACGGAGTCTATCAGCCAACCCGCCATTTCTGTGATCATGTATTGGCCCGCCTTGGTGTCACGATTGTCTATTTTGATCCTTGCGACGTGGATGACGCGCTTTCCAAGATCACGGATAAAACCCGAATTATTTTTCTGGAATCGCCGTCATCTTTGACGTTTGAGATGCTTGATATCGCCGCCATTGCCGATCGGGCCAAAAAAGCCGGGGCCGTCACCATCCTGGACAACACCTGGGCCGGGGGGTGGTATGGGCCGATGTTTAAATACGGCATAGATGTCATCATCGAGGCAGGAACCAAATATGTCGTGGGGCATGCGGATGCATCGATTGGATTTATTCTTTGCCGGTCACGGCATTATCAGACCTTGAAAAAAAGTTGCGTTGCCCTTGGTAACGCACCCGGCGGCGAAGATTGCGCGCTGGCCCTGCGTGGGCTTAAAACACTGCCTTTGCGCCTTGCCCGGCATCAAGAAAATGCCCTTAAACTCGCCCATTGGCTGGAACGGCACTCAGCCGTTGCCCATGTGCTTCATCCGGCATTGCCGTCCCATCCGGGACATCATCACTGGAAGCGTTTTTATCGCGGTGCCAGCGGATTATTCGCCATTGTCCTGCATGATACCAAAATCACACGCCGGGCCAAAAATATCGAAGCGATGATCGATTCCCTGCGCCATTTTTCGATCGGCTATTCTTGGGGATCGCACGAAAGTTTGATTTTACCGGCCAACCCCGCGCAACATCGCCTCTTTATCGATGCCGATGCGCCATGGCGGCATGGTCCATTGCTGCGTCTTCACGCGGGGCTTGAGGATTGCGCCGACTTGATCGGCGATCTGGATCGGGGATTGCGTATGCTTCTCGACCAAAAAACCGATACCGGGCCATGATCGCCGCTATTGATAAAAGCATGATTGGGGCGAATATTAAGCCCGCGCGTTACATTGAAAACATTAGGAGGGAAGATCGCGTCCCGAATCGGGATCGACTTCGGTCGCTTGGACGTCGATGACTTGGTCATCCGGACGCCCTTGCCGAAGGGATGAAAAGAACGCCATTGCAAGAAGTGCCAAAATAACCACCACCGCAACCACCACCAAACCGGCGGCAAAAAGAAAAGGCAACACGATCAATGCTCCGATAAAAACCAAGAAACGAACAAAAATCATTAAGAAATCCTCTTTACCATCCTATTGATGTCTTACCTATAAATGCCTGGCCCATAGATGCCTGACCCATATCGGCCTTTGTCGACATCGTATCACTTGCCTGCCCTTGACCTCGATCGCAAGTCTTAATCGGCGGGCCACTTTGCTTGCCCTCGATCTTGACTGCGGGACTTAAGATTATATCGGCCTTTGTCGACATCGTATCACTTGCTTGCCCTTGACCTCGATCCCAAGTCTTAATCGGCGGGCCACTTTGCTTGCCCCCATTGCTAAAAAGCGGATATCGAAAGCGGACATGGTGATCTGATATGAAAGCCCCTATTTTTCGGCCACATCGGCAAGCGAGGGGGCGATGGAGGAGGCAAGCGAGGGAACCTTCTTCAAGCGTGCCGTGCAATACTTCAACTCCGGAATCTTGCCAAAGGGATCAAGAGCGGAATTCGTCAGCAGATTGACCGGGGCATCTTCAAAGCAAAACGGCATGAAGATCATCCCTTGCGGAATTTGACGATCAGAGCGCACCTTGGCCTCGATCGCGCCGCGCCGGGTTTCAACGGTCACCCGATCACCATCCGATATATCATTCGCCTTCATATCCGCGCGGGAGAGGTGGAAATAGGGATCCGGCTCGATCCCGGCAAGAACCGAAGCGCGACGGGTCATCGATCCGGTATGCCAGTGCTCGAGCAAGCGTCCGGTGGTTAAAATCATCGGATAATGCCGATCCGGAACTTCGTCCGGAGCGACGATGGAGGCAGGCACAAATTTACCGCGTCCATCCGGGGTTGGAAATCCGTCACCAAAGATAACCTCCTGTCCGGGCTGATCTTCTTCATCACACGGATAGGTGACCGAACCTTCTTTTTCCAATCGTTTCCAACTGATTCCCTTTAACGACGGCATGCATTGCCGCAATTCCTCGAAAACTTGATCGGGACCGGTGTAATCCCATTTCAAACCAAATCGGCGCGCCAATGCATTGATGATCCATAAATCCTGTTTGGCATCCCCCGGTGGCGATAGCGCGCGACGGGCCATTTGAACCGAACGATCGGTATTGGTGAAAGTGCCGGATTTTTCCGGAAACGCCGATGCCGGCAAAATGACATCGGCCAGGTAGGCCGTTTCCGTCAAGAAAATATCTTGAACGACCAGGTGATCCAATTTAGCCAAGGCCGCCCGCGCGTGGTTGGCATCGGGATCCGACATCGCCGGATTTTCGCCCATAATATAAAGACCGCGAATGCGCCGATCATCCATTGCCCGCATAATTTCAACGATGGTCAGTCCGGGCGCCGGATCCAGATGCGTTCCCCAGAAGGTTTCAAAGAATTGTCGAATCTTGGGATCGCCAAGCGGCTGATAATCGGGCAGAACCATCGGAATAAGGCCGACATCGGACGCGCCCTGGACATTGTTTTGTCCCCGCAAGGGGTGCAATCCCGTGCCGGGTCGTCCGATATTACCGGTCGCCAATGCCAAAGAAATCAAACAACGGGCATTGTCGGTGCCATGAATATGCTGGGAAATACCCATGCCCCAGAATATCATCGCTCGCTTTGCCTTTCCGAATTCACGGGCCGCCGTCCGGATTAAATCGGGGTCAAGTCCGCAAATCGGGGCCATTTCCTCCGGGGTGAAATCGCGAACATGATCGGCCAATTCGCGATACCCGGATGTGTAACGATCGATATACGAGTGATCGACCATCCCCTCGCTGATAATCACGTTCAGCATCGCATTCAACATGGCGACATCGGTGCCGGGTCGAAACTGAAGCGAACAGGAAGCATAATCGGAAATCGCACTGGTGCGTGGGTCGGCAACGATCAATCGGGTGCCGTTCTTGACCGCATTCTTGATAAAAGTGGCCGCCACCGGATGATTTTGGGTTGGGCGGGCGCCGATTAAAAAGGCAACATCGGCGTTTTTAACCTCCGCCACCGGAGCGGTCACCGCGCCCGAGCCGATGGTTTCCATAAGGGCCGCCACCGAAGACGCATGGCACAGGCGCGTGCAATGGTCGACATTATTGCTGCCAAAGCCGGTTCGAACCAGTTTTTGGAAAAGATAGGCCTCCTCGTTCGATCCCTTCGCGCAACCAAATCCGGCCAACGATTTTGGCCCGAAACCATCGCGGATTGCCATTAGGCCTTGCGCCGCTTTATCCAGTGCCTCTTCCCAAGAAGCCTCACGGAAATGACTCAACGGATTGCTCGGATCCAGTCTTTCGTTGGCATCTTTCGCCACACCATCGCGACGAATCAAAGGCTTGGTCAAGCGATGCGGATGGTGAATATAATCAAAGCCAAAGCGCCCTTTGACGCATAATCGGCTATGATTGGCCGGTCCATTGCGGCCATCGACATAGAGCAGTTTTTCATCCTTGATTTTAAAGGTCAATTGACAGCCGACACCGCAATAAGGGCAAAGACTATCCACTTCACGATCCGCCTCCACCGTGCCGTGCCCCTTGTCATCGATCAAACGCGATTCAATCAACGCACCGGTCGGACAGGCCTGGACGCACTCACCACACGCAACGCAGGTGCTGTCCCCCATCGGATCATCAAAATCAAAGACCACTTTCGACCCATGCCCCCGCCCCGCCATGCCGATGACGTCATTGACTTGAACCTCGCGGCACGCGCGCACACACAAATTGCAATGAATACAAGAATCAAGATGGACGGCCATCGCCTGATGGGAAAGATCGGGCGGCGGGCTTTTTGCACGCGCCTCGAAACGGGATGTGTCGATGCCGATATGATCGGCCATCTTCCATAAATGGGAATGGCGGTCGTGGCTTTCCTCGCGCCGTCCTTGATCCGCGAGCAAAAGCTCCATCACCATCCGGCGTGATTTGGCGCTTCGATCGCCGGTCGATACCTGCATCCCCTCTTTTGGACAACGCAAGCACGAGGGGGCAAGGACTCTCTCACCCTCGATCTCGACCATGCACACGCGGCAATTCCCATCGGGGCGATAGCCGGGACTGTCGGCATGGCACAAATGGGGCAACAGCGTTCCCTCGCGCCGGGCGACCTCCCAGATTGTTTCACCCTCGGCGGCCGAAACCTTTTTACCGTCCAAGGTGAAGAAAATACGTTTACTCACAATGCCTCATTCCGAAAATACTTCAGTGCGCAGGCAATCGGGTTGCCCGCCGCTTGACCGAGACCGCAAATCGACGCATCGGCCATCGCGTCCTTTAGTTCGTCGAGCAACTCCCCGTCCCATTCGGGTTTTTCAAGAAGCTTCACCGCTTTTTCCGTGCCGACCCGACATGGCGTGCATTGCCCACAGCTCTCATCTTCGAAAAAACGCATCAGATTGAGAACCACATCGCGGATGCGATCCTCCTGCGACAGGACGATAATGGCGGCCGAACCGATGAAACAACCATAGGATTCGAGTTGGCCGAAATCAAGGGGAATATCCGCCATAGACGCAGGCAAAATGCCGCCCGAAGCACCACCGGGAAGATAGCCCTTGAATTCATGGCCATCGGCCATGCCACCACAATAATCATCCAGCAACGCGCGCATCGTAATGCCTGCCGGGGCGATTTTAACCCCAGGGTCACGCACCCGTCCCGAGACCGAAAAAGTGTGCGGGCCGTGGCATCCATTGGTGCCTTGAGAAATAAACCATTGCGGCCCTCGCTCGATAATGGCGCGCACCCAATAGACGGTTTCGACATTATTGTTCAATGTTGGCCGACCGAATAAGCCACGCTGGGAGATATAGGGAGGTTTATGCCGGGGCAATCCCCTCTTGCCCTCGATGCTTTCGAGCATGGCCGATTCCTCGCCGCAGATATAAGCACCGGCGCCGCGACGCATATGAATACGGGTAAAGGAGGCCATCGAAGATTGCCCCAGAGCCTCAATTTCGCGTTGCATGATATCCCAAGCTGCGGGATATTCATCGCGCAGATAGAAATAGACCTCCTTTGCCTCGATCGCCCAGGCCCCGATCAACATTCCTTCCAACACCCGATGCGGGTCTTTTTCCATGAAATACCGATCCTTGAAGGTGCCCGGCTCGCCTTCGTCGGCATTAATCGTCATCAACCGGGGCTTTGCCTCTTGCCGGACCAGTTTCCATTTCATCCCGGCCTGGAATCCCGCCCCGCCCATACCGCGCAAGCGCGATTTTTCCAACGAAGCGATGATATCGTCCGGTTTGTGCCGCCCGGCAAGGCATTCTTGCAGTATCGTATAGCCACCATCGGCCACATACGCCTTGAAATCGATATAGTCGGGAATATGGGGTGTATGATCGCTCGCTTTGGCCGCCTTCAGCAATTGTTCCGATGTCACCCCATCATGATGGCGGCGTCCGATGACCGCCACCGGCGCATTTTGACAACGCCCCATGCAAGGGGCCGACATGATTCGGATTTGCGATGGATCGCTGCCCGCTTTCAATTCGTCCATAATGCGGTGGGCCCCCGCCATCGCGCAACTGAGACTGTCACACACACGAATGGTAATCGGCGGCGGCGGGGTCTCGCCGGCCGCTTCATCAATGACATCGAAATGGGCGTAAAAAGTCGCGACCTCATAGGCATGGGCCAAGGGTATCGACAAATGCCGGGCCAGTGCGGCCAAGTGACGACCGGCAATATGGCCATAGGTATCTTGGATAATGTGGCAATATTCGATTAAAAGGTCGGGACGCGCGTCCTGTTTCTTGCCGATCAGGCGCTCGATATCGCGGCTTGCCGCCTTATCATCACCGCGCACACCCTTTGGATAGGGAACAAAAGACCCCTCACCACGGCGCCCTTTTTTACGCAGTCTTCCCTTGTCTCCCATCTCCGGCATGACGCACCCTTATAAACTCTTATCCCCCCCCTGCATAGCCTGTTTATCCGGACATGACAAAACAAAATAACGCACCTCTTTATTACGCGTGATTCGAATAATTCGCCCTCGTGTCGAGAAACTATTGCAGGCGCGCAGAGCGATCGGTATGTTACCGTTCCAGAGAAAAGATGCGTCCTTATTCCCACATATTCACCAGCGAATCGGTATCCGAAGGGCACCCGGACAAAGTCTGCGATCGCATTTCCGATGAAATTGTCGATATCTATCTGCGCGCCGATCCCGGTGCCCGGGTTGCGGCGGAAACCATGGTCACCACCAACCGCGTTGTCATTGCCGGCGAAGTGCGGAGTGCCACCCCCGTCCGCAAAGAAGACATCGCCCAAGCGGCGCGGGCAGCGGTGCGGGATATCGGCTATGCGCAGGATAATTTTCATTGGCGCAATTTGCATCTTGATAACTGGCTCCATCAACAATCGCCCGATATCGCAATGGGTGTCGATAGCGATAAAAACGGCGAGGAAGGGGCCGGCGATCAAGGAATCATGTTTGGCTATGCCTGTCGGGAAACACCGGATTTAATGCCGGCCCCGATATATTACGCCCATCGTATTTTGTCGCTTTTGGCCGCCGCCCGCCATAAAGGCGATTTGCCCCAATTAGGGCCGGATGCGAAAAGCCAGATCAGTATTGCCTATCGGGGAAATACGCCGATAAAGGCCGAGAGTATTGTCGTTTCAACCCAGCACGACGAAGGCCTTTGCCAAGAAGACGTCCGCCGACTGGTTCGCCCTTATGTGGAAGAAGCCCTGCCCGAAGGGTGGATGTGTCCGGAAAAAACCTTTTACGTCAACCCGACGGGACGCTTTGTCCAAGGCGGCCCGGATGCCGATTGCGGACTGACCGGCCGCAAAATAATCGTCGATACCTATGGCGGGGCGGCGCCCCATGGTGGCGGTGCGTTTTCCGGCAAAGATCCAAGCAAGGTCGATCGCTCCGGTGCCTATGCGGCCCGCTATCTGGCTAAAAATATCGTTGCGGCCGGGTTAAGCGATCGTTGCGTTATCCAGATTTCTTATGCCATCGGCGTCGCGCAACCGATTTCTTTGTATATTGATCTTGGATCAAACGATAAAGAATCGCCCAATAAAGAATCGCCCAATAGAGAATCGAGTAGCAAAGTCCGTGCGGCCGATATCGCCAAGGGGCTGGGCGATATTATGGATTTATCGCCGCATGGCATTCGGCGGCGGCTTCATCTGCGCCAACCGATTTATGCCCGCACCGCCGCCTATGGCCATTTTGGCCGCGCCACCGACGATGACGGCTTTCCATGGGAAAATACGGATCTTGTCGAAACGTTGCGGCAATACTTTTCTATCTGAACTGCTGGCGCCTTATACGAAAAGCCGGAATAATCTTTTCGGCCATCGGAAAAGAAAAATACGCCCCGCCGCGCAGGATCGAATGCGCCGCTTGTTACCGCATCTTCTTGTCGATCCGATCAATCCCGATATCGGGATTGATATCCCGGGCCGATCGCGCCATCGCGATGCGGTTATCGAGATTGGATTTGGCGGCGGTGAACACCTGGCCGGACTGGCCCGACGGTGCCCCGATCCGTTATATATCGGCTGCGAGCCTTACTGGAACGGGATCAGTCGTTTGTTGCGACAGATTGAAGAAGATCGGATCGAGAATATCCGCATATATCCCGGTGACGGCAATGCCCTAATCGAGGGACTGCCATCGGCATCGATCCGATGCGTTTTCCTGCTTTTTCCCGATCCCTGGCCCAAGAAACGCCATTCCAAGCGCCGATTTATCCAGCCGCATTCCCTTGATCAGCTCGCTCGAATCATGCGACCCGGGGCCGTTTTACACATCGCCTCGGACATGCCGATCTATCTGGAGCATGTTCTCTTTCATATGAATCAAAGAAAAGATTTTATCTGGAACGCCAATCGGGCCGATGATTGGCGCCGGCCACCCCCCGACTGGATCGTCACGCGCTATCAAGAAAAAGCCCGCCGCCAACACCGCGCGTCCGTTTGGCTTTCCTTTACCCGCGCCGCCAAAGAATAACCCGATTAATCCGGCGCCAACAATTACCCGCGCCGTGGCCGGCGGCGCCAAAGAATAATCCGGCACCCGCGCCAACAATGACCCGCGCCGTGGCCGGCGGCGCCAAAGAATAATCGGATTAATCGGGCACCCGCGCCAATAATCGCATAATTGCCAACAAGCGGCGCCGCGTGGCCTTATCATTGATGGAAAAATAGCAACGACTTAATTCCAAGTTCTCGCGCTGGCTGGCCCGATCTTTTTCAGGGGTACCGGCCCGATATCCGGTTTTGCTTTCCGCCATCTGATACGATGGTGTCGTTTTATCGCCGGTTTTTTCGCCGGTTTTTTCACAGTCGGTGAAAAAATGCATCAACGAAACCCCAATTACCTTGGCCACCAAATAAAGCCGAGACGCGGAAATGCGATTAAATCCGTTTTCATATTTTTGCAATTGTTGGAAGGAAATACCAATTTTAGCCGCCAACTGCTTTTGACTAAGCCCGATTTCAATGCGGCGGGTACGCAGGCATTGTCCAATATGATGATCCACCTCGTTCGTTGAACGCACATTATTTTTTTGCATCATGCTC
The DNA here is from genome assembly GCA_965277685.1 of Alphaproteobacteria bacterium. GTDB lineage: Bacteria > Pseudomonadota > Alphaproteobacteria > GM7ARS4 > CBDIDI01 > CBDIDI01. Next base: position 1,490,988 of record OZ255830.1, on the reverse strand, counting down.
TACCTCTCTTCATAATCGCGCTCACCCAAGAACACACCCGGCAAAACCGGGAAATAAAGGGTAAAAAGACGAAATACAACCTTACAAGAGAGTAACCGGAGAGAGAAAAAAGTCGTACATTTCCACTCTATCGGTTTTTTCGCCCGCCCCCATCTTGACAATGCTTGCCACATTGCCACACGATTCGCGATCGATATTAAACGACCGGTGATCGCTTTGACCCGGAATCACTTGTTTGCCGATCTCTTTTTCCGCAAGCGTGGATTCGTCATCGCCCAACCCATAACACGTTAAACCGAAGAACTCTAATTATTCTTTCCATTGACGGCCCCATACCATCGTCATCATGATCTTTCGCACACGTATCCTATCTATCACCGTGCGTGAAAAGCCAAAATACGATCGCTCGCGAGCGCCTTTTTTTTAAGTTCGACCGACCCATGGTTAAATACGGGTAAATAGCGCCTCGATTTCCACCCGAACCCCAAGGGGCAATGCCATATGATGGGGATATACGCCTTTTTTTAAGTTCGACCGGCCCATGGTCAAACACGGGTGAATAACGCCTCGATTTCCACCGGAACCCCAAGGGGCAATGCGCACACCCCAAGGGCCGATCGGGCATGTTCCCCGGCCTCACCAAAGGCTATCCGCATTAAATCCGAGGCCCCGTCAATGACGGCCGGTTGTTGGGTAAAGCCGGGGGTGCAAGCAACATATCCACGGATTTGAACGCATGCGGCATGATCAAGCCCGCACGCTTGCTCGAGCCAGGCAAGGGCATTCAACGCCGCCAATTCGGCCGCGCAACGCCCTTGGTCTAAACTGACACCATCCCCAAGAATACCGGTGCAAGAGGGCTTGCCATCGACAAGGGGAAGCTGTCCGGAGATAAAAATCCATTCCCCAACACGCCGCCACGGTTGGTACGCGGCCACCGGCCGGGCCGGATTTGGTATGGAAAACCCCTTTTCTCGCAGTCGATCACGCACCTTTTGCGATGTGCATTGCGCCATTGTCATTTCCCCATTTTCAACCGATCGACACCCCCCCCGTCGGGAAGAGGAGATCGGTGGATCAAAGCGGCACCATTATCGATCGGCCGGAAAGAATCAAAGAAGGCCGATCCCAAAAACCGTCCGAACAAACCGGAATATCAACCGTCCCCCATTTTCAACCGATCGACACCCCCCCCGTCGGGAAGAGGAGATCGGTGGATCAAAGCGGCACCATTATCGATCGGCCGGAAAGAACCAAAAAAAGCCGATCCCAAAAACCGTCCGAACAAACCGGAATATCAGCCGCCCCCCATTTTCAACCGATCGATACCCCCCGTCGGGAAGAGGAGACCGGTGGATCAAAGCGGCACCATTATCGATCGGCCGGAAAGAACCAAAGAAGGCCGATCCCAAAAACCGTCCGAACAAACCGGAATATCAACTACAGCCACTGGTATTGCCGCAGGTCATGCATTTAAGGCAGGTTCCGTTACGGACCAAGGTAAAATTGCCACACCCCTCGCATGCGTCCCCTTCATATCCTTGCAGGCGCGCGCCCCGCGCAGAGGAAACGGGATGGACCATGCCCTTTCCGTTTCCATTGGTGCCATATCCGTTTGACCCATTCGTGCCATGGCCTGCATCACCTGGCGAAGGCGCGTGCTGCCCCTCTTCATCGCGGACAAAAGCAAAAGACGATATCGCGCTATCCGTTCCTTCGTCATTATGCTTTACGGTGACCTCGACCTGCAGTGGCTGATTATCCCCCTTGGTCGGGGGATTAGGCGCATTCGCCGATGGGTGCGGTTCCCCCGCATCCGAATGCCTCGCCCCACCATCGGCCGCCCCCACCGACGAAGCGGAAGACGGCTGGTATAATTTGGCTCGAATATATCCCGAACTCATCCCGCTGGCCGCCATATCGTCGCCCTGCGCGGTCGAGTGGTCGCCGGTACCCAAACAATCGGGGCGCAAATCATCGCGCTTAACATGGGCCAATTCATCACGACCCAAATAAGAAATGGCCAATTCGCGAAAAACATAATCCAATACCGATGTCGCCATGTGAATGGCTTCGTTGCCGGTCACCAGACCCGATGGCTCGAAACGGGTAAAGGTATACGCATCCACGAATTCATCCAACGGCACGCCATATTGCAACCCAATTGAAATAGCGATGGCAAAGTTGTTCATAAGAGAGCGGAACGCCGCCCCTTCTTTGTGCATATCCAAGAAGATTTCGCCCAAGGCCCCATTATCGAACTCACCCGTGCGAAGATAAATCTTATGCCCGCCGACCGTCGCTTTTTGGGTGTATCCTTTGCGCCTCGATGCCAATTTCTGGCGCTTGCGCATCAAGACTTTCGCTGCTTCATCGGCCAAATAGGCCCGGTTATTGACCTGCGGGTCGTTATTTGGCGGTCTTTCGTTATTCGCAGGATTGGGTTGATCCTGCCGCTCCAAGGGGGGCGGCGCATCGTCTTGCGCATCATCCACCGCATCCTCACGCTCGAAAACACTGCTTAAAGGCTGCGACAGCTTTGACCCGTCCCGATACAAGGCGTTCGCTTTCAGTCCCAGCTTCCACGATAATTCATAGGCTTTTTTGCAATCTTCCACCGATGCATCGGTCGGCATATTGATCGTTTTGGAAATGGCCCCGCTAATATAGGGCTGGACGCTGGCCACCATATGAATATGGCTGTTCGAAGACAGAAAACGGCGCCCGTCCTTGCCACAGGCATTCGCACAGTCAAAAACGGAAAGATGCTCTTCCCGAAGATGGGGGGCGCCCTCGACCGTCATCGTGCCACAGCAATAGCGGTTGGCGGCAAGAATATCGGCGCGGCTAAAGCCCAGCGCGCGCAACATATCAAATTGGGGACTGTCAAGCCGCTGTTTGTCGATGCCAAGGATTTCGGTGCAAAAACCCATGCCCAGGGTCCACGGATTAAAGGCAAAAGCGATATCGAAAGCCCCTTTCACCGCCGCATCGATTTTAGCCAGAGCCGTATCGTCAAAACCTTTTTCCCGTAGACTTTGATGATTGATGGCCGGGGCATCGGCAAGTCTGCCGTGACCGATGACATGAGAGACGATCTGATCGCGTTGACTTTGGCTGTACCCCATCTTCTCAAGGGCCTTTGGCACACATGAATTAATCATCCGGAAATAGCCGCCACCGGCCAATTTCTTGAATTTGACCAAGGCGAAATCCGGCTCGATCCCGGTCGTGTCACAATCCATAACCAGGGCGATGGTTCCGGTTGGCGCGATCACCGTCGTTTGGGCATTACGATACCCGTGCTTTTTGCCCATCTCGCAAGCGCGATCCCATGCGGCCTTGGCCATATCGGCAATATCCGGACGCGGACACTCGCGCGGGTCAAGAGGAACCGGAAGAATCGACAATTGCCGATACCCACTTTTATCACCGGCCGCCGCCCGGCGATGATTTTCCATCACCCGAAGCATCGCCTTGCGATTATCGGAAAACCCGGGAAAAGCACCAAGTTCAGCCGCCATTTCGGCCGATGTTTCATAGCTTACCGCACTCATCAAAGCGCATAACGCCGCGGCGAGAGAGCGGCCTTGGGCACTGTCATAGGGAATCGCCGACGACATCAGCAATCCGCCAAGATTGGCATACCCAAGCCCAAGCGTGCGGTAACGATAGGATAATTCGGCAATTTTGCGCGATGGATATTGGGCCATCATCACCGATATTTCCAGCATCACCGTCCAAAGCCGCACCGCATGCACATAAAGATCGGCATCAAAACGCCCATCCGCATCACCAAACGCGCATAGATTCAAAGAGGCAAGATTGCACGCCGTATCATCCAAGAACATGTATTCGGAACATGGATTGGAAGCCCTTATCGGGCCGGAATTGGGACAAGTATGCCATTCATTAATGGTCGTATCGAATTGCACCCCCGGATCGGCGCACGCCCATGCGCTATAGCTAACGCGATCCCACAGTGCGCGCGCGCGCACTTTCTTGGCGATCGATCCGTCGGTCCGCATCGTCAGGTTCCAATCCTCGTTTTTTTCGACCGCGCTTAAAAAGGCGTTGCTTAATCGGATGGAATTATTCGAATTTTGACCCGATACCGTGCGATATGCCTCGCAATCCCAGTCGGTCGAATAGGTGGCAAATTCAAGGTCGCGAAAACCCTGGCGGGCGAATTGAATCGCCTTATTGATGTATCCGATCGGAATCATATCTTCACGCGCCTTTTGCACCGCCGCCCGAAGACCCGAATTAACGGCCGGGTTGAACCGATCTTGGGCCGGGGAAGCGGTGCCATGACCATCATTGCCCAAACCTAAACCCTTGTTATCGGAACCCTTGTTACCAAAGCCCTTATTGTCAAAACAGGCCGCCATAATCTCTTTCAAGCGGCGCTCGATCTGTTTCGACCCCGCGACAAGAGAGGCCACTTTTTGTTCCTCCGTCACCTTCCATTCAATGAATTCCTCGATATCGGGATGGTCGATATCAAGACACACCATCTTGGCCGCCCGGCGGGTGGTGCCGCCCGATTTAATCGCGCCGGCGGCCCGGTCACCAATGCGCAGAAACGACATCAACCCGGATGATTTGCCGCCGCCCGAAAGCGGCTCGCCATCGCCGCGCAGCGAGGAAAAATTAGTCCCCGTGCCGGAACCATATTTAAACAGCCGCGCCTCACGCACCCAAAGATCCATAATGCCGCCGCTATTGACCAGATCATCACGCACGCTTTGAATGAAACAGGCATGGGGCTGCGGCCTTTCATAGGCCGAATTGGAAGGATGGCTTTTCCCATCGGTGTGATCGACATAAAAATGCCCTTGCCCCGGACCGTCAATCCCATAGGCCCAATGCAACCCGGTATTAAACCATTGCGGCGAATTCGGAGCCCCGACCTGCCGACACATCATATAGCGCATTTCATCAAAAAAAGTGCGCGCATCGTCCTCTCCGTCGAAATAGCCGCCCTTCCAACCCCAATACGTCCACGTTCCGACAATACGATCGAAAACTTGGCGCGCCCCGGTCTCGCCACCCATTTTCGCGCCCGGCGCGGCCCGATGGGGCAACAACCACTCCGGCACCCCTTTTTCCCGAACCGACTGCAATGTCTCGGGGACGCCGGCCTTGCGGAAATATTTCTGGGCAAGCACGTCACAAGCGACCTGCGACCATTCTACCGGGACTTCGAATCCCTTCATCTGAAAAACGATCGATCCGTCGGGATTGCGGATTTCACTATCGGCTCGACGAAACGTGATGTTGGTGTAAGGATTTTGATTTTTCTCGGTGAAAAGACGCTGAAATTTCATGCCAATATCCTTGTTTTTAGTCCATATGTAGCGGTAGTAAAAAACCTATATATGGGGTATATCGGTACCTATACACCCATCATATAGTGTTCTTATCTTATATCAGGAAGTTATCGACCTGGCAATCTTTTGCCTGCATCAACCGGCCCTCTAAAGTGACCCCATGGGGGATGTTTTTGGCGTTTTAGGACGGAAAAATAAGGCCATTTTGCATTCTTCCAATCGTCGAAAAAATATATGGCGGTCATTATCGCTCGCTTTGCCGCATCGCCATCATTCGTAAAGAAAAGACCCCGGGATACACACATATCGGCATACACATAACGGTCGCGCCGTCCGACCGCCACCCGGGCGGACACACAATATCGGCATAGACGGGAAAACGGTGGAATGCTGGGGGACCTGGATTCGAACCAGGGCTGCTCGGGTCAGAGCCGAGAGTTCTACCGCTAAACTATCCCCCATCCAGGATACCATCCATCGCCAAGACCGCCGGATTGGCGTTACCTCCCTCGGCAAGGATTTTTCAAGCGATGGCCAAAAAGCGATGCCGCCGCACTCCGGCGCCGCAGAACCATAATCGGCGGGCCGTAATGTTTTTTATCGACAAAACGCAATAAAGCCACCCCAACGGTGAAATCGACGCTATACTATGGCGGTTTCGCGCACGGGTCAAAGGTGTGGTTGCACCACCGGCGAAAACTTTTCATTCCAACCTAAATAAAAACCCCGCAAGGGTGTAATAGGGAGCCACTATGGCAAAATATCCGTCCTCCGGCACCCATAACGACAAAAGCAATAACGAAGGCCACAACAAGGCAAGCCCCAAAGGTAACGGTGCCCGGCCTAGCTTTGGCGACAAACCCCAATCTTCCCGCTCTTCCCGCTTTGGTGGCGGTGATGACCGGCGACGTGATTTCGGCGACAAGCCCCGCTCTTCCCGCTTTGGTGGCGGTGATGATCGGCGACGTGATTTCGGTGACAAGCCCCGCTCTTCCCGCTTTGGTGGCGGCGATGATCGGCGACGCGATTTCGGTGACAAGCCCCGCTCTTCCCGCTTTGGTGGCGGCGATGATCGGCGACGCGATTTCGGCGACAAGCCCCGCTCTTCCCGCTTTGGTGGCGGCGATGATCGGCGACGCGATTTCGGCGACAAGCCCCGCTCTTCCCGCTTTGGTGGCGGCGATGATCGGCGACGCGATTTCGGCGACAAGCCCCGCTCTTCCCGCTTTGGTGGCGGTGATGATCGGCGACGCGATTTCGGCGACAAGCCCCGCTCTTCCCGCTTTGGTGGCGGTGATGATCGGCGACGCGATTTCGGCGACAAGCCCCGCTCTTCCCGCTTTGGTGGCGGTGATGATCGGCGACGCGATTTCGGTGACAAGCCCCGCTCTTCCCGCTTTGGTGGCGGTGATGACCGGCGACGTGATTTCGGCGACAAGCCCCGCTCTTCCCGCTTTGGTGGCGGCGATGATCGGCGGCGCGATTTCGGCGACAAGCCCCGCTCTTCCCGCTTTGGTGGCGGTGATGATCGGCGACGTGATTTCGGTGACAAGCCTCGCTCTTCCCGCTTTGGTGGCGGCGATGATCGGCGGCGTGATTTTGGCGACAAGCCCCGCTCTTCCCGCTTTGGTGGCGGCGATGATCGGCGGCGTGATTTTGGCGACAAGCCCCGCTCTTCCCGCTTTGGTGGCGGCGATGACCGGCGACGCGATTTCGGCGACAAGCCGCGCTCTTCCCGCTTTGGTGGCGGTGATGATCGGCGACGCGATTTCGGTGACAAGCCCCGCTCTTCCCGCTTTGGTGGCGGCGATGATCGGCGACGCGATTTCGGTGACAAGCCCCAATCTTCCCGCTCTTCCCGCTTTGGCGGCGGCGATGACCGGCGGCGCGATTTCGGCGGGAAAAAAAGCGCATCGTCTTCACGCTGGTTGGCCCGTGATCGCGCCGACCCATGGAAAAAAGACGCCCGCCCGCCCCGTGATCATAAGGCGCGCCCATCCCACCAAGATCGATACGCCGACCGATCCGATGGTGACTCCGGTCGCTATGGTTCCGGGGATAACGACCCCGCACATGCCAATCGGGAGCATCGGCAATCATCGGAACACCGTGGTGAATATCGGGGCGAACATCGTGGTGAAAATCGGGGCGGTGACCGCCAAAACAATGGCGAGTTCGCATCCTGGCCTTCCCGCGCCGCCCATAAACTGGTCTCGATCGACGACCGTTTCCGCCTTTTAAAACGTGGACGCCGGGTGTTGGATCTGGGCGCGGCCCCCGGCGGCTGGAGTGCGGTTGCGGCAAAACGCTGTGGACGTTCCCGCGCGCCGTCTTTTTCGGCCACGACCAAACGCCCGCCACCGCGTGTCTTTGCCATCGACCGTGAGGAAATGCCCCACTTGTCCGGGGTATGTTTTTTGCGCATTGATATCGATCACGATACGGCCACACGGCAAATTGCCGATCACCTTGCCGGAAAACGGCTTGTCGGCGCAAGTACCGGCCGGCCGGTTCTAAACCATCCGGACGACAGCCCCGATCCGGCAAATAAGCCCGATACGGCAAATGAAAACGCATCCGATGCCCCATCCGACACCCAAGCATCGAGTCCGAAAAACGCCCCATCGACCGAAGAATCGACTGCGACGACCGAAGAATCGACCGCAGCGACCGAAGGAACCACTGCGGCGACCGAAGAATTGACTGCAGCGACCGAAGAATCGACTGCGGCGACCGAAAAATCGACTGCGGCGACCGAAAAATCGACTGCGGCGACCGAAAAATCGACTGCGGCGACCGAAGAATTGACTGCAGCGACCGAAGAATCGACTGCGGCGACCGAAAAATCGACTGCGGCGACCGAAGAACCCACCGCATCGACCGAAAAATCGACCGCACCGAACGGAACCACCGCACCGACCGGCAATCATAGCGCAAAAAAAGCCATCCGGCCCATCACCCCGTCGACATTCGGCGTTGATGTGATTCTCAGCGACATGGCCCCCAATACAACCGGCAGCCGCAGTCTGGATCATGACAGGATCATGATCCTGGCCGAAGCGGCCCGTAAAATGGCACTGTGCTTTTTACGTCGGGAAGGCGCGGCGGTATTCAAGGTGTTTGACGGCACCGGAACCGAAGATTTTCTTGCCCTTCTAAGTGCCGATTTTCGTCATCTACACCGGGTCAAGCCCCCTGCCTGCCGACCGGAATCGCCCGAATATTATATCGTCGCCCTTGGCCGGACAAGCGAACCCCATGGCGCACAAACCGAGGATCCGGTGGAAAAGCCACCCGCCACTAGCCGGAAAAGCGAACCCCATGGCGCCCAAACCGAGGATCCGGTGGAAAAGCCGACCCCTGCCGCCGGCCGGACAAGCAAACCCCATGGCGCACAAACCGAGGAACCGGTGGAAAAGCCGGACCCTGCCGCCGGCCGGACAAGCAAACCCCATGGCGCACAAACCGAGGATCCAGTGGAAAAGCCGACCGCCGCTAGCCGGAAAAGCAAACCCCATGGCGCCCAAACCGAGGATCCAATGGAAAAGCCACCCACCACTAGCCGGAAAAGCAAACCCCATGGCGCCCGAGCCGAGGATCCGGTGGAAAAGCCACCCGCCACTAGCCGGAAAAGCAAACCCCATGGCGCCCAAACCGAGGATCCGGTGGGAAAGCCACCCGCCGCCGGCCGGACAAGCAAACCCCATGGCGCACAAACCGAGGATCCGGTGGAAAAGCCACCCGCCGCCGCCGATGAAAAATCCGGCGAATAGGCCGTGGCCAAAGGGGACAGGCGGCAACACGGAACCGAGCGCACCCCCCATACGCAAAACCATGCGCACAAACCCTATGCACAAAATCATGCGCCAACGATACATATCCCCTCGTTCGGGCGTATTCTTGATACGATCCACCCATATCCCGCCGGATGCCCCTTCGTTTTGATCGGTCGCCTTTTCGATGGCGGTCGTGCGTTTTGATCGGTCACCTTTTCGATGGCGGTCGTGCGTCTTGTCGGCTTTGGCCTGTCCTTCGAACCACGGCGGAACCACGACCGAACATCGCCATCGATAACGCCATCGCCCGATACACGATTGGTCCGCCCCTATCCGGTCACCCGAGGCGATTTTTCCATAAGCGGGGTTTTCCATTGAACGCAAGCACACGATAATGCAAGCTGGGCTTGACAGATTTTATTCCTGTCGCAATGGTGGTCCAGGCTTCACACCTCTTTGCCCGACAGGCAAGGGAAACGTGACATTCAAAGGGAGTCCAATGTCCGCATCTAACCGGCCCGGTCGTGGCGCGAAAAAAACACCCTCTCGGGCGGCCCGTCGGTCGGCACCCGTCCATCGTGATGGGGAATCGGATGGCCGCCGCCCGGTCGAACTCTCCCGGCAATGGTCACGCAGTGCCGCCATCCATGCCGGACAAAACCGCAGTGCCTTTCAAGAAACAAGCGAGGCCCTCTATCTTACATCGGGATATGTCTATTCCTCTGCCGAGGAAGCCGCCGCCGCCTTTGCCGGTGATGTCGACCGTTATATCTATTCGCGTTTTGGCAATCCGACGGTACGGATGTTCGAGCGCAAACTCGCCCTTCTTGAAGGGGCCGAGGATTGTTGGGCAACGGCAACGGGAATGGCCGCGGTTTTTGCCGCCTTGATGTGCCAACTAAAAACCGGTGACCGTCTGGTTGCGGCACGGGCTTTGTTCGGGTCATGCGATTATATCATCAGCGAGATTCTACCCCGCTTTGGCGTTGAAACCATCCTTGTCGACGGGCGTGACGAAGATGCGTGGAAACGGGCCTTATCCGTTCCGACCAAATTGGTCTTTCTTGAAAGTCCATCGAATCCGACCCTTGATATTGTCGATATCGGCACGGTCAGCGACCTTGCCCACAAGGCCGGGGCAAAAGTCGTTGTCGATAATGTCTTTGCCACGCCCTTTTTGCAAAAGCCGCTTGCCTTTGGTGCCGATATTGTCGTCTATTCGGCAACCAAGCATATTGACGGACAAGGACGCTGCCTTGGTGGGGCCGTTCTTGGCGATCGCCATTTTTGCACCGAGGTTTTAAAGCCTTTCATCCGCAATACCGGCCCATCCATGTCCCCCTTTAATGCGTGGGTGATGGTTAAAAGTTTGGAAACCCTCGAATGGCGCGTGCGGGCCGGATGCGACAATGCCTTGCGTATTGCCCGCTTTCTTGAAGACCATGATGCCGTCGGCTCGGTTTTATATCCGGAATTGGATAGTTTTCCGCAAAAGGAACGGGCCATGCGGCAAATGCGGCACGGCGGAACCATCGTGACTTTTCGAATGGCGGCCGATAATGGCGGAAACACAGGGGAAAAAGACGATCCGGGCAAAAAAAAGGCCTTTGCCTTCCTCAATGCCCTTGAAATCATCCGCATATCCAATAATCTTGGAGACACGAGAAGCCTTGCCACCCATCCGTCCACCACCACACACCATCGCTTAGATGCGAAGAAAAGGAAGATTTTGGGCATTGAAGACGACATGATCCGTATATCGGCCGGACTGGAAGATGGCGATGACCTTATCGGCGACATCGACCGGGCACTCGCGCAGAGTACGGCTTGCTGCTGACTCCGATTACCGACAACACCATCATGTCCGCAAACCCAAGCCAAACCAACGTCACTTCACCCGTTTATCAAGAGACCACTCGATCCATCGTTATTTCGGTCCAACCGGTCTATCTCGAGGATCAGTCCGAACCGGGAAACAGCCACTATGTCTGGGCCTATCACATCCGCATCGAGAACAAGAGTACCGAAACCGTCCAACTGATTGGGCGCTATTGGAATATCACCGATGCCAATGGCACCGTGCGCGAGGTGCGCGGCTCGGGAGTCGTCGGCGAACAGCCGACCATCGCCCCGGGGGAAAGTTTTGAATACACAAGCGGCATGCCGCTTGTCACCCCATCGGGCATTATCATGGGCAATTATTTTATGATCAGTGAAACGGGAGAACAATTTGAAACCACCATTCCGTCCTTTTCCCTTGATTGCCCCCATATCCACGTCTCGGTCCACTAGCCCTTTTTACGACTGATTATGGCCCCGAAAACACCCCAAAAAACACCCCCGAGAACACCCCTGAAAGCATCGGGCAACCCACCGGATGGAACATCCCAAAAGATGCGCAAGCCAACCCGCACCGAAGCCGAAAATGCCATTCGCACCCTTTTGCGATGGGTTGGCGAAAACCCCGACCGCGAAGGCCTCGAACGCACCCCAACCCGGGTTGTCAATGCCTATCTGGAATATTGCCGTGGCTATACGCAAGATCCCCGGACCATTCTCGAGCGCACCTTTGGAGAGACCGATAACTACGAGGAAATGGTGTTATTGCGCGATATTCGCTTTGAATCGATGTGCGAGCATCATCTTGCCCCGGTGATCGGCAAAGTGCATGTCGCCTATCTGCCGAACAAGCGCGTCGTCGGCATTAGTAAGATTGCCCGCCTTGTCGATGCCTATGGCCGCCGCCTGCAAATTCAAGAACGCTTCACCGCCCAAATCGCCGATAATATCGACCAAGCCTTGAAACCGCGCGGGGTCGCGGTCGCGGTCGAAGCAAGCCATCATTGCCTTTGCGCGCGCGGCGTGCACAAGCCGGGAACGGTGATGGTGACAAGCGCCATGCGCGGTGCTTTTTTGGCCGATCCGTCCACCCGTCAGGAATTTTTCCACCTTATCCGGACTCAAAACGGCTGATGTTGCGCGCGGCGTGCCCGCTACGATAACCGATGTTAAAGTGGATGCGAAATGGCAATACCCATAATCGGAACCGATCATGATTGATTTTCGTCCCGCTCTGCACGTCAGCGGCATTCTTCTGGCCGTGCTTGGCGGCGTTATGACCATTCCGATGCTGGTCGATTACGCCGATGGCGGCGGCCAATGGCAAGCCTTTGGCCTGGCCGCTTCGATCAGCATATTTCTTGGGGTTTGCCTTGCCATTAGCAACCGGATGGAGCGATTTCATTTTTCCGTCCGCGAGGCCTTTCTCCTGACCTTTTTTGCCTGGACCGGCGTGGCGTTATTCGCCGCTCTTCCCTTTTATTTTGCCGGGCTTGGCGGTGGGTTCACCGATGCCTTTTTCGAGGCAACCTCCGGTATCACGACAACCGGGTCGACGATCCTTAGCTCCCTTGATCACCAGACAAAGGGAATTTTGCTTTGGCGCGCTCTTCTGCAATGGCTTGGCGGCATCGGCTTTATCGTTGTCGCCATCGCCATTCTGCCGACCTTGAAAGTCGGTGGTATGCAGCTCTTTTTAATCGAGTCGTCCAATCGTTCCGGAAAAGTTTTGCCCCGCGCGGCCCAGATTGCATCCGGTATTTTCATCATCTATCTCGCCCTCAGCATCATCTGCGCCCTATTGTTGGCCCTATTAAGTCCGATGACCGGATTCGAAGCCATTGCCCACTCGATGACGACGATTTCAACCGGTGGCTTTTCCACTTCCGACGGCTCGATCGGCCATTTCAACAGCGGTGCCGTCGATATTATCGTGATCATCTTTATGATTGCCGGATCATTGCCCTTTGTCCTCTACCTGCAAGCCGTGCGCGGCGATATTTCCGGATTTCTCGGCGATAGTCAGGTGCGATGGTTCTTTGGCGTGATTATCATCTCGGTTGTGATCTTGACCCTTTGGCGCCATGGATGGTCAGGGGGATGGCCCGGGGGATGGTCTGGGGAATCGCCCAAAGGATCGCCCGAAGGATTGCCCGAAGGATTACAAGAGTGGCAAGAAAACGGATCACAATGGCTTGTCTTACTGCGCCAGACTCTGTTCAACACGGTCTCGTTCATGACCGGAACCGGTTTTGTCACAACCGATGTGCGGGAATGGGGCTCCTTTGCGATGGTGGTATTATTCTTTTTGATGATGGCCGGCGGCTGTGCCGGATCCACCACCTGCGGCATCAAGATTTTTCGCTTTCAAGTGATCTATACCGAAGCCAGGGTTCAAATCATGCGCCTGATCAACCCGCGCGGGGTCATCATTCCGTACTACAATCGCCGCCCAATCAGCGACGATATCGCCCAATCCGTGATGGGATTTTTCTTTCTATTCGCCTTATCCTTTAGCATTCTTGCCCTGTCTTTGTCTTTGGTCGGGCTGGATTTTCGATCGGCTCTCTCGGGGGCGGCAACCGCAATTGCCAATGTCGGCCCTGCCTTGGGCGAGGCCCTGGGGCCACAAGACAATTTTTCACAAGTGCCGCTGGCGGCCAAATGGCTGATGTCGTTCGGCATGATTATAGGGCGGCTGGAACTATATACCGTGATTGTCCTTTTTGCCCCCGCCTTCTGGCGGCGTTAACGGCAGCGATAAAATCGGGATAAACGACGGGGGCGGAATTGTCCTTTTTGCCCCCGCCTTCTGGCGGCGTTAACGGCAGCGATAAAATCGGGATAAACGACGGGGGCGGAATTGTCCTTTTTGCCCCCGCCTTCCGGCGGCGTTAACGGCAGTATGGAATCGGGATAAACGGCGGGGGCGGAATTGTCCTTTTTGCCCCCGCCTTCTGGCGGCGTTAACCGCAGTATCGAATCGGGATAAACAGCGACATTAACGGCAGCAATAAAATCGGAATAAACGGCGGGGGCGGGTCGCCTTCCTTAGACCGCGCCAAGGCACCAGGCAAGAATCGCTTTTTGCACGTGAATGCGGTTTTCCGCTTCGTGCCAAACCCAAGACGCATCGCCATCGAAAACATCGGCACTGACCTCGCAACCGCGATGGGCCGGCAAGCAATGCATAAAAATCGCATTATTGCCCATGGCCATAATATCGGCGTTGACTTGATAATCGCGCAAGGCCCGCGTCTTTTCTTCGGCCTCTGCGCTTTCTTCCTCCATCCCCATCGATACCCACGTATCGGTCACGATACATGCGGCCCCGGTCGCCGCCTCTGCCGCCGTTTCACAAAGTTGAAGGCGGGCGCCAAGCGCTTCCAGCCGGGCAATATCCCGGGCCGGCAACGCGCATGACGGCGGCATTGCCATCCGCAGGGTAAAATCGAAATGCACGGCCGCCTGTGCCCATGAATAGGCCATGTTATTGCCGTCACCGATCCAGGCAATCGATTGCCCCTTGATCGATCCTCGCGCCTCCTCGAAGGTCATCACATCGGCCATGACCTGACAAGGGTGGGAACGATCGGTCAAAGCGTTGATCAAGGGAACCGAAATATGGTCCATCATATCGCGCAAATCGCCATCGCGCCGCGCCCGCAATGCAACGATGTCGCTGTACCGCGACAAAAGCCGCGCGGTATCGGCAAACGTCTCGCCGCGACCCAATTGCGATCCGTCCCGTTCCAAGGTCACGACATCACCGCCCAAAGCCCGCATGGACAGAGTAAAAGACAAACGGGTTCGGGTCGAAGGCTGGGCGAAAATCATCGCCAAAATCCGTCCCGCGCAACGATCCGCGTGCGCCTCGCCGTTTTTCCAGCGCCCAGCAACATCGAGAATATGGCGCAAAGACCCGCCATCGATTGTTTCCAGGTCACAAAAATGACGCCCTTGTCCTAGTGACGGTGTCGGCATAAATCATCCATAATGCGCATCGCTTCATCGATATGGGCATCCTCGATGATCAGCGGCGGTAACCAGCGCACGACATTATCTTCCGCCCAGACACTCAGCAAGCCGCGCTCGCGCATGGCTTCAATCATTGCCCTGTTATCGTCAACGCACAGACCGATCATAAGGCCGCGTCCGCGCACGGATCGGATGACCTTTGGAAAACGCTTGGCCATATCCCTTGTCTTGCGGTTCAATGTCGCGCCGATATCGCGCACCCGATCCAGAAAACCCGGGGCAAAAACCTGACGCAACACGGCGCCCGCCACCGTCATCGCCAATGGATTGCCGCCAAATGTCGACCCATGCGATCCACGCCCCATACCCCTTGCCGCTTTTTCCGTTGCAAGACAGGCACCGACCGGAAAACCGCCGCCAAGCCCTTTGGCCATCGTGACGATATCCGGCATCACCCCGCTTTCCTGATGGGCAAAAAATTGACCGCTACGGCCAAGACCGCTTTGGACTTCGTCGAAAATAAGCACAAGATCATGGGCATCGGCCAAATCACGGGCCGCGCGCAAAAACGCAGGATCGGCAACACGAATGCCGCCTTCCCCTTGAATGGGCTCCATCAAGATGGCGGCACTATCCGGACCGACGGCCCGCTCGAGCGCGTCGATACGATTAAGCGGAACATGATCAAAACCCGGCATCATCGGATCAAAACCATCCAGCATTTTTTCTTGTCCGGCCGCAGCAATCGTAGCCAGGCTGCGTCCATGAAAAGCACCGTCACAGCAAATAATCCGCCGCCGGCGACAATCGGCAACGGCATGATAGCGGCGCGCCATCTTGATCGCCGCCTCAAGCGCCTCAAGGCCGGAATTGCAGAAAAATACCGTATCGGCAAACGTGTGACGGACGAGAAGCCGCGCCGCTTCCTCCTGGGCCGGGATACGAAAGATATTCGACACATGCCACACTTTATCGATTTGCTCGTGCAACGCTTGGCGCAATGCCGGATGCCCATGGCCAAGGGCGGTCACGGCAATACCACTGGCAAAATCAAGATAGCGCCGACCTTCAGCCGTGTACAGATACGCCCCTTCGCCACGCTCGAAGGCAATATCACATGGCGCATATGTCGGCAGAATAGGGGAAATCATCGGATCGGGAGCAAAGGGCTTTCACTATCCCAAGCGACATCAATCGTCAAGGGAAACAAAGGAATACGCCTATCCAAAAACCTTATGTTTTGGGCATTCCATTGTCGAGCGTCACATCTTTAGGCAAAATCCGGAACGGATAATCAGCCACGAACACAACCAAAGCAATACCGTCACCACCAGCACCGTCACGCTACCGATAACGATATTGCCCTCCGAGGTGCCGATCATCCCATAGCGAAACCCATCGATCAGATGAAAAAAGGGATTGATGCGGGCAATGGTTGCCACTTCTTCGGGCAACCGACTAAGCGGATAGAATGTGCCGGACAAAAAAGCCAACGGCAAGATAACAAAATTCATCACCGCCGTCATATGATCGAATTTATCGCAAATCGCGCCGCAGATTAAACCGATAATCGATAACATCAACGCGGCGCAGATCATGTAAAACGCGGCAATCAAAGGATGATCGACCCCGGCCGGAGCAACCAGCGCAAGTCCGGCAAGGGTCACCGTCCCAACGACAATGCCGCGCGTCATTCCGGCAAGGGCATAGGCAAAGACAATCTCGCCGGCCGTCAATGGCGGCATGAACAAATCGACGATATTGCCCTGTACCTTGGCCAAAAGAAGGGAAAAAGACGGATTGGTAAAGGCGTTTTGCATCACCGCGAGCATAACCAATCCGGGCACCAGAAAACGGGCAAATGACATATGATCGAGGGAACGCTCGGCACCGAAGGCAAGGGTGAAAACGGTATAAAACAGGATCGTCGTAACCAATGGAGCGGCGATCGATTGACCGGATATCGACAAAAAACGCAGGACTTCTTTTCGATACAGCGCGCCAAGCCCATACCAGTTGACAACCGATGCGGCGGCCCTGCGGGCCGGTCTTCCGGCCGCGGCATAGGAACGCCTATCCCTTTCTTGACGCTCCCTTTCTTGACGATCCGGCGGCAAAGGGGTTTTGTTATCCGCCGCCCCACGCGGGATATTATCCGTGTGGGACATTATCGTGTGGGTCATATAGATGTGTGTGGGACATTATCTGTGCGGAATATATTAATCTGTGCGGAACATGATGTGTGTGGGACATTATTTTCGGGCATGATCCGGTGCATGGTTTTCCCCTCGCAGGCCAAGACCGAACCGGCGGCGTATCGAACGGACTTTTTTCTTCCTTTTTATCGGTTTTCATATATCATGACGGGCGGACAAGAGACAACCGGCCCGGGTCATGTGAAAAATATGACGAGGGAAGCGATGGAGGTACATTATGCGCATGCAGGACGCTTTGGAGCAAGTCTCCAAAACCGTTGCCATCAAACAACGTTACGGCAACTATATCAATGGAAAATGGGTCGATCCGATCAAGGGAAAATATTTCGAGAATCCATCTCCCCTTAACGGTCGCAAATTATGCGAGATTCCGCGCTCGACTGCGGAAGATATCGAAAAAGCCCTCGACGCCGCCCATGCGGCAAAAGACGCTTGGGGAAGAACATCCACGACCGAGCGCGCGATTATCCTGAATAAAATCGCCGATCGGATGGAACAGAATTTGGATATTCTGGCCATGATCGAGACCTGCGATAACGGCAAGCCGATTCGTGAAACGACCGCCGCCGACCTTCCTTTATGCGTCGATCACTATCGCTATTTCGCGGCTTGTATACGGGCCCAAGAAGGATCCGTCTGCGAAATCGATCACAACACGATCGCCTATCATATGCATGAACCCCTTGGGGTTTGCGCCCAGATCATCCCCTGGAATTTCCCGTTGTTGATGGCCGCTTGGAAACTCGCGCCGGCCCTGGCCGCGGGCAATTGTGTGGTCATGAAACCGGCCGAACAGACCCCTATGGGAATTCTGGTTTTTGCCGAACTCATCGGTGATCTTCTTCCGCCCGGCGTCTTGAATGTCGTCAACGGATTTGGCACCGAAGCCGGCAAACCGCTCGCTTCCAGCAATCGCGTGGCCAAGGTCGCCTTTACCGGCGAGACGACCACCGGACGCTTGATCATGCAATACGCATCGGAAAATATTATTCCGGTCACGTTGGAACTTGGTGGAAAGTCACCCAATATCTTCTTTGCCGATATCCTTGATCAGGATGATGAATTTCTGGACAAGGCATTGGAAGGATTTGCCATGTTTGCCCTTAATCAGGGTGAGGTCTGCACATGCCCGTCGCGGGCGTTGATTCATGAAAGCATCTATGACCGCTTCATGGAAAAAGCCATCGCGCGGGTCAAGAAGATGAAGCAGGATAATCCCCTTGATCCGTCAACGATGGTTGGCGCCCAGGTATCCAATGACCAGTTCGAGAAAATTCTTTCCTATATCGACATCGGTCGCAAGGAAGGGGCCGAGGTTCTGGTCGGTGGCGACAAAGCCACTCTTGGCGGGGATCTTGGCGGTGGTTATTATATCCAACCGACCGTGCTTCGCGGCACGAATTCCATGCGTGTTTTCCAAGAGGAAATCTTCGGGCCCGTCGTATCGGTCACGACCTTTAAGGATAACGACGAAGCCTTGCAAATTGCGAATGACACGCTTTACGGTCTGGGTGCCGGTGTGTGGAGTCGCTCTATCCATACCGCCTTCCAATTCGGACGCGCGATCAAAGCCGGGCGGGTTTGGACGAATTGCTATCACCTTTATCCGGCCCATGCCGCCTTTGGTGGATATAAAAAATCCGGAGTGGGTCGGGAAAACCACAAGATGATGTTGGATCATTATCAGCAAACCAAAAATCTTCTGGTTAGCTATGATCCAAAGGCGATGGGGTTTTTCTAGGATAACCGGATCATACCCCCCGGAATAGAAGTTCTCTATGCATGTCGATTTCGGGGGGCGATGATAATATCGCTTTTTCTATCTCCGCCTGCCCGATTGGCCGTCGCTTGACGTCAACCAATCGGGGACCGGTCGGGGACTAATTGAAGGCCAATTAGAAACCCATTTAGAAACCCATGGGGACAATCCCCCGGACGAGCGATCGCTTTGGCCTATCGAAGATTTCGCAACGCAAAGGCAATCTTTTATGCATGACAAAATCGAGCGGGTTTCCGTCACACAAGTGGCCGTTGATCTTATCCATAGCCTGCGCGAACAGCATGGGGCATTGATGTTTCACCAATCCGGTGGCTGTTGCGATGGATCGGCGCCAATGTGCTATCCGATCGGCGAGTTCAAAGTTGGGGCGCAAGACGTTCTTCTTGGCCATATTGCCGATTGTCCCTTATACATCGCAGCCGACCAATTTGAATATTGGTCGCATACCCACCTGATTATCGATGCCGTTCCCGGACGCGGCGGTGGATTTTCTCTTGAATCGCCCGAAGGCATGCGATTTTTAACCCGCTCACGCGTCTTTACCGAGGAAGAGAGCACATCCCTTAAAAAACAAGGCCCGCCACTACGCGGCGATCAAGTCTCCTAACGATACACCCGCACAATTCCACAAAAATCACAAAAACACCCCCGAATACCCCCAACAAAAGCACATGGGGCAAAAGCACATGGGGGCAAAGCACCCCTCACAAAAATACCCCCGATAAAAGCACCCCGGTCAGGTGAAGGGGCATGGCTCCGGTGACGCTATCGGTGCAGCGGCACGAAACTCCGGGCAAGTAAAGAGGTCGGCGGCGGGATACGTCTCCGGGCATGATGCCAATCAAGATTTGGGCCAAGCTGCCGATACCGCGATACGAGGCAAAGCACCCCCGATAGAAGCACATGGGGGAGCATTTTAATGCGCATCGGGGAATCGCACCATGCCACGCATTAAGTCACTCTAAATCACCACCATCGGAACACCCCCGATAAAAACACATGGGGCAAAAATACATGGGGGCAAAACATCCTCATATACGATGGCCTTATCTGATAATACTCCGTTGCCGCTATTCCATGCTTGATGGCGGCGGACTCTCTGCGCGATGGCGGGCCATTAAATCGCCCCATGCCCCTTCATCAAGGATTTCCAAACCCAGATCACGCGCCTTGGTCGCTTTCGATCCCGGCTTGTCGCCAATCACGACCATATCGACCTTTCGCGATACGCCGACCGCGACACGTGCGCCAAGGCTTTTCGCGGTCGATTTCGCTTCCCGCCTCGACATCGATGCAAGCGTGCCGGTAAAGAGGATCGTTTTTCCCGATAGCGGCAAGGATTGATCCTGTGTCACCTTGGTAAAGGTATCGACGATATGCGATAATTTTCGCAGAATTTCGCCGGTCTTTTCTCCCTTTACGAAAGCAATCATTGCCGATATCGCGCTATGTCCAATCCCATCAATGGCAAGAAGCTCTTCCGAAACCGCTCCGTCATTGTCTTCGGCCTGTTCGACCGCTTTAAGCCAAGCGGAAAGACTGCGGAAGAAACGGGCCATTTCCTCGGCCAGGGATTCGCCGATGCCCGGAATCCCAAGGGCGTAAATAAACCGAGCAAGGGGTAACCGCCGCCGCCGGTCGATCGCGCCAAGAAGATTTTCGACCGATTTTTCTCCCCATCCTTCCAATTCTTTCATCGCTTGCGCGTGATCGTGCAAAAAGAATATATCAACCGGGTTGGTCAACCAGCCAAGTTCCCAAAATTGGTCAATGGTGCGTGTCCCAAGCCCCTCAATATCAAAGGCATGGCGCGACACGAAATGACAAATCCCCGCCCGCGCCTGCGCCGGACAGACCAGGGTACCGCTGCATCGCCTATGGACCTCGCCATCGGCCCGCACGGCCACGGAACCGCATTGCGGACAATGCTTTGGCATGGTCCAACCGGCAACCCGGCGAATGACTTTTGGGATGACATCGCCGGCGCGCTCAATCACAACCTTGTCGCCAATCGCCACGCCAAGGCGACCCACTTCGTCCTCATTATGAAGACTGGCGCGCCGGATCAAAACCGATCCAATCAATACCGGCTCTAATACCGCCACCGGGGTCAACACCCCCGTGCGGCCAACCTGGACATCAATATCACGAATTGTCGTGATTGCCTGGGCCGGTGCAAATTTCCATGCGATGGCCCAACGCGGGGCCCGTGACGCATGCCCCAAGCGCCGTTGTCGGGCAAAATCGTCAATCTTCACCACCACCCCGTCGATCATGTGGTCAAGGGAATCACGGGAATCGCCCAATTCGTGATAAAACGCCTCGACCTCTTCCGGATGGACGCATAAACGCGACATAGAATCGACGCAAAAACCCCATTTGCGCAGACAAGCGATCCAATCGCTTTGACTTTGGACATCGGCCGGGATCGATCCGGCAAAGCTATATGCGGTAAAAATGAGTTTTCTACGCGCGGTGACGGTCGGATCAAGTTGGCGCAAACTGCCCGCCGCCGCGTTGCGCGGATTGGAAAAAAGAGCTTGATTCCGCTTGGCTTGATCGGCGTTAAGCACCTGAAAATCCGATATCTTCATATACACTTCACCGCGGATTTCGATATTTTCCTTATACGGAATAGTGGTTGGCGCGCCGCTAACGAAGCGGAAATTCGCGCTGATATCCTCACCTTGTCTTCCGTCTCCGCGTGTTGCGGCCCGAACCAAGCGGCCATTTTGATAGAGTAAGGAAACCGACAAACCATCAATCTTGGCCTCGACAAAGCACGGCAACGCATCCGACCGGCATTGCAAGAATCGCCTGACTCTTTGGTAGAAGGCGGTTATATCATCGGCATCAAACCCGTTATCCAGCGACAGCATCGGGGCCTCATGCAAGACCTTATCAAAACCCTTGGCCGGTAGAGCGCCAAGACGCAAGGATGGACTGTCCGGACGTATTAAATCGGGGAACCGCGCTTCGATCGCATCATTGCGACGGCGCAAACGATCATACGCATCATCGCTGATGGTTGGATCGTCCTTGACGTAATAGGATTGATCATGGGCCGCAATCGCCGCCGCCAAATGTGCCAATACGCTTTTGGCCTGATTGCGGGTTAATTTGGCCACCGCGATATCGTCCATGGCCCCGGCATCCACATCAAAGGAGTCCATATCAACATCCATGGGCAAGCTAACGGAAGGCATCGATTTCGTGCCGCCGGTTGTTTTATTCGGGTTTTTGCCCATTACCGTGTCCGTCGTTTTGTCCATGGTTGCCCTTTGTCCCGTATCCATGGGCATATCAACATCCATGGGCAAGCTAACGGAAGGCATCGATTTCGCGCCGCCGGTCCTTTTATTCGGGTTTTTGCCCATTACCGTGTCCGTCGTTTTGCCCATGGTTGCCCTTTGTCCCGTATCCATGGGCATATCAACATCCATAGGCAAGCTAACGAAAGGCATCGATTTCGTGCCGCCGGTCGTTTTATTCGGGTTTTTGCCCATTACCGTATCCGTCGTTTTGCCCATGGTTGCCCTTTGTCCCGTATCCATGGGCATATCAACATCCATGGGCAAGCTAACGGAAGGGATCGATTTCGTGCCGCCGGTCCTTTTATTCGGGTTTTTGCCCATTACCGTGTCCGTCGTTTTGCCCATGTTGGCCCTTTGTCTCGTCATTAAAAATCAACTGGTCGGCGGCCAAACGGGCTTCATCGGTGATTTTGGCCCCGGCCAACAATCGGGAAATTTCCTCGCGCCGGGCATCCCCGTCAAGGCGGCGTACCTGCACCCTAGTATGTGAAGAAACGACCTGTTTTGACACAACAAAATGGTGGTCCGCCATTCCCGCCACTTGCGGGGAATGGGTAATGCACAAAACCTGGCAGGTGTCGGCAAGGGATCGCAAGCGCGCCCCGACCGCCGCCGCCGCCGCGCCGCCAATACCACTATCAATCTCATCAAAAACCACGGTTGGGGTTTGGCGCGTTGTGCTGCTGATGCAACGCAAGACAAGAAGAATGCGCGACAGTTCTCCACCGGACGCGGCCTTGTGCAACGGTGCCGGTGGCAATCCGGGATTTGCCTGCAATTCAAAATAGACGTGATCGATACCGTCTTGCCCCCATTGCGTTTCATCAAAGCGCATCATACGCACCGACATGCGCGCATTTTCCAGGCGCACTTTGGGCAATTCGGCATTGATCGCTCGAATGAAACGATCGGCAACGCCGCGCCGATTCGCGCTTAGTTTTTCCGATCGTTCAAGATAGGATTGACGCGACTGCCGGATCTTGGTGTCAAGATCGCGCAGACGCTCTTTTCGTTCCAGGTGATTTGTGATCGCCTGCTCTTTTTCTTGCCGCCAGGATGCCAATTGACCGACCGCAACCCGGCAATGTCGGGCGAGTTCGCGCAAGGCAAAAAGACGCGCCTCCACACTGTCGAGATCACCGCTTTGATCGCGCAACCGATTGGCCATTCGGCGCAACCGATCATCGGCATCGCGCACTATGGAATCGGCCTTATTCAGGGATTCCAATGCGGCGGCCATAACATCCCCCATAACATCCCTGTTGCTATCCCCGTTACTATCCCCGTTACTATCATCGGGCGCGCGACGGTCGGTATTGTCAAAATCGCGACGATGGGCATCGATCATGCGCTCGATTTTTCGTCCCGCCTTTGCGATCAAGGATATCGCCCCGCCCGAAGCCGATGCCTCCACCCGTTTTTGGGAATACCCCTGCCCGCTATCACTATCGAGGCAATCGGTAATATCGGCAACACTCGACAAGATCGCGTCCCGGGCACGCAATGAACGTCTTTGTTTGATCAAGTCATCTTCTTCTTCATCGTGCGGAGCCATATCGGCAATCTTGGCACATAGATCCTGCCAATGGATGATATCGTCCCCATCGATCGAATTTTCGGATTGCACTTTTGCGCGCTCGCGTAAATCGCGGCGCCATTTATCCCAGGATTCACGCACCCTGTCCAAGAGCTTTCGATCAATGCCGTAATCATCAATAATGTCGCGATGGCGAGAGGGATCAAGAAGCCCCCTGGAGGCAAATTGACCGTCAATTTCGGCACTGGCAATGCCAACATGACGAAGAACGGATAGCGCGACCGGTTGCTCGTTCAAATAGGCGGCGCTTCGATTGGATGCGACCATCCGCCGCAAAATCAGACGCGTTTTGGCATCGGATGGATCCGCATCGTCATCCACGGCGGATCTATCGACATCGTCCTCGCAAGCGTCATGCCGGACGGCAATCGCAAGGGCGCGCGCATCCCGGTCATACTCAAAAGCGGCCCGTATCGTTGCTTTTTCGGCCCCTGCCCGCACCAGTGAAGGGCGCGCCTTGTCGCCAAGAACCAATCCCAAAGCATCCAATAATACCGATTTTCCGGCACCGGTTTCACCGGTGAATACCGTCAGCCCCGAACCCAACTGAAGATCAAGCGATTCAACCGCGACAACATTGCGAATGGATAAACGACAAAGCATCCCGATCAATAGGATTCACTGCCTTGAATATATGTGTCGACATATTCAGACAGATCAAATCCACGTTTGGAATACGAGGGGGCATCCTCGTCGACCAGACCATCTTCGTATAAAAGTTGGTAGGCGCTTTTATACCAATCGTCATTCGGGAAATTATACCCGAGAACGGCGGCCACCCGACGCGCTTCAAGCGTAATGCCAAGGGCAAGATAGCTCTCGACCATTCGATAAAGAGCCTCGCGGGTGTGGGCCGTTGTCCCATATTCGGTAATGACGACCTGGAACCGTTGAATCGATGCCAGCCAATATCCTTTAGTCTGGTAAAAACGCCCAACCACCATATCCTTGCCGGCTAAGTTATCGCGCAACAAGTTGATTTTCGCCCCGACCCGTCCGGCATAGGAAGAATCGGGAAAGCGCGCGCGCAATTGCTCGAATGCGGCAAGGGCGCGCAATGTGTTGTTCTGGTCACGCTGGACATCGGCCACCTGCTCGTAATACGACATCGCGCGCAAAAAATACGCATAGGCGATATCCTTATGGGCGGGATGCAACTCGATAAAACGATCCAGAACGGTGAGCGCATCATTATACGAATTGGCCTTATAATAACAAAAGGCCGCCATCAATTCCCCCTTACTCGCCCACCACGAATAGGGGTGCTGGTACCCGACTTCGGCAAAAAGTCGGGCGGCATCAAGGTAACGGCCGCGGTACATTTGATTAACGCCGTCATTATAAAGCGAGGCGATCGAACGCTCGCTGAAAGTGGCATCGTCTTCATTGGTGCAAGCACCGAAAGCAAGAGCGCAACAAAGGGCGCAAAGAACCGACAATGATCTGAACGACCGCATCACGATCCACCAATCAAGCACACAAGAAGAAACCGCAAGTGTCGTTGGTTACGGGCAAAAAGTAAAGAAGGCGATCATCATTTTTGAAAAATCATGCCCCATATCGAAAGGATGTCGGAAGGATGTCGAAACGCGGCGATAAATATCGTGCCGGATAGATTTCGAACACGAAAAAACGGCCGATATGGCAACGAACATGAGCACACTCAAAAGAAGCCCCCGAATGCCCCACTCCAGGCGATAAAGCCGGTAAGATAAAAAGAATGACTTAAATCTCAAGGGATATCCGGACGTATAAAACCGGGCTTAACAATCAAGCAATCATGGCGGTGCCGGGAAAGCCCGGCCATAGGCGCAGCCCCCGCGCATCCCTTGAGCGGCAGCCCTTGGGCAGATCGTCAAACGGGCACGGCATCCCTTGCCGGTTGGACATGATGATCGGACGGATGGGTGCGGATATCCGCATCGATATCTTTCTCATAGCACCAGAGTTTTTTATCCAGCATCAGTGCGCGGACGAAAGAACAGGTCAGGGCATGTCCGGGACGACGGGTTTTGATCGCGGCACGAAGGGGCGCACCGGCGAGAAATAAATCGCCGATCATATCCAGAATCTTATGCCGCACGCATTCGTTGCCAAAACGCAAACCCCCGGGCGTGATCAGACCTTGATCGGAAAAAACCAACGCATTATCAAGGGATCCGCCCCTGGCAAGCCCACGCGCGCGCATGGCTTCGACATCATCCGCCCGGCAAAATGTTCGAGCCGGGGCAATTTCCTTGTTAAAATCTTGGGTGAAATGATATTTCTGCGCCCCAAGGTAATCAAAGCAAATATCGCAGGAAACGGAAAAATTCGGGTCGGGCATGGCGCAAATTGTTCGGTCGCCGTCCTTGAATGAAAATGGCTTAAGCAAACGAATAACCCGCCGATCATCCGGAAGGTCAACAACACCGACCGAAGTTATCATATCGACATAAGGGGCCGCCGATCCATCCATCACCGGAAGTTCTTCCCCGTCCACCTCGACGACCGCGTGATCAATACGACAACCGGCCAACGCCGACATCAAATGTTCAATCGTCGCCACTTGCGCGCCGGAATCATTACGCAACGTCGTGCATAGATCACTTGCGACAACATAATCCCATCGGGCCGGAATGATATTCCCGTCGGGACGTCGAAAGACGATTCCGCCCGACATTGCCGGATGCACGACAAGACGTGAAAACACGCCACTATGCAACGCTTTGCCCGCGCAACGGACGGGTGCGCGGATCGTTCTTTGCCGAGAGAAAACCGTCATTATTCCTGTCCCACCATCCCCTGTTTCACCCCTTTGGCACCGGAATGATGCCATGGTCCATACGAATGGAAATCATCCGCATCGCGCCCACGGCCCTGTTTCCCATCCGTGCCCACGGCTCTGTTTCCTGTCCGCGCCTACGGCTTTTTTTACCGTCCGCGGCCCTGTTTCGCGTCTGCGCCTTATATGGCACCGACATTAAATTCCGCAACATCCTAAAGCCCCCCCTTTGCACGACACATCATCGCACAAGGGGGATGGTAAGGGAGGAAGGGACACAGTGCAAATCACGATAAATCACCAAATGTTACAGTCTTTATCGCGCTTTATTTACCATCGCTTTGCCTTCGGAGAAAAGCCGGGATTTCCAACATGTCATCCTGTTCCTGCTGGGCCACGGCAGATGACATCATCGCGCCGGGATCATTGGAATCGTGGGAATCGTGGGAATCGCGGGCAGAATGGGTATCATAGGCCCGAACCGTCGGAACAGATTCGCCATCGTCACGAGACGGATCATCATACATCGCGGTTCCATCATCATCGCCAGCGGAAGCGCCATTCGATCCCGGGTCGGATCCGGACATGCCATTTTTCGGCACCGAGCGACCCGTTGATAACGATAGCGCCACCATTTTCTCTTTGACCTCCTGTATTCTTTGGGCCGGATTGGTACCGGCGGCAGAAAGACCATTGCCGCCGGCATCGGGACTTGACGATTTGGGACTTGACGATGTGGACGGGGGGGGGTTCGTCGGTGATTCCGATCGAGGCAGTTTTTTCCCGTTTCCGCCGCGCGTCTTTATTGCTTTTGAATCGGAATCCTGCAAACCGGGCCCCTCTTTTGCCGCCGTCGCCGCCTTTGGCGTCATTTCTTCCTCTCCATCACCGGCGAACATGCCGTTTTCATGGCCATTGCCATTTCGAGAATGGGTTGAATCGGCGGATCGGGGGATGAAGCCCGGTTGTCGATCTTCTTCTCGATCAAGGTTCAAAGATTCCTGGCCGTTGCCCGTCGCAGCCGATACGGGCACCGCATCGGCACCGCCATAATCGACCCCGCCATAATCGGCCCCATCGTAATCGACACCATTGGTGTTTTTCATGCCGCGCATATGCGTGCCATTCGCACCATTGGAATATTGGGCATCGCCCCTTGAATCGACACGGCCATTGCCGGGCCCATGATCCGGCCTATCGAACACCCTGGAATCGGCCGTCCTCGTCGGTGGTCTTATCGATTCTTGCGATTTATCGCCCATCGCATCATCACCGCCGGACGTGCGCCGGAATAATTTCCCCAAACCAAAACGCCGCGCCCAGCCATTGGTTCGTTTATGGGTATCGACCACCGGAACAGTATCACCGGCATCGGTTCTATCGACCATGTCCTCTTTCTCCCCATCCAACGCCGGAACGTGAAACCGCTTATCCGCGTCCACCCCGGTTGCAACCATCGCCACTCGAATGCGGCCATTAAGGGAAGGATCAATCACGCTGCCAAAGATGATATGGGCTTCGGGATCGACTTCTTCCTTGACCCGACTAACGGCCTGCTGGACTTCAGTCAGACCCATATCCTCGCCGCCGGAAATATTGATCAAAATGCCATTGGCACCGCGCATCGATGTTTCTTCCAGCAACGGATTGGCAATCGCCGCTTCCGCCGCAACCAAGGCCCGGCCTTCGCCCTCGCCTTCACCACTTCCGATACGCGCCTGCCCCATCTGGGACATGACCGAACGAATATCGGCAAAGTCGAGATTGACCAGCCCCGGTTTGACAATCAAGTCCGTCACACCGCGCACACCGCCATGCAAAATGCTATCGGCCATCAAGAACGCTTCAACAAAGGGTGTTTGATCGGTGGTCACTCGGAATAAATTCTCGTTGGCAATCACAATCAAGGTATCCGTATGGGGCTTAAGCTCTTCGAGTCCGGCTTCGGCGATCCGCTTTCGACGCACGCCCTCGAAATTGAAAGGTTTGGTGACCACCGCAACGGTCAGGATATTACGTTCGCGAGCAAGACGGGCAATGACCGGCGCGGCACCCGTGCCCGTGCCCCCGCCCATACCGGCCGTGATGAACAACATATGCGCGCCGTCAATACGCGCCAGGATTTCCTCTGCCGCTTCTTCGGCCGACGCCTTGCCGACTTCGGCATTGGAACCGGCCCCAAGTCCGGAAGTCAGCGACGTTCCAAGTTGAATCTTGGCCGGTGCTTTGGATGCACTCAACGCCTGGACATCGGTATTGGCGGCAAAGAATTCGACGCCCTCCAGTCCGGATTCGATCATATTATTGACGGCATTTCCACCGGCACCGCCAATTCCGATCACCGCAATGCGCGGTGTCGTTGCCCTGTCAATTTCAGGGATTTTGATATTGAGATTCATAATGAGCCTCCTTCAGGTTATAATGGTTTGCAAACGACCGCGCAGCCATTGGCTGATGCGAGCGCCGGCAAACCGGGGAAAATGAAAATTCGATTGCGGGGCCGGAATGATGTCGACAGCATAGTTTTGCGCTACCTGTAACAATCCCACGGAAGCCGCGAAAGATGGATGGGAAAGACATTCCGGACCGCCGCCAAGGGGCGCGGGCGTTCCGATACGCACCGGGAAACCAAGGGTTTCCATGGCGACCTCTTGCAGGCCGCCAATCATCGCGCCGCCGCCGGTACAGACGATATTTTTTCCGGCAAGCGGATGCGCGCGCAGCTTTTTATCCAGATAGGAAAACGTTTCCCGCAAGCGGGCGCGAATAATTGTGTTCGCGCTTTTACGCGATACGCGATCGTGCCGGTTGTCCGGATTATCGATGCCGGACTCTCCATACAGAATTTTGATTTTTTCCGCCTGCGCAAGGGGGCAGCCAAGGGCCCTGGCGATATCGCGCGTGATGTGGAGTCCACCGATCGAAACCGTGCCGCTATCGATAAAATTCCCCTCGCGGAACAAAGCATAGGTCGTCCGGCTGGCCCCCATATCAATACAGGTTGCACCCAATTCTCGTTCATCGTCGCTAAGCACGGCCATGCCCGCGGCGTAAGCCGCGCTGATAAAGCGCGATGCCTGAATATGGCATTGCCCCAAACAGCGAAAAATATTCGATGTTGCCGCCGGATCGGCCGTCACGACATGCATTTTCGCGACAAGACGCGACGATGCCATATAAAGCGGATCACGCACTCTCAATTGACCGTCAATCACATAAAGCGAAGGAATTGCGTGAATGATTTGCCGCCGGCGCAAGGATGGGTCACAATCCATCACCTTGCTGAAAAGATTGCGCATATCACGTTGGGTGATTTCTTCACCGCGCACATCAATGCCCGATTGCACCATAGACGATTGCACATGGCGACCGCTGACGGCGACAAAAACACTTTGCAAGGACATGCCGGACATTTTTTCCGCCGCCCGTATGACCGTGTCGAGAACCTTTGCGGCTTCTTCCATATCAATGACGATGCCTTGGAAAATGCCGCGGGAAGTCGAACGGCCCATGCCGAGAAATTCAAAAGATTCGCCATTTCCATCGTGGTCACTCTCGGAAACGGTCGCCACCAAACAGCAAAAACGGTCAGAGCCAATATCGAGCACGGCAATCGGTTGATTTTTCATGTCATAGACTCCTTTCCGGATGTTGTGCCGCATCGAGCATCTGTATTTCCGGGGGTATTTCCGGGAGTATTTCCGGGCGAGTCGGGATGGCTCGATCCATGCCGACAATCAACCGATCGGGAAAACGGACATCGACGCTGACGATGTCCCGGTCAAGAAAATGATGTTTGTCTTGGGCGATTAAAAAACGTTGCCACGCTTTGGCACTGTCTTTCGCGGGCAGGCGAATCACGACATCCGCCTTATTGCCGGAAAAATGCACGTCCCAGCGTCTCGATGAAACGAAAACCAGCGAACGCATCCGATATCCGGGCAATGGGCTTTGCTCCATCATCGTAATGATATCAAAGGCCGCGCGATGTGCTCCATAACCGACGACAAGGGGCAAACCGGCAAAGCGCCGATCCGGGCTTTCGCTGATGACGCTACCGTTGCGATCGATCAAGAACACGCCTTTCGGGCCACGCCACAAGGCCATCGGCCGTTTTTCCTGTACCCGGATGTGCATTGTGCCGCCCCAGTAACGCTGTACCACCGCCTTATCGATCCATTGTCCGGATAATACGCGCCTGCGAATCGTATCGGGATCGGCATTCAAAAGCGAATCCCCGACGTTGATACCGGCAAGGGATTGCACATATTCTGCGGATGCATAATGGTGCCCTTCCACCGTCAAATGATGAATGACGAACCATGCCGACTTGGATGGAAAGGAGATGCCCATCACCATGATCACCGCGCTTAAACACGCAAGATGGGAAAATATCCGCGCGCCGATTCCATTGCCCAAACGGATGAAGAAACCCATTATCGGCGATTCCAAAACGACACCGCGCGCACCGGATCGCGAATCCGCGCCGAACATCGTCGCCCCAGGATGTATATCGGGGTTTATATCGATATTCGTATCGGAAACCATATCGTTCGGATTGGATCGCAATACGCGCGGTGTGCTTTTCGGCAATCGACGCCCTAATTTCATGATCTTGGGCTTCATGATCTTGGATTTCATGATCGTGCTTCCTCGACCAACCGCGCGACAAGATCGGCAAAAGGAATACCGGCATGGGCCGCGATGGTCGGCACCAAGGAATGGCGGGTCATTCCCGGCTGGGTGTTGATTTCGATAAAAAAGACCGCCTCATCTTCTTGTCGGTAAATGAAATCACTGCGGCTAACACCCCGGCAACCAAGGACACGATGGGCCGTTTGCGCCGATTCCATACATTGTCCGGCAATCGCGTTTGATACCTTGGCCGGCATGATATGGCGCGATCCGCCATCGGCGTATTTTGAATCGGTGTCATAGAAAGCACCGCGTGGCAAAATCTCGAGAACGCCGAGGGAACGATTTTCAAGCACGGCCACCGTTAACTCGCGTCCTTTGATATATTGCTGAATGACAAGCCTGTCGGTGCCGGAAAAATCCGTCTCGCAAAGACCGTCTCGAGCATCGGTCACGATCCGGACACCAAAACTCGACCCTTCGCCAAGCGGCTTGATCACGTAAGGCATAAAGGGGGGGGTGAAATGTTTTTCCGCTTGCCATTGCCTGCGCGTCAAAACAAGAATCGGCGGACATTGGATTCCTTGGGCTTCGACCACTTGCTGGGCCATCGATTTATCCATCGCCAAAGCAGAGGCCAAAACACCCGAATGCGTATAGGGAATATCCATCAGTTCAAGCATGCCTTGAACACATCCATCCTCGCCCCAACGTCCGTGCAGGGCATTAAAGACACAATCCGGCCTTGGGGTAAGACATGCGAATAACCGGGCCATGTCCGAATCCAGGGTGATGTCACGAACGGCATAGCCGCACGATCGCAAAGCGTGTGAAACCTGCCGTCCGCTTTTGAGGGATACGTCCCGTTCCCGGGATCGTCCCCCCATCACGACCGCAATCGATGTTTTTTTCGTATTCATGAATTCTTCCCGGTTGGGCTTCTCGCCCCAAGTCGCTCGATTTCCCATTCGAGGGCAATGCCGGAACACGATTGCACCCGTTGGCGAATGTCCTCCCCCAGATCTTCCAAATCATTGCCACCGGCATGGCCGAGATTGACCAAAAAATTACAATGTCGAGGAGATACCATCGCATCACCACGGCGAAGAGAGCGACACCCGGCCTGCGCGATCAATTGCCATGCTTTGTGACCGGGAGGGTTTAAGAACGTGCTGCCGCCGGTTGGATGTCCGCTTGGCTGTGTCGTGCGGCGGTATTGCCGTATTTCCTCGACCTCGGCGGCAACCTTGGTCCGTTCATCGGGAAACAACGCAAGAGTGGCCGATACGATGATCCAATCATCGGGGAACGCCGCACGACGATAGGAAAACCACGCCTTGTCGCAAACAACGTCGTGGCGAACACCATGGCGATCAATGGCCGTGAATTGGGTTAAAACATCTTTTATTTCATGGTCGTGGGCCCCGGCATTCATCCGAATGCAACCGCCGATACTGCCGGGAATACCGGCGAGGAACGATACCCCGCGAAGACCAAGATCGGCCGCTTTTCGTGCAAGAGACGGGGCCAACACACCGGCGCCGACAACCAAATTGGTGCCGTCTTGATCGATACCGGAAAACGCCCTTTTATTCCCCGAGAGACGAATCACAACCCCTGCCATACCGCCGTCACGGATAATTACATTGGATCCTGCGCCAACCACATGAACCGGAATATCCGCGCGAAGACCGTGCAAAAAATCGGATAGATCGACCGGATCACGCGGGTGGAAAATCCACTCGGCCCGACCACCCGCCCGAAACCAAAGAGTCTTGCCCAAATCCCGGTCATGGCAAAGACGACCCTTTATCCCGTTCATAGATAATGGCAAAGACGGCATCGGCATCATATCCCCGCCCCGTTGATTGGCATCTTACGCGCATCGACCCGAGGGCGTGATTTTGCCCCCCCGGTTTTTGTTTTTTGGGTTTTTGTTTTTTGGGGTTTTGTTTCTTGGGTTTTTGTTCTTTCGGTCTTTGTTTCTTGGGCCTTTGTTTTTGGGGCCTTTGTTTTTGGGGCTTTTGTTCCTTGATCCTTTGTTGCTTGGTGCGGGGCAAGGCCGTCCAATGCCTGCACGAGTCCCCTGGCCCACAGCGTGATATCCCCGGCGCCCATGCAAACGACCCGATCCCCTTTTCGACCGATCTTAGCGATTTCGGCCGCAAGCCGATCCGGGCTTTCCAAGCCGATCACGTGGCGATGGCCATGTTCGCGAATCGCTCGCACGATAATATCGCGCGAAAGGCCATCGACCGGATCTTCGCCCGCAGCGTAAATATCGGAAACAATGACGCAATCGGCATCATTAAAACACGTGCAAAAACGTGAAAAAAGATGGCCCAAACGGGAATATCGGTGCGGCTGGAAGACGCCGATCAATCGCCCCTTGTCCGTGTCCTTGCGCAAACCGGCCAAGGTCTTCATGATTTCCGTCGGGTGATGGGCATAATCATCCATCACCGTTATTCCGCTTTGGCTTGTTCCGATTACGGTCGCCCGTCTGGACACACCGGAAAACGACGCGAGTGCCGCGGCAATGCAATCAAGCTCAACACCGATGCCACAGGCAACGGCAATCGCGACCAATGCATTTTCAAGATTGTGTTGGCCGATCATCGGCAAGCGAATGGGATGCGTATCATTGTGTTTATTGCGCCCCGGAAGACGCCGAATTTTCAATGTGAAATCAATCCGCCCTTGATGATGGCGCACATCGACGGCGCCAATATCGGCCTGGGGATTGACACCGCAGGTCACAAGCCGCGTTTCCGAAAGATCCCCGACCAATTTTTGAACCCGCTCGCAATCAATGCAGGCCGCGCAAAAACCGTAAAAAGGAATATTGCTGACAAAACGCTGGAACGCCTTATGGAGCGATGCTTCGTCACCATAGTGATCGACATGCTCGTCATCCATATTGGTCAATGCGGTAATGGTCGCCGGAATCCGTTCAAACGTGCCATCCGATTCATCGGCTTCGGCCACCATCCAGGCACCTTGACCAAGGCGGGCGTTGCTTTTAAGCGCATTGATAATGCCACCGATAATCACGGTTGGATCAAAACCGGCATGATCCAAAATGGCGGCAATCATAGATGTCGTCGTTGTCTTGCCGTGCGCCCCGCCAACGGCAATGCCATTTTTCAAGCGCATCAATTCCGCCAGCATATCCGCGCGGCGAATAACCGGTATGTGGGATTCGCGCGCCCACACCACTTCCGGATTGTGCCGGTCGATGGCCGATGACACGACCAAAACACCGACATCGGCACCATCCGTGACGCCATCGATGCTATGGCCGATGGCGATTTTAATACCCTGCCCCTGCAGCCGGATAACATTAGCGTTGCGCGACCGATCACTGCCGGAGACCCGGCATCCGAGTTGATGCAGGATTTCGGCGATGCCACTCATGCCGATACCGCCAATACCAACAAAATGAATGCGTCCCGTATCGAGAGGAAAGGGCTTCACCGCACATCTCCTTGCATCTTTGGCGCAAAGGACGGCATTGCCGCAATAACGACATCGGCCAAACGATCGGCAGCCAAACGACCGGCAGAATGAAGGGCGGCAGAATGATCATTCGCGTGGGAATGAAGGGCGGCAGAATGATCATTCGCGTGGGAATGACCGGCAGCATGACGGGCGGCGGCATGATCATTCGCGTGGGTCTGGCGATTGTAACGCGCAATCGCCGCCGCCGCATCATTCAGGCGGGTCGGTTCGCGGGCAAACATCGCCAATAGGGACGCGATCTTGTCGGGGGCATCGGCGTTTTCCTCGACAAGGTGGAACGGCCCGTCATAATCGCCATCGGCCTTTTGGCGTGATTCCCGTTGTTCCCGGCTCGATTGCAATGCGTTGCCGATAAAACGGGCATTCCGCCCTTGATGATCATCAAGGGCATACACGAAAGGAACGATAATGGCCGGCCTTTGCATATGGACGATTTCAGCCAAAATATTGGCACCGGCCCGGCTGATGATCACATGGGCATCGGCCATTCCGGCGGCAATATCGTCAAAGAATGTGGCCAGTGTCGCCTTTATCCCAAGGGTCTGATAGCGCCGGGTCAGATCATCACGATCTTCCTTGCGGCACTGCTGGACAAAATGAAAGACGCCGCGCATTTTTTTATCAAGACGTTCCAACGCCGCCGGTATCAGATCGGAAAACACCTTTGCGCCCTGTGATCCGCCAACGACCAGAACATGAATGGACGCGCGCCTTGCCGGATATCCTTTTTGCATCGAGCCGGAAGCGGGTACTTTTAACGTTCGGTAAGGGCGCGGTATTAAATTATGGCTGATCGGCAAACCGGTATGGCGGCACCGCCGGCGTGTAAAAGGCAAGATGCGCAAAGTCGGATGATAGCTTAAAGCGATGGTCGTCGCCAAAAACCCAAGCCAGCGATTGGCCCGCCCGATCAGGGAGTTTTGCTCGTGCAGAATAATAGGAATGCGCAAGCTAAAAGCGGCCATGACAAGCGGCACCGAAAACATACCGCCAAAGCCAACCACGACATTCGCCTTCATCCGCCGCAGATGGGATCGCGCCGCCCAAAAAAGACGCAACAAACGCACGGGCAAGGACAGCACGCCACGATGACGCGGAAAAGGTAAAATCACCAACGGCACATCGACCTCGTGGCGGCGCAAGGAATGAAAATGGGCACCGCTTTTATCACTCAACAACACCGATGGGCACGAACGCCGATCCAGTTCACGGGCAAGAGACAAGGCCGGAAAAACATGCCCGCCGGTACCACCGGCGGCCAGACACACCGTCGCAAACGTCATGCCCCACCCCCCGGAACCGGCATCGCCCGCGCCCCTGCCGAAAAGCGCCGCCGCGTCAAAGCCAGCAATAACCCCATGGTCACGGCCGACCCAAGCAAGGAAGATCCGCCGTAAGAGACAAAGGGCAAGGTCATTCCCTTTGTTGGAATAAGGCCGATGGTCGAAGCGATATTGATCGTGCATTGCCCGGCAAAAATGGCGAGAAGCCCACATGCGGCAAGGATCGATTTTTTATCCTGAACCCGGGCAATCGAATACAGCGACCGCAATACGATTAAAGCGAGTAAAAACAGCAATGCCAAACAAAACAGAAGTCCGAATTCCTCCGCTCCGACCGCGAAAATAAAATCGCTATGGGCATCGGGAATCGAGCGCTTAATCTGGCCATGTCCGGGGCCCTTGCCGAATATTCCGCCAACGGCAAACGCCTTGTAAGACGTGGATAATTGATAAAGGGCGGAAGACGCCGGATCGAGGAAGGCGTCAATCCTTGCCGCGACATGCGGCATGATCAGATAAGCGCCAAACAATCCGGCAAAAAGCAGCAAGAACCCGCCAATCAGAAAAATGACATCGCAGACAAGGGCAATTTGGGCCAGTGCAACCACGCTGATCAAAACCGATTGGCCGATATCGGGTTGGGATGCCAACACCGCAATCAAGCCCCCCCAAATCAGGGCGCACCAGAAAAACACCCCGCCATAGGGCACGCCGGGTCGCGGTGTCCGGTGGGCCGAAAACGAACGGGTGAAAGACAAAATATAGGCAAAAACGAGGGCAAACGCCGGTTTGATAAATTCCGATGGCTGAAGGGAAAAAGAGCCGACATCAATCCATCGACTGGCCCCTTTCACCGCATCCCCGTCGATCAGTGTCATCAGCAAAAAAACAAAGGAAACCAGGAAAAGAACCCACGCGAACAAGAAGCATCGGCGTGGATCCAAAAACGAGCATCCAATCAAAAGAGCCAGGGAAATCGGAAAGAAAAACAAATGGCGATATAAAAAATAGAAAGGATCAAGACCCAACCGACCGGCCACCGCAGGCGACGAGGCGGCAACAAGAACGATCCCGACCATCAGCAAGGCAATCAACGCAACCAGACTCCACCTGTCTAAAGAGCGCCACCATCGCCCCAATAGCTGGGCCGGCGTGAATACCGCCTGCGCCTTCATACGACCGTCTCCGATCGACCGATCCATCGCTGGGCCGCCCGGATAAACGCATCGCCGCGCTCCTCGAACGAAGCCCATTGATCCAAGGATGTGCCACCCGGTGACAATAAGACCGTTGTTTGCGCCCCGGCCCGGCTTTCGTTTTGCGCACGGGCGGCCGCGGCGGCAACGGCCGTATCGACATCGCCACAGCAATGACAAGGAAAATGCGGCGCGAATATATCCATAAAAAGACGCGCGGAAGTACCGATGAAAAACCCCTCTTGAACCCGTTCAAGCGCGCCGTCTAAAAGGGAGAAGTCGTCATTCTTCAGCTTTCCACCGGCGATCCAGAAGATTCTTTGATGGCAAAGCAATGCCTGTCGAACCGCCGAGAAATTCGTTGCCTTGCTATCGTTAATAAAGGTGACGCCCTTGGCCGTGCCGACATGCTGCTGGCGATGGACAAGCCCGGGAAAAGAGGCAAGGGCCGCGCGTATCGTGGGCAGCGAAATCCCGATCAAGCGGGCACAGGCGCAAACGGCCGCGTAATTTTGGGCATTATGCGCCCCACGCATGGGCAGGGAAGAAAGGGTTGCGATCACTTCCGGCCTATCGCCGGTGGCATCCACCAAATCGACGCCGTCCCCATAGATGCCGGCGACATCACCGGAAACACCGCCGGAAACATCACCGGCGACACGACCGGAAACACCATCGGAAACATCACCGGAAACACCATCGGAAACACCGCCGGGGGTCGGGCCGGAGGAAGATACCCCGATGACGCGCGCGCCCTTTTTCTTCCATGTCGCATAAAGCCGTCGGCAATGGGGATCATCCAGACCGATAACGATGGCATCGGCCTTGTGAAAAATCCTCTCTTTGGCCGCAACCAACCCGTCAACGGAGCCATGGCGGTCGATATGATCGGTGCCGATATTCAATAAAATCGCCACCTTGAATGATACTGGCCGACACAATGCCAATTGAAAGGACGACATTTCCAGAACATAGAATTGCCCTTGTTCCAACACCGGAAGAGCGCTGGCCGGAATACCGATATTCCCACCGGCACACGCCACCTTGCCCGCATCCTGCAAAAGATGGGCAAGCAAGGCCGTCGTCGTCGATTTACCGTCACTGCCGGTGATACCGATCATCGATGCGCCGGTATTGGCCATATTCAATAAATCAACATCGCCAAGGATGGGGCAATGCGCGGCCCGTGCCCGTTTTACGATGGGATGCGGTGCCGGAAAATCGAATGGAATGCCCGGGGCAAGAATCAAAGCATCAATCGAGGTGAAGTCCCATTCCGACAGAGGCGTCAAAAATTGGTGATCATCCCCCAAAGAGGCGCAAATATCGGGATCGTCGTCCCATGCCAGGACTTTTGCGCCGCTGTCCCGCAATAACCGCACCGCCGCCAAGCCGGAACGACCAAGCCCCATAACGGCCACCGTCCGGTCACGAAATTGCGAAATCATCATAGCGTTCATCGCCCGGGTGCCTTACCGTATCTTCAAGGCGGCAAGCCCGGCCAGGGACAACACCGCCGAAATAATCCAAAAGCGAATAACCACGGTCGCTTCCGGCCAGCCACGTTCTTCAAAATGATGGTGCAAGGGAGCCATGCGAAAAACCCGCCGACCGGTCAGGCGAAAAGACACGATCTGGACAATGACCGACGCCGTTTCAAGAACGAATAAACCGCCGATAATCACCAGCATCAACTCGTGCCGCGAAATGACCGCGACCCCACCCAAGGCAGCGCCGACCGCAAGGGATCCCGTATCCCCCATAAACACCCTTGCCGGTGGCGCGTTAAACCATAAAAACCCAAGACCGGCACCAATAAAAGCGGCGCAGAATATCGTCAATTCGCCCGCCCCGGGCACATACGGTATCTGGAGGTAATGCGAGAAAATGATATTCCCGGCCAGCCAGCAAATCACGGCGTAACACGCCACCGCCATCATCGCCGGAACGATGGCAAGCCCATCCAGACCATCGGTTAAATTGACGGCATTGGCCGTTCCGACAATCACAAAAGCGGCAAAAAAGATATACATCCAGCCAAGCTGGATAAAAATGCCCTTCACAAAGGGCAGCGCAATACCACCGGCGACATCGGGCATTTGCTGGGTGAACAACCACCAGGCAATACACAGCGCAACGGCGCTTTCCACGGCCAAGCGCCGCTTTGCCGATACCCCCTTGTGGGAGCGACTAAAAATCTTGGCCATATCATCAAAGGCACCGATCAGACCAAAAGCGCCACAGAGAATCAAAACCATCCATATCAGTCGATTGTTGATATCCGCCCATAACAGGCTGGATACCAGCAACGATAATAAAATAAGAACACCCCCCATGGTCGGTGTTCCTTTTTTGGCAAAGTGACTGGACGGGCCAAGGGCGTGAATCGGTTGCCCCCCGTGTTGTTTGCTTTTCAGCCAGGAAATAAGAACCGGCCCGATCAGAAACGATAGAATAAGGGCGGTGATAACCGCCGCCGAAGCCCGAAAACTGATATAGTTCAATAGATTAAACAACGGATATTGATCGGCCATCGGCAGCAACCAATTATACAGCATCGCCGCCCCCTTTCGCCGTGGAACGGCAAAGATAATCAACGATTTCTGATACCCGGCTGGCCGCCGATCCCTTGACCATAACAACATCGCCGGGGCGCAAATCGGCCATGACCCGGCGACAAAGCTCGGCGATATCATCATCGTGCCGACCGCGCATCGGCAAGGGCAACGCATCATGCAGATGCCGCATCCATTTCCCGGTTGTAAAGACGCGCGCGATTCCCGCTTCACGCAAAGGATGACAAAGACCAAGATGAAACGATCTTGCATAGTGGCCAAGTTCCATCATATCGCCAAGCACCGCGATCTTGCGCCCGCAAGGCTTTGCATCGGCCATCACCTGAATCGCGCGGCGCATGGAATCGGGGTTGGCATTATAACTTTCATCCAACACCCGCGCCTTGCCGCCCTTAAGAATAATATCGCGGGATAGTCCCCGCCCCTTGGCCAAAGGCAGATCGTGCAATGCACCGGATACATCATCGATACGCCCACCGGCCGCGGACACCGCAGCAAGCGCCGCCGCCGCGTTCAAAAGATGGTGACGGGCACCATGGCGTATCGCCACGGCAAAATCTTTTGCCCCACGGCGAATAACGGCACGGATAGCATCTCCGTCCAAATGGGGCCCATCCGAATCGCCCTCACCCGAATGGCCCCCATCGGAATGGATTTGCCGGATGTGCCAATCCGCGTCCGGATGAAAACCGAAGGAAATAATGTCTTTAATCCCGTTCTCTGCGGCCTTTTCCGACAACATGGTGAAAAATGGGCTTTCCCTCGGCAAAATGGCCGATTTTGCACTTGCATGGGAAAAAATCTCGGCTTTGGCAGCGGCAATATCGGCCAAATGGTTAAAATGGCCGATATGGGCCGGGCCAATATTGGTCACGACACATACGTCCGGTCGTAAAAGTCGGCTTAAATCCGTGATTTCACCGGCATGGTTCATGCCCATCTCGAAAACACCAAAGCGGCAATCGGGTGGAATCGAGGCAAGACACAAGGGCAATCCGATATGGTTATTGAAATTGCCCTTCGAGGCAAAAACATCCCCGGCATCGATATCGTTCCCGGCCATGCAAAGACGGGCGATCATATCCTTGGTGCCGGTTTTACCGCTGCTTCCGGTAACGGCAATATGGCAAGCGTGACTGCGGCGGCGGGCAAGCCGTGCCAAGCAATGCAAGCCATCCAGACCATCCTTGACCCGAATTTGCGGCAAGGGCGATTCGACAAAACGGGATACCATTGCCGCAGATGCACCCTTGTCCATCGCCCGATTCACGAATTGATGGCCATCATCGGACTGTCCGGGCAGGGCCACGAACAAATCACCACGGCATAAACGGCGGGTGTCGATCGACACGCCAAACGCTTGCCATGGGGCATTGCTCCGACCGCAACGGGAGGTGTTGTTATCGCTCCATAACACCTTCATGCTCGTTTCTTGGCGGTTTTGGCAAGACCGGATATCACCGCCGCTCGCTCGTCCAGCGGTCGGCGGCGACCGGCAACGATTTGGAATTGCTCGTGCCCCATGCCCGCAATCAAAAGCGTGTCATGTGGCCCCATCGCGGCAACGGCCGCGATGATTGCCCGGCGTCGACCCGCGATCTCTTCGACACGCGCGGGACGGCGATGCCCGGCGCGAATATCGGACATTCCGGCAAGAATGGCCCGGCGAATGGCGGCCGGATCCTCGTCGCGCGGATTATCATCGGTCACGGTGATGCAATCGGCCAAATGCGCGGCAACACAACCCATTTCCGGACGTTTCTCGACATCCCGATTGCCACCGCAACCGAAAACAAGGTGCAGTCGCGGCCCGGCTTTGCCCGCATCCTGCCCAAAACCCATATCCATATGTTGGCGCAGCGCCGTCAAAACACAGGACAGCGCATCGGCCGTATGGGCATAATCAATATAAATCGAGCGATCCCCCACCAATGGTGACGAGATCGCTTGCAGCCGACCCGTTGGCGACGTTAACCCGGCAAGCCCGGCAACCCCGTCCGACCAACGACCGCCACAGGCGGCAAACATGCCAAGGGCGCATAATGCGTTCATCACCTGAAAATCGGCAATGAAGGGAAGGCGGCACGGATACGCATGCCCGTCAATATCCAGAACGACGCTTATTCCCGATCGATCAAACCCTTGCCGCCGACAGGAAATATCGATATCCGCGCCATTACCCCGCCGTGAATCGGAATCATCGTGCCAACCATAAGAAAAAATCCGATGCTTGCGCCGGCGGCATAATGGGTACAGCCGATCAAAAACATGGGGCGAATCACGGTTTAGAACGGCGGTTGCAGATATCGGTAGAATATCGCTAAACAAGCGCCCCTTTGCATGAAAATAGGACTCTTGATCATGGTGATAATCAAGATGATCACGACCCAAACAGGTAAACGCCGCCGCGCTTAAAACGACACCGTCAACACGATGCTGGGCAAGGGCATGGGATGATGTTTCGATCGCGACATGACCGATCGATTGGCCCGACAGAGAGTGTAGCATTTCATGCAGAGCAAGACTGTCCGGTGTTGTCATTGCCCGACCTTTGCCTTGCTTTACCGACTTGGCCGTCGTCGTTTCGATGCCCAACGTGCCAATGCCGGCGGCGGCAATACCGGCGTTGCCCCATAATTGACGCAAATACGTCACAACCGAACTTTTGCCGTTGGTTCCCGTCACCGCCGCGACAACCGCCGGCTGGGGGTGCCACCAGCGCGCCGCCATTTGGGCCAAGGCACGACGAGGATTATGGCTTTCAACCACCGTGACGTGTCCCGGGGCCCGCGCCGATAATCCGACCGGTCCCAAAGCCGCCCGGGCCCCGCGCTCGACCGCCTGATCGATAAAATCGCGACCATCGTGACGCTCGCCCGGCAAAGCGGCAAACAAAAATCCATCGCCGACCTTGCGAGAATCACACGCAAGCCCCCGTATATCACAGGACACACCGCCAATAACGGCGGCACAATCCCGATTGTCAGCGATCAGTTCGGATAACTGCAACGTTTTCAACTCCGGGAATGGGGAGAATGGGGGAAATGGCGGGAATAGGGGTGTGGATGGGGGGAATAGGGGTGTGGATGGGGGCTAATATCGATCCATCAGAGCCGGAAACGGCTTCCAGAGGGGCGATGCGCTCAACAATTTTCCGCACCACCGGTGCCGCAATCCGTCCACCGGTCGGCAATGCCGATATCCCCGGCTCTTTATTCGGCGATTCAATCAATACAAAGACGACATAGCGCGGCTCGATCATCGGAAAGGCCCCAAGGAACGATACGATATTGCGATCTCGATCATACCCTTTTGCGGTGATCATATTCGCCGTCCCGGTTTTGCCACCGATATCATAGGCCGAGCGCGCCCTCGATCCCGTACCCGCATGCACGACCTTGCGCATCATTTGCCGCATGACGAAAGATGTCTCTTCCGAAATAATCCGATATTGCGGTCGATGCGCATTGTCATGCCCGGCCAAAAGGGTTGGCTGGAAAAATATACCGCCGTTGACAAGCGGAACCGATGCAGAGGCAATATGAAGGGGACTGAGTGCCATCCCATAACCAAATGAAACCGAAATGACCTCACCATTGCCCCAACGCACCGGTACCAAAGGATGCGACTTTTCAGCAATCTCAACCGCCAGGGAATCAAAAAAGCCGAAGCGGCGTAAAAATTGCTTTTGGGCCGACCCGCCAACCGCCAATCCTATACGCGCCGCGCCGATATTGGAGGAATGCTGAATGACCTCGCCAAGGGTGATCGAGCCACTGCGCGGATGGTAATCCCGCACGACTCGCCGACCGACTCGCAACGGGGTGCCGACATCATAGCTATCGTCAAGACTGGCACCGCTTTCCAACGCCATCGCCGCGGTGAATAATTTCAAGGACGAACCAACCTCATACACGCCCGAAATCGCCCGATTAAACAATGACGGGGAAGGCTTGCCGTCGGGATACGGATGGTGGGGATCAAAATCCGGCAACGACACCATTG
Organism: Alphaproteobacteria bacterium; assembly: GCA_965277685.1. GTDB lineage: Bacteria > Pseudomonadota > Alphaproteobacteria > GM7ARS4 > CBDIDI01 > CBDIDI01. The sequence goes on along the minus strand of OZ255830.1, from coordinate 1,447,174 downwards.
CCGCAATCGCGCCATTGGTAGTGTCGAGAATGACACCGCTGGCACCGGTTGCACCGGTTGCGCGCAAAGTCGCCGATAATTCCGCGTGAAGGGCGTGCTGGAAACGGGCATCGATGGTTAATCGAACCGGATCGTGGGCCAATACGCCGTCCATCGTGCGCTCGATTCCCGATTGCCCCTGCCCGTCCATGTTGGTAAAGCCGACAATATGCGACATCATCCGCCCATAGGGATAAATACGGCGATAGCGACGCTGGAATTCGACGCCGGGAATACCACGCCATAATATTTCCCGTTCCTGCCGGCGGCTAATATCGCGGCGGATCACCGCAAATTTTCCTTTGCCCGAAGCCAAATGTTTGACTTTAGCGGCATCAATGGTCGGAAAGACTTCGGCCAATTGTGCGCTTAACGCGGCGGCATCGGTGATCGCGCTTGGATTTATTCCAAGGGAAATCGTCTCAATATTCGTGGCAAGAAGCCGCCCATGGCGATCCATTATATCGCCGCGCACCGTGTTTTCGGCAACCGTGGCCACCTGCCGTATCGATGGATCCATCATGGCAAGGTCAATGGATCGAAAGGTAAACACGCCCCAAATCGCACAAAAGACAAGCATTCCGACACGCAATCGCGCCGACAGCGACAAGCCACGCGAATCACCGGTGAAATCGACCCCTTTATCGGTCGCAAAAGGATCCAAAGGCCCCGTCATCGGATCGCGTCCATCCGGACCGAATATGACCAGGTCACGACCCGGGCGGGGAATCATTCGACCGGGCATTATTAACGCCCCATCGCCATCGGCGAATCGATTGCCGTATCTTGTATGGTCGATTTTGAAATGACCGATTTTAAACCTGGCCGATTGGCGGCATGCCCCATCGCCATCGGCAAATCGATTGCCGTATCTTGTATGGTCGATTTTAAACCTGGCCGATTGGCAGCATGCATACCCCGGGCCGGCCTGGATGGTGTCAACGAAAGATGGCGCCGGGCCATATATTCAAGGCGATCGGGCCGCAAGAGATAGCTTTTCTCTGCCCTTAACAGGCGAATATTACGCCGATAGTCGATAATAAGACGCTCAAGATCGCGCCTTTCCTGATGGATGCGGATCAGGTTTCTTTCGATGACAAAGACGCTCGACCCCGAAACAAGCATAATCAACGCCCATACCACGACGGCAAACACACCCCTTAGTGACATAGCCCGCACCCGATGGCCACGACACGGCCTTTTTCCGCCCCCCTATGGGAACGGTGCGCACCCGCCATAACGCCGGAATCTTGCACTGCCCGTCCGGATGATGCCTTTCCGGATAACACCGGCTTTGCCGCCCAAGACGACCCAAGACGGCGGGCAACGCGCATCCGGGCACTGCGCGCGCGCGGGTTCATCTCGACCTCCGCGGATTGCGGGCGCAAACAGCCGCGATGCAACAATGCCCACGATGGTTGGGAAACGATGCCGCCCCCCGGCGCGCCGCGCGCTTGGGATGGCGCCGGGCGAAAGAAATTCTTGACGATCCGATCCTCAAGCGAATGAAACGAAATCACCGCCAGACGTCCGTCGGCGACAAGGATGTGCTCTGCCTGGGAAAGCCCTTGGCGCAGTTCCGTCAATTCGTCGTTAACCGCAATTCTTATCGCTTGAAAGGAACGTGTCGCCGGATCGATCTTCCCCGGGCGCCGGTGTCCCAAAACCGAACGAATGATATCGGCCAACACCCCCGTTCGCATGATTGGTGCTTGGCGGCGGGCGGCAACGATGGCCCGCGCGATGGCCCGTGCCTTTTTTTCCTCGCCGTATTGGCGCAAAATATGCTCAAGCTCTTTTTCTCCGGAGCGATTGACAAGATCGCGCGCGCTGGCCCCGGTCGTATCCATCCGCATATCCAAATCGGCATCGCCGCGAAAAGAAAATCCCCCGGACGCAAGCTGCATCGATGAAAGACCAAGATCAAAGAGAACCCCATGGGCCTGAAATACCCCGTGCTCGGCCAGCAATTCGCGCATTTGGGAAAAATGCCCCTGAATTAATGTTAGGCGAGAACGGTAACGTTCCTTTAATCGAACCGCGCCGGCAATCGCCCGGGGATCCCGATCAATGGCGAATACCCGACAAGGATAATGGTCAAGCAAAGCCTGACTATGCCCTCCGGCACCAAAAGTGCCATCGATATAAATTCCATCGGGTCGTGTCGGTAACCACTTTTTGACCTGATCCGGCAATACCGGAATATGCGAGGGCGTATTCATGACCCGGATCCGGCAAGAGGCCGCAGATTGACGCTTAGCCCTTTTTTCTTTGCCGTCTGCAATTTTTGATCGCGCCACCGGGCATAGCCGTTGGGATTCCACATTTGGAAAATCGCGCCCATGCCGACAAAAACCACCCGATCCTCAATATTCGCATGGGCACGAAAATCATCCGGTAAAACAATACGCCCATTGCCATCGATATTCAGCATCCGCGCATCGGCAAGGGCAATACGGGCAATATCAAGGGATATGTCTTCTTGCCCGGCCAAAAAACCGGGATCATCGATGCTTGCCGCAAGACGCGTGATTCGGCCCTGGTCACACCCATCCAGAACCTGCAGGTCATGGCGCGGCCAAAGAGCCATCGCCCCATTGCCGTCGCCTTGCAAGGCATGGCGAAACGACGATGGCACCGATACCCGTGATTTTCTATCGACCTTGTTGACCGTCGTTGAAATGAATAAGGCCATCCGCATCAATTTCCCGTATCAATTTCTTGCCCATACCCGTCGATGTCCATCGATCAAACCGCCATATCGAGGGATGAAGAACGCATCATCCCGCCATCAAGACAAGTGCATCCCACAAATGGGAATACATGGGAAGATATAGAAAAAGATGGAATTATCAAGGTATTTTCATGGGAAACCTATGTGAATTGATGATATTCTGACTGCATATTCATGGTGTTTATCTTTTATTCTTTTTTTGTATCTATTATGTTCTTGTTTCATAAAAATCTATGATTCATCTACGATTCAGGCCGGGTCGGCATATGCCCTATTGTCGGGACACGGCGTTTCTGGCATGCCGAAAAGATCACGATCGGGCGGATCGGGCGCGATAATAATGAACAAAAAACGCCGCCAAGCGCGATCGGCGACGGCATAAGGGCCGTATTCGGGGAAGAACCATGACGCGAGATCCCGGCCCCGCAATTCTCTCGATGCAATTTCCTTGATGCAATTCCGGGGCTATTTCAGGGCATCCCAGCGCAATTTCCTTGATGCAATTTTGGAGCCATTTCGGGGCATCCGGACGCAACCTTGCACGTCATCCCGGGGCAACCCGGGCGGAATCTTAGCCGCGCCATAACGACCGCGACCAATGCCAATGGATTATTTTGGCCGTGATGCAGCGACCCATGCCGATGGATTATTTTGGCCGTGATGCAGCGACCCATGCCGATGGATTATTTTGGCCTTGATGCAGCGACCAATGCCGCATGCAAATCGTCTTGATCCAGGATTTCCGACAAAACAATGCCATCCTTTGCCCCGGGTCCGTAGACGGCGTTGAATGGTACCCCATAGCGCTGAAACCCGGCAAGAAAAGCGGCAATTTGATCATCGGGCAAAGTCCAGTCACCGCGCATGGCAACGACATTAAAATCATCAAGCATGCGCCGGGTTGCATCCCGATCCAGAACCAAAAGATGATTGATTTGACACGTGATGCACCAATCGGCAGTAACATCGACCAGAACGACGCGCCCTTGATCGACTAAAATTGGGATTCGTTCCGGATCAAGGGGCGACCAAATGCCGGCTGCCGCCACCCGTTTTTGCCCATCTTGAGCCCCATCATGGACAAAGGGCACCGCGCCGATGGCCACCACAATCGCGATCATCAAGGCATAAACATAACGGCGCACCAGCACCGGCAAGAAAAAGAGAAACACACATCCCAGCGCGACCACGGCCGCAACACCGCCGCCTCGCTGGGCAATGATCACAAAAATCAACCATACCACCGTCAACAACAATGCAACGGCCAAACCCCACTGTATCGCCCGCATCCATCGGCCCGGTTTCGGCAATAGAAAAATCAAACGCGGAAACGCGGCAATCACCAACCACGGCAAAGCAAAACCCCATGCCATCGCTTGGAAGATCAAAAGAATATCAATCGCGCCGCGGGATAAAGCGAATCCGGCCACGGTTCCGATAACCGGTGCCGAACAAGGGGTTGCCAATGCCACGGCGAACATACCCTGGATAAATGCCCCGCCGTGCCGATCATTCCCATCGGCAGGATGGCGGGAAAGCCGTTGGGAAAGCCATCCGGGCAAATGCAATGGCGCATCCAAAATAATCGATGAAGCAAAGATCGTCATCATTGCCCCCATCAAAGCGAGGAATACCGGCGACTGGAAATGGAACCCCCAACCCACGGCATATCCGGCCGCGCGAAAGACAATCAGGGCCAATGCCAAAAGCATGAAAGAAACCAAAATTCCCGCCACCGAAAAAAGGAATTTAGTCCGTATTGCCACGGCATCGGAATGGATCGCGGGACGCGCGGCTTTCTCGCCCCTCGAAAAAAGGGATTTAGTCCATATTGCCACGCCGCCGGAATGCATTGCGGGACGCGCGGCTTTCTCCCCCTCACATGCTTTCTCGTCCCCGCCATCCTTTTCTTCCTGTCTGTCCCTTGGTCTTTCCCTTTGCCCCTCTCTTTGCCCTTTTCTTTGTTGGGCGTTAACGACCGTCATCAATTTCAGCGATAACACCGGCAAAACACACGGCATGACGTTAAGGATCAAACCCCCGATGACCGCCAGCAACATCATCCATAAAATTCCGGAAAACGTCATCGTCGGGTGGAATCCGCCCCCACCGCGAACGGGTGTCCCGGTCACGGTGACCATATCCGAAGCACTGCGCCAGGCCACCGATTGCAAGCGATCCGCATCAAGATCGGATCGATCCGCTTGGCCCGGCATATCGACAACAGTCACCCTTATCACACGGCCAAGCGGGGAAGATTGCACCGGTTTCCTTGCCTGAAAGCGAAGCAACGCCCGATACCCATCATGCATAAAGCGTATCTGCGGAGCCGGAAAAGAGATATCACCGGCATCTTCGATAAAGGCATCAAGGGAACCCATGGCCGTCGTGCTTGACACGTCGATTTCCAGCACCCCATCCGCTTGCCAGAGTGCTTTTTCAATCCGCAAATCATCCGATGCCATCGGCGGCACCCGATCGAGGGCGGCTTCAATAATCGGAGCCATCGGCGATGGCATCGGCGCGGCCAGTGCCGGTAAGGATAAAAAAACGGGGGCCGATTTCGGTATGCACACATCCTTGCACACCAGGTAATCGACGGTGGCGCCGATCGTCGCGGCCCGACCCGGATCGGCCAGAGTCAGTTTTACGGGAAGGGTCACATCTTTTTCATAGCCGATTGTTTCCAACCCGTATTCGCTGTAGCGACGCGGTGCCGGCCATTCGATCGTGATATCCCGAATATTATCGTTATCGGTCCACTTGGCAGAAAGAGCAAACCCCGCATCCCCCGGTGCGCGCCAGTATGTTTTCCATCCCGGCCCAAGGGTTATCCGCAATCCGGCCAGAACCCGTTTTTGCCCCGGGGCAATCCCTTCGCTTGCCGCAATCAGCGAGACCGACGATACATCCCCGTACGCATCCCCGATATTTCCGGCCGAGAGTGATAAAGGAAAAAAGATTTGGCAAAAAGCCAAAAAAGCGGCCGCGGCGATCGCCGTCATCGTCCGATAGTGCCTTTTCATACCAATCGCTAACGACACCCGCCACGCACGACCGTCGGCTTTGCCGAACGGTGCCATTTACGCAATAAATCAACCGTCACATAGTCGGCACCGAAAGCCGATCCGGCCAGCATTTTAAACGGCTGATCCGGATTGCCGAGATGGGATATCACCGCCAAGGCGCCGTCGAAGTCCTCATCATAGGTATAGGATGAAACGGTTGCCACGGCCGGAACGCCGGCGGCCATCGACCCTTTTACCCCGCGCGGCGTGTCTTCAAAGGAAAGACAGGCCGAAACCGGCACGCCCATTTCTTCGGTTGCCCAAATATAGATATCGGGCGCGGGTTTTTTGGCGGGCACCTTGCCCCCATCGGCGATCACTTCAAACCATTGCAACGCATCATCGCCAAGGGCCTTGCCGATCACGGTGTGAACGGTTTCCAGCGTTGCCGATGTCACAACCGCCAGTTTAATGTCGCGCCGGCGGGCCTCGGTCAAAAGACGCTCGACCCCGGGGCGCGGGGAAACCCCCTCGCGCTCAACAAGTTGGGCGTAAGCGATATTCTTCGCCTTATGCATCGAATCAAGAAAGCTGAACCCATCCGGCCGCTTCATGATATCGGGCGCGGTCCGGGTGATATAGTGCTTCAAACGCTCCAATCCACCGGCAATGGATAACAATTGCTTATAAATCGCCCGATCCCAGTGCCATGCCATGCCACACTCACGAAACGCCGCATTGAAGGCGCGGCGATGAATTTCCTCGCTTTCAACAATCGACCCTTCCATGTCAATCAAAATGGCCTGAAGATCAACGGTGGGATGCCTCATAGTCTTTTCCCTACACATACTCTCTCTCCTGCCCCATTCTAGCACATCGGACAAAGGCGACCAAGCCAAGTGCTTCCCCGGACGATTTCATCGTCTTATCGTGGTGCCAAAGAATGATATCACCCCTTGACCTGCCCCCATCCCTTAGCCAGATTAATAGTCATATGCGCACACCGCCGATGCCCCATCCCCCGCCAACCGATTCGCCCACCGGTTATGTCCCGACCATCGTCACGATCACCACCCATAATTGGCGTGGTCTGTGGACGTTATACTATAAAGAGGTCCAGCGCTTTGCCAGCGTTGGCGCCCAAACCATCCTGTCGCCCATCTTAACGATGGCAATGTTTATCATTATCTTCAATGTCACGGTGCGCCGCGCCGTTGATATCGGCATTGACTATTACGATTTTCTGATCCCCGGCCTTATCATGATGGCGATGATTCAAAATGGATTTGCCAATTCTTCATCATCTATCCTGCACTCGAAAATCATGGGATCTTTCGTCGATATTCTGATGGCCCCGCTAAGCCCGGGGGAAATCACGATGGCCTATCTTCTCGGCGCCTTGACCCGGGCATTAATCGTTGGCGGTGTGGCCCTTATCCTTTTTGTTCCCTTTATGGAGCACAGCGTCTGGCATATCGGCATCGGGCTGTTTTATGCCGTTATCGGAAGCCTGATTATGGCCGCCCTTGGCTTGATTGGCGGAATATGGGCGCGAAAATTTGACCAAATGGCAACGATCACCAATTTTATCGTCATGCCGATGACATTTCTTTCCGGCACTTTTTATTCGGTCCGGCAGTTGCCCGAGCCATGGAATATCATCAGTACCTTTAATCCGTTTCATTACCTCATCGACGGATTTCGATATGCCCTAACCGGGTATCATGACACCAATATTATCCTGGGGATGACGATCACGGCAGCGGCGGCCATCACCCTTTCCCTGATTAGTTGGCGAATGATTGCAACCGGTCACCGCCTGCGATCTTAATGGCCCGCGTCAAAGCACGATAAAAAACCGGACATGCCCGCAAGGAAAAATCATGATCCCTGACAAGCATACCCTCCAAGCACGACCGCCCCCCCCTAGGATAACATCGGTCATCCCATCGCCCATCGCGTCGGTGATAACATCGGCCCCCCCTAGGATAACATCGGTCATCCCATCGCCCATCGCGTCGGTCATCACATCGGCCCCCCTAGGATAACATCGGCCATCGCATCGTTGACAACCGTGCCGGAGAAAGGCATTTTGATACGGTGCTAGCGCATCGGTTCGGGTGCCTTGTGCTTGTGGGGTTGGCGTTTGCGCGCCGCGCGCACGCATGGGGGGTCTTACCCGCCGCCCCAAGAAAATCCAGCCATCAGGAACACATCATATGACGATTGCGGCCCATTCCGGCAAAGCCGATCATCAACGACATCCATCCATCCAAACGCCTTATTGCGCATCGGCTCCGCGTGTCTTGCTTGCGCCCTTTGCCGGCGTCATGGGCATTGTTATGATGGGCATGATCATCATCGGCATGCCGTCAAGCGCCCATGCGCACCATGTCATGGACGGGCAGATACCGATGACGATGTGGCAAGGTCTGGTATCGGGAATCGCCCATCCGATCATTGAGATCGATCATTTTGCCTTTATCCTTGCCGCCGGACTGATGATCGGCATGGCACCGGCCCATTTTGCCCTTCGGGCCGGATTATCGCTTCTTGCCGCGGTTGCTATCGGCGCCCTTATCAGCATGTCCCCGTCGGGTATTGTTTCTTCTTTCTCCTTTGTCCCCGCCTTTATCCCCACCTTTATCAATGATGAGGTTTTAATCCTGTCTTCTTTGACGATGGCCGCGATATTGCTTTGGATGGCCGCCGGCGCGTTTGACCCCAAAAAAACATCCCACCCAAAAATCCGATGGATGCCCATCTCCTTAATGGCAGCATTTCCCATTGCCGGTCTTGCCCATGGCTATGCCTATGGCGAGATGATTATCGGTGCCGACGCCCCGGTTGCCGGCGCGTATTTATTGGGCTTTTCCCTCGTCCAGGGGTTTATTCTGGCGGCCGTCATTGCCTTTGGTCGCCGGACAATGGCCGCATCCCACCGGACATTGCCCCGAATTGCGCGAACGATGGGATTGGCGTTGGTTATCCTGACCGGCTTTTCCGTCACGCCTTTTTAAAGAACCATTTTTTAAAGAGAACCGGAGGGGGACGAAAGAGTCCGCCCCCAAGCGGATAAACGAATCACGCACCGGCGCGGCAAGGTGATCGCAAGAATCATGCCGTCAGTCGTGATAGAAGTAATGCGCATCGAGACCTTTGATATTAAAAATCAGAATCTCGCTATGAAACAAAACGTTATCGTATACATCCTTGGGTAAAGCGACAATCGATGCAATCGGTGGATAGGTGCCATCGACAAATTTATTCCATCTTTTGCTTTTCTTGGTTTGGTTAAGCCGCATTCCATAAGGTGTGAAAAGGACAATGGGAATTGTGCATCCCCACAACGCAATGATTTTTTGCAACCATACCTCGGGCAGCAATGGACGCGCGCCGTAGATGCTCTTGATCTTTTCGCCGACCTTGCGATCAATATTAAACGGTGGATTGGCCACGACCAAAGCAGGATCGGGAAATTCCCCTTGCTTGACGTCGATAAAATCACGGCAATGGGTTTGGCGAAATCCCTGTTGCTCGATATCGATACCAAGAACCTTAAACCCATCATCGGCAAACGGCTTCAGCAAAGAACCGTCGCCAACACACGGATCGATCACGACACCCTTGGTGATTTTATCCCGCACCAAATCGAAGATAAAACGGCTAACGCCGGTCGGTGTCATGATCGTGGCGTTTTTACGATTGGCGTAAAAATTATTCCGGGCAACGTTATACATACGATCACGGTGCCGATTCGCGATCGCCCGTTGAGACCGAAAAACCCCTATTTATTCTGCCCACGCTTTTTGCCGGAAGTAACGATTTGCTTGAATTCGCCAAGCTCCTCATCGCGCCATGGACGTTCCCGCACCAGTGGCTTGCCATGGGCAATATAATACATCGATTCCGCAATATTGGTCACGTGGTCGCCAATCCGCTCGAGGTTTTTGGCCATAAAAAGAAGATGAATGCCGATCCCGATGCAACGTGGATCTTCAATCATATACGTCACCAATTCACGAAACAGACTGACATACATCGCATCGATTTCGCGATCCTGATCCCATATTTCCAAACTGCGGGTAAAATCGCCACTTCGGTAGGCCGTCAACGTATCACGCAACGTCATATCCACCGCTTTGGCCATCCGCCGCACGTGTTTTTCCGGTGCAATCGGACTGGTTCGATCCAATGATCCGGCACGCCGGGCAATGCTTGTCGCATAATCGGCGATGCGCTCGATATCACTGGCAATCTTGACCGCGCTGACGATCTGACGAAGATCATTGGCCATCGGTTGGCGCAGGGCAAGAAGCCGAACCGCAAACATCGATGTATCGTTTTCCAAATCATCAACCGTGCTGTCCCGTCGAATAACGTGGGTCGATTTTTTTTGATCGCGTTCCAACGCGGCGACCATGGCCTCCCCCAACATCGCACCGGCCATTTCCCCCATCGTGTAAATATTATCCCTTAATGACTGCAGTTCCTTATCGAAGGATTTGACGGTATGTCCGTATTTCATATTGGCCACCTTGCTTTTTCCTCCCACTTTAGTTTATCCGAAACGACCGGTGATGTAGTCCTGCGTTTTTTTATGCCGCGGACTGGTGAAGATTTTCTCAGTATCACCGAATTCGACCATATGACCTAAATGAAAAAATGCCGTATAGCGCGATACCCGCGCCGCCTGCTGCATCGAATGGGTGACGATGATGATGGTATAGCGACTGCTTAACTCATCGATCAGTTCCTCGATTCGGGCCGTTGCAACGGGATCGAGGGCGGAACATGGCTCGTCCATCAAAATCACTTCCGGGTCAACGGCAAGGGCCCTGGCAATGCACAAGCGTTGTTGCTGTCCCCCTGAAAGACTTGTGCCGGAATCATGCAACCGATCCTTGACTTCATCATAAAGAGCGGCCCGAACCAAACTTTTCCGGACGACCTGTTCCATCTCTTCCTTATTTCGAACCAAGCCATGAATGCGCGGCCCATAGGCAACGTTATCAAAAATCGACTTTGGAAAAGGATTCGGTTTTTGAAACACCATGCCGATACGTTTGCGCAAATGGACGACATCCACTTTAGGAGAATAAATATCGGCACCGTCGATCTCCACTCGGCCCCGCACTCGGCAACTCGGCAATTGATCATTGATGCGGTTTAGCGAGCGAATAAACGTCGATTTACCACAACCGGAAGGCCCAATTAACGCCATTACCGTTTTTTCATAAACATCAAGATCAATCCCGAACAACGCTTGTTTTTCTCCGTAAAAGACATCGAGACCACGGGTTTTAATCTTACACGCATGCGCTTTTGTTGGCGATGCGATGGCTTGCTTGGTTGAGGGAGGGCGAAGAATCATCATATGTCTCGTTCGTATTTATGGCGCAGATAGATTGCCGTCGCATTCATTAAAAGAAGAAAAACGAGCAACACGATAATCGCCGCCGCCGTGCGCGCGACAAAGGCCCGTTCCGCCGCCCCGGCCCACATATATACCTGAACCGGCAAAGCCGTGGCCGGTTCAAAAATAGAACGTGGGTATTCGGTCACAAAGGCCACCATACCGATCATTAACAATGGTGCCGTCTCGCCCAAGGCGCGCGCCAACCCGATAATTGTCCCGGTCATAATACCGGGGAAAGCCAAAGGCAAAACATGATAAAAAACCGCCTGCATATGCGATGCGCCAACGGACAAGGCGGCCTCGTGGATCGAAGAAGGAACGGCCTTGATTGCGGCCCTCGCCGCAACAATAACAACCGGAAGCGTCATCAAGGTTAAAACCAGCCCACCGACGATCGGAGCGGATCTGGGCAACCCGACAAAGTTGATAAAAAAGGACAAGCCCAAAATACCGAAAATAATCGACGGTACCGCAGCCAGGTTATTGATATTGATTTCAACAAAACGAGTCCATCGATTATCCGGTGCGAATTTCTCAAGATAAATGGCACTGCCGACACCAAGGGGAAGAGTCAATGCCAAGACCACCATCATCATCATCAATGATCCGATCGCGGCCACACCAATTCCGGACAGTTCCGGATAATTGGAAGCGCCATTTTCAAACAATGTCCAATTAAACCGGCGGCTTATCCGGTCTTGATCTTCCAGAACACGCAACCATCGCAGTTGATCATCCTTCAAGCGCCTGCGGGTTTCGGGAAGATCGAGGTCAACACTCCCCTTAAGGACATCTTCCGCATCGGCGCTAAGCGGCACCCAGAAACGCTTTGAATGACGCAGGAAAGAAAGATCCTCCTCCCCATCAACGGCCCCATCAACCAAAGGATGATGATCGCGATCGATCCTTTTTTTCATCGCATCACGAACGCTTTGCCCGACACCGGCCGACAACAAAGCGTAAAGACGACGTTTTTCTTGGCGCCCTTTGATATGATCCGCGCCAAGGACCTGGGTCAAAGACCGGCGCAGAATTTGCGTATAGTCCCGGTCGCTAAGGGCATCAACCGCCGGGCGCGCATGGGGCGGGAATTTATCCAACACCACCCTTATCATATCCGGGGTGATATCCAACCCGACACGTATCTCGACAAACGCCGGAATCGCGCGCGCCATCAACACAACCAAAAGCGCCGCCAGAAAAGCAAATGATACGCATACCGAGGAAAATCCAAAAAAATGGAACCGGCGTTCCGCTCGATGCCGACGAGAAAGCATCTCTTTTTCATGATTCTTAATGGGGTTTTTCAACATCATCGGCCTTCTATTCGTATCGCAAGCGATATTTACGAACAATCCGCAGGGCAAAAATATTCATCACAAAAGTCAATACGAAGAGTACCAAACCAAGGGCAAAGGCAACCTGCGTCTGCGGTGTGTCAAATTCAAGATCACCGGTCAATTGCGAAACGATCTTGACCGTGATGGTCGTCAGAGATTCAAACGGGTTAAGCGATAATCGTGCCGCAATACCGGCCGCCATCACGACAATCATCGTTTCGCCGATGGCCCTGGAAAAAGCCAGAACAAAAGCGGCGACAATGCCGGGAAGCGCGGCCGGGATAAGAACCTTGCAAATCGTTTCACTACCGGTTGCGCCAAGGGCGGCCGAGCCTTCGGCCAAAGTACGCGGTACCGCCGATAAAATATCTTCCGATAAACTGGATACATAGGGAATAATCATCACCCCCATCACCAAACCGGCCACGATGACACTTGTCGTTCCGATCTCGACCCCGATCGTCTGGCCGAAAATGTGCAGAAACGGACCGACAAAGGCAAGGGCAAAAAAACCATAGACCACCGTCGGTATACCGGCGAGAATCTCCAATGCCGGCTTGGCAAAAGCGCGCCAGCGTTTGGACGCATATTGGGAAAGAAACACCGCCGCCATCAACCCAATCGGGCCGGCGATCAGCATCGCGACAAAAGAAATATAAACCGTTCCCCACAACAATGGCAAAAGCCCGAAATTTCCACCGGACGCCCCACTGTCGCCCGCTTCTTGAAAACGCGGATCCCAGACCGTTCCGAATAAAAAATCCTGCAGAGGGACGACCTTGAAAAAGGCAATGGCCTCGAAAAGCATGGAGAAAACAATGCCGAAAGTACCGGCCACCGCCACGCAAGCGCAAAAAAACAAAAGAACCCGCACGATCCGTTCCACCCGAATCCGGGCATTGAATCGTTGGCTGATCAAGCGCGAGAAGACAATGAACGCAATCAGATACAAACCAAGCGAAAGAACGATCTTCCATCCGTGCAAATAGGCATTGAATTCGTGTAACGCAACGGCACCATCATGCATCCAATCCTTTGTATCTGCCGATGGCGGAATGCCCGCTCCGACCATCGATGCGATATCCTCTATCCGGCTGGTGACCAAACTGCGGTGATCATACCCGAGTGCTTGGACATCGCCGGGCAATAGGGAAAAAACATAATCATGGCGAAAGATATCGACAATCTGTCCATAACAGACAAGGAACACCGTCACCCATAGCGTCGTGGTCAGGGCAAGATAAAAACCGTGATAAAAGGGATTGGCACAAAGATTGCGGATATGTGAACCGGAACGCGCATGGGCCAGACGCCGACCGTAAAAAAATGCCGCAGCAAAGCACAACGGCACAAAAAGCACGCCCCACTCAAACATTTTTAGGCGTTACACGATATGGATGGAATCGGATGATCGGCCATATCATCGCAAATAACGCCCTTCAGGCATCAAAGAAATCGACCGGAATTGCACCATGAACAACATAACACCGCACCGGAATGCTGTCCCTGTGTGATCACCCGCCTTAAGCGGCCGGTGTTTTTTGTCGGATACGACGTTTAAGTCGGGACGCGACCTTGCTTAATCCTGCATCACTTGCCGCCGATAACCAGCGATCAATACCGCCACTGCGTTCCACCATCCGCAATGCCCGAACGGAAACGCGTAGCGAAATACGTTCTTTCAACAGATCCGAGAAAAAAGAAATCTTTTGCAGATTAGGGTGGAAGCGGCGCTTGGTTTTATTATTGGCATGGCTGACATTATTACCGACAGCAACCTTCATACCGGTCAATTCGCAACATCTGGTCATGGGGCAATTCCCTTGCTTGGGTTTTCGTGGCCCGCTTCCCCGCACAAACAACGTGTCCGGCCGGTCAATTCGCAATATCTGGTCATGGAACACTTCCCTTGCTTGGGTTCTCTCGGCTTGCTTCCGTGCACAAATAACGTGCCTGGAAGGCTTGCCCGTCAGCCGCTTTGTGACAAAACAAATGATAACGGTCAAGCATCTTTTTTGATCACCGGTCGTCTTTCGCCGAAAAAAACCGTTCCTCAATCCGCTCGGCCGCCTGGGCCGGAAGCATTTCCATCCGAAATACCTTTTCTTCCAATCCGCCGGTTTTGTCACCGGCATTTATGCGAACGCCGATCCGTTCGCGAATTTCGGCCCACATTGCCGCCACCGATTGTTCGGAACGAAGCCGGGACAAAGCACCGTCGGATCGGCGCAATTGTCCAAAACGCACCATATGTTTCCATAATCGATCGATACCTTCGCCACCAAGGGCCGACACCATATCAACCGGCACCGACCAACCCGGACGAGACGGCGGCATCACATGCATAGCCCGCCCATAATCGGCGGCGGCCCGGCCCGCGGCCGAGCGCAAATCACCATCGGCCTTATTGACGGCAATCATATCGGCAACTTCCAAAATACCTTTTTTGATGCCTTGCAAGCCATCGCCGGATGCCGGTGGAAGAACAAGAAAAAACATATCACTGACGTCATAAACGGCGGTTTCCGATTGTCCAACGCCAACCGTTTCAATCATAATCAGATCATATCCCGCCGCTTCACAGCACAAAATCGTCTCGAACGTATGCCGGGCAATTCCGCCAAGGGTTAATCCGCTTGGAGAGGGACGGATAAACGCCCGGTCAGAGCGCGATAATTCTTCCATTCGGGTCTTATCACCAAGAATAGACCCCCCCGAACGGCGCGACGAAGGATCCACCGCCAGAACGCAAACGCGCCGACCATGCGCCACCGCCAACTGGCCAAGGGCTTCGATAAGGGTGGATTTCCCGGCCCCGGGAGGCCCGGTAATGCCGACCCGCAAGGTGTCGGGTGACGATTTACGATCAAGAATGGAAAGAAGAATCTTCTGAGCCAAAGCGCGATGGTCGTCGCGGCTCGATTCGATAAGGGTGATAACCTTGGCCAATGTCTTGCGATCACCGGCAACGATTGCCGAAACCCACCCATCAACGGGATCACCATCCGGACGAACGCCCGGCGAACGCCCGGATTGTTGCCTGGATGACGGCCCATCTTGTTGCTTTTCACCCATATCCACCGCAATCAAGGTCGAGGCAGAAAAAGAATATCAGCCGATTCCCTCGGCCCTACCACCGGATGGGCCAATCGCCATATTGACCGAACGGGCCGGCAATGCCGACATCGCCATTGCGACAATATGGCGGGCATTCATGGCCGCTTGTTCATATTGTTCCTCCGGCTTGCCGTGGGGAATAAAGATATCGGGAAAATATATCGGTCGAAATCTAAGGCCATTTTCCAGCATTCCGGCATGCGCCAAAAAGCCCATAACATGGGCGGCATAGCCCCCGACCGAACCTTCCTCAATCGTGATCAATACCTCGTGATTTTGAGCCAAAGAACGAATCATATCCTTGTCAATCGGTTTGGCAAAACGCCCATCGGCAACCGTGGTTGAAAGACCTCGTCGCTCCAGATCCTCGGCGGCGGCCAACGCTTCATGCAAGCGCGGGCCCAAGGATAAAAGAGCCACCGTCGTCCCCTCACGCATGATCCGACCCTTGCCGACTTTAAGAACCTCACCCCGATCCGGAACGCCGATACCGACCGATTCGCCGCGCGGATAACGAAAAGCGAAGGGACAATCATCGATCGATACCGCAGTGGCAACGGCGTGGGTCAATTCGGCCTCATCCGAAGGGCACATGACGATAAAATTCGGCAGTGTCGCCAGATAGGTAATGTCAAAAGACCCCGCATGGGTCGGGCCGTCCGCCCCGACAAGACCGGCTCGGTCAATGGCAAATCGCACCGGCAGGGACTGGAGCGCGACATCATGAACGACTTGGTCATAGGCCCTTTGCAAAAAGGTCGAATAGATTGTGGCAAATGGCTTCATGCCCTCGGTCGCCAAGCCCGCCGCGAAAGTGACGGCGTGCTGCTCGGCAATACCGACGTCATAGCAACGGTCGGGAAAATGCTCCATAAATTTGTTAATTCCGGTTCCCGAAGGCATGGCCGCGGTAATCGCCACCACCAACGGATCCTTCTTGGCCTCTTGAATCAGGCTGTCGGCAAATACCGACGTGTACGACGGCGCTGTCGCCGCCGCTTTGAATTGTTTTCCCGTATAGACATCGAACTTGCCGACGCCATGGTATTTGTCGGCCGATTTTTCCGCCGGCGCATAACCATGCCCTTTCTCCGTAACGACATGCACGAGAACCGGACCATTTTGCTTGGTGTCACGGACATTGCGTAAAACGGGCAAAAGATGATCCAAATTATGACCGTCAATCGGCCCGATATAGAAGAACCCCAATTCCTCAAACAACGTACCGCCGGTGACCATTCCACGGGCGTATTCTTCCGCCCTCGTCGCGGCTTTTTCGATACTTTTCGGCAGTTTTCGGACGACACCGCGCGCGATATCGCGCAGGGACTTATACGCCTTTCCCGAAATCAAGCGGGAAAGATACGCACTCATCGCGCCGACCGGCGGGGCAATCGACATATCGTTGTCATTCAAGATTACGATTAAACGCTCGTCCATATATCCGGCGTTGTTCATCGCTTCATAGGCCATGCCGGCCGATATCGCACCATCGCCGATCACCGCAATCACATCCCGCTTTTCTTTCTTGATGTCGCGCGCCACCGCCATTCCAAGAGCCGCCGATATCGAGGTCGAAGAATGCGCCGCCCCAAAGGGATCATAATCACTCTCGGATCGCTTGGTGAAACCGTACAAACCGCCGGGTTGACGCAGGGTGCGAATGCGATCACGCCGCCCGGTAAGAACCTTGTGCGG
This sequence comes from Alphaproteobacteria bacterium, assembly GCA_965277685.1. Classification (GTDB taxonomy): domain Bacteria; phylum Pseudomonadota; class Alphaproteobacteria; order GM7ARS4; family CBDIDI01; genus CBDIDI01. Next base: position 1,429,819 of record OZ255830.1, on the reverse strand, counting down.
ATAGGATTGATGCCCGACATCCCAAATCAATCGATCATGCGGCGTTTTGAAAATATAGTGCAGGGCGACCGTCAACTCGACAACGCCGAGACTCGCACCAAGATGCCCGCCGGTTGCCGATACGGCATCAATCACTTCATCACGCAACTCATCGGCCAGCTGCTTGAGCTGTGCGGTAGAAAAACCGCGAAGATCGGCGGGAATTTTGACATCGTCAAGAAGCGGTGTCGATTTTTTTTCCGGCTTTTTCGTCATAGATTCTTTCCCGATATTCTTGATACAAAAAGAATTGGCGCACTAGTCCGTGCCGCCCATACGCCCCCGCAACCTAAGGTCAGTTTGTTCAAAAGTGCGTACCCAAAAGAAAAAGACAGACAAAGAGCCGTGAGAATATAGCCGCTTATCGAACAAAGCAACCAATCTTCGAATCATCCTAAAAACCATCGTTCCATCCTGCCATAACACTGAGTAACATTTGAAGTAATATGGGATAGGAAAAATACATATTCAATTACCACCGTCGATTATTCGAAACTCTCCGTTCCACCCGTGCATTCTTGCCGCCGCCATGGCATTTTTCCTTAATTGGCCCCACGACAATTGGCCCACGACTTATCCGCCCGTATTATGGCCCGTATCATGACTCTGCCCGCTTTTCCATCCGCCGCAAACGGGCGGTGAGCCATACCGCTATCGACCGGTTTCATTACCGCCGTCGCATGTATCCAAGTGGGCATCATCAAGAAAGCACCATCGGCAAACAATCCATCGGCGCCCATCCGGTATCCATCATCAAGAGGGCATCAAGAAGGCATCATCAAGAAGACACCATCGGCAAACAATCCATCGGCGCCCATCCGGTATCCATCATCAAGTGGGCATCAAGTGGGCATCATCAAGAAGACACCACCGGCAAACAATCCATCGGCGCCCATCCGGCATCCATCATCAAGTGGGCATCAAGAGGGCATCAAGAGGGCATCAAGAGGGCATCATCAAGAAGGCGCAATCGGCAAACAATCCATCCCGGCTTTTTTCAGAACGCGGCATGCCATATATGCGTCTTTTCGACCGACAAACCCGGTCAATCGCGCCAAATACAAGCGTCTTTTCCGCTTTTGGCGGGGAATAATCTGGATATGGGTTGGCCTATCGAACGCGCGATCCAGATGATCCGTGACGGATTCCATGCTTTTCTCCGCCGCTAAATAAGCCCTTTCACGCCGGTGGAAGGCACCGACTTGAATCCGCCACTGTCCGGAATTTATCCGGATTTGATCGTTTTTGGGTTGGGCGTTTTGGGATTGGGCGATCGTGCCCTTATCTGCGACACCGATACCCGCGCCCGATTGTCCATTCCCGTGTTTCAGGCGGGCCCGATCCGATACGATGATCGACGGTGGTCGTGATAATACCGTCCCGAAAGCAAGTCTCTTTTGCAGCTTGTCCGAATCGAGAATATCCTGCAGTAAATATTCTGCTCGCCGATCGCGATCACCGCTATTCTTGCCGCCCATCACCACGGCAATCACGCGGCTTTTACCGCGTTTGGCCGAAACGGCAATATGGAATCCCGACCGGCGCAGATAGCCCGTCTTGATGCCATCCACCTTGGGTTGATTAAGCAAATTGTTGTGATTTTTGTAAGATTTGCCTCGCCAACTAAACCGACGCATCGAGAAATAGCTGTAATAATGGGGAAAATCGAGCAGCATCCGTCGGCACAAAAGAGCAATGTCGCGGGCCGTGCTGACCTGACGCGAATGGTGCAGGCCGGAAGCATTTCGAAAAACACTTCGGGTCATGCCAAGATCACGGGCCATGCGGGTCATCTTTTTCGCGAAGCGACGCTCGGAACCATTTCCCAAATGTTCCGCAATCACCGTCGCGACATCATTTGCCGATTTTGTCACCAATGCCTTGATCGCGTTGCGCACACTAATCGTTTGGCCGGGCTGCAGATACAATTTCGAGGGCGATCGGCCGCTGGCCGTGCGGGAAACGGAAAGACGGTCATCCATCGTTAAGGTACCCGCATCAAGGGCCGCAAAAACAAGATAAAGGGTCATGATTTTCGTCAAGGACGCCGGCCGACGCTGGACATCCATATTGACGGAATGCAAAACCGTGCCGGAATCAAAGTCGATGGCCACTTCCGACGGCAACGGACGGGCGTGTTTGGCGCGTGCCGCCCAAGCCGGGTTGACCGTCAAAGCAATCGACAAGACCGCAATCCACAGCATCAAAATTCGTGGTATCAAACCTCGTGGCACCAAGCCCGATGCCATTAAATGGCGCCCATATCGGGCCGGGCCGCCCCGCCCCGTCGCCCGCCTGTCTATTGCCCATTTGTCGATCACCCATTTGTCGATCAAATGACAAAACGCCCGCTTTTGCGAACGAAACGCGGATGAAAACCACATCAGAGAAAACCGTTTAATCCGGACAAAGGATATCTTCTCTTTATATCGGGAATGGAGTAAAATAATGAACGATCTTCAATTAAATCAAGGAACCGCCCATTACTCTAGCTTATCTTGTTGATAAAATAAAGATTTCTTGTCCAACCCCGCGCATTGATTGCATCGGATCGGATTACGCCGGATCGGATTACGCCGGATCGGATTACGCCGGCCCGCGCATCGATGGCATCGGATCGGATTACGCTGGCCCGGATTACGCCGGCCCGCGCATCGATGGCATCGGATCGCATTACGCCGGCCCGGATTACACCGGCCCGCGCATCGATGGCACCGGATGGCATCCCGCTCAAAAACCCGGGGCAAAAACCCGGGGCAAACATCCCGGGCGGACATCCCGGCGGCGGTGATGCCACGGCAAGACCACTCTAGGAATATTTCCATGGCTCCGAATAATTTGCCGGATAACGTGCACGACTCAACCAACCGATCAAACCATCGTGATCGGCGTGATCGGCAAACCCGTGGCAAAGGGCCATGCCATAACCGGGGACAATATGACGGTGGCCCGCACGCCGCCGATGTCCCGCATCAAGGAGATGGCCAAGGGGATGGCCAAGGGGACGAAAAGCCCGGACAGGAAAGCGTTGTTATTGACCGCACCGAAGAATACACCAAGCCGAAAAAACCGGCCTTGTATAAGGTGGTATTGGTCAATGATGATTACACGCCGATGGAATTTGTTATCCACATTTTACAAAAGATTTTTGCAAAAACGATGGAGGAAGCGACCCGTATCATGCTTCATATCCATCGCCGTGGTTCCGGTGTGTGTGGGATTTACCCATACCAAATTGCCGAAACCAAAGCCTGCCAAGTCATTGAGAGTGCCCGCGGGCAAGAGCACCCTCTGCAGTGCCTGATTGAAAAGGAATAATACGGATGTTATCCCCCGATCTTGAAAAAAGCGTTCGCCGAGCCGTGCGTTTTGCCCGTGAATTTCGCCATGAATACGCGACTCTCGAACATCTTTTACTGGCCCTGATTGACGACACCGATTCGCGCCAAGTTCTTGAATCTTGCCACGTGGATATCGATCGTCTTGAAAAAGATCTGCGTCAATTTTTGACCGATGAAGTCCCACGATTAACCAAAAAAATCGATATTCAACCGACCTTGGCCTTCCAGCGTGCTTTGCAACGCGCGGTATCGCACATGCGTTCGAGTGAAAATTCCGATGATGTCGGTGGCCCGCATGTCCTTGCCGCCATGTTTTCCGAGCGGGAATCCCATGCCCTGTATTTTCTTCGTCGGCAGAACGTATCGCGCCTGGACGTTGTGAATTACATTTCGCATGGCATTGCCCGACGGCCGTCTTCGGCAAGAGTCACCGTGCGCCGGTCACAAAAAAGCGAGCACCGTCAAGACCCGGGTAAAAACGCCAAAGATCCGATCCGGCAATGGTGCATTGATTTAAACCGGCGTTTTGAAAAAGGCGATTGCGATCCGCTTATCGGCAGAGATAAGGAAATCAAAAGAATGATCCATATCCTGTCCCGCCGAGTCAAAAACAACCCCTTGTTGATTGGCGATCCGGGAGTTGGCAAAACAGCCATCGCCCAAGGGATTGCCGCCCGGATTGCCACCGGCAAGGTTCCCGAGCACCTTGTCAAAGCCCGCATTTACGCCTTGGATATGGGCGCCCTTCTTGCCGGCACCCGCTATCGCGGTGATTTTGAAGAACGCATGAAATCGATCATTGACGCGTTCAAAGAAGAAGATCACCCGGTCTTGTTCATCGATGAAATCCATACCCTGATCGGTGCCGGTGCCACCAGTGGCGGTGCCATGGACGGAGCCAACCTGATCAAACCCGCCCTTTCCGACGGTCTGCGCTGTATTGGCGCAACCACCTATCGAGAGTATCGCAATCACTTGGAGAAAGATCGCGCCCTGCTTCGCCGCTTCCAGAAAATCGATGTCCATGAACCCGACACCGAAGATGCCGTGCGCATTCTGCACGGGTTGAAAAAAGCCTATGAAAAACACCATAAAGTCCTTTACAGCAATGCCGCCATCCGCAGTGCGGTCACCCTTTCACAGCGCTATATCAATGATCGCAAATTGCCGGACAAGGCCATCGATGTCATCGATGAAGCCGGGGCAAAGCAACGGTCAAACCCCGTTTATAAGCGCAAAAAAAGAATCGGCGTGCGCGATATCGAAAAGCTGATTTCCACCATCGCCCAAGTCCCGCCCCGGCGCATGGGAACCGACGATGCCGATATACTGCGCGACCTTGAAGCACAAATGAAACAGACCATTTTCGGTCAGGACGAGGCCCTGCACACCCTTGTCAATGCCGTGAAATTATCCCGCATTGATCTGCGCGATCCGGAAAAGCCGATCGGTTGTTATCTTTTCGCCGGGCCGACCGGGGTCGGAAAGACCGAAGCATCACGCCAACTTGCCCGGCACCTCGATATTACCCTGAACCGCTTTGACATGTCCGAGTATATGGAAAGCCATTCATTGTCGCGCTTGATCGGCGCGCCGCCCGGTTATGTCGGGTTCGAGCAAGGCGGGCTTTTGACCGACGCCCTTGAACAACATCCCCACTGCGTTCTTCTTCTGGACGAGGTCGAAAAAGCCCATCGTGATATTTTCAATATTTTACTGCAGATGATGGACTACGGCTTTCTGACCGATCATAACGGCAAGAAGGTGAATTGCCGAAATGCCATTATCATCATGACGACCAATGCCGGTGCCCATCGCATCGCCAAAGCCGCCCTCGGTTTTGGCCGAAATGACCGCAGCGGTGAGGAAAGCGAAGATATCGAACGCCTTTTCTCCCCCGAATTTCGCAATCGCCTTGATTCCATCATCCATTTTTCCCCCCTCACTCCGGCGACCGTTCGCCGCATTCTCGACAAACAATTGGCCGCCTTGTCGACCCAGCTGCAAAGCAAAGGAATCGGCATCACCTTCAGTGACGAAGCCTGCGCGTGGCTGGCCGAAAAAGGACATGACCCAAGCAATGGGGCGCGTCCCTTGCAACGCCTGATTCAAGAAGAGGTTAAAAAATCGCTTGCCGATGATATTCTTTTCGGGCGGTTGTCCAGTGGCGGCAACGTCCGGGTATCCCTGAAACGGAATAAACCGGCATTCACCATCTCTGCCAAAAAAGACCCCGCCCGGCCCCCTTCGAAGCGCGCGTCCAAAGGGACTTTCCCCAATCCCACGCCCGAATCCCCGACCAATCCGACGGATAAACCCCCATACGATAAAAAAGCCAAAACCAAAAAGACCCCCAAACGCCAGCCCATTCCGGTCGGATGAGCATTGGATCGATACGGGCCCTTCTTTTGCCCACCATCGACCCCATGTCCGGAAAAAAATATCCGAAGGGAAGACGTCATGCGGGCAAATCACGAACCTTGGTGATGAAAGAGGTCATGCGGGCAAATCACGAACCTTGGTGATGGACGTCATTCCACTCGATTGATATGATGGGGCATGCGATAATTGTTCTTGCCGATGGCAAGATATGTGGATATTTCGATCAATGGATATTAAGAAACACCTGCGCCAGATTCGCGACTTTCCCAAGAAAGGCATACTGTTCTACGATATCGCGACCCTTATCGCCAACGGGGCCGCTTGGAAAAAGACCCTCGACCGGATGGAAGAGTGCATTGCCCCCTATCGTCCCGATATGTTGGCCGCCATTGAGGCGCGGGGTTTCCTTGTCGCCGCCCCCTTGGCGGAACGGCTTGGATGCGGAATCTTAATGATACGGAAAAAGGGCAAACTTCCGGGCGATCTTATCCGCCATCACTATGATCTGGAATACGGACAAGACACGATCGAGGTGCAAACCGGCATTGCCCCGACCGGGGGGCGACTTGTTGTCGTCGACGATCTGATTGCGACCGGCGGGACGATGCAGGCCGCGATTTGCGTGCTGATCAAAGCAAAAACGATGCCCGTTGCGGCGGCCTCTATCATTGAACTGACCGCCCTTGGTGCCCGCGCCAATCTTGATATACCCTTGGAATCATTATTGAAAGTCGCCGATTAATCCGGTCGGCCACCACGTCGCGATAATCGGTGGGCCTGCGCCTTAATCCGGTCGGCAACCACGTCACGATAATGGATCGGCCTGCGCCTTAATGCGGTCGGCCACCACGTCACGATAATCGGTGGGCCTGCGCCTTAATTCGGGTTGGCAACCGCGTCACGATAATGGATGGGGGCCTGCGCGGATTTCGTCCGCCGGGCATACCTTGAGCCATCAAAGATCGGCCAGACACCCGACCACCGCATCCACATGGCCCGGCACTTTGACCTTGCGCCAGGCGTTGATCAATATCCCCTTGCCATCGACAAGAAAGGTCGAACGCTCGATCCCCATATAGCGGCGCCCATACATCGATTTTTCCACCCATACCCCGTAAGATTGGCACACCCGCGTGTCCGCATCACTCAACAACGTGAAGGGAAGCTGGTAGCGTTCACGGAAACGCCGGTGGCTGGCGATGCTGTCCTTTGATACCCCAATAACGCGCACGGCTTGGCGCGTGAAATCATCTATACGTCGGCGAAAGTCACAGGCTTGGCGCGTACAGCCACTTGTGTTGTCCTTTGGATAAAAATACAAAACCCACGGATGACCAAGCAAATCGTCCGAACGCACGATTTGTTCCCGGTCATCAACGCACGTGAAAGACGGTGCTTTTCGACCGATAACGCATTCCATAATCCATCCCTTTCCACATGTTATTATGCCCGGATGTCATTATATTCGACCGCCCATTCTAGCCCGAGAATATCCGAAACGACAGCACCATCGTCTAAAGCCGACCGAAAACCGTCTAAAGCCGACCGAAAACTTGGATGAAAATTTCCCGCACCGCCGCCGCGCGTTGCCGAATGGTATCGGTTAAATCGGCACTATCCTTGACCCTGGCCGCCGTAGAAATCAGATTCTTCAATCCCGGCGGCGCATCCGCCGGGGCAAAATCCGACCGTAGACAAAGGCGAATTAACGCTTCCAAACGGTGCCAAAGGGTTAATGCCTCGGATAATGCCTCGGCATCGTCCCGGTCGATACAGCCGGCACCGGCCAAACGCCGTATCGCATCCAGCGTATTGCAGGAAAGAACCCGGGGATGGCGGTGCGCATGAATCAATTGCCAATATTGGACAATGAACTCGATATCGGTGATTCCACCGCGCATATGCTTGACCTTCAGCAAACTCTTACCGTCTCGATCATCGGGACTTGGCCCGCCGTGTTCCGCCACCATTTTCGTTCGTGTATCAAGCGCCCCCACGGCTAATTTTTCCCGATCCCGCGGCAGACATAAAATCTGGCGGATATGATGCGTTAACGATCGGCGCAGCGCAGGCGGCGCGATAACAATTCGAAACCGGGTCAATGCCATATGTTCGACACCCCAAGCCGATTCGCGATGGTAACGGCAAAAAGCATCCAATCCGCAGGCAATGGCCGACCCGCGACCAAGAGGGCGCAATCGCCCATCGACCGTATATAGTTCACCTTCGGCCGTATGGGCTGAAACGGCATTGATAAAACGCTGGGATAGACGGACGAAATACAACGAATCGGGCAAGTCGCTGGCGTTGCCCTTATGCTTTGTTTCATCCGGGCCATAGATCATCAATATATCCAAATCCGATGCCGCCCGCATTTCGCGCCCGCCATATTTACCCATCCCGACGATGGCGAGGGAATGGCCTTCGATAACGCCATATTGACGGATGAATTCTTTTTCCAACCAGGGGAAAAGACCTTGCAGCAGGACATCGGCAAGGTCGCTATAGACCGGCATTGCCTCGATTGCGTCTATTCGGTCAAACAGAAGATGGACGTTCAAGCGGAATTTATGATCCTTACCCCAAATACGGGCCACATCCAGACGATGCGGAAAATCCTCCGAATCCGCCAAACGCCGATCCAAATCGGCGGCCATTGCCTGGAACGTCGGCAAAGGATCCGAAAACCCGGGCAGGATCACCTGATCGAAAAGCAACGGGCGGCGGGCCAGACGTTCGGCCAGACGGGGCGCATTACCCATGATCGAGGCAAGAAATCGGATCAAAACCGGACGGGCGCTGAAAAGACTAAACAGGGCCACGCCGGCCGGCAATAAGGATAAAAAACGATCAAATCCGGTAAACGCCGTATGGGGATCGGCACTATCGGAAAAGGCCTCAAGCAGGCCGGGAATAAGTTCGGTCAACAACTGGCGCGAGTGCTCGGAACGGGTGGACGGATAGCACCCATGGTGCCAGCGACGGATGGTCGCGCCGATATGGGCCGGATCGGAAAAACCCATTTTCGCAAGGGTGGCGACGGTTTCCGGATGATCGTCAACCCCGGTAAAGACAAGACTGCCGGATGCGCCCAAGGGTTCCGACCGGCGAAAAAGAGCGCGGTATATGGTCTGCACCCGATCGCGATGGCGATGGCAACGACGCTCGAAAGCGGCCCGACTGCCAAACCCGAGGAAACGGGCCAGGTTTTCGATTTGCGGTAATGTCGTCGGCAAACGATGGGTTTGGCAATCGTTAATCATCTGCAAGCGATGCTCAAGATGGCGAAAGAAGTGATAGGCCTCGAGCATTCGGTTATATGCCGTGCGGTCAATTCTTTCCAACTTGACCAATTGCCGCAAACCCTCACATGTCGAAGAGACGCGCAAATCCGGATAATGCCCGCCATAGATCAGTTGTTGCGTTTGGACGAAGAACTCAATTTCACGAATGCCGCCCTGCCCCAATTTCACATCCCATCCGGATAATGGAGATGGTGCTGCATCGCCATTTTTATCCATCGTCGCCGGAACGGGGCCTTCCCGTCCGGAAACGGAACCACCCATACCCCCGCCAGTACCCCTACCAGTACCCATACCGGTACCCCCGCCAATACCCATACCGGTACCCCTGCCGGTAACGGGGCGGGACGCATCGATCTGACGCTTGATTGACTGAATATCGCGGATGGCGGCAAAATCAAGATTGCGCCGCCAGATAAAGGGTTGCAAATGATCGATAAAACGCCGGCCAAGTTCTCTATTCCCGGCAATCGGACGCGCTTTGATCATCGCCGCGCGCTCCCAGTTTTGTCCGACACTCTCGTAATAGGATAACGCCCCGTCCAGGGACACGCAAAGGTTGCTGGAGAGCGGGTCGGGACGCAGCCGCAAATCAACCCGCAAAACGTAACCATCATCGGTGCGTTGCTCGATCAGCCGGACGAGATCACGAGTCAAACGGGAAAACAGCATCGGGGCTTGTCCCTTGATATCCGGGTAATGCCGTTTCTTGCCCGCACCGTGCGTGTCATTGGGCGCATCATTGGGCGCGTCATCGGGCGGAATATCAAAAAGGGCGATCACATCGACGTCGCTGGAATAGTTAAGCTCACCCCCACCCAATTTTCCCACCGCAAGAAGGACGTAACAATCCCGCAAAAACGTTGCCTGTTCATCACTATCCGCGATATCGCGGCATAAAATCGACACCGCTTTATCAAGAACCGCCTCGGCGAATAGACTTAACGCCAACGTCACGTCATCCAATGCCCATATCTTCGATATATCGGCAAGGGCAATCGCTATCGCCGCCCGTTGCTTGGATTGGCGCAGTGCCGCCATCGCCGACCGCTTTGGCGTATCGGGCGGCAAGGCCGATACCGCGCCCATGATCTGACGTAGGACGGATTTCGGGCCATCCGTGAATAATTGCCTGACCGTTTCCGGATGGCGGCATATCAAAGAACGCAGATAAGGGGAGTGATCAAAGACACAAAGCATCGTCGGGCGGATGGCCGGATCCGTGGCCAAATCGGCCGATGCGGGGGGCAGCAAAGCCAGGGACTGCTTTGCCCGCGGCATATGCATCGGCCGCGGCACCCGGGCAGAATCGATCACGCCTTCGCGCAGTTGCTCGACATCGAATAGGGGAGCGCGCTTTCCATCCGATGCGCCAAGGGGGGAATTATTTGCACCCATATGCTTTTACTCTATCATAGCCGCAGCGTTTACATCAGAAGCATTGTTTCTCGAAATATTATCCATGTCGATTCTTTCGAAATACATTTATCCGGCCCTGCGCTATATGGATAAAAAGGTGGCCAAAATCATGACCACCACGTGTATCGGCGTGACGATTGCGATCGTTTTTTTCTGGACATTTGTCGCCTTTTCCCCCCTCCCCCTGGATTTTGCCAAGGGATATTTTCAAGATCGCTTATCCCAAACCCAAATTGGCTATGACGTGGATTACGACCGGGCTTTTCTAACCTGGAGCGCAAAAGACACCTCCCCGGCCATTCGTCTTTCCAACCTGCGGATCAAGGACGCGCAACATTCGATCGTTCTCGAAGCGCCTGTTGCGTCCTTCATCATAAGCTGGACATCCTTTTTGCGCGCTTCGATTATCCCTTCCGCTCTTTTCTTTCAGGGATTGTCATTGCATTTTACCCTTCCCGATAAAAGCCCCGATAAAAATCATGAAGCAAACGCTATTTCATTCATCAAACGCCTCTCAAAAGATTTGCCTCTTTTGGCCGCGCGCTACGAGAAATGGCGCAAATCGATTCCAAGTAGCACCCTAGAGGTCGGCATTCGCGACTCGATCCTTTCTTTGGATGCCTATGGCCAACGGTGGCAATGGTCCCTTGTCGAGCTGTCTTTTCTGCGCCAAAAAAACACCCTGCGCGCGAACGCCGATATGAACTTTCTGCGTCCATCCTGCGCCCTTATCGATTCGGGCATCGATCCGGGAATTCATTCGGGCATCGATCCGGATCAAAATATCAACGACGCGCCAATCGTCAATCAATGGCGCATGTCTTACCAACATGCGGATAACGGCGATGACGCGACCCTTGATATCGATTTTTCCACCATCACACCGGCCCATTTTGCATCATGCAGCAAACCCCGTCTTGCCTGGCTCTCCGGCCTTGATCTGCCGATCGACGGCACTCTGCAAAGCAAAATCAACGCCGATGGCCATATGCATTCGATTGCCGTCGATATCATCGCCGGACAAGGAGAAATCGACATCCAAGGCAACGATGCCGAAACACCGAAGAACGGCAAGAAAACGGCCCAAAGACAATCGATCCGGAATGCCACCATGCGGTTGATGCTAAACCGCCCATCGGCATCCACCGACGATATATTTTTCACGGCAACGGCCCAAGACACCATTTTTGACCTGACCGCACACGGAAAGATGGAAGGTGAATCCTATATTTTGCAAGGCGATGCGACCGTACAGGATATCCCCATTGCCATGATCAAGCGTCTTTGGCCCAAACATATGGCCCAACCGACGCGCAACTGGTTCACCGTCAATATGAATGACGGCAAGGCATCGCGTGCCCATATTGATTTTGCTATCCATATGCCCAATACCGATTCCCTTGTCTTTGCCATCCATCGTCTGGAAGGCAATATCGATTTCAGTGCCGTCAGCGTCGATTATGTCGATGGCATGCCCCCCGCCCGCAATATCGAAGCCACGGCCGTTTTTAACACGCAACGCTTTGATATATCGGTTCTCTCGGCCACGGTCGGCGATCTACCCGTTCATGACGGGTGGGTATATCTGTATGATTTGGATACCGATATCGAACTTGCCGATATCATCCTGCCCATCGCCGGGCCGCTAAAGGATTTGATCGATATTCTCGATCATCCACCGCTGCGCGCCCGGGAACGCATGGAAATTGATCAACCGATCACCATCGGCCGGGTCGATGGACAAGCCCGCTTTCAGTTTCCGCTGCGCAAAGATTTGGTCATCGATGACGTTGCCCTAAGCGCCCAAGGCCGTTTGGAAAACCTAGACATTCGCGATTTCGTCAACGGAAATGATCTGAATGACGCGATGATGGATATATCCCTAGACCGAAAAGGCATGCACCTTAGCGGACACGCACGAATCGGCACGATTCCGGCAAAGGTCACGGCCTATTATGATTTTCTCGACGATGAGAACGGATTGGAACGACGCTATCAAGCGCATATGACCCTTGATTCGCGGCATATCGACACGGTTGGATTGTCCTCTTATCTGGATGGCCGGATAGGGGTTGACCTGACGATAGAAAGCTTCATCAACGGCACCGACCGGACGGCGGCCATCTTTGATCTGGAACATGCCCGAATGGCTTTGCCGATGATCGACTGGGAAAAACCGGAAGGCGATGCCGCATCCCTTAGCGCGGATATCACCACCGACGATGAAGGCGATACGGCAACCGTGACGCGCGCCGTCTTTACCGGCGCGACGTTAAAGGCCCGAGGAAAAGGCACTCTGGAAGCCGATGGCAGACCCCGAATGCTCACGATTGAAGATTTTGTCCTGGATGGCGAAAAAGCAACCAATCGCGGTCAATTGCGCCTTGACTGGCGCAGTGCCGATCGTATCGACGCGACGCTGGATGCCGCCGCCATTGATTTATCGCCCTATTTTTCCTTGACCGATACGCCGGACGAACCCACGCCCACATCGGATAACCCGGTCGATTTCACCCTTTCTTTTCATATCGCATCTCTGCAATTACCGGCCGGCAAACCATTGCGTGATGCCATCGGTCGAATCCACAGTCAGCGGGGCATATTGCGCCATATCGAAGCCAAAGCGGCCATCGACGACAAGCACTCCGTTCGCGTGCGTGCCACCCATAAAAGCGATACCTCGATGCGCCTCGATTTAACGAGTAACGATGGCGGCGCCCTGATGGAGCGCCTCGATCTCTACCACCAAATCCGTGGTGGGGATCTGAATCTCCAAGGAATCATCGCCCAAGATAAGATCACGGGAGTGATGAAAATGCGCGATTACGCCGTGCACGAATCACCCCTTTTTCTACAGCTTCTTTCATTGCCGTCTCTCACCGGTATATTTAATCGTCTGACCCAGGATGAAAGCATGCCCTTTGATCGTCTGCGCATCCCCTTCGACCTCGATGGCAATACGTTGACACTCACCGATGCAAGCATGTCCAATTCTTCCCTTGGGATCACTTTTTCAGGCACCCTGGACACCAAAGACGACATGATCTCGATGCGCGGGGAAGTCATTCCCGCCTATACGCTTAACTCTATCCTCAGCAACATTCCGATTTTGGGAACGATCCTCACCGATAATCAGAAAAGAAATGCCCTGGCGGCAAGCTACAGCCTGAGCGGAACGTCGGAAGACCCCAAGGTCGCCCTTAATCCGCTCTCGGCCCTGACACCGGGCATATTTCGTCGTATCTTTGATCTTTTCAGCGCCCCCGACACGGATGCTGCCGATCCATCCGATCCACCCGATACCCTCAAGCGCACGCCCTTTTAAGGGTACCCGCCACGCATCATATCCTTGGCCGATCATCCCCCCATATACCCATGGGCGGGCCATTTTATCGCCACCGGCATGGTCCACCGGCATGGGGGGATCATGCCTAAAGGGCGCAAATTCCAATCACCCAAGCTTCAGCAGCGGGCCATTCTTTTCCATACCGGCATGGTCCATATCGGCATGGGGGGATCATGCCTAAAGGGCGCAAATTCCAATCACCCAAGCGTCAGCAGCGGGCCATTCTTTTCCATACCGGCATGGTCCATATCGGCATGGGGGGGGATCATGCCTAAAGGGCGCAAATTCCAATCACCCGATCTTCAGCAAACGATGCTGCTTCTTGCCGACGGTCAGGTGAAGAGTCCCGTCGTCGGCAAAATCCGTTTTGCCGACAACATATGTCTCGTCATGGACTTTTTCCCCATTCAGCCGCACCGCACCGGCCCGCACCAAACGCCGCCCCTGCGCGCCGGATGCCGCCAAAGAACAATGATTCAAAAGCCGAAAAAGCGACATTCCATCGGCAATATCACCCGCAGGCACCGTCATGCCCATGCCGCCACGGCCACCCTTTTCAAAAACCTCGGCCGCCCGTTTTCGAATGGCCGCCGCCGCATCCGACCCATGGCAAAGGGTCGTTGCTTGATCCGCAAGGGTTTTCTTAGCCTGATTGATATCGCCCCGGCAAAGGGTATCAATGGTATCCACATCAAGATCGGTAAAGAGTTTCAAGAACCGAGATACGTCATCATCCGCAACATTGCGCCAGAATTGCCAATAATCCCAATGGCTTGTCCGTTGCGCGTCCAACCATACCGCCCCACGGGCGGTTTTACCCATTTTGCGTCCATCCGACGTCACGATCAAAGGACACGTCAAGGCAAACAAAGGCCGGTTATCGACCCTTCGTCCAAGCTCGACTCCACATAAAATATTGCCCCATTGATCGGAGCCACCCATTTGAATCGGACAGATATTGCGGCGCGAAACTTCAAGAAAATCATACGCCTGCAAAACCATATAATTGAATTCGAGAAAAGATAGATTTTGCTCGCGTTCCAACCGCAGGCGAACCGAATCTTGACTTAACATGCGGCTCATCGAAAAATGACGACCGATGTCACGCAAGAACGTCAAGTGATTAAGGTTATCGAGCCACTCGCCGTTATCCACCACCATGGCCGCGTTGGGCCCACGAAAGTCCAGGAAGCGATGAAACGTTTCGGAAAAAGATGCCAAATTCGCGCGGATCGCATCATGCCCGATCAGACGACGGCTTTCCTCCTTACCGGACGGATCGCCAACCCTGGTTGTCCCCCCGCCCAGCAGAACAATCGGTCGATGGCCGCAACGCTGGAACAAACGCAGCAACATGATCGATACAAGATTACCGACATGCAATGACGAAGCGGTGCCGTCAAAACCGACATACGCACCGATCGGTCGGCCTTTCTTTTGCCCATCTTTGGCGCGCCCCTCTCCATTGGCGGCAAGAAGCACGTCCATCCCTTCGTCATCACTGCATTGGTGGAAAAAACCCCGCTCTTGCGCTTGGCGCATGAATGGTGATTTATAGGTCATGTCCGTCCTCCCGTGATGATGGCGATCGCGTCCCCGTTCCGCCGCGCATATCGGGATAATTTATGGTTCTTTCGGCACTAAAGCAACTTGCGACACCATGCATTTTACCGACCCCCGCCTAAAAAAAATATATTTTCGCTGTTGTTACCGCGGCAAGCGCGAAACCGAAATGCTTCTCGCCCCCTTCGCGTTGTCCCATCTGGCTTCGTTTAATGCCGATCAGTTGGACCATTTCGAACATATTCTGGCGCAAAGCGATGCCGATATTCATGCCTGGATTATCAGCGGTGAAAAACCGCCAAAGACCATCAATGGTTCCATGATCGATCACCTGCGGCACCACACCCTTGGTCACGGCAAAGCTAAAGATGCAATTTCCTCCCATTAAACATGGTTTGACCATCGGTCAAATGCCCCCGTCAATGGTGGCCTTTTTCCTGGCCGGACTTATTGAACGTGATGGAATCGATGAAATTCTGCATATCGCGGAACACGACCGACGGGCCCAGTCATTGCTTTCGACGCTGGCCTTTTTTGCCCCGGGAATTGACATCATTCACATTCCTGCCTGGGACTGCCCGCCCTATAGCCTTATATCTCCCGGCAAAGCGACAATGGCGGCAAGAATGCGTGGATGCGCCCAACTTGCGCGGCCAAACCCCGGCAAGCGCATCATCATCACAACCGCCGCCGCAGCCATGCAACGCCTTCCCCCGGCCCAATATTTCCAAAACGGCCAATGGATCATTAAAAGCGGACAGAATCTGCGCCAGCAAAAGATCGAGGATTATGCGCTGCGCTATGGCTATCAACGCGTCGACACAACCCGCATGGTCGGCGAATTCTGCCGGCGCGGCGGTCTTTTGGATATTTTCCCCCCCGATGCCGATCACCCTTTTCGCATCGATTTCTTTGGCGATGTGATTGAAGATATTCGCACTTTTGACCCTTCTTCCCAACTTAGCATTGCCAATGCGCAAGACATTACCTTAACGCCGGCCGATGAAATCGAACGCGGGCCGGAAACCATCCACTCGTTCAAAATCGGCTATGCCTCACTCACCGGGGAAGGTTTACACAATGACCCCTTTTATCGTGACGTGGTCGCATCCGGTGATGCCAACGGCATTCACCACTGGCTCGCTTTATTTCAACCCTCCCTTGTCCCCTTGCATCATTATTTAGACAAGGGATGCCTTTTATCCTTCGATGCGGACAGTCTTGGGGCCATGGACAGTTTCGTCGAGACCGTTCACGCCAATTATGACATGCGGCGGAATTTATCTTCATCAAGGATCGAGGAATTTGGAAGAAAGACCCGCAAAGCGCCCTCCGGCAACGATCAAAACCCCCGTCTAGCAACGCCCAAAGCCCTGTATCTGGACAAGGATCACTGGCGCTTTCCCCGAATGGCGAATGACAATCATAAGGGACAAAAATCCCCATCGCGCGATGGCTTGCTCTATCGCTCTTGCATCTTTTCCCCTTTCACCGGTGCCGCAAAGGAAAATTATTGGGATGCCAATGGCCGGGGCGCACCGAATTATCATAGCATAACCCCGGCCGATGCGCGGTATCGCACCCTTGCCCGGGATATCGATCGCAAACGCCGCACCGTCATTGCCCTGACCGATGAATCGTCGCGCCGTCGGGTGGAAAATATCTTTTCCCGCCGTGGGCTGCCGATGCCGAAGATCGCCGCCAGCATCCATGACGTAAAGGAATCATCCCCCTTTTCGGCCCTTCTTGATTTGGATAGCGGTTTTTCCACGGGCGACTTGCTGGTCATTGGCGAGCAAGATCTTTTTGGCGGCAAACACCGACGATCCTGGAGCAATCAAAAAGATGAAAAAAAATCGCTGCGGGAGGACGATGTCCTTAACCCGGGCGAATTACTCGTCCACCGTCAGCACGGCATCGGACGCTATCAGGGTTTGAAAACTCTTGATATCGATCATTCAAGCCACGATTGCCTGGAGATAAGCTATCGCGGCGGTGACATTCTTTTCGTGCCGGTCGAAAATATTGAAATTTTATCGCGCTATGGCCGGGGTGGCGATATGCCGCTCGACAAGATGGGATCGACCGCATGGACGATCCGGCGCGAAGCGGTCAAAAAGCGTCTGCGTGACCTTGCCGATCATCTGCTTAAAACCGCAGCCCGCCGATCCCTCGCCAAAGCGCCGTCCTATCGTGTTTCGAATGGCCCCTATGAAGAATTTTGCGCCCGCTTTCCATTTCCCGAAACCGACGATCAAAGACGCGCCATTGACGATGTTCTATCCGATTTGTCGTCCGGAAAACCGATGGATCGCCTGATCTGTGGCGATGTCGGGTTCGGCAAAACGGAAATTGCCTTGCGCGCCACTTTCGTCATCGCATCCCAAGGGTGTCAGGTTGCGGTATTAACCCCAACGACCCTTCTGGCCCGCCAGCACCGGGAGAATTTCGAAAACCGTTTTCGTGATTTGCCGTTTAGAATCGGACAATTATCGCGCTTTACCAAACCCGACCAAGCCAAGCAGGTGCGGGATCAGTTACGCGAAGGAACCGTCGATATCGTCATCGGCACGCACGCCCTGCTTGCCCCGGGGTTATCCTTTCACAAACTCGGGCTTGCCATCATCGATGAAGAGCAGCATTTCGGCGTCCGCCAAAAAGAGGCGCTTCGGCGTATTCGTGACCAAAGCCATATTCTTTCCCTCAGCGCAACACCGATCCCGCGCACGTTGCAATTTTCTCTCAGCGGCGTTCGGGATATGAGTCTGATTTCCACCCCGCCCAGCGACCGCTTGTCGGTACGCACCTTCGTGACCGACTTTGATCCGATCATTATCCGCGAAGCCCTAATGCGTGAGCATGACCGCGACGGAAGGTCTTTCTATATCGTCCCGCGAGTCAGCCATATTGACGGCGCCCTGCGCCACCTTAAAAAGCGGGTTCCCGAATTGAGCATTGCCGTGGCGCACGGCCAAATGACCAATCGAGAACTGGAAAAAGCGATCGGCGATTTCTATGATGGCCGTTACGATGTTCTTCTGGCAACACCGATCATTGAATCGGGGCTTGATATTCCCCAGGCCAATACATTGATTGTCGAGCGAGCCGATATGTTCGGACTGGCCCAGATGCACCAGATTCGCGGTCGAATTGGGCGCGCCGACCGGCGTGGCTGGGCGTATTTTCTTCTTCCGCGCGCCCAAAAATTGACGAATGCGGCCCGCCATCGTCTTGAGGCGTTAAGCGCTTTCGATTCACTCGGTGCCGGATTTGCCATCGCCAGCCACGATCTTGACCTGCGCGGTGGCGGCAACCTTCTCGGCTCGGAACAATCGGGACATATCCGTGAAGTGGGGGCGGAACTCTATCAACGTCTGTTGCGTGAGGCGATCATGGCCGGTCGCTCGGATCGGCCAAATGACGCGCATGCGTCCGATATCATCGGGGCGCATGGCAACGACCGGGCCGAGAATCCTGACGTTGATGAATCCCCTGACCTTGATGAATCCCCTGACTTTGATGACTCCCATGACTGGAGTCCTCAAATCCATCTTGGTGTATCGGTTCTTCTGCCGTCCGATTATATTCCCGCCCTCGATCTTCGTATGGGCTTGTATCGGCGCGGCGCGAATTTAAAAACACGCCGCCAGATTGAAGATTTTGCGGCGGAGCTAAAAGATCGTTTCGGGCCTTTGCCGGAAGAAGCGGATAATTTTCTTGCCGTTCTTAGGATGAAAGAAGGATGTCTGCGGGCCGGAATCGAAAAAATCGAAACCGGGCCAAAGGGAAATATCATCCATTTCCGCAAAGCGCATTTTGCCAATGTCGACGGGTTATTACAATGGATCGAGCAAAATCGTCATAGCCTGCGACTGCGCCCGGATCATTGTCTTATCGCCCGCTCGACCGGGCCGGTGATCGATACGCTCAATCATATCATCAACGTGCTTGCCGATCTTGCCACCCACGCGCCGTCATGATGGCCGTCATGATTCCGACCGAAAAAGATCATAAGACATCCTTTGAAACCATATCCGGGGAGGTCGGCCGCATTGTCTATCATAATCCGGAAAACGGATTTTACGTCCTGGCCGTCAAACTGCCGGACAGCAAAGATTCCATCCGTGTCGTCGGCCATGGGAACGGCAATATTCATGTCGGCAATATTCTTAAGGCACGCGGAAATTGGCACGAATCATCCTATGGCGCCCAATTCAAGGCCGATGCCATCCAAATCAAGCCGCCAAGCAACAAGGAAGGCATCGAACGCTTTCTTTCATCCGGGGCCATCAACGGTATCAGCAAGGTCTATGCCCGGCGTCTGGTCGAAACGTTTGGCGAGAAGGTGCTCGATGTTATCGAAAACGACCTTCACCAACTCAAAAAAGTCAAAGGCATCGGCAAAAAGCGTCTCGCCATGATTCGCGATTCTTGGGAAGAGCAAAAAGTGATGCGGGAAACGATGATTTTCCTCCATTCCCAAGGAATCGGCATGGCCCGCGCCGCCAATATTTATCGCATCTATGGGGAAAACACCATGGAACGAATCACGGCCGATCCCTATTGCCTGGCCCGTGATATTTCCGGCATCGGCTTTCGCCTTGCCGACGAAGTCGCCCGCAAACTTGGTGTTGCCAAAAACGCGCCGTCACGCATTGCCGCCGCTTTGACGTTCCTGATGCGTGAAGCCGCCAATAATGGCCACTGCGGCCTGCCCTATCTGCAACTATGCGCGCAAAGTTCCGAGTTGCTCGAACTGGACAGCGATATTACCGAAAAAGCCCTATTGGCCGCCATCGAGCGCGGCGATCTCGTCCGGGACACGATACGCGATCATGTCTGTGTGTTTGCCCGGGCGCTCTATCACGCCGAATGCGCGATTGCCACCCAACTGCGCAAAAAATCGGCCCAGCCGCCACCATGGACCGCCATCGACACAAGCAAGGCCATCGATTGGGCCCAAAAGAATATCGGCATCACCCTCGCGCCGGGGCAACGGCAAGCGCTGGAAAAAGCACTGAAAAAGAAGGTGTTTGTCCTGACCGGCGGGCCGGGTGTCGGCAAGACGACTTTGATCAACGTCTATTTAACGATTATCAAAGCACGCAAGGTCAAGATCGAGTTATGCGCCCCGACCGGACGGGCGGCAAAACGATTATCCGAAAGCACCGATACCGAAGCCAAAACCATCCATCGTCTGTTGGAAGTCAATCCCGGCAAAGGCACGTTCCGCCGCAATCCACGCAATCCCCTCGATTGCGATTTGATCATCGTCGATGAAATGTCGATGGTCGATATCCCACTTTTTCATGCCCTGTTGCGGGCGTTAAGCGATCATGCCGCCATTCTAATGGTCGGCGATGCCGATCAATTACCGCCGGTCGGCCCGGGACAAGCCTTTGCCGATTGCCTGGCTTCGGGAACATTGGATAGCGCGCGATTGACCGATATCTTTCGCCAGGCAAAATCCAGCCAAATCATCGTCAACGCCCATCGGGTCAATGAGGGAAAATTACCGATAAACGCACCCGACGACCATCCGCATCGTGATTTTTACTTCGTCAACGCCGACAGCCAAGAAGACGCGCTGGATAAAATTTTGAAAATTGTCACCCAGCGCATTCCACGCCGTTACCATCTTGATCCCGTGCGCGATATCCAGATATTGACACCTATGAATCGGGGAATGCTTGGCGTGCTTAACTTAAACGACCATATGCGCCAACGCGTGAATCCCAATCCCTCGCTGCAGGTCGAGAAAATGGGACGCACGTTGCGGGCCGGCGATAAAGTCATGCAGACCGAAAATGACTATGACAAAAATATCTATAACGGCGATATCGGCTTTATCCGCGATATCTCCCTTGCCGACAGCCGCCTTGACGTAGGGTTCGGCACGCGCCTTGTTTCCTATAGCTTCAAGGAAATCGATCAACTCGTCCCGGCCTATGCAACAACCATCCATAAATCGCAAGGATCGGAATATCCGGCGGTGGTGATTCCCCTCGTCACCCAGCATTATTTAATGCTGCGCCGTGATTTGCTCTATACCGCCATGACCCGCGGCAAACAGCTGGTCATTATTATCGGCCAGCAACGGGCCATGGAAATGGCGGTCTCCAGTCACGCATCGACCCAACGCTGGTCGATGCTGGGCAAGTTGATGCAGGACGAGAATCATTGCATCGAAAAGACCGAGGCGGAAAATCCGCATCGATAAAACCGTGGATAAAACCAATGTCGGAAAAATTGATATCGATTGTTGATTTCAAGCAGGCAATTCTTTATCTTGCCTGCTCTTCAAGGTTTTTCGTATCTTAGTGAAAGGACGCTTCATGCCGCGCAAACATCCCGGTCGTATGCATATCTTTATTCCCGGCCCGACCAATATTCCGGAGGCGGTTTTAAACGCCGTCCACATTTCCACCGAGGATCAGCGTTCCCCGGAAATCCCCGCATTCACCATTCCCCTCTATCGCGATCTGAAAAAAGTTTTCAGAACCGAAAAAGGCACCGTTTTCGTCTATCCCGGATCGGGAACCGGGGCATGGGAATCCTCGATTTTGAACACGTTAAACCCTGGGGACAAGGTTCTGATCTATCGTTTTGGTACGTTTTCCCTCCTCTGGTCGGATATGCTTGGCCGTCTTGGCATGGACGTCAATGTCATTGACCGCCCATGGGGAACCGGCACCCCGGCCGAAGATGTCGAACGGATTTTATCCGCCGACACGTCCCATGAATACAAGGCCGTCTGCGTGACGCATAATGAAACCGCCACCGGCGTGACAAGCGATGTTGCCGCCGTGCGCAAGGCGATGGATAGTGCCGCGCACCCGGCCCTGTTATTCGTTGACGGGGTATCCTCGATCGCCAGTATCGAGTTCAAGATGGACGAATGGGGCGTCGATTGCGCCATCGCCGGATCGCAAAAAGGATTCATGCTTCCCGCCGGTATGGGCATTATCGCGGCCAGTGAAAAGGCTATTGCCGCCAACGCCTCGTCCAAATCAAAGCGTTGCTATTACGCGTGGGAAGATATGATGAAAACCAACAAGGACGGATATTTCCCCTATACCCCGCAAATTCCGATGTTGCGCGCCTTGCGCGTTGCCATCGACATCCTGTTCGAGGAAGGGTTGGACAATGTCCACAAACGCCATCACCGCATCGCCGAGGGCGTGCGCCGCGCGGTCAAGGACGGTTGGGGGCTTCGCCTATGCGCGCAAGGCCCGGAATGGGAATCCGACACCGTAAGCGCGATTTGCGTGCCGGAAGGCGCGGATGCCAAAGAGGTCATTGCCACCGCTTTTTCCAAATATCATATCTCGCTTGGGGCCGGATTGAACGAAGTTGCGGGCAAGGTCTTTCGCATCGGCCATCTTGGCGATTTGAATGAAATGCAGGTCGCCGGTGCCATCAGTGGCGCGGAAATGGCCATGCGCGATTGTGGCATTGACGTCAAAGCGGGAAGCGGCATGGCCGCCGCCGGTGAATATTGGCGCAAAGCCCTTGATGCTTAGGGCATAAATCGGGGACCCCAGTTATGAGCAAGCCAAAAGTCCTCCTTAGTCGCCGATGGCCAAAGGCGGTCGAGGAAAAGGCCACCCGTCTTTTTGACGCGACATTAAATGTCGATGATCGCCCGATGACCGGCGATCAGTTGCGCGATGCAATGGGCGCGTATGATGCCCTTATGCCGACCGTGACCGATCGGGTTGACGCATCCGTGATCAATGCCGATCCAAGGCGGGTGAAAATCATCGGCAATTTTGGCGTTGGCTTTAATAATATCGACATCGAGGCGGCCAAATCGGCCGGCATCGTCGTGACCAATACCCCCGAAGTCCTGACCGATTGCACCGCCGATATTGCCCTTTTGTTGATTCTTGGCGTGGCCCGGCGCGGCGGCGAGGGCGAGCGTCACTTGCGCGGCGGCGATTGGATCGGTTGGCGACCGACCCATATGATGGGAACCAAGGTATCGGGCAAAACCTTGGCTTTGATCGGCTTTGGTCGTATTGCCCGGGCAACTGCCCACCGCGCCCATCATGGCTTTGGCATGAATATCGTCTATTACGATCCCTATTACCGAACCGATGGCGAAGAAAAATCCTTGGCCGCGCGCCGTGTCGACAGCTTGGATGCCGTTCTTGCCGAGGGTGACTTTGTCTCGATCCATTGTCCGGCGACACCGGAAACCCGTCATTTAATCAATGGCGATACCCTGGCCCGGATGAAGCCCGGCGCCTATCTGATCAATAGTGCGCGCGGCGACATCGTTGACGAGGATGCCTTGGTCACCGCCCTTGCCAAAGGCACGATCAAGGGTGCCGGCTTGGATGTCTACGCCGGGGAGCCATCCATCCACCCCGGGCTTTTACAGGCGGAAAACGCCTTTTTATTACCCCATCTCGGCAGTGCCAGTCTTGAAACCCGCGAGGCCATGGGCATGCGGGTGGTCACCAATGTCGAAGCGTTTTTTGCCGGTCAGGCCCCGCCCGATCGGGTCGCTTGACACGCCCGCCATGGGCGTTCCTTCATCCCCATATGGGCCATCGACGCGACGCGCCCCCACGGCCGCCATAACCGCCGCCAACCATCAAAAGGCCGATGGCGAAAAAACCCGCATTGCGGCCCCTGCCATAGCATGAGTAACCCCGTCTTCTTGTCCCGCCTTGCGGCCGAGCGAATCTTTGATGTCGGGGTGCGTACCGCCGATCCAAGAAATGCCATGATCTTCCCATTACTCGATCTATTTAAACAACTAAAAGAAAGCAATTCCATCCCGAGAGACGTCAGAATGGCTGATATCCTTGCCCTTAGCGGAGCCACCGGTATCAATGCCATGATTTCAGCATTACGCGATCCATTTGAACAAAGAAAAGAGAGAAATTCCCCCCTGAAAAGCGTCAAAAGGGTTCATATCCTTGCCCTTGGCAAAGCCGCCGGTATCATGGCCAAAACAGTTGTTCCCATTTGCAAAGATAGCAATTTACCGACAACACAGACCATCGTCCGACATGATTTCATGAATATTGGTATCGGCTCGATTATAGCGGGACATCCAATTCCCAATCAAGAAAGCGTTAGAGGGGCCAACGCACTGTTAAAGCAAGCCCAAGCGGCAACCGAGGATGATTTATGCCTCGTCCTTTTATCCGGCGGCGGCAGTGCCCTGGCCGCCTCCCCGGCCAGGCGGGTGACCCTTCCCGACAAGATCAAAACGACGGAGGAACTTCTTGCCTGCGGCGCCGATATTAGGGAAGTCAATATCGTCCGCAAGCATCTATCCGCCTTCAAGGGCGGTCGCCTGGCCCGGGCCTGCCACCCGGCCCAATCGGTCGTTCTTATTATCTCCGACGTCGTCGGCGATGACCCGTCCACCATTGCCAGCGGCCCAATGTCACCCGACCCCAGTACCTATCGAGATGCCTGGGATATCATCGAAAAATACGAATTGTTGGATAAGTTACCTGGGAGTGTTTATCTCCACTTGATTCGTGGTATTGACGGTGCCATTGACGAAACGCCCACGGCGGATGATCCGACCTTTGCCAACGTCATCAAAACCACCATCATCGCATCCAATCGCACCAGTATTAGGGCAATGGCGGAAAAGGTGGAAAAATCCCACGGCAGGCCCATCATTCATCCGGAACCGATCACCGGCGAGGCCCGGAATGCCGCCCAAAAATTGGTCGCCCAATACAAGGACATCCCCCACCCGGCCATGGTCATTGGCGGTGGCGAGACCACGGTCACCCTGCGCGGGCGCGGCAAAGGCGGGCGTAATCAGGAAATGGCCCTGGCCTTTGCCATCGAGGCCGAAAAGGCCGGCTTAACCCGATACGTCTTTTTATCCGGCGGCACCGATGGCCGGGACGGGCCAACCGACGCAGCCGGTGCCATCGTCGATGACGCCACCCTTACCCGCATGAAAGACGCCAAGATCGATCCCCGTGAAAAACTTATCCTTAATGATTCCCATCCGGCCCTTATGGCATCCGATGATTTAATCATGACCGGTGATACCGGCACCAATGTCGCCGATTTACAGGTGTTGGTCCTTTATTGAGCCGGTAAAAACGGATAGGATTCGACCCATGATTCGCCCGCAAAGACCCCATCATTTTTCCGCCGCCCTTGGCCGATTATTGCTTTGGGGCGGGATCGGCGTGCTTGGCGCGGTGGCGGTTGCCACCATCGCCCTTAGTCGCGGCGAGACGATTAATTCCCTCTGGTTCATCATTGCCGCGGTCTGTGTCGGCTCCCTCGCCTATCGTTTTTACGGTGCCTTTATCGCCGCCAAAATCCTTGCCCTCGATCCCAAGCGGGAAATGCCATCGCGCCGCCTTGAGGACGGGCGCGATTTCATCCCGACCAATCGCTGGGTCGTTTTCGGCCATCATTTTGCCGCCATCGCCGGGCCAGGGCCACTTATCGGGCCGACCCTGGCCGCCCAATTCGGCTATCTTCCCGGAACGCTTTGGATTTTGGTCGGGGCCGCCCTTGGCGGCTGTGTCCAGGATATTATTATTTTATGCTTCTCGGCCCGGCGCAACGCCCGATCCCTTGGCCAAATCGCCCGGGACGAACTTGGCCCGCTGGCCGGAAACAGTGCCATGATCGGATTAATGGTGATCATGGTCATTCTTATCGCCGTCCTCGGCCTTGTCGTTGTCAACGCCATGAAGCACAGCCCATGGGCCGTGGCCACCGTCGGCGCGACCATCCCGATCGCGGTATTGGTCGGGTTTTACATGCGCAATATCCGACCCGGAAAAATTGTCGAGGGGACATTAATCGGGGTCGGGTTATTGATTTTGGCCGTGATTGGCGGTGGCTCGATCGCCCATTCCGATATTGCCGGATGGTTTGATTTTAATGCCTCCGAACTCGCCTGGATGTTGATTGCCTATGGTTTTGCCGCGTCCACCTTGCCGGTTTGGCTTCTCCTTGCGCCGCGCGATTACCTATCGACCTTTATGAAACTTGGCACCGTCGTTCTTCTTGCCGCCGCCATCCTTGCCCTTCGTCCCGATATTCAAATGCCGGCCTTGACCCGCTTTATCGACGGAAGCGGCCCGATCTTTGCCGGTAGCGTGTTTCCCTTCGTCTTTATCACCATTGCCTGTGGTGCCATTTCCGGCTTTCACTCGCTTGTCTGTTCGGGCACCACGCCCAAACTTCTTGAAAGCGAGCGCGATATCCGCTTTATCGGCTTTGGCGCGATGGCGATCGAAATGTTTGTCGCGATCATGGCGATTGTCGCGGCAACAATTTTGCAACCCGGTGTCTATTTCGCCATCAACGCCCCGGCCGGCATCGCCGGGGCCACCGTCGCCGATGCCGTGGCAAGCATCAACGCGTGGGGATTCCACCTTGAAGCCGGTCAAATGCAGGCATTGGCCGCATCGGTCGGGGAAAAAACCCTGTTTGCCCGCACCGGCGGTGCGCCATCCCTTGCCGTCGGTATGGCAACCGTCTTTGCCAGTTTAACGTCCGATGCCATGATCGCGATTTGGTATCACTTCGCCATCATGTTCGAAGCCCTTTTCATCCTCACCACCCTTGATGCCGGAACCCGGGTCGGCCGTTTTATGCTGCAAGATATGTTGGCCCAATTCATGCCCGGCTTTTCCCCCCTATCGCAAAGGGACGGTTTTCACACATCGAAACGACGGGGCACAATCAACGGTATCGTTGCCAGTGCCATCTTTTGCGCCGCATGGGGATATTTCCTTTACGCCGGAACGATCGACCCCCTTGGCGGCATCAATTCCCTTTGGCCGCTCTTTGGTATTTCCAATCAAATGCTTGGCGTTATCGCCCTTGCCGTGGCCTGTGTCATTATCGTGAAATCCGGCAAGCACCGCTATGTCTGGGTAACGGCGTTACCGATGGTTTGGATGCTTATCGTCACGTCTTCGGCGGCGGCGGAAAAACTTTTCAGTGACGATATTCGCATCGGCTTTCTTGCCCATGCCGGCCATCTTCGCCAAGGTCTCGAAGCCGGAACACTGGCCCGGGATATCGCCGCAAAAGCCCCCCATTTAATCGTCAATGACCATATCAATGCCGGACTATGCGTCTTTTTCACCCTGATTACCTGGATCATGGTCAGTGAAACCGTGCGAATTTGTTATAATATCCTGACCGGGCGTGCATATCCGCCGTCCAGTGAGGTGGCCCCATCACAATTTGGCAAACATCCCTCAACGGGTCCGGCGGCGGCGTGATTTTCGGCCATAGGTCGGCGTGTTGGTCGGCGGCAGGGAAAGTCCGGAATGTTCCAATTCGCGCAACCGATCACGCAGTTTCGCGGCCTCTTCAAAATCCAGATCCTCCGCCGCCGCCAACATGGCCCGGCGCGTGTCTTTAATCATTTGCGCCGGATCGGCCACGCCGGCGCGCCGGGAAGCCTTGTCACCGTCAATATCAACGGTTACGGAATCGGCCGCATAGACCGATCCCATGATATCCGTGATTGATTTCTTAACCGATTGCGGTGTGATCGAATGGCGCGTGTTCCATAATTCCTGCCGTTCCCGGCGGCGATCCGTTTCCTCGATCGCCGCTTTTAGCGAATCGGTCATGGTATCGGCGTAAAGAATGACCTTGCCGTCAATATTTCTGGCCGCCCGCCCGATGGTCTGGATCAACGACGTGCGCGAGCGCAAAAATCCTTCCTTGTCCGCGTCAAGAACGGCAACCAGGGCGCATTCGGGGATATCAAGACCTTCCCGCAAAAGGTTGATCCCAATAAGAATATCAAATGTCCCAAGGCGCAGATCGCGGATGATTTCTATCCGCTCGAGAGTATCGATATCCGAATGCATGTAACGCACCCGCAGCCCCGCATCAAACAGGTATTCCGTTAAATCTTCCGCCATCCTTTTGGTCAACGTCGTCACCAGAACCCGGTGTCCTCTCTTGACGCTGTCGCGGCATTCTTTCATCAAATCGTCCACTTGATGCAAGGCCGGGCGAACCACGCAGACCGGATCCGTCAACCCTGTCGGGCGGATTAATTGTTCAATGATTTTGCTGTCCAATTGTTTCATCTCCCACGGGCCGGGGGTGGCCGAAACAAAAATTGTCTGCGTGCGCAATCGATCCCATTCTTCGAATTGAAGCGGGCGATTATCAAGACACGACGGAAGCCTGAACCCATAATCGGACAAGTTTCGTTTGCGTGATTGGTCACCCTTGAACATCGCCCGCAATTGCGGGACGGATACATGGGATTCGTCGACAATGACAAGGGCATCATCGGGAAGATACTCGAAAAGAGTTGGCGGCGCCGACCCGGAGGGACGGCCGGTTAAATGACGCGAGTAATTCTCGATACCCGGACAGCTGCCGGTGGCCTCGATCATCTCAAGATCGAATTGGGTTCTTTCCTCCAGCCGTTGCGCTTCGATCAAGCGGTTATCGGATTTCAATTCGACCAAACGTGCGGTCAATTCCTCGCGGATGGCGACAATCGCCTGTTTTAACGCCGGTTTTGTCGTCACATAGTGGGAATTTCCATATAAACGCACATGGCTCGGAAAAGCATCGGCCTTGCCGGTCAGTGGATCAATTTCGGCTATTTCCTCGACCTCATCACCGAAAAAAGACAAACGCCATGCCTTATCCTCATAGTGGGATGGAAAAATCTCGACACTATCGCCGCGGACTCGAAAAAACCCGCGGCGAAAATCATGATCGTTGCGCCGGTACTGCAACTCGACCAATTGGCGAAGCAACGCATCGCGCGTGATCTCCATCCCTTTCGATAAAGATACCGTCATCATCGCATAGGTCTGTGGATCACCAATACCATAGATGCATGATACGCTGGCAACGATGATGACATCGCGGCGCTCGAACAAAGAGCGCGTGGCCTCGTGCCGCAACCGGTCGATCTGTTCGTTAATGCTGGATTCTTTCTCGATATAGGTGTCGCTGCTGGCAACGTATGCTTCCGGTTGATAATAATCGTAATAGGACACGAAATAGCAGACCCCGTTATCCGGAAAGAGGGACTTCATCTCGCCGTAGAGCTGGGCGGCAAGAGTTTTATTCGGCGCCAAGATAAGACATGGCGTTCCCCGCTTGGCGATGACATGGGCCATGCTGAACGTCTTGCCCGAACCGGTCACCCCCATCAGCACTTGATTGCGTTTATTTTCCGCCAATCCTTGCGCCAAAGCCTTGATGGCCTGGGGCTGGTCGCCGGCCGGGGTGAAATCGGAACACATCTTGAAATCCGCTTTTTGCCCTAAATCAGGGCATTGAATCACGCTTGACCGTTCCATAGGAGCATTCCGGGAAAGCATTTTTTTATCCCGATCAAAGGAAATACCAATATCATTATCGCGATCGCCTTGCATTTATTGTTCCTTGCCTTTATCTGTGATGTTCTGTTACCGCGAGGATGGGAAGCCTCGCGGAAACGGTTATATTGTCAAGCTATAAAGAAGCGGATGGAAACGATGACGATTATTGCTCGGAGACTTAGTAAAATCAAACCTTCAGCAACAATGGCCGTCACACGCATGGCGGCTCAATTGCGCGCCCGAGGGGAGAACGTCATCGGCCTTGGTGCCGGCGAGCCTGATTTCGATACCCCCGACCATATCAAGGCCGCGGCGATCCGCGCCATTCAGGCCGGAAAGACGAAATACACGGCCGTTGGCGGCACCGACGAACTAAAGCAAGCCGTGCAAGATAAATTCGCCCGTGAAAACAACCTCAACTACGACCGTTCCCAGATCATCGTTGGCTGTGGCGGCAAACAAGTCATCTATAATGCGCTCGTCGCCACCCTTGATGCCGGGGATGAGGTTCTTATCCCCGCCCCTTATTGGGTATCTTACCCCGATATGGCACTGCTTGCCGGTGGAACGCCGGTCATTCTCGAAACCAAGGCGGAGAACGATTTCAAACTGGATGCCGATACGCTAAAGGCCGCTATCACGAAGCGGAGTAAATGGCTGATCTTGAATTCGCCCGGAAATCCGACCGGGGCATTGTACGGCCGCGATGAATTACAGGCCCTTGCCCGTATTTTAATCAACCATCCAAATCTTCACATCCTTTGCGATGATATGTACGAACATATCATTTATGACGACCTTGACTTTTCAACCATTGCCGACGTTGCCCCGGAATTATCCGCGCGCATATTGACCGTTAACGGCGTGTCCAAGGCCTATGCCATGACGGGATGGCGCATCGGCTTTGCCGGTGGCGATCCGGATTTGATCAAAGCCATGACAACCATTCAATCCCAAAGCACATCGAACCCGTGTTCCATATCTCAAGCGGCCGCCGTTGCCGCCCTGACCGGACCGCAGGATTTCATTCCAAAGCGCGCGGCCCGATTCTGCAAGCGGCGCGATACTCTCTACGATTCGATCAACGCCATCACCGGCCTGTCTTGCGTCAATCGGCCGCAGGGGGCCTTTTATTTATTCTTCTCTTGCGCCGATGTCATTGGCCGCAAAACCCCCGATGGCCAAACGATTGGCTCGGATACGGACTATGCCGGCTATCTTCTCGGCGCGGCTAAAGTTGCCCTCGTCCCGGGCACGGCCTTTGGCGCGCCGGGATATCTTCGCGCGTCCTACGCGACCTCGGACGAAGCCTTGGCAGAGGCATGCGTTCGAATGGCAAAGGCCAATCGGGAACTAACGTAAAGACGCACGAACGCCCATCATTAAGGATGCGCCATTACCGGGCGTATCGTTACTCAGCATGCGGGATCAACTGGATGCTGCCCGATGGATCTGAAGTATAAATTTCTTATTTTGCTGCTCGTCACGGCCTTCGTGCCGATGATGATCAATTCGACCATCGATCTGACCGTCATGCGCACGCTTCTCGCCGATCTTGTCGAGATTGACGATTCATCGTTGATTCGCCATATCGAAAGAATTGCATCCCATCTGGAAAAAAAGACGATCGCCAAACTTATACGTGATGCCTTTACCCTGACCGCGATTGGTGTCGCGGTTATTACGGTCGCGATCATTATCTCGACGCGATTAACCCGACCGATGACCAAACTGGCCGATATGAGTCGTCAATTGAAGAAAGGTAATTTTAGCGCCCGTTCCAATATTAAAAGGCGCGATGAAATCGGCAAACTTGCCAAGGCATTCGATGAAATGGCCCCGGCATTAGCCGAAAGAATGCGGATGGAACGCAGTCTTGGGCTTGCCGGTCAAGCGCAACAATATCTGATGTCCCATGCCGATATTAAAATCGACGGATTTGATATTGCCGGTCGTAATATTCCCTGTGATGAAACCGGCGGTGATTATTTCGATATAATCGCGGTCGACCGTGTCCGAACATCGGCGTCAAAGCCCAAACAAAACGCGGATAGTGACCCGACCGAAGAAACACACGTTGAGGGCGTTATCGTTCTTGGCGATGTTTGCGGACACGGTATTGCCGCCGCTTTGCAAATGGCAACGTCGCGCGCGCTTCTGCGCGGCTTTGTTGAAACCACCCCGGCCCTCGATCATAAGATGAACCGCCTCAATAGGCATTTAAATCGCGACCTTGACGATGGACAATTCGTCACCATGTTCTGCCTTCAAATCACATCCCAATCGATCGATTGGTGCAGTGCCGGACATGAACCGGCCCTCTTTCTGCCGAATGGCAAGGATAAAGCGGAAGAGTTATCACAACGTGCCCTACCCCTTGGCATAGATAAAAATTATCGCTATCGGCAACAATCCCTAAAAAACATGAAAAAAGGAAGCATCCTGGCAATTCTGAGTGACGGCATAGGGGATACGCGCAATGCGGCCGGAAAGTTTTATGGACGGAAAAAGATAGAATCCTTGGTGCGCCGCTATCGAGACCATAGCGCCACGCAAATATGCGATGCGATACTGCAGGACATGAAAAAATTTCGCGGCAAGGAAGTCATGTACGACGATGCAACCATTATGGTTGTCAAGGCGAAGGGCCGTAAGGCCTATGCGGGGTCACGCTCAAAAAACATGGCTGTCGAGGCGAAGGGCGAGAAAACTTATGAGGAATCACGCTCAAGAAGCAAAGAAAGATCCCGCACGGCACCACGCGATGCACTGGTCGCAAGTGCCGCATAGGCTTTCAGTGCCGTGCTCACTTTGCGTTTGCGCTTTTCCTTTGGTTGCCAATGCCCATGGCCATCCCCGACCATTGCCCGGCGACGATCATCCAAAACCGCATCGTCGACCATTACCGAAACCTTGCGTGCGACGATGTCAATCTCAATGATATCGCCATCTTCAACCAAGGCAATGTTTCCGCCGCTCGATGCTTCGGGCGAAACATGGCCAAGGGAAAGCCCGGAAGTGCCACCGGAAAAACGTCCGTCCGTGATAAGGGCGCATTTCTTGCCCAATCCCTTCGATTTCAGATAAGAAGTGGGATACAACATTTCCTGCATCCCCGGGCCGCCCCGCGGCCCTTCATAACGAATAACCACAACCTCGCCCGGTTTAATTCGGTCGCCGAGGATGCCTTCAACGGCGCCTTCCTGACTTTCAAAAACTCGAGCCGGGCCACGAAAATTCAGCAAGTCGGCATCCACCCCGGCCGTTTTAACGATACAACCGTCCCTGGCCAAATTACCGTAAAGAACGGCCAAACCGCCATCCTGGCTATACGCGTGGGCAATATCACGGACACAACCATGGGCGCGGTTATCATCCAAACTTGCATAACGTTGACTTTGTGAAAACGGTTCTTTGCTTCTAACCCCGCCGGGAGCCGCCATATAAAAACGGCGCACTTTTTCATCCTTGCTGCGACCGATATCCCATCGGTCGATCGCCTCGCCAAGAGTCGGGGCATGCACCATCGGCACATCGGTATTCAACAAGCCGGCTTTTTCCATCTCTCCCATGATGGCAAAGATGCCACCGGCGCGATGCACGTCTTCCATGTGAAAGCTAGAACTTGGGGCCACTTTACACAAAGTCGGAACCTTATGGGAAAGGTCATTAATGACCCCCATGTCAAAATCGACCTCGCCCTCATGCGCGGCCGCAATAAGGTGAAGAACCGTATTCGTCGACCCGCCCATCGCAATATCGACACTCATCGCATTATGAAAGGATCGTTTGGACGCTATTGAACGCGGCAAGGCCGAATGATCGTCCTTCTCGTAATAACGCCGGGTCAAATCGACAATATGACGTCCGGCATCCATAAACAGCTCCCGACGATCCGCATGCGTGGCCAGCATGCTGCCGTTGCCGGGCAAAGCAAGCCCGATGGCCTCGGTTAGGCAATTCATTGAATTTGCGGTGAACATCCCCGAACACGAGCCACAGGTCGGGCAGGCACTACGCTCATACTCAAGGGATTCTTCATCACTGATATCCGGATTGGCCGACTGGACCATGGCATCGATCAAATCAATGGATTTTTGCGTGTCGCCATCCGTGATTTTGCCTGCCTCCATCGGCCCACCGGATACAAAAATAGTCGGAATATTGACCCGCATCGCCGCCATCAGCATACCCGGGGTGATCTTATCGCAGTTGGAAATACACACCATCGCATCCGCACAATGGGCGTTCACCATATATTCGACACTGTCCGCGATTAATTCGCGCGATGGCAATGAATACAGCATTCCATCGTGTCCCATGGCAATGCCGTCATCCACGGCAATGGTGTTAAATTCCTTGGCCACCCCACCGCTTTTTTCGATTTCAGTGCCAACCAAACGACCAAGATCACGCAAATGAACATGGCCGGGGACAAATTCAACAAAGGAGTTCACCACGGCAATAATGGGTTTGCCGAAATCACCGTCACCCATGCCCGTTGCCCGCCAGAGTGAGCGCGCGCCGGCCATGTTACGGCCATGCGTCGATGTGCGAGAACGATATACCGGCATCAAACAACCCGAGGATAGAGAAAGACTGGGGGTATCAATGGCATAAAAACAACCCTTTTTCCATGAAAGATATCATCCTCATACCCCGATATGCCCCGATATCATGGTTTTAGTGGAATGAAGCACCCATGTTGACCTTTATTTTACCGATCACGGCATGATTTTCTTTTCATTTATATGGGGCATGTCGGATATACGCGCATGCTCCGGACGGAAGAAAATCTTGAATCTTAGATAAAACACCCCTTCAAAATCTATCGGATGATCATGGCCCTTTGACCGGATGAACCATCAAAAAAGGTTAAGAATCAATGCAACGTCCCTTGTATTCCCAATCACCATACCGGATCGGTTAAGGTCAAAAATCAATGCAACGTTCCTTGTATTCCCAATCGCCATACCGGATCGGTTAAGGTCAAAAATCAATGCAACGTCCCTTGTATTCCCAATCACCATACCGGGTCGGCTCCGGGCCGGATGGCCCACCCCGTTCATTGGATTTTACCTCTTCCGCCTTGCCCTTTGACCGATGGGATGGATTGCTATGCGTGTTTTTCACCGTAGCCCCACCGCCATGACGGCCCGAGCGAGACTCGGGCTTCTTTTTTTCGCCAAGAGACTTCCGCCGCACCATGGATCGATCAGCGCAGAGTTGCCAATAAGGAAGATTGCGATAAAAGATCTTCCGGATCCAAAGAAAGATCATATACGACCTCCCCCATGCGCCCCCCCTGCCGCAGGAAACGGTTGTCCAGATAAATCGCCAAAGCACCGGCATTTCCTATGCTAAGGGATAAATCGGAAGCATCATCAAGACGAAAACGCTCCCCCCGTCGTAAAAGCCGCGAAAAAACGATTGCGCCATCGTTGCGTTTGCGAACCTCGATCCAGCAATCATCCACAGCCCGAATTTCGATATTATCATTAAGAATAGGAGGATCGGCACCAAGAGGTATTGCCGACGCATCCGCCGCCGTCGCCAGAACAACCGATTTATCCAAAGCCCGGGCAAAGCGGCGACCGGCCGCATAGATCGATGGAGAGAAAATGGAAACATCATCACTTCCATTCGTAACGTCCTTGGAATCGGTGGGAAAAGTGGAATCGGTGGGAAAAGTGTCATCCAAACGATCCGCATCGGTGGAAAAAGCATCGCCATTCCCATCTTTCCAATCTTCCGTCGGTGTGGTGTCGGTCTCCATAAAAGAATTTCCGGACGATAATGGCACATCCTCATCAATAGTGAAGACCGGCACCCCTTTTTCAATTTTTTCCGGCGACGTCGCCGGATCGTCGCGCCGTCCGTACCCCGCCCCATGATCGGATGCCTGATCGGATCTCTGGTCGGACGTCTGCTCGGATGCCTGGCCGGATCCCCGATCGGACACGTAACCGAACCACGACGACGGTGCATAATGCGCGTAATAATACCACCCGCCCCATGCCAAGGCGACCACCATCACACCGGCGACAACCGTTCCAAAAGCAGAACGCTTCGTAGAAGAATACGCCGATGCCATCGGAACTTTGCACTGACCGTAGGATTTCCGGTACGCCGGCACGAATACATCCGGATCAAGTCCAAGGTAACTCACGTAACTGCGAACAATACCAAGTGCGTAGGGCAATCCCGGCGGATCCGGCAGCCCACCTGCCTCTATACAGGCAATATGATGGGGCTGCACCCGCAAGAAAGAGGCAACCTCCTTCAGAGTACAAGCCCGTTTGTGGCGAACCTGTTTAAGGTAATGACCAATTTGCGCGCATGTCATCGTACCGTCCGCAACCTCGGCACCTTCCTTCTTATCACTTGCGATTTTGGACTTCCTCTTTTCATCCATCACAACGTTCTACCTCCCTTGGCCCCCCGAGCCTATACCAAAACGCATAATCCGACAATGCTTTTGCCCCATGGCCTAGATAAAAAACGACCGGAAGTTGCCATCCTCCATATGTGATTTGCGGGACATCACGAAAGACCGTTCAACCATCGTGTTCCCGTGTTCCGGGGGGGGGGGTATTTCGGATGTTTCTCGGGACGTTTTGATTGCCGACGAAAATACCGATGACCCGTATTGTGACTTGGCACAAACATCAAAATTGCGTATATCTTGCTTGGTTGAATTAATCGCATGGTGGATTCTCATGGCTTTGCATATTGATGTTCTTCCCATTCTGGAAGACAATTACACGTTCCTGCTTCACGATGACGGTAAGGACATTACCGCTATCATCGATCCGGGCGACAGTGAACCCGTTCTTGCCGCATGTAAGACACATGGGTACGAGCTCGATTTTATCTTGATTACACATCACCATTGGGATCACACCGGTGGCAATCAGGAATTGGTCGCCCGAACGGGGTGTCAAATTGTCGGCCCCGCCAGCGAGGCGGAGGCCATCGCCGATCTTTCCGTTACGTTGAATCCTTCGGACACCTTTTCCCTGGGAAATACCAAAGCCGACGTGATGGATATTGCCGGGCATACGGCCGGACATATCGGATATTATTTCGCGACTGAAAAAGCTCTTTTTTGCGGCGATGCTTTGTTTATCGGCGGCTGTGGTCGGGTGTTTGAAGGAACATCGGAACAAATGTGGGAATCATTGGATCGCATGCGCCAATTACCCCCGGACACAAAGGTTTATTGTGGGCACGAATACACCGCCGTCAATGCGGAATTTGCCCTATCCTTGGAACCCGACAACCCGAAGATTCAAGCGTATAAGAAACGCATTGACGATCTTCGCCGGAAAGATCAACCGACCGTCCCGGGCAATCTTGGTGAGGAAATCGCCTGCAATCCGTTTTTGCGCTGCGCGGAGGCGGAATTCAAAGCCGCGATCGGCATGGCCGATTCCCATCCGACCGAAGTATTCCGTCAAATTCGCGGCCAACGCAACACCTTCCGCCGCACCCCCGGCGGCTAAGGACCCGATGGCTAAAGCCTCAATGACTAAAGATAGGTAGCTAAAAAAGGGCGGCTAAGGAAAATCCGAGCGGCCTCGCTCCCGATCGAATGGCCGCAAGCCATACCCGTTCGCGACCTTATCCGCATTTTTCAACATCACCCCCAAAACACCGGACATGGAAACATCAAACGCATGGGCAACGTGAACGGGGGGCAGCGTAAACGGGGGCAACATGAACGGAGGCAACATGAACCACGCCGGGTGCATTCCCGATGGCTAAAGACCCAATGACTAAAAATAGGTAGCTAAAAAAGGGCGGCTAAGGAAAATCCGAGCGGCCTCGCCCCCGATCGAATGGCCGCAAACCATACCCGTTCGCGACCTTATCCGCATTTTCCAACATCACACCCAAAACACCGGACACGGAAACATCAAACGCATGGGCAACGTGAACGGGGGGGGCAGCGTAAACGGGGGCAACATGAACGAAGGCAGCATGATCCACGGGGCAGCGTGAACCACGCCGGGTGCATTCCCGATGGCTAAAGCACGCCGGGTGCCCCCGGCCCCCGGTGCCCACCAGTGATCTCCGTCAGATCATGTATTGCCCACCATTTACCGATATTGTCGATCCAGTGATAAATCCCGCATTATCGGCGGCAAGAAAGACGGCAATGCGAGAGATTTCATCCACCTCACCAAGACGGCGAACGGGAATATAGGTAGCCGTTTTAGCCAGAATCTCTTTCGGCATAGCCGCCACCATATCGGTCATAATATATCCGGGCGCAATCACATTCGCGGTGATGCCCTTGGCCGCACCTTCCAAAGCGAGGGATTTGGTAAAGCCAACCATTCCGGCCTTGGCCGCGGCATAATTGACCTGGCCAAATTGACCTCTTTGCCCATTGATCGAAGAAATATTGATGATTCGACCAAACCCGGCCTCGCGCATCGCCGGATAAATGGCATGGGTCATATAAAAAACGGAGTTAAGATCCGTCGTGATAACCGCATTCCAAGCGTCCAATGTCATTTTGTGCATGGACATATCACGGGTAATCCCGGCATTGTTCACCAGCACTTCGACTTTGCCAAGGTCGGCTTCCACTTGCTTGACGCCTTTGGCACAAGCATCAAAATCGGATACGTCCCACGAATAAACCGGGATTTCCGTTTCCTTATGGAAGGCCTGTGCCGCTTTGGCATTGCCGTGATAATTGGCGGCAACGCGATAGCCGGCCGCTTTTAATGCCTTGGCGATAGCGGCTCCTATACCACGTGTGCCGCCGGTGACGAGTGCAATTCTTGTCATAAAAAACTCCTTTAAGGGTAAATAATTTTTGGGGTTAAACGATGGATCGACCGTTATCGAAACGCGTCGGATCGGTATAATCGATCAAAGAACCTCTATTACGATGAAAATAAAATCGAAACAACCAATGGTCTAGCGGCGTTCAATACACACGGCAATGCCCATTCCGCCACCGATACACAAAGTAGCAAGGCCTTTTTTGGCATCACGTCGGCCCATTTCGTGCACGAGAGTGACAAGGACACGCGCGCCGGAAGCACCGATCGGATGACCAAGGGCAATAGCACCGCCATTGACGTTGACCTTTTCTTGATCCCATCCCATTTCTTTATTGACGGCGCATGCCTGCGCCGCGAACGCTTC
Organism: Alphaproteobacteria bacterium; assembly: GCA_965277685.1. GTDB lineage: Bacteria > Pseudomonadota > Alphaproteobacteria > GM7ARS4 > CBDIDI01 > CBDIDI01. The sequence continues at coordinate 1,390,935 of OZ255830.1, read as the reverse complement.
GTTCGCCTCAATCAGATCAAGTTCGTCAACACCCCACCCGGCTTTTTCCAAAGCCTTGCGGCTGGCCGGGATAGGGCCCGTTCCCATCAATGCCGGATCGACCCCGGCACTGGCCCATGAAACAATCGATGCCATCGGGGCGATTCCACGTTTTTCCGCCACGTTCCGAGACATCATAACCAATGCCGCCGCGCCATCGTTAAGGCCGGACGCGTTACCCGCCGTCACCGTACCTTCACGATCGAAGGCAGCGCGAAGCTTGGCCATCGTGTTCATATCGGTGCCATGGCGCGGGTATTCATCATCCTTGATGATCGTTTCACCCTTGCGGTGCGTTACCGTAAAGGGAATGATTTCATCGTTGAATTTTCCATCTTTTTGCGCCTTTTCCGCTTTGTTTTGCGAATGAACGGCAAAACGATCTTGGTCATCACGGGACAACTTCCACCGGCGGGCAACGTTTTCGGCCGTCAAACCCATATGATAGTCGTTAAACGAACACCAAAGACCGTCTCGAATCATCGTGTCGGTAAATTTCATATCCCCCATTTTACGCCCTGTCCGCAAATAGGCCGCGTGCGGAGATAAACTCATGCTTTCTTGCCCCCCGGCAACCACAACATCATCATCGCCAAGGGCAATGGCCTGTGCGGCAAGAGCAACCGCGCGCAATCCGGATCCGCAAACCTGATTGACCGTCATGGCCGTTCTTTCCTGGGGGATGCCGGCATCAATCGCCGCCTGGCGCGCCGGATTTTGACCACAGGCCGCCGTAATGACCTGCCCCATGATAACCTCATCGACGGTATCCGCCGCAATGTTTGCCCGCGACAGCGCCCCGGTGATGGCCGCCGCGCCTAATTTGCGCGCACTCTGCCCCGATAATCCACCAAGAAAGGAGCCGATTGGCGTGCGTGCCGCCGATACGATTACGACATCATTTTTTCCGTTCATTCTCTCTCACCTAAAGTCATTGCCAAAACAAGAATAACTCAAGCCACATCGTGCGGGTCGACACGCCGTCGCAAGGCACAATCATAGCCAAAACGACGAAACCGCAACAACCCCGGCAAGAGCAAAATCAATTCCTACCCTATCGCTAAGAATCGGCTTTCGCAAGTCCCGTCGTGCGGATCCAATCACCGATAAACGACCAAGATTCATCCTTGGCCCGACGACTGGCCATCAGTCCGACATGGCCTAATTCGGGACGCTGGCACGCACCCCCGACGAGAAGGCGGGCAAGAGCCATCGACGATTGCGGCGGCACGATACGATCAACCGATGGAATGACCGCCAAAGAACGTCCCGTCCAACGCGCCGGGTCAATGATGCGCCCGGACACCTTCCATCTTCCTTGGGCCGGATCATTACGATCATACCATTCAAGAAGACATTGACGCGCCAATGGCACCGTCAAATCGACGCCATCGTTCAACCAATCTTCAAGAGCCGTGAAATAATACCGCGCATCATCATCCAGTTTGGTGAAGTTGCGAAATTTCTCCGCCGCTCCAAACGGATTATGTCCCATGAAAAACATTTGCATGACATCGACCGGAATAGTGCCAAAATATCTTTTGGCCGCGTCGATCATCTGCCGGGCCATGGCCACCGGTACCATGCGCTCTTTCTGGCCATCGACATGAAAATCCCAGGGAGTGGCAAGCAAAACCAAACCACCGACCATCCGGGGTGATAACACGGCTGCCGCCATCGCCAAATTACCCCCCATGCAGTATCCAAGCAGAATCGGCGGACGCGCAAAGAAACGATTGGCCACGGCCAGGGCTTTCGTAAGACGCGCAATATAGGCATCAAAGCCGAAGCAACGCTCGGCGTCACCCGGTTCACCCCAATCCAAAAGGAGGGGATGGATGCCGTTTTCGGCCATATAACTCAAAAAACCTTGCCCTTCGATCAGATCCAAAATCCACGCACGATTGACCAAAGAAGGCACGACAAGGAGGGGCACTTTGCCCCCGGTTCCGTAATCGCGCAATGTACTATCACCGTCACGCCAAATCACCCGGCGTTGCTCGCGGTGGCGGCCGCGCCGCGCCCCAAATCCGATATCGCTTTGTCTTCGATACGCGAGAATACCGTCAACAAAATCCGCGCACCGCCGTTGCCCGTGCGCGTTCAAGTGCTGCAAAAACCGAATTTCATTGCCCGTTGCATTTCCGGAATTGCGATCTTCGCAACTCTTATCCTTGGCCCCGGAATTGTGATCTTCGCAACTCTTATCCTTGGCTTTTGCCCCCCCGTCCGACACCGGGTACCGAAGCAGTTGTCGGCGCAGGTCTTCGGCTTTTTTTTGATCTTTCCATACGATCAAGCCGTCTCTCAAGGCAATCCAAGCGAGTGGTGATGTCATCCAGGTTATCATTGCCGGAAATAGATGCATCGGTAGCGGTCGCGGGCCCAGACGCGTCGGCCAATCCTTGTGCCGAGGCCCCGCCCGGGATGGCGACGTCTTTTCCCGCAAAGGCGTTCCATGCCTTGCAGGCCTTGAGGAATTCATTATAGCCAAAACCTTGACGAAAAACGGAAGGATCCCACCCCCGCCGATCGATGTTCGGCGTTTGCCCTTCTTTTTGAGTCTTTTTTTCTTGCCATTGTCCCGTCCCTTTATCTGTCAAGGATGCGTCTTGCCGCTTGGTATCGGTGGAAGACACGCCGGATTGATGCGCGTCCATCATCGCGGACATCCATTGGAAAAAAAAGACGGCGGAACGCGGGTCGGACATCATGGCCGATGCTTGATCCTGCCATAGATCAAGCAATTTACCGGCCAGATCGGCCAATTGTTCATTATCTTTTTCCACCATATCCGGTTCATTATACCGCCAATTTAACGATGGCGAAAGGCACGCCGACATATCCCGTCGATCGGCACGATTGAATCACCGAGCCTAAGAAAAAAGGGAATTTCGAAACACGAAAGAAAGCACGGGATGAAAAGCTGGATTAGATGGGAAAAAAAGCTTATATTTCCACGCATGAATCAGGCCTCTTCAGAAAAAAAACACGCCCGATCGGATCGTCCCGATGCCCCCCAAGGCACGGACGGACACGCCCGCAAAAACGAAAACTTTGATGGGAACGATCCCGATCGTGATAACGCCGGAAAGGGACGCCGCACGAATAATGCGAATGCCCGCGATGGCGATATTTTGGTTATCAAGAAATATCCAAATCGCCGTTTGTATAACTCGGCAAAGAGTCGATATATCACCTTGGACGATCTTGCCGTCTTGGTTCGTTCCGGCATCACGGTAAAGGTTGTCGATGCGAAAAACGGGGCCGATCTGACCCGCGCAACCCTTGCCCAAATCATATTCGATAACGAAGGCAAGCAAACATCCTTGCTGCCGACCGAATTCCTTCGCCAACTCATCTATTATTACGACAAGAATATCCGTTCGCTCTTACCCGATTATCTGCAAGGAGCCATCACCAAGTTCACGGCCCATCAGGACGATATGCGTCAAATGATGCTCAAGAACGGCAATTTTTTCCTATCCGAGGATTTTCCTAAAAGCCTTGATGATTTGGGGCGAAAACAAAGTCAGATGATGCGCGATTCCATGCGTTTATTCCTGCCCGGTGGGCTTTCCACGCAAGAGGGGCAGAGGAACGACGAGAATGTCGCCGACGATAAGGAAAGTGACGAAACCGATAATCGCCGCATCCGGGAATTGGAAGCCGAAGTTGCCGCCCTGCGCAAAAAAATCGCGACCAAACCTTCATAAGCGCCACCATTCCCGTTGCAACGGATGCCGAACGATGACTCCGTGCCCCCAATATCCATTCGATTATCCGGCCCATCATCCGGTCGGTTATCTGGCCCATTATCCGGTCGATCATCCCGTCGGTTGTCCCGTCGGTTATCCGGCCCATCATCCGGTCGATTATCCGGCCCATCATCCCGTCGGTTGTCCCGTCGGTTGTCCGGCCCAATATTCGGTTTAACCTGCGGAGTATTAAGTCACCCGTCGCATCGCACGTCGGCACCTTCCCTTATACATTATCGGGTAAATATCGGGTGGACACCGGCCAAGTGACGATCGGCAACCCCGCATCATGATGCGCTTGCATTCCCTCTATCGCCCTCTATTGCCCTCTATTGGGTGCATATCGTGCCGACCGGCGCCTTGCCGTCGAAGCGGCTATCGGTCACCAAGGCGGCGCAGCGCATCATCAAGACCGGCCACATCGTCCTTTGCCCGTTGCAGGCGCCGGCGATGATTTTCAATAATATGGGAGGGGGCCTTATCCATGAATTGACGATTGCCGATTTTAGCCTGGCATCGATCCATCTCGATCTTCTTTTCATCAATTTGTTTTTGCAACCGATCGCGCGCCCGATCCAGATCAACCACATCGCCAACCGACAATAAGAACACACCGCCCGGAACATGCATGCGAATCGCATTGCGATCCCGTTCCTCTTTCGTGTTTTTCCGCGCATCCCGCCCATGACCGCCAAGCGGCGCGGCGATAGTGATTTTTTCAAGTCGCGCCAGACGCGCGATTTCATCGCGCCAATCATCAACGATTCGGGCATGGCTTCGATCGAGGCCGGCCACTAAAGGCAAGGGATGCCCCGCCGGTATCCCGGCATCGCTGCGGGCCGTGCGAAGGGCCCCGATATAGCGGATCAGAATCGCAACATCATCGCCCTTTTTCGCCACGTTCGGGGGCAGCGTCACATCGGGCCATCGGGCCATTGTCGCAACATCGCCAAACCCAAGCGAACGGCGCAATTCGGCACTGATAAAGGGCATGAACGGTGCCAATAATCGCAAGGCCACATCGAACGCAAACGCGCACGATCGGCGCGTCTCGACGCAGGAATTGTCCCCGCTAAGGCGGAGTTTTGCAAGCTCGAGATACCAATCGCAAAAAACCGAACGAATGACGCGATACACGGATCCGGTCGCTTCATCAAAGCGTCCATCCGCGAGGGACTTCCCAATCGACGCACCGGCATCCGCCAATTCGCGCATAAGCCAAATATTAAGTGGCTTGCAACACGCCCCGGGGTCAAAATCGGCAACGGGTGTGATCTCTCTCATCTGACAAAAACGGGCCGCATTCCATATCTTGGTGGCAAAGTTACGATAGCCGCGCAATCGTTCTTCATCCAAACGAACGTCACGCCCGGGCACGGCAAGCGCCGCCAAAGTAAAGCGGAGGGCATCGGCACCATAACGTTCCACCAATTTTAGCGGATTAACCACATTGCCGCGTGATTTGGACATCTTTTGCCCCTGACTATCACGCACCAGGGCATGCACATGCACGACCCGAAACGGCACGTCATCCATGACATACAGGCCCAGCATGATCATCCGCGCTATCCAAAAAAAGATAATATCGAAACCGGTGACCAACACCTCGCCCGGGTAATAGCGTTTCAAACATGGGCTATCGTCCGGCCATCCCAAGGTTGAAAATGGCCATAATGCCGATGAAAACCACGTATCGAGAACATCTTCATCTTGACGCAAATCAACATCCCGACCGTAGTGTTCGCGCGATGCGTCATGCGCCGCATCCGAATCGAGGGCGACAAACGGATGGTCATCCGGCCCGTACCAAACCGGGATGCGATGCCCCCACCATATTTGACGAGAAATACACCACGGCTCAATATTACGCATCCACTCGAAATATGTTTTTTCCCAGCTGCGCGGAATGAAACGAATCTGTTCCTTTTCGACGACCTCGATCGCCCTGGCCGCAAGTTTTGGCGCATCCACGAACCATTGCCGGGTCAAACGTGGTTCAATCAATGCCATCGATCGGTCGCCATGCGGGGCGGGAATGGTCACTTTTTCCTCACGCTCAAGCAATCCAAGCCGTTCTAATTCGGCCAACACCCGGGCGCGCGCCCGGACTCTGTCCAAACCCCGCCACGGCCGAGCCACATTTTCGTTATAGCGTCCGTGCCCGTCAAAAATGTCGATCATATCCAGATCATGCCGTCGACCGACATCAAAATCATTGAAATCATGGGCCGGGGTAATTTTAACCGCCCCCGAACCTTTTTCCGGATCGGCATATCGATCGGCAATGATCGGCAACACGCGATCAAAAATCGGAAGACGGCATTTCTTTCCAATCAAAGAGCGATAACGATCATCGTCAGGATGCACGGCAATCGCAACATCGCCCGCCATCGTTTCCGGGCGGGTTGTCGCAATGGATAAAAACGTGACCTTGCCGACCGATGATAACAATGGATAACGCACGTGCCACATGCCGGTCTTAATGTCGCGATTAACCACCTCGAGATCGGAAATCGCCGTGCCCAACACGGGATCCCAATTGACCAATTTGCGATCACGATAAATCAATCCATCGCGATACAAACGGACAAATACCGTGGATACGGAGCGACAAAGACCATCGTCAAGGGTGAAGCGCCGGCGCGGCCAATCGGCACTTGCCCCCAGTCGGCGCAATTGCGATAAAATCGTATCCCCGGATTGTTCGCGCCATTGCCAAATCTTTTTGACAAAGGCTTCACGACCAAGAGTGACGCGATCCAGACCCTGGGATGCTAAATTGCGCTCGACCACCATTTGGGTGGCAATACCGGCATGATCCGTACCCGGCTGCCACAACACATCACGACCGCACATCCTTTGGTAACGGGCAAGAATATCCTGGAGGGACGTATTCAGCGCATGCCCCATATGCAACGAACCGGTGACATTGGGTGGCGGCAACATCATGGCAAAAGCCGGACCATCCATTGCCCCGGCCGAAAAGATGCCGGATTGTTCCTGAAGTTGATAGATGGACTCCTCAATATCCTGAGGGCAATAGACTTTGTTAAGCATCATCCGGATGTTTTGTCGCCGGGGGTCGGGTTGATCCCGGTTCTTGACCCATCGGATTGATCCCCATCGGCTTTTTTCCCATCCAAGTCCCCAGAATCATTTTGATCGGAATCATTTTGATCGGAATCGGGATCAACCCGACCCGGCCCGGATGGCGATTCCGCCCCAATCGATGGCGATGCCGGTTGTATAAAAGGCGTGTCCGGCCCGGGCACGACCGTGCCTTCACCCGCACCGCGCATATCTTCGCTTGCAGGGGCATTCGCAGGGGCGCTTGCAGGGGCACTCGCAGGGGCGCCCGCAGGGGGGGCATCACCGGCTTTATCGATCGGCATCCCGCCCGGTGGCAACGGCGCCCCTATCGATGGCGCCCCTATCGATGGTGATGCCGGTTGTATAAAAGGCGTGTCCGGCCCGGGCACGACCGTGCCTTCACTTGCACTGCGCATGCCTTCGCTCACAGGGGCATTCGCAGGGGCACTCGCAGGGGCGCCCGCAGGGGGGGCATCACCGGCCTTATCGATCGGCATCCCGCCCGGTGGCAACGGCGCCCCAATCGATGGCGCCCCAATTGATGGTGATGGCGTCCCAATCGATGGCGATACCGGTTGTATAAAAGGCGTGTCCGGCCCGGGCACAACCGTGCCTTCACTCGCACCGCGCATGCCTTCATTCGCAGGGGCGCTTGCAGGGGCATTCGCAGGGGCGCCCGCAGGGGGGGCATCACCGGTTAAGGATTGCGTATCCATATGCTCCTTGGCAATCCGGGCCCCAATCTGCGGCATATTATCGGCAACCCATTGCCGGATCATCGGCACCGCGATTTCATCCACTTGTCGTTCGACCTGTTGTTGATCGAAGGGGGGCGCATCTTCTTGTTTATCCGCTTGTTTCTCCGCATCGGACAAAAGTGGCAATGGCGTGATCTGTCCGTTTTTATCGATCTTTCGCGTCAACTCGACAATGGGCAAATCCCCTCCCGTGGACGGCCCCGACGACAATTCGCTATCGGCATTTGCGTTATCCTTTTTATTCCGGTTGCCATCCTCTTCGACAATGGAACGAATCGATGATAGGATTCGATCCATCGATGCATCATCGCTATCTTTTTCAACCATCGTTGCAATCCCTAGCAATAGCACCGGCAATGCGCACGGCAGCGCACATGCCATCTTTACCGTGACGCAGATTAATCACCGGTTGACGTCCCCCAGATTTTCCATTCCACCGAACGCGCATAACGCTGCGGATCGTAGTATTCGACATCCAGTTTCAAGTCGATCGCGGTCAAATTCCCCATTGCGAAAAGAACGTCAAAAGCCGCGAAAATATCATCATGCTGCGAACGCACCAAAGACGTGCGCGATTCAAACAGTTCATTTTCCGCGTTCAAAATATCAAGAACCGTACGATTGCCGACTTTTGCCTCTTCATTAACCCCTTCCAAGGCGATGGTATTGGCCTCGATTTGCGCACGAAAGGAAACGCTTTGCGCCCGCGATCTTTTCAGATTTTGCCACGCGGATGCGGCCCTTTCCCGCCCGTTTCTTTTTTCGGACACAAGAGACGAGCGGACACCGGAAAGCTGTTGCTTTGCCTCACGCACTTGGGCACTAACCAATCCCGCCTGATACAACGGCACCTGCAATCGGGCCATAATATCCATGCGATCGACTCGGCTTGTCGGGGTGCTTTGCGCAACCGAGCGACTGACCGAACCTTCCAACGTCAAACGCGGCGCAAATCCCCCGCTTAATTGCGACACCAGACTTTCCGCCGCGGACACACGGGATCGGGCCGACAAAACGGCCGGATAGCCATCCAGGGCCCGTTCGACAACCGTTGCCAAATCCGGCGGCAATGGCGGCAATGACGGCTGCCGCAAAACATCGGGAGGACGCATTCCAACGATCGCGACATAACCGGCGATGCTGTCTTGCAAGACCCCTTGTTGAAAAATCTTTGCGGCCGTTGCCTCGGCCAAGCGGGCATGGGCTTGGGATACATCGGTCAAGGTGACCTCGCCGACCTCAAAACGATCCTTGGCCGCTTGCAATTGCTGGATCAGAACTTTTTCATTATTAATATTCAAATCCAACACCGCCCGATCCCTGCGCACATCCAGATAGGCGGCGATCGCACGACGAAAGATTTCTTGCTCGGCTTGACGCAAATCATGCCGCGCCGCATCCACCAAATGGCGTGACCGCGTCATCTGGTTATAGGTCGTACCACCGCTATACAGGGGTTGCACTCCACGCAGAGAATAATTGCGCGGGGTGGTCGATTGATCCTGGAATAAAAAGGTCTGGCCACTGCGCTGGGAACGTCCGGTAGTCACTTCCCCCGTGATTGTCGGCAACCATCCCGAGCGGGCGATTGGAACAAGTTCATCCGTTGCACGCAAATCCGCCCGGGCCGTTTCAAGCTGTGGGTTCGATCGGTAGACTTCGGCCAAAACCGCGGCAAGATCATCGGCCTGCGCGTCCTTCACCATCCAGCCGGAAACAAAGGCACAAACAAAGACGGGAACAACCAATAATGCAACGAGGCGTTTATTCAACATCATAAAAAACAGGACGGATCCAAATCCGGTTGAAAGTCGGCAAGGGGCGAGGCCCATGCATCAAAAAGCAAGCGACGCGACACCGTACCATCGGATCGCACGTCACAAAAGGCCCGGCCGGCCCCCAATCGCGAAGAAATCAAGACCGACAACAGCATACCGCCAACATCCAATTGATCATACAATGTGTCTAGCATACCACGAACGCCGCCATCGACAAAAATCACGTGATACGGACCAAAAGATTTCGCCCCTTTGGTCAAAGGGCCGTGGATAACCTGAAAATCATTGGCCGTAAAATTCTTGATATTCCGGCGGGCCAAATCACACATCGAAGCCACACTATCAAGAGCCACCACATCCAGCCCCATCCGGGATAAAATTGCAGCCGAATAGCCACTGCCACAGGCCACGACAAGGGCCTTCATCGGTGGCCGTAGACCGGCTTCTTGCAATAATCCGGCAAAAACGCGCGGTTCCATCAAGAACCGCCCTTTTGCGATTTCCAATTCATCGTCGATATAGGCAATTTGGCGATAGCGAGGGGGTACGAAACATTCACGGCCAACGTCGCGAATGGCGGATAAAAGCACGGGATCATCAACCCGGCTTGGAAGCAATTGCGCCCTTACCATGTTGGCACGGGCACGGGTGAAGAACGATTCTTCGCTTTCCATAAAAATCCACCCTCGCAAAAGACCGATACCGACCGACAATACCGGAATACGGCGTTAAAAGAACTGTCTTCGGTTATGATATATTATGGACATTCAGGCAAGTTTCCCCTACCTAATGGGGGTCGCGTCCGCCACTCTCGAGAATACGAGACAAATCATTAAACGCCGTATGAACGCACCATAACGATGTCAACGCGCCATAAGGATCGACAAAAACATCCACGAAACACCCAAAGGAAATCAACCATGGCAACAAAAGCAGACGTTATCGAACACCTGAGTATCCTTCTTGTCAATGAGTTATCGTCCGTCGATCAATACACCATTCACGGGGCATGGCAAAAGGAATGGGGGTTTGCCAAATTGGCCGAGCACAGCGCCAAGGAGGCAAGCGAAGAACGGGGGCATATTGCGATGTTGCTGGAACGGATATTATTCCTTGGCGGCTCTCCCGATATCAACAAACGCCACCCCTGCACGCCGGGAAAAGATATCGTCGATATGCTAAAGTCAGAACACGAGATGGAACGAAAAGGTATTTCCGACCTTCTTAAGACCATCCGTGTCTGTGCCGCGGCCGGGGATCCGAGCAGTCAAAAAATGGCCGTCACCATGCTTGGCGAGGAAGAAGAACATATCGGCTGGATTGACACCCAGTTGACGTTAATCGAGACAATCGGGATAAAGAATTATCTGCAAAAATGGATATAGTTTCGATTGCACCTTGCATGATACGCCGAACGCCGCGCCATCACTTTCCATATGGGGACTTCCCACAATAAAGCCGATACACCGGACAAAGCGTCACTGGTCGTCGACCTTGGCGAATTTTCCGGGCCTCTTGATCTTTTGTTAACCTTGGCAAGGGAACATAAGATTGACTTGACCAAACTATCCCTGGCCACCTTGGCCGACCAATATCTGGCCTTTATCCAAAAAATACGCGAGGCCAATTTGTCGATTGCGGCCGAATACCTCGTCATGGCCACCTGGCTAACATGGTTGAAATCACGTCTTTTATTACCACCGGAGGAACAAGACGAAAGCGAGGAAAGCGCCGATCAAATAGCCCGGCGTCTTGCCGACCGACTGCGCCATATGGAGGCCATCGGCAAAGCGGCGGCACGTCTTGATCGGCTGCCCCATCTTGGCCGTGACGTCTTTACCCGGCCCCATTCGGAATTGCCGACCCATACTCGCATCATCCCACACGCATCGTTATACGACCTTCTGCATGGCTACTCGGCCGTGTGCGGCCGCGGAAAACCAAAGGTCTTCACCGCCCAAAAGCACAGTCTTGACGATCCACGCGATGCCGCCCAAAGACTGGTTCGTATTCTCTCGGGACATCATTCATGGCACTCCATCACCGGTTTATTACCCCAATCCAAGGCCGATACGCTGTACCGTCGCTCGACCGTTGCCGCGACCTTCGTTGCCGCCCTCGAACTTTATCGGCGCGGGTTGATTCAATTGCGCCAGAAAAACCTTTCCGCGCCGCTATTCCTGCGCAAGGGATCGGCCAAAGATCGCAAAGCCCCCCACCCCGATGCGGCCTGATATAATGGCCGGATACGGTTCGGATATAATGGATAGAAAAATATGAAGAGTTGCGAATCGCGCCGGATATTGGAAGCCTTGTTATTTTCCAGCACGGTACCCTTGCATGAAAAAGATATGGCCGCCCATCTTGATCCGGGAACCGATATCCGTTCCGTCCTGGATCGGCTGGATCATGAATACCGCCAACGCGGCATCCATATTGAAAAAAGAGGCAATGGATTATGGGCCATGCGCACCGCGCCCGATTTGGCCAGCTATATGCGCATAACACACCGTCCAAAACGCAAACTTGGACGGGCCGTTATGGAAATCTTGGCGATTTGCGCCTATCACCAACCGATCACGCGCCGTGAAATTGAAGACATTCGCGGGGTGCCGATTGCCTCGTCCAGCTTTGATATATTGCTGCAATTGGAATGGATTAAGCCGGGCGGGCGACGAAAATCACCGGGAAGACCCGTCGATTGGGTGACAACCGATGGCTTTCTTGATCATTTTAGCCTGCAAAGTCTGGATGATTTGCCCCCGGTCGACGAACTGCGCCAACTCGATTTGTTACAAAGGGTGCAAGAGCATTCCCCACCCGAAGAAACGGAGCTTCGGAACATGCCCGGCGAAGAGACGGAAAACTAGATCGCAACGATGGTCGCAACGATGATCGGGGCATCGGCCCGGGAATATAGGGCAAGGGACATAGATCAAGAGAGATATAGATCAAGGGGCATAAGCCAAGAGATATAAAGCGGGCATGGATATGGACAATCGAAAAAGGGAAACATCTTGCCAAGGCCGGGCACCGAATGGGGTATCGACGATCGAAAAGGGAAACACCTTGCCGAAGATAAAAGGCTGATGATAGAGTGGGACGAGTGCTTGTCCCGCGGTCATGGATGCCGAAGCAAGGTCACATTTTAACACGGCGGTATATTCCATTATGAGTCTTGGTTTTTGGCAAATCGCGATCATTGTTCTGATTGCCCTTGTGATCTTTGGCTCCGGTCGACTTCCCGGGGTGATGCGGGATCTTGCCAAAGGCATGCGAAGCTTCAAGGAAACATTGCTGGAAAAAGAACCACGCCGCAAAGGAAGCCCCAAGCCACGCCCATCCACACCGGCAAGGACGCCCCCTCGCGGGGCGGCGAAACGGGCCAAAACCACCCCCTCGAAAAAACGGTAAGAGCGTTTCTTTAGAAAAAAATGCTTAATATCGGCGGCAGCGAACTTCTCGTCACCGCGCTGATTGCCCTGCTTGTGCTGCGTCCGCGTGATATTCCCGATATCATGCGCTCTGCGGCGATGTTTTTTGCCGCCATCCGGCGCTTGTTGGAAGATGCCCGTTTTTACTTGGTCAGCGAAGGATATCGCGAACAGGAAGAAAGCCGCAAGCTGTCCATTCTTGACGGAATACCGCCACCGAAAGACACACCCGAAAAACACGATGATCCGTCATCATGACCGGCAAAAACCGGCGACCACGGACAAAGGCGGTGCCGCTTTCGGCCCATCTGAGTGAACTGCGCCGGCGCATCATATACGCCCTCGTCGTCTTTATCGCCGCTTTTGCCTTGTGCTTTGTTTATGCGCAGGACATTTTTCAATTTCTTGCCGCGCCGCTCCGCGATCAACTGATCCTTCGCGGTGATAATCCGGGATTGATTTACACCGCGCTAACCGAAGTTTTTTTCAGCTATGTCAAAATTGCCCTCTACGGCGGGGCTTTTTTAGCCTTTCCCTTCATCGCCATCCAAATATGGATATTCATCGCCCCGGGACTATACCGGCAAGAAAAAAACGCCATGCTGCCTTTTTTAACAGCAACCCCGATTCTATTCGCATGCGGTGGGGCCTTTGCCTATTTCATTTTATTTCCCCTCGCGTGGAACTTCTTTCTGGGATTCGAGATGCCCGATGCCACATCCTCCATCCAATTGGTGGCAAAGGTCGATTCCTATCTTGATCTTAGCCTGCAATTGATGTTCGCGTTCGCCGTTGCCTTTGAACTGCCGGTGTTGATCACCCTTCTTCATCGGGCCAAATTGGTCAGTCTGGATCGCCTACGCCATTGGCGCAAATTCGCCGTCATCGGCGCATTTATCGTTGCCGCCGTATTAACACCCCCGGATATCATCTCCCAGATAGCCCTTGCCATCCCCATGATCCTGCTTTACGAAATGTCCCTGCTTTTTATCCGATGGACGGCAGCGCGAGGGGCGGCGCGAGGGCAAAAACGGCATTGATGGCGCGATCCCGAATTATATCTCGCCCCATCATCGGGGCAGAGTTTTCCAACGAGAGGAAACGGATTATTCCATGATTGACCTGCGCAAATTGCGACAAGATCCGCAATCCTTGATCGATGCCATCAAGCGACGCGGCGATGGCGTCGATACGGATGCGATCCATGCGACGGATCGGGAAATGCGACAAATTCAAGTCCGACTGCAAACACTTCAAGAAAAGCGCAATGCGCTATCGCGTGAAATCGGCGAGAAGAAATCCCGCGGCGAAGCCACCACATCCTTGCGCGACCATGTTGAAACCATCAAAAATACCATCGCTTCCGACCGGACGGCATTGGCATCGATGGAAGAGAAACTGTCCCGGATGACGGCAATCATCCCCAATATTCTTGACCCGGACGTGCCACCGGGAAAGGGAGAGCAAGATAACCGACCGATAAGGCAACACGGCACCATCCGATCCGAGGACGGGTTGTCCGATCATGTGGCCCTTGGTGAAGCACTGAAGATGCTCGACTTTTCGACCGCGGCCGCCATGTCCGGCGCCCGTTTTGTTGCGCTGTATGATGACTTGGCGCGATTAGAGCGCGCCCTTGGCACCTTTATGCTCGATTGCCATCGCCGCTTTGGCTATCGGGAAATGTCGGTACCGTTCTTGGTTCGCGAAACGGCCCTGTTCGGCACCGGTCAATTGCCGAAATTCGCACGTGATTTATATCGCACCGGTGATGATCTGTGGCTTATTCCAACGGCGGAAGTGCCCCTGATCAACAGCGTTCGGGAACGCATCCTGACACCGGATCAGTTGCCTATGCGGTTATGTGGATTATCCCCCTGTTTTCGTTCCGAAGCCGGGGCAGCCGGGCGCGATACGCGCGGACTTATCCGCATGCATCAATTTCATAAAGTCGAATTGGTCTCGATCACCGACGCAGAGCAATCCCCGGAAGAATTGGAACGTATGACATCATGCGCCGAACATATTCTCAAATCCCTGAATCTGGCCTGGCGCGTTGTCTTGCTCTGTGGCGGCGATACCGGATTCAGCGCGGCAAAAACCTATGACATCGAAGTCTGGATGGCCGGGGAAAAACGCTGGCGAGAAATTTCGAGTTGCTCAAATTGTCGTGATTTTCAAGCGCGGCGCATTAATTGCCGCCTGCGCGGGGATAAAAAAGGGGAGAAGAAAAATGCCTTTGTCCATACCTTGAACGGATCGGGACTGGCGATCGGACGGGCCATGGCCGCCTTGCTTGAAAACGGCCAAGAACAAAACGGCACGATTGCCCTGCCCGATGCCCTGCATCCCTATATGGACGGGCAAACCCATATCCATCCGGCCCATATCCATCCGAATCATCAAAAAAAATCCTGACAAAGACGGAAAAAGAACGCGGGATTGAAACCGTTGCGATAGAAAACCGCCATCATCGACATGGACGCAAGGGCCTGGCAACGGTCGGCGCGGATATATCAAAGCGCCCGCGCGCTTTATCGATTTGACGGGCGCCGACCAAAAATGACAACGACCGGCGGATATATCAAAGCGCCCGCGCTTTATCGATTTAATGGGCGCCGACCAAAAATGACAACGACCGGCGGATATATCAAAGCGCCCCGCGCGCTTTATCGATTTGACGGGCGCCGACCAAAAATTGGCAACGGTCGGCGCGGATATATCAAAGCGCCCGCGCGCTTTATCGATTTAACGGGCGCCGACCAAAAATTGCCGTGCCGACACGAAGGTAACGCGCCCCAAAACGAATGGCGGTGGTAAAATCACCACTCATCCCCATGCTAAGCGCGTCAACACCGACCTTTCGCGCCAATTTTCCCAGCAAAGCAAAATGTAAGGCGGGTTCCTCATCGAGGGGAGGGATGGCCATCAAACCTTCCGGAACAAGGTCAAGATCATGGCGCAACCATTCGATAAATTCAGCAAGCCGGGCCGGAGCAATTCCGGATTTTTGTTTTTCTTCACCGGTATTGACCTGGACGAAAAGACGCGGGAATCGACAACCATGCGCTTCTTGATCGACCGGGCGGCGGGCTTCATCGGCCGGGCGGCGGGCTTCATCGGCCAGCCGCCGGGCTTCATCAGCCAGCCGACGGGCCAATTTCTCCCGATCCAAGGTATGGATAACGTCAAATAGTTCAACGGCCGGGCGAACCTTGTTCGATTGCAACGATCCAATAAGATGCAACGTAATATTCGAAAATCGTTTTTTCAGATCCGGCCATTTTTGGGCCGCTTCATGGACCCGGTTTTCGCCAAAATCGCGTTGACCGCACACACAGGCTTGTTCCATCGCCGCAATCGGATGATTCTTACCCACGGCAATCAAGGTCGGACGATCGATTTTATGGGCCGTGCTAATCGCGGTGATTTTCTCGTTCACCAGGGCCAGATTCTCTGCGATAGTCATCCGTGTCCAATCCTGTTAGCCTAGAAAAAAGACCATATCGAACAATGTTGAAAAGCGCCAGCCTGGATCATCTTAGTCCCATGAAACGCCTGTTTAAAACACCGGCGCGTCATTCTTTTATGCCCAAAATATGGCTGTTCGACAGCAACCGAAAGACCCATTGCCGATCCCGCGCTATCGTGCCCCAATTACGGGCCGGAACCGGCTTTGTCTTTCGCCGTTACCATCACCCAAATCGCCTTGCCGAAGCCAAGGATATGGCAATACTAACGCGGCAACACCGTCTGCACTTTCACTTTGCCACCCACCCCGGCATCAGGGCACTGCCCCTTGCCATTTTATCCAATGGCCTTCACCTTCGCGCATCGGCATTGCGCTTTCCGGCTCTGGCCCGATGGGGCATCGCCCTGCGCGAGAGGCGGCGTTGCTGCCTCAGTGTTGCCGTTCATGCGCCGGACGAATGGCGGCAAGCATTAAAACTTCATCGCTATCGGCGTCCCCTTTGTTTATTTGTCTCCCCCGTTTTTAACGGTTCCGGCCATCCCAAAAAGATCGGGCGGCGTTTTGCCCTGTTCGCATGGCGGCGCCATTTTCAAACGTGGCCGCGAAAAGGCGCGCAAAAAGCCCATATTGCCGCCCTTGGCGGTATTCGGCCGCAACGTATCCGGCGTCTTGGACAAGGCATGTTTCACGGCTATGCGGCCATACGTGCCTTTATCCCAAAGACACGCCCCGTCGCACCGGCAAAGGCCGCAACCATCACGCGATAGCCAATATCCATCGGCCAGCCTCATCCATCGACATAAGATCCGTCGATATACCATCCATCGACATGATGAGAATCGCACCAAAATGCGCCCCTTTGATCCCTATTCCGCCGCTGCCGGATTGCAAGCGGTTCCTTATCCGCCTATAAACGGCCCTTATCCTTCCCTTACCGACGGCCCACGATGATCCAATCCGTGCCCCCTTATGATTTCCAGCGCATCGAGAAAAAGTGGCGCGATTTTTGGCATACGAACGCCAGCTTTGCCACCAGTGGCAAAGGCAAGCCTTTTTATATTCTCGAAATGTTTCCATACCCTTCCGGGAACATTCATATGGGGCATGTCCGCAATTATACCCTTGGCGATGTCGCGGCCCGCTATCGTCGTGCCCGGGGCTATGACGTTCTCCACCCGATGGGCTGGGATGCTTTTGGAATGCCGGCAGAAAATGCGGCATTAACCCGCAATATCCATCCGGCACGATGGACTTATGACAATATTGCCCATATGCGCCGCCAGCTACAATCGATCGGATTGTCGTATGACTGGAACCGCGAGTTGGCGACCTGTGATCCGGGGTATTACCGGCATGAACAAAAATTCTTCCTTCAACTGCATGCCAAGGGATTGGTCGAACGCAAAGATTCCTTCGTCAACTGGGATCCCGTCGAAAAGACGGTTCTTGCGAATGAGCAAGTCATTGACGGTCGGGGATGGCGATCGGGAGCCACGATTGAACGCAAACGTCTGAACCAGTGGTTCTTACGCATACGTGATTATGCCGAAGATCTGAATCGGGGTCTGGACGATCTGGACGGGTGGCCGGACAAAGTCCGCACCATGCAACGCCATTGGGTCGGACGATCGCAAGGGGCCAAGGTCTTATTTGCCATCGATGCCGATAATGGCAAAAATCGCGACATCGAAGTCTTCACGACCCGTCCCGACACCTTGTTCGGGGCTTCTTTTTGTGCCCTGTCGCCCGAACATCCTCTCGCGATCGAACAGGCCGAGACAAACCCTGCCCTTGCCGCCTTTATCGACGCATGTCGGCGCACGCCGATGGATGAAGCCAGCTTGGAAAAAGCGGAGAAAAAAGGAATTGATACCGGGCTTCGCGTCCATCATCCATTGCGCAGGGGCCATTTCCTCCCGGTCTATGTGGCCAATTTTGTCTTGGCCGGATATGGAACCGGGGCCGTCTTTGGCTGTCCGGCCCATGATCCGCGCGATCTTGAATTTGCCAAGCGCTATAACCTGCCGATACGCACCGTCATCACACCGCCCAAAGACCAAGACCCAAGCAACGGGGCAGACGCATGGACCGGGGAAGGGGTGCTTATCCACTCCGATTTCCTCGATGGCATGTCCAGTGAAGAGGCCAAACTTGCCGTCTGCGCACGCCTGCAAGAATTGAAGCGGGGCCGACCATTTCTTGACTGGCGTTTGCGCGATTGGGGAATTTCTCGTCAACGTTATTGGGGATGTCCCATCCCGATCATTCACTGTCGACAATGCGGCATTGTCGCCGATCACAATTTGCCGGTCACACTGCCGGAAGATGTCGATTTCACATCCGGCGGCAATCCCCTCGATCATCACCCGACATGGAAGCATGTCGCCTGCCCGCAATGCGCCGCGCCGGCCGAAAGGGAAACCGATACCTTGGATACATTTTTTGAATCATCCTGGTATTTTGCGCGCTTTACCGCCCCACAATCCAAGCAGGCCTTCGAGGAAGAGTCGTTAAAGCGATGGCTGCCGGTCGATCTTTACATCGGCGGGGTCGAACACGCGGTGTTGCACCTCTTATACGCGCGCTTTTTCTCGCGCGTTCTTGGCGATTTAGGGCATTCGCTTCCCAAGGAACCCTTCAAGACATTATTGACCCAGGGCATGGTGACCCACGCGACCTATCGCGATTCGGAAGGGAACTGGCTTTATCCCGATCAAGTCAAACCCGCCAAGGACGGAACCTTTCGCGATGGCGAGGATGGCATCGTAACGCCGGGCAAAATTGAGAAAATGAGCAAATCCAAAAACAATGTCGTTGATCCTACCCACATTATCGAAAAATGGGGCGCGGATGCCGCGCGCTTGTTTATTCTGTCGGATTCCCCCCCGGAAAAGGATCTTGAATGGTCCGATCAAGGGGCGCATGGGGCCTTTCGTTTTCTGAAAAAATTATGGAATAAGGTCCAGGAAATTGCCTCCCCCCGATTTTCGGAGGCGGAACAGCAAAGCAACCACGAAACTTCGGGTCAAGACTTGATCCGGCACGCCCATCGCGCGATTCACGATGTCGGCAACGATATGGAAAACATGCGATTGAATCGCGTGGTGGCCCATATCCGAACGCTCTCGAACCATATTTTCGATCCCGGCCATGATGACCCTTGCGCCCATGGCCCGCAAAAACGCTTTGCCATGGAAATATTATTGCAATTGCTGCAACCGATCGCGCCGCATATCTGCGCGGAATTATGGCAAGCCCTTGGCCACACATCGTCGCTTGCCCATCGGCCTTGGCCCAAGGCCGATGGGCGTTTTTTACACCATGCACGCATGACCATCGCCGTTCAAATCAATGGCAAGCTACGTGGTACCGTCACCTTGGAAACCGATACCGGCGAGGACGAGGTCAAAAAAGCGGCCTTGGCAATAACGGCGGTCCAGCAATATATGGGCAAGAAAAAAGCGACCAAGATCATCTATATCAAAGGCCGGGTCATCAATATTGTTGTGCCTTCCCGATAGCACGGATATAGTGCCCAAGCAGGCGCAATCGTTGGAATCCGAATGGCGGCAATAGGATGCCTGCCGGCACGGTCGCAACCGGATATCGACGACAGCAATACCGCCCACGACCGGACTAACAACGGCTAACCCACGGTTACCCCATGGCAAAAGACGATCTGACCGCCTGTTGTAAAATCAGGCTTCCATATATTCCGGCTCGGTTTGCAATTATTTGTCTTACGCTTGCGTGCATCAATGGGTATCCGGTCAAAGCCGGAATGCATCAAGATAGCCATATTAATCCGGCCGCACCGGAAAATATGGCCGGCCCGATCGATTCCCCGATCCATTCCAAAAATGGGAAATGGCGCAACCCACCCGGATCCATCCCACGCAGTGCCGGATGGACGGATCGCGTCGCCTTTTTTGCCGGAAGAATAAAAGACTCCCTATTCGGCGAGGACGCCGCCATCCCATCGTCCCATCTGATCGATCATCAAACGGCACGCTCCGATCAATCACTGTCCCAAGAATCCTTGTCCAAAGCGACAAAGGAAATGTACCAAACGTGGCAGGGCCACGATTCCATCACATGGATCGGGCATGCCACTTTTTTGATCCGTCTCGATGGCATGACCATTTTGACCGATCCATTCATGGCCGAAAGAGCATCGCCCCTATCTTGGATCGGGCCAAAACGGCGTGTGCCACCGGCCCTTTCCGTCAGCCAACTTCCACCCATTGATGTCATTATCGTGTCCCACAATCACTATGACCATTTATGTCGGTCAACCCTTGCCGAAATACCGGGCAAGGATCGCATTCAAGTCGTCGCACCAAAAGGATTAGAACCGTTTTTTCAAGACCTTGGCTATCGCCACATTCACAGTTTGGAGTGGCAACAAAGCATCACGACCGGTCCTTTGACGATACGGGCCTTTCCCGCCGTTCATTGGTCGAAACGAGGACTCTTCGACACCAATGCAACGCTGTGGATGTCGTACGCCATACAGTCGAAAGACCGGACCATTTTTCATAGTGGCGATACCGAAAAGGACAAAACTTTATTTCGTGATATCGGCGCGCAATTGGGAAAATGCGATATTGCCTTGATGGCGATCGGCTCGTATGCTCCGCGCGATTTTATGCGCGGCAGTCATATGACACCCGAAGCCGCCGTCGATATGGCACGGGACATGAATTGTGAAAATGCCGTTCCCCATCATTGGGGAACCATACGGATGAGTGAAGAGCCCTTCTTTGAACCAATTGAACGCTTTTTAGCCAAAAGAGATCAGCACCGGGATATTGCGTTGTGGCGCATGCGAATCGGTGAAACACGTCCCGTCGGTGATGGCGACATACAACCCGTCGGTGATGACATACGACCCGCTGGCGACGATGACATGCGACCCGTCGTCGGCAACGACATACGATAAAACCATGCCCGTTAATCTGCATCGATGGGCCAACCCCTTGCGTTTTCAACGGATTTCAACGCCCCTTATCATACCATGCGCCTTGCTTGCCGTCGGCTTTCTGGTCTTTGGCACCATCGAGGCCCTTTGGCTTTCCCCAAGTGATTATCGACAAGGTGAAACCGTGCGCATCATGTATATCCATGTCCCATCCGCATGGATGTCTTTGCTATGTTACGCGTCCTTGGCCGCTTGCAGCGCGGTCTTTCTTGTCTGGCGGCATCCGGTGGCCGATATTGTGGCCCAATCCCTGTGGCTTCCCGGGATTGCCTTGACCGTCTTGACCATCATCACGGGCGCCCTTTGGGGACGGCCGACATGGGGAACATATTGGGTCTTTGATGCCCGCCTCACGTCTTTTACGATTTTGCTGTTTTTTTATATCGGCTACGCGGTGTTACGCCATTCCTTTGACAATCAAGAACGGGCCAGAAAAACAGCGGCCATACTCGCCCTGATTGGGGTCATTGATTTACCGATCGTCAAGTGGTCGGTCGATTGGTGGAATACCCTGCATCAGCCGGCCAGCATTTCCCGTCTGGGAAGCAGTGCCATTGATCCATCGATGCTGAAAGCCCTTTTGTTAATGGCCGCCGGCTTTGTTTTTTATGTTTGCTTGGTCACTTTGTTGGGCGCCCATCGACATTTGGCCGATAGAAAGACCAAAGCGATTCTCGAACGGCAAGAAGCCGATGGTTGAAGGCAGTGTGATCTATGTTATCCTTGCTTGGGGATGCGCAGGCATAATCATGGCTGCGACGCTTGCCTTTGCTTGGTATAAAATGCTGCGCGCGAAACGTTTGCTTGACGCACAATATCGCTTGCATCGAAAACCACCGCGCCGAAAACGAAGTTAGAGCCAGCCATGACAGCAAAACATCAACGCCTTGTAATGCTTCTTGTCAGCCTCGTTCTTCTTGGCGGGGGTGTTGCGGCCGGCGTTATCGCCCTGAGGGGAAATATTGTCTATTTTCATACACCGTCCGATATTCGCTCGCCCGATATCGGAACGCGGCTGCGTGTTGGCGGATTGGTAGAGGAGGGAAGCGTTACTCGATTATCGGACGCCC
Organism: Alphaproteobacteria bacterium; assembly: GCA_965277685.1. Taxonomy (GTDB): domain Bacteria; phylum Pseudomonadota; class Alphaproteobacteria; order GM7ARS4; family CBDIDI01; genus CBDIDI01. The sequence goes on along the minus strand of OZ255830.1, from coordinate 1,368,555 downwards.
GGATTCATTTTCGAATAACCGACGGCAATCATGCGATTCGCGTTACCTATAACGGACTTGTGCCGGATCTTTTTGCCGAAGGCCAAGGTGTCATCGCCGATGGCATTTTAACAAAGGCCGATGATCTGGAAGCCGATCGCGTCCTTGCCAAACATGATGAAAATTATATGCCGCCGAACGTTGCTGAGAAATTGAAAGAAACCGGTTATTGGCGGGGAACGGATAGCCCGCAGGATGAAAATTATATGCCGCCGAACGTTGCTGAGAAATTGAAAGAAACCGGTTATCGGCGGGGAACGGATAGCCCGCAGGGAGCGGCGCGTCCATGATGCCATTCCACCGCTCATGATTGCCGAATTCGGTCGATTCCTCCTCATCCTTGCACTGATTCTCTCTGCGACCCAGGCCATCGGTGGGATGATCGCCGTGAAACACAAAGATTACGGTGCCGTCATGCGTCATGCCGCATGGGGGCAATGCATCTGCCTTGTCACGGCGTTTGCCTGCCTTATCGGCCTATTTATGCTGTCCGATTTTTCCGTCGGGCTGGTGGCCAAACATTCCAACTCACAACTTCCCTCGCTGTATAAATTTGCCGCCACCTGGGGCAATCACGAAGGCTCCATGTTGATGTGGGTGACCATGCTCGGATTATTTTCCGCCATCCTATCCGGTTTGCGGATAACAATAACGCCATTAAGGGCGCGGGCCATTGCCCTGCACGGTGTGCTTTGTCTTGGGTTTATCGCCTATACCCTATTTTTATCGGATCCTTTTCTCAGAATTAATCCGCCCGATGTCAACGGCGCCGATCTCAACCCCCTCTTGCAGCATCCGGCAATGGCCTTCCATCCGCCCTTTTTATATTTTGGATATACCGCTTTATCGATCGCCTTCGTACTAACGATTTCCGCTTTGTGGCAAAATAAAATGGATGATTCATGGGTGGGCCAAGCGCGCATATGGACTCTCGCGGCATGGACATCCCTTGGATTTGGTATCGCTATGGGAAGTTGGTGGGCCTATTACGAACTTGGTTGGGGGGGCTTTTGGTTTTGGGATCCCGTTGAAAACAGCGCCCTTATTCCTTGGCTCAGTGCCGGTGCCTTGCTCCACTGTCTTTTGGCATTGCAACAACGTGGCCATTTGCGCAATTGGAGTGCGGCTCTCGCACTGACCTCGTTTGGGTTGTGTCTGTGCGGCACGTTCTTGGTTCGCTCCGGTGTCCTTGTATCCGTCCATACCTTCAGCCTCGCCCCGGAACGTGGACTCTTTCTTCTGGGATTGATTTTGTTCTATATCGGCGGCGGCATCAGCCTCTACGTCTGGCGCACGACCGGCGCAAACGAAAAGCCGTCATCACCCGTCCATCCCGTTTCTCGCGAAAATGCCCTTCTCGTCAACAATGTTCTTATCAACGCCTTGGCCGCAAGCATTTTTCTCGGCACCGTGTACCCCCTTATTCTCAACGCTTGGAATGGACAATCGATCACCGTTGCCGCGCCATTCTTTAACTTGACGTCCGCTTTGTTTTTGTTGCCCATTGCCCTTGGTATGGGAATCGGCCCATCCCTGCGTTGGCAAAGGGATGACCTGACCCGGATTGCCCCACGGGTCGCGATCTTCGCGCTTGCCTGTTTTGGTATTACGGCCGCGATTTATTGGCGCTATCCAAGTGCCGGTTGGATGTATCTTATCACCGCCTTTTCAACCCTTTGGATGATTGCCATCAGCCTTCATCACTATGGGCGGCGAGTCCGGCAAACGGGTGTTTTGCGAATGACGACATTGCCCGCTTCTTTTCATGCCATGACCATCGCCCATATATCCATTGCCGTGATTATTTTCGCCGCCGCCACCGCAAGTTTTGGCCGTATGGAAAAAACCCTTTACCAAGAAAAGGGACAATCGGTTCAATTTGCCGGCTATCGCATTGCCCTTGATGATGTCCGGCAAAATCGGGTCGACAATTACATAAGCAAGCAGGCGAAAATATCGATCTATCGCAATGGCTCTATCGTCACGACCCTTTACCCGGAAAAACGCTTTTATAGCGCCGCGCGCACCACCACCAGTGAAGCGGCCGTTTATTCCAACCTTCTTGGAGATGTTTATATTGCGATCGACGATGCCGCCATCGGGCCGAATCCGTCCGTGTCCGATGAAAAGACAGCCGAATTATGGGTATTGCGCCTTTGGTTCAATCCTCTGATTATGTGGATATGGATCGGTTCCTTCGGATTGGTTTGCGCCGGTCTTATATCTCTTTGCGCATGTCTGCGGAAAACCAAGCACGGATAATGGCATTATCACCATCCATGCCTTTGATATGATAAAACGAACCGTCAGCATCTGGATGATATGGTGCCTGGTCTTTATCATCGGCGCGAGTGTCGCCTACCACGCCCTACAAAAAGATAAACGCATCGTGCCGCCACCCATCGCCCGGGTGCCCGCGTTGCAATTGCCGATTTTATCCCCCCTTGAAGCGGATGAAGAAACCACGACGAGCGATCCCCTATTGGCCATTGATCGGATCGATGGCCCGTTTCTTTTGAATATCTTTGCTTCATGGTGCGTCCCCTGCATCTACGAGCATCCGCAGATCACGGCATTGGCACAATCCGGCTATTCGGTTTACGCAATCCTCTATAAAGATACGATCGTGAACGCGCAAAAATGGCTGAAACGTCATGGCAATCCCTATCGTATCATCGCTATCGATAATGACGGTAGTGCTGCCATTGAACTGGGCATTTCCGGCATTCCCGAAACATTCATTGTTGATTCTTCGGGACAAATTCGCTATCGCCATCCTGGTCCGATCACAATGCAAGACATGCAATCGGTGATTTTACCCCTTCTTCAATCGCTGGATGAAAAAGAATCATGAATCCCTCGTCCATCATTTCCCTTTTGCTAATGGCAATTCTTGTCGGAGCGGTCCTTCCGGCCCGTGCTTTGCAACCGGATGAAATTCTCGCCAACGCCGCCCTTGAGCAACGTGCCCGCAATCTTTCCCAAATGCTACGCTGCCCGTTGTGTGACGGCGAAGATCTCGATACATCCAATGCCGATATTGCCCGTGATATCCGGCTTAAAATCCGCCGCATGCTGATCGACGGCAAAAGCGACGAGGAAATCATAAATTGGGCCGTTGCGCGCTATGGCAACGCCATCTTGATGCGCCCGCCCCTGCAACCGTCGACGATACCGTTATGGTTTGGGCCAGTGATCATTCTTATCGGCCTTATCATCGTTGCCTCGATGACCATGCGCCGGAAAGATCCGGCATCATGAGCAGCATCGTCATCGGAGTATTTTTTCTGGTCGCCTGTTTGGTGTTTGCCCTGGTTTTATACCCAAACAAAAATATATCATCGCGCACTCGTTGGCCGACAATCATCGGCGCGGGGATCGTGTGCCTGGCCATCTATATTGTTGCGGGACGACCGGGATTGCCCGGCTATCGCCACAGCGACATCGTTAAAGCCCTGGATCAACAACTCTTGACCGACCACGATATCGATAGTGCTCAAATCAGGGAAAGCATCCGCCTGATGGAGGAAAAATTACGCCGGGCGCCGAACGATCCCAAATCATGGATCATTCTGGGGCGCGCATGGGCCCTTTTATCCCAGCCGGGCGAAGCCCTTTTTGCTTTTGAGCGCGGACTGGAACACGCACCGAATGACGATGACCTGCGCAAGGAATATGCGCGATCTCTGGCATTTGTGAATGATCCACGGGCCCTTGGACTTTTAAGCGAACTTCTCGAAGAACGCCCCGATAATCCGGATATTCTTTGGACATTGGCGACATATACGACCAACCTAAAACAGTTTAGCCTAGCCTTGTCATATTGGGAAAGACTGCGTGATATTCTGCCCCCGAACAGCCCCGAGCGCAATACTCTGGATGCTTATATCGAGGATTTAGAACGCGCCACGGCAAAAGCACCCCCCCTTGATGATGTGCCCGCTTCACAAGCCCCATCCGATCGCGACGTCTCACCATAAGATCGATAGATATGGCTTTTGCCATGGCAATCCAACACTCGATACTGTCCGGGGTGATCGGCGCACGGCGTGATCCACGACATATCCAACGGCACCTTGCCGTAACCACCGGGAATATCCAGCATATAGCGCGGTTGGCATAATCCGGATATACGCCCACGCAAATGGTGAATAAGGCGCTGTCCGTCATCGATGGTCGTTTGGAAATGGGCCGTCCCGGGGGCCGGATCACAGTGGTGTAAATAATAGGGTTTGATGCGATGGCGAACCATCGTTTGGAACAGATTGGCCAACGTATCGGCATCATCGTTAACACCCTTAAGAAGAACGCTTTGCCCAAGAAGAACGATACCGGATAAAGCCAAGCGGCGGATAAGGGTGGCCGCCCCGATGTCAATTTCACCGCCGTGATTACAGTGAATAACGATGTATAACGCTTTTTGAATACGCGACAAAACCCGCAGCCGTCGCCCATCGATCAGATGCGGTGCCGCAACCGGAATGCGGCTGTGGATACGAATGGCATCAAGATGATCACAGCCATCCAGAAAACCCAGGATATGCCGCATCCGATCGGGAGACATCAACATGGGATCGCCACCGCTAAGAATAACTTCGCGCAATGATTTGGTTCGGGCAATATAATCCAGAGCCTTGTCCAGCCGATCCGCCGTCAATGCCCGGCCGGACGGGCCGACTTTGGCCCGACGAAAGCAAAAACGGCAATAAACGGCACAGCTGTGATGCGGCATAAGCAAAAGACGATCCGGATAACGGTGAATAATACCGGCAAGCGGTGTATGCGCATCATCACCGATCGGATCGGGGCTTTCGTCCCCGTGATGATTCAACTCGCGCCGATCCGGCACGTATTGCGCGCGCAGGGCCATCGCCGTCTTATCGCCCCGATTCATTCTTGCCGCCAAGTGGCGTGGAACCGCCGTCGCATAGCGCCGAGCAACCTTCTCGAGAACGATCTTATCATCGGATAAGGCAAGACCCGCTTCGACAAAATCATCAACGTGACGTAAAACTTTTTTTTCCTTTATTGTTTGATTGTCGCCCATATTTCAATCCGATCGCACCGCACGGTGCAACCCTTCAAAAAATCTCAAAGAACCCCCCCAAAAAACCCCAAGAAGAACCAAGAAAAAACTAAGAAAACCCCAAAACAACCATGATTGCAAAAGACACCCGCCATATTCGTCATCTGCGCCAGCGTAGCATGATCATCCGCCGGATTCGCGACTATTTTCATACCACCGGCATGATGGAAGTCGACACACCGATTCTTCGCCCCCACGCGGCCATGGAGGAACACCTGCAACCCGTTTCCTGTCTGGTTGATCACCCGTTGGGCGAAGACACGCGATATTTCCTCCACCCATCACCGGAAACGGCGATGAAAACCCTTTTGTCGTATGGCAGTGACGACATTTTTCAAATTGGCCATGTTTTTCGCAACCGCGAACATTCCCCCCTGCATCGACCGGAATTCACCATGGTTGAATGGTATCGCAAGAATGCCGGGCTGGAAGACCTTTTCCGTGATTGCGCAAAAATCGTTCAAGCGGCGGTCATGGTGACCCAGAAAAAGCACTGGCAATGGCACCACGTGTCATGCGATGTGGGGTCATGCGATGTCGGGTCATGCGATGCCGAGTCATGCGATGTTGAGGCGCCAATATTGCCGCAGATCAGTGTCGCACAAGCCTTTTTTGATTATTGCCGGATAGATATCATGGCAACGATCGATGATCCTCTCTTGCCGGATCCGAGGTTACTATCGCAACAAGCCGAAAAAATCGGCATTCGTTGCGCCCATGATGATTTTTGGGATGATATATTTTTTCGCATTCTTACCGATCGGATCGAACCGCACTTGGGGTGCGAAACACCGGTTTTTTTGACCGATTATCCGACCCCGTTGGCCATATGGGCCAAACCGAACCCGACCGACCCCCGATTGTCATTACGGGCCGAAATGTTTATTGCCGGCATCGAAATTGCCAATGGTTTTGATGAATTGCTTGATTTGGATGAATGTTTACGTCGTGTCGATAGCATCAATATAAAACGCAAAGAAAGAGGCAAACCCGCATTGATCACCGACCATGGCTTCATCGATTCCCTTCGCCGGGGACTTCCCCCATGCGCGGGCATGGCCCTTGGTCTCGATCGGATTGTCATGCTGGCCTGTGGCGCCGATGATATTCATCAGATCATTTATCCACACCCGGATTAGGAAATATGGATTAAGCCATATGCACGGCGATTATTGCCGCGATCGCGATATTGTCGAAAAGCCGCCAATTATTGGTTTTTTGGCATCGGTCTTTTTTGGCGTTTTTTGGCATCGGTTTTCTACAATACCGGATCCATGTCCGGATGGCAGTCAAAGAGACGGTGAAAGCGATGCGCCGCAGCGAGCGGCCCCTCGTCATATCGCCATATCGCATCAATCACAGCCAGAAAATCCGCCCCATGATCGAGTAACCCGCCGCCGTTTTCCGGATCAATCCCGCCGATCGCGACACACGGCAGATGACTGCTTATCCGCCAATCGGAAAAAAAATCGTGATCGACGTGATCTCGATCGGATGGCTTGCTACGGCTGGTAAAACAAGGGCCAAAAGCAACATAATCCGCCCCCGCCTCACCGGCCCGATACGCGCAATCGCGCGAATGACCGCAACTGACCCCAATCATTGCGTCCTTTCCCAACATCGCCCTGGCCTTTGCCGCATCCATATCCGACTTGCCGATATGCGCGCCTTGCGCATGGCACGCAACAACAAGATCCGGGCGATCATTGATCAAAAGGGGCACATCATGATCGGCACAAACCGGGCCTATCGCCAAGGCATGATCGATAATATCGCGATCGCCGACAATCGCGTCGCCATCCGGCTTAAGGCGTAATTGCACACATGCCGTGATACCAACGGCAAGAACCCGATCCAGCATTTTCGGAAAATGTTGAATATCAAAACCGGGCGGAGTGATGAGATAAAGACGTTGATGCCGACGATCTTTCATTGGTCCTCCAGTCCGACATAGCGGCGGGCGTGATAACGCCCATCACCAAACGGCCCAAGATCGCACACATCGACCGGGCGTTCGATAATACGCGCGCCATGTTTGCCGACAATATCCACAATCGCCGACGGCTTACCGCCGGAAGCATCGCGATGCCTATCGGCATGCGCGAGAATAATGGTTTTCCAGCCACCCAAAACGGCGGACATCGCATATCCGGGAAAATCGCCACAGTCAAGAATCGCCCGGAAAGGAACATTGGGAAAACGGCTTTGTGCCCCATCTATGACGCCTTTAAACCAGGCGATTCCCCCACCCGTTACGACCGAAGACGGACTAAGCAAATCCACGGCAAGGCCGGCATCGCCCGCCGCTTCCAATGCCGCACAGGCATGTTCCAAACAATGCACGACAAACACCGGATGTCGAAGAATATCGCTTTTGCGCTGCCGTTTGCTTCGATATTGATCGGAATATCCCATCGCACAAGCCCATCGACCGATAAATAGACAAAATCATCCCTAACAAGCGGCCATTTTCGCCGCCACATCCAGCATGCGGTTGGAAAAACCCCACTCGTTATCATACCAGGCAAGGATGCGGCACAATCGTTTGTCACTGACCTGTGTCTGGTTCAAATCAACGATTGATGAGGCCGGGTTATGATTAAAGTCGCAAGACACCAACGGTTGATCGCAAACATCGAGAACATCTTTCAAATGTGTTTTCGATGCTTGGCGCATCGCATCGTTAACGGCATCAACCGTGACATCGCATCCGGCATCAAAGGTCAAATCAACCATCGATACATTTGCCGTCGGCACCCGTATCGCGCATCCGTCAAGCCGTCCCGATAGATGCGGCAACACCAATGCCACCGCTCGCGCTGCACCGGTCGATGTCGGAATCATCGACACACTCGCCGCGCGGGCACGCCGCCAATCTTTATGCAACGTATCGACACTTGGTTGATCGCCCGTCATGGCGTGAACCGTGGTCATAAAACCACGAACGAAGCCGATTTCTTTCGCTAATACCGATACCGGAGGCGCCAAACAATTGGTCGTGCACGATGCATTGGAAACAATCTTGTGCGTCGCGTCGATATCCGCGTCATTGACCCCATAAACAACCGTTATGTCACTATCGGAGCAAGGCGCCGATACCAAGACTTTTCCGGCCCCTGCCTTTAAATGGGCCGATGCCGCCCCTCGATTTGTGAAACGCCCGGTGCATTCGAACACAATATCAACCCGACAATCGGCCCATGGCAATGTGGCCGGATCGGGCTTGGCAAACACCTGAATGATATTTTTTTTCTCGCCCTTACCGCCAAGACCTTTGATATGAATCGTATCCCCCACGGAATCGACATCAAAAGGCGCAATGCCGTGAATACTGTCATAACGAAGCAAATGCGCATTGGCATCCGCACGGCCAAGATCATTGATCGCCACCACCTCTAAATCATCGCGCTTCGATTCACAAAGGGCGCGTAAAACAAGCCGCCCGATACGACCAAATCCGTTGATTGCGATTCTCGTTGCCATGCGCTTATCCCTTTTCTTTGATTAACGGTTGATGCCGTGCAGCGACCATCGCCAATCAACAGGAAAATCGGGCGAATGTAAAGATGCCGTTCCCCCATGTTGATCGCCCCTATCGATCACCCCTATTGATCCATCGTCATTGTTGTTCCGATGCATATTGTCGCAAAACGGCCACCCTAGCCGATCGACGGATCGGTTATGATGGATGCGCCACCAAGGGCCATAATGCCTTTTTGAATATCGCGGGCCGCCGCCATGATCACGCTTTGATCATACCCGCTAACAACGATATTAACGCCCTTTCCGGCATTTTTCATCCACGGATACGAGCCGATTTCGACATCATCGCCGTAATGTTTCTGAATATCGGCAAGACCGGCGGCGATCATGCCCTCGCTCAACGAGGACGATACCAAAGACGACATCCACACATCACCTTTATCAAAACCGGCCAAAAGACCGCGGGCCATCGCCTGCATGATTGCAGGCACCCCGGCCATAACATGCACGTTGCCGATACTGAATCCGGGCGCGCAACTGATCGGGTTATCAATCAGACGGGCCCCCTTGGGGATCATCGCCATTTTACGCCGGGCCGTGTTGAAATCTTTGCCATAATGATCACGCAGCAATTTTTCCGCCCGCTTGTGAAGCACCAACGGCACCGCAAACGCCGCCGCGACCGCACGCGCGGTAATATCATCATGCGTCGGCCCGATACCGCCTGTTGTAAAGACATGATCAAAATTGGCCCGCAGGCGATTAAGGGTGGTCATGATGACATTATCCACATCCGGGATAATCGCCGCCTCATGCAGACGAATACCTTGCGCGCGCAATCGTCGGGCCAACCACATCAAATTCTTTTCTTCCGTGCGTCCGGATAGAATCTCGTTACCGATCAGCAAACACGCGCCGCGCGTTCCGGCATAAGAACCCCCTTTCCCACGATCGGTGCTGCCCCTTTGGGATTTGTCTATGTCGTTATCGGCGCTGTCCATACATAAGGCCATGGTATCGATGTTTCCGATCAAAATCGACCCTTGATCGCGCGCCCACCAATCCCGATAGCATCGATGGCAAGATGAAAAGGAGGTGCCACGGCCGGATCGATCGCATCTGCGTGCGACCGCCTCGATCATCACAAAGGCGATAATAGAAAAAGCGCCGGAAAAATATGTGACCGACACCATTTTCGGATCGAGGAAAAATTCCTCCGCCATCTTGATCCGTTGCCGGGATCTTGCCCCGTTCACGCTTTAACCATTCGGCATATTGAAGGCCATCGACGGATTGTATAGGGTGATGGCATGCGATTTTCACCCCCTTTAATTCCCGGCCTGTTGCACCGCCGCTATAAGCGTTTTTTGGCCGATGTCGAAATTGAAGGGCATGGAATCGTCCGATCCCATTGTCCCAATCCCGGTGCCATGACCGGATTGACGCATCCGGGCAATAAGGCTTGGCTGCGCGATGCGCAATCGCCAAAGCGCAAACTGCGCTGGAGTCTGGAACTTCTGAACGAGGGGGAAACCCTGGTCGGAATCCATGCCGGACAAGCCAATACCATCGTTGCCGAGGCTTTAGAGGCCGGGCACATCGATCCCTTGTCCGTCTATTTACCCCGACCCCATGCTTCTTCATCGCAAGCACACCATGCATCGACCCGATGGCTGCGCCGAGAAGTGACCATCGGCCAAGAAACCGAGAACAAAAGCCGCATTGATTTTGTTCTGCATGGGCATGATTTGCCGCCCTGCCTTCTTGAGGTCAAGAGCGTCACCCTCGCCCAAGGTCAGGGACGGAATAAAACGGCCCTTTTTCCCGATGCCAAAACCACGCGCGGCGCCCGCCATTTACGGCTGTTGGAAAGCGCCGTTCAAACCGGCCATCGGGCGGTCTGTCTTTTCTTGGTCCAACGCAGCGATTGCCATCGCTTTGCCATCGCCGATGATATCGATCCGGACTATGCTCGATCTTTCCACAGCGCCTGTCACGGGGGGGTGGAAATGCTGTGCTATGATTGCGCCGTCAGTACCGATACAATCCGGCTTCGTCGGCCCCTTCCCATCGACATGCGGTAACCCATCATGCAGCAAAGATCGATCACCATCCACCGCCCCGAGGACATCGAACCTATGCGTGAGGCAGGCAAAATTGCCGCCGAATGTCTTGATATGATCACCGATCATGTCGGGCCGGGAATCACGACCCAACGCCTTGATACGCTGTGCCACGAATTTCTTCTCGATCAAGGGGCGACACCGGCGCCTTTAGGATACAAGGGCTATCCACGGTCGATCTGCACATCGGTCAATCATGTCGTATGCCACGGCATCCCGGACAACAAGATATTACGGCAAGGGGATATCCTTAATATTGACGTCACCGCCAAATACAAAGGGTGGCACGGCGATTCAAGCCGAATGTTCCCTGTCGGAGATGTGCCTTTGCGCGCCCAAAAACTGATCGAGATCACGTATCGCGCCTTGGAAAAAGCCATCGCCGTCGTGCGCCCCGGTGCCAAGTTGAGCGATATCGGACGCGTCATTCAACCCTTTGTCGAATCCATGGGGCTTTCCGTGGTCCGTGATTTTTGTGGCCATGGAATCGGGCGTGGCTTTCACGAACCCCCTGAAATTCTTCACTTTTTGCGCCACCCACCCCCACCCGAAATAATCATCCATCCGGGAATGTTCTTTACGATCGAGCCGATGGTCAATGTCGGCAAAAGCGCGGTCACGATGCAAAAAGACGGGTGGACGGTGGTGACAAAAGATCGGTCATTATCGGCCCAATTCGAGCATACCGTCGCCGTCACCGAAAGCCGTTGCGAGGTTCTCACCCGGTCGCGGAAAGGGTATACTTGCCCGCCCTATGACAGCTAACCGCCAACCATGACCAAAACGGATCCCAAACATTCTGAAAAGCCCCATTATCTTGGCCATCGCAAGCGTATGCGCCAACGCTTGTTGGCAAACGGAGGCGGCGAATCCTTGCTGGATTATGAGATCTTGGAAGTTTTGCTATTTCATGCCTATCCGCGCGTTGATGTGCGCGCCCAAGCCAAGACATTGATTGCCCGTTTTGGCGGTTTGAACGAAGTCATGCATGCTTCCCGCGAGGAATTAAGCGAATGCATCACGCCTAATGATACCCTGCTTTGTCTGTTTATCGTTCTGCGCGATATCGCACGCCGCATGGCATTACAAAAAGTCGATGATCGTCCACTGATTGCATCATGGGAAAGTTTGATTGCCTATTGCCGGACAACAATGGCCAATATCCGGATCGAACAGCTCCGCCTGTTATTTCTTGACAGCAAGCAACGCCTGATTCTCGACGAGTTGCATCAAAGCGGCACGATCGATCAGGTTCCGGTCTATCCGCGAGAAATCATCAAACGGGCTTTGACCTTGAATGCGGCAGGGTTAATTCTGGTCCATAATCATCCCAGCGGCAATTCCGAACCGTCACCGCAAGATATCGAAATGTCCTGCGCCATCCGCGATATTGCTGAAAAACTTGGCATTCAAATGCAAGACCACATTATCATCGCCCGCAGTAATTGCTCGTCTCTGCGAAGCCGCGGCCTGATCTAACCCGGCCCGATATCGTCTTCGAACGATGCCCCTTCTGGCGCCCCTTGATACCTCTTATCCGGGGCCCTGTTATCCAGTGCCCTTTTATCCGGGGCGATATGCGCGCCATACCCCCGTTTTCCAACCCATCTTGCCGACTGCAACACCATCCGCGGGAAATTGCAACCGATGATCGCAATAAAAGAGTGCAGAAAAAAACTTGCATGACCGGGACAAACCCACAATATGCACCACGGTATGGGTTCAACCATTCCATGGATGCGGCCGGACGAAATTTCAAACGACGACTGGAATCGACCAAGCATACGTTTTATCATGCCGCACAACCTTGCGCCGGGGTAGCAAAGCTGGCCTACTGCGCTCGATTCGTAATCGAGAGATCGTGGGTTCAAATCCCACCCCCGGCACCATCGTCATGACATCGCCTGTTTGCACCCACTGTAGCGCGACAGATGGTTTGCGAGCACGCGACAGATAGGATGAGTCAGGCAATTAAGCGGGGCTTGGCGGGCCTGCTAGGGTTTGAGCGGGACAAAGATGCCCTTTTGACCGGATTTTGCCGATGGCAGGGGATGATTTTTTCTTGCATTACCGGCCTATGTGATGATGATGGGAATTGCTTTTGCCCAATCCATTAGGAGACCCCCCCATGTCCTTCACATTGCCTGAACTTCCCTATTCTCACGACGCGTTGGAGCCTTACATGTCGCGAGAAACCCTTGAATTTCACCATGACAAGCACCATCAGGCCTATGTCGATAACGGCAACAAGCTTCTTGCCGGAAGCGATCTTGAACAAGCGTCATTGCCCGATATCGTGCGTCATTCCTATGGCAAGAATCCGGGGCTCTTCAACAATGCCGCCCAACACTGGAATCATATGGAATTTTGGCAATGGATGAAGCCGGGCGGTGGTGGTGCCATCCCGTCGGAGCTCGAAAAAAAACTGATCGAGGACTTTGGCTCTTTAGATGCCATGGCCGAAGCCTTCATTCAAGCCGGCACGACCCAATTTGGATCGGGCTGGTGCTGGTTGGTGCTGGAAGATGGCGTCATCCGAACCGCCAAAACGATAAATGGCGAGAATCCCATCGCCCACGGCAAAACGGCACTGCTTGGCTGTGACGTCTGGGAGCACTCTTACTACATTGATTATCGCAATCAACGCCCGAAATACCTCAAGGCGTTCCTTGATAATCTTGTCAACTGGGAGCGCGTTGCCGAATTATTCGCCGCCGCGCGTTAATCCCGGTTATCACCATCGAGCCGTCTATCATGAATGGTGCCAATTCCCATCCCGGCGCCCAATCCGGCAAAGAAAATGCTTGCGCTTTGTCCATATACCACAGCCGATTGAACGCTTGCGCCGTGTCCTTACCCACCACCATGTCCCCATCCGCCATATCACCGGACGCACCCCATATTCCGGCATCCGCCACGGGGAAGATGCGCGCACCGGGATTTGCCCAAATGATGACCCGCATCACGTCCCGAATTATGGCCCGAATGATTGGGGCTCTGACCCTCTTTATTCTACCGGCCATCATTTTCACGACCGATGCCCATGCCCGAACCATCGCCGTGTTCAAATGCGAACTATTCGACACAAGTGGCGATGTCATAGAAGAAAATCTCCGCGCCCAGGATCGACGCCTTAATGAAGTCACTGCCATTTTACGCGATGCGGTCGACCGATCGCAGCAATACGAGGTGGTCAACATGGATCATCTCGAACGGCTTGACACCCCGTATGCCCGCTTTGCTAAAGAGGGATTGTTCAGCGAATGCAACGGGTGCGAAAGCGATGTGGCCAAAATGCTTGGTGCCGAAAAATCGATGGGATGTTTGATTCAAAAAGTATCGAATCTGATCCTTAATATGAATTTGTATATACGTGACACATCGAACGGAAATCTGCTCGAAGTATTTGCCGCCGCCATCCGCGGCAATGACGACGTCTCGTGGCACCGCTCGATGCAATGGATCATCCGCAACCGACTATTTGAAGACCCGGAAAAAAAGGAAGCGCGCATGCGCCGCCTTCGCGGTGAGCCCGACTCACCATAAGCACCGCCCCCCGGCAACCGCATAAGATCATCCCGCCCACCATAAGCACCGCCCCCCGGCAACCACACAAGATTATCCGACCCACCATAGGCACCGATAAATCCCCGGCAACCGCATAAGATCATTCGGCTCCCTTCCGGTTTCTAATGTCAATATTACGCTAACGGGAACCGGCCATAATATCCGATTCAATCAATACCACGCCGGAACGCCCGATTAGGATCAGATGCTCTTTATCATCGCGGCGAACCAGAACCAACCGATGATCGACATCCACCCCGATCGCATCGATAACGGATAAGCGCTGTCCCTTTTTTGCCAAAGACCGAAAGCGATATCCCCACCAACGCACCGCCAGCATAGCGACAAGCAAAAGCGCAACGATGACGCCGGAACTGATCAATAGTGGAGTGAATACTTCCACAAAAGCACGCTATGGCATCGATGCGGCCGAAGATTCTTTGATTTTCTTCATATAGGAAGAAAACCCCTGCATGCCCCAGCGCGGCGGTGGCGTATGCAATCTTTGTCGGCCCATAACGCCGTTGAAAATAAAATCCCGGCCTTGATTTTCCCATTCGATCACCACGCCGCCGCTTTCTGCCTGCCAGCGCCCATTCCAACCATCGCCATAGGTGGATTGGGCATTCCCGCCATCTTCAATCGTAAGCCGATAGGCCGAACCCCATTGATCCGCCGTTTCCCAAATGCCCACCCACGGGGATGACGCGGCATAGCCGGAATGGGGACACACCAACATCAACGCCGCAATAATAAAAATCGAAAAACGCATATGCACCATAATCACTTTGATAAAGGCATCCTAAAAAACCCCGAATAGCATCAAGGAATGAATAGCATCAAGGAACGGTTTTTGTTCCCTCGCTCAATAATATAAGGCAGTGACATCTGTTTTACCGCAATAAATTTCCCATCGATGGAAATACCCTTCATGCCCATAATATTGCCGGGTTTGCACCTCGATATCGCCATCCGGTATCGCCAAAATTTCGCCGTCGGCCAAGATTTACCGGCTCCAACGGATCGGATAAAACACACGGGGCAAGATAAGATGCGCATGCTTGTCACGCCGACCGATGACGACCCATTATCATCGGGCATCGCCCATATTAAAAAAATGGATCATAGGCCCATTGCAATAAGGCTTGGCGCTGGCGCGGTCGACAGGTCATGTCGCCCGGGCGACAATGGGCCCGAATAGCACCGATATGACGCGGACCAAATGCCTTCCATCGCCGTATCTGAATGGCATCGATATCGACAAGGCGCCGCCCCATGGTAAAGCGGCAATACCATTGAAACCAACCAAGCGGGTCTTCCCGGGTGATCCAGCCCTTTTCTTTCCATTGGCGATACGATTGTCCGGCGGCAACGGCAAAATAATTGCACCGACGGTCAAAGCCATCCTTGGCGATCTTTGCCCGCACGAACCATTCCGGCGGATATTCGTCAAACCCGGCATCGCCAAAATACCAGCCGCCGAAAACCCCCGCAGAAAGCATTTCTTGCGGTGTTAAATGCGGCCGGAAGAGGGAAAGGGCATCATCCCCATCGCGCCCTCCATCGCGCCCCCCATCACGCCCATGAACACCACCGGACCGATATCCAACCGCCATCGAATACACCCCATCGTCAGAAAAACCCATACGCACCAATTGACCAAATCCAGGGTCAACAACCGCACTTGCCCCCAAGCATTATGCTATCACGGCGCTTGGGCTTTATGAAGCAACGCCAAAACCATCCCAATTCTCAGCGCAATGTGACGGCATATTTTTCGACTTCCTGACCAACCTTTCGCCCGCATCCCCCGTTTTTTGTTTATCCGTCGCCATTCTTATTCCCATTCAATGGTTGCCGGCGGCTTTGACGTCACGTCGAACAACACCCGGTTGATTCCCTGCACTTCGTTGACAATACGCGATGCAACGGCGGTCAAAAAGCGGATATCAAAGGGATACACATCGGCGGTCATGCCGTCACTGGAGGTGATTGCCCGCAAACTGCACGTCCAATCAAAGGATCGCGCGTCCCCCATAACCCCGACCGATTTAACCGGAAGAAGGACGGCAAACGCCTGCCAGATGGCATCATACAAACCCGCTTTTTCGATTTCCTCAAGAAAAATCGCATCGGCCTTGCGCAAAATGGCCGTTTTATCCCGACTTACCGATCCGGGAATACGCACGGCCAAGCCCGGCCCGGGAAAAGGGTGGAGGTGCAGCGCGGACTGGGGCAATCCCATCACACGGCCGAGGCGACGAACCTCATCCTTGAAAAGATCGCGCAATGGCTCGACCAAGCCGAGTTTTAAGTTCTCCGGCAACCCGCCGACGTTGTGGTGCGATTTAATGACCATCGCCGCCCCTTTTCCCGTATTTTTTCCACCCCTCGGGCCACCGGCCGATTCGATCACATCGGGATATAACGTGCCTTGCGCCAGAAACGTCGCATTGGGATATGCCATGGCCTCTTTCTCGAACACATCGATAAAGGTCTTGCCGATAATCTTGCGCTTTTCCTCCGGATCATGCACCCCTTGCAGGGCATCAAGGAAAACATCGCTCGCATCACACACCGTGACATCCATTTTCAGGTGATCGCGGAACAAAGCCTTGACCCGGCCCACCTCACCAAGGCGCAACAATCCGGTATCAACGAAAATACAGTGCAGACGATCTTTGATGGCGCGATGCAGCAAAGCCGCACTCACCGTTGAATCGACCCCACCGGAAACCGCGCAAATCACTTCCTTATCGCCGATTTGATCACGAAGGGATTGTTGCGTGCGATCAAGGAAATTATCCATCGTCCACCCCGGTGATAAAGCGGCGATCCGGGTTAAGAAATTGACCAAAAGATCGACCCCACCCTTGGTGTGGGATACTTCCGGATGGAATTGAACACCGTAAATGCGCCTTTTTGCATCGCCGATGACCGCATGCGGTGCCCGATCACTTCGGGCTAAAGTGGAAAACCCCGGCGGCAAGCGATGCACCCGATCCGCGTGACTCATCCAAACGGACTGCGTTTTTCCTTTCGCCCAAAGACCGGCAAACAGGGGCGAATCGGCCACAACCTCCAACTCGGCCCGACCATATTCACCTTCCCGGTGCGGCAGAACATCACCGCCAAGGGCACGGCATATCGATTGCTGGCCATAGCAAATTCCAAGCACCGGCCGGGCGCGAGCAAGAATATCAACGACGATCCTCGGCACATCGCCCGAACCGACCGAATCGGGTGACCCGGACAGAATAATGGCTTGCGGATTAATCGCATCGATTTGATCCGCCGTCATATCGCACGCGCCGATCACGCAGAAAAAATGCCTCTCGCGGATACGCCGGGCGATCAACTGGGTGAATTGCGAGCCAAAATCAATGATCAGCACTTTGTCCATAACGCCATCCTGCCAATAACACATCCCGGCAAGGAATCATGGCATCCGAAACCGGGAAAAACGCAACCATAAGACATCTTGACTTGCCGCGCCAGTTCACCCTTACTATCGGCCTTGCCGTTATTACTGTTGCCACCCCATTCGGTACTTTCACGCGATACTGACATCCCATGCTTAATTTATTCCGAAAGATCTTCGGATCCGCCAATGAACGCTATCTGAAAACCCTGACCGGATCGGTCGAGGAAATCAATCGCCATGAAAGCCAAATCGCCCGCTATGATGATGCCACGCTGCAAAATCAAAGCCATGTCCTGCGCGACAGACTAGCCAAGGGGGAAACCCTTGACGATCTTCTGCCCCATGCTTTTGCCGTTGTCCGCGAGGCATCCAAAAGAACCCTTGGCCAACGTCATTTTGACGTTCAGCTGATCGGCGGCATCGTTCTTCATCGTGGCATGATTGCCGAAATGAAAACCGGTGAAGGCAAAACATTGGCCGCCACCTTGCCCGTGTATCTTAATGCCCTAACCGGAAAAGGCGTCCATGTTGTCACGGTCAATGACTATCTTGCCCGGCGCGACAGCGAATGGATGGGGCAAATTTATCGATTCTTGGGGCTTTCCGTCGGTTGCATTACGCACGGCATCAACGACGAGCAGAGAATCAAAGCGTATCAAGCGGATGTCACCTATGGCACCAACAATGAATTCGGCTTTGATTACTTACGCGACAACATGAAATTCACGTCATCCCAAATGTGCCAACGTCCCTTTGCTTATGCGATTGTCGACGAGGTCGATTCCATCCTTATCGATGAAGCGCGCACGCCGCTCATTATCTCCGGCCCCAGCGAGGGGTCATCCGCCCTCTACGCCCAGATTGATAAGGTCATTCCAAAATTGAAGGAAGCCGACTACGAGAAGGATGAAAAAACCCGCACCATCGCCTTGACCGAAGAGGGCATTGAAACAATCGAGAAATTATTATCGCATTCCGGTCTTTTGCGGGAAGGCTCGCTCTATGATGTGCATAATTCTTCTCTTGTTCATCATGTCACCCAAGCATTGCGTGCGCACAATCTTTTCCAACGCGATGTCGATTATATCGTGCGCGACGATAAGGTCATCATCATTGATGAATTCACCGGACGGATGATGGAAGGGCGGCGATTTTCGGAAGGGTTGCATCAGGCACTGGAGGCAAAGGAAAAAGCGAAGATTCAACTTGAGAATCAAACCTTTGCGTCCATCACCTATCAGAATTATTTCCGCCTTTATCCAAAACTGGCCGGCATGACCGGAACCGCCCTGACGGAAGCGGGTGAATTCAGCGGTATCTATAACCTGGACGTGATTTCCATCCCAACCCATGTGGCGTGTGTGCGGCAAGATCACGATGATCGCATATACAAAACTCTGGAAGAAAAATACCAAGCCACCATTGACTTGATCGCGCAATGCCATCAACGCAAACAGCCGGTTCTTGTCGGAACCATCAGCATTGAAAAATCGGAAGAATTGGCCCGCCGTTTGAAGAAACGCCGCATTCCCCATAACGTCCTTAACGCCCGTTATCACGAAAAAGAAGCCTCGATTATTGCCCAAGCCGGAAGAGCGGGAGCGGTCACCATCGCCACCAATATGGCCGGACGCGGCACCGATATCCAACTTGGCGGCAACCGAGATATTCTTCCCGATAAAGCCGGCAAAAATAAAAGCGGCGCCAATCAAAAATATGATCACGAGGCCGATAAAAAAGCGGCTATTGCCGCCGGAGGATTATTCGTCATCGCCAGCGAGCGGCACGAATCACGGCGCATTGATAATCAACTGCGCGGGCGATCCGGGCGCCAGGGCGATCCGGGCGCATCGCAATTTTTCCTGTCTTTGGAAGATGATCTGATGCGGATTTTCGGATCGGAACGACTTGAAAGTATCTTGAACCGTCTTGGCGTGGCCGAAAATGAAGCCATCATCCACCCTTGGATCAACAAGGCGATCGAAAAGGCACAGAAAAAAGTCGAAGCCCGCAATTTTGAAATTCGTAAAAATTTGCTCCGCTTTGATGATGTCATGAATGATCAACGCAAAGAAATCTATCGCCAGAGGCGGGAAATTATCACCGCCGATCACGTCGGTGATATGATCGACGATATGCGGGACGATGTTATTGAACGCATTGGCGAGCGTTTTCTCCCGCAACAAGAAATGGCGGGACAATGGAATATTAAAGGATTGCATGCGGATTGTTTGCGCATTTTCGGCATGGATTTACCGTTATCCAAGTGGCGCGATGAAGAAGATGCAAGCCGGGCCGTCATGATCGACAATATCCGCCAAAAAGTTATCACGGCGATGCGCGATAAAACCGAACGATATGGCGATGAAACCATGCGGGTGGTCGAGAAAAACGTCCTTTTACGGGTGATCGATCAAGTCTGGAAGGAACATCTTCTTGACCTTGATCACCTGCGCCAGGGCATCAACTTACGTGCCTATGCCCAGCGCGAGCCGCTTAATGAATACAAGCAAGAAGCATTTCTTGCCTTTTCGGAAATGCTTGAACAACTGCGTGAGAAGACCATTTCGATTCTTGCCCATATCCGTGTCTATGACGAGAACGACAAGGATGCCATCGCACCATTGCCGGAACAAAAAATCATCCAGACCGAAAAGCCCGCGCCGCCCTCTATTCTATCGGCCCCATTGACCGATGCGACAAAAAACAATCCCGAAGGCAGCATATCCAAATCCCCCTTAAGCCGCCCATTGGCGCAAGGGGGGGATTTGCCGAAAGACGGGAACTTGCCGCAAGGGGGGGATTTGCCGAAAGGAATGAGTCGGGCCCAACGCCGCGCGGCGCAAGCCCGAAAGCGGCGCCAAAAACGAAAGCAACGATAACTCCGGTCGCACCATTTCTGGCTAGAAAGTGTACCCCCAATTCAAGGATATATCATGGCTGTGGAAAAAACCGCGGCGATGAAAAGAATAAGAAGGGGCCAGGGACTGTTTCGGTGACAATTCCAACCCCAGCCGGACACCGATTGAAATGCCCCAATCATGGATATCCTCCCCCGTAATCGGAAATTCAATCGGTGATCCTTTGAACCGGGCCATTCCCGATACCCTATCCGCGAACAGGTCATGCTCGACCTGCAAATCGACCACCGGCACTATCGATGACGGCAGCAAGTCATGATCAAAAGGAAGATCAAATCGTTTCGTTATCATCGTCCCTAGAGAGAGGCGAAGAAAATCCAGATTATGCATGATGATATCGCGGCCGTATCTTCCTTCTTCCCGGTATTCACCAAAATCGAAATAATGCCAGGAAGCACCGACACGGGCCGATATATCCACCGATGAAACAAGGGAAAAGTCGCGCTTCCACCCGCCCGAGAGAGAATACGTCCGCGTTTTAATCGAACCGACCATCCCTGATCCCATCATGTAATAGGAAGGGCGTTGTGCGTGATAGCCGAATATGGCGGAAAAATCCATTCGATCCCGATCATCCAAACGGTAAAAGCCGTACAACGCGACCGGCAGATGATAGGCTTCGCTGATGGTAAAAATCATATCGTCGTTGACGGCATCGGCATGGGATTGACCAATACCAAAGCCAAGCCCGACCAAAAGCGCATCGGAAAAAAGCGTCCCGTCAATCCCGACCATGCTTTGATAGCCCTGCCCACCATAGCCATCATGCCCCCCGTCCACCGAACGATCGAAAAGATATGATCCGCCATTCGTCCATACCGGAAAGGCACCTTTGTCACGGGTGTTGGAAATATTTCCAGCATGCGCGCAATCGATGACCCTTAATGGATGCGGACAGTCCGCCCCCGGAAGGCCGGACGAAAGCGCGTATTCACGCGCATCGATTCGATGCCGGATAAAATTTTCGGCCTGACGATTATGCATCATCGTCAAACGCCGAAATCCAACCGATGTTCCCAGCCATCGGGCCGCGAGAGAGCGCAATATTTCCGATTGCCTGTGTTGCGGCATACGATTAAACAAAAGACGTATCCTCGGCACCGACAACATTTTGCTCAATCCTTCGCCGACCCCTGCCCTTTGCCTATCCCCAAGGCCGGCTAATGCCGCATCAATCGCCACCGTATCATTCGCGATGGCCGATTGGGTTATTTCATGCAGCCTTAACCGGGCGGTTTCGGAACAAACGGGCCTATACGTGATTTTCGTTGCTGGTGGAATTTTCCGAAAAACGGCCGCGACCGCCTCTTAGCATAAATCGGGAATGGAAACAAAAACGCCATAGGATCCGGCTTGGGTATCGCGCCAGCGCAGATATCCGGGTTCCGCGAACGGCCGTGGAAAATAGGCCGGTATACGAAGATCTTTTGTTATCGGCACCGCGTATAGATCAATCGCGCCGTCACCCCCCTTAGCCAGGGCAAAGTAAAGAGGGGAATACGGCGCAAAAATCGGGATGCCCAATAAATCATTGTCCGAAAGCGGCATCCCTGCCTTATCGCGTAAAAGATCCTGAGAAAAAACACGGCGAAATACGTTCGGCTCCGGCGTCCCATCAATACGCAACCACGCATCATCCAACCGAATATGACCGTCACCGACACCGGATATTCGGGCGTGGTTTTCCGCATCGATGATTTCCAGGGCGAGTATTCCCTTACGCATGGTCACCTGTTTATCGCGGATCACGACCGGATTACCGGCGGCTATCGACAACACGGCATCATCGTGATCTTGAAAAAGATTGGCATCTAAAACCGAGCCGGATCCCAATCGCATGAATCCCTTATTGATAAAGGCATCCAATGCATCGGACGCCATCGACAAACGTTGATTTCGATAGAGATGAACCCATGCCCCGGGATGGGAACGTATCGACATGTCCCGATCCGAAAAATCGGTATCCCTATAAAGATACATGATGCCTCGATTATGCACCTGGGTCGGGTGCTTGCCCGACCGTACCATAGCCCCGTCAAAGATGATCAATCCCCGATTGTCAAAGATTCCTCGAAGGGGTCGAATGCGCGTATCCCTACCGTGCAACCGCAGGGCGGCCGATGGTCCGACACCGATGGTTCCGGCCGACAGATCATCGGCGATCATGGAACTTCCACCGACGAATTCCAGATTCTGCAAGGCGCCTTCCCGATCATCCTTAGGGGTGCCGGCGATGGTGACGTCACCGTCAATAAACAATTGACCGTGATCATGTTCCCCTGCCGCAACCCTAGCAAGAGACGGATCACGATCCGATCCGGCGAACCAATAAAGCTGTCCCCCGACAACCATCCGATCGCTGTGTATATCCCCATAAAGATAGATTTGATCCCGGGGATCCAATCCAAAAATAATCTTGGAAAAGGGCTCCTTTGCACTGCCTAAGGAAGAAAATATACGCATTGCCGACAAGGCATCACCCGACGCCCCGGGCACAAGGGTAAGGACCCGCGATTGCCGGGGAAGGAAAACACCGGCATTGACCGAAGATCCTGCAAAAACGGGATCGGGGTATTTGGCGGCCGGTTCTTTGGCCGGATTGACAAAAGACGGGCGATGATCGCGATATCGGCCCGGCCCGCGCGCTACCGGCGCATTTAACGAACCGACAAAATCATCTGTCGGAGGATGCACGCGGGGAGACGCGCACGCCATTGGTACCGGATTGAAAACGACCACAAGAATCGGTAGCAACATTGCCCCGAGCCAATGCCGCAGAACTGCACGCACGAAAACGCCCCCCAAAAACAGTCGTTACCTGTTTTCAGAAAAGAAGCGTCAGCATAAATACCGAACAGATGATTGAATTATACAACACGGCCCGCCCCCTCTGTCATAAGCGGCAACTCTACTATATGTGAGGACAAACAGGCAAATTGATTCTTTGGCCCAAAGACACCTATACGACCAATAATTGAGCCAAGGGCGCGCGGGCCATGATGCCGTGATCCCGCCGCGCGGGCCAAAAATTTCCCCTACCCGAAGGGGGCGATCGAATACGACAATGCCATTACCGCGCCCCGGACACGGCATAAGAAACCGCGTGATTATCCGTCTCCCAAAGGACGACACGCAGGGTAAAGGGGGACGGGATAACCGATCCAAGGCTTTGGTGCAATCGCCGCGCGATCCATATGCCGATATTCTCGCTGGTCGGATTATCCAGAGTGTCGTTTAAGCATGATTCTTGCAACGGTTGGATGGTATCGCGACAAATACGATCAATATCCGCATAATCGGCAATCCAGCCAAGTTCCGGATTGATCTTGGCATCTATACGCACCTCAAGCCGAAAGTCGTGCCAATGCATCTTGGCGCATACATGTTCCTTGCTTAACCGCGGCAGAAAACGGCGCGCCCTAAACCGTAACATCGTGATTAATTCCATCGTCATGCCATGCGCCATATTTTGTGTGCTTGTAGGCTGAGTTTCCATTGCCTATGCCGCAAACATAATGCCCGGACACAAGCCATGTGATACAGGCGATCGACTCCATCCATCGGCTGTAGAAAAAAATGATTGAAGGACAGCCGCTCGATATCACGGATACGAATACCTGGTTGGGGCCATACCAACTTTAACTCATCCCCGCAAGACTGGACGATCGGGCAGCGTGCTTTGGGACTAACGCATATCCAATCGACCCCTTTTGGACAAGGAAGAGTCCCATTGGTTTCAATCGCAACGGCAAACCCGCGGCGGTGGAATGCTTCAAGCAAAGGGGCATCAAGCTGTAACAGCGGCTCGCCCCCGGTGCAAACGACATAAGGCCGGGTTGGCCACACACCCCGCCATAGATCCGCCGCCAGAGAGGCAACCGCGAAAGGATCATGAAAAACACCGCCGCCGGGCCCATCGCTGCCGACGAAATCCGTATCGCAAAAACGGCATTGGGCCCGATCTCGATCTTTTTCCCTACCGGACCAAAGATTGCATCCGCTAAACCGACAGAACACGGCCGGCCGGCCGGTGCGCGCGCCTTCCCCCTGCAGGGTAAAATACATTTCCTTAATTCGGTACATCATCAAAATACGCCATCAAAACACACACCGGCCGCCTTGATCGGAAGAACAAAAGATCGAGGCATCATCATCCATCGTCGCCCCAATCGCTTTGATCCGGACACGCCGGATCGGGGATATTCAACCGGTTAAAAGCACGTTGACGCAACACGCACGCATCGCAAACCCCACATGCCCCATGATCGCCCGGGTCATAACAACTGCTGGTCATAGAGTAATCGACCCCCAATTCCAAACCCAGTCGGATAATATCGGATTTTGACATATCAATCAGAGGAGAATGAAGGACAAAAGCGTAACCATCTTGGTTTTCAACACCACGTTTAGTCCCAAGATTGGCCGTTTTTTGCCATGCCGCAAGAAATTGGGGGCGGCAATCCGGATAGCCGCTGTAATCAATGTGGTTCGCCCCGATGAAAATATCACCGGCACCCCTTGTTTCGGCAAGGGCAAGGGCAATCGAGAGAAAAATCATATTGCGCGCCGGCACGTAGGTTACGGGAATCGATGATGCCATCGTGTCCACTTTACGCCCCTTGGGCACATCCCAATCGCCACTTAGCGCGGAACCGCCGAAAACTCTTAAATCGAGAGGATAAACGATATGTTCCGCAACCCGATAATGCGCGGCTAAAGCGCGCGCGCAGTCCAGTTCGACCGCGTGTCGCTGACGATAATCAAAACTGAGGGCGCTGGTCTGCCATCCACGACTTTGAACAAGAGCCAACACCGTTGCCGAATCCATGCCACCGCTAAGCAATACGATCGCTTTCTTTGTCACGTTTATTTCTCCAAGATAGGGTAATCTGTATAAAACAAACCACACCCACGATAAAGCATTGCCCCCATGCCATTGCCCATTTCAAACATCCGCCACCAGATAACCGACCGGGCCATGAACGACGGTTTTGACGCAATCGGCTTCACCCGCCCCTATGTCCACCAAAGTGCCCGCAAGGAACTTGTATCTTTTTTACAATCAAACATGCACGGCGATATGGGATGGCTGGCCAAAAATGCGACACGCAGAGCCACGCCACAGCGCCTTTGGCCACAGGTCAAAACGGTGATCGTCCTCGCGGTTAATTACGCCCCCCACCATGATCCCCTATCCCGCCTGAAGCAACGTCAAAAAGGCGTGATCAGTGTCTACGCTCAAGGAAAAGATTACCACAAACACGTTAAAAAATCCCTGAAGAAACTGGCCCGATGGATCGCCGCGCACTATGGCACCGACGTGAAGGTTTTTGTCGATACCGCCCCGGTCATGGAAAAACACCTGGGACACAACGCGGGCATCGGATGGCAGGGAAAGCATACCAATCTGGTATCCCGTCACCTCGGGTCATGGTTTTTTCTCGGCGAGATCTTCACATCCCTTCATATCCCGGCCGATACAAGAGAAAGCGATCATTGCGGATCATGCCAATCCTGCCTTGATGCCTGCCCGACCAAGGCCATCACGCCGTATCGGATCAATGCCAATCTTTGCATTTCATATCTAACCATCGAGCACAAGGGAATGATACCGCGCGATCTGCGCGTGGCCATCGGCAATCGTATCTATGGATGCGATGATTGCCTGGCCGTTTGTCCGTGGAATAAATTTGCCACACCATCAACCGACAGCCCATTATCACCGGAAAAAACGTCGGCGCCCCTACTGCGTGACCTTGCGGCGTTAAGCGCGCATGCCTTCGCCCGGCGTTTCGCCGGAACGCCGATACGGCGACTTGGCCGCGATCGCTTTATACGCAACGTTTTAATCGCTATCGGCAATAGCGGCGATTGTGCCCTTGCCCGCACCGCAACGGCAAAATTGACCGATGCCTCCGCCCTTGTCCGCGCAAGTGCCGTATGGGCGTTATCCAGACTCGTAACGCCGGAACATATGCGCAATATGCGGCACCTCTTGGCCCGAAACGAGGACAATACGATGGTGATCGAAGAATGGAATCACGTCGGATCGTCCCACCGCGAACCGCGTTGATGTCAACACCCGATAATATCGGCAATATCCGATAATGCTTCCCTTAAAGCCTTTATCAATGGCGGATGTCCGGCACTGTGCCCGGCATCTTCAACACCCGATAATATCGGCAATATCCGATAATGCTTTCCCTTAAAGCCTTTACCAATGGCGGATGTCCGGCACTGTGCCCGGCGTCTTCAACACCCGATAATATCGGCAATATCCGACAATGCTTCCCTTAAAGCCTTTATCAATGGCGGATGTCCGGCACTATGCCCGGCATCTTCAACCCAGCGCAACCGACATTCTTGTCCCCAAGCCTGCGCCAGCAGAAAAGCCGATCGAGGCGGACAAACAAGATCATAACGTCCCTGGACGATAAAACACGGCACATGCCGAAGAGTGGAGCACCGGTCAAGTAATTGGCCCGGGCGCAGAAAAAAATGATGCCGCATATAATGCCATTCCAGCAATGGCGAGCCGGGCCATCCGTCACGCGTGGCCGCCTCTGCCATCGATATCGGCATGCGTTTTTCACCGGCATCAAAGCAGGATAGCAAGCCTTCGTAATCGTGCCATATCCATGCCGCCGGCCTCGCAACGGCCGGATCGCGATCCAGAATACGCCGTCCCCATGAATGGATGGGGTCATCGCGCTCTGCATCCGGCAAAAGCGACACCATGTGTTGCCATATTTCGGGACGGAAAATCCGGGCGACCCGGGAAAAAGCCCAATCCGTTTCATCGTCCTGACCAAGAAACACCCCCCGTAATATCAAGCCGAGAATCGATTTTGGAAAACGCTGGCCATACGCCAATGCCAAAGTTGACCCCCAAGATCCACCGAATAATACCCATCGATCGATGCCCAATCGGTGGCGAATCGTCTCGATATCCGCAATCAGATATTCGGTTGTGTTATGTTCCAGACATCGCACCGGCTCGCTTTTTCCACAGCCCCGCTGATCGAATAAAATCGCTCGATAGACGTCCGGATTAAAAAAACGACGATGGCAGGCATCGATCGACCCCCCCGGCCCCCCGTGAAGAAAGATGATCGGAATACCGCACCGATTGCCACTTTCCTCAACATAAATCCGGTGCCCGTTGCCGACATCCAGCCGGTATTGGGCAAACGGCTCAATCGGTGGATATAAAGAATCGGATATCATGAATGTAAAATGACCTATAACCGATAAAAGCGCACATCACGACCGGCCGGCCAACCCATCGATTCAAAATCAGGCAACACCGACAGGAGGGCGGGCTGAAAAATCCGCAGCCCGTTCAAGGGCGGATGCGACCTGAAGCAACGTTGCTTCTTGAAACGGAGCGGCAATAAGATGGGACGCCAGTGGCATTCCATGCCGATCCAATGCCGTCGGCACGCTGATTGCCGGCAATCCGGCAAGGGAGGCCGGAACGGTAAAAACGTCATTCAAATACATTTGCACCGGATCGCGTTGTCGGTCGTTAACGGCAAAGGCGCTTCCCGGCGTCGATGGAGTCAAAATGGCATCGACCTTGGCAAAAGCCTCGTCAAAATCACGACGAATAAGCGCCCGAACCTTGGCCGCACGAAGATAATAGGCATCATAATAACCACTCGAAAGGACGTATGTCCCAATCATGATCCGCCGCTTGACCTCCGCGCCAAATCCTTGGCCGCGCGTGGCGGAATAAAGAGCGTCCAAATCGTCCCCTTTGGGTGTTTTTCCTTTGGCGTTAAAATGGCGAAAGCCATAGCGCACTCCGTCATAACGGGCAAGATTGGACGAGGCTTCCGCCGGCGCAATGATGTAATAGGCCGGCAGGGCACTGGAAGCATGCGGCAAGACAATATCGACGATGGTCGCACCGGCATCCTTTAAGCGGGCGGCATCCTTATCCCAAACCGCTTGGACGTCCTTGTCTATTCCCCCCATATGCGCAAGCCGAGGCACCCCAATCGTCAACGACTTGATATCTTTGCCGATCAGGCCGGTGAAATCTTCCTGCGGGTGCGGGGCACTGGTCGAGTCACGCACGTCATGTCCGGCCATAACATTCAGCATCAATGCCGCATCCTCGACATTGCGGGTAAGGGGCCCCGCTTGATCAAGGGATGATGAAAAAGCGATCATACCGTAACGTGAACATCGTCCATAGGTTGGCTTTAATCCGACAACGCCACAAAATGCCGCCGGCTGACGAATCGAACCCCCCGTATCGGTACCGATAGCGGCAAGGGCAATACCGGCGGCAACCGCCGCCGCCGATCCGCCGGAAGACCCGCCGGGAACACGGTCGACATCACTATCGGTCGATCGCCATGGGTTAATCACCGGGCCAAAGAAACTATTCAAATTGGCCGATCCCATGGCAAATTCATCCAAATTGGTCTTGCCCAGAACAATGCCGCCGGCGCGCGACAATCGATCCGACATCGCCGATTCATAAGGGGGAATAAAGTTCTCCAGAATACGTGACGCGCACGTCGTCCTTACATCTTTGGTGCAAAATAAATCTTTAATCGCCAAAGGAACGGCGGATAAAGGATGCGTGATTCCGCTTTTACGCTGACGGTCACAGTTATCGGCGTGATCCAAAGCGCGATCGGCGCATACGGTAATATAGGCGTTCAACCGGCTGTTTTCCTCGATCGCCAGAAGGTAATCATTGGTTATTTCCCGCGCTGAAATATCGCCCTTGACGAAAGCATCGCGCGCCTCGCGCAATGTCATGTCACGCAAATTCGTCACCATTATTCGTTCTCATGAGAGATGACTTGCGGCACCAAGAAAAACCCATCCTTGTGGGCCGGCGCATTCGCCATCAAAGCGTCGTGAGAAACATCCGAGGAAACCTTGTCCGCACGTTCCGGCAACGTAAATCCACAAACATTATAAACGGGATCGACATCTTTAACATCGATCTGCCGCAGTTGATCGATCCACCCGAAAATCCGATCGAGATCCGATCGATAGGATGCGATTTCGTCGTCCGAAAGCGCAAGCCGTGCAAGCCGTGCGACCAGAACCGTTGCTTTATCGTCAATGGGCATAGAGAAAGTCGCGATGAAACATAAACAAAGTGATTAAGAACAAGCTTTATTGCGCCAAACAATCGAGCGTGCGATGGTACGGCGCATGGATCGACAAGTAAAAACAAGCCCGAACCGACCGCCGCAAGAATCGTCACGAAACCTAGCATTGCCACCAATGATCTGCAAGCTTGATACCCTTCGAGAAAAAATGCCGGTCGGAACAACCGTCCTTGGGATTGATCACGGCAAGAAACATATTGGCCTTGCCATTTGCGATCGTCAACGCCGTTTGGCGCTGCCTTTGGACGTGATTGATCGCCTTCCGCTGAAGAATGCCTTTATCTCCTTAAATAAACACATCGCCCACTATCGGGTCGGGGCATTGATTATCGGACTTGCGCTGGATACCAGTGGCAAGGAAGGCCTATCTGCCCGCCTGTGCCGTGATTTTGCCCATCGCGCCGGTCGTGCATGCGGGCTTCCCGTCGCCCTTGCCGACGAGCGTTTTTCAACCCATGCCGCGCATCGTGCCATCAAATCGCTCCCTATCAATCGAAAACGGCGCGATGCAATAACCGACAAGATTGCCGCCGCTTGGATTTTGCAAAGTGTTCTTGACCAATGGCATGGCGATGCCGACAATACCCCCCGATAATGCCGACATCATCATAGCCATCGTATTCCGATACTCTTATGCGTCCACAATACGCCCATTTTTTTAATCCCGATGCCAATATCCGGATCGGATGTGTCGGTGATGTCATCCTCGATACATTCATCGATGGAGCGGTTGCCCGAATATCCCGAGAGGCGCCCATTCCGGTCTTTGCCCAAAACAACGTCACATCGATGATCGGCGGTGCCGGTAACGTTGTGTGTAATCTTACCGCACTTGGGATTGCCTGCGATTTCTTTTCCATCGTCGGCACCGATCCCCATACCGAAAAAGTCCGTGATCTGCTTGATCCGCATCCGATCAAAGCCCACTTCATTGACGATCCAAACTATACCGTCGCGAATGTGCTGCGCTATCGATCCCAGAAACAACATCTGTTCCGGGTCGACGGTGGCGGTCAAAACGCCATCGATCCAATATCACGCAAGCGTCTTGTCGATGCGGTCGATACACACATCGTGCGATTCCAAGTGTTGATCCTTTCCGACTATGACCGCGGTGTTCTCGATCAAGAAACCATATCCGTACTTATCACGATGGCGAAAAAGGCAAACGTCCCGGTTATCGTCGACCCGAGGAAGGCCGATTTTTGTATCTATAGCGGCGCAACCATGATCACACCCAATGTTGACGAAGTGGAAAAAGCCTGTGGTAAAAATTGCCACCATGAACCGGATCTCCTTGCCGCCGGTCGCCAATTGGTCGAACAAACCGGCGCGCATATGGCCATCACGCGAAGCGAAGCAGGGATTAGCCTGCTCGACCAAAAAGGCCACGTCAAACACTATCCGACCTCGCAACAGGATGTCATCGACGTCTCCGGGGCCGGTGATACCGTTGTCGCCGTCATCGCCGTCGCGATAGCAGCGGGACTTGGCATGGATGATGCCATCATACTGGCGAACATTGCCGCCGGTATTGTCATCACCAAATCGGGCACCGCACCGATCGACCGAACCGAATTGCTTGAAAAAGTGGAAAGACCCTTCACCTGCTCTATTTTTAACGCTACCGAGCAAATGCCGGATATTAAAAAATGGGTTGATGCCTGGCACAATCAAAAACTCAAAATCGGTCTGACCAATGGGTGCTTCGATATCCTCCATCCGGGTCATATCCATGTCATCCATCAGGCGCGTTTGCTTTGTGACCGGCTGATTGTCGCCATTAACGGCGATGCTTCGGTACAAAGTTTGAAGGGCCCGACCCGGCCTATGCAGAACGAGAACCATCGATCGACCATCATTGCCGCCTTGCGCACCGTCGACATGGTCATCATTTTTGAAGAAAAAACACCGCACCATCTCATCCGAAACATTATTCCGGATCTTCTGGTCAAAGGTGCCGATTACCGGGAAAAAGACATGATCGGTGCCGATATCGTCAAGGCCAATGGTGGCCATATTCACCGCGTGCCCCTGCTGCAAGGGTATTCCAGCACGGCAACCATTGACACCATCCAGGCAAAAAATCGATGCGAAGAATAAAGAAAACGGTCTAACGACCATCCGCCGCCACGGGTACTATGAACCCCCCGAACCTCCTAGAACCCCCCTTGAGCGCGGATCGACCCCAATCGTTAAACGCGTGGTTAAATAAGCGATTGGATCGGTGGCTTTAGATGCGCGATTAGACGATGGCTTGGATAGACGATTGGATATACCCTTAGACGAGTTCGGCCCGCTCATCGGATCGGTCATCGGCCCGCTCATCAGCCCATTAATCGGCCCATTAATCCGATGGATTATCACTCCCGTTGATTCCGTCTTTAGCCAACTGCTTTTCCCACGCCAGGGCACTTGCGATCATATCCTTGATGGATAATTTTGGCTGCCACCGCAAAAGACGACCAATCGCCCGATTGTCGGCAACAAGACACGGCGGATCGCCGGAACGCGGCGGGGCTTGACGCACATCCATGGCAACCCCGGATATATCCATGACAAGATGAACAATCTCGCGCACCGAATACCCCTTTCCACAGCCGCAATTAAGAACCCTGGCCGTTCCGCCGTCCAACAAATATCGCGTCGCGCAAAGATGCGCTTCGGCCAAGTCCGAGACATGAATATAATCACGCACGCATGTGCCGTCATCGGTCTTATAATCGGTGCCGTAAATGTCCAGATAAGGACGGATACCGACGGCCGTCTCGCACGCAACTTTGATCAAGTGCGACGCGTTTCGGGCGATTTGTCCGGAACGCAACGTGGCATCGGCCCCGGCCGCATTAAAATAGCGCAAAGCGCAATATCGTAAATCGCCGGCGGCGGCGGCATCGGCAAGCATGGTTTCGACCATATGCTTTGATCGGCCATAGGGTGTGATCGGGGAAATCGGGCCGTCTTCACCAATGCAGGCATCGTCAGGAATGCCGTAAACGGCCGCCGTTGAAGAAAAGACGAACGATTGCACACCATGTTCGAGACACGATCGGATAAGAGCCAAACTCACCGCAACGTTATTCGCATAGTAGTCAAGCGGACGCGTGAGGGAATCGGAAACCGAAATACTGGCGGCAAAATGGATCACCGCGGCCGGACGATAACGATCAAAAATCCGCGCCAAAATATCGCCATCGCCGGCATCCCCCTCAACCAATATCGCATCGGCGGCGACCAGACGGCGAAAACCGGTCGAAAAATTATCGAGAACGATCGGGGTATACCCCGCTTCAAGCAATCGATAAACCGTATGAGAACCGATATAACCGGCCCCCCCCGTCACTAAGATCGCTTTTTTCGTCATGATCACATCCTTTGCCGATCGCCCTTTTCATCCAAAGGGCATGACCCATTCTAGTCGGAATGGTGCAAAGAATATAGAAAAAGCGATCAATTTGAATTCACCGTATTCGTTAATTCGGGCTTGCGCGTCCATGGAAAATGCCCCTGGCGGCGGCGCACCGTATCAACCTTGATGGCGCCGTCTTGAAGGGTAATGGCATGGACACCATCGCGCCATAAATCAAAACGGTCGATGACCGTCGACGGCCCATGGCACCGTCCCCGCACCGGGAAGAAAGCAATCATAAGATCGACCGATGCACAATCATGCAACGCTTCATGTCGATAGGCAAAAGCGATCGTGATGCCCTCGTGCGCGACAATGCAACCAAAATCATCACATATTGGCGCGCCGGCATGATTGGGCGCATCGCGCCAAGACATGATTTGGGCATCCCCTAGAGCGGCATTCCAATCCCGGATCATTCTTCTTCCACGACGAGAAGATACCAAAAGCCGTGCATCACTTCCGTCCCGGTCAAGGTGAAGCGCGGCCAATTGGCCTTTCTCCGCCACCAAAAGATGCGGCAAGGGGGCCGAACGATGCAAGAAAAAGGCCAAGATTATTGCCGTTACCCCCCACCAACGCGACCGCCCTTCGAACAAAGCCGTCCAAAGACCACCAAGAGTCACCAAAACGAGTGCCGATGTTGCAACTTGCGCCATCGTTATGGTATTGGCCGGAAGCTGGGAAACAAAATGCACAATATCAAGAATCCAGCCAATGCCAAACCCCATGGCAACCAGTGGCCAAACCGGATCGATAAAGGGGAAAAGCAAAAGAAAAACGATGCCCCACGGCATCACCCAAAGAGCCATTAACGGAATAGCGACAATGTTCGACACCATGCCATAGACGGCATATTGATGAAAATGATACACGGCAAAAGGTAACGTGGCCGTCGATGCAATGGCCGTCGTCAAGAGCACGCCGCCAAAATACAGCAATACGCGAAAAAGAATATTGCCGGGAAACGGCTTGTCCCGCCCAAACCGCATGATTCCATGGAAACGGCCACGGATTGCCTCATAAACGGCAACCAAGGCCGTAACCGCGGCAAAAGACATTTGAAAACTGGGGCCGATCAGTGCTTCGGGAGTGATCAGAAAAATAATAATCGCCGCCCAAGCGACAACGCGCAGGGAAATGGCACGCCGATCACAAATCACGGCAAGAAGCATCAATGACGCCATAAAGAAAGCGCGCTGTGTAGGAATCGTCGCACCACTCAAATGGAGATAGCCAAAGGCCGCGACCAACGCCACGCCGGCCGCCCATTTCTTTATCGAATAATAAAGCGCGAGCGGCGACCATAAGGCCAGAATAGAACGAAAGAAAACAAAAAATAATCCAATAACAATGCCCATATGGAGACCCGATATCGCCAAAATATGGGCCAGTCCGGAGGCACGAATCGCATCCATTGTCGGGCGATCGATCGCCCGGGAATCACCGACAAGAAGGGCCGCTGCCACGGTGCCGTTTTGTCCGGGTAACGTCTTGCGGATATATTGGGCAATCTTGTGGCGACCACGGGATATGGAATCCCTCAATCCCGACGTTTCAGCATGTTCGATAACCCGCGGGGGCGCCAATCCATACCCCAGACCACCGATCTGCTGAAACCATAAAGCGCGCGCAAAATCATACCCGCCGGGAATCGAGGGACGGGGCGGTGGGAAAAGCATCGCCAACAAGGTCACTTGATCGCCAATATCGATTCTGTCTTCCCGGAACTTTCCTCGTTCCGGATTCGAAGATACGTCAAGCCCTCCCAACGCTTTGCCACGCAGAGTAACGCGAATGCGGGCGGGTGGAATGGGAACACCTTCAATAATGGGCTTGTCCAGAAGAATGCGCACGGCGTTACCGGCGATATCCTCCATCTTGACGATGGTTCCGGTGACTTTGGCGGCCGATATTTTCGATGCCAGTATCGGCGCATCGACCGAAAGAGCGCGCCATTGCGCACTGCCCCAACCAAGCAAAACGCCCGCCAGCATCAGCGCGGCAAAAGACATGATAACGCTATTGTTTTTATCCGTCTCTGGCCTTACATTAGCCCTGCTGACAAGGCCACAAGCCAATGCCGATACTGCAAGCAGTACTCCAACCAGCCCCGAAACGGCCATCGATGAAAAGCTGAAATATCCGCCGATTCCGGCCCCCATCGCGACTGGAAACCAGACGAACCAGTGGTCTCTTTGCGTGACCAAAAAGTCCCGGATAACAGGCATCCCCCCCTGCCCCCTAATCAAAATTATACGATCACATCATGCGAACGACCCAGCATATCACCAATCATCTTAACAATCGGCAAAAAAGCCCGCCATCCGACACGGTCGTCACCCGTTTTGCCCCCTCGCCAACCGGATCATTGCACCTTGGCGGATTGCGCACCGCTTTGTTCAACTGGCTCCACGCTCGCCACCATGGCGGACGCTTTTTGCTCAGAATCGAAGACACCGATCGCGAGCGTTCGCAAAAAACATTTTTGGATTCGATCCTGCGTTCTCTCGAATGGTGCGGGTTAACCCCGGATGACACACCGGTGCATCAATCACAACGGATCGAGCGGCACAGACAAATAGCCCAATCCCTGCTCGCCGACGGTAGGGCCTATCGCTGTTACACCACCCCGGAAGAATTAGCCGATATGCGGCGCACGGCTCGAGAAAAGGGAGATCCCCCCCGTTACGACGGACGATGGCGCGATCGCGATGCATCCCTCGCCCCAAAGGGGGTCTCGCCCGTTCTTCGGCTAAGGACGGCCCAACAAAACACCAGTGAAATTGACGATAAAGTGCAAGGTTCGGTTCGTACCGCCAACAGCGAAATCGACGATATGGTGCTGTTGCGATCGGATGGAACACCAACCTATATGCTATCGGCAGTCATTGACGATCACGATATGGGGGTCAACGTCATTATCCGCGGCGACGACCATTTGACCAATATGTTTCGCCAAAAATCCCTATACGAGGCCCTTGGCTGGGATATACCGGCATGCGCCCATATTCCGCTGCTGCACGGACTGGACGGAAAGAAGCTGTCAAAGCGCCACGGTGCCGTTGATGTCCTGCATTGGCGCGAGGCCGGATACCTTCCCGAAGCCTTGCTTAATTATTTGCTTCGCCTGGGCTGGAGTCATAACGAGGATGAAGTGATAACAATGAAACAGGCGATAGAATGGTTTGATGTGATCGATGTGAAAAGGGCGGCCGCTCGTTTTGATCCGAATAAACTTTTGCATCTTAACGCCCACCATATGCGCAAAAAAAGCGACGATGCCCTTCTTCGCGCGCTGGCTCCTTTTCTTGATCCGGACGTCGATGCAAACAGTCAGCGGTTGCGCAGAGCGCTGGAAAGCCTTAAAGTGCGCGCACGTACTCTTGTCGAGTTAGCCGAACAAACCCGGTGCTTTATCGACAAGCGGCCTTTGCCGATCGGCAAAGCCGCTATCAAGTGTCTTGATTCCGACGCGAAAAAGATGCTTGCCGCCTTGCAGGAAAAATTAGGCACGGCCGCCCCATGGCGCGCGGACGTGCTGGAGGCCATCTGCAGGGATGAAGCAAACCGCATCGGCATACCCTTAAAGGGCATGGCTCAGCCTTTGCGCGCCGCTCTGACGGGGGAACTTGTGTCACCACCCATTTTCTTGGTGATGGAAATCCTGGGCAAAGAAGAATGTATCCACCGTCTGGCCGATATTCTTCCCCCGACCTAACGCGTCCACCCGCAAGCATGCCGGTGCAACCATTATCAATGACGGCAACGGATCAACGATATAACGAAGAAACGGATGATTAGAATGAGTGATAAAAATCATAAAACACCACATGACAACGGCCTTAAAAACAATGGCCCTAAACAAGATGGACCCGAAAACAACAACCACGCAACCTTGACCGATCACCGCGACGGCACTTCATGGGACTTTCCGATACGGTCGGGCAATTGCGGCCCGGACGTTATTTGCGGGCAAGAAATGTATAAAAAAACGGGAATGTTTTTTTACGATCCCGGATTCATGTCCACGGCAAGTTGCGAATCCTCCATTACCTATATCGATGGGGAAAAAGGCATTCTTCGTTATCGCGGCTATTCGATCGAAGATTTGGCGAAATACAGCGATTATCCGGAAGTGTGTTATTTGCTCTTGAATGAAGAGTTGCCGACCGTCACGCAAAAGCAAAAATTTCTGACGACCTTGACCTATCACACCATGGTTCATGAACAGATCACCTCCTTTTTCTCCGGCTTTCGCCGTGACGCGCATCCTATGGCCATTATGGTCGGTGTCGTCGGCGCCCTTAGTGCTTTTTACACCGATAAACAACATGACTTTTCGTCATCCGAAGGACACTGGATTGCCGCCAGCCGCCTGTTGGCAAAGATGCCGACGGTCGCGGCGATGGCATATAAATATTCGTTGGGACAACCGTTTATCTATCCAAACAACGATCTTGGTTATGCTGAAAATTTTCTCAACATGCTGTTTGCCGTACCGTGCGAGAAATACCGTGCCAGCAAAGCCCAAATTCGGGCGATGGATCAAATGCTGACGTTGCATGCCGATCACGAACAAAATGCATCGACATCAACGGTGCGTCTTGCCGGATCATCGGGGGCCAATCCCTTTGCGTGTATTGCAGCGGGCATCGCATCGCTTTGGGGGCCTGCCCATGGCGGCGCCAACGAGGCCGTGCTAAAAATGTTGCGTCAAATTCGCAATAAGAAAAACATCCCGCAATATATCCGCCGGGCCAAAGATCGGGATGATCCTTTCCGGCTTATGGGCTTTGGCCACCGCGTCTATAAAAACTATGACCCGCGCGCCAGCGTTCTACGGGATAGCTGCATGCAAGTACTGGATGAACTGGGGCACCGCAAGGATCCCATTCTTGAATTGGCACGAGAATTGGAAACGATCGCCCGCGAGGATGATTATTTCATCAAGAAGAAACTGTTTCCCAATGTCGATTTTTACTCTGGGATATTATTGCGTGCTCTTGGTCTGCCGACATCGATGTTCACCGTGTTCTTCGCGGTTGCCCGCACCGTCGGTTGGATCGCCCAGTGGAAAGAGATGAGCGAGGAAGACACCCTTCGTATCGGCCGCCCCCGACAGCTTTACGTCGGCAACGTCCAACGCCCGTTCTCACCGATTGAAGAGCGTAAAAGCCGGGCCCGTGCCCGAATTTATCCGGCCACACCCCCGCCGCAGGATATATAATCCGCATCATCGGGCCGGGGGTTCGATCCCCTTGCTATCCATCAAGGAAAGGGGCCCCGCAGGATATATAAATCCGCATCATCGGACCGGGGGTTCGATCCCCTTGCTATCCATCAAGGAAAAGGGAGCCCGCAGGATATATAATCCGCATTATCGGGCCGGGGGTTTGATCCCCTTGATATCCATCAAAGTAAAGGGGCGATCGCCCAAAAAGGTGCCCAGGGGCGGAATCGAACCACCGACACGTCGGTTTTCAGCCGACTGCTCTACCGACTGAGCTACCTGGGCGATTACCGGCTTATAGAAAAAAAAACCGGCACTGTCCACTGCCGGTGACGACAATGGAGGAAAAAGCACCCCCACCATCCCCAATCATGCCATTTGGCACCCATTTGGCCCAGGGGGGGCAACACCGGGAGACAACACGAGAGCAATCCGTGAGGGCACGGGGACAATCCGTTGGGGCAACACCGGGGGAAAGGGCAACACGTGAGCAAAACGGGGGGACAACACGGGGGACAGGGATGTTATATGTAAAACGTCCTTGGATGCCACCATCCGGCTTTTTCGACACCGCACCACATCCGGTTTTTCGCCCAATCCGATTTTTTGTCCATGGCGGCAAAATCCGCCATTCTTAGGGATGTTATATGCAAAACGCCCTTGGATGCCACCATCCGGCTTTTTCGACACCGCACCGCATTTGGCTTTTTGCCCAATCCGGTTTTCGCCCAATCCGATTTTTTGTCCCTGGCGGCAAAATCTGCCATTCTTCCGGAAGAAAAATTAAACCCCGGAAGAAAAACTAAACCGTAGACATTTTGCGCCAACCGCAAAATCGATTGGATTCGAAAAAAAGCAAAAAGCCGATATATCGACCGACAAGAAAAATGGAGCCGAGGGGGATCGAACCCCTGACCTCGTCATTGCGAACGACGCGCTCTACCATCTGAGCTACGGCCCCCCAAGAGAACACGACGGGCGGCATCAAGACAAAATAATGACGGTGACCGTTTCGGCCACCGTCACATAACCCGATTAACGCCGTTGCAAGCGGCCAAGAAAAATTAGGGCGAAAGAACCGTAACGCTACGGCGATTGGCCGCGTAAGCCGCCTCGTTAGACCCAACCACGGCCGGTCGCTCTTTACCGTAACTGACCGTATCTACCCGGTTGCCGTTAATGCCTTGCGCAACCAAAAAGTCGCGGACGGAATTGGCCCGCCTTGCCCCAAGGGCAAGGTTGTATTCCCGTGTCCCACGCTCGTCACAATGTCCGGCGATCGTAACATTAACGCCGGGATTATCCATCATCCAACGCGCTTGCTCCTGAAGCTGTGCCGCACCGGCACTATCGACATTATAGCGGTTCAGGGCGAAATACACCCGCCCACCGATGCGCTGATCGATATACGCTTGGCTCAATTCATCCAGAACCCCACTATCGACCGCCGACTCGCTATAGGAACCATCGTAAGAATCGTCATAGCTTTCATCGACCTCGATATTAACCGCGCCGGCTTCCGGCTGGTCTTCGTATTTTGAACAAGCGGAAACGACGAACGCCATCACGGTCGACATACCCACCACCAATAATTTGCGCAACATAATAACCTCTCCTTATTTCCGTTCGTGTCTCACGTAATGCCCCCAAGCAATCATCGCCACCCATTCCCCGAATTACCAAGTGTTGAGTGTCCGTCACCTGCCGCCACGTTCCAACTATATCGGCACCACCAAAACCGACACGCGATGCCGCACCGCGCGCGACCATTATCCAGCCGTGCCATACATCTATAAAAACCGCAATTTCGACACTAAATCAACCATTTTATCGGTTCGCGCAAAGGATTAGCGAAATTTTAATAGGGGCGACCACGCCGGATCGGAACCATCAAGCGGGGTTATGACCTCGCGCTCGTTATGGCCGGTCAGGTCAATGGTGAACAAACCTGTCTTGCCGCCACTGCCATCACTATTGGTTGGATCTTGGCGGTAAAAAATCAAAACACGCCCATTGGGTGCCCAGGTCGGCCCCTCCACCAAGAACCCACTTGCCAACTGTCTTTCCCCTTTGCCCTCGGGGGAAATAACGCCGATATAAAAACGCCCGCCGGATATTTTCGTAAACGCAATCAAATCGCCGCGCGGGGACCACACCGGCGTTGAATATTGGCCTTTGCCAAAGGTAATGCGTTTGACGTTCCGGCCATCGGCATCCATGACGTAAAGATTGGGTCTGCCCCCACGATCCGACGTAAAGACAACACGCCCCCCATCCGGGGAATAGGACGGCGACGTGTCGATACCGGGATGGCGCGTCAACCGCTGTTTTTTTTCCGTCTTTAAATCCATCACATAGATATCGGAATTTCCTCTTTCCTCGTAACTCATAATGATGCTTTTTCCGTCCGGGGAAAAACGGGGGGCAAATGTCATCCCGGGAAAAGCGTCCAATGCCTGTTTTTTTCCGGTGCTCAGGTGATACACATGCACGCGCGGGCGATTTCCGGCATAGGAAAGATAGGTGATTTTCTGGGCCGCCGGGGAAAAGCGCGGCGTTAAGACAAGATCCTTGCCACTGGTCAAAAAGCGATGGTTGGCCCCATCTTGATCCATGATCGCCAACCTCTTCTGCCGCCTTTCATGGCCCCCGCTCTCGGCGATATAGACGATGCGGGTGTCGAAATAACCGCTATCCTCGCCGGTCAGACGCTTGTAAATCTCATCGGCAATCGTATGCGCAACCCGGCGCCAATTCTCCGGATTGGATGAATAGGATAATCCAAGCATTTGTTTTTGTGAAAAGACATCCCACAATCGAAAAGAAATCGAAATCCCGCCATTTTTCGATATGGATGCCTGCCCCTGAATCAAGACCTGCGCGCCGACCGTCCGCCAATTGCGGAAAATCGGCGAAACATTGATCGATGCCGGCGTTGTGATAAAGGCTTTTTGGTCAATAGGACGGAATAAACCGGTGCTTTCCAAATCGGCCATGATCACTTGCGCAATCCGATCGCCGTACCAATCCAGATGGCGTCCACCAACCCGATCCTGACCCTTGGCCACCGTGAAGGGGGATAATGCCACCGGCATCGGATCGACGGTGCCTCGGGTAACGCTGACCCGCAATTCGGCCGTTGCCGCCAATGGCAACAAAAGCACCCAAAACCCGGCAAAAAGCCCAATATATGGTGACATTCGCCCTATCATCATCATCCATCGCATTGTTATTCTCCCGGATTATTTTCTCGCGTTATTCCCCTAGATTATTTGCCCGGCTTGCCGGCCGTCAAAATATCAAGCGCCGTGGTCAACACGGACGGCAAACCAAGCACGCCCCCCTAGCTTATCCCTGGCTTACCCCCCTAGCTTATCCCTAGCGTAACATTTCCCTTGGATCAAAGTCGATAACGATGACCTTCCACTGTTGATATTGCTTTAACGGCAAATCAAGTTTGCGGCATCTTGGATTGCGCACCGCGCGTAACGCGGCCTCTGCCGCGGCCCGAAAAACGCCATCGCGCCGCGCCTTGCGGGCATCGGCATCAAGCAATTCGGAAGAGGCAATAATCCCGTCGGGATTAATCCGCAACCGAACCGCAACAATGATATTAAACGCATCGCGCGCCCCGGCCGCAATCGTCCAACACGATCGAAAATGCCCTTTAATTGCGTCAATCTGAGAAACGGAAAGCGGTTTTTCACTATCACC
This sequence comes from Alphaproteobacteria bacterium, assembly GCA_965277685.1. Lineage (GTDB taxonomy): Bacteria > Pseudomonadota > Alphaproteobacteria > GM7ARS4 > CBDIDI01 > CBDIDI01. Next base: position 1,326,416 of record OZ255830.1, on the reverse strand, counting down.
GTGGCCATCGGGGATGTCCAAATCGGCCAAAATATCACCGGAAGACGATTTTTCTTCCGTTGGCAGCTTTTCCACATTGCGCAAAATCGATGTCAAGACATCCTCTTTCTTCTTTATCGGTTTTGGGGTCGGTTTTGGGGCTTTCCGGGCCGGTCGCAAAACGGGATCGGGCGGGGGGGGGGCCGGACGCACCGGTATTTTCTCGGGCGGCGGTGTCTCCTTGCGCAGGGCCGGATCCGGCAAGGTCACAACATCTTCAGGCGGGGGCGGAGGCGGTGGTGGTGGTGGCGGCGGCGGGGTTTCACGCGGTGGTTTATCCTTTGCCCGGGTGGCAACAATATTCGTCGTTTTAGCAATCGTCTTGACCAACTCCACCGGGATCGACGGTAATGGCGCCGGTGTATCGATATCGATCGGATCGTACCATAAAACGGCGGCCAGCAAAGCATGAAGCACCAAAGAAGTGCCCAGAAAAAAAGGCATTGCGCTTACTTTCCGGATTTGGCCAAGGGCGCCGCTTCCTCAAAGATAGTGACCAGCGCAACCCGGTCATAACCGGCCGATTGCAATTTTCCCATCAAGGTCATGACACGACCGTAAGAAAGTGCCCGATCGGCCCGGACAAAAATACGAGTCTGGGTATTGGATGCGGTAATGGCCCGTAATTTCGGCAACAACGTCCCGCTATCCAGTTTTCTATCCTGGAGGAAAACATGCCCTTGATCGTCAAGGGAAATCACCAGTGGTTCACTGCTCTCGGCAATCGGGCCCGCTTGCGTGCGCGGTAAATGAATATCGACGCCACTGGTCAATAAGGGTGCCGTGATCATAAAAATGACCAAAAGGACAAGCATGACGTCAACGAAGGGCGTGACGTTGATATCACGAAATGTACCCTCATCATCACCGGTCAAACGGGTGGATAAACGTTGGCGAAGAGACATGCAAAAAAAGACCGATCCGAAGCGATGGCAACCTAGCGATAAGGCACGAAATTCAGCAATTCCTCACCAAAGGTCACCAATTGCGCCTCCATCCGGCGCAGAATATTACTGATGCGGTTATACGCAAGGACGGCGGGGATGGCCGCCACCAGCCCCAAGGCCGTGGCGAAAAGAGCTTCGGCAATACCCGGGGCAACAACGGCCAGGCTTGTATTTTTACTAAACCCGATCGCTTGAAAACTGTTCATAATACCCCAAACGGTGCCGAACAAACCGATGAAAGGCGCACTGGACCCAACCGATGCAAGAAAATCCAAACGCCGCCGCAGATGGATCATCTCCTTGGTCAGAACCGACGTCAGCACACTTTCCCTTCGGCGGGCCGATCGTTCGGCCGGATCATCTTTATTTTTTCCCATATCACGGACCAAGGAAAGAACCATCATACCCATGGGATGGTCGGTATCGGCACTGGAAAAGCGATCAAAGAACTCCTTAACCGACACGGAATTTTGAAACATTTGCTCAAACAGAGTCATTTTGGCCATCAAACGCCACAGCCGATACGTTTTTTCAAAAATGATCGTCCAAGACCATACCGAAGCGGCCAGTAATATAATAACCACGGCTTTGACCACCGGATCCGCATCGAGAAAAAGATCGAAAAAAGAATAATGGCTATCGAACATTCCGGCCGCAAAGGTGTCTTGCTGCAGCGGCGGCGCATCCCCACCCATATCGGGCCCCGGATCTCTTACGCCTTGCGCCAATTTTGAACCGGCAACCGGATCGACCGGCAACGCCGGCAATGCGTCATCATTCATTCGATGTATCTTTCCCCCAAAGTGGGTCCCCTTTGCCGAATCGATCCAGCGCCGCCATCATCGCGGCGGGAATTCGCCGCACCCTACCCGATGCGTCGACACAGGCAAGCCGCAATATAATTCTGGCCCGGATCCGTGCATCGCCAATAATATTCTGGGCAAGATCAAGCCGCGCGCCGATTATATCAAGAATGCGACTTTCCGTCAGAAAAATATCACCAAGGCGTAACGGACGGTCATAATCGACACAAAGGCGACGAATGGTAAAGGCCATTCCGGCATCCAGGATGTGCCGACGATAGCCACACTTCAACCCGTATAACATTTCGCTTCTTGCTCTCTCTGCGGCCACCAAATACGCACTGTGATACATGACCCCGCCCGCATCCGTATCGGAATAAGAAACGCGGGCCGGATAAAGATGGCGATTGGAATGAAATATACCGCCTTGCAGCACCGCTTGGGCCCGCACCTTTGCCGATGGTGGAATATCGGCATCTAGTCCCGCGGATTTCTTTGGGCCGCCCATAGAAAAAGGATTATCCATCGAGGATGCCAACCCTTGCGCTAATCATCGAGGGAAAGGGAATTTTGATCTTTTTCACGTCTCTTGCGTCCCGACCGGCGTTCCAAATACGTCCAACCTTTATCGGATAACATGCGACCACGCTTGCTCCGTTGAATAACCCCATCGCGCAGCAAGAAAGGCTCGACCACGTCTTCGATCACGTCACGCTGCTCGCAAAGGATCGCACATAATGTCTCCACACCGACCGGACCGCCATTATAATTATCCGCAAGAGTCGTCAGATACTGGCGATCCATAATATCAAAGCCCCTTCGATCAACACCGAGGCGTTGCAAGGATCGGTCGGCAAAATCGGAGGTAATGACGGATTCCTTTTCAGCCAGAGCAAAATCCATCACGCGGCGCAAAAGACGCAGAGCGATGCGCGGTGTCCCGCGTGAGCGGCGCGCGATCTCATAGCTGCCGCGAGGGCTGAGATCCGGGGCGCTTCCCGACCGGGAAGGTGCGCGAAATTCAGCAAAATGTTGCAATATCACCTGGAGGTCGTCATCCTCGTAGAACAGCAACGATAGTGGAATGCCAAAGCGTTCCCGCAATGGCCGGGTAACCAACCCGGATCGGGTCGTCGCCCCGACAAGGGTAAAGGGAACCAGATCAATCTTTACCGAGCGCGCGGACGGCCCCGAACCGATCAAAATATCCAGTTGAAAGTCCTCGATGGCCGGATACAGGAGCTCTTCAACCGCCGGATTAAGACGATGAATTTCATCGATAAATAAAACATCCCCCGCCTCCATAGCGGTCAAGATAGCGGCAAGATCACCGGCCTTACTAATCACGGGGCCGGATGTGGAATGGAAATTGGCCCCGCTTTCATTGGCGATAATCCGGGCCAACGTGGTTTTCCCCAAACCCGGCGGCCCGCTAAGAAGAACATGATCCATGTGGCTGGAACGGGCGCGGGCGGCATCGATAAAGATGCGAAGATTATCACGCAGATGCTTTTGCCCGATGAAATCCGCCAAATTGGTCGGGCGCAGTCCCGGGCCATCCCGGCGCGCTTTCAATGATCCCGAAGCGTCATCGCCGATACCCTTGTTGGGCGAAACCAAGCGCTTTTGATCGTCATCGCTAGGGTTTTTCACGGCCGGATTTTCGATGGTGGGATTTTCCAAATCTTCGGGAAACCCTTGCCCCCCATCCGATCCGCCCGCATGATCATCGGGACAACACCTTAAGCGCGGCGGGGATCAATGTATGGATGCTCAACCCATTGTGCGCGTCGTCCGGCCCATTTTTTTCCACGGGCTTTTGCCCTTTGACGATCTTGGCATCATGACCCCGGGGGGTCTTTTTCCATGCGTTGGTCACGTCACTCAAGGCGCGCCATGCCTGATGACGGTCATAGCCAAGATGGCATAACGCACTTAATGCATCGTTAAAAACACGATTCGGCCCCGATTGCGCCGATGATTGCCCCGTTGATTGCAGGCGGGCTTGTGACGAAGCCTGTGCGGCTTGGGATAGGGACGCATGATCGGCCAATCCCGCCTTTGCTAGGCGATCGCCCAACTCATTGCATATCCGAGCGGCCAATTTTGCCCCAACGCCGACAACCGATGAAAAAGCGCGATGATCGCGCGTCATGATCGCCCCATGCAGATCATCAACGGCAAGGGTGGAAAGAACGGCAAGCGCCAATCGGGCCCCGACCCCCTGGACCGTCATCAACAAGCGAAAGGCCGTTCGTTCCCGCGGGTGCAAAAACCCGTAAAGATCCATCGCATTGTCGCGCATATGGGTCTCGATAAGAAGGGATACCCGATCCCCCTCCTGTCCAAGGGTCGAGCGCAGCGCCTGGCTAACCCGGACAAGATAGCCGATACCGCCGACATCAATGATGATGGTATCATCCTCGCCATAGCTAAGAATCCCGCTCAGCCGCGCAATCATGCGCGCGCCCTTTCCAACGCTTTATTCATACCGATATGATGGCCGTGGCACATGGCCGCCGCCAAGGCATCGCAAATATCGTGGGACAGGCCACTTGGGGACAAGGGCAACAATGTCTTTACCATCATTTGGATCTGTCTTTTGTCGGCGTGTCCCCGGCCCGTCACACTTTTCTTGATGGCATTGGGGGCATATTCCACCACATCGATGTTATCAAGGGCCGGCACCAATACCGCCACCGCCCGGGCGTGTCCCAATTTAAGACTGGAACGGGCCGAAGGGTTAACGATGGTTTCTTCGACAACGGCAACATCGGGATGAATCCGTGCGCACACGTCACGCAGTCCATTAAAAATAAGCGTTAATCGCGCCGGCATCGGCGTGGCTGGCGATGTGCGAATCGCACCGCTGTCGAAATAATGCAATTGATTGCCTGACTTTTCGATCGCCCCCCAACCGGTACAGGTCAATCCCGGGTCAATCCCGATAATTTTAATCATGCCAAGTTCCCGGGGGGCGACTCGTTGCTGAATACGGCTTCGACATCATCGTCATTGGCCAGGGTATCCTTTAAACGTTCCAATACCTCGTGTTGCTCCGGGCTAAGATCGCTGTTGTGCAAGGGGTGCCAAACAAGACCGGCCCGGATCGGCGGCCCAAACTGCCGATCCAAAGCCTCGCCAATCATATGCATATTACCCTCGTCCGTGATGACAACGTGTTCTTGATCGCTGGACACATCCCGGGCACCGGACTGGACGGCGGCATCAAATACCGCGTCCTCGCCGGCCACGTCCAGCGGCCAGGCCAGGGCGCCCATACGTTCAAACGCATGGGTAACACTGCCCGATGTTCCCATACTGCCGCCATATTTGCTAAAGGTCGCACGCAGGCTTGATGCGGTGCGGTTGCGATTATCACTCAATGCCTCAACAATGATGGCAACACCGCCGGGCCCGTACCCTTCATAGCGCGCTTCCTCATAATCTTTTTCCTCGCTATTGCCCGCGCCACGATCAATCGCCCGCTTGATCGCATCTTTGCCGACATTCGCCGCACGAGACATCGAAAGGGCAAGACGCAGACGAGGATTTGCATCCGGATCACCGCCGCCGATACGGGCCGCAACCGTGACCTCACGGATCAAACGCCCATGTATCCCGGCTTTTTTCTTATCCTGGGCACCCTTGCGGTGCATAATATTTTTGTATTTGGAATGTCCCGCCACATGTACCACCCAGGCCCTTTCCAACGGTCGGTATCACCCTAGACCTTTTTGCCGTCCGGTGCAAATCCCCAGGCGCAAATCGCCAAATGTCGGCCGGGCATTTTAGAAAATCCGGAATTTACTAGTTTAAGGTCTTGATTATTTGTGCTGATCGCGCACTTCATCAGCTTCACATTTTGCGTATCTAAAAGCCTGTTCCGCAAAGAAATTAACTTCATCGAGGTAAGAACTAAGTCCTCGAATATAATCATTAACATCATCGAAATACCTACTGATCTGCCACTCATCGCAACTATGTTTGCTATTCCACCTCATTGTTCGCAGACAATACGGCACATCCGGCTTGGAAAATATACCTGGTGAGTTTGGTGCTGTTGGGCTCACGCAAAAAGCTAAGGCTTGGGCACTAAATATAGAGAATACCCCAACTAGAAAGAAAAGCCGCATTTTCATTGTATGCTCTTTTTGAGATCAACCGTCATCTTCCACGTGATCAGCAAAAATCTCATGGGGGCGTCCATTATACAGAAAACTCATACCCGAAGCAGGGAAGAGAGTCAAGACCTTAAACTAGGAAGTTCCGAAAAAATCCGACCCCACGAAAAACCATTCATCGGCGCAACCCATTCATCCTATCGGCCTATCCACCGTATCGACCCGCGCATCCTATCCGCCTATCCACCGCATCAACCCGCGCATCATGTCGGCTCCATCGGATCGTGGGCCTTCCAAAAACACCCGAAGATTGTCTTTTCTCTTGATTTTATTCCTATTTTATAGTATAAAAGAAATATATTCCTCTATCCATGGAGATGCTCATGCTTCCTGCCCTTCTGCCGGCCATCACGCCGATCATCCATGAACTTCTCTCTCTGTTTCCGTCGAAAACCAAGGCGGCACAGGCGGAAAAAAAGCTGCTGGCCGCGTTGCGTGCGTTCGACACCCAACAAATTGCCATCAACCGCGCCGAGGCCGCCCATGCGTCGCTATTTGTCGCCGGCTGGCGCCCGGCCATCGGTTGGGTTTGTGTCATAGCGATATTCTGGGCATTTATCGGCGCGCCACTGCTATCTTGGCTCTATGATTCCGGTATTACCGACTTGGCCCCACCAATGATTGAAACCGACTATTTGCTTGAATTGGTCATGGCCATGTTGGGCCTGGCCGGTCTGCGCAGTTTCGAAAAACTGAAAGGTGTTGCCAATCGATAATATCATCCCCTCGATCGCGTAATATCGGGAAGAAGCACCGCAAAGCCGACCATCGGCGCAATCGCCATGCTTCCCGATCTAACAATCGCCAATCCTCCACAGACCTTAAAATCCATACAAATACCGACCCGGCAAAACGGCTTTACGCCGATTTTCCATCATGTCCTTGATATTGTCCCATCGGCAATCCGCTATCGCCAAAAGGAAGGGGGCTAAAAGGACGAGAGCCCAAAAATAAACCCAAAAAGAAGAGCGGGCGATGCCGACGCCGCTCTTGCCATCGTGGCCTTGCTGCAAAAATGAAGATTAGGCAAAAAAGACCCATCATGCTATTGAACCGCACATATAAAACTTGGAGTATTCTTGGAATGACGTGATCCGCCAATATTTCCCCAACATGCATTTTGGCCCTATCCGTCAATGGCGGTCCAACGGATTTCTTAACTCCGGCGGCGCGGCATGGAGTGACACGGGACGTCGTTCTATGGTAGGAAAGTTCGCGAAACGGGCGGGACTAAAAAATCGTTCGTTGCATAGGTTGCGCAAGACGGTCATTTGCCGCCTTGCTAAATCCGGACTAAATTTAGGCCGAATATGGATCAAAGCCGGTGCGCAGATTCAGGCTATAACGGGGCAATCGGCAGTGGTCGGGGCGCATGATTACCGGGATGCTTATCGGGAAACGTTACCATCAAGGAACATCGACGCTTTACAAATTGGAGCCACGCCCTAAGAATTGGGAAAAGAAGAAGAGATAAGCCATCGGTAATAATGCCGAAAAAGCCTTATTTTTCAAGGCTTACAAAGCTACAGAGCCCGTAGCTCAGTTGGTAGAGCACCTGACTTTTAATCAGGTGGTCGCAGGTTCGAATCCTGCCGGGCTCGCCATTTTTTCCCGAACCGCATCACCCCGCGATCCTGCGTGGGGATCGTCGGCCAATACGTAGTTTGATTGCATTTTTCGCTTTCGCGGTAATGGCTTAAATCCGCCGGGACAAAGTTGCCTAAATTTCTTGAAACGGGAATTTTTCGAAAAAGTGAAGCCCGCCGTCAAACAGGCCGAAACACGGTCAACAATTCGAAATATCGATGGATCATCCGGACACGATCATCGTTACGGAATGATCGGAGTCATACTCCAAACGACCGTCAGTGCCGCCGGCAGCGCACCCCCGATAACCGATGCCTGAAAAAGAAGTCTTTTGATACCTTGCATAATAATGGTCTCCAAAAAATACGGCGCACCGCTCCCCACATGATCAGTGTCCGATCGGCAAAATCCGTTCCTTTTTTTACCAAAGCCATGGATTATGCCCCACCGGGATGCGTCGTGAGATGCGCTTGATTGCAATCCATGCTTTGCCACGATTCGACGGCGGATGTTTTTTGCGGATATTTCTTTCACCAATATTTCTTTTCGGGTCCGCAATGCTAAAACCGCATCGGACAACATGGAAAGCCCCCGTATTATCGGCTATGGTGAGGCGGATCGAGCAAGCCACACACAATCGGAACGTCGGTAAAGCATGGCCAAAAAACGCGGCCAAAAAACGCAAGGAAATCCCACGGGGTATCGAACCATCCCCATGCAAACCATGAAAGGGGCCATGAAGGGGGCCATGAACGGGGCCACGGACGGAACCGATATTCTTTTACGGTTGCATGAATACGATTCCAAACGCTATCCCCATCTTCTGGCCAGCACTGCCGGTAAAGATGGCCAATCACGCTTTTCTATCCTTTTCGCCCGGCCCGGCGATTCCCTGATTCTTGATCACAAAAATCATTTAACCTTGAATGGCCAACCGATCGATGATGGCGATCAAGATTTTTTGACGACCTTTGATCGGTTATGGCGCGCGGCGGCAACCGACATCGACCGGCGCAACCGATCGTCCCGACAATCCGCAACAAACGGTAAAACACGCCTGCCTTTTTACGGCGGTTGGTTTTTATATCTCGGATACGAAGTCGCCGGACAAATCGAACCCCGTCTGCGCCTGCCCCCGGCCCGATACCGCCTGCCTGCAGCGGCCGCGACCCGCTTTCCCGCAGCGGTGATCAGCGATAATGTCCATCGAAACATCCATATCGTCAGTGACGATCATACGCTGTATGATTCCATCGAAACCGATCTTCATCGTCTTTTGAACATCGCCGTGCGCGATTCCCATCCAATGCCCCTGATCCGTATGGAGGAAGAAGACGAAACACCCTATCTGCGCGCGGTCGATCGTTGCATAGAATACATCCGAGCGGGCGATATTTTCCAAGCCAATCTTTCCCGAAAATGGCAAGCGCATATTGGCTCATGTTCCCACGCCGATCTTTTTCGGCGTTTGGCAAAAACGAATCCATCGCCTTTCGCCGCCCTTGCAAGTTGGGGCGAGAATGCCATTATATCGTCATCGCCCGAGCGATTAATCAGCCTTCGTGACGGTATCCTTGAAACGCGCCCGATTGCCGGAACGCGCCCACGTGGGGTTGATAACCTCAGCGATATGATGCTCTCGCGTGAACTTCTTTCCCATCCGAAAGAACGGGCCGAACATATCATGCTGATTGATCTGGAGCGCAATGACATATCCCGAGTCAGCATTCCGGGAAGCGTCAAAGTCAATGAATTGATGACCATCGAATCCTATGCCCATGTCCATCATATCGTCTCGAATGTCCGCGCCCATATCCGCAACGATTGCACCCCCGGACAAATCACCGCCGCCATGTTTCCCGGGGGCACGATTACCGGCTGTCCCAAGATACGCTGCATGGAAATTCTGGCCGAATTGGAAAAAACCGGGCGCGGCCCCTATACGGGGGCCCTTGGCTATGTTAACCACGACGCCAGCATGGATCTAAACATCCTCATTCGCACCATGATCAGGGAAAAATCCGATATATCCTTTCGTGCCGGCGGTGGCATTGTCGCGGATTCAAAGCCGCATCGAGAATTGCTTGAAACCCGCCATAAAGCGCGCGCGATGGTGCGCGCTTTAACCGAAGAATAGGCGCCCATATATCCATGCTTGATCGAAAGCCGCATATGACCGCCCTAATCAACGGCCATATCGCCGCGACCAAGCGCGATGACGGACTCGATGTTTTTGACCGCGGCCCGGCTTATGGCGACGGTGTTTTTGAAACCGTCAGCGTCATCGATGGACACTGTCAATGCCTTGATGCGCATTTGCGCCGGCTCGAGCAAGGATGCCGAAGATTGGCCATCAAGCCGCCGCAACCGTCCGTTTTACGGCACGATATTGCCCGCATATGCGCCGGTAAAGACACGATGGTCATGAAGATCATCATCACCCGCGGAAAAGGCGGACGGGGCTATCAACCACCGGCGGCACCAAATCCCACGCGACTTGTCCTGCGGGCACCGATGCCGCCGGGAATCGGGGATATGGTCGAACATGGCATTGCCGTGCGCTTTTGCCGATTACGTCTCGCCCACCAGCCGCTCCTTGCCGGCATCAAACATTGCAACCGACTGGAATACGTTCTTGCACGGATGGAATGGCAAGACGATACCTTCCGAGAGGGAATCCTATTTGATGGCGAGGATCACGCAATCGAGGCAATATCGGCCAATGTATTCTTTATCTTTGGCGGTGTTTTGGTCACACCGATACTCGACCGGTGCGGTGTGGCCGGCATTATGCGACAGATGGTCATCGACGAAGCGGCCAAGTGTTCCCTTCCGACCGCTTGCCGCAGGGTAACACGGCGTGACGTCATGCAATGCAAAGAGATGTTCATAACCAATTCGCTTTTGACGATCGTGCCGGTCACGCGCTGCCGGGATCGATCCCTTCCTATCGGGGCAACGACCAAAATGCTGCAAAAACGCATATGGGAGAAACTGGGGCGGGTTTTTCAACGCTAATGGGATGGCCTCCCCCCCCATGCTAACCATGTCAACCATGCTAACCATGTTAACGAGGCTCCGTTAACGGGACTTTATATCACAAGATTTTATATCAACCGGACTTTACGTTAACGGGACTGCCCTAACGGGGGGCGCAAGCCGCGCATCGGACATTAGCCCCAAAGCCCAATGATGGGCGCCCATCATCGACCCCGATAATGGGGACATGCACACGACATGCACTCGACCATGCAGCAAGGGCCGACCCGGCTTATACGGGATCTATTTCGGCCATTATCCATATGCATGCGGCACGACACGCAGGACAAATTTTGCTTTTTTCCCACAAAAAGAAGATAATACCTTTCTCATTTCTATTTATAGGAGAGTTTTGATCATGAAGCACGATCACACTCCATCCTTGATCTTTCCTGCTCTTGGATCTTTTTATAACTTTGGAAAATGCGCCACGTGGCCGATTTTTCGCATTGTTGTCGGACTGAATCTCGTTCCCCATGGCTGGGGAAAAATCTTCGATGACGGGCGAATGGAAAAATTCGCCGGGTATCTCGGAAACGATCTGGGATTTATGATGCCGCACCTATTTGCCTGGACGGCCGCATTAACCGAAGTGGTTGGCGGAATCTTGATTGCGATCGGTCTTTTGACCCGACCGGCCACGGCGGCAGCCGTCATATTAATGGCCGTCATTCTCTTCGGCGTGCATCTTGACAATGGCTTTTTCAACGACGCGCATGGGTTTGAATATCCGGCCCTATGGCTTGTGTCGTTACTGCTGGTGTTTTTCCATGGTGGCAAGGTTTGCGCCATCGACCGATGGATCGGACGCGAAATCTGATTACTGCCTTCCGCCGGAATCTGTCCGGATCGGCGCGGTTTTCATAATCCGGGGGAATATTCGTCCGGATCATCGGCATCGAAGCGGGCAAGGGCAATGTTATCAATAAGCCTTGCCCGCCCCAAGGTAACGGCCGCAAACAGCCGCCACGGCATAGCCCGATCGGGGAATCGATCCCCGGCCGGGGAAAGCGTATCGCCATCACGGCATTCCAGGTAATCGATCGCGTCAAAACCCTTTTCTTTCAGCGCCCGTTGCCCTTGGTCAAGAACGTCGATGAGCGGATGTTTTTGATCGATACGCGCCCTCATCCGGCACAACGTCCGATGAAGATAAGGCGCGATTTTACGCTGGGCGACGGTTAAATAGCGATTGCGCGACGACAGGGCCAATCCGTCGGGTTCCCTTATCGTCGGCACCGCGCATATCTCGGTGGCCAAGGCCAGATCACGGGCAAGGGCACGAATAATCACCAATTGCTGATAATCCTTTTCGCCAAAAAAAGCCCGGCGCGGTAAAGCAAGCAGCAACAAACGGGCAACGACGGTCGCAACACCGGGAAAATGATGCGGACGAGATGCGCCGCACAAACATCGGGAAAGGGAATCAAGGCGGATAAGGGTGGCAAATCCCGATGGATAGAAATCATCGGGAATCCAAACAACATCGACCTTTTCTTTGGCCAAGAAGGCAATATCGGAGGCCTCGTCACGCGGATAGGCACCAAAATCCTCATGCGGGCCAAACTGAATCGGGTTGACAAAAATACTCACCATTACCTTGTCACAGGAACGATGCGCCGCTTTTATCAATGCGCCATGTCCGTCATGCAACGCCCCCATCGTTGCGACCAGACCGCAAGATTGCCCGGATCGGCGCCAATGATCGGTCATCTGCCTTAGGCGGGCCGGGTCACGAACAACCATCGGCGAGTGGAGCGGTTCAGCCACCCGACCGCTTTGACGAAACGACTTTACCGTTAGTCTGTCCATCGTAACAATACCGCTTGTCCGGGAACCGGCGCGATTTGACATCATCGGCATAACGCGCAGCGGCATCATCGATAACATCATCAAGACGGGCGTAACGCCGCACGAATTTAGGCAATGGAGCGCTTGAAAGACCAAGCATATCCTCGCTGACCAATATTTGACCATCACAGTCTTTTGATGCACCGATTCCAATCACCGGAATCGTCACCCCGGCGGCAATATCACGCCCGACATTTTCCCGCACACACTCAACCACCAAGGCAAATGCCCCGGCTTTCTCAAGTTGTCGTGCATCGTCGAGCAAGCGCTTTGCCTCGTCCGGATTGGTACCAAAAACCCGATAGCCACCCTGGCTGCAAAACGATTGTGGATTAAGACCGATATGGCCCATGACCGGAATATTCCGCCGGTTCAAAAATGAAACGGTCGAAGCCATATCGCGACCGCCTTCGATTTTTACCGCGCACGCACCCGTTTCGGCAATGACGCGCGCGGCCGTGCGATACGCCTTTTGCGGTGATTCCTCGTAGGAGGAAAACGGAAGATCCACCACGATCAATGCCTCTCGACTGGCGTTGACCACCGCTTTCGCGTGCCGGATCATCATATCGAGGGACACCGGCAACGTCGTCGAATAGCCATAGATGACCATCCCCAAAGAATCGCCGACCAAAAGAATATCACAATGCTTATCCAAGACTCGCGCCATCGGTGCGCTGGACGCGGTCAGGCAAACCAAAGGGGATTTACCCTTGCGCGCGCTTAACTCCGATACTTGAAGACGTTTTATTCGATCAATGGTCATGGCCTTGATGATCCGTCATATAATCCGATACCACGCAATATCTATCCCCTTGCTGTCAACGCCCCATGATTCATGATAAAATGCCGATCCATGCAATACGGGGTATACACATTCCAAAACCGCCTACGGCACCATTGTGTTGTGCGCTGCGTCATAATGCTATGTTACCTTTGTCGGTCGGTCTGTAAACAAAAAAATCCTTGCCGGCCCATCCCTTCTTTACGAACCCGTGGATATCCCATGCGTTCACCGGTGCTTTTTGCCCTATGCTTAAGCGGTCTTATGGCGATATCGATCACCGGCTGTGGATACCGCCATCCGGCGATCAGCGCGGCCGAGCCGGAAACCGGACAGATGCCGGCCGAAACGGTATCCTATCAAAAAAGCGATACCTTCATGGTCGTGACGGCCCATCATCAAGCAAGCCAAGCGGCGCGCATCATCCTGCGCCAAGGGGGATCGGCGATGGATGCCGCCATTGCCGCCCAAATGGTATTAAATGTTGTCGAGCCTCAATCCTCCGGCATTGGCGGTGGCGGTTTTCTGGTTTCTTTTGACGCGGATACCCATCGCGTCGACGTTTATGACGGACGTGAAACCGCACCCATGCACATTGCGATGGATGCCTTTCTTGATGCGGAAAAAAAACCGCGTGGCTTTATCGATGCCAGTACCGGGGGGCAAGCGGTCGGTGTTCCGGGACTGGTTGCGATGCTCCATGCGGCCCACAAAGATCATGGCCGTTTGGACTGGCCCATGCTGTTTTCGGATGCCATTCTTCTATCCGAGAATGGCTTTCGAGTATCCCCGCGATTGCATCAATCCCTTGCCCATAATCGCAATGTAAAGGATTTATCCCCATCCTTCCCTTTCTTCGACAAGGACAACGCGCCGCTTGCGATAGGCACAATCGTATATCAGCCGCAATTGGCAAAAACGTTATCGATGATTGCCAAGGATCCGATCGCGTCCTTTTATCACGGCTCGATTGCCCGGGACATCGTTGCCGCCGTAAGATCCAGCGTCAAGGATCCCGGCACAATGACGATGATGGATATCGCCGCCTATCGGCCAAAGCAACGCGCGCCCCTTTGTCGGCATTACCGCGGTCGGCAGGTCTGCGGCGCACCGCCACCGACATCCGGCACCTTGGCCATTTTGCAAATGCTTTCCGTCCTGTCCCATTTTCCATGCTGTCACGACGGAATACTCGACAGCCAAACCATTGCCCTGGTTAGTGCCGTTCAGGAAATCATTTACCGCGAGCGCGGTCGCCATCTCGGCGATCCGGATTATGTGTCCATCGATATAGAGCGTCGGCTTGACCCGGAACGGCTGTATAATATTGCCAAAACCATTTTGCCATCACCATCGACCGGTGTATCACCGCCGCAGGCAGAATCACAATCGACGACCCATATATCGATTGTCGACGGCCATGGAAATGCCGTTGCTTTAACCTCCAGCATCGGCCCCGCCTTCGGCTCGAAATTGAGTGCCGCCGGTTTTCTTCTCAACGGCGAGTTAACCGATTTTAGCTTTCGCCCCGAATTGGATGGACGGCCCCATGCCAATCGGGTGGAAGGGGGAAAAAGACCGTTAAGCTCGATGTCCCCAATGATCGTCCTTGATGACAAGGGAAACCTAAAAATGGTGATCGGATCGCCCGGCGGCACAAGCATCATTGCCTATGTCTTGCAGGTTTTGGTCGCTGTACTGGATTACGATATGCCCATTCAAGATGCCGTCCGCCTGCCTCACTATCTTAACCGGCGCGGCATTATTGAATTGGAAGAGGGGTATTTCGCCGAACAGGCGCGCCATCTGGAAAAAGACGGACACACGATTAATTATCGCAAAATGACCAGTGGCCTGCACGCCATCACCATTGCGCCGACAGGAAAATTCCTGGAAGGCGCGGCGGATCCGCGTCGGGAAGGCGTTGCCCTTGGTCCGTAAGGGGCGCGGTTAAGAAAAGTGGCAGGAAGCATCAAAGATGCCCGGATGGGGTCGCCGTCACCCCGACACGCATATGAATCCATTCATGCGGTGGCGAATAACGCAATGCCTCATCGAAGGCGTTGCCCTTGGTCCGTAAGGGGCGCGGTTAAGAAAAGTGGCAGGAAGCATCAAAGATGCCCGGATGGGGTCGCCGTCACCCCGACACGCATATGAATCCATTCATGCGGTGGCGAATAACGCAATGCCTTATCTCAAGAAGTCCCGGATGGCAAAAGCGGGACGGAAGAATCGAGGGGGAAAAACCGCATCGGCTTTGGCCCTGACCAAAACCGATACGGATAAGCAAATCCCGGCTAGCGCCGCTCGCCGAAAAGATTAAGCAACATGACAAAAAGGTTGATGAAGTCAAGATACAGGCTAAGCGCGCCATAAAGGGCACCTTTGGCCAAAAGATCGGCGTTGCCGCCGATTTGATAATAGCTGTTGCGGATGCGCTGGGTGTCATAAGCGGTCAATCCTGTAAAAATCAACACGCCAAGAACCGAAATCGCAAACATCAATGCCGACGAGGCCAGAAAAATATTAACGACCATGGCAATGACAATACCGATCAGTCCCATAAAGAGGAAAGAGCCAAGCCGAGTTAAATCGGTCTTGGTCGTGTATCCATAAAGACTCATTCCGGCAAAGGTGGCCGAGGCAATGAAAAAGACGCGGGTAATGGAAGTGCCCGTATACACAAGGAAAATCGACGATAAAGACAATCCCATGACCCCGGCAAAAAGCCAGAATAAAAGCTGTGCCGTGGAAACGCGCAAACGGTTAATGCCAAAACTCAAGACCATAACAAAGGCCAGTGGAGCAAGCATAATCAACCATTGCAGCGGAGATGTGTAAATCGCCTGCCCAAAAGCCGTCAGCCCGCCGACACCCCCGGTCGATGATGGAATCACCGCAGACGTGTAAGCAAACCACGCAACACACCCGGTTAGAACAAGCCCGGCGGCCATATAGTTATAAACCTTTAGCATATAGGCGCGCAAACCGGCGTCGATCGCAACCTTGTCGCTACTGCGCGTATGATATGATGTGTCGGTCTGAACCATATTTTTTCCCCTTTTTCGTGGACATTAATGCCAAAACCATATTCGAAGGGTAACGATAAATAATAGGTTACCCCGAACATTTCTAATGTGGCAAAGAAAGTGCAAAAACGCAATGCTTTTCCATTGCCATTGAGATTTCTCAAGACCACCCGGACAATACTGAATCATCGGCCAGAGTCATCGGCCCGAATCATCCGTTGGACTTGCATTTTCTCAAACTAAAGCGCAATGATCTATGCAGCACCAGTATCCGGATGGTATCTGAACGATGTTTGAACGAC
Source organism: Alphaproteobacteria bacterium (assembly GCA_965277685.1). GTDB lineage: Bacteria > Pseudomonadota > Alphaproteobacteria > GM7ARS4 > CBDIDI01 > CBDIDI01. The sequence goes on along the minus strand of OZ255830.1, from coordinate 1,309,851 downwards.
GTTCCGGTATCCGGATCGCGGTCAAAGGCCGGAAGGACACATACGACCCGAAGACACATGTGAACCGAAAACGCATACAAACCGAAAGAGAGAAACGCCATGCTTTACCGAACATTGGGAAATAGTGACATCAAAGTCAGTGTCATCGGACTTGGCACGATGACCTGGGGCAAACAAAATGACGAAAAAGATGCTTGGGAGCAGATGGATGTCGCCTTGGATCGAGGGGTTAATTTTTTTGACACGGCGGAAATCTACCCGGTTCCACCGGAGGAAGCGACATCCGGCGACACCGAACGGTTTATCGGCACGTGGCTGAAAAATCGTGGCCAACGCGACAAAGTCGTCCTTGCCGGCAAGGTTTGCGGCCGGAGTAGCGGACTGAAGTGGATTCGTGGCGGCCCGCGTCTTGAGCCAAGCCAGATCGAGGCCGCTTTGAATGCCTCCCTTAAACGCCTTGGCACGGATTATATTGACCTGTACCAACTCCATTGGCCGGAAAGACAAACCAATTTCTTCGGTGCTTTGGGCTATACCCATGTCGAGGAAGACGAACCTGTCGCCATCGAAGAACAGCTACATGCCCTTGATCGATTGGTCAAATCCGGCAAGGTGCGCCATGTCGGGCTTTCCAATGAAACCCCATGGGGTGTCTGTGCGTTTCTTGATCACGCCAAAGAGCGCTCTTTACCAAGGGTGCGCAGCATCCAGAACCCCTATTCTCTTCTTAATCGCATCTTTGAAATAGGGCTGGCCGAAGTGGCCATTCGTGAAAATTGCGGCCTGCTCGCCTATTCTCCTTTGGGGTTTGGCGTCCTCAGCGGCAAATATTTGGGCAACAAAAAACCCAAAGGTGCCCGGCTGACGGTATTTGCGGATCAATTCCCACGATATTTGCAACCGATCGCGCAAAAAGCGACGGAAAAATACGTCACCCTCGCCAGGGAAAACGGTCTTAGCCCGGCCCAAATGGCCCTTGCCTTTGTCAACTCACGCCGTTTTGTCACCAGCAATATCATCGGTGCCACCAACATTGCCCAATTGACCGAAAACATCGATTCGATCGATTGTCGGTTAAGCGATGCGCTATGTGCCGAAATCGATAAAATCCACAAGGAAATACCGAACCCGGCACCCTAGCATATTCCGGATCGCTGATGGGAAACGCCCGTGAAAGACGCAAAATCGTCGATATAACCGTTATTCGTGGCACCGAACGTCAAAACGATGTCATTTATCCGTCGCATCCATAATCTTAAAGCGCATTTGCCATGCCTGATCCGCGCCTTCGGTCAAAGACAGAATCTTTAGCCCTTCATCGGTAAGGGCGCGGCGCACGCTCTCGAGATCATCGCGACCGGAAAAACGGATATGGCCAATTTCGCCCTGTTCCATATCCTCCAACAGCAACCGCGTTTTGACGAAGATCATCGGGCATTTCTCATCGCTCAAATCGAGGAAAAAAGCATCCCCCCTGCCCTGACGCAATGCGTCCTGTCGTTCTTTCCATATAGCCGGTCGCATCCCTTTACGCATATTCCCGACCGCGATGGTCGTTTGTCGGCAACCATTTCTTCATTATTTGGCCCTTCATTACTTGGCCCTTCATTATTTGACCCGGTGCCATAAGCGAATAGCGTGATATCCATAGCCGACCAGCGAGCCCAAACCGGCCCCGGCCACGATGGCAATCAGAATACCATCGTATCGATGATCGACAAAATCGGCGAATTTCCCCAATAAAAACCAAGCAATCAGCAGATATTGAAGCAGCGTATTGATTTTTCCGATCACGATGACGGATATCGGCGGCAGATCCTGTTTAGCCCACCATATTATGCCGATGGCAAGACAACCGTCACGGACGAAAATAATCACCGCCAGCCAAACCGGAAGAACCATCACCGCGACCAGCGCAAGAACCAACGATAAAATTAAGATTCTATCGGCAAGGGGATCCAACCAGCGGCCAAATGTCGAAACCGTGCGCGTGAAACGGGCAATGGCACCATCCGCAAGGTCACTGGCCGCCGCCACCGAAAAAAGGACAAAGGCCAGCGACCAATGGTGACCGAAGATCAATACGGCCAACACCGGGGCGCCGGCAATGCGCAAGCAACTGAGCATATTCGGCAAGGTGAAAAAGTGATTCAACATGTGCCCCCTCCCGTTTCCGACGTGTTCCATAGATCGGCCCCGTTCCATTCCCCCAAGGAATGGGAATCCGGCGCCTTTTCCGCTTCTTTAATGTACCACGTTCCATCGTTTTCAGACATATCCCATCCTGCCGCAACAAGATTACGCGTCAGGGACGGCAGATCGCCACGCGGGCGAATATCCAAAACGGCCCGCCGTGATGATAAAGAAAGTATGGACGCATGCCGACTGAAAAATTCAACCGAGCGATACAACGCCAGCCATTCCTCGATGGACGAGAATTGCGCCCTGACGCGGATCGGGCCCCCGTCTTGGACGCCGATCGCATAATGTCGCTTCCAGTCATCGCCAATCACCTGCAAAACATCCCATACCGCTTGGTTAAGAATATGTTCGGGCGATGATTCCCCCTCTTTTTCAAGCCGAAGCAGCACACTTTGCCCGGCCTGATTGTTCCGGCCGTGACGCACCTCCATATCGACACGGATCCGATCGTCCCGTTGAATGCGTAATGTTGCCACGGCAACGACGAAATCGCTTGCCGAATACCGATCGGCCAAGCGGCGCAAAGCCCTGCAATCACGCTCTATCGCTTGCTGTGCGTTGATCGTGATGACATCGGAAAAATCACCATCGGGCAAAATAAAAGGGGTGAACAAAGAGGACGGCGTTTGCGCCCAACTCCGGTACCAGTGATTGCCCTTTTCCCATAATAAATCGGTGCCCGCGTAACGATAGATTGGAATCACGACCACCTTGGGCGCCGGAACCAACGTATAGGCGATCCCATAGCGTTCAAAAAGACGTCGTATATTTTCCGTATTAAAGTGCCAATCGCTAAGCGCCGTATAATCGGTCGATGATCGCTTTTCGTCGCGTATTTCGAAGGAATTGACCAATTCCTCGATCGATGCGTCCTCAAGCCACGGCAGTTTTTCCCGCTCGTCACCGGTAACCATTTCTTGAACCAACCGAGAAAACGCCTGGCGACGGGCCGCCGCGATTGCCTCGGTTCGAGCGCGCGCGGCATCCTGCGACGAAGCCCGGGCCGGAACCGCGCTTATCGTCAAAGACCGATATGAAGGCGCGGCGATTGCGGTCGATACCATCAAGGCAAGGATCGTCACACTTAAAAATACCGATCGAATCAGATACGATATATGTGTGGGAAATATAGACATGGGAAATATAGACATGGGCATCAATCTATCCAGGGGGCATCCATCCAAGGCCGGCAACGACCCATAAACAAAACGTCTCGGCACGAAGCGCACGCGGAACAAAGCGCCGTCGACGGATAAAGGACATCGCCGTCGTATTGCAAAGAAACGGCGATAAGCTATTGTGTTTCATCCGATGACCTGCGGCGATGATAATATGACACAACGAATCCATAAAGGCACCTACAAGGATGCCGGTGTCGATATTGCCGGAGGCGAAGATTTCGTCAAGCACATCGGCAAACATGCCCGCGGCACCCGCCGCCCTGGTGCCGATGCGGCCCTTGGTGGCTTTGGGGCTCTTTTTGATCTGCGGGCATTATCCATGCGCGACCCGCTTTTGGTGGCGTCTTGTGACGGCGTTGGAACCAAGGTCAAATTGGCGGCCCGGTGGAATATGCATGACGGGATCGGCATCGACTTGGTTGCGATGTGCGTCAATGATCTTCTTGTCCAGGGGGCGGAACCGCTTTTCTTCCTTGATTATTGGGCTTGTGAAACACTGGATCATACCATCGGCGAGCGCATTGTCGCTTCTATCGCCCAAGGATGCAAACAGGCCGGATGTGCCCTGGTCGGCGGCGAAACGGCGGAAATGCCCGGGGTGTACCACCGTGGTGAATACGATCTTGCCGGGTTTGCGGTCGGTGCCGTTGAACGCGACAAACTTATCGATGCCCGGCGCGTGGCAAAAGGAGATGTTGCCATCGGCATTCATTCTTCGGGACCGCACGCAAATGGGTTTTCCTTGATTCGCACGATTATCGACACCCTAGATCCCCGGCAACCACCGCCTTTTGCAATCCCTTCCAACGCCACGGATGATACGGTTTTGGCCAAAAAGGAACCATCGCCACCGATAACGCTTGCACAATGCCTGATGCAACCAACGCGTATTTATGTCAAAGCCTTGCGGCGTGCTATTGCCGGGGGCAAAATTCAAGCCCTTGCCCATATCACCGGTGGCGGTATTCCCGGCAATATCGTTCGGGTCATCCCCGATGGACTGGCCTTTTCCTATCGCCCGCCGCCATTGCCGCCATTATTCGCCTGGCTGCAAGACCGGGGCCGCATTAGCGATAAGGAAATGCTCTCCACCTTCAATCTTGGCATCGGCATGATTGCGATCACCCGCCGTCGGGATGTCGATACCGTACAAAACATGATTAAAAGCGAAGGATATGGCTGTACCGAGGTCGGATCGATCGTCGAGGCCGATCCAAAAACCGATCCATTCACGATCGATGATCAAGGATAACCGATCGCATCATGGCAAAAGCACGTATCGATAAATTTTCCCGGTCGCTTCCGGTCGCGGTCATGATTTCCGGGCGTGGGTCCAATTTGTCGTCGCTTCTAAGTGCCTGCCGCAGAGCCGATTTTCCGGCCACCATCAAATTGGTTATCAGCAACAATCCCGATGCCGGCGGTCTCGAGCATGCCCGGCACCACAACATTCCCGAGGAAGTGATTGACCATCGTCATTTTGCAACCGGGGAAGATTTCGATATCGCGCTTGATCAATGCCTCGCCCTTCACGGCATTGAACTGGTCTGCCTGGCCGGTTTTATGCGTCTTCTCGGCACCCGCTTTACGCAGAAATGGAAAAATCGGCTTATTAACATTCATCCATCCCTTTTGCCCGCCTTTAAAGGCCTTAATACCCATCAACGGGTGTTACAAAGCGGAGTCCGGATCAGCGGCTGTACCACCCATTATGTCCGCGATGATATGGATGGCGGCCCAATCATCATGCAAGCGGCGGTGCCCGTGCATCCGGAAGACACCCCGGCCACCCTTGCCGGCCGGATACTGGCTTGCGAGCACAAGATTTATCCCACCACATTGCGTCTGATTGCGGAAAAGCGGATAACAATCCACGATGAAAAAGTCCTGATCGATGGCCTCGCGCAGCCGACCGCATCCTTGATTTACCCGCCGATTGATAATGCCGACCCACCACCAAGGCGAGGATAGCGATGGATCGCAATAAAAAGATGCGGATCGCAATCATCGGCGCGGGCGGCATTGGCGGGTTTCTTGCCGCCCATCTGTGCGATCATGCCAAAGTGGCCATTATCGCCCGATCGGAGCACGGTCGGGCCATTGCCGAAAACGGCCTTTTATTGCGTTCGCCGACCGGCGATCGCAAAGCGCATCCGGCAATGGTTGGCGTATCCCTCGACGGTTTTGGCATGGCCGATGTTGTCATCATCGCCGTGAAACGATTCGATATGGAAAAAGCAGCGGATATCGCCGCGCCTGTTCTTGGCCGTCACTCCATCGTTATCGGGCTGCAAAACGGCATTGATGCCGATCGTCAAATCACCCCCCCACTGGATGCCGATGCCGTCTGCCGCGGGGTCGCGCATATTTCATCGGTCATCGAGAAACCCGGGGTTATCCGCCACAACGGCGCTTTGGCGAAATTCTTTATTGCGCCACCCCGATCATCGCAGCAAGAAAAGCGGCAAGGGACGCGCCATCGACGGGCGGAAACCCAAGGAACAAACCAGCCGGGGACGGAAACCCAAGGGACAAACCGGCAAGAGGCAGAAACGCAACGAACGAAAGAACAAGGGACAAACAAACAAGGGGCAAACCGGCAGGGGGAAACCTTGGAAAAGTGGCTCTCCATTGCCGGGAAGAGCGGTCTGCTCGCATCCCTTTATCACGATATCGATCGCCTGATTTGGGATAAGTTCATCTTTCTCACCGCTTTTAGCGGCATGACCGCGATGACCCGATTGGATATCGGCCACATTCGGGACGATGCCTGTCTGCGCCGCATGTATATTGACGCCATGCGCGAAACGGCGTTAATCGCCGCCCACAAAGGGATTGCCTTTAATGACGATCCCGTGATGCGGTGGGGCAAGCGCCTTGATGGATTTCCATCCGGTTACCGTGCATCGATGGCCGAAGATCTGAAACTTGGCAAACGGCTTGAATTGGAATGGCTTTCATCCGCGGTCGCGAAAATGGGAAAAGATTACGGTATCGCAACACCGGTCCATAATGTCATCAGTGCCACGCTTTCCCCCTTTAGCAAAGGTTCCCCGGAAACCGCCGCATAGCCCCTTTGGCCCAATTCCGCCACAAAAAACCATCCCATAAATCGACGGCAAACGGCAAACCGATGGTTCCCCGGAAACCGCCGCATAACCCCTTTGGCCCAATCCCGCCATAAAAAAACCATCCCATAAATCGACGGCAAACCGATGCAATTACAATCCGGAAAGGATTTTTTCACGGCGGCTTTCAAATTCCTCTTGCGAAATCAACCCCTTGTCACGCAGCCGTTGAAGAACCGATAGTCGTCGATTGATCCCGTCATCTTCTTCCTCGCCAAGACGTTTTTTCAAATTCTCGATTTCTTGGCGAAGATCATCCAGCGCGGAACTGCCGATCCCCCCGGAGGACGGGGCACCGCCCCGCGGCGCGGTTCGCGTGCGCCCTTGCAACGCAAGGGTCTTTTGATCGAAAACAAGCCAGTCATGCCGTTTTAACCCGGCCGGACGAAATACCCCGGAACCGGGCGGGGCGGAAAGCTGGATATCATTTTTCACTTCAATGCCACGCAGACCCGGCACATACGGATTAAGACGGATATCCTTATTGCGGGCGCTCAATTCGGCTTGGGAATCGCTTTGCTTGTTCGATGGTCCGATTTTGCCGAAAATCAGATTAAGCCGGTTATTGGCATAAAATATGCGCCCGGTGATGACATCGTCGCTGCGGATACCAAGAAGAACACGGTGCCAGCTTTCCAAGGCAAAGGTCACGTCTTGATTGGGCCGGGCCTTGGCCAGGCCTTCTTCTAAAATCGCGCCAAGGATTTGAAGATTTTCCTTGGTGAAAAGGGGTTGCCAATTATCGCGACTCGAGGCGCGAAAACGCACCAGCCCAAGCGCCCCGCGCAGACGATCGCGATTGATTTCTATCGGATGCTGATTGGGCGGTGGGCGACCGGCCGTTTGATCCTGGGGTTCAATTCGAATGAAATAATCGCCCGAACGCCAAAGCACGGTGGTGGCGGCCCCATTCTTGCCGGTGCTTTTGACCTTTGCCTCGTTATCACCGCCAAACCACCCCGATAGCGATGAACATCCGGCAAGGGATAGCATCGCCACGACGGCCACCCATCGCAGAAAGGCCATGGAACGGAAAGGGCGGCGCAATGCCCCCGTGCGAACATGGATATCACCTTCAAGCGATGCATGTGTTTGATACGACTGCAATAATGCCATCATCCCTATTCTCGACAATTTCATTCCCCCATCCAAATTATGTTGTCATCCGACCGATAGCGCGATTTTATTAAATCCCACAAGCTAAACCCCAAAAGTTAAACCTCAAGGGCTAAATCCCAAAAGCTAAACCTCAAAAGTTAAATCCCAAGGGGCTAAAACTCCAAAGACCAGATTCCAAAAGAATACAGCCAAACGAATATAGCCAAAACGAACCACGATAAGAAACGCCGCGCATTGTAACAGCGCCCATCGACCATCACAACATATCGGGTTTAAAATTCCCGATAAAAACATGCCCCAAAATCGAAGAGATATCGATCATCACCCCATCGAATGGGTATCGATGGTTGGATATCGCATGGGGCGGACACGGAAATGACCGCCGCTGACCCGCGAATGAACACCAAAAAAGCACGGATCCGCATGCCATAGATTAAGAGGGGACGGATCGAAACAACCGGATGCCACCAACCGCGAAGCAAAAGACCCATAGCGCGAAATCCGATTGTCCGCCCATCTATGCACGAAGCAAAAGACCCATAGCGCGAAATCCGATTGTCCGCGCATTTATGCACGAAGCAAAAGACCCATAAAAAAAGGGCGCCAAAAAGGCGCCCTTTCCCGATACGGATATCGTTCTTCCGGTTTTACCAGAAGAAGAAACCGCCGACCGAAACGATATTGATGTTCTGGCTTGTGCCGTCCATCCATCCGGTTTCCTGGCGACCATATTCGGCGACAACACGAAGATTCGCGTTAATGTCGTGCCAAAGCATGATATCCAGAAGGTTCTGACGCTTGATGATCTGATCCTGTTTCCCAAGGTTATAGACCTTTTTGTCATATGTGACATCCAGGCTTTCCTCAAGATACCCTTTCGAGAGGGCGCGATCGGCCACCGTTGCCTGCTGGTATGTTCCACCATAACTGGCACCGACGCTTGTCCCCTGCCCAAAGGCATAGGTAACCTGTCCGATATAACCATAGGCATCACGCTCATTGCCGACGACATCAAGCGAATTGCTGTCCAGCATCAATGTCGTGCCAAGACCCTCGCCATAGTAGCCGGAACCGGTCACGGTCAAACCGCGCCATCCCATCTGGGCACCGGCACCAACGCCCCATGCCGTGACTTCGTCACAACCGCCCTCGGAAACATCCTGATAACGCGCCTCAGCCTCAGGAGCAAGCGCCTTAGTCTTCGCCTCTTCATCCCTCCTAGCCTTGAGCCTTACATTCAACTGCTTGCGCGCCGCTTGACATAAGCCCCGCTGGGCACCGCCACGTTGGGCCGTTTGCCACATGCCGTTGACCCACAGGGTCGAATCGACATCATGCATATTGGCCGCCCAAGACACTTCACCCTCGATACGGGGGTTCTTTGTCTCGTCAGCGTTCACGTTGATGGGATCATATCCAGGCCCAATAGTGGTATCTCCAATAACGGCAGGATCCGCACCCGGAGCACCAACCGCCGGTGTAATCGTTGTTACACCGCCTGCAACAGTGACAGCGTCCTCTGCCTGACTCTGGCCAACGCCGTTAGTAGTAGCACCGATAGCAGGTGTTGGTTTAATAACAGTGGTCGTGGGACCCTTATATGTGGTCGAACTTCCCTGAATCTTGGACGGATCATAGACACCAACGGTCATTTTGAATCCGTTCATCATCGGGGTCGAATAACGAAGGCCGACATTAAAGTTCGGATAAACATACCCGTGACCGATACGGCCAAGGGTCGTTGTTCCCCCCTGCGGCCCGTTCGCGCCAACGGCGCCAACACCGAACAAGGTCATATCCGTCAGGATATTCTTGCCGAGAAACAGCGACAATGTCTTTCCGACCAGAACCTGACCGAAATCGCCGTCAACGGTGAAAAAGGCCTCACGAAAATCGTTCTGGGAATTGAACTTGTTCTTCTGCTTGTCATTGTTCTGGAGGCTTGGGTAAAGGCCAAATCGGGCCCCCATGTCCAGACCGTTCATCGTCGGTGCCTTGATATTGATACCAAGCACGGCCGGCAAAAGACCCACCGTCACGCGCGATGTCGTGTTGTTATCGGTATTTAGACCCGCGTAGTTACCGGGCGTTACCACCGCTTTACCGTCCGATCCCGTGGCCTCTTCCTTGCCCGCGTTTACGTAAAACGAGTTGACGGAGCCGTCAAAACTGACCTCCCAGCCATCGTTGCCCATGATCATGACCTTGGCCTGCGCCGAGGGCGCCGCCAATACGATCAAGGAAAACATGACAGCAGAAAGTCCGGCTGCTATTTTAAGCCGTTCAATCATGATGTTCTTCCCTTTCAATTTGGAAAAATATTAACGGATGGCGCCCGCAAAACGGACAATCCACCCCTTGAGACCCGATTGTTATCCGACATTGTTGCCCATTGTCAACAGGTAATATCACTTTTTATCACATATTGGTTCCAACCCCGCCGCCGCGCCGGCCATGCCCCCAAATGGCACGGCTACCGGACACCCCCCTTGGGGCGGCGTTCCCTTGCCGGGACCGAAGGAATAAAAGGGCGCAAGGATAAGAAGGCAAAAGGATTACAATAACCGCATAGCCTAGGGAAAAAGGGGAATAACAATAATAGGGGGCGGTCGAACGATGCCATCCACAACGATCGGAATCGATGCCATCAACAACGATGGGACAAGGCGTCGGGGCAACGATAGAAACAAGGCGGCGGGGCAACGATTTTATGCCGCATCCCCCCTTTTCAGACCCAAAATCGGATCCAAATCCGACCCCATCTGTTGCGAAAAAGCAACATATTTAAGACCCCGGATTAAGGGCACGACGGCACCACCGATATGATTGACAATCCGGTTGTCTTTCCCGTAGATATGACCGTAGTCATTGGATGCCGGCAGGGCGGGCCGTGACCGAAAACGAAGTTGCCACGGGGGACAAGCGGGGGCGTCCACCCCACGGGGTAATGTCCGCTTGGTCGTGCGGTGCCCGCTTGGTTGCCGGTTATGTCGGACCATGTTGCGCCATCGTCCCCGGCGTGCTGGAGACGGAGGAAAAAAAATGCCATCCCCCCCATTTCGTATTCCCGGCGGGTGTACCCCCCGCGCCGGGGGGCCATTTCGTATTCCCGGCGGGCATATCCCCCGCGCCGGGGGCCCATTTCGTATTCCCGGCGGGTGTACCCCCCGCGCCGGGGGGCCATTTCGTATTCCCGGCGGGCATATCCCCCGCGCCGGGGCCTCTCTTTTTGCCCCTTTTTTGACCGCAAAAATACGCTCGACGGTGGTGGCCATCGGCGCAATTTTTTGCACTCTTGTCCCGTCCGGGGCCGTCTTGGCGGCCAATTCCGATGATGATAATCCGGTGCATGTATTGCCCGATGTTGAAATCATCGCCCGATCCCCCCTTGCCGGAAGTGGCGTGCCGGTGTCGGAGGCAACGTCATCCGTCCAGGTGATTGTCGGCGATGTCTTGCGCCAATCGATCGATCTGGCCGATGCCTTGAACCGCAATATCGCCGGTGTCAATATCAACAATGTCCAAAACAATCCCTTCCAAAAAGATGTTCAATTTCGCGGCTATACGGCATCGCCTCTTTTAGGTGTGCCGCAAGGGATCGCCGTGTATCAGAACGGTATTCGCGTCAATGAAGCCTTTGGCGATGTCGTCCAATGGGACACGATTCCCGAATTCGCCATTGATGAAGTCCAGGTCATTTCCGGGGCCAATCCGGTCTTTGGCTTGAATGCCTTGGGCGGGGCTATCTCGTTACGCATGAAAACGGGTTTTGACAATCCCGGGATACGCGCCAATTTGTCCGGCGGCTCGTTCGGACGGATCATGGCCGGTGGCGAGGCCGGTCTGATCACCGAAGATGAAAAATGGGCCGGATTTTTCGGCTTTCAAGTCTTTAGCGAAAGTGGCTGGCGTGATTATTCGGATTCCGACCTGCAGCAAATCTATGGCGATGTTCGCACCCGACACGATGCCTACGAGATAGGCTTTAACCTGGCGATGGCGTCGTCCAATTTACGGGGCAATGGCCCGGTGCCGATCCAGCTTTTGAAGCAGCGGCGCAAAAGTGTCTATACCCATCCCGATATCACCGAAAACACCAGTGTTCTTCTTGCCGTGGACGGCTCGGCCGATGTTTCCACCAATCTGTCGATCCAGGGCAATATGTATTACCGGCATCGCAATCGCGATACCTATAACGGGGATGAGTTCGACAGTGTCCGATGCTCTGAAAACCCGGACGGCACGCCGTCTTTGAACCCGACCGGCGATCTTCTTTGCACCGGCGATGATGACGACGACGACGATGACGACGACAATAACGGCGGCGATGATGATGATGACAATAACGGCGGCGGCAATAATGGCGGCGACGATGATGATGACAATAACGGCGGCGGCAACAATAATGGCGGTGATGATGATGACGGCGATGCAGAGGCCGAGGCACCCGCCTTTTTAATCGATACGAACGGCGATAAAATCAAGGCTGCGGATTTTGATGGCGATCACGCCAACGGCGCGATCAATCGGTCAAGAACACGGACCAATGCCTTTGGATTCAATTTTCAGGGCGTTTATGACTCGCTGCTTTTTGATCGCCACAACGCCTTTCTGGCCGGATTGTCCTTTGAATACGCCAAGGTCGATTTCGTTAACGGCAGTGAACTGGGCACGCTTAATGAAACCCGCGGGATTGACGGCAGCAACATATTTCTAAACAGTCCCGATTTTGGCGTCCCGACCGGCTTGGATAGCAAGGTCTATCACCTCGGCTTGTTTTTCAGCGATACGATCCGCCTGACCGATCCCCTTTCCCTCACGTTATCGGGACGGTGGAATCACACGAAAATCGAGATGGAGGATCGTCACGGCACCGATTTAGACGGCTCGCATACCTATAACCGCTTTAATCCATCGGTGGGCGCTAATTATCGCTTGGCGTCCAATTGGCATGCCTTTGCCCAATATTCGGAGGCCAATCGGGTGCCAACCCCATCGGAACTATCTTGCGCCGATCCGGAAAAAAGCTGTCGCTTGCCGAATGCCTTTGTCGCCGATCCACCCCTCGAGCAAGTCGTGAACCGATCGATCGAAATCGGCATGCGCGGCAACGTGTCGCCGCTCGGCGGTAAAATGCGCTGGCAGGCATCGCTTTTCGGTGGGGAAAATTCGGACGACATCATCTTTGTCGCCGGAAAGAAAATCGGCACCGGTTATTTTCGCAATGCCGGAAAAACCCGCCGCATCGGTGCCGAGTTAGGTCTGAACGGAACCATGGACATGGTGGACTGGTTTTTCAATTACGCCTACGTCCAGGCAACGTTTCGCGATCCCTTTCAGGTCAATGCCCCCGGACATCCAAAGCGGGATGAAAATGACCAGATTGAGGTTCGCGCCGGCGACCGTATTCCGGGCATTCCACTGCATAATCTTAAATTCGGCGGGGGTATCCGCCCGGTTGATCCATGGCGCATCGGATTCGAAACCATGGTCGCGTCCAGCCAATATTTGCGCGGCGATGAATCCAACCAGCTCGAAACCCTTCCGGCCTATGCGGTCGTTAATCTTGAAAGTGACTATCGATTCAATGATCACGTCACGGCCTTCCTGCAGATTCATAATGTGTTTAATACCGACTATGAAACCTTTGGCGTGGTGGCCGAAAACCCGTCCGAGGTTCTTGGTTCCGGCTATGACGATGCCCGCTTCTTAAGCCCCGCACCGCCGCTTGGCATCTGGGCCGGGATAAGATTGTCCTACTAGGGATTTTCCGATCGGAATATGTAAAGGAAAGATGACCCCACGGTCATTTTTAGCGGCATTGTTCAGCCGGGCGCCCATCCGCTATGGCCGTCCCGCCGTGGGCAAAAGATGCGCGGATATGTTCCCGCCATCTTGTCGATATCTTCCGCCCGTTCATCGATCCGATTGCCGTTTATCCGGCTTTCACGCCGCCCTGAGGGATACGCCTGAGGGGGTGCTTCTTGTGCGGTCCCGCCGTGGGCAAGGGAAGATGGCCGGTCGTCATTTTTAGCGGCTTTGTTCAGCCGGGCGTTTTGTCCTTTTTTTCTTTGTTGCCGACGGTCTTTCGAGAGGAAAGAAAGTCGCGCACCATAGCCACCCGATCGCCATCCATCCGGCCATCGGCAAGGGCCGTTGCAAGAAGAACATCCCAATCACACAATGCATGCAACGTCACCTCGATATCGGCAAGGCCGGAAATGGTATCCGGGCCATAGGCGAAGACGACCAAAGCATGATGAACCCGATATCCCGCACCGCGCAGTGCCCCGACAAAGGATCGTTTCGAGCCGCCGTCATTGGCAAGATCCTCGACCAGAAGAACCTCGCCTTCGGCATCCGGAGGAACATCGCCCTCGATGCGTGCCATGGCACCAAAACCCTTCGCTTTCTTGCGGATATAGAGCATCGGACAATCGCAAAGATCACTTAACCAGGCCGCAAAGGGAATGCCCGCGGTTTCGCCACCGGCAATACCGGCAAGCGGCATCGGGACATGATCACGCACCACGGAAAAGGCCGCGCGCATCATATGGCGGCGGATTTCAGGGTGGGAGATAATCCGGCGGCAATCGACATAGACCGGGGATTTTTGACCCGATGTCAGAACAAATGGATCTTCGGGACGGATACGGACCGCGCCGATATCCAGCAACATGCGCGCAATCGCGGCGGCGGATGCCCCCACCCCCCGATCGGGTGGCGGGGCAGATGTGGTGCGGCCCGATACCATCGTTAGAAAATCATCGTTAGGAGATTATTGCCAAAAGTTTGTTGCGGGGAGATCATTACCGAAGTTCGTTGCCAAAAGTTCGTTGTGGGAGTTCGTTACCAAAAGTTTGTTGCGGGAGTTCGTTGCCAAAAGTTCATCGCTGCGCGATCACCGCTAAAAGGCACTTTCACGGATAATCACGCCGTAAATATGACGCCAGAGCCGATAGGCAAAACTTTGCCGCTTGCCCTTCAGCAGGACTTTTCCTCGAATGATTCGGTTTGCGGGTTGGAAATCGCCATCGATGGCCAGAATGATACGGTAAACCGACGTTTCGGGGACCAAAGCCCCATCATCGCTAAGAAGGCTTTTCTCGCTAATCGGAATGGTGCCGCCGTTGGTGGCCGCGACATAAGGCGGAACACGCTTTAAATTCGCCGTATCCACCGCCGCCAATGATACCGGCAAGGCCGGGCGCTCGTAGGCATCGGGATAAAACCAGCCGGCACTGTCGACATCGAGGCGCGGGACGTCCCCCTCGGAAATGAATGATTCGATAAAATATTGGCGTTTGTCGACGAAAAATCCAAGCGGTTGATCCTTGCCCACCCAAGAGCCGAGGGTCAATTCCTCGTTCACGTCACGTATTTGCCCGTTATAGGGCGCGCGCACCGTTAATCGGCTTTTTTCTTCTTCCAGCGACGCAAGTTCGGTGCGGGCCTTGCTCAATTCTTCAACCAATTTCGGATAGTCCAAAGCCAGTCGATTATTCAGTCGCTGATACTGCATCTGCATTTTCAATGCGTCGATTCGTGCGCGGGCCGCTTGGCTACGAAAATTTAATTCCGGCGCGTCAAGCTGGAAAATCACCGCGCCTTCAAAGACCGTCTCGTCAATCTTGGGCAGCATCGTCAGTCGAGACGCATGGGGCGCGAACAACGTCGTGTATTCTTGGGCCCGTAGAATGGACTGGGCTTCAATACTCGTGCGCCATGGAATGACGGCAAGCAAAAATATAGCCGCGCAAATGCCGGCCAGAGTGATGGTGTGGCGGTTCCAGGTCATTTCTTTCCTTAGCTCATACCAAGCCTTTATTTCCCTCCAGATCGGCATACCGAGAAAGTAGATAATCTCGACCAGAAAAAGAAAGATGCCCAGTATTTTAGTAAACAGATAATAGACAAGTATAGCGATTCCAAGAAATAGGAAAAAACGATATATCCAAGTGCCATATGACAAGAGCAGCATGAAATAATAAGTGCGATCCGGAAAGGTTTCCGGAATGGGCGTGTCCAACCCGAATAAAAACCGCCGCAACCGCCAACATCCCAAAGTAAAAGCCCGATTATGCAGATTGGGAATACGGGTCAGATCGGAAGTTAAGTAATATCCGTCAAAGCGCATAAAGGGATTAAGGTTGATGGCAAGAGTCATCACCCAAGTCGCCGTTGCCACCGTAAAGGCGGCCGAGCGAATGGCACCATCCGGCAGCAACACCCAAAGCAAAGTCGCATACGCGGCAAGCGACAATTCAATCATGATTCCGGCCGCGCCGATCATCAGTCTTTGGCGCCGCGACGGCAGTTTCCACGCATCGGTCGAATGGGTGTAAAGAACCGGCCACATCACCAAAAAGGCAATTCCCATACTGGGCACACGACAATTGTATTTCTTGCACACATAGCCATGGGCCAACTCATGAATGATTTTGGAAAAGCCGATGGCGATGCCGATTAATATGATTCCTTCCAAAGAGAAGTATTCAACCAATGTTTTGAGAAACAAATCCCACTGCCGGATGACCAAAAGGATGCCAAGCACCCCGACAATCGCCGTGATTGTGAAAAAGGTGCGGGTCATCATCCATCGCACGAATGGCAAGGTTTGTTCCAAGAAACGATCCGGACGCACCAAGGGAATGCGGAAAAATAAATAATTCTTGACCAACCAAATCAACCAATGCTTGCGGAAAACCGCTGCCTGGCGCGATAATTGCGCCATCGCCATCGGCCCGCGCGCGGGAAACAGGTTGTTCACGGCGCAGAATTTGGCGAACTCGGCCACGTCTTCCTCGCCGGCGTGCAGGGTGGTTTCCTGATTGATCGCATTGGCGATATCGCCCGGCATACTCATCCGCCAACGACTCAGGATTTCAAATTGAAGCCATCCAATCCGAAAAAATCGATTGGCAAGGGGATCGTGCAGCGTCCAGGTCGGCTGTCCCTCGCGGGTACGGGGGCCGGGATATAGTTTTAAATCCTCGCGCAGGGCGGCAAGACGCTTGGGCGCACCCAAACCGGCAAGGTCTATCTTCATCCTTTGATCTAATTTGCCACCGCCCCCCTTGGCTTTGGCACTCGTTACCTTAGCATCGGCCATAATGTCTTCTCAAACGCGGTCTAGAATCCGACTTTTTGCCGTAATGCCGCCAGTGGCCGACGGAACAAATAATAGAACAGCGTGACTTTTTCCGAATAAATCTTTGCCGTTCCCTTCAACCCTATCCGCAATTTCTCGGTCATGTTTTGCGGGCGGATATTCGCATCGATTCGATAGGCGAATAACCCCTGCTGATCCTGGGGTTGGGCACGATAGCCGATATACGTCACTTCACCGTCGATCGGTCGGTCGGGGTCAATATTCAAAAACAATCGCACCTGGGCACCGATATCAAAGGAGAGGCTTTCACTAACCGGCAGATAAATCCGCACCTTGATGTCGTCCGCATTGGCAATCGTCATCAATCGTTGGCCTTGCTCGACCGGAACACCGATCAGATCATTCGGATCCTCGAAAATCGCAACCCCCGCGCCGGGCGCCAGGATATCAACCCGGGAAAGCATATTGGAAATGTAATCCCGTTCAATTTTGAACTGCTTGGCCTTACCACGTAAAATCGCAACCTGTGGCCGCGCCCTTTCATCGACCAGCGATTGTTTGAGAGATTGCTCGTATTCGGTTTGGGCAATATCGAGGGCGGCCGAACTAACGGCGAGGCGATTGCGCAAATCACGATCGTCAAGCTTCAACAACAATTCATCCTTGCCCACGGCCTGATTGGGCTTGACATCGACCGAGGCAATCACCCCCTGCAAAGGCGAGCTGACCACGACCGGATTCGCCGCGACGATTTCGGACGGGGCCAAGACCGACAAATCGACCGGAATAAACATGGCGCCGACAAGAAGGGCAATCGTTGAATAGGCCAGTCCGGCCCCCATGCGTGGGCGCGGAAAATAGCTTTTCCCACCGGCAATTAAGGCATCAAGGGCATGGGCGTAACAATCCAGAACATGATTAAGGATGTTCGTTTCCTTTTCGTCCCATGGCTCCTCGCGGGTCAAGAGCAACGATCCGATCACATAACCGTCCCGGTTGCGAAGTTCGGAAATAATGCCGTAAGGAGGTAACCATTCCCCCCAAGATTCGGCAATATCAGGCGGCACGTCCGACGCGCTTACCGGCGTTGGCCGCAACGCGGGCGCATGGATAACGAGGTGATTCATCAATCGTTCCAACCACTGCGCGGCCGGGGCTTCCCGATCGACCTTAGCCACCCCGGACAAGGCAATAATCTTGCCGGACGATAACCAGCGGCGAGACCGATAGCGGGCAACACCCGGTATTTTCTCCAGACACCATATCAAACCGCGCTTAACGCGGCGCAATCCGCCAACCATACGATCTTTCAGCCACCTCAAGCCGTGACCGATGAGTTCGGCGCAAGCATGCACCATGGCTGTCAACGGACCGGGCTTTTTTTCCGCAGCAATCTCGGGGGACAACATCGCGGCAAGATCGGGCTGGCCCTCGGCCCCCTTCTTTGCATCGACTTGGGGCATTTCACGCCGCAATTTCAAATTGCCGCGCGCCAACCAGAATGCCGACACCCGATACGGAACCAATTGGTGGGTTTCATTAACGATCAAAAAGCCCAGGGCCTCACCACTGGCCGCATGGCGCACCCGCGCTTCAAGTTGGATTAACGCCGCCGCACTCATTAACTGCTTGCGGTCAAATTGCTTGCGCGCGTTTCCTTCGGCCGATTGTTCCGGCGGGGGGGGGTTCATGCCTGCCGATTGTTCCGGTGGGGGTTTCTTCATGCCTGCCGATTGCTCCGGTGGGGGTTTCTTCATGCCTGCCGATTGCTCCGGTGGGGGTTTCTTCATGCCGACAACCGCTTTGATATCGGGGCCACGGCGATCGCGCCACCATCGTTACGGGGTGATCGTAACACCACGCTTTTCCCCCGACCGGTTCCTTTGACGGT
The DNA here is from genome assembly GCA_965277685.1 of Alphaproteobacteria bacterium. Classification (GTDB taxonomy): domain Bacteria; phylum Pseudomonadota; class Alphaproteobacteria; order GM7ARS4; family CBDIDI01; genus CBDIDI01. The sequence continues at coordinate 1,291,218 of OZ255830.1, read as the reverse complement.
TCCCCTTGGCGGCTTCCCCCGGCCGTCCGATGCCCGTTGCCCCTCATGCATTGGATAAGAAATGGCGCGCGTTATCGAGTGATAAAGCACGTCAGTCATTGGGCGCATGATTGGGCCAATCGTCGGTTCTATCGTCGGGCCAACTATCGGGCCAATTATCGGATTAGTCATGGGTTTCATCGTCCGTTCCATCATGATTTCGTATCCTTAGCGGGCTTGTCGTTCCCGGGGAAAACGGCCCAACCACTCATCCCGGGGACAAGACCCTTGCTATTTTTCGGTTTGGCAAAAATGCGAATCGACTGAGAAACCGGATCAATCGACGGCACGATTCGGATGACGCGCGCCTGATAGGTGCCCCGGGTTTCGTCGATATGGATGGAAAAAACATCCCCCAGCGATAATTTTTTCACCCACGAAGAAGGGGCCAAAAACTCAATCTCAAGCCGATTTTGATCCAGAATTTCAAGCACCGGCTCGGACGCATCGACATATTGATACTGGGAAACGCCCCGGCGGATGATGCTTCCATTAAACGGGGCAACGACACGACAATCATCGACGAATGTCTCTTGCAACTTCAGCTTGGCTACGGCCCGGCGATAATCATTTTCGGCGGTGATCAATTCCAACTCGGATGTCGATTTATGCCGGGCCAGATCCTCACGGGTTTTTAACACGGCCTCGGCCTGATCAAGATCGGCCGCGGCTTCATCCCGGCGGGCCACATGCTGCGCGCAATCAAAGATCACCAAAGCATCCCCTTTTCTGAACCGATCCCCTTCACGATAAGGGATCGAGATCACCCGCCCGGCAATCTCGCTGGAAAGAACCACTTGATGCCGTGATACGACTTGCCCGCGCACGCGATCCGCCGATGTGACCGACCGATCCCCATCCAGCCCCGGCAGGGATAAAGAATCTGCCCCCGGTAGAGATAAAGCATCCGAGCGAGCGTCGCTCGTATCGGATTGGCCGGCCATGGCCGAATGATCCGAACCGGGGGATGCAACCATCAACCCGAGAATCCATAGAATCGCGAAGAAATACTTATTTCTCCCACGCATTACGCATAAAAACCATCCGCACAAGCCCGAAGACATGGGTGAACGAGACGAATATATCGAGATCATGATTTTCCCCAAAAGGCCAAGAACATCACACCGGCAACGAATACTGAACGGATCAATCCGCACATGACCACCCCTTATTATCGCACAAAGAAAATGATAGATCGGATGGCGCACACAAGTACTAGGTTACCGCATGGGCAACTTTATCTCAAATCTACTTCGATAGAAACAAAAGATCAGGATGCACACAGTATGATTGTTTCCTCGGTGGCGTTTATCCGGTGCCGTTTCTTCGACGACGTTTATCCGGCGACGTTTCTTCGACGACGTTTCCTCGGCGACGTTTATCCGGCGACGTTTATCCGGCGACGTTTCCTCGGTGCCGCTTATCCGGCAACGTTTCTTCGACGACGTTTCTTCGACACTGGGGGGGGAAACACCCTTGACCTTGACCGATTGTAGGGTTAGGCCTTGGCCTGTCGGATGGTCGGGTGATCGCCTGTTGTCGGGGCAACCGACGATAGGAGGAAAGTCCGGGCTCCGCGGGACAAGGGTGCCGGATAACTCCCGGCGAGAGCAATCTTAGGGAAAGCGCCACAGAAAATATACCGCTGCCATGATTGCTTCGGCATCATGCGCAGTAAGGGTGAAAAGGTGCGGTAAGAGCGCACCGCGTCGGCGGCAACGCGCGACGGCACGGCAAGCCCCACCCGGAGCGAGCTCAAATAAAGGCGACAGCCCCCGTGATCGGCCTTCGGGTTCATCGCATGGGCACGGAGGTCCCGGCCGGTCGCCAGGGTCGAGCGCAAGAGGCATATGGTAACATCATGTCCCAGATGAATGGTCATCGCCAGCCTGCGGGCGGGTACAGAACCCGGCTTATAGACCATCCGACATAACCGTTTTCGCAACAAGAACACATCATGCCCGATCCCATAATGATATAAAGAACACATCATGCCCCCATCCCATAATGATATAGCCGATCCGGCGACCCCGGAATCATCCCCGTCCTCTCCTGCCATCCGCCATCTTTTACTGATTGACGGCTCCGGATATATCTTTCGCGCTTTTTACGGTTTGCCGTCGATGACCGACAATCGCGGATTTCCCGTCGGTGCCATCTTTGGATTTTGTCGCATGCTTTTGCAGACTCTGGAAGATTTACACGCCGATAATGGCTGTATCGTTGTCTTTGATTGCGCCAGGCGCACATTTCGCAACGATATTTACCCGGACTACAAGGCGAATCGCACCACCCCTCCGGAAGATCTGGCAAAACAATTTCCCATCATCAAGACCATTCCCCCTCTTTTCGGCCTGCCTTGTATCGAGAAGGAAGGGTTTGAGGCCGACGACATCATTGCCAGTTACGCGCGCCTTGCCCGAAACGACCATATTGATGTGACCATCGTTTCATCCGACAAGGATCTGATGCAGCTTGTCCGCCCGGGCGTCGACATGTTTGACCCGGTTAAAAAACAGCGGATCGACAAAAGCGGGGTCGTGAAAAAATTCGGCGTCCATCCCGACAAAGTGGTCGATGTCCAATCCTTGGCCGGGGATGCAAGCGATAATGTTCCCGGCGTTCCCGGCATCGGCTTAAAAACGGCGGCCACCCTTATCAATCAATTCGGCAACTTGGATAATTTGCTGGCCGATGCCTTGTCGATCACCCAGCCAAAGAGACGCCAATCCCTTCTTGATCACGCGGATGATGCCCGCTTGTCCCGACGCTTGTGCCGTTTGCACGATCAAATCGCGGTCGATGTCCATTGGGATAAAATGCGGGCAACGCCACCGGAAAAAAAACCATTATTGGATTTTTTAGCCGAATTTGATCTGCGCCGGATTGATCGCGACGCGCGACGCCTTTTTTTCAAAAACGACGAAGACCGGGCCGGCGATCTTGTCGATCATCCATCTTCGTCATCCGCCAAAGGGGCGGAAAAATACACCACCATCACCGATACCGATACCCTTGCCCGACAGCTAACGATACTGCAACGCCAAGGGCGCATGGCCTTTGATACCGAAACCGACGGCCTGGACCCAAGGCAAGCCAATCTTGTCGGCGTATCTTTCGCCGGATCCGACGGTCGTGCCTTTTATGTGCCTTTTCGGCATCGCCCTTTTTCGGACAAGCCGGATTCGGCCCCATCGACAACAGCGCCGGAAAAAGAAGGGATTCAAGAAGGGACTCAAGAAAAAGACCGTCATCATGCCGCCATGCTTGATCTTGGCCCCGCCCCATCGCCGACGCCGCCAACGACCGAGCCGTTCATTCCCGGACAAATCGCCCTTGAACACGGACTTGCCCTGCTTAAACCGATACTGGAAGACGAAAGCGTGCTGAAAATCGGGCAGAATATCAAATTCGATATGCAGGTCATGGCCCGCCACTCGATCGGCATAACGCCGCTTGACGATACATGTCTGTTATCCTGGTGCTCGGGCGAGGGTGTTCGGGGACACACGTTGGAAAATATTGCCGAAAGAGTGCTGGACAGGACGATGATCTCGTTTACCGATGTGGTCGGCAGCGGCAAACATCAGCGGCGTTTTGACCAAGTGCCGATCGATCAAGCGACCCAATACGCGGCAGAGGATGCCGATGTCACCCGGCGGGCTTGGGAAAAATTGATACCGATGCTGGTCAAATCACGCCAAGCATCGGTCTATTACATGATGGAACGCCCTTTGGTCGGCATCCTGGCCCGGATGGAACAGACCGGGATTCTTGTCGACAAGGTCAAACTTGAAGCCCTCAGTGCCGATTTTTTACGCCGCCTAACCCGGCTAGAGGCCGATATTCATCAGATGGCCGGTCGCCCCTTCACCATCGGATCGCCCAAACAATTATCGCACATATTGTACGAAGAAATGGGGCTGAAACCGGCGGCGAAAGGAAAAAGCGGGGTGCCGTCGACCAAGGCCGACGTTTTGGAGGATCTGGCCGATCAAGGGCACCAACTCCCGCGTAAAGTGCTTGAATGGCGCCACCTTTCCAAACTGCGCGGGACGTACACCCAGGCCCTTGTCGCCGACATTGATCCCACCACCGGCCGGGTCCATACGTCTTTTTCCATGACCGCGACCAGCACCGGCCGCCTTGCCTCCAGCGATCCCAATTTGCAAAATATACCGGTTCGCAGCGAAGAAGGGCGGGCCATCCGCGCCGCCTTTATCGCGGCAAAAGGGCATACGTTGCTGAGTGCCGATTATTCCCAAATCGAACTGCGCCTGCTGGCCCATGTCGCCGACATTGCCACGATGAAAAAAGCCTTTGCCGAAGGCCGCGATATCCATGCCGTCACCGCCGCCCAGATTTTCGGCGGGCAGCCCGACACGATCGATCCTTTGATACGACGACGGGCAAAGGCGATTAATTTTGGTATTATCTATGGGATTTCGCCCTTTGGATTGGCCCGACAATTGGATGTTTCGCGCAGCGAAGCAAAAACATATATCGACGCATTCATGGCCACCTATCCCGGCATTCGCGCATATATGGAACGCACGATCGCCTTTTGCCGCGAGCATGGATACGTCGAAACACCGTTCAAGCGCCGATGCTATATGCCGGACATCCGGCATCGAACGCCATCGCGGCGGAATTTCGCCGAACGGGCCGCCATCAACGCCCCCTTGCAAGGCGGCGGCGCCGATTTAATCAAGCGGGCAATGATAAGGATCGATCATCAATTGCGCCGCCATGGGATGAAAAGCCGCATGATGCTGCAAGTCCATGACGAGTTGGTCTTTGAGGTGCCCGATGATGAACGCACCCGGATGGAGGCGATGGTCTTGGAACAAATGCGCCTGGCCGGGGCACCGCTGATCCATTTTCAACCGGAATTGATGATTCATATTGCCTGCGCCGACAATTGGCGCGATGCCCATTGATCCACCCCACCGACCCGCCTCACCGACCTGCCGATCCGCCGCGCCAACCTGCCGATCCGCCTCACCGACCTGCCTCACCGACCTGCCGATCCGCCGCACCGACCTGCCGATCCGCCGCGCCCCACTTGTCCAACGCGCGCGTGATCGGGAACTCACACCGGCATTCCGGTCACTCAATTTTAACCTTAGCGGTCGGTCGCGACGGCAATATCCATTGCTATCGAAACCAATGCCGTGCGCCGTCAAACGGATGGAACCCCAATAACGGAATCAATCATGACCAACGGTATTTCTTCTTCATCCCCCCCTTCACCCCCCCCTGCCGCCGGTAAAATTGCCGGTGCCCAAATGTTGGCGGCCGAGCAAAAGCGCCTTCTCGCCGCGGAGGATGTCAAAAATCCGGATGACGGCAGTCAAACGATCGGTATCGAAAATTTATTGACGACGATGATGGTCAAACGGGCCCAAGACATCAATGATTTCCTGGGCGGCCAGGCCGAAAACCTCAACATGATGAACAGCAAGGTCAACGCCCTGCAAAGCGTCACCCCGGCGTTGGCCGAAAAAGTGAAAGACCTTGGTCTGTATTTCCAATACATACAAACCGATCCCCAAGGGCGGCAAGCCAGCGATTTTTTTTATAACTATTACCAAGGTGATACGAATCCGAACAAATACCAGAATAATGCCGGATGCGACTATATCGTGCCGCGCAACGTTGCCGACGCGATCAAGAACCTGCTTGGGGGGACGATGAATCCCCAAGGCACGGTCACGGTTGCCGGGGCCGTCGAGTGCCCCATTGCTCCGGGGGACAGAGGATACAATGCCAACATACCCCAAAATTACATCGATCCTCGATATTTAGGGGATATCGATAACGCCATCTATAGTGTGTCGGGAAAAGTCCAATCCCTGCTTACGACCGCCGGTATCGAAACGGAAACGAATTGGACCATGATTCCTCAAGCGGCCGGACTTGTAGCGAAGGCCAAAGCGGCGATTCCGATCCTTAATCAAGACGCCCAGACACAGATCCAAAATATGAATAAAACCATGAATTATGCGACCCAATACGAACAAATGGCATCCATGATGATCACCAACTCCGGACAAGAGGTCACGGATTCGATCAATCATCTCAATTTATAATCCGCGCGCGACCATCGCAAGAACGCCAAAGCGGGTTAACGCCGCCATCCCTCATCCCCTGCGCTAGGCACATTTTTCCACGCGCTTAGCAAAGGATACATCTTGTATCCGGGCCGTAAATGTGGGAAGGACACGGGATGTTGTTTTTTCCCCATTTCCTTTCGATCGCCTTTGGGTCGATCGCCTCTGGGTCGATCGCCTTTGGGTCGATCGCCTTTGGGTCGAACGCCTTTGGGTCGATCGCCTTTGGGCGCGCGGGCACAACCCCGCGATCCCCCGGCATCCTTCCTATCCGGCGTTGAACCGATGTCCGGCCCCGAAACACATATGTGGATGCTTCCTTGGGGGGCAACCTTTCTGACCGCCATGGTCGTGTTGGCCGTTGGCGCGATGTTGACACGAATCGTTCCCGCCCTCGACAAGGTGAATATTCCGACCGCCGTCACCGGCGGACTGATCTTTGCCGCAGTATCGGCATTGACCCTGCGCTTAGGTCATATTCAGATCGATTTCGACATGGCCCTGCGCACCCCGATCATGCTTGCCTTTTTTGCGACCATTGGATTAAACGCAAGTTTCAGTCTGTTAAAACGCGGGGGCACGGCAACCGCATTGTTTTTACTTTTGGCCGCCATCTTCCTGGTCGGCCAAAATATCCTTGGCGTTCTGGCATCGATTGGGTTGGATTTGCCCCCGGTTTACGGATTAATTGTCGGATCGGCCACCTTGTCCGGTGGCCACGGCACCGCCCTTGCTTGGGCGGAAACCCTGGGGCCCTACTATCCCGGCCTTGATCTGGAGGCCGTCGCCATTTTGGCCGCGACCTTCGGGTTGATCAGCGGGGGATTGATCGGGGGTCCCCTTGCGACCCGCATCATCCGTCAATATTCCCTGCGCCCGAATACCAAGCCATCCGATTCGATCACGATCAACCAAGACATTGACCGGGCCGGTGACAACGCCATCAACCGGAACATCGACCAAGCCGGCGAAACCATCGACCAAGCCAGCAACGATGCCATCAACGCCCCGTTGTTGCGGGGGCGCGATACTCTGCCCGTGATTTTCATGGTTGGATTATGCATTGCCGCCGCGATGGTTATCCCGGCCCTTATCGGCCCGACCAGTGTGACCGTGCCATCCTTCATATGGGCGATTTTTGCCGGAATTATCCTGCGCAATATATGCGAATGGAGTGGCCTTTATGCCGTGCCTTCCGCCGCCATTGCCCTTGTCGGCGATGGTGCCCTTAGCCTCTTTATTGCCATGGCCATGATGTCGATCAGTCTTGCCGGATTATGGCAACTTGCCCTGCCGCTGACGGGCATTCTTGTCCTTCAAGTGGGATTGATGGCTCTCTTTGCTCGCTTTGTCACATGGCCGCGCATGGGCGGCGGCTATGACGCGGCGGTGATTGCCGGCGGGCATTGTGGGTTTGGTCTGGGCGCAACCCCGACGGCGATGGCCAATATTCAAGCCATCACGGCCCGATACGGCGCATCGATGCAGGCCTGCCTTGTCGTGCCGATCGTTGGTGCCTTTTTTATCGATATCGTTAACGCTTTGGTGATTGAAGCCTTCCTCGCCCTACCCATTTTGGGTTCCTGACCCGGCACCGGATCCGGATCAAAGCGATCCGAACGAAAGATGCACCCATCGATCGGCAAGGGAAGCAATCCGGAACCGGCACTCCGAACAACGGTCGGTGATCGGGAACGGGCGAACCATCCGGATAAAAGCGATCCGGAACGGGCGGATCATTCGGACAAGGGCCGGACAAGGGGCATGACATGCGGCGGGTGATTTCATCCAAGCGCTGCAAGAGCGCCCGGAATAGGGGCCATTAGGCCGCTTTCATCACTTCCTTCAATTTTTGCGCGGCCCGTTTTTCGTCGATATCCTCGACCGCGGCAACCTCTCGGGCAAGCCGCTCAAGCGCCGCTTGGTATATTTGCCGCTCGGAATAGGATTGCTCGGCAACACCGGTTTTTTTGGATAGATCGCGCAACACCTCGGCGATTAAAACGGGATCGCCGGAATTGATCTTGGCTTCGTATTCTTGGGCCCGGCGCGACCACATAACCCGCTTCATCTGGGGTGATTCGCGCAAGGTCGCCATCGCCAAATCCATTCGTTCCTTGGAACTGAGTTTACGCAAACCCGAATCCGCCGCTTTTTTCAAAGGCAGGCGCAACCGCATCTTTTCTTTTTCAAAATCAATAACCAGACAACGAAATTCCTCGTCCGATATAATCTCCTTTGATATGCCGAAAACCTTGCCCACCCCATGGGCCGGATAAACCACGATATCGCCGGGCGAAAAATCTTCTTTATTGGACATGACCCCTCCTTTCATTCCGTTGGAGCATATAACCCCGCACACGCGATCGGAAAGGATGATCCCAAAAGATCCCCATTATGGCCCATCCCCATGATGACGATGGGCACCCACCCAAGGCGGGGCCGAATGCCATAAACGCCCCTTATCGACATCATGTGTATACACGGACGTGCGCGTATCAATTTCGATCAAGGACAAAGCCGTGCACCAAAACCGCCGAACATCGGCTAAAAACGTATCGTTGCAAAACAACGACACGCCAAGGAACACCGCCATGGCACCACCATCGACGCGGGCAATATAAAACCAACCGTTATAAAGACCGGGAGTATAAAGAAATACGACCCGGATTTCAATCATAAACCGGATTGGCGCCGCCGCCGCCCTTGCGCCCCTCTTGCGCCTCCCTTGCGTCTTGGGCGTGATTGCCCACGGATCGGCGTCAAGCGAATGAACAACCCAAGGAAAGACCGGGCCAATCCATCGGCCATTGCACCGATATTCAGGCGGCGCGAATCGGACAAAAAGACAGGCACGACAGGCTTAGGGGAAAAACCTTAAGAATCGGTTCCTTTGCCCGGCTTTTCACTGAAATGCTTCGCGAACTTATCACCCACGTCTTTCCATTTTTCCGCATCCGGCGGCGATTCAACCATCCGGGTGATGTTGGGCCATTTCTCGGCATATTTTTGATTCATCGCCACCCATTTTTCCGCATCGGCATCACTATCGGGGATAATGGCATCGACCGGACATTCCGGCTCGCAAACACCGCAGTCAATGCATTCTTCCGGATGAATCACCAACATATTTTCCCCTTCATAAAAACAATCCACCGGACACACCTCAACGCAGTCGGTGTGTTTGCATTTAATACACGCTTCGGTAACGACATACGTCATAATATACTCCCTATTGTTCGTGTTCTTTGCCGGATAATAAGTGTCTCAAATCAAGCATTGCGCTCAATCTATTGCCCCACATTGCCCCATGTTGCCCCATGTTGCCCCATATTGCCAATGCGATACCCCACCCAAGGGGTGTCACATTCAAGAGCGACCGGAAAGAGGCACGCCCCGGAAAGAACCGTCCCCTAGTGTGACGAAGAATGGGCATGATTGTCAACCTCGAATCAAAGATCCCCAATCAAAAAACACCCCATCGGGCGCCCCCGCTAAGCACCCCATCGAACACCCCATCGGGCGCCCCCGCCGAGCACCCCCGCTAAGCGCCCCCGCCGAACACAAGAAATGGTGCCGTTGCCATCCGCCCGGTTCGGATGCCGCGATCCATTCTATGGGCCTATAAGCGGGCCTATCAACAGGCCGAAAAGAAGATGCCGCGATCCATCCAAACGGGCCTATAAGCGGGCCTATCAACAGGCCGAAAAGAACCGGCAACCGATCGGCATCGGATCGCGCATACCCAACATCCATATCGGAGCGGTTCACATCCATGCTTGATTTTACCGGCATTGCCGCTATGTTAACCCCCTCCTGGTTTTTGGATTTTTCATCGACACGAGAGAGGATAGTAAATCCATGCAAACGCCGCAAAAAAAGACCAAAATTGCCCTGGTCGGCGCCGGTAATATCGGCGGCACCCTGGCCCACTTGATCGCCCTTAAGGAAATGGGAGATTGCGTTTTAATCGATATCGCCGAGGGCACCGCCAAGGGCAAAGCCCTTGACATCGCCCAATCCACCCCGATCGCAACCAGCGATAGTGCCTTGCACGGCAGTTGCGATTTATCCGACCTGGACGGCGCCGACGTCGTTATCGTCACCGCCGGAATTCCCCGCAAGCCGGGGATGAGTCGCGATGAATTGATCGGAACCAATACCAAGGTCATCGCCGGTATCGGCCGTGAAATCGGCAAACACTGTCCCGATGCCTTCGTCATCATGGTCACCAATCCCCTTGATGTCATGGCCTGGGTCATGCACGAGGTCAGCGGCCTGCCCGCGCATAAGATCGTCGGCATGGCGGGTATTCTCGATTCCGCCCGTTTTCGTTATTTTCTTGCCCAATCCTTCAACGTCTCGACGCGGGACGTCACCGCTTTTGTTCTGGGCGGACACGGCGATACCATGGTGCCGTTGGTGCGTTATTCGACGATTGCCGGTATCCCTATTCCCGATGCCGTCGCCATGGGTTGGAACAGTCAGAAAAACATCGATGCCATCGTCGAAAGAACCCGCAAAGGCGGCGGCGAGATCGTATCCCTGCTGGGATCCGGTTCTGCCTTCATCGCACCGGCAACGGCGGCGATTGAAATGGCGCAAGCCTATCTTTCGGATCAAAAACGCCTTCTTCCCTGCGCCGCCCGCTTGGACGGACATTACGGTGTTCGCGACGGGCTTTATATCGGCGTGCCCATTATCATCGGCGCGAATGGGGTCGAGAAAATTATTGAAATCACGCTCACCGCAGATGAGCAAAAGGCGATGGATCAATCCGTTGCCGGCGTGCGCGAGATCGTCACCGTCGCCAAAGGAATGGTGGAATAAAACGCACGATGCGGCCAGACCCAACAAAATGGAAAGCGGCAAAATGGAAAGCGGCAAAACGGCAAAACGCCGGGGAAATTCGGTCTTGCCGGCGGAACGATCCCGTTGATAGCGCTTTGATCCCGCCGCCCGGGGGTGCCCCGAGGCAACCGATATTATCGGCGATCGAAGGGGGCATCGAGGGGAAACTTCCGATGGCACCCTCTTGACTATGCCGGCACCAATCGGCATTGTGCAGGCTCAAGGAGGAAGTCCAAAGCGTATGATTGTTGTCTGTCGCGGCTGGAATGTCCCTCGAAGATCACTTCCCTGCAGGTAGTCGTATATGGATATTCACGAGTATCAGGCCAAGCAAATTCTGTCTGAATTTGGCGTTCCCATCCCTCCCGGCGACGTTGCCCATAAAACCCACGAAGCCGAGAGAGTCGCCCGATGGCTGGACGAGGATATCATGGTCATCAAGGCCCAGATCCATGCCGGCGGTCGGGGAAAGGCCGGCGGCATCAAAGTCGTGAAATCGGTGAAAGAAGCCGTTCAAGCCGCCGATGCGATGATCGGCATGAATCTGAAAACCCCACAAACACCGCCGGAAGGCAAACAGGTGCACCGCATTTATATCGAAGCCGGATGCGCAATTGAAAAAGAATACTATTTCTGCGTCTTGGTCGATCGTGAGACCGGCGGCAATACCGTCGTTGCCTCGACCGAGGGGGGAATGGAAATCGAGGAAGTCGCCGCAAGAAATCCGGAAAAGATTTTCCGCACGCGCCTTGGCCCGGGTGTCAATTTACGCACCCACCATGTCCGCAAGCTGTCCTATGATTTGGGAATGCGCGGCAAAGTGGCCCGCAAGGCCCAACGCGTTTTCATGAATATCTACCAAGCATTTGTCGAGCGCGATGCCGCAATGATTGAAGTCAATCCTCTGGTCGTGACGGCCGAAGACAATATTGTCGTCCTCGATTGCAAGGCCAGTTTCGACGATAACGCCATGTATCGCCAACGTCAGATCGAGGAAATGCGCGATGATGAAGAAATGGATCCATTGGAATTGGAAGCGTCTCGCCATGATCTTAATTACGTCAAGCTCGATGGCAATATCGGACTGATGGTTAATGGGGCCGGATTGTCGATGGCGACCATGGATCTGATTCAGTACTACGGTGGCACACCGGCCAATTTCATGGATGTCGCCGGGGCGGCCACCCCCAAACGGGTGGCGGCGGCATTCAAGCTTATTTACCGCGATAGTGACGTAAAGGGTATTCTTCTCAATATTTTTGGCGGAATGATGCGCTGTAACGACATCGCCGAGGGACTTGTCCAAGCCGCGCGCGAAGTGGGGTTAAGCAAACCGCTCGTCGTCCGCTTGGAAGGAACCAATATTGAAAAAGGGCGGGCGATCTTGAAAGGATCGGGCTTGCCGATCGATCCTGTCAATTCGATGGACGAGGCCGCGAAAAAAATCGTCGAAGCCGTAAAGGATATTGGTTGATGTCCATATTATTAACGAAAGAAAGCCGCGTTATTTGCCAGGGATTCACCGGCGCCCAAGGCACGTTCCATTCGCAACAGGCCATTGCCTATCACACCCGAATGGTCGGCGGCGTCACCCCCGATAAAGGCGGCGGCAAGCATCTTGATTTGCCCGTTTTCAACACCGTCGCGGAAGCCAAAGCCGCCACCGGATGCAATGCCAGCGGCATTTTTGTCCCGCCCCCCTTTGCCGCCGATGCGATATTGGAGGCCGTCGATGCCGGTATCGAGCTTGTCGTTTGCATCACCGACGGCATCCCGACCCGCGACATGCAGAAGGTCAAACGCTCGATGAAAGGCACGCAAAGCCGTCTCATCGGCCCGAACTGTCCCGGGATACTGACGCCCGGTATCGGTAAAATCGGCATTATGCCCGGACATATCTGCACCCCGGGCCGGACGGGTGTCATATCGCGCTCCGGCACTCTTTCTTATGAAACGGCGGTACAGACATCGAAATCGGGACTCGGCCAATCAACGATTGTCGGTATCGGCGGGGATCCCGTCCATGGTACCGGATATGTCGAGTTGCTTGAATTATTTCTCGCCGATGATGATACCGATGCCATCATCGTCATCGGTGAAATCGGTGGCACACCCGAGGTCGAGGCGGCCGATTTCCTTAAAGGGCTGAAGAAAGCACAGCGCAAACCGGTCGCTGCTTTTATTGCCGGTGCCGCGGCACCGCCGGGACGACGCTTGGGCCATGCCGGGGCGATCGTTTCCAGCGGCAATGAAACGGCGGCGGCAAAGAAAGAAGCCCTTGCATCGGCCGGTGTTATCGTCTCCGACACGATTGTTGGAATCGGCCGCGCCATGAAACAGGCCATCGACCGGTTTCACGGCTAAAGTCAACCACCCGATGCCCAATCAAAGCGCAGCCATTGTTTATTTCGGCCCTGACCGCCCGGGATTGATGTCACAAATCATCGGCTATCTTGACGCAAAAGGCGGTCGATTTGCCAATACGACGTTTTCCGCCCTTGGCCAGCATGGCGCGGAATTGACGCTGATCTATGATATCCCGGATAGTGAGGATACCCGCTCTTTGGAGCAAGGGCTTCGCGCCCTTCCCGTCGTCGAGGGCGGGGAAATCACGGTTAAATCGGTCACGCTGCAACGGATCAGCGGGCCAAGCAAGCGAATCACCCATCGCTTTACCCTCTTTGGTGGCGATTATGAAGGCCATCTGGTCGAAGTCATCCGGGTTTTGGACGACAACGGCGGCATTATCGTTCGGATGGATACGGAACGCTTGGAAGGATCGAAAGGGCGGTTGTATATCTCGCGCTTTGCCATTTCCCTGCGTCCAACCAAGGGACCTGCCTGCCTTGCCGCGCTTGGCGAGTTGTGCGGGAAAAAAGAATTGACCTTCCGCTACGAAACCGCCTGATTGCGCCGTATCCGTGCCATCGCCGGTTTCCGATCGATTGAGTGATCGCGGCGCCCGAGGGGATATCAAGGTCTCTTCGCCCCTAGATGAAACATAACGGGGCGGCCCAAAACCCGCTCGATAATCACGCATCCGCCACAGCGGCAACAGACCCGCCCGATAATCACGCATTAAGAGGCGGGCGGTCATAGGCCACCCGGGCAATAGACAACAAGCATTGACGGCAAAGTGTTGCCGCAAGTTCGGATCGGTTGCGTTTCATCCGCCCATCGCCACAGCGGCAACCCAAGACCCGCTCGACAATCACGCATTAAGAGGCGGGCGGTCATAGGCCACCCGGGCAATAGACAACAAGCATTGACGGCAAAGTGTTGCCGCAAGTTCGGATCGGTTGCGTTTCACCAGACATTCGCTTTCGTGTAATTTTTGAACGGCCGTCATCACCGATGGAGTATCCCACCGACCGATCTGGCGCAGAAACGACGGGCGCCGCCGAAAAAACACCGGAGGCTTTAATTGGGACAACGCATCGGTCGGGCGTTGTCCGCGTCGACACCGTTCCACCGCCGTATAAAGACGAAGAAAATGGGTGGATGAAACCCGTAAAATCGCAACCGCGGAAACCCCCGATGCCAAGGCCTTGGATAAATGTCGGTCAAGATCGATGATATCCCCCTCCCCCGCGCAGCAGGCGATTTCCTCAAGGGAAAGAAAGTCATTATCGGCCAAACAGGCCGCCACGATCTCTTCATCGATATGGCCATTTTCGCCGACATAAAGCCGTAATTTTTCCATCTCCCTTTTATTCAAGGCACTATCTTGGGAAAATAACATCGTGGCACCGGCCAAAGCCTGCGGCGTTATCGAACATCCGGCATCGGCGCAAAAAGCCGCAAGCAAGCGACGCTTGTCTCTTTCGTCATCGGCATAACAAGGAATACACGCCGCCGATGGATGGCGCTCGAAAACACGTCTTAGTCCCGAAGCCGGGCGCAAAGAACCCGCACTAACGATAACGAAGGCATGACCGAATGGAAAAAAGCGATGCTCGAACAAGATATTCCATGCCGCAAGAGAACCCTCATCGGCGCCATCGACAAAAATCACCCGCGTATTCCCCAAAAGGGATGTCTTGGCAAGTTCTTCGACCGGCAACCCGGGATCATTCCGGATGTCCTTTGGATTGATTATCATCCGGCTATCGTCACGGTCATGGCCTTTGGAGACCAATTTATCGGTCAAGCTATCAACCAGATCCCGAACCTTGCCCCGATCCGGACCATACAGCAAGAAAGCCCCGATATGACCGGGCAAACGCGCAAAAAAAGGGATCGGATTTTTGACAATCATCGTCCGCTCTGTCGACGCTGGATAACCGCATGAACGTTGCGAACGATTAATTCCGCCATCCGCTTGAGGATTTTTTTACGCAGGCTACGCTTGGCCGTAAGATTGGCATAATCGTTAACGATGATATCGTAACTTCCCCCCTCGCTGAACGTTCCCTGCGCAAAAATCTTTTTCTGCCCGGCATAAAACAGTTGCCATTGGCTGGTGATCCGCAAATGGGCCCGGGTTTCATAAGCATCGCGCGTGCCGATTTCTTTGAGACTCTCGCTCAAATGGACGTGAAGAATATATTCGCGCGCATTGGGACGGACACGCGATACGGCTAGAATATCTTGCAGCCGGTTGCGCAAAATCTGACCGGAATGATCAAGGATGGGCGCAACACGGACGCGATATGCCGCAATATCACGATCCCCTTGTTGCCCGTACATCGGGGCAAATCCGCATCCGGCAAGGGCTATCAAAGCCCACCCAACAAGGATGATCCCCAAAGACCGCCACCGATATGGTGCCACCCATCGGCATCGATCATGCCTATCGCACCCCATCATGCGATATTCCCGCCATCACCGGCGATCGGTTGTGCCTTCGGATTCTCGGCATTTCCCTCGGCATCCCCCTCGGCATCTTCATGACAGGCCGTACCGTGCCGCTGGAAAAAACGCATGGCGGCGGCCATTCCGTCACCGTCAATCGTATGCCCAAGATGATCGGGAAAATGGCAATCGACCGCAAACCCCGCACTTTCGAGGCATTGCCCGGCATTGCGACTAAGATCATAGGGAACGACCGGATCATCGCGACCATGCACCATCAAGACCGGCGCCCGCCGAGAAGCATCAACGCCCTTCGACGGCAAGAAATTGCCCGGTGGCGCGCCGGAGAACGCGCAAACGCCGCCCACTTGACGGCGCATCGCGACATACATCGCCATCATCGCGCCTTGGGAAAAACCGAATAGAAAAAGTCGGCTCGGATCGATCCGATGGGATTGCAAAACGGTATCCAGATAGCGATCGCACAATGGCGCGGCATCGGCGATGGCCGCCATACATACGCTTGGATCACGATTAGCCAGGGAAAACCACTGGCGCATCATCGACATATCGTCCCTCGATACATCTTGCCCGGACGGGGCATACGGCACGGCATCAAACGGGAACGGCGCATGCGGCGAAAGAAAAAGCGCATGCGGCATAGCTTTGCTTAAATGCGGCGCCAAGGCGATCAAATCATGGCCATTGGAACCAACCCCGTGAAGCAAGACAACAACCTGCCGGACACCGGAAAAGGTGGCGGAACGACGATTGGCGCCATCGCCGTCATCAACCGCGTCGCCATACGAATGCCCCCCTTTGCCACGATAGTAATAGGGGTGGGATAAATGGATGTTTTTTGTGCGCATGCCCAATTGGCCTTTCTTTTCCGAGTATATGTCGAATGCGGTTTCCCTTGCCATCGTCCCGGTAATGATGGTCTAATACCTTCAATGCAGTGGTGGCAAACAATAGAATCTTGGACCGATAGCGGGGATCATTGGTTTTTCCTCGTTGCGAGTGCCATTGTCGCCATTTCCTTTTCCCTCCGCCATCTTTTCAGCCGCTTTATCCTAGAACGCGTGACCGCCTGGACCCAGCAAAGCGCCCTTAAGATCGATGCCGTTTTAATCCCGCCGCTCGCATCCCCGATCGGCTGGCTATTTGTGATTGGCGGGGTCGAAGTCGCCATTCGATTACTGCCCGAAAGCCATTCCTATTACGGAACATTGGACAAGATTGCGTCAAGCCTTTTTATCGCTCTTTTATTCTGGGCCCCATATCGCCTAATCGCGCCATTGGCCAATTATATCACGCGTGTCCGGTTCGATATGGAAAATCGTGGAATTGGTCAAGAACTGATTGATTTCATCACCACCGTCATCAAGATTCTGACCGTTCTTTTCGGCACGATAAGCCTTTTTGAGCACTGGGGATTTAACGTTGCCGCCTTCCTTGGTGGGTTAGGGCTTGCCGGTCTTGCCGCCGCCATGGCGGCCAAGGATAGCCTGCAAAATATTTTTGCCGGATTCACGATCATCACAACCCGCATTTTTCGCCCCGGCGACTGGATCGAAACCCCGGATGTCAATGGCACGGTCGAGACCATCGGATTGCGCGCAACACGCGTGCGCGGCTTTAGCGATTGCGAGGTCACCGTATCCAATAATCGCCTGCTTGAATCGCCCATGACCAATTGGAGTCGCATGCGCCGCCGGCGCGTTCGCCTCCAGATCGGGATTGAATACGGGACATCATCCGCCAATATGAAAAAGGTGACCGATCGGTTGCGGCGCTATCTTGCCGAAAGCAAGGATGTCGACAAAAAGGCCAAATGCATGGTCCATTTTACCTCCTATGACGATTCGGCCATCGTTATCGATCTTTATTATTTCACCAAAACGGTCGACTGGGAAAAATGGCGTGGCGTCGTCCATGCGCATATCGTTGATTTTAAACGCATTGTCGAGGAATCCGGCAGTGCTTTTGCCTTCCCGAGCCAAACCCTGTATTTTGATTCCGGTGCCGATGCGATGATGCCCCAAAAAATACCCCAAAATATGCCCCGGAAGATATCCGGAAAAACACCCAAGAAAACATCCAGCAAATCGGACGGCAATCCCGCGCTTGGCAACGATTAATGTCCATCGTTCTATACCATAACCCACGTTGCAGTAAGTCACGGGCAGCCTTGTCCCTATTGCACGGCAAAGGCATCGACGTCACGGTCAAAGCGTATCTGAAAGAGCCTTTGTCCGCCCACCAATTACACCGGCTGCTATCCATCCTCGGGCCCAGAATAGGGCCAATGCCGGATCTTATCCGCCACCGGGAAGCCGCCCTGCTCGGCATTGCGATACCGACCGGTCATACCGCCGCTGACAATGCGCAACGCATCGCGAAAATAATCGAACATCCCATTTTGATGGAGCGCCCGATCATCGCCACCCCGAACGCCGCGATGATTGCCCGCCCACCGGA
This sequence comes from Alphaproteobacteria bacterium, assembly GCA_965277685.1. Classification (GTDB taxonomy): domain Bacteria; phylum Pseudomonadota; class Alphaproteobacteria; order GM7ARS4; family CBDIDI01; genus CBDIDI01. Next base: position 1,272,940 of record OZ255830.1, on the reverse strand, counting down.
AAAAGTCCTTGATTTCATTGAGAGCGTATCATCATGAGCATAAAAGACACCTTGACAAAACTTACCCGAAAAAAAGAACAATGGGCAAAACAGGGGTATCAACCACCAAGAAAGCCCGATGCGGATGACCGATTGCCTCCCGGACAAAAAGTCGTCACCAACTGGCCCGTCCTTGACCTTGGGGTTCAACCGGATATCGATCTTAATCTTTGGCGTCTGACCATCGACGGCGCCGTCGGTCATAAAAAATCGTGGAAATGGAAAGATTTTCTTGACCAGCCACAAGTGCAAATGACCAGTGACATGCACTGCGTCACGTCATGGTCACGTTACGACAATCTTTGGCAAGGGGTCGCCGCATCCCATATTATCGACGTCGTTCAACCGGAAAAGAACGCATCGTACCTGACCTTGCACAGCTATGACTCCTACACGACAAACATCCGCATGAAAGATTTTGTCGCCGATCACGTCATTCTGGCCGCCCTTTGGCAGGGCACACCGATCAGTCGCGAACACGGCGGGCCGCTGCGATTGATCATCCCCCATCTGTATTTATGGAAAAGCGCAAAATGGATCAAACGGATTGAATTCAGAACCACGGACAAACGCGGTTTTTGGGAAGAGCGCGGGTATCATAATCGCGCCGATCCATGGCGCGAAGAACGCTATTCCAGCCAGGAAAAAACCGATCCGAAGGCCGATTAATCCGCGCTTGGCCCCATCGGCCGATCGCATCCGGCGCGGGTCGCCGCCCCAAATCCGGCGTATCGCACCCGGCGCGGGTCGCGACACCAATCAATGCCAAATCCGGCGTATCGCATCCGGCACCGGTCGCCGCCCCTAATCCGGCCGATCCCATCCGGCGCGGGTCGCGACACCCATCAACGCCGCCCCTAATCCGGCCGATCCCATCCGGCGCGGGTCGCAACACCCATCAACGCCGCCCACATCGCCGCCCCAAGTCCGGCCCGGTTTGCGCGGATGCCCCTATACGTCCATTACGCCCTGTATGCCTAAAGACCTATATCCTAAGCCCTGTATCCTAAGAAGATGCGTGCACGATCGTTCCGGAGCGAAAGTTATCCAAAACATCTTCCCGCTCGGATCGCGGCATTGGCACCAAGCCTTTTTCCGACAACAAGCCTTCCGCGCCGATCATATCCGGGGCAAGAAAAAACTCGACGTAATCACGCAATCCCGGAATGACATCCAGATGCGCTTTCTTGACATAGAAAAATAATGGTCTGGAAATGGGCCATTCCCCCGAAGCAATGTTTTCATAGGTCGCGGATTTACCGTCAATCGGGATCAATTTGACTTTATCCCGGTTCAAATCATAAAAGCCGAATCCGAATACTCCGATCGCATCGCGATTCTTTTCAATCCGTAACAGCGTCTCGGTATAGTCACCGTCAATATCACTGACCAATCCGTCCTTGCGCACCTTTTTGCAAAACGATTGAAGGTCTTTTCCGTCAAGCGCACTAAGGGCGGCAACACCGGACGCCTTACAACCGGGAACCATAACCTGCGTCTCGAAAACATCCCTGGTGCCGTGCTTTTCGCCCGGAATAAAAAATTGGATCGCCCGATCGGGAAGGGAATCGCTAATCATGCGCCAATTCTCATTCGGATTATCGACCAGCGCATCGCCATTGGTAACCTTCGGCCCCAGAGCACGATAAGACCGGGCAAGATCAAGTTCCATATCCGGTGCCGCAAGACCGGAAGCAAAGACGATGCCGTCGTATCCGATCATGATCTCGATCATATCGGTCACGCCATTTTTCGCGCATGCTTGAATCTCCTTGGGCTTGATGGCCCGTGAAGAATTGGCAATATCGATGGTTGCCGCCCCCACGCCTTGACAGAAAATCTTCAAGCCACCGGAAGACCCCCCCGATTCGACCAATGGCGTTTTAAAGGATGTGGCCTTGCCGAACTCCTCTGCGACCAGCGCGGAAAAAGGCAATACGGTCGATGATCCGGCAATCTTAATCTGGTCGCGGGCCATGGCCGGAACCGCCAGAAAAATTAAAGCGACCGGGATCGCCCACCGGATAAAGCGAGATGGATAAAGGATGGACATAAGGATGGGCCTAAGAATGGGCCTAAGAGTGGGCCTAAGTATGGGCATGGGATGTTCTTTCTTTTTAATGCCGATAAAAATCGGTCGCCGCCAAAATTAAAAATCAACCTGAGCCCGCATCTGGAAAGCGTCCGGAGATTCCTTTGATACGCATACCCCATTGCAGGCTTTAAAACTACGCCAGGATTTAACATATTCACCCATGAATTTGACATATGCGTTCGGTTTCCATGTGACATTCCATGTCATGGCATGATCTCCCCCGCCCATAAGCTTGCCCTCTTGCGTCTTGATCTTGGTTGCGAAATTCGCGCTTTGATACCGCAGTGCCACGCCAATCGCGCCCAAACCCCCTTCCGATACGCGGCGCAATGGTCGAACCCGACCAAACGCACCCTTGGCCGGATGATAGATATTATGTTCCCCGGTAATCCACCAATTGGCCTGCATATACCAAGATGAAAACGATGGATCCGGATCATCCCCATCATCGGCCCGATAGGTCATATCGACCTTTCGATATTCGGCCTGGAAACCGACCGCCCCCCAGCCAAAAGCGATTTCGGGATTATAGGCAATCATCGTTCGCCAATCCGGCAGATCAAGATCATACACGTATCCGTTCAATACCGCCGGCGTATAGGGCGAGCGATCACGCAACCGCCCCCAATCGGGGCATTTATTGTCCACGCAACGCCCGGATTTGCGCAGGTGGGATGAAAAACCGATATGCGTATAATATCGCCCTTTTTTCAATAACGGGGCCACGGTCAATCGACCGGCAAGCCCAAAACTCTTGGTCTTGTTATCGTATTTATCGCCAAGAATCGCGCCATGAAGGGACCATCGTTTGGACCCGTATCCGGCCGTCAGGCCAAGGACGCGCCCGGGAATCGATGGATTTTTAGTGGTCAGGCCACGCTCCATAAAAATGGTAAAGCGCGAAGATGTCAGTTCATCCAAAGAGAACGGCGCCTTGGCATTGCCCATTTGGACATAAAAAGGATTGGTGCCGACATAACGGATATAGGCATCCTTGATCGGTGCGGACGAGGCGGCATCGTATTCCAATTTATATTGCCAATGATCAAAAAATTGACCGCCGATACCAAAACGGGCCCGGCGCAGACCACTGCCGCTGTCGTCCAATCCGTTGGTCATAAAATCATCCGCATTCCGATACGCCGCCTTGTCCGGATTCATCAACAGAACGTCATATTGAAGCCGACCGAAAATATACCCTTCCCAATCTTTACATCGGATACCAAAGCGCTTTTTTTTATTGAATTGACAATCGGATGCCGCTTTTTCCAACTCGCCGACCCGTTTCTTCAAATCGGCAATTTGCCTTGCCGTATCGTCCGCTTTGGCCGATGGCACCGTCCATCCAGCCATTACCATCGCAACAATGACAAGCGACCATAGAGTATTCGTTTTACGTTGCCTTGGCATATGCACCCCTTTTAATCAATTTTCCGCCACCGGAATATACCGTTTCTTCGAATTGACGGGTTTCATTGCCTCTTCTTTATTGCCCTTTTTCATGTTTTTCCACCCCCATCTGATGATGACGCGTCGGCGCCACCCGATGATGGCCATGATCCATCCATCTTTCGATCGATCCGATCATCGATAACCCAATTTTATCCTGGGATTCTATCATGGGATTTTTCGGCGCCGTCACATTCGACATGGCCACAGATGCCCCCCCCTCCCCTCCCTGCGCATCTTTTCCGATCGGTATGATCGGGTGTATGCCGCCGTGCCCATCCGCCGGATACCGGGATAGCGAAAAAGCGGGACTCGTGCTAAATTATACACTGCGCGCATCATCGCCGAACATTATGGGCGATGCCATAAGAATGGGCGATATCAAGGGGGTCAGGCATAAAGGCCCGGCGCACGGAAGAGCCCCAAGCGAAAAAACGGGAACGGGAAAATGCCGCAAAAGGACACAGGTTTGGATACGGGACCGGACACGGATTTGGATACGGATTTGGATACGGGTTTGGATGAGGGGCCGGATGCGGAAAGGGACAAGAAAGGGATCGCGAAGGGGCACGGCGCAACGCGCGATCAAGTCCTATTTCCATTGCCCGCATCGTCCGATGGCAAAGCGGCATCATCCCCAACAACATCCAAAAATCACGGCCCGGATCAAATGCCCCGATACGGCAGCGGCAATCGCCCCAACAATCCACGTCCAGATGACCCACGTCCAGAAAATCCACACATCAACAATCCGCGACCCGCCCCGACAATGACAATCCATCCACGCTCCGACAATCCGCGCGCTAAGCCCCCAGCTAAAAAAGGGCAAACCCCAATCATGGAGCAATATCTCCAAATCAAAAAAAATCATCCCGACGATCTGGTTTTTTTTCATCTGGGCGATTTTTACGAGTTGTTCTTTGACGATGCCGTCAAGGCATCCAAGGCTTTGGACCTCGCGCTGACAAAACGCGGTCGCCATAAAGGGGAAGAAATTCCGATGTGCGGCATGCCGATCCACAGCAGCGAGGCTTATCTGGCCCGCCTTGTCGAGCAGGGATTTCGGGTCGTCGTCGTCGAGCAAAGCGAAACCAAACCGACCCGAACCAAGGGATTGATCGCGCGTTCGGTCAAACGCATCATCACTTCCGGCACGTTGACCGAGGAATCGCTATTACGGGCACGGCGTCATAATTATCTTGCCGGAATATGCACCGTCTCCCACCGACTTGCCCTTGCTTGGCTTGATATCTCAACCGGCAGTTTCTTTGTCCAGTCCTTTCCCGATGCCGAGAAAAGCGGCATGAGCAGCACCCTCGACAGCGCATTGAGTCGAATCGAACCGGGGGAAATTCTGGTTGATGAACAACTGCGTGAATCCCCCCTTTGGCACAAATCGGAATGGGTCAAAAAGATTCTCTTTCTGGCCCGTGGGCGGATGGATTCGGAAAATGGCAAACGTCGCCTCCACGCGCTTTACGGTGTTGGCAGTCTGTCCGCTTTTGGCCATTTCCATGACTGCGAGCTTGCCGCCGCCGGCGCGTTGGTCGACTATGTCGATCTGACCCAAAACGGCAAATTGCCCCGAATTGGCCCCTTGACCCATTTTCAAGAAAAATCGGCCATGGCGATGGATACGGCAACGATACGCAATCTGGAACTTTTTCGTTCGCTGTCCGGCAAATCGCAAACATCATTGGTTGCCATGTTGGATCAAACCCGCAGCCCCGCCGGCGGACGCCTCCTGCGGGAGCGCCTGGCCGCGCCTTGGACCGATCTTGCCCAAATTGAAAAATCCTTGGATCGGATTGATTTTTTCATCCGGCATAACGACCTTGGCGAAAGCCTGAATAAAAGACTATCCGCCTATCCCGACCTAGAGCGGAGCATGGCCCGATTATCATTGGGGCGCGGCTCTCCGCGCGATCTTGCCCTGATTCGCGATGGCATTACCCATACCGCCCTTGCCCTTGGCGATCGGCGTTTTTTGGATCTTGACGTCGCACGCAAGACCACCGCTCTGCTGCCGAAATTGGAAGGACTGCGCCAAGAATTGGAACACGCGCTAAACGAGGAACTGCCCCTGCTTGCCCGTGACGGCAATTTTATCGCCCCCGGCTATGACAAACTTTTGGATAAAACGCGCGATCAAGGCGACGACATCCGCCGCCATATCGCCGCTCTTGAGCAATCCTATCAACGCATGAGTGGCTTGCCCAAGCTGAAAATAAAAGAGAACCGCATTCTCGGTCGTTTTATCGAGATATCGGCAAACCACGCATCACGCCTCCAGGATGCGGCCCAAGGGATTTTTATCCATAGGCAAACAATGGCCGGTTCCATGCGCTTTACCACCGATGATTTGGCCAAACTCGATAGTGCGATGATCGGTTCCACCGATCGCTCGATTCATATCGAATTGGAATTATTCGCAACATTGGTCAAGAAAGTCCTGGATCAGCAAGGCCATATTGCCTCTCTTGCCCATCACATGGCCGATATGGATGTCGTCAGCGCCCATGCCCTTACCAGCCGCCAATATGGCTATTGCCGCCCAAAAATGGATGAAAGCTTGTCTCTTTTCATTGAAGGGGGAAGACATCCCGTCGTCGAACGGGCCTTGCGTGAACAGGGCGAGGAATTCATCGCCAATGACTGTCGGCTTGGCCGTCCTAAGGTTCACGACCAAGACCGCCAAAAGGACGCATCACAAAAGGGCGAATCACAAAAAGACGGGCACCAAAAAAACGGGCGCCAAAAAGACGAATCACAAAGGGACGATCCCCGCATATGGCTTGTCACCGGCCCGAATATGGCCGGTAAGAGCACATTCTTGCGCCAAAACGCCCTTATCACCATCATGGCCCAATCGGGACTTCATGTCCCGGCCAAGGCCGCGCGGATCGGTATTGTCGATCGCCTGTTTAGTCGGGTCGGCGCCGGTGACGACCTCGCCCGCGGGCAATCGACATTCATGGTCGAAATGACGGAAACGGCCGCCATCTTGAATCGTGCCACCGCCCGTTCTTTCGTCATTCTTGACGAAGTGGGACGCGGAACGGCAACATTTGACGGATTGTCCATCGCATGGGCCAGTGTCGAGCATTTGCACAACATCAATACATGCCGGACTCTGTTTGCGACCCATTATCACGAATTAACCGCGCTTGCACGCCAATTGCCCAAACTGGAACTGCGCCATATGCAGGTCAAGGAATGGCAAGGCAATATCGTCTTTTTACACCATCTGGCCCCCGGCGCCGCAGCCGGATCTTATGGTATCCACGTGGCGAAATTAGCCGGCATGCCGGACCCGGCCGTCGCCCGCGCCAAGCAAGTCTTGGTCGAGTTGGAAAACCGACGCAAAGAAGCCCCCGATGTCGCGCCGGTCTGCGATCAATCGCTGGCCCGTGATACCGACCGCGAGCATCTGACCCGCCTGCATCGGGATATCGTTGCCATCGACCCGGAAAACCTCAGCCCTCGCCAAGCGCTTGATATCCTCTATCGCTTGGTTGAAAGCGCCCGCGAATCGGACACCGTCCAACATGTATCGCACCCCCGGAATGCAACGAAGTGACCGTCGTGCGCGCCCCCATTTCCGATCCCGATTGGCGGCGCCGACGCAATATCATCAAGGATATGATCGCCCCATCCGGTGGCCGCAATGGGATCGCCCATGATCGCGCCGGCTTCATTGCCCTGGCCAAGGACATCATCCGCCACGAGCAGGCCTATTGGCACCGCCATCTGACAAAGCCTTCACCCACGGCCCATCACAAGGAACCATGGGGATGGCGCTATACCCATCACCACAGCGCCCTTGCCGATCTCATCGTCAAAGGAGCATTGTCCCTTACCGCCAATTTCGACACCACGCCCATTCCTTTATCGATCGTTGCGATTGGCGGGTACGGACGCGGTGAATTGTGTCCGTTTTCGGATCTGGATATTTTGTTTTTGACCCACGATAGTGCCCATAACAATAAAAATGACGATACAAACGGCAACCATGTTCAAGAAACCATTGAAAAGCTTTTATGCGTATTATGGGATATCGGACTCAACCTTGGCTATTCGGTGCGCAGCATAGACGAGTGCTTGCGCGATGCCAGAAGCGATTGGAAATTGCGCAGCAGTTTTCTTGATATGCGCCATCTGGTCGGCGATCATAGGGGATACGCCGGTCTTAAGCGGCATTTCCACGCGCGCTTGGTCGCCGGTCGCGAACCCGATATCACCGATCAAAAATGGCTGGAAATGAACGCGCGCCACGCACGCGCGGACGGCAGTCGTTATCTTTTGGAACCCAATATTAAAGAAGGAAAAGGCGCCCTGCGCGATATCCAGACGATTTGGTGGATTGCCCGGGCCCATTGCCGGATCAAGAATTGGAATGACCTTGTCCGTTTGCATATTCTAACGCCCGATGAAAAAGCGATGCTGCAACGATCGATACGCTTTTTATTGTCGTTGCGGTGCCATCTGCACCTACTGTGCGGGCGCGGCGAAGAGCGGTTGACCTTTGATATGCAAAGACGGATCGCGGCCGATATGGGGGATCATGAAGATCAGGCCCAGCAACGTTTGATGCGCCGGTATTTCCTAACGGTGCGCGATGTCGGCAATCTTGTCCATATCTTCCGCAGCCTCTTTCCATCGCGCCGAACGCGCAGCATCCACACGATGTCGCGCCAAGGATGGTCGTCGATCATGCGCCGGCGCGATTTTGGCCGGGGTATCCAAATCAAGCGCGGGCAATTGTATCTGCGTGATGATAATATTGCCGATGATCCCCTGCTTTTGCTGGAATTATTTCACGTATCCCAAAAAGAAAACCTGCATCTGCACCATGAAACACGGCGTCTGGTCCAACGAAATATTTCCCGCATTGATCCCCGATTTCGCCAAGACCGACAGGCCAACCGGCTCTTTCTATCGATCCTGACCGGAAGCAATGCCTATGCGATTCTTTCGTTGATGAACGATATCGGGGTACTCGGGCGATTCTTGCCCGGCTTTGGCCAAATTGTCGGATCGATGCAATACGATTTATATCACGCCTATACGATTGACGAGCATACCCTGCGCCTTATCCGGCATCTGCAGCATATCGAGGACGGCACATGGACCCGGGATCACCCCTTGGCGTCACTGGCCATTCGCAAGGTCGAAACATCGCGCCGCGTTCTTTATGTCGCGGGACTGTTGCACGATTTGGCCAAAGGGGGCAAAGACGATCATTCGATCAAAGGAGCCAAGGCGGCCGAGGAAATATGCCCGCAAATGGGGCTTGATGCGGCCGAGACCGATATGGTCGTATGGCTGATAAGACATCATCTCGTCATGAGTCACACCGCCTTTCGCCACGATATCGATGACGAGAAAACCCTGGATGACTTCATCACGACGGTGCAGTCGCTGGAACGTCTGCGGCTGCTTTTAATCTTGACCGTTGCCGATATTCGCGCCGTTTCGCCGACCACCTGGACCGCTTGGAAAAAAGACCTTCTCTCCCGGCTTTATCGCAATGCCGAGAACATTCTCGCCGGACGGCGCGATGTCTTCGTCAAAGGCCATCCCAAACAGGCCATTGCCGCTTGGCGCGCCCATATCACGGATCATCCCAACCGTTGCGATCGTTTGTCGAAAGATGCGCAAATTCATTTTGCCCAACTCACCCCGAAGCGTTTTTGGCTTGCCGAATCGCTGCAAACACAAGATCAATGCGCCCTTGTCGTCATGCGGGCCGAATCACTCCATCACCGGACGGCGGCAAAGAACGCGCGGCACGAAGGGCATCCGCCCCAAAAACCCGAGGAACAAAAACCCGATGATCGACAAAACCGCGGGCGGCATTTTTTCATGTCCTTATTGGACGGGTCTTGCGCCACCACCGGCCGGCATACGCCGCCACAATCCGGCGACCCGCATCCCGATCAAAGCGGCGATGGCCTTTGGCAACTCGTGATCTATGCCGATTCCTATCCGCGCTTTTTTTCCGACATTGCCGGCAGCCTGACCCTGGCCGGTGGCGATATTACCGGGGCCCGCACCTATCAACTGCACAATGGCAAGAACCTTGCCGTTTTTCTGATACAGGACACCGTCCACTGGATCAGTGGCGAAAACCCCATATCATTCAATCAAGAGGGCCGCCTAGCCCGGTTTCGATCGTTGCTGGAACGGGCCGGCAATGGGGACATCGATCTGGAAAAGCGACTGCAAGAGCGGGCCCCATCCCTTCCCCGGCGCGCCACCATGCATGTTCCGGCCCGCGTCAATATCGACAACCAGCTAAGCCGGACATCAAGCGTGATCGAGGCCGTCGGCAAAAATCGTCCCGGATTGCTTTTTGCCCTGACTCGCGCCCTTGCCGATCACGGCGTGCGTATTTCCAGCACCCGCATCGTGTCGTATGGCGTGCGGGTCGTTGACGCTTTTTATGTCCGCGATGCTTTTGGTCTTAAAATCGAAAAACCGCAAAAAATCGCCTTGCTCCGCCGTTCCCTGATCGCGGCCATGCAAGACCCGCCCCAAAACCCACCCGCCACGGCGACAACGAAAGTGCCGGATATGGATCCGCTCGGCTTTGAAAAAAAGAGGTCGAGCGATCGCCCGAACGCGTCATGAGTGCCCTATTGCGCCATAGTGCCTCGGTCGCAACACTCACCTTCATCAGCCGCATTGTCGGCTTTCTCCGCGATCTTCTAATGGCGATGCTTCTCGGCACCGGCGCGGCGGCCGAAGCATTTCTCGTTGCCTTGCGCCTCCCCAATTTCTTTCGGTCGATATTTGCCGAAGGTGCCATGCACGCATCTTTTGTCCCTTCGATGAGTGCCCTTTTGCAAAAATACGGCAAAAAACGGGCCATTCTTTTTGCCGGACAGGTGCTGATTTTATTGATTCTCGGCGTGAGCCTCCTTGTCCTTGTTTTTGAAATGGCGATGGACGGCATTATCCGCATCCTCGTGCCGGGCTTTTCCGGCGATCCGGAAAAAGTTTCCCTCAGCATCGATCTGGCCCGGATTACCTTTCCGTTTATCCTATTCATCGCCGTTGCTAATTTGATGAGCGGAATACTAAACGTGTTCCAACGGTTCAACGCGGGGGCCTGTCTGCCGATTATTTTTAATGTGGTTTTAATCGGCGCGATGATACCTTTTTTTATCGATCCGACGATGAACCAAGGACAATGCGCATCCTTACCGTTATCCTGCCCCGCCTATGCCCTGGCCTGGGCATTGGTGGTGGCCGGTGTTTGCCAATGTCTGATGATCGTCGCCGCATTGTGGCATCATCGCCTTCGCATTTGGCCGTCAACCCCTTTATGGAACCGCGATATCCGTAATCTGCTGATCGTGTTTGCTCCCGCTTTTCTGAGTATGAGCATCCATCAAATCAATCTGCTGATCAGTGTCTTGCTGGCGTCATATCTGCCCCAAGGGTCCATCGCCTATCTATATTATGCCGACCGCATCACACAGCTGCCACTGGGGGTCATCGGCATCGCCCTAAGCACGGTTTTGCTGCCGATGCTTTCCAAACATATCGTTGCCGGCGCCGATAAAAATTTTCGCCAAACCCTGGAAGAGGGCATTGTCTGGGCATTGGGGGTCAGCATTCCCGCCATGATCGGTTTGATATGGATTGCCGAACCCCTTATGGATGCCCTTTTTGTGCGTGGCTCCTTCACCCCCGAAGCCGGCGTGCATAGCGCCCTTGCCTTGCAAGGATTCGCCTTGGGGCTTCCCGCCTATTTTCTGGTCAAAATATTGACCGTTGTCTTTTTTGCCGGTCGCGATACGAAAACGCCGATGAAAATCACTGCCGCCATCCTTGTTGTCAATGTCGCCGCCAGCCTCCTATTGATGCTATGGCTGTCCTTCTTCGGCCTTGCCTTGGCCACGTCGTTGACCGCCATTATCCACGCGGCCATCCTTGCCACGATCCTGCTTGGACGCGGCACATTATCGCTGTCGGCCCGATTTTATACCCAGTTCGCGCGCATCATCGGCGCCGTTCTTATCATGGTCATCGGGTTGTTTTTACTATCCGCCCTTTTGACCGCATATGCCGGCGGCGCATCGCTGACCACCGCCACCCTGGTCATCGGCGGCATCGGCGCCTATGCCCTTGGCTGCAAACTATGTGGGCTGGGTGGACTGGGTCGGCTTCGTCACCTTGGGTCACCCGTTAAGGAATCATCGGTCAAGCGTTGATTTTACACAGCCGAAAAGATAACAATGGGGCAAGGGTGCCCTTGCCCGTGGCAACCCCGCCGACCCACCGGTCGGTAAAAGCACACACGGTAAGAATTCACTCGGTAAAAGTTCACATGAGAAACATCCATTCGGTAAACATCCATATGGGAAACGTTCACTCGGTAAAAGTTCACATGGTAAAAAATCACTCGGTAGAAGTTCACATGGTAAAAAATCACTCGGTAAAAATACACATGGTAAACATTCACTCGGCAACGATCGGAATTCTTTAGTACGATGGACACCGTTTTTTCCGGCGTTCAACCGACCGGGCATTTGCATCTGGGAAATTATTTAGGGGCCATTCGCGCTTGGACAAAGCTGCAAGATCGGTATCGCTGTATATTTTGTGTCGTTGACCTTCATGCCCTGACGGTCGCGCCCCGGCCCGATGTCCTGCGCGCCGGTATCCGCAAGGTCGCCGCCAGCTACATCGCCAGTGGGATTGACCCCGAGAAAAGCATCATTTTTAGCCAATCCGCCATCCAAGGCCATGCCCATTTGCAATGGATACTGGCCTGTATGACCCCGCTCGGATGGCTAAACCGCATGACTCAGTTCAAGGAAAAAGCCGGTAAGAAGCGCGATCATGCGGTACTTGGCCTATATGCTTATCCGGTGCTGATGGCATCGGATATCTTACTCTATCAAGCCCGCTACGTGCCGGTTGGCGAAGATCAAAAACAGCATCTGGAACTCGCCCGGGATATTGCTGCGGCCTTTAACCAGAAATACGATACCGATGCTTTGACGATGCCCGAACCCTTGATCGGTAAAACCGCCCCGCGCGTCATGTCCCTAAGGGATGGAACGGCCAAGATGAGCAAATCCGACATATCCGCATATTCCCGAATCCATCTCGATGACGGTCCCGATGACATCAAACGAAAAATCCGCAAGGCCAAAACCGATTCCATGCCTCTTCCCGATACCGAAAAGGATATGGAACAACGCCCCGAAGCCCATAATTTATTATCGATTTACGCGGCTCTGTCCGATGTCCCGATCGCCGATGCCTATGGCCGATGGGGGGGCAAAATGTTTCAAGAGTTAAAAGTGGAACTCACCGATTTGGTCATCGCAAAAATCACGCCGATCGGTGATGAAATGCGGAAAATCGGCGCGGATGGCCGCTATCTTGACGGCATCTTGAAAAAAGGGGCGGACAAGGCCGCAGGCATTGCCCATTCCACATTGAATAAAGTCGCGCCCATTTTAGGACTCTCCCACCCTTAAAAGGACGGCGCGATATGGATATTTACCTCCCCATCGCCGAAACATCCGTCAATCCCTTTGTCTTTCTCGGCCTGTCTGCGGCGATTGGCGTTCTTTCCGGATTGCTTGGGGTCGGGGGGGGATTTTTAATGACTCCCGCTTTGATCTTTGCCGGTATTCCGCCATCCGTCGCCGTCGCCAGCGAGGCCAACCACGTCATCGGCACATCGGTATCGGCCGGAATCGTCCACGCGCGTCACCGCCATATCGATTTCGTCATGGTCATGGTGATTTTGGTCGGCGGCATTCTCGGTTCGTGGAGCGGGGTACAAATCTTTGCGCAATTGCGCCAAGCCGGAATTGTCGATACCGTTATTTACCTTCTCAACGCTTTTTTTCTGATCGGCATCGGGACTTTGATGATGCTGGAAAGCGTGCGCCGTCTTTTCAAAAAAACCGCTTCTCCCAAACGGTTGTACCGAAGCCGCATTTTGATAGCATTGCGTCATTCCCTACCGATGAAAATGCGCTTTCGTCGCTCCCATCTTTATATCAGTCCGTTATTACCGCTGCTGATCGGCTTTGTCGTCGGCATGCTTTCGGCCATGACCGGTGTTGGCGGCGGCTTTATCCTCGTTCCGGCATTGATTTATTTGCTCGGCATGCCGACATCGTTGGTCATTGGCACATCGCTTTTATATATTGCCGCCGTCTCGGCCAGCGTGACAATATTTCACGCCACGATTAACCATACCGTTGATGCGGTCCTCGCCCTTATTCTTCTTTCCGGTGGTGTTATCGGGGCCCAATTCGGCAGCCGCGCCATCACCTATCTGCGCGGATCGCAGTTGCGCGCGATGATGGCCGTATTGGCGCTCCTGGCCGGAGGGCGTTTGATCTTTCACATGGCCTCCCTGCCCTCTTCTCCTTATCTTTTGACGTGGTATCCCTTATGAAAGCGCGCGTCATAAGAAAGCTTCTTGGAAAAAGAATCTTGTCCCATCGGCCCATGATCGAAAACGCGACCATGTCGTTCCGGCAACGATGGTCGGTGCTTGTGATGGCGCTTTTGCTGATGCCGGTTCCCGGGATCGTCCCGGGAATGACCGCAGGGGTCGCATCGGCCGTTACGACCGTCGATATGTCGGCATCGCTGGTGCGGGTTAATGTTGATTTTCACGGTGAAGATATCCTGATTTTCGGTGCCGTTAATCGCGGCGATGACGTGATCGTCCGCATTCTTGGCCCCGACCGCCAACTGCGCGTTAGACGTTACCGGGAACGTTACGGATTATGGTTTCTCGATCCCGATGAATGGTCTTTTAAGAAAATTCCTTCCTTTTATTATCTGGCATCCAACCGCGTGTTATCCCATCTTGGCACGGAACGTTATTGGCTCGATAAAGCCGCCGTATCGGCAATGCCAACCAAGGGTGGGGAGGAATTGCTGTCCGAACCGCTCTCCCATTCCATAGCAACAACGACGAGTACCCCATGGTCGGATACGAATTGGCGTCAATTACGGGCCAGCCTCATCGCCGATAATCTTTGGCAGGTCAAAGACAACGCCGTGACCATCAAGGATGGCGTGTTGTTTAAAACCCTTTTTCATCTGCCCTTCAAAGCCGTTGCCGGTATCTATCGGATCGATGTCTTCAGCATTCCCAAAAAAGCCGATATGCCACCCTCACGCCAGCGGCTTCTCTTGACCGTCGAACGGGTTGGTATCGGCCGCACCATTCATACACTTTCCCTCGATCACGGCACGATCTATGGTATCCTCGCCGTTTTGATGGCCCTCGCGATGGGGGGCGGGGCCGCATTATTCAGCAGACGGTTGCATCAATGACGGAAGACAATAAATCCCCGCGCGTTTTCCTTGTCGTCGTTGACGCCAGTGAAGAAATGCGCGCGGCCCTGCGCTATGCTTCGATTCGCGCACGCAAAACCGGTGGCATCGTCGCCTTGTTCGGTGCGATCGAAACCCGCCCGTTAATGCATTGGATGGGAATCGAGACCATATCGCAAACGGAAATGCGCGGGCAGATGGAAACCTTGATGCAGGAACTTGCGCTTTCGGTCAAACGCTGGACCGGACGGGTTCCGGTCCTTTTCATCCGTGAAGGAACCCGGAGTGAGTGCCTGCTTCGCTTGATTGAAGAAGAATCGTCACTATCGGTTCTTGTCCTGGCCGCAGCGACCGGTTCCTATGGCCCGGGGCCTCTCGTCACCGCCATGACCGGTAAAATGATCGGTGGATTGCGCATTCCCGTGACGATCGTCCCGGGAAGCTTGAGCAATACCGACATTGACCAAATCGCTTGATCGTCCCGCATTCTTGGCATAAAGCCCCTGCCTAAAAGGGGGCGGCAAGATTTCCGTTCATTCCATTTTAAGACCGATTATGCTTTATATGGTTTTCTGGCGATGCCAGTGCTACATACAAATCAGAATCGGTATCATAAAAGGGCCCCAATATGTTTATTCAAACAGAAGCAACCCCTAATCCTCGCACATTAAAATTCCTTCCCGGGCGCGTGGTTTTACCATCGGGAACGGCGAATTTTCCCGACCCGGAACAGGCAAAGGCATCGCCCTTGGCCGTGCGTCTATTCGATGTCGAAGGGGTCGGCGGCGTTTTTCTCGGCACGGATTTTATCAGTGTGACATGCACGCAAAATCAGCAGTGGGAGATCATCAAACCGGCCATTCTCGCGGCGATTATGGAGCATTATGAATCGGGCGAGGAAGTGATTGAAGCCGGTCAAGACGGCGAAGCGAATGCCGCCTTTGCCCCGGATAAAACACTGTCCAAAGAGGACAACGCCATCGTCACGAAAATCAAAGAATTATTGGACACGCGAATCCGACCGGCCGTCGCGATGGATGGTGGGGATATCACTTTTCGTTTTTATGAAGACGGCATTGTCTATCTCGAGATGCGCGGTGCTTGCTCGGGCTGTCCCAGTTCTTCGGTCACGCTGCAATCGGGCATTGAAAACATGCTGCGCCACTACATCCCCGAAGTGCGCGAAGTGCGATCGGTGGTCTGATCGATTCCCCCGCTTGCACGCCCCCGACCACCCCGTGCCCATAGCCCAACCGCAACCCCGGATGTCGGTGCGATTTTTCATGACGTCTTTAATATCCCGCTTGGCCGCAACGTTAATATCCCGCTTGGCCGCAACCATAGCCATCATGGTCGCCATTGCCTGCGCGGGCGCGGGCGCGGGCGCGGCCCATGCCGATACGCCGCACCCACCCCCGGATCATATGATTTTCATCAAGAAAAGCGATCGGCTGGCGACCGTTTTTGACTATTTCGGGCAACATATCGACCACACCCGTTCTCCGCCCCATCGGGTCGTTCCTCTGTTTTTTTCCGCCTTACCGCCGGATTTCGACACAATCGCCGATATCCGGAAACGCAAGCAATATTTTCTGCAAATTATGCTGCCGCTTGTCGTGCAGGCGAATAACGATATTTCCTGCACACGGAAGAAATTGCTGGAACTCGTCGAACAATATCGGCAAAAGCCGGACGGCGACACGCCGCCATGGGGACGGGAGGATACGATTTGGATCAAGGATGTGCTTGACCGGTATACTCTCGCCAATGAGAAAATCGACACCACCCGCATCGATCATTACCTTGATATGTTGCTAAAGCGGGTGCAAATCGTGCCGACACCACTGACATTGGCGCAAACGATCGAAGAAAGCGGGTGGGGAACATCGCGTTTCGCCCGCACCGGCAACGCCGTTTTCGGACAAAGAACCTATCATAAAAAGGGCAAAGGATTGGTGCCAAAAGCGCTTGTCAAGCAAGACGGCCATCGCGTATCCGACCAGGCCCATTTCAAGGTGCGCATATTTCCCAATCTCCAGCGGAGCGTTGCGTCATATATGCATAATTTGAATACCTATCCCCAATACCGTGAATTTCGCAACCGGCGCCATTCGATGGCTCAAAACGGCCATTTTGACTCCTCCGCACTGGCCGCGACAATGACCCGCTATTCCGAACGTGGCCAAGATTACGTCAACACCATCCGGTCGATCATGAATAGCAATCGTCTTGCCGATTTTACCGACGCCGCGTTACCCACCGATCTGCCCGAACACCTTTCGTCCTGTCCCAATTAGGGCCCCCATTAGGGCCTCCATTCTAGGGGTGCGCCCCATCAAGACGCCCCTTAGGGGGGGTGCCGATGCCCATCAAGACGCCCTTTAGGATGCCCATCAAGACGTAAGCGTTGCCACCTTTGCCGTTGCCCCCTCATCGGCGGTATCGCAAGCCCGTTTCCAAACCAATGAGGCAAAGGATGAACATTGCACGCATTGGCAAAACCAGGCGCTGGATGTTGCCCTGCACGACACGCACTCCCATACCCCAACCGGCGGTGCCTGCAAGGCCTTGTTCTGCCAATCCGCACCGTTGCGCCCGACACTATCGTAGAAACGGGATAAAAGCCGACACGCTTCCGCCGGTGGGGATGCCAATTTCTCCAGCTTTTTAACGATTTTTTCCGCCTTAACCGGCAATTGTGCATCCACCGCCGCCGCCGCCCGGACAATATCCGCCTCGATGGCGGAAAGATCATAGCGGCATATTTTCTCGACATCCGCCAAACGCGTCAATGCATCGTCCGACATCGCCACACCCAGGCTTGCATAATCGATATGCGGCTCCGCTTTCCAATGGCGGGATAATAACCTTATCGCTTTTTTCTTATGCCCGTCGGCAAGAAACAATCGGGCTAAATGAACGACGGCGGGCGATAATGTCGCGCAATAATCAAGGGCCCGTCCGGCATCAATCCGCGCTTCGCGCAGGCGGCCTTGCGATTGCGCGTGGCGGGATCGCTCGAACAAAAGAACGGCCCGCAAGCGGGCATTATCGTCACCCCCACCCGGCCCGCCACCCGGGCCACCATCCGATGACACAAGCGTGGGAAGATGATCCCCTTCGATAATTTTCAACGCGTCATCCCATTCCCCCCTTCGCACGTGCAGCTTAAACAACGAGCGCAGCACCGAAACCGACGACGGTCGCAACCGACGTGCCGCCTTGATATGTTCAAGGGCGCGGCCGTCATCCATTCCCGCCAGCGATTGATCCGTTAGAATATGACGGGCAAGAAAAGCGGTGCGAGGGTCGGCAAGAAGCGCCTTGAAATGATCTTGGGATCCATCCGCGTTCCCTTTTTGAGCCGCGATCTGGGCGGCAAGAAAAGGAATCCAGATTCCCGCCTTTTCTTTCTTCAGCTGCCGCATTTGGCGGTGCGCATCCTTACTATCGCCTGCGGCAAGGGCGGAAAAAGCGGCTAATAAAACATCTTCAATGCGCTTGCGCTGACGCACCAAACCCATCGATTGCCAACGGGTGATCGCAAGACGCAGACGATGCCAAAGCACCAAAGGAAGCATCAAAAGGACAAGCGCCAGCACACCGATAAAAACCGCAACGGCCGTTTGCCCAACAATGCGATAGCCGAACCATTCGATGCGGAATTCGCCCGGAATATCGGCCAGCCACCATCCCAAGAATAATGCCGTCAGAAGAAAAATAAATATCAAGACCGATCGGATCACGCGTTGCATCGATCAACCGCCTTTCGATAAATCGGGGGGCATGGCATCGCCACATGGCCCCACGCCAACACCGCCATTTTCAAAGACGCAATGATCCGTCCCTATCGAATGCACGATACGATCCATCAGAATCCGCAATGCGTCATCACCCCTTTGGCGCAATCGAGCCATTGCCAGCCAATCGTCCAAAGCGTGGATCGAAAACCGGCTTTTGGCCGTCTCGACCGCAACCATCGCCGCGGTTAAACGGCCTTGTTGCAAATGGGCAGTCGCTTGATTGATCCATGGCATAAGTGGCGACACGGGGGGTTTTGCCGTGGGGTTTACGGGGGGTTTTGCGGGCGGTGTGGCGGGTGATGAGGCAGGCGATGCGGCGGAACGATCACGATCGATGCGTTCAATCCGCAGAATGGAATCCCACCACCGGTGGGGGCGGGGGCCGGGGCCGGCGCCGGCGCCGGCGCGCCCATCGTTATCCGATGCCGAGGGTTGATCCGATTGGGCGGCGGCTGAATCCGATGCCGAGGGTTGATCTGATTGGGCGGCGGCTGAATCCGATGCCGAGGGTTGGGCGGCGACTTGATCCGATGCCGAGGCTTGATCTGATTGGGCGGCGGCTTGGGCGGCGGCCGCATCGTCTTTGCGATGATGCACGACCTCTCGCAGCATTTTCTCGAGCCGGGCATAGGACGGAATCGATCCATCGGCATGACGGCCGAGAAAAACGATGGAATCATCGTTCGGATAATGGGCGGCAAGCCATTTCCAGGCCACCTGATAGCCATGGCCGCTATGAACGGCCTGCTCGATCCCGATCAATGCCATGGCCGTCGTTGATGCCAAAAATTGGCGGCTTGCCCCCGGGGCGGAAGAATCCGGAATCGGGTGGGTGTCTTTAACGCGATCAAGGGATGCCGTCCGATCCCGTTGATGTTCCATCGGCGACGATAGCACCGGACGCGTTACATCCGGGGTCGTTGTTGCCGGGGTCGTTGTTGCCGCCCGTGATTGGCCTGGGGATGGGGGCATCGCACCCATATCCGGGTTTGAAGATTCCGGCACGACGGACGATTTCCCGACAAAAGAAGACGATCCCCGGATATTCGCCGTGGCATCCCCATTGCTGCCCCCATCACCTAAAGTGGCCTTCTTTGGCGTATCGGTGATCGATATATTCGGTGCCGGGGGGGCTTTTTCCAATGCGGGCATAGCCAAGAATACATCATAGGCAATCACCGCCGCCAAGGCGCAAGCCCCGCCGATCACCCAAAGCCAAAGGCGCGTATATGATCGCGCCTTATCGGTTTTAATCGGCATCTTTTGCCGTGATAATGGTTTGTCCATCTATATCAATTCCAGCAACGCATCGGTATTCGGAGAAGATGCGGTTCGAATGGATTTCCAATGATACGGCTGCACCACCTTGGCCACCGCCGCGCTTAGACATAATGCCTTGATATCGCGCAGAGCATGACACAAACCATAGGCCGCAACAAGACGGATAAATGCGCCCGCCGAACGCGGCGAGAAAAACAAGGCGGTATCAAAGTCGGATTTATACAACCCGCGGACAATCGAGCCGGGCAACATCGGCACAATGGTCGCCCGATAGCAAATCTTTCGATGGCACGTAAAACCCGCCTGCGTTAATTGCCTCGACAAGACGGACAGGCCGGTTAATCCGGCCGGATGAAATAAAGCACCACCGTCGCAAGACAAACGATCGATGACCAATCGGCACAGATCCTCAACCGTACCATCGGCGCTATAGACATGGCGAAACCCCCTGGAAAGGGCGGCCTTTGCGCTTGATCGGCCAACGGTAAAAACCGGAAGGTCACGGTAGTGACAATGGCGGGTAAAGGCACGAAGTCCATTGGCGCTTGTAATCAAAAGAGCCTGCGCATCCTCGATTCCGTCAAAATCGGCCGCTTGATCCGCAATCGTTAAGATCGGCGCGCAAAGACTTTTTCGGCCAAGGGCATGGACACGAGCGGCCGTCTTTTTTCCGTCGTATAGCGGGCGCGAGATCAAAATTAATTTTTGATCATCTTGCCGCCTGCCCCGACCCATCACACCGCGCCCGCCGATGTTCGGTCATCGGACAAGACCTTCGTTGATTTCAATTTGCGACCAAGATTGCCCCCCATACGCTTTGCCTGTTCTTTCAAACCGCAAAGATGATGCCGGTGCACACGGCGCCCATCGCGCGAAGCAACCATACCCCGCACGACCAATTTGGCGCCGTCCCAACTGCTCCAGGCCCCGACCGGAATATCACAATTCGCGTTCAATGCTTTTAGCATCGCCCGTTCGGCATCAATTTCAAAGCGCGAGCGCGGATGATCCAAGGCCATAACCTTATCCAGAAGACCACGATCGGCATAAAGACACTCGATACCGATAGCCCCTTGGCACGGCGCCGGTAAAAAAACCTCGGGATCAAGATGCATAGCGATCCGGTCTTCCATCCCCAGCCTCTTGATACCGGCAAAGGCCAGAACCGTTCCATCGATCATGCCTTGATCCATTTTGGCCAAACGAGTGCCGACATTACCCCGCAACGGCACGACGTCGACATCCGGACACCAATGCCTTAACAAGGCGGCGCGGCGCGGCGACGACGTGCCAATCCGTTTGCCGGCAAGATCGCAAAGCGGGCCAAGTCCGCGACCGATCAAAACATCGTGGCTTTGTTCGCGCTCTAACACCGCGCCCAAACGGCAAGATGGCGCAAGCCTGGATGGCATGTCCTTGATCGAGTGCACCGCGCAATCAATCCGGCCATCGACCAGGGCTTGTTCGATTTGGGTGACAAAACTTGCTTTGCCACCACCGGTTTGCCCCGCATTCCGGCCCGAATCACTGCCTGAATGGGCACTTGAATCGGTGCCTGAACCACCGCTTGAATGGGGGCTTGAATGGGCGCCTTCCCTATCACCATCGGTTTTAATGATAATCCGTTCAAAATCGGTGTCCCCATGGGCCCGTTGCCACGCCTTTATCGCCAAATCGACCTGGATAACGGCAAGGGGGGAACCACGGCTTCCTATTCTCAACCTATCCATTGATGATTCCAATTATGCTATAATGGCAACGCTTGCCGATTATAGCAGTAAATTATTGCCCATGAAGATTCTTGCCCGTCAAAACTTTTGCCCCTAAGGATTACCCTTAAGAATTGCCGGCGAAGATTACCCCCTGAAAATTAGATGAAGATTAACCATGCGGATTACCGGTGAAGGTTTTTGCCGATAGCCGTCCCTTCTTGTTATCCGAATGCATCCCCCATCCATGACCAACCGATCGCCCCACCCCCCGCAAAGCCGCCGCCAAGAAAATCCGGCGCCGCGCATCGTGCTTGGGATTGAGACAAGTTGCGACGAGACCGCCGTCGCATTGGTCGACTCGAACAAATCGATTATTGCCCAATCGCTGATTTCCCAGAAAGAACATGGATTATGGGGAGGCGTCGTTCCGGAAATCGCCGCAAGGGCCCATCTCGACATGTTGGATCGTTTGGCCGTCAAGGTGCTGCGGGACGGTGCCGTCAAACCCCAGGATCTTGCCGGTGTCGCGGCAACGGCCGGGCCCGGATTGATCGGGGGATTGTTGATTGGCCTGACCTTTGCCAAAGCCCTGGCCATGGCAAGCGGCGTGCCTTTTATCGCCGTCAATCACCTTGCTGCCCATGCCCTTTCCCCACGGCTCCAAAATTCTTGCCCTTTTCCTTATCTGTTGTTGCTTGCCTCCGGCGGGCATTGCCTTCTTGCCCTGGCCCGCGGTCCCAATTCCTTTGTTCATCTGGGCCGATGCCTGGATGATGCCCCGGGCGAAACCTTTGATAAAACCGCGCGTCTGCTTGGCCTTGGTTATCCGGGAGGCGCAGAAATCGAACGGCGCGCGCGCGATGGCAACGGACGGCGGTTTGCCTTGCCCCGCCCGATGCGGGGCAAGGCGCATTGCGATTTTTCCTTCTCCGGCCTGAAAAGTGCGGTGCGGCGCATCATCGACGCAACCACGGGGGATGATCGTCGCGATGACCCTTGCTTTATCCCGGATATGTGCGCCTGTTTGCAAGACGCAATCGGGGATATTTTTCTGGATCGTATCGACCGGGCATTATCGATCTGCCGCCAACACAATAGGCCGATCGATCGCCTTGCCTTTGTCGGCGGTGTCGCCGCCAATCGCCACCTTCGTCGACGCATCGAAGATTTTAGCCGCGCGCAACGCATGCGCCTGATCATGCCCGATACGGCGATTTGCACCGATAACGCGGCAATGGTGGCCTGGGCCGGTCTTGAAACCATGGCCGAAAATCGAAAATACGATGCCACAATAGGGGCCACGATGGGGGCCACGATGGGGGCGACAATAGGGGCCACGACCGATGCCATGATGGGGGCCGCATCTGACTGGCATATCGGCGCGCGCAGTCGCTGGCCCCTTGATACGGGGGAGGAAGATCACTCGTGAATCCCGGGCCGCGCGCCCGTCCCCTCGTTACAAAAAAACCGCCTTTGAAAAATTGCCCTCGCCGCCCGCAATAGATCGAGAATGCGTCCGCGGGCCGACCATCACCATCGGCAAAAAATACTATCCGATCAGCGGGTCGGCCTTGGTTTTTGCCATGATAATCATAAAAGCCGCGATTGGTCTTACGCACTATCCGATCAGCGGGTCGGCCTTGGTTTTTTGCCATGATAATCATAAAAGCCGCGATTGGTCTTACGCCCCAACCAACCGGCTTCGATATATTTCATCAAAAGCGGACACGGTCGATATTTGTCATCCGACAATTCGCAGTGCAGCCGTTGCAAGATAGAGGCGCACAGATCCAATCCGATCAAATCCGCCAACTGCAATGGCCCCATCGGATGGCGGGCGCCATATTGCAATGCTTGATCGATCGCTTCAACCGACCCGACCCCTTGGTATAAAACCGTGATGGCCTCGTTAATCATCGGCATCAAAATACGGTTAACGATAAAAGCGGGATAATCCTGGGAGAACACGACCTTGCGTCCCATCGCCCGAAGAATATGATCCACTTTCGCGCAGGTTTCCTTTGATGTCGCAAGCCCTTTGACCACTTCGGTTAAAATGATACGTGTCGGCGGCTTCATGAAATGCAGGCCGATAAAACGTTCCGGACAACCGACATGGGCCGATAATCGGGTAATCGATATGCTGGACGTATGCGTGCCGATAATCGCCTCGTCCCCCTGGTGCCGTCCAATCATCGTCAGCACCTGTCGCTTGCATTCCTCGTCTTCTTGAACCGCTTCGATAACGATCGGGCATGCCTGGATCGATGCCATTTTCGTCATCGGCACAAGATCGGCCGGACCGTCATTTTTAGACGCCCATTCCTGGCGCAGCAAAGACAAAAGGCGGCGCGATGACGCATCATCATCATCGCGGGCAATCACACGATGACCGGCTTTAAGGAAAACCCGGGCGATCGAACGTCCCATCATCCCCAAGCCGACAAGACCGACTTGTATCGAACCGTTTTTCACCACACCGCCGTGGGTGGGTTGCCCCATCATAATTTTTCCGCAAGCTCCGGCAAGACCTTAAACAAATCGGCAACCATGCCATAGTCGGCCACTTTAAAAATCGGGGCTTCTTCGTCTTTATTGATCGCCACGATGACTTTGGCATCCTTGATACCGGCCAGATGTTGAATCGCGCCCGAGATGCCAACCGCAATATAAAGATCGGGGGCAACGATTTTCCCGGTCTGACCCACTTGCCAATCATTCGGGGCAAATCCCGCGTCAACCGCCGCCCGACTTGCACCAATAGCGGCATTCAATTTCTTCGCGACCTTTTCGATAAGGGCAAAGTTCTCCTTGCTTTCGATCGCGCGACCGCCGGAAATCACCACCCGCGCCGAAGTCAAATCAGGGCCGCTGCCGCCACTTGCCTCACGGGAAACAAGGCGCGACAAAGAAGAGTCATCGAGAACGACATCCATTTTTTCGATCGGGCATTTTTTCGCCCCCGCCTCGCTTGGCGGAAAAGACGTTGCCCGCACCGTGACAAATAAAATCGGATCGGCGCACTGCACCGTCTCGATCGCATTACCGGCATAAATCGGACGGCGAAAAACATCGGGCCGATCGACAGCAATAATATCCGATATCGGCTGCATATCGCCAAGGGCCGCCGCCCGTGGCAAGACGTTTTTGCCAAAGGTCGAAGCCGGCGCGAAAACATGGGAATAGGCATCGCTGCAATGGTGGATTGCCATCGCCACATGTTCGGCCAATCCATCGGCCAACAACGGATGATCGACCACACGTATCTTTGCCACCGATACGATGTGCGCGGCTTGATCGGCAATCCCATCGCACCCGTTGCCGGTAATCAGAATATCCACATCCCCCGCTTTGGTCGCAAGGGCCGCGGTCACGACATGCCGACAAGAAACGGCAAGGTCTTGCCCGTCATGTTCGGCAACCACAAGCACTCTTCCCATATCAAATAACCTTTGCTTCGTTTTTCAGTTTATCAATCAATGTGGCGACATCCTCGACAAGAACGCCCGCCTTGCGTTGGGGCGGTTCTTCCACTTTCAAAACCGTAAGACGCGGCGTTAAATCGATGCCCAACGTATTGCTCAGTGTATCTCCGGCCAGTTTCTCAACCGGCTTGCTTCGCGCCTTCATGATATTCGGCAGCGAGGCATAGCGCGGCGTGTTCAAACGAAGATCGGTCGTCACCACCGCCGGCAACCGGACACGCAACGTTTCCAAGCCGCCATCGACTTCCCGCGTGACCTGTGCCGCGTCCTTTTCCAGGGTTAATTTCGAAGCAAAAGTTGCCTGGGGCCATCCCAAAAGAGCGGCCAGCATCTGCCCGGTTTGGTTACAGTCATTGTCAATCGCCTGCTTGCCCATCACGACAAGATTAAAATCATCACGCTTGACGATACCGGCCAATATCTTGGCCACGGCCAACGGCTCGCATACATTGTCGACGTGCACCAAAATCCCGCGATCGGCCCCCATCGCCAACGCCGTGCGGATGGTTTCCATCGCCGAGTCATCACCGACGGACAAAGCGACAACCTCGGACACATGCCCCCCTTCCTTTAGTTTGATCGCCTCCTCTACGGCGATTTCATCAAAGGGATTGATCGACATTTTGACGTTCTTCGTCTCAACGCCGCTGTTGTCCTGCTTGACGCGGACGTGCACGTTGTAATCGATCACTCTCTTAACCGGGACGAGAACTTTCATCGCCACACTCCAGAACGGCTATTGCCGAAAAAATACGCCAAAGGACTGCAAGAATGCCCTTCGCCCTTTTCCCTGTCAATCCGATAAAGTCGATGCGATGCGTTAAAATACCGGGATGGTGGATCAATCTTTGGCAATATTATCCCCCGGTCGCCAAAGAATATCCCCACCGTCATCGGCATTGACGGCGCGGGCCAAAACAAAAAGATAGTCGGAAAGGCGATTCAAGTAGGCCAAGATATGCGGATTGATCGTTTCCTTGTCGGCAAGGGTGGCCACCCGTCTTTCCGCCCGGCGGATAACGGTTCGGGCAAGATGCAGAAAGGCCCCGGCCTTGCTACCACCGGGAAGAATAAAGGATTGCAACGGCGCAAGATCGCCATTGATGCGGTCAATTTCCGCCTCTAAACGGGTGACATGATCGGCGGTGACGCGCAATCGGGATCCACCTTTGCGCCCATCTTCGGGAACGCACAAATCGGCCCCCATATCAAAAAGATCATTTTGGATCGCCATGATCGCCTTTCCCGCATCGCCAAGATATAGACACGCGCAACCGATCACCGCGTTGGCCTCATCGACACAGCCAAAAGCCTCGACCCGAAGGGTGTCCTTGGCGACCCTTGTCCCGTCGCCCAGCGACGTTTTCCCACCATCGCCACCGCGCGTGTAGATTTTATCCAGACGTATCATGCCCTGTCCTCCCTTGACTCGATGTCTTGTTTAACCCGATGTCTTATTTAAAAGCGATCTTGTTAAAAACGCGCCCGCGCGCGATGCCGGTGCCTAGGGTGAATGAAATCCGGGAAATTTGCCATAGAAAAAAGCAAACACGGCCAGCAAGACAACCGCAAGCAATTGCAATCCAACCCTCCAGCGCATGAAGACATTATCCCATCGCTTGGAAAAATCCGATTGGCGCGCCATATGGTAGACCCCAAAAAACAAAACGGCCAATGTCCCACCCAATGCCAGAAATATGCCGGCAGCAAGAAAATATTCCGTCCAACTTATCATCATTCAATCCTTCCCCTCTTCCCCAATGTTTCCGTCAACGACCGCTTATCGTTAAACCCCATCTTAAATCGCCATAACAACCAATTGGCCGATACTCGGCGAGAATCACCTTGCCCGGTCACAATCACATACACGGTCGATAAGATGAATATAAGAACCAATCACCGATCCGCAACAAACACCATAGTAATGGTCTTTTTTTTCGGCATCGACAAATAATGCCGCGGCCCGGTCGGATGCGGTTTGGACACTGTAATGGAATTCATGGCCGCGCCATGTGGATCCGGCCGGCCCGAGAAAACCGTCGGCGACAAGACGCACCTGTCGGTACCCCAATGCCGCCAAACGATCCTTAATCCGGCTATGTATCGGTAATAATCCGGCCATTGGATGGCCATCGCCCCGAAAATCGGTCAATGTTTCGCCAAGCACCATAAAACCACCACATTCGCCGTATATCGGTGTGCCTTTGCCGGCCGCTTGGCGCAATCCGGTCAAGAATCGGCCGCACCCGGCCAAGCGTTCGGCATACAGCTCCGGATAACCGCCGGGAAGAAAAATAGCATCCGCATCCGGCGGGGATTCGTTATCCAAGGGGGAAAAAAATGCGATATCGGCACCGGAAGATCGCCAATGCCGGATATGATGGGGATAGATAAAGGAAAACGCCTTATCTCGCGCCACCGCGATACTTTTGGCCATCCAGGGCGGTTTTATCGATCCCCCATCGCGACCGGAACCAAGAGGGGCGCGCGGGGCGGCAAGACACGCATCAAAGTCTCGCGCCACCGCGATACTTTTGGCCATCCGGGGCGGTTTTATCGATCCCCCATCGCGACCGGAACCAAGAGAGGGGCGCGGGGCGGCAAGACACGCATCAAAGTCCCGCGCCACCGCGATACTTTTGGCCATCCGGGGCGGTTTTATCGGTCCCCCATCGCGACCGGAACCAAGAGAGGGGCGCGGGGCGGCAAGACACGCATCAAAGTCCCGCGCCACCGCGATACTTTTGGCCATCCGGGGCGGTTTTATCGGTCCCCCATCGCGACCGGAACCAAGGGGGGCGCGCGCGGCGGCAAGACACGCATCAAAATCCAGATCATAATGGGGCTTGGCTTTTTCAAGGCGGCGGTCGAGACGATCGATCGGTGCCCCGCCGTCTTTGGCCGATCGATTGCTATCGGTCATGCTCTCCGGCATTGCCAGGCCGAGGTGCCGCGACGGCCAAGCCATATCCGAAAGACGGGGAATCATGCCAAGACATGCCGTTTTGGCCTCGGCCGCCGCACGGCGAAGCAATCGGGCATGGGACGGGGAAGAAATGCGGTTGAAAATGACCCCGGCAATCGGGACATCGGCACGATAATCCGAAAATCCCCGAATGACCGCCGCGATCGATTCACCGCTGCCGGCGGCATCCATCACAAGAACCACCGGCCATCCCGTATAGGCGGCCACATCCGCCCCGCTGGCACCATAGGATCGACTGCCGTCAAAAAGACCCATGACCGCCTCGCACAGAATCAACGGTGACCCCGTGCTGTCGGTGGAATGGGTTGACGGTGACCCCGCGCTGTCGGTGGAACGGGTTGACGGTGACCCCGCGCTGTCGGTGGAACGGGTTGACGGTGATCCCGCGCTGTCGGTGGAACGGGTCGCATGATCCAGAATATCGTCGACGGTGGCGCGCCCCATGGCCCAAAGGTCGATATTCTCACATTCCCGGCCGGTGGCCGCGCGGTGAAAGATGGGATCGAGATAATCGGGGCCGGTTTTTAACAGACGCACCGCAATGCCGCGATCGATAAAACCGCGCGCCAAGAGGGAGCCGACAAGCGTTTTGCCGCTATGCGAGGACGGTGCGGCCAGGATCAACCCTCGAGCACGGCCTTGGGACATCATCGTCTAAACGCGAAAGTATTCTCCGAGATAAACCCGGCGGGCATCCCGGTCGGAAACAATGGTGTCCGGATCCCCCTCGACCAGGATTTGTCCGTTGTAAAGGATATAGGCGCGATCGGTGATCGAGAGAGTCTCGCGCGCATTATGATCCGTGAGAAAAATACCGATCCCGCGCTTTTTAAGATGGGAAATAAGCGTGCATATGTCGTTAACCGCGACCGGATCAATGCCGGCCAGCGGCTCATCCAGAAGCATATAACGCGGCGATGATGCCAGGGCACGGGCAATTTCAACCCGTCGTCGCTCGCCGCCGGAAAGGGATATCACCGGCGAATGGCGCAGATGGGAAATGGAGAATTCCTCCAGCAACGAATCGAGGGTCAATTTACGCTGGCGCACATCCGGCTGGCTAAATTCAAGAACCGCGTTGATATTGGATTCAACGTCCAATCCACGGAAAATCGACGGCTCTTGCGGAAGATACCCCAACCCCAAGCGACAACGGCGATACATCGGCAGATGGGTAATATCGACACCATCCATATGAATGGTGCCGTGATCCGGGGCCAAAAGCCCGATAACGGTGTAAAAAGCCGTTGTTTTTCCGGCCCCGTTGGGGCCTAAAAGACCGACGACTTCGCCCTGCTTTAACTCCATCGACACCGATTGCAAAATACGCTTGCCGTTAATGGCCTTGCCCATGCGGCGAATGTAAAGACCGCTTTCTTTCTTTTTCCCGCCCTCGGGCGTTTTCTTCGGGCGGTGATCGGCAATGTTGTGAATTTTCATATCAATATGCGTGCCCCGCCGATCAAGGGATCGGTGTATCGCCCCTTAAGTCAAGAGGTGGATGAGGGGGCAAATCGGACGGTGAATCAAGGGGGATGATGACCCGCACCCGGCCTTTGCCCCGATCGTCTCGTTTTTGATCATCCCTGCCCCGATCATCTTTATTTTGGACAAAATCGCCCGCCCGGGTCCGTTTTCCGACAAGGCGTCCGACCCCGGTATTTAAATCGACAATGCCGCGTTGCCCGTAAAAGGTATTACCATCCAGTATCATAACGACATCATCATAAATATTGGCCGTATTACCGGCAATATCATAGACTCCTTTGCGTCCGCTCATCTGCCCCTTATCCGTCGTCATGATGACATTCCCCCCGGCCTCGATGCGTTCCAAACTTTGCTTGCCCCCCGGCTTAAGTGTAAAATAAGCCTTAAGAGTATCCGCCGCCAGCGTCTTATCGCCACTTTTGGCAACCGCGTTGCCAATCGCTTTGCCGGTGCTTTCCTTCTTGGAATATTCAATCATCGTGGTCGCGCGCACGACCAAATCGTTATCCGGGGCTTCAAAAGACAGCGGCGTTTCCCTCAAAATAAAACGCCCGCTTGCCGGATCGTAACTCGCCTTACCGCCAAAGGCGCGATATTGCGGCGTGACCAGGCGCACGTTGCCCATCGCCTCAAGGCGTTTTATCTGACCCGGCGTGTTTTCACTCCGGTCGCTTTCATAATAGGCAATCAACGTATCCGCATACACCGTGATATCGTCTTGAACGGCGCGCGCATTGCCCTTTGCGATATAGCGGCCTTGGTCGCGCTGCCACTCGAGACTGTCATCGGCGTGAACCGTGACCTTTCCCTGGGGTTGCGACGATACGACATCAAGGGGTCGGGGCAAGACTTCCGGATTTGCCGAACGCGCCACACCGGGCGTGACCACAATCCACCCCAAACATCCGACCGCGATAAAAAGGGCAAACGCTTTCACGAACCGCCTTCTTTGCGGTGGGGCGTTAATAATGAACGGGCCTGCATGGCCGCGCTTAACGTTGCGTGATCGAGATAATCAAGTTCCCCACCCATCGGCAAGCCATGGGCCAGGCGACTGATTTTAAATTTCTCGTCGGACAAACGATGAGTCAGATAATGGGCGGTGGTTTGTCCATCGACCGTCGCATTGGTCGCGATAATGATTTCCCGACACATGTGTCGGCGGCACAGAGCAATCAATTCATCGACACGCAAATCGCGCGGCCCGACCCCATCCAAGGCCGATAACGTCGCCCCAAGAACAAAATACAAACCCTTATGGACCCCCGCTTGTTCCATCGCCCACAGATCGGCGACGTGCTCGACCACGCAGAGCGATCCTTGCCGACACCGGTGCGTATCGGCGCAAATTCGGCACGGATCGACGTTATCCAAATTGCCGCACGATGGACAATGGACGATCGATTCCGAGGCACTCGACAAACTTGCGCCAAGGGGCTCCATCAACGTCTTGCGGTGTTTAAGAAGATGACAAATCAAACGCCGGGATGATTTTGGCCCAAGCCCGGGAAGACGCGCAAACAAGCGAATCAGATCTTCAAGCGGGGAATCGGCCACGACATTAACCGCCAAAGGGAAAGGACGCGGGCATATCACCGGACATCGGCATACCCATTTCATCCATTGCCTCGCGCATTTTTTGCCGGGTTTTATCCCTGGCGTTATTGATCGCGGCCGCAATCAAGTCTTCAACGGTGCCCTTGTCATTCGTGTTAAATAAATCCGGGGCAATATCGACCCGCCGGGCAACGCCATTGCCATTGCACACCACCTTGACCATCCCGCCACCGGACTCGCCGGTGATTTCCATCTGCTCGAGATGGGCGCGCATATCACCGATTTTTTTTTGCATCTCCTGCGCTTTGCGCATGAAAAGTGAAAGATCTTTGATCATCGCCCCATTCCCAATAAAAAATGATACCGTTAACGCCGGATCGGACAAGAACCGCCAAGAACCACGTGCCGCCAAGCCCCATCCGGAGTCACGCGCGGCCCGCATCATCACAAGTGCCATATCCCGATATGTCGGTAAAGCCCCTTGATCATCACCCCCTTAATCATCATCACCCCCTTAATCATTATCACCCCCTTAATCATTATCACCAATGCGTTGGGACTTAGGAAAGGACGAGAGGAACGTATCGACCAACGGATGATTTCGATCCGCATCCTTGCGCACGGGTTTTGCCGGTGGTGCGCCCCGATCGAAATCACGGTGCGAAACGCCGCCGGAATGATGCATGGAAGAAGGGGACGGAGGGGGACTTGATGCCGAAGACGAGGGCGCGGTCGGACTTGATGCCGGGGGATTTGATGCCGGGGGACTTGATGCCGGGGGATTTGATGCTGCCGGGGGGGGATGATCAGGCGGCGACACGCGAAAGGCGCTTAACAAATCGTGAAGATCCGGCAGCCCTGCCCCATACGCCGCGCGAATCAACGCCATCTCAACCGCCCCCTGGGCATCACCGGCCCATTTGGCATCCTGGCTTCCCTTGAACAGAATTTGCCACATACGCTGCAGAGCGGCAATGCGCGATCGATGCCCATCGGCAACATCCTGACTGCAATCTTGGTGAATGACGGCAAGAAGATCATCGAGGATGCGGGCCGGACCGGCACCCTTGCCGCAAAGAAGGGCAAAATCGCGCACGACACCGGCAATATCACCGGACAGCAAAAGATCGGCAAGGGATCGAATGGCCCGATGATCCGATCTTCCGGTCATATCGCGGATCATGGTCTCGTCAATCGGCGCGCCATTGGCATGAATGATGGCCGCCTCAAGCAAGGACAGGGCATCACGCACCGACCCCAAACTGCTGGCGGCCATCAAGTCCGCCGCTTTTTCATCCAACCGCGCCTTCTCGAGACCGGCAATGTGCACGATATGCGCCTGTAATTGAGACACGGACAAACGCGAGAGTTCCAACCTCTGGCATCGGGACAAGATGGTTACCGGCACTTTTTCGATCTCGGTCGTCGCGAAAAGGAAAACCGCGTGATCGGGCGGTTCCTCGAGGGTTTTCAGCAGGGCGTTAAATGCCGGTTTCGACAGCATATGCACTTCATCGATAATATAGACCTTGCGCGGCGACAAAATCGGTCGATAGCGCACGGCGTCGGTAATTTCCCGCACATTATCGATACTCGTATGGGAAGCGGCATCGACCTCAAGAATATCGGGATGGCGATCTTGTCCAAAGGCCATGCACGAATCGCATTGACCGCATGGCTCGGCGCTCGAAGGGTCACGTTTTAGGCAATTAAACGCGCGCGCGATCAAACGCGCGATCGTCGTTTTACCGGTGCCGTGCGGACCGCAAAGAATAAACGCGCCGGGCGTGCGCGAGCCGGTAAAGGCATTGGATAAAATGCGCACCGCAACACTTTGCCCGACCACATCGGCAAAGCGTTGCGGGCGATAATGCAGCGCCAGAGTGCGATGCCCCTGTGGATTCCCAAGTGGATTTACGTCTGGATTTGCGTGCGGATTTACGTCCGGATTCCCAAGTGGATTTACGTCCGGATTCCCAAGTGGATTTGCGTGCGATGCGTCACGAGGGGATGCCCCCTTTGCCTTGGCGTCGTGGGCCGGGGGGGCCTCCGCCTTCCCTTGGTTAGGGCCTTGTTGATGGCCTTGGTTAGGGCCTTGATCATTCCCTTGGTCATTGCCTGGGTCATGGCCTTGGTCATTCCCTGGGTCATTCACGAATAGGTCTTTTCCCATATTCTCCGTCTCGCCCTCTTCCTGTTCTGAAATGGCGTTCTTCGGGGGATGATCCGTTGCCGTATTCTTGTTCACCCGACCCTCCTTAAAAGCCCCCGCTTCCGGCTCTCTCCATTCCGCCAAGCACGCAGGGCAACGTACCGTCGATGCGGCACCGTCGATGCGATCCCTTGTCGGAATCAAAACGCGCTTGCATCAACGTGGGAAAGCGCAGCAAACGACCCAATGCCCCACGCTACGGCTGCTACTTTCCAGTCCTGACCGGGTTTACACGAGGCTTTGCCCGCCGCTGGCTTCCCCGCCGGATATAATAGCATAATGACCGCGATACTCTAGACCCGATCGCTTGCCCCCCACGTAATACCTTGCGAGATATTCATCCATCTTGAGCGATCCGGGACTATTCCGGGGTACCCCGAAAAGGCAAAATCCCCCCATCCCCCCATCGAACACCGATGGGCCGATAATGGCAGCACCGCAATGCCCCATCAGGAGGACATGGGAAGGGTACGGAAATGGCACACGGGGAAGGGGAGGCCGACCGAATATAAGGAACGGAACCGCGCCCCTTACCGGAGGCCGAATATAAGGAACGGAACCGCGCCCCTTACCAAAAGTCGCGGCGTTTCAATGCGTCCGACGCAGGCGATGCCGTATCGGCGGAAGGGGTCGTTAAATCCGATTTTTTCACCGCTTCATCGCCCTTTTTCGCCCGTCTCCCGGGGCGGCGGGCCCGCCCTTTTGGATCTTTTTCGCCCTTCTCCGGACTCTCTTTTACCGCATCCGTCCGTTTCCTTTTCGTCCCGCGCGTATCTTTGCTATCCGCTTTACTCTTTTCTTCCGACTTCTTTTCCCTGGCCTTTTTCTCGGCCCCCGCGCCCTCTTTCATGACATCGGTGTCCGCGTCTTGGCGGCGGGAAGTCTTGCGGCGGGGCGTTTTAGGCTTGGATGTATCTTTTGAATCGCGCACCGCCTTCTCGGCATTGATCGCGTCGTCATCCGATCCGAACTTTCGTCGAGTGCTTCTCCCTCGGCTTTTCTCTCGGCTTTTCTCTGGGCTTCTCCCTGGGCTTTTCTCGTTCGTATCTTTCTCGTTCGTATCTTTCTCTGGGCTTTCTCGGCCGGCACCACGATTTCTTGCCGTTATCGATGACGTTCGTCGGCTTTGCCCGCCGCGGCCACGTTGGCGTTTTTTATCGCCTCTTTCCCGCGTTGTATCATCATCCGATCCGGATCGATCCTTATCGTCCCCTTCCACGGCCTTGCCGGTATCGGCCTTGGGCGAAGCATCCCGCGTATCGGATGTATCGTCCGGCGGCGATTCCCGCCGATTTCGAGCGGTGCGCCCGGCCGGTCTTCCCCGACCGCGCGAAGGGGAAGGGCTTTTTTCATCGTCATCACCCACGCCGTCCAACGCCGCCACGTCAACACGATAGAGGTCTTCGCCCTCAAGCGATTCGCCCGGAAAAGCCCGGATATGGATTTCAACCCGATGCTTTTGTTCCAAGTCATGCAGAAATTGCCGTTTCTCGTTAAGGAGACTCATCACGATGGGCATGCGAGTCCAAACGTTCAGGCGCTTTTCGGGCGATTTCATGGCATGATGCGACACGGCCCGCAACACCTGTAGCGACGACGATCCGGGAAGCCGTTCGCGCCCCATGCCTTCGCAGGAACGGCACAGCGAAGTGCTTCGGTCAATCAAACTGGGGCCCATTCTTTGCCGCGACATTTCCAGCAATCCAAACCGACTGATTCTGGATGTTTGAATACGAGAGCGATCGTCCTTCAAGGCTTCGTTCAAAACCTTTTCGACCTTGGCATTGTTACCGCTTTTCTCCATGTCGATAAAATCAATCACAATCAGACCGGCAAGATTGCGCAGGCAAAGCTGCCGGGCCGCTTCATGAGCGGCCTCAAGATTGATTTCCAGCGCCGTGTCCTCGATATTGCGTTGTCGGGTCGAGCGCCCGGAATTAACGTCAATCGTAATCACCGCCTCGGTGACGTTGATCACCAGATAGCCACCCGATTTCAAGGGGCATACCGGGCTGAAAGTCGCGTCAATTTGCGATTCTATATCGAATTTCTCGAACAACGGCATATCGGACTGATAGCGTTTAACGCGGCGGACATGGGATGGGATGAATTGCCGTAATGCGGCCCGCGCCTCCTTATAGCCACTATCGCTATCAACGAGAATCTCATCAATATCACGATGATAGATATCACGCACCGCGCGCTGGATCAGGGCGCCGTCCTCGTAAATCGTTTTCGGCGCTTCCGAACGCAACGTTGTTTTCCTTATCTCTTCCCACCGTCGCAGAAGGGATTCAAAATCGCGCTTTACCTCGGCCTTAGAGCGTTCTCTGCCGGCCGTGCGGATAATGACCGACATGCCTTTTGGAACATCCAGACTGGCAAAAATCTCCTTTAGATTCTTACGCTCTTTGAAATCTTCAATGCGCCGCGAAATGCCGCTATTGCGCGACGACTTCGTCACCAAAACACAATAGCGCCCCGGCAACGCAATTTTAGACGTGAACGCCGCCCCTTTGTTGCCACGCTCCTCTTTGCTTAGCTGGACAAGGACGATCTGATCATTGCGAATGACATCTTGAATGCGATAGCGCGACCGTTCATCCCGCCCGCGTTTTTCCCGCCGACCACGGCGCGGTTGCTCGCGCCCGGAGGTATTGTCGTTGGTCTTATCATCGGTCTTGTCCTCGCCGTCGGCATCGCCGTCCGCCATATCATCCGTCGTATCATCCACCTGGCCATCATCATCATCATCATCCAGACCGGGCGGGCGATCGCCAACCGGTATCCGATAATAACTGCTGTGGATTTCGGAAAATGGAAGAAAGCCGTGTTTTTCCGCCCCGTAATCCACAAAGGCGGCTTGTAAGGCGGGTTCTACACGTTTGATTTTAGCAAGATAGATATTGCCTTTGTGGGCTTTCCTCTCGGGAGATTCGAAATCGAATTTCTCCAGCGATCCATCCTTGACAACCGCGACGCGTGTTTCTCCGTCGTGTATTGTCTCGATAAGCATTTTTTGGGCCATGTTGGCGTAAACTCCAATGGGTGCCGGTCGTGCCGGCACGGTATATAGGTAATGGGAACGCGCCACCGATAAATCGGGTAAAGCGCTCATAGCGCAGGGTGATTAAATCAAATCCGCTGCAAAATCGTGGTGATCGCGCCCGATCGTCGGCCAAAGCCGAAGAAAAAGACGCGCCAGCCGCGCCGAATTGCCGGCGCATATGCATATTATGTGTGGGTCGGTCACCGAACCATTCAGAAACTGCCATACCGACAGACTAGCCCAGAGCGACCCTTTTGCAAATAACCAATTCACCGCCGCCCCCCGCCGCCGCCCTCCGCCCCATCGACATTTGCCCATTGCCCCCCATTCTGCTAGTAATCATCTGCGTTCCTCGCAATCGGCATCAAGGCCCAGACGCCGAAAGCAGGCGCCGAAAGCGGGTGCCGAAAATGGGGCAAAGGATAATGTCACGATGTTTGCCGATATGATAGCAACGATAAATGCTGGTATATCCCTTCTCGACAAGGGTGGAACGGTCGCCTATATCCTGGCTGCGCTTTCCTTCGTGGCCGTAACGATCATCATTGCCAAAATGGTGTATTTCTACCGCCTGCACCTGGGCCGATACGGCCCTGGTGATCTTGTCCGGCTTGGCACCGCATCAAGCCATGCCAAGAAAACCCCACCGCCCACGCGCCATCCGGCCATCGCCATCGTCGCGGCTTGCATCCAAATGGAAAAAGACGCCGTCGATCCCGAGGCGCGCGATGATCGCATCGGGCGCATGATTGAACATCGGTTACGCGATCTTGAAAGCGGACTGCCCATCCTGGAAATGATCGGCAACCTTGCCCCGCTTCTTGGTCTTCTCGGCACCGTTATCGGAATGATCGAAGCCTTTGCCGACCTTGAAAACGAAAGCTTCAACGTCAATGTCGCGCACCTTGCCGGTGGCATATGGAAAGCCCTGCTGACAACCGCCATTGGCCTTTGCGTGGCCGTCATCGCCTTGGTCAGCCATTATTTTCTTCGCCATAAGGTCGAATTATTCCAATTATCGATCGATGACGCGATCGCTTCCCTGATCCGAAATATGCAACAAGAAAACAAGCAAGCCCGATAATCGTCGTCATTTTGCTTTTCCGATGTCCGCTTTTTTCATGATGCCCGACCCTGTCATTATTTCGACCCCGGCCACAGGTCGCCCGGAACGGATGGTCTTTTTTAATCGGATTGCCCACGCATCGATAAGAATGATGTTGTCAACGACGATACCGGCCAATCCCGCGCGCCCATCAGCGAGATCGGCATGACCGAACGCGCCGATCCCCACCCGATCCCCACCGCCGACAACCGGTGTCGTTCGGCCCGCTATGGCGGTCGGCGGATGCGGAAAAACCCACCGCCATCCATGAACCTGACCCCGCTGGTCGACATTGTTTTTTTGCTTATCGTTTTTTTCATGCTGGCGACCGGTTTTATCGATCGTGATTATATTCCCCTGCGCTTTCCCGCCCTATCCGATCAAGTGCCGCCCACCAAAGACACCCTTGTCCACCTGGAAATCATCGACCGGGAAACCCTTCAGCTCGACGGAAAAAAGATCGATCCATCCCGCTTGATGTCGGTTCTGACCGCCGGGAAAGCGGAAAGAGACATTCACGCCGCCCATATCACGACATCGCGCACCATTCCATTACAGCATGTCATTACCATCATGGATATTGTCCGCGATGTCGGCATCGATCACATATCGATCGTTGCCCGGAAAGGATAAAATCGCGCATGTCCGTCACCTTGCGGAAGAAATCTTGGGTGCCCGCCCATCGACGCCCAAAGCAAAAACCCCAAGACATCGATTTGGTGCCGCTGATTAATATCGTTTTTCTTATTCTGATTTTCTTCATCGTCGCGGGCCAGTTCAAACGCCCCCAACCCTTTGATGTCGATCTTGCCCTGTCGCAAAGCGAGAAAACGACGGAAGGCGGATCATCCGACGAAACGGAGATTTTCATCGACCGTCACGGCAATATTGCCATCGGCATGGATCGTGTCACCATCCATATGCTTCAAGATCGTCTTGCCCGATTGGATAAATCCGATAAACAATCCATTCGGATTCTCGCCGATGGCAACAGCGACATCGGCCACGCCGGAGACCTTCTTGACGCACTGCGCCAATCCGGCGTTCGTCAAGTGCGCTTTGCGGTGCGCGAGGCACTTTCGTCCCATACGCCCGCCGATATCCGATTTTCCGAAACCGGCCCCCTGACCAATCCTTAAGTCCGTGCGTTTTGGGGATATCGTCATGGCTTCCGCGGCCTCCCTTGTTATCCACGGGGTCATCGTCCATATCGCCACCCAGGTTGACGAACCACCGCCTCGGCCGCAAGAAATTGCGATCCGCCTGGATTTTCCGCCACCGTTGCCACCGCCCGCACCCGCGCCACCGCCTGAAGAATTGGCCGAAGAACCGCCCATAAAACCGCCCGAAGAACCGCCCGCGCCACCGCCCGAAGAGTTGGCCGAAGAACCGCCGCCGATCGAACCGCCCACCGTGGAGGCACCGCCCCCGGATGCCATTGTCCTGCCCCAACCAAAACTTCGGCCAAAACTTCGGCCAAAACCCCAGATAAAACCCCGGGCAGAACCCCGGGCAAAACCCCGGGTAAAACAAAAGACACCTCCCAAGCCGCCGGTTCCATCGACACCGCCAAAGACCGAAAAACCCACCGCCGCACCGTCCCCTGTGCCGCCAAAACCGGTATCAACGGCGCCATCCCAACAATCCGTCGATTCCTATTTCAGCAAACTTTACCTCCATATCGACAAGGTCAAACGCTATCCCTCCCGGGCATTGCGCCGAAGACTGCAGGGGCGAATCGTGATAGAGGTCAAGATCGGTCGTGATGGCGACTTGATCGATGTCAAAGTGATCCAAGGACAATCGAAATTACTGACCGATGCCGCCGTCGATGCCGTGCGTCAAAGCGCCCCTTTTCCATCCTTTCCCCCCGATTGGCAGCCCGCGACAATGACCTTTCGCGTGCCGCTCGAATATCGCCTGCGCTGAATGTTTCACGTGAAACACACCCTCGCCCTTGACACACCAAGGGATAGACTCCTAAATGCGTTAGGCTTACCCTCGCTTTCATGCAACCCCGCATCCGAAGGGTATTCCATCAAGGGGGTGTAGCTCAGTTGGTTAGAGCGCCGGCCTGTCACGCCGGAGGCCGCGGGTTCGAGTCCCGTCACTCCCGCCACCATTTTTTTCATTTATATCTATAGTTTGCTGGCCATCAGTAGTTGTGTGCTGAGGGATCGATTTTTTTTGTGCTACTTTGACTACTAAACAAATAATTACAGCAGTCTACCTATGGACACATTAAAAAATACTTTGAGGGACATTTCCCGTCTGCAACTGCACTATTCACCAGATAATACTGAAAAAATGGAACAAAGAGGGCGTCTCATCCGAGACATCCTGGTAGCCGAAATTAAAAGTAGAAAAGAGACACTTAAAAATGCGCTTGGTGACTACGGAGCGGATTTTGATGTGGGGGCATCCGATGGCATCGGAAGCAAAACTGAGGCTCCGTGGGTTCGATTTTATTCTAAGTCGATGTCTCCATCTCCTCGAGAGGGTTATTATTTCGTTATTCATTTTTCAAGAGATGGTCGTTTCGTATTTTTTACAGTCGGTTGTGGTTCAACCATTTGGGAAAATGATTCACTCAGACCAGTCCCAAGAAATGAATTGCAAGAAAAGGTCAATATTGCACGAAAACAGATAGTAAATGTTTTAGGTTCTCTTGGGTCGTTCAAAGATGAAATTGTTCTTGGCGCAAAAGCTCCTTTGCCACGGACATTCGAGAGGGCAACAGCTACAGCAAAAAGAATTAAGGTAAATTTAATAGAAACCGTAAACTTGGAGGAATTGCTTGAAGAGGGGGCTATACAGCTCAAATCAGTTTATCAAATGCAGAGCGTTGGGGGTGATCTGACGCAGGAGTTTAAGGATCAAATTGCAATTGACGAGGCTTTAAATCCACATAGAAATAATCGTGCTAAAGCTCAAGGGTTTGGATTAACTGGTGCAGAAAGAAAAGCAGTAGAACTTCGAGCAATAGATGTTGCTTCCAGTTGGTTTATGGAGAACGGTTACAAAGTTTCTGATACATCAGCTACTGAGTCTTTTGATTTGCTTGTGGAGAAGGATGGTTCATCAAAAAAAGTTGAGGTGAAAGGCTCTACAAGCCAGGACATTAACTCAGTCATGATGACTACTAATGAGATTTCTCTTCATCAGGAAGAACAGGGCTCTACGGCCCTTGCCCTTGTATCACAGATAAATTTAGTAAAGGGAGATAAACCTATTTGCAATGGTGGAAAGTTAGAAGTTCTCATAGACTGGAAAATTGATGAATGGACCCTTGAGCCCACATCTTATCGCGTCACAAGATAGAATTGAGTTGTGCTACCTTTGTGCTATGTTTTGTATGGGAAAAGGGGGTAAACGATGGGTAGTATATAGCCTAAAAGCTACCATTTTACCCTAGTTTACCCTTAAACAACGGCCTGTCACGCCGGAGGCCGCGGGTTCGAGTCCCGTCACTCCCGCCAATCATCCCCGACCGATGCCCGCTTGACGGCGTCACTTTATATGTAGCGCGACAGATGGTTTGCAAGCACGCGACCGATGGTTTGCGACCTTTATAGCGATCACCGGTGGAAACAAGGATTATCGGGTGATCTTGATACGCAGGCGCGCGCGGAAGCTAACCGGCCTGCGGCGGGGCGGTTATTCCTTTTTGCCGAGTGCGAGGGACAAGGGAAAAAGAACAGCAAAAGACAAGGTCGACAGCGTCACGATGACCGGCCCCGAGGGAAGGGCAAAAACCGCGCAAATCACGCATCCGACGATCGCCTGCATCACGGCCAAAACGGCCGCAAGAACAACCATCGACTCGGGCGTGCGCGCCCATTGTCTGGCGGTACTGGCAGGAATCACCATCATTGCCACCACCATTAAAATACCCGCTGTCGGCACCGTTAACACCAACATTAACGCCGTTATAAGGTTCAACAGAAAAGCCAATCGTCCGGTGTTAAGACCCTCTGCCCGCGCCAAATCATCATCCATAATCATCAAGATCAAATCCGACCAACGCCAAACGACGAACGCCATCACGCATGCCGATATCAATATCGTTATGAATGATTCCCCGCGGGTAATGGCAAAGACATCGCCAAACAAAATGGTGTGAATATCGACCTGGGGCTTGTCCATAATCGTTAAAATTAAAATACCGACCGCAAAACCGCCATAGGCCAACACCGCCAAGGCGGCATCCCCGGTCAAGCGGCGCTTTTTCTGGATAAGAACCAACAGCAGCGCGAAAATACAGGCGGAAATGATCATACCGGCACGTATGCCGATCCCCAAAACGATGCCGATGACAATGCCGATCATCGCGTTATGGGC
This sequence comes from Alphaproteobacteria bacterium, assembly GCA_965277685.1. GTDB lineage: Bacteria > Pseudomonadota > Alphaproteobacteria > GM7ARS4 > CBDIDI01 > CBDIDI01. The sequence continues at coordinate 1,231,010 of OZ255830.1, read as the reverse complement.
CAGCGAGTCACCAAAATAGGCCATCCGCCGCCAAATCAACAAACAGCCAAGCACCGATGCGACAAGGGCCACCGCCACGGCACTGGCACCGGCGTAAAGAAAATCCGGATAGACCATGGCGATCGATATATCCTCACCGGCGTATCCATGGCCGTCATGCCCATGCCCGATGCCGTGATCGTGCCCACCATGGCCATGGTCATCATGGCCGGGCAAAGCGTGCCCCCCTTCATGCCGATCGAGATCGCGGTGCCGGTCGGAATCATGCCCATCGCCGATGCCGTGATCGGGCCCACCATGTCCATGGTCATCATGACCGGGCAAAGCGTGCCCCTCTTCATGCCGATCGAGATCGCGGTGTCGGTCGGAATCATGCCCATCGCCGATACCGTGATCGGCGGAAGAATGCGGATTATTCATGCTGCCCCCCGCGGTGACCGGGGCCACCTTGAGGCTTGACCAAATCATGCGGATGATCATGGGCTTGGGGCTTGGCCAAATCATGCCGATGATCGTGGGAATGCTGGTACGCGGCCACCATACGCGCCATATCTTTACCGAAAATGGCTGAAAAACCCGGATCCTTCGTCACCTGACGGGGCGGGCCGGAACAACAAATATGATGAAACAGGCAAATGACCTTGCGCGTGCACGCCATCACCAAATGCAAATCATGGGATACCATAACAATCGTCAGCACCCGTTTGGTGTAAAGACGTTCCAAAAGGCGATAAAAAGCCAATTGCCCGGGCACGTCGAGATTTTGTGCCGGTTCATCCAACACCAAAATATCGGGATCACGGATCAATGCCCGCGATAAAAGAACCATCTGCAATTCGCCGCCGGAAAGGTCTTGAATGGAACGATCCAAAAGGTGCCCGATTCGCGTCTCGTCGACGGCCATCGCGCATCGCTTTTCTTCGGTTTCCCGGGCCGTCTTACCGCCCCATCGTTGATATTTGTCTCGATATCCAAGGGTTAAAAAGCGCCGGACACTAAGGGGAAGAGAAAAGTTATGGGCAAAATGCTGCGGCACATAGCCGATCACCGTACCCTTCTTTTGCCGAACATGCCCTTGATCGGGTTTTTCCAATCCCATCAAACATCTCAGCAACATGGTTTTGCCCGCGCCATTCGGCCCGACGATGGTCAAAAAATCGCCTTGCCGCACCTGCACGCAAACCCCGTCCAGGATGGGTTTGCCCCCCCGATGGACACTAATCTTGTCTATATCAATCACGTTTTGACGATGCATATCGACCCAATCCTTCGGTTCCCATACCAGACCAACACAATACCCAAGCCAGCGACCGGATCCCCACCCCTTTACCATCGGTGGCCAAGCGTCAAAATACGAAAGGCTTGGTCACCTCGCACGATTGCTATCGAAAGTCAAGCGCAACCCATCCGATCATCCCCAATCCATCGCGCAGGCGTATCAAACAATTGCTTTCCCATAGCCCGTTATGTAACCTGATGCCGATAGTCGATCGGGCGTTAAGCCACGTTCCGCTTCCATCACACGGATCCTATGGGTAAGGGAAGGCATACGGATATGTACAGCCTGACGGGCAAAAAAGTCTGGGTCGCCGGACACAACGGCATGATCGGATCGGCCTTGGTCCGGGCATTGCGCGATCAAAATTGCCGGGTGTTGACCGCCACCCGTCAACAGCTTGATCTTATCCGCCAGGAAAACGTCGAATCGTGGGTTGCAAAACACAAGCCGGATGCCGTTTTCATCGCCGCTGCCAATGTTGCCGGAATCGTCCCGAATAACGAACGCCCCCTTGATTTTCTTTATGAAAATCTGGCAATTGCCACCAATACATTGCAAGCCTGCGCCATTGCCGGGGTCGAAAAACTCCTCTTTTTGGGCTCATCTTGTATCTATCCGGCCAAAAGCAAGCACCCGATCCGTGAGGAATATCTGCTGGACGGACCCTTCGAGCCAACAAATGAAGCCCATGCCGTCGCGAAAATTGCCGGCATTAAACTGTGCCAAGCGTATCGTCGACAAAAGAAACTCTGCTTTATCAGTGCCATAGCATGCAGTATTTACGGGCCACGGGATAATTTTCATCGAACCAACGCGCATATGGTCGCGGCCTTGATGCGGCGTTTTCATGATGCCACTGCCGATAACGCCCCATCGGTCAAAGTTTGGGGCAGCGGCACGCCCCGGCGCGAGTTCCTCCATGCTGACGATCTGGCCCGCGCCGCTTTGTTCCTGATGGAACGTTATGATGATGATATCCCGATCAATATCGGCACCGGACAAGACATATCGATTGCCGATTTTGCTCGCCTCATGGCCGATATCACCGGCTTTTCCGGTCGCATGACCTTTGATCGAAGTTACCCCGACGGCGTCAAACGCAAATGCCTTGACGTATCACGGATGAACGATTTGGGCTGGCAAGCATCGATTCCCCTCGATCAAGGATTGCGCGATACCTATGCCTGGTTCGTCGCCAACCGGCATAATTTGCGTGAATGACCAAACCCCATGATAAGCCGCCCGACAAAGCGCGGGCTGTCCGTACATTAAGTGGCAGGCCATCAATAACGCCCAAAACACGATGGCCGGATAGTGAATCGGGGGCAGGCCATCAATAACGCCCAAAACGCGACGGTCGGATAGTGAATCGGGGGCAGGCCATCAATAACGCCCAAAACGCGATGGCGTGAATCGGGGGCAGGCCATCAATAACGCCCAAAACGCGATGGCGTGAATCGGGGGCAGGCCATCAATAACGCCCAAAACGCGATGGCGTGAATCGGGGGCAGGCCATCAATAACGCCCAAAACGCGATGGCGTGAATCGGGGGCGGGCAAAGGGGACTTGCGAAGAATAAAATCTGGACAATGGCCGCTAAGGATTTTACTTTCCTATCGGTATATACGATATTTTATCGATCGCACTCCATCGCTCGACAAATCCATAAAAGAAATTTCACCTAAATATCCCGCCTCGCATATGTATCGTCGATCAAAATCGCGCCTTCCCCACGCTTGGATGGTCATTGCTATGGCCGGATTCGCGTTTATATCACTGTATCAGCGCCACCAGATCGAATTGCCCGTTGCCGGGACAATCGATGCCTATCATGATCATGCCTATCATGGTGAAGCCCGGAATCATGAATCCCTACATGAATCCCGGGATCCGGTGACGGCTCTCCATGATCCTTCTTTGCCAAAACCACCGCCATCCGATCGCATGCCCGAATCCGCGGCGAATACATCGGATCCGGAGGCATCCTTTGATCGAAATCGTCCCCCGCCCCGCCAACGGATCGAGGAATCGCGTTCCGAGCCGGATGGCATGGCGCGCCCGTATGCGTATCCGGTGCAACAACACGATGATACGGCGCACAAGCACGATAATAAAGCGCAACGGCACGATGACACGGCACACAAGCATGATGATACGGCGCACAAACAATCGGCCATATCGGTAAAGGTCAATTACGGCGATTCATTGATTTCGATCTTATCGCGGCACAAGGTCGAACGAAACCACGCCCATAAAATTATTTTTTCCCTGCGCAACCGCTATAATCCGCGCCACTTAAGAATCGGCGACACGGTCCGCATTGTCTTTGCCGGAAATGAGGCCCCCTTCGCCACGACCGAGAACACGGACGGATCGCCGCCCAACCCCATATCTTCCATTCCCCTCGATGATGCAAAACCGCGCGTCAAACGGATAGAAATATCCCGCCATGATCAAGGCGAAGTCATCGGGGTCGAATATCAAAACGGCCATTTCCGGGACTACGCACGGCACCGGAACGTCGTGCGCAAAATAGTGCGCGCCGAGGGCACGATCCAGGTCAATTTCTCCCGGGCCGCGATCGATGCCTATGTGCCCGATGACATGATCGAGGAAGTGATCAATAGTCTGCAACATCATATCAATTTCCAGCGCGACACCCGCACCAATGACCGTTTTCGTCTTATCTATGAGGCCATATTCGATCGCGAGCGGGTCGATTATATCCGCGGTAAATTATTATTCGCCGAAATCGATCTTGCCGCCCACAAGAATCCCTATCGGATTTTTCGCTTTACGCGCAAAAACGGCAAAGAGGGACTGTTTGACGACAGTGGCAAAGACGTCACCTCTTCCTTTTTTCTATCCGCGCCGATCACCGGCGCGCGCATATCTTCCCGCTATGGGACGCGCAAGGATCCTTTTTTGAATTATCGCCGCATGCACTATGGCGTGGATTATGCGGCGCCCAAAGGAACCGTTGTTCGCAGCGCGGCCAACGGCAAGGTCACCAAAATAGGGCGTTACGGCAATTACGGGAAATACGTCGAAATCACCCACGAGGGGAATTACAAAACCGCCTATGCCCATTTGAATTCGTACGCAAAGAATCTAAAAAAAGGATCCCATGTGACGCGCGGTCAAGCCATTGCCACGGTCGGATCAACCGGACGGTCAACCGGGCCCCATCTGCATTTTGAAGTGCGCATCGGCAACAAGCGCGTCAACCCGATGACGTTTAAAATATTGAAAAAAAGCCGGCTCGATAAAAAAGAAATGGCTCGGTTTCAAAAGGTCATGGATCAACGACTAGCAAGTTATGCCTCGCTCGAGGCAAGCGATACGACCGTTGCCTTAGGCGGCGGCTGAAGACTCGGTCGTTTCCGGATTTTTGCTCACCTTTATATCGATTCCTTTCTCCGACGCGCTTATCTTGGCGATCTGTCCCGCCGCCAGGCGCCCGTCTAAAATCATCTCTGCCATCGGATTTTGCAGATACCGTTGCAGCACCCGTTTTAAAGGCCGTGCCCCATAGGCCGGATCCCAGCCCGCCGACACCAACCACCGGCAACCTTTGTCATCCAAGATCATTTTTACCCCCTGCTTTTCCAGCAGTTGGGATATATGTCGGCTTTGAATGGCGACAATCCGGCCCATATGATCGCGGTTGAGCTTATGAAAAAGAATCATTTCATCAAGGCGATTAAGAAACTCGGGGCGGAAAGAGGAACGCACGGCATCCATCACCTTGTCCGCGACATCGCCAACCGGCCGATCGTCCGCAAGATTACCGATATAGTCACCGCCAAGATTCGATGTCATGACAATCAAGCTATGGCGAAAATCGACCGTCCGGCCCTGGCCGTCGGTGAGTCTTCCATCGTCCAGCACTTGAAGCAAGATATGGAATATATCGGGATGGGCTTTCTCGATCTCGTCAAACAAAATAACCTGATAGGGGCGGCGGCGCACCGCTTCCGTCAAACGCCCGCCTTCTTCATAACCGACATAGCCGGGAGGGGCGCCGATCAAACGGGCAACCGCATGTTTTTCCATATATTCCGACATATCCATCCGTAAAATGGCCTGTTCGTCATCAAAAAGAAAATCGGCCAATGCCTTGCATAGTTCGGTTTTACCGACGCCGGTCGGGCCCAGAAAAAGGAACGAGCCAAGCGGTCGCGAAGGGTCTTGCAACCCGGCCCGGGCGCGGCGCACCGCATTTGAAACGGCGGTGATGGCCTCGTCTTGGCCAATGACGCGCCGGTGCAAAAAATCCTCCATCCGTAGAAGTTTTTCCTTTTCCGCCTCCATCATTTTATCCACCGGAATACCGGTCCAGCGCGAAACAATATGGGCGATATGCTCGCGATTGACTTCTTCCTCGACCAAAGAACTTCTCGCCTTTTCTTCATCCAGCAATTTTTCGAGAGTCTTTTCCAATTCCGGAATGGTGCCATAGCGCAATTGCCCGGCATCTTCCAACGCGCCTTGACGCTGGGCCGATTCCAGATTGATCCGCGCCTTTTCAAGTTTGGCCTTGATCGCGCGAATGGTCTCGACATTTTGACGTTCGGCCTGCCAGCGGGCCTGAAGGGCATCGACTTTTTCCTGAAGATCGGCAATCTCTTTTTCAAGGCTTTGCCGACGTCGAAGCGAGGAGCGATCCTTTTCTTTTTCCAGTGCCGCGCGTTCGATCTTCATCTGGATCAAACGCCGATCCCACTCGTCCAATTCTTCGGGCTTTGAATCCACCTGCATACGCAAACGGGACGCTGCTTCGTCGACAAGGTCAATCGCCTTGTCGGGCAAGAAACGATCGGTGATATAGCGATGCGACAACGTCGCCGCGCAAACCAAGGCATCATCCTTGATTCGAACACCGTGATGCAATTCGTATTTTTCCTTGATGCCGCGCAGAATGGAAATGGTATCGCCAACCCCCGGCTGGGGGATATAAACCGGCTGGAAACGCCGGGCCAGGGCGGCGTCTTTCTCGATATATTTGCGATATTCATCCAATGTCGTCGCCCCCAAACAACGCAAATCACCCCGCGCCAAAGCGGGTTTAAGCATGTTCGACGCGTCCATCGCCCCTTCCCCCGCACCGGCCCCGACCAACGTATGCAGCTCGTCGATAAACAAAATAATATTGCCATTCGCCCCGCCGATGTCTTTCAGCACGGCCTTTAATCGCTCCTCGAACTCGCCACGGAATTTGGTGCCGGAAAGAAGGGATCCCAAATCCAATGCCATCAGTCTTTTATCCCGCAAACTCTCGGGAACGTCACCGCGCATAATACGAAGGGCAAGACCCTCGGCGATGGCGGTCTTACCCACACCCGGCTCTCCGATCAAAACCGGGTTGTTCTTCGTTCGACGTGATAATACCTGCATGGTTCGACGAATTTCATCATCGCGACCGATAACCGGATCCAACTTTCCGTCGCGCGCTCTTTGCGTGAAATCAATCGTATATTTTTCCAAGGATCGATAGTGGTTTTCCGCATCCGCGCTGTCGACCGTGCCGTCCTTGCGCAGGTCACGCACCGCCGCATCAAGCCGCTTTTGATCGAGTCCGGCCTTTTCCAACAAAGAAGCAATATCCGAGCACCGATCAATCATGACCTGCAGCAACGTTTCACAGCTGCAAAAACGATCGCCATTCTTGGTTGCCGCCTTTTCCGCGTTGGCCAAAAGACGCGCGGTTTGCGTGTCCAGCAGCAAATCCGAACCCTCGACCTTGCTTTCCGACTTAAGGCTTTCCTCGGCAAGGCGTATGGCGTGATCCGCGTCCACCCCACCGGAACGAAGCAACGCGACCATAAGACCGTCCCTGTCCTCAAGCATTGCCCGCAGCACGTGCATCGGTTTGATCCGCTGGTGGGAACGGGCCAAAGCGATATTCTGGGCTTCGTGCATAATATGGCGCAAGGCTTGGGTGTATTTTTCCGTATTCACAAAATGACCTCTCATCTTTGCCGTTGTTTAATCGAGTGTGGCATGGCGTCCGATGCCTCTTTCGTTTTTACCTATTTTATTTACCTATCCCATTTATATGTGTTTCGATGACGGATAATGCACGATCAAATCGACATCAATGTCCCCGTCATGAGCTTTTTATCGGCCCTTGATCATCCGCTATCCGATCAAGGGCATGGGGCTTTTTTATCGGCCCTTGATCATCCGCTATCCGATCACATGTCCATTCGTCGCCCACTCTTCATTGCGGCCGACCCATTAAGATGATCTTTGAGGGGATAATCGCCAGGGTAATAATAGATGAGGGGAACACCCCGGAGTGATGCCTGGGATAATGCCCCGAAATGATAGACGTGGGGAACACCCCGAAATGATGCCCCAAATAATAAACGAGGGGAATGCCCCGAAATGATAGACGGAAATGATAATCCGAAGCGATCGCTTGAAATACCCCTTGCGGGAATGCGCCTTGGGATTATTCCTGCTCGAATAATTTTTTCAATTTATCAAAAAAACCGGCGGACTTTGGATGATGCAGATCATCGCTGGTCTCTTCGCCAAACTGCTCTAAAAGTTGTTTTTGGCGCGGGGTTAAATCACGCGGCGTTTCCACATTCGTCACCATATAGACATCGCCGCGTCGGCCGCCGGCATTCAATACCGGCATGCCTTTCCCGCGCAGCCGGAATTTATGCCCGGATTGGGTTCCCGCCGGGATATCAAGCTCGACGCGCGATCCCTCAATCATCGGCACCTCTATCTTTCCCCCCAAAGCGGCCAAAGTCATCGGGATCGGCACATGACAGGTCAGATTGTGACCGTCACGATGAAAAAAGGAATGGGGGGTCAGATGAATGGAAACGTAAAAATCACCCGCCGGGGCGCCCTTGTATCCGTGTTCTCCCTTGCCTTGGATACGGATGCGATTGCCTTCGTCAACACCGGGCGGAATCGATACCCGCAATTCGCGGCTTTTGACCTTTCGTCCCTCGCCGGAACATCCCGGACAGGGTTGGGAAATGGTACTGCCCTCGCCGCCGCATTGCGGACACGGGGTCTCGATGGTCAAGAATCCTTGGCGATTACGGACAACGCCATGCCCATGACAGGTTCCGCATTGGCTTTTCTCGCTTCCCGGGGCCGCCCCCGATCCATGGCACCGGTCACAGGCGACCGCGCTGGAAAAATGAATGGTTTCCTTTTTGCCTTGAAAAGCATCCTTAAGAGAAATGGTTAAATCGTATTGAAGGTCACTGCCCTTGCCGGGCCGTCTGTTGCCGCGAGAATGAAAAAAGCCACCTTCACCGCCCATGATATCGGCAAAAACATCGCCGAATCCGCCAAACCCGCCACCGGCCCCACCACCGGCCGGGCCGGAACCGGTCGCGGCCGATGTATAGGCGGCATGGCCCGCCCGATCATAGGTCGCCCGCTTTTTCTTGTCCTTCAGGACTTCGTAAGCCTGATTGATTTCCTTGAATTTTTGTTCCGCGCCCTGATTGCCGGGATTGGCATCCGGGTGATATTTCTTGGCTAATTTACGAAAAGCGGAACGCACCGCACCGGCATCGGCATCGCGCCCGATTCCCAGAACCTGATAATAATCATCCATGACGGCCCACCAAGGTAACCGCGATCAAGCAGAGGACGTCTTCTTTGAAGATTTCCTGTCCTTCTTCGAATCCGAGGCTTTGCCGGTGTCCGCTTTTTCCGCATCTTTACTATCGACTTCCTTGAAATCGGCATCGACAATATCGGGATCGCCTTTTTTATCCTTTGCCCCGTCCCCGGTCGCTTTTTCCTTGGCCGCTTCCTGGGCCGCTTCTTGGGTGGCCTTTTCTTGTTCGGCCTTATACATGGCCTCGCCCAACTTCATTGTCGCGGTGGACAAAGCCTCGGATTTTTTCTTGATGTCCTCGATATCCGCATCCTTGTCGTCCCGCGCCGCCTTGAGTTCCTTCAGCGCCGTTTCAATGGCCGCTTTGTCTTCTTCCGAAATTTTATCGCCATGGTCTTTTAAGTTCTTTTCACTCATATGACACAGGGTATCGGCATTATTGAAGACTTCGCTGCGTTCCTTCTTTTTCTTGTCTTCCTCGGCATGGTCTTCGGCATCCCGGACCATGCGTTTAATGTCGTCTTCCGATAATCCGCTCGATGCCTCGATCTTGATCTTTTGCTCTTTACCGGTGGCCTTGTCCTTGGCCGACACATGGACGATGCCGTTTGCGTCAATATCAAACGCAACGTCAATTTGCGGCATGCCGCGCGGGGCCGGTGGAATTTCGGTCAGATCAAATTGGCCGAGAATCTTATTATCGGCCGCCATCGGTCGTTCCCCCTGGAAGACACGGATCGTCACCGCCGCCTGGTTGTCCTGGGCCGTCGAAAAAACATTGTTCTTGCGCGTTGGAATGGTTGTATTGCGATCGATCATCTTCGTGAAGATGCCGCCTTCCGTCTCGATCCCAAGAGAAAGCGGAGTCACGTCCAGCAACAAGACATCCTGGACGTCGCCTTGCAGAACACCGCCTTGAATGGCCGCGCCCATGGCCACGACCTCGTCGGGATTAACGCCGCGACTGGGCTCGCGATTAAAGAATTTCTTAACCGCGGCAAAGATCTTCGGCGTCCGGGTCATCCCACCGACGAGGATCACTTCCGATACGTCCTTGGCCTCCATACCGGCATCCTTCAATGCCGCTTGGCACGGTTTAATCGTGCGCATGACCAAGTCTTCAATCAACGATTCGTATTTGGCCCGGGTCAATTCAACGTTCAAATGCTGTGGGCCGTCTTGATTGGCGGTAATAAAAGGCAGATTGATGTCGGTCTTTTGGGCGGACGATAACTCGACCTTGGCTTTTTCCGCCGCTTCCTTCAATCGTTGCAGCGCCAATTTATCCGCCATCAAGTCAATGCCCTTTTCCTTTTTAAAGGATTGGGCCAAATAGTCGATAATGCGCTGGTCAAAATCTTCCCCGCCAAGGAATGTGTCACCGTTGGTCGACTTGACTTCGAAAACACCATCGCCAATTTCAAGAATCGAAACGTCGAACGTTCCGCCGCCAAGGTCATAAACCGCAATCGTGCCGGTTTTTTTCTTGTCCATTCCATAGGCCAGGGAGGCGGCCGTCGGCTCGTTGATAATCCGCAACACCTCTAGCCCGGCAATTTTGCCGGCGTCTTTTGTCGCCTGGCGCTGGGAATCATTGAAATAGGCCGGCACCGTGATCACCGCCTGGGTCACCTTCGTGCCGAGATGGCGTTCTGCCGTATCCTTCATTTTCTGAAGAATAAAGGCACTCACCTCGCTTGGCGTATAGGTTTTCGATCCGATATCAAGACAGGCCGCGTTATTCTTGCCCGCGACAATTTTGTAGGGAACCATATCCTTGTCTTTGGAAACCTCTTTATCCCCGACCTTGCGACCGATCAGCCGCTTGACCGCGAATAGAGTCTTTTCCGGATTGGTCACCGCCTGACGTTTGGCGGATTGTCCGACAAGGCGTTCCTTGTCGGTAAAAGCAACCATGGACGGCGTCGTGCGCGCGCCCTCTTCATTTTCGATGACCTTGGCTTCCTTGCCGTCCATAATAGCGACACAAGAATTCGTCGTACCAAGATCAATACCGATAACCTTTCCCATCGAGCAACCTCCGATATAAAGTGCAACAACCCCTAAAAAAAGCGGCAATCATCGCACTGAAAGTGAAAAAAACGATATAGCCTGTGAGTGCTATATAATGGATAGAGATAGAGAATTTCAAGTCCGCTGTCACATGGCAAAGGCTTTCGTCTCAAAAAAATCCCCTATAGGGAAAAATCCAAACCCCGTGAACGCACGCGCGCGCGCGATCAAACGCGCGATCGGGGCATCACAATCGAGCGTCATGCCTATCGGGGTTTTTTGACGACGGGGCGCCTGACCTACGCATGACCACCCATGACCGTGTATGATCAAGGGGCAGCGGACCCGGATCGTTAACGGGATGACGCCTTGGCCGATGCCGCTTTATTCGGGTTTTTCGTCATTATCCCTATCCTCTTTATCATCCTTTTTATCACCCTCTTTTTCATCGGTATCACGAAAGGATACGCACACCCCACTGGGGCGTAAAAGACGATCATGGATACGATAACCGGCGCGAAATTCCTCGACAACCGTGCCCGGAGAGACATCGTTATTCCGCACCCGACTCATCGCTTCATGGACGAGGGGATCGAATATTTCCCCTTTTGCTTGGATCCGTTCGATCGAGAATTGCTTGAATACGGCAAGAAATTCACGCTCTATTCCTTCAATGCCTTGGGCCAGCATTGCCAAAGCGGGATGATCTTTTTCTTTTTGACGATCCCCCTGCCTTTCTTGATCCGTTTGTTGATTTGGGCTTTTTTGCGGAAGACTAAGCAAGGCCCGTTGCAGGTTATCGAGAACGGAAACCAGCGAACGGGCCAGATCCTCATTCGCGTATTTCAATTTATCATCCATCTCGCGCCGGTACCGTTTGCGCTGATTCTCGCTTTCCGCCCGAACCCGCAAAAGCTGCTCGGCAAGGGTTGCCGTGTTGGCTTCCAATTCTTCGATTTTCTTTTGAAGCGGCTTTTTAAAATCGATTTTTTTCGCCTTGGCCGATTTTCCATTTTTCTTGCCGCCAAGAGACGCCGCCTTTTTGCCCGGCGCCATCAACGGACTTTTTTCACTTTTTTCACCACGAGTCATGACTTTTCCCTATCTTCCTGACGTTGAACGAGAAGACGATTGATCACATGAGCCGTGTAATCAACCATCGGCACGATGCGCGCGTAATTGGTTCGGGCCGGGCCGATAACGCCAATCGCACCGACGATATGCTTTTCTTTTTGATGTAAGGGCGCGGCTATCACGGAACAATCACTCAATGTCGATAAAAACGTCTGCGAGCCGATGAAAATCTGAACCCCTTGGGCGTCTTCGGTCAAACGCAACAGATCAAGGGATATTCTTCCCGACTCAAGACTGCGCAAAAGCATACTGATTTTTTCAATGTCCTGGAAGACCTCAATATTATCGACCAGGTGGAAACTTCCATGAACCACAAGATAGTCCTTGTTTCCGCCCGACCAACTGGCAAGACCGGCCTTGGCCACACGGGCCGAAAGGGCGTCCATCTGCGCTTGCTGTTCCTCGAGCTCGCCAATGATGGATTGCGAGACTTCGACCAACGACCGACCGGCCAAGCGCGCGTTTAGATAGTTACCGGCCTCGACCAAGGCGTTTTGAGTCAATCCGGGCGGTGCCTGCATGAGGCGGTTTTCAACCAATCCGTTTTCCCGCACCAGAACGACGAGGATCTGCTCGGTATCGACATGCACAAACTCGACATAGCGCACCGATGTGCTATCGGCCGGGGCCGCAACCAAACAGGCGCATCCCGCCAGATCGGAAAGAACCCGTGATGCCTTATCGAAAATTTCTTTCAGCTGCCCCTCCCCCCCATCGAGGGATTCTTCAATGGTCGAGCGCTCCCCCGCCGGAAGACGACCCCATTCGAGCAAGCCGCTAACGAAAAGACGCAATCCGCTTTTGGTCGGAAGACGCCCGGCCGACACATGCGGCGCGTAAAGCAACCCCATGTCTTGAAGTTTGGCCATGGTATGGCGCACGGTGGCCGGTGAAAGCTTCTTTTCCAGCCGATCGACCAGGGCGATCGAACCGACCGGAAGCCCACTTTCCAGGTATTCGTCCACCAGCGTCTTAAACACCTCGCGCGAACGCCGATCCAGACTAAGAAGAAGATTTTTATCGTGAAATTGCAATGACATCACCGGCCTCAAACAATCCCGAATGGGGGCATTTCGCCAATTCTCATTCCGCCAATTCTTAAGTAATCCCGAAATCCCGGGCGCATTTTACAATCCCCCCGGCAACATGAAGCCGCGCGATAAATCGGCGACGATACCGACAATATTCTCGGATCGATAAAATCCGGCGATGCCGTTCCGCGCGCCACCTTGCGCGACGGTATTGCGTATACAAAGAAATGTCGCATACTTTAATATTCGTGTAAATATGAACCGGAGTGGTTTCTTTCGTGCGCTTTTTCCAAATCGTTTTTCCAAAAATGGCGATCGCGTCACTCCGATAACCGGGATGTCGACATAATGCGCCAATACCATGCTTCGTGAACATCAAAAATTAATCATCGCCTCGCACAACGCCGGCAAAGTTCTCGAGATGTCGACATTGCTTGCCCCTTGGGCATTGCGCGTCGTATCCGCCGGGGATCTCGGCCTTGAGGAGCCGGAAGAAAATGGCCACGATTTTACTGAAAACGCCCTGATTAAAGCCCGCTGCGCGGCCCAAGCGGGCGGGCGCGATGCCCTGGCCGACGATTCGGGACTGGAAGTCATCGCCCTTGACCGCGCACCGGGGATATATTCCGCCCGCTGGGCCGGGAAAAACCGTGATTTTGCCGCGGCCATGCGCAAAATCCATACCCGCCTTGAGGGACACGACGATCGACGCGCCCGCTTTGTCTGCGCGTTGGCTTTGGTCACGACAAGCGGTGAGGAACACACCTTCGTCGGCACTTGCGACGGCACCTTGACCTGGCCCGCCCGCGGCGCGCGGGGGTTTGGCTATGACCCGATTTTTGTGCCACGGGGCCATCGATCGACCTTTGCCGAAATGGCACCGACCGAAAAACATGCCATCAGTCACCGGATGGCGGCATTTCGCGCTTTTGCCGATGCCTGCCTGCCAAAACGCCGGTTCATGCATCGTCCACAAAAAAACCCATAACGAAAAGCTGATCGTAAAAATCCCCCATTAAAATTTCCACGGCAAAATTCCACGGAAAGATTCCCCCATTAAAATCCCACATCAAAATTCCCACGGAAAGAAATTCACGGGAAAAAGCCTATGGGAAGAAATCCATACAGAAAAAATGCAAAAAAAACCCATAAAGAACCATCCGTGATGCCACCATCCGCCACGCCCTTGCCGCTAAAGGCCGGAAAATCGTCCGATCATCTCCCCTCTTTCTCGGAACGCGGGCAAGATTTGTCCCTTTATTTTCATTGGCCGTTTTGCGCGCATAAATGCCCTTACTGTGATTTTAATTCATACACCCAACGCGGCCCCCTTGATCAACGGCAATGGCAAGATGCCTTCATTCAATCGATTGACGAAAGTGCCGAAAAATATCCAAACCGCGTCATCCGCAGCATTTTCTTCGGCGGGGGAACCCCGTCCCTGATGCCGGAAAATCTGTGCGCCCGTCTGATTGACCGGGTCGCCCGACGATGGTCTCTCGGCCCGGACGTCGAAATCACGCTGGAAGCCAATCCCGGGTCTTGCGACCAATCAAAATTGACCCATTTACGCAAAAGCGGGGTCAATCGCCTATCGATTGGCGTCCAATCCCTTGACCCCGAACGATTGGCGTTTCTCGGTCGACGCCATAGTGTCGAGGAGGCGATCCGCGCCATGGATATGGCCGTTACCACCTTTCCCCGCACATCCCTTGATATGATCTATGCAACGCCGGGGCAAAGCCTCGATGCGTGGACGAAAGAACTTGGCGACGCCGGCCGTATCGCCGGACAACATATGTCGTGTTATCAACTGACGATCGAACCGGGAACGCCCTTTCACGAACGATGGCAAAAAGGACGCCTGCGCGCCATCGATGATGACCAGGCCGAAAGATTATATCGACGAACCGAGGACGTCCTGCGCGATCACGGCTTTGACCGCTATGAAATATCCAATTATGGCCGGGACGCGGATCAATCGCGCCACAATATCACCTATTGGCAATATGGTGATTATCTGGGCATCGGTCCCGGTGCCCACAGCCGGATGGCCCATCGGCATGCGTCGCGCACCCAAAAGCACAGGGATCATCCCCGGCAATGGCTTGATGATGCCCTGCAATCACGCCACCCCGTTTGGCAACATATCGATCGTTTCGATACGGCAACCGAAATGTTGATTATGGGATTGCGCCTGAAAGCGGGGATTGATCGCCGCTATTTCCATCACCGTAGCGGTCTGGAAATCGACCGATTCCTCAATCCGTCCGCCTTGGATACGTTTCAAGACCGTGGCTGGATTATTCTCGATCGACACACTCTAAGGGTCACCGATGCGGGAATCATGCTTCTTGATTCAATTCTTTGCGATCTTGTCCCCGATCGCCCAACCGCCCAACCAACCGACCGTCCAACTGACTGTCCAACTGACTGGCCAACCATTGCCAACACATCCGCCCAACCGTCGCCAATACAACCGTCGCCGACAAAAACCACCGCACCGCCGTATCAACGATGAAAAATCGAACGGCGCCGGAACCGGCGACCGAAGACTATGGAAACCACCACGCCCGCCGCGAGTAACAGGGCAAAAAACCCGCCATCGCCATAGCGGCCATAGGGCGTGCTTGCGATCGCGCCGGGCAAATCGGCCCGCAACACCCCTTGCCGGTCCAGTCCCAGGGACGCGACGATCCGGCCATAGGAATCAACGACGGCCGAAACACCGGTATTGGCCACCCGTATCAGGGGGATGCCTTCCTCCGTCGCGCGCAAGCGGGCCAAGGTCAGATGCTGCCACGGACCGCTGCTGTCACCGAACCAACCATCATTGGTTACGTTCAACAGCCATTGGGCCCGCTCACCGGAAGGCAAAACCCGGCTTGAAAAAATGGCCTCATAGCAAATCAGCGGCGAAAAAGGCGGTATCGTGAAAAGATCGATCACGCGATTGGCCGGGCCGGCCGAAAAATCCCGCTGGCCGGGGGTTATCTTGTCCAGATCAAACAGGCCGCGCAGGGGAATATATTCACCAAAGGGAACCAAACGGTGCTTGTCATAGAAGGCCGTAATGGAACCGTTTGGATCAAGCGCGTAGAGAGAATTCCAAATCCGATCCAAGCGATCGTCGACAAAAGAAAAGCGCAACGCCCCGACCAGGGCAACGCTTTTTTCCGGTAATAACGCCGCCAATGCGGAACGCTTCTGCCGATCGAATTGGATGGGATAAAAAAACGCATCTTCCGGCCAAATCAAGGCCGTGGCCAATCCCGGCCGCGTTGGATAATCACGCAGGGATTCCATCGACATGCGCCATTGTCGCTGGAAATGATCCTCTCGCAGGTCATGATTATGTTTGTCTTTTTGCGCGATATTCGCCTGGACAAGATGCAGGAAAAGCCCCGGTGCCGGGCCCGGTAAATCCGCATGCAACCGCGCCTGACCGACGGTGAAAATCAGCATCGCCAAACAACCGGCAATGACACAAGGATGCCAAAGACGCCGGGGTTTTTGGCGATATGCCGACAATGGCCATGCCGCCGGCATGGCCGCAATAACCACCGCAAGGAAGGATAAAAACCAAACCCCACCCCATGCGGCCGGCTGAATCATGGCATCCGAAAAAGCCCCACTCGTCCCAAGCGGGTTCCATGGAAAGTCACTAATCCAACGTCCTTGCAACCACTCGCCAAACGTCCAGCACAAGGCAAAAATAAATATCCTTGCCACGCCCCGCAAACCGGCAAACCGGCAAAAACCGATCGATGCGGTCATGGCAAGGGCCGGAAAACAAGCGATGACGGACCACAAGATCAACATTGCCGGGGCAACCATCCAGACGAAATCGCCGCCGCGCACCACAAAGGAGATCGATATCCAGTAAAGACCGGATACGGCAAAACCAAAGCCGAACCACCAACCACAAACGGCAACAACGCGCAACGGTCGATCGGCAACCATCCATATCCAGCCGCTTAATGCCAGAATTAAAGCCGGAAAGAAAAAAAAGGGCGGCAAGGCCGCAACCGCAAGCACCCCAAGAAGGCATGAAGCGGTTTTCGGCCGGCGTGCCATTCCATCCACCCCGCCCGATATTGTAGACCATATTTTGGGCCATATTCTGGGCCATATTTTGGGCCATATCCCAGTTGATATTTTGGGCGCTATTGTAGGCGATATTTTGGACCCCATTTTAAGCCCCATCCCGATGGGCATTTCGAACCTTATCATCCGATCTGCCCGATATTTTAAGTGATATTGTAGGCCATATTTTGGGCCATATCCCGCCCGATATTTTGGGCGCTATTGTAGGCGATATTTTGGGCTCCATTTTAAGCCCCATTCCGATGGGCATTTCGAACCTTATCATCCGATGCCGTTTCCGGGCGCAACCCACCCCGATACGATGATGTCAGTCATGCCGAATGGATCGTCTGCCCATCAATCGCCGTCCCCCGATCGATCCCGGGTTCGTTGCTTGTCCGGGGACTCTTTGACCTTCTTGACCTTGCGGCGCACGGCCTTTTTTTGGCCTTTGCCGCCCTGGCTGTCGGGGATGATTCGCAATTGCTGGATACGGCGCGAATCGGCACGGATGATCTCAAAATGAAAGCCGTTTTGGGCGTGGATAATTTCCGAGCGCACCGGAATACGCCCCGCCAATGAAAAGACCAATCCACCGATCGTATCAATATCACCGTATTCTTCCTGATCCACCCGGAACCCCTTGATATGGTGTTTTATTTGCTCGAGACGACATCGGGCACCGACGATATAACTGCCATCCGGGCACGGACGCACCGCCATGATTCCATCGGCCGAATGCTCCCGCCATTTGCTAATTTCGGTGAATATCCGTTCCAAAATGGCCGCCGCATGAACCACCCCGTCGACCCCACCGTATTCATCGACAACAACGGCATGATCGATATCACGGTCACTCATCATGAAAAACAGATCAAGGACACGCATCGAGGTAACGGTTAAAATCGGCTTGAAGGCAATCGCACCCAATGATTTTTTTTCCTCCATCATGGCGGCGATAATGGCCCGACGATCGACAACCCCGATAATGTCATCCAGTTTGCGGCGATAAACGATCAAGGTTCCCACATTCTTTTTATCCATAATGCGCGCTGCCGCGGCCACCGTCCTGGAAACATCGACCGAAATGACATCCACCGATGGAATCATGACATCCTTGACCCGCAAACCGGCGAATTCAACGATGGCTTGCGCGGTTCGCATGTCTTTTTCGGCACG
Organism: Alphaproteobacteria bacterium; assembly: GCA_965277685.1. GTDB lineage: Bacteria > Pseudomonadota > Alphaproteobacteria > GM7ARS4 > CBDIDI01 > CBDIDI01. Next base: position 1,212,688 of record OZ255830.1, on the reverse strand, counting down.
CAACACCCGGCCGTCGTCGGGGGTGTGATGATCGGCATCGCCCCAAGCCATCGTGCTTTTTTTCGTTTTTCCCGCCGGCCAAAAGAATTTTTGGATGGACGTGATCCAAGAATGGGAACGCGCCGCCATCAGACACCATCGACCGGTCGGCGTATTGTCGATGCATCAAAACCCGATTCACAATCGCCGCCGCGGGCCACATCAGGGGCCACATCACGATTCATATCGGGGGACATATCGGGGGCCACATCACGTGTCGTATCGGAGGTCATATCGGGGGCCACATCACGAGTCATATCGGGGGCCACATCGCGTGTCGTATCGGGGGACATATTGGGGCGATCGAAACGATATGGGTCCGGAATCGACAAAACGGCCAGGGCTTTTGTTTCCATTTCTTCCATGCGCTTGGCCCGATCGGGGGTGTCATGATCCATACCAAGCAGGTGCAGCGTTCCATGCACCACCAGATGGGTAAGGTGAAAAGCCGGGCATATACCGGCGGCTTTGGCCTGGGCGCACACGGTGTCGCCGGCCAAGGCAAGATCGCCGGATAAAAATGCCGCGCCCGCATCATCACCGGCGGTAAAAGCCAATATATTGGTTGCCCGATCCATCCCGCGATAGCGATGATTCAAGCGGCGCAAGCACTTGTCATCGGCCAGAAGAATGGAGATTTCATAGGCAACGGCGTCTTTTTCATCGGTGTTTTTGTGTCCACCGCCAATCATGGTATCCGCATCGTCCAAAAAAGCATCGATGGCCACCGCCACCGCCTTTTTGCACCGGCGCACCGGCGCGCTTATTTTCTTCCACCACGGATCGCGGATTAACACATTGACCCGAACCCGCTTTGGGCGGCGATGATCGCGGCCATTGGCCATTGATCCAATGGATGCCCGAGTCAACGAAGCGTCTCCTTTGTCCGGCTTTGCATCCGTTGCCTTTTCTTGGCAAAAGCATCATAAGCAAGAACGATTTTTTGAACCAAAGAATGCCGGACAATATCCGCATCGGTGAAATGGATCGCCGTTATTCCTTCAATCGTATCAAGAATACGGGCCGCATCGGACAATGCGTCCCCCGTATCGAGGTCGGCCTGGGAAGGATCGCCGGTAATAACGACACGGCAATTTTCCCCCAACCGGGTAAGCAGCATTTTCAATTGTTTTCCGGTTGCATTCTGGGCTTCGTCAAAAATCACACAAGCGTTTTTAAGGGTTCGACCACGCATAAAGGCAAGCGGTGCAATTTCGATGTCGCCGCGCTCTATCAACCGCATCACCCGATCTTGCGGCAAGGCATCGCGCAAGGCATCGTAAAGAGGACGCAAATAAGGATCGACTTTTTCTTTCATATCCCCCGGCAAGAACCCTAGTTTTTCACCGGCTTCGACCGCCGGTCGGGTCAAAATAATCGTATCGATCGCACCGGCCAGAAAAAGAGAAACGGCGTGCATAACCGCCAGATAGGTTTTGCCGGTACCGGCCGGCCCGATCGCAAACACAACCGGATGACGGCGAAGCATATCGAGGTATTCGTGTTGACGATGACAACGGGGAATGATCGGACGCCGGCCGATATGCAAAAGAGGATGAATAAGAGGATCGGCGCGCGACCCCGAATTGGGGACGCCATCGCCATGAAACACCCGATCGATCCGAGCCATATCGATATCTTGCCCGTCACAAAGATTTTGATACAAGTGACGAAGAACATCACCGACATGGCCGACCGGTTCGGGTCGCCCGCTTATCGTCAGAACATTGCCCCGGGCCAGAATCGTCACCTTGGCCTTGCTTTCCAACGTCTCGAGATGGCGATCGCGCGCGCCGCATAAAACCTGGAGGCGATCGTGATTATCGAATTCGAGACGAAGGGTTTTTTTCCGTAACGGCACGGCCAAAGAATCACCCTCTGAATCATGGGTCGAATCACGGGTCGAATCACGGGCCGAATTATGAGCAGGCGCACGGGCTGCGGATTTAGACAACGCTCTCCCCTTGGCAAGGACTTTTTTCCGTAACGGCACGGCCAAAGAATCACCGGCGGAATCACCGGTTGAATCACGGATTGAATCATGGGTCGAATTATGGGCCGAATTATGGACAGGCGCACGGGCTGCGGATTTAGACAACGCTCTCCCCTTGGCAGGGCGTATCGATGCCCTTGCCCTTTGGATTGCCACCCACGGTATCGGATCGATGATCGAGGGATCCGCTCAACGCATGCAAGCCGCAATCATGCACCGCCACATCGATGATCGTGCCAATCCGTTCGTCATCCGCCGGGCCCGGTATATAGACCGGTTGCATCCACGGGCTGCGTCCCTTGAACTGGCCGCGCGAACGGTCATAGCGTTCGATCAAGACCGGCACGGACGTGCCTATAAAACGACGGTTAAAATCGGATCGCAACCGATTGATCACCGATTGCAGGGTTTGCAATCGATTGTCGGCCGTGCTTGCCGGAATCGGGTTTTGCATGGTCGTTGCGGGGGTTCCCGGACGGGGGGAATATTTGAATGAATAGGCTTGGGCAAATTCGACGCGCTCGACAAGATCTAAAGTGGCCTGGAAATCATCGTCATCCTCGCCCGGGAATGCGACGATAAAGTCGGAAGAAAACGCCATATCCGACCGAGACCGGCGCAAGCGATCAATGGCACGATGATAATCCGCGATCGAATGGTGGCGATTCATCGCCGTTAATATTTTTTCCGATCCCGATTGTACCGGCAGATGGCAAAACGGCATGACCTGGGGCACATTCCGATGGGCATCATAAAGGTCATCGCGCATATCGCACGGATGGGATGTCGTGTAACGAATGCGCAACAACCGATCGATGCGGGCCAACCCGAACATCAATTGCCCGAGGTACCATATACCCCCCTTCGGCCCATCCCCGGCATAGGCATTGACATTCTGCCCAAGCAGGATGATTTCCCGCGCGCCTTGATCGACCATGCGCCGCGCTTCCGTCAAAATATCCGCTGCCGGGCGCGAGTATTGGGAACCGCGCGTATAGGGAACGACGCAAAAGCTGCAAAATTTATCGCATCCTTCCTGAATGGAAAGATACGCGCTGACCCCACGTCGCCCCGGCTGTGGCAGCGCATCGAATTTCGCCACCGCGTCAAAATCGGTTTCGGCGACTTTGGGACGTTTTTCCTCGATCCGCGATAACATATCCGGCAAGCGATGGTACGACTGGGGGCCGACAACGGCATCGACAAAGGGCATGCGCCGGAAGATTTCGGTTCCTTCCGCCTGCGCGATGCATCCGGCAACGATAATTCGGGTGTCTTTTCCCTGTCCCTGACGTGTGGCCTTGTGGCGGCGCAGCCGCCCCAAATCGGAATACAGCTTTTCCGTTGCTTTCTCGCGGATATGGCAGGTATTGATCAGCATCATATCGGCATTGTCCGGATGATCGGTCAGCGCGTACCCTTTGCCCGAAAGAAGATCGACGATTCGATCCGAATCGTAGACGTTCATCTGGCACCCATATGTTTTAAGATATAATTTCTTCATCAACGCAACATTTTGGCGTCGCGCACGGTGCCCAACGGAAAAAAGGAAAAAATAAAGGTCCCTAGAGTTGACGCCACAAAGGGGATCATTATAGCACGACGAGAAACCATCATTCCATTAAATTTTACTCTTATCTTGGCCGTTATCTTTCGTGGCCGGGCCGATCATGACACGGGTCATGACACGGGTGAAGCGTTTCTCGATCACGTCATGACAATGGCGAGCAAGCGCCTTGCGGTCGGGAAAATCACGCGGATCGACCGGTCGATGGAAATGGACCCGAACCTCCATCACGGGAAGGGAAAAGACTTTCCATATATGGGGTAATAGGGTCGCATCCCCGTACCAAGCGACCGGCGACGGGGTGTTTGAAGATAGACGGCGAGAGCCGGATTTGACGTATATTAGTGAGATCGGGCACACACGAACATCGCTCTTGCCATGATCGATCATGGGCGAGAAGAGAGATTCAAAAAGGGTGCTTTTAAAAGGAAGCACCCGACATCCGTCACTCGTCGTTCCCTCGGCAAAGAGGATCAGCGTCCGACCACCCCGCAAACATCGGGCCAAGGTTCGGTTTTGTTCCCTTATCTGACGAGACGCATGACGATCGATAAAAATCGTTTGCTGTAAAATCGCGCACAATCCAAAGAACGGCCAAGAACGGATGCTCTCTTTGGCGATGAATGCCCCACGCAACAATGAACCGATGATGATAATATCCAACCACGAGCAATGATTGCAGACATAAAAAGATGGCCGATGCGCGGTTGACCGATGCCCCGAAACACGTATCCGGACACCGGCGATAATGGCAAGGCCCCGGTGCACCCAGTGCGCAATCGATGCCGATCGAATACCGACGGCAAAAATCACCATCTGCACCGGCAATGTCACGGCAAACCAGATAACGGCGGCAACAATGCGGATAAAAGCCAGCATATTACAATACCCGTTGCTTGCGTATGTAACGCCGTATCATTTTGCCGGTACGGGCAATCATACATATATCAATAACCGAAAATTGCCGATCGATCACCGCCCCTTCACCGATATAAGCACCGGCCCGCAGATACGCCTTGATCAAAGGCTGCAATGGCAAGGCCACGTCGTTATCGGCCGTCGGTGCCATTTTTACGGCGCGATCGGGACGGGCAACCGGACGCATATCGGGCGGGGCGAGGCGCCGGGCCCACAAGCGCGACAACAAGCCGTGCCATAAAGACGGATCGGTTCCGGGAAGCGATACACAGCCAAAAATATACTTTGCCCGATAGCGCTCTATGCACTCGGCCAAGCCGCGCCATAAAAGGCGCGTGGCCCGGCTTTGTCGATAGCGCGCGTCCACGCAAAGGCGACCGATTTCAAGCAATTCGCCACCATCGGCATCGACAAAAGGAAGGATGAATTCTTGCTGGGTATAAAAACCACCGCTTGTGCCGGCCCCGGCCCGATCCAACAAACGGCAGGTCGCGGCCACACGGGCATGGGCTTTGTCATAAACAATCAAATGGCGACAATGCCGATCAAACGCATCACGGTCGCGGCGCATATGTCCATTTTTCGGCGTATCCGGAAAAAAGACACGATGACGAAGTTCCTGGGCCGCCTCGAGCCGGTGATCGTCCCCTTCTATCAAAATGACGTTCAGCATCGCCCTTTTATCCCAATCGCGATTCCTCCGCCCGCCCCAAACATGAATACGAACACGCATATGGGCGCGGCGGCGGCATGACGGCGGTCATGTCGTGTCTATAGCATAAGGCCTATATCCCATGCCGGTGATGCCGCATTACGTAGTCCTGTATCCCATGCCGATGATGCCGCATTACGATTGCCCGATCTTCTTTTTCCCTATCGGCACGACAAACAACTCGAGTCTGTGATCGACGATTCGATACCCCATCTGCCGCGCGACCTTTTCCTGGAGGGCTTCGATATCCTTGTTCTGAAACTCAAATACCTGCCCCGTCGTCACGTCAATCAAATGATCATGGTGGCGCCGACCCGATTTTTCGTATCGGGCCCGACCGTCGCCAAATTGATGTTGCTCAAGGATATTTGCCTCACGCAATAGTCGAACCGTTCTATAGACCGTTGAAATACTGATATTGGAATCAATTTTCGCCACTCTTTCATGCAGTTGAATAACATCGGGATGATCCTTGGCCTTGGCAATCACCTGAATGATCGCGCGCCGCGGGCCGGTCATACGCAATCCCTTTTCACGGCAAAAGATTTCTATTCTCGACATATCTTCGCCATCGCCGTCCATTCCATTATCTTTTGTCGCTTTTTTCATACCCCCTGCCCCAATAATCATGACATCCGGCCTATCCGCTTTACGACATAGGGCAAGATACCGCCACTCTCATAATATTTTTTTTCATCTTCGGTATCTATTCGGCAGATGGCCGGGCGGGTGATTGGCCGACCCTTTTCGCCTTCTTTCCGATGGATGCGAACCGATACCTCCATCCCGGGGCAAATACCTTTTTCCAAACCGGAAATGTCAAACGTTTCATCCCCGACAAGGTCTTTTGTCGCGCCGTCCATCTGCAGGGGAAGAACCCCCATGCCAATAAGGTTAGAGCGATGGATACGCTCAAAACTTTCGGCCAGAACAACATCGACCCCAAGCAATCGAACCCCTTTTGCCGCCCAGTCACGCGATGAACCGGAACCATATTCCTTGCCCGCAACAACGATCAACGGCGTTCCTCGCTGTCGGTAACGGACGGCGGCATCATAAACCGACATTTGCTTTTTCTCCGGATACAGCATGGTCACGCCCCCTTCTTGACCGGGAGTCATATGGTTGCGAATACGGATATTGGCAAAAGTGCCGCGCATCATCACCTCGTGGTTGCCCCGTCGTGATCCGTACGAATTGAATTCCCCCGGATGCACCCCGCACGATCGCAGATAATCGGCCGCCGGACTATTTTCGGCAATGGTTCCGGCCGGGGAAATATGATCCGTCGTCACCGAATCGCCAAGGATCAAAAGGGGGCGCAAACCGGTCAACACGGCGGACGTTTTTCGGGGTTGGAAAAACGGAGGATTGCGCACATAGGTCGATTTTTCATCCCATGCGTAGCGGACACCCTCCGGCACCGCAATCGATTGCCATTCATCGGTACCGGAAAAAACGTCATCGTATCGCTCGCGGAATAAACGCGATGATAAGCATTGTTCGATCAACGCGTTAATTTGATCTGGCTTCGGCCAAAGATCGGCAAGAAAGACCGGCTTTCCCGCGCGGTCATGCCCGATCGGATCATGAATCATATCGTTCTTGATACTTCCGGCCAAAGCGTACGCAACGACCAATGGTGGCGATGCCAGGTAATTGGCGCGCGTTTGAGGATGGATACGCCCTTCGAAATTACGATTGCCCGAGAGAACCGAAACGACATTCAGATCCTGCGCGCGGACGGCCTCTGCGATTTTGGGCGGCAGAGGACCGGAATTACCGATACATGTGGTGCACCCATAGCCAACGACATGGAATCCTAGACAGGCCAGATCATCCAGCAGCCCGGCCGCATCCAGATAGGCACTGACCGCACGTGATCCGGGGGCAAGGGATGTCTTGACCCAAGGGGCACAGCGAAGCCCACGGGCAACCGCATGACGGGCCAGCAGCCCGGCGGCCATCATCGTTGCCGGATTTGACGTATTGGTGCAACTGGTAATCGCGGCAATAACAATATCACCGTCGGACAACAGCCAATCCTCGTCTTTGATTTTGGCCTGCCTTAATCCCGCTTTGCCGCCACGCCCCAAATTCGGCTCAAGCGCGCGATAGGAACGGGCCGCATCCGATAAAAGAACCTTGTCCTGGGGACGTTTCGGCCCCGCTAAACTGGGCTCGACCTTGGACATGTCCAACGGCACGATATCGGTAAACACCGGTTCGGCATCCGTGTCATCCCGCCAAAGTCCCTGCGCCTTGGCGTATTCTTCCACAAGGGCAACATGCGCACTCGGCCGTCCGGTGGCGCGCAGATACGCGCATGTCTGGGCATCGATCGGGAAAAATCCACAGGTCGCGCCATATTCCGGGGACATATTGGCCACGGTCGCCCGATCGGCCACCGAAAGGGTGTGATATCCGGTGCCGGTGAACTCAACAAATTTGCCGACCACCCCGTATTCGCGCAACACTTGGGTGACATGCAATACCAAATCCGTCGCCGTTGCGGCCGGCCCCAAACACCCTTCAAGCCGCACCCCGATAACATCCGGACAGGCCATCGAATACCCCTGCCCCAAAAGGGCCGCCTCGGCCTCGATCCCACCAACGCCCCAGCCAAGCACCCCCAACCCGTTGATCATCGTCGTGTGGGAATCGGTGCCGAGAACGGTGTCCGGATAAAGCATTTGCCCGCCATTGCCGTCCTCGCCCTGCCAAACGACCTTCGCCAAATATTCAAGATTGACCTGATGGCATATCCCCATTCCCGGCGGGACAACCCGAAGATTGGCAAAGGATTCTTGCCCCCATCGAAGGAAGGCGTAACGCTCGTGATTTCTTTCAAACTCGCGCTCGACATTGCGCTTGAAAGCATCGGCACTCGCGAATACATCAACACTCAGCGAATGATCGACGACAAGGTCAACGGGACATAACGGCGCAATCTTACGCGGATCCATGCCGGACAAAGCCACCGCATCGCGCATTGCCGCAAGATCGACAATGGCCGGAACCCCGGTGAAATCCTGCATCAAAATGCGGGCCGGGTGAAAAATAATATCAAAATTCTTTCCTTGCCCGCCCGGACGATAACGCGCCGCCAGATCGGCAAGCCGATCCCTATCGGTGGATCCTTGCCCCCCATGCCGCAAGAGGTTTTCGAGCAAGACACGAATCGAAAACGGCAGTTTTTCAAGATCCAAACCGCACGCGCGGGCCATTTGCGGCAAATCGATAAAAGAATATGCACGCCCGCCGGAGTGCAAACGCTGCCATGTATCTTGTCCTTTGGAGGGTTTTGGCATCTCAATACTCCCTAAAAATATGGGAACGGCGCCCGGACATGCCGTCACGCACCGCCAAGCAGTGACCGAGGAAACCGATCGACCCCGACCCGATTGCGCCCCGGATCTATCCCGGGATCTATTGCGGGTATCGCGGGATCCATCGCCAGATCTATCCCAGGATCTATTGCGGGCATCGCGTTATCCATCGCGGGGCGCATCGGCGCATGGCGACCGGCAACGAGCGACCATCGCATTACGGCAACCGCCTTAATTCTTTTTCCACCAATGCCCTTTTAATACGGGAAATCGCCCGGGCCGGATTAAGGCCTTTGGGACATGTCTTGGTGCAATTCATAATCGTATGGCAACGGTAGAGCGCAAACGCATCTTTCATCATATCCAATCGTTCATCCGTCTTGGCGTCACGCGAATCGCCGATCCAACGCTGTGCCTGCAAAAGGGCGGCAGGGCCGAGGAAACGATCGCCATTCCACCAATAACTGGGGCAGGCCGTCGAACAACACGCGCATAAAATACACTCGTAAAGCCCTTCGATCGGCGCGCGCTCGCGCGGGGATTGGCGCCGTTCACGATCGGGCTTTTTACCATCATTCTGCAACCATGGCTTGACCGCCGCATATTGACGATAAAAAGATGTCATGTCCGGCACCAAGTCCTTGATCACCGGCAAATGGGGCAACGGAAAAATGCGCACCACCCCTTTCAATGCGCGCACCGGACTAAGACAGGCAAGGGTATTGACCCCGTTGATGTTCATCGCGCAGGAACCGCATACCCCTTCGCGACAGGAACGGCGAAAAGTCAAACTTGGATCAAGCGTGCCTTTAATCGCAATCAAAACGTCAAGCACCATCGGCCCGGTTTGCGCGCTGACCTCGAAACGGTCGATGCGGGGCGTTTTCATGGCATCGGGCAACCAACGATAAATATCGAATGTTTTTTTTGACCCGCCACCGGTATCGGTATGGGTTTTACCCTTCTCTAAGCGAGAATGGGCCGGTAGTCGAAATTGAACCATGCGAAGTGCTCCCAATGCATTAATAGTAAGTCGAAAAATGCCCCGAATAGTAGCACATTATTCAGTAAATCCGCCGGGTCGGGGCGATACTCCCGACACCTTTGATGTGCGGATCAAGGACAACCGGACGATAATCAATACCGACCTTGCCATTGTGATCAATCCGAACCAGGGTATGTTTCATCCACTGATCATCGTCACGTTCGGCGTAGTCCTCCCGCGCATGGGCCCCACGGCTTTCTTTTCTGTTATGGGCTGCATGCAAGGAAACTTTCGCCTGTAAGAACAAATTCTCAAATTCCAATGTTTCGACCAAATCCGAATTCCAAATCATCGAGCGATCGGCCACCCGAATGGACGCGATTTCCTTCTCCAGCGCGGCCAATTCCGCCATGCCCTTTTCCATTGTCTCGTGATCACGATAGACCGGGCAATAACGCTGCATGATATGCTGCATCTTTCCCCGTAAATCTGCGGTCAAGAATTCCCCATCGGCGTGGCGAAGGCGATCGAATCGATCCATGATCCGATCCAATTGCGCCTTTGGCGGATCGGGCATGGCACCGCCGCCCTCTTTGGCGATCGTCCGGCGGCATTGATTGGCCGCCTCGCGGCCGAAAACGACCAAATCAAGAAGGGAGTTCGACCCCAATCGATTGGCCCCATGCACGGAAACGCACGCCGCCTCGCCAATCGCCATCAAACCGGGAACCGGGACGATATCATTCGACCCGTTGACATGCAAAACCCGCGTATGTTTATCGGTTGGAATCCCCCCCATATTGTAATGCACCGTTGGCTGGACCGGTATCGGGTCGCGGGTGACGTCAACATCGGCGAATATTTTCGATGATTCGGTAATGCCCGGCAATCGTTTTTCGATGATACGCCGATCGAGCGACTGAAGATTAAGCAAGACATGATCCTTGCGCGGGCCACAGCCGTTGCCTGCTCTTATCTCTTGGATGATTGCGCGGCTGACCACATCGCGCGACGCAAGGTCTTTGGCGTGAGGGGCATAACGTTCCATGAATCGTTCCCCTCCGGCATTGGTCAGATAGCCGCCTTCACCGCGCGCGCCCTCGGTGATCAAAACCCCGACGCCATAAATTCCGGTTGGATGGAATTGAATAAATTCCATATCTTGCAGGGACAATCCGCCACGCAAGGCCATACCGCCGCCATCGCCGGTGCAGGTATGGGCCGACGTGCAGGAAAAATAGCATCGCCCATATCCCCCGGTTGCCATAATCGTTTCCTTCGCCCGGAAAAAATGAATCGTGCCGTCTTCCAACTTCCAGGCGACCACCCCCAAACAACATCCATCCCGGTCAAAAACCAAATCAAGGACGAAGAATTCGATAAACATATCGACCTTGTGATTAAGGGATTGCTGATAGAGGGTATGCAAAATGGCATGCCCGGTACGATCGGCGGCCGCGCAGGTACGCTCGGCCCGGCCTTTGCCGAATTCGGTGGTCATCCCGCCAAAGGGACGTTGATAAATGGTGCCTTCATCCGTGCGCGAGAACGGCACCCCTAGATGTTCCAATTCAACAACGGAATCAATTGCCTCGCGGCACATAAAGGCAATGGCATCTTGATCGCCAAGCCAGTCCGACCCCTTGACCGTGTCATACATATGCCAACGCCAATCATCCCGTCCCATGTTACCAAGGGCCGCGCTGATTCCGCCTTGGGCGGCCACGGTATGGGAACGGGTCGGAAAAATCTTGCTGATACAAGCGGTTTTCAGCCCCCCCTCGCTGACCCCCATCGCGGCCCGCAAACCGGCACCGCCGGCACCGATCACAACCACGTCATAGTCGTGATATGTCATGTCATATGATTGAACCATAATGCGATACCGTGCCCTTACAAAATATATCTAAAAAATATGTCTAGGAAGTATGTCTAAAAACGAGAGACAAAATGGCCGCCACCGATACGGCCATCGATCCCCAACATAAAACCGAGGCAAAAACATGGCACAAACGATGGGCCAAAGCACCATGGATATAATCGTCAATGATCACTTCCAACCCAAAATGGAAATGACGAAAAAGAGCAATGGTGAAAAACAACATGGCAATAAAGGCCGATGGTTCGGACAGCCATTGCGCCAAACCGGCCGGATCAACGTGCCATAAGCCATGCCAGAAAACGGGCAACGACCAAATGAACCACAGTCCGGATGGAATCAGAACGACCCCGGTGACCCGTTGTCCAAGCCAGTGCCATACCGGTCTTGACGATCGGGCCGATACCATCGGACGGGTATTGGATACGGTTGATTTTACCACCATCCCCCCATCATATTCATCCCCTTTGCATCCATCGACCAAAACAGGCACAGCCCAACCGTGCACGATAAAGAAAGCACCACAACCGCCCAGCCGGAGAACGTGACCATCGATTGATCAAAGCCCCTTCCCGTATCCCAAACGATATGACGCACCCCGTTAAGAAGGTGATAGAAAAACGCCCATAGCCAGAAAAATACCACGATCGATCCCGCCCAAGACATGACAAGGGAATCATCCCATCGCCGCAAGTCCTCCAGAACGGCGGGCGCCCACGCGATCAAGGCCAATCCGCCGGCAAAGAAAAGCCCACCCAGACCGAGGACAAGCCCCGTCAACCGGTGCATGATCGACAAAACCGAGGTGATCTGAGGGCGATAAATCTGCAGATGCGGGGAAAGAGGACGGTGGTTCGCGCTAACCTTCATGATGGCTATATCTCCAGAACATATTCTTATCCTACTACGTCACGACCGGATGCGCCATGGAATCAACATGGGATCAACACCGTTTCGGCGGCATCGCCCCCGGCCCGGAATCAAGACCGCTTCAACGGCATCATCCCAGGGCGGCGAATCAAGACCATTTCAACGGCATCATCCCCGGCGCGGAATCAAGACCGTAAAATCAAGATCAAGGACGATAAAGGGCATCGCTTTGATTTCTTCCGCCGCCGGAAAAACCATTTGATCGTGATCTTTCGCCGCTATCGTCCGTATGCGCAACGCCCCGACATCGTCGCGCTTTGGCACTTCGTGCGTATCCGTAATTCGAGACCACGCATAGATCGTATCCCCGGCAAAAGTCGGCGCGCAATGACGCCCGCCATTGATCGCCGCCACCCTTAAGGCATTGGCCAAACCATTGCAGGAAATCGCCCGGGCAAGGGAAATAATATGCCCGCCGTAGATAATCCTGCGTTTGAAACGCCCCTGGCTTTCGACGTGTTGATTAAAATGCACCCGGGCATTGTTCTGATAAAGGCGCGTTGCCATTTGATGTTCCGCTTCCTCAATCGTCTGCCCGTCAACGTGGTCTATCATCTCGCCGGCTTTAAAATCCTCCCACAGGGCACTTGACCCACTGGCCCCGACATCCCAGCCGCGCGCGTCAAACCCCGATGGAATATGCAGGTCGGCAACATCGACATGGGAGAGAAGCTTTGGCAAAACCGTCTTTGGCGGCTTTGATTGCGCGGAGCGCTTGCGCATCATCAACCACCGATCATATTCAACGATCGTCTCGCCGTTTTGATTCCAACCGCGCGAATGCACATACACCGTGCCCGTCTTGCCGTTGGAATTTTCCTTGACCCCGGTAATGGTCGATTCGGCCCATATCGTATCACCGACAAACAGCGGGGACTGAAAGCGGCAATTGGCATAGCCCAAATTGGCAATCGCGTTAAGAGAAAGATCGGGAACCGTGCGGCCGAAAACCAAATGAAAAGCAAGGATATCGTCGAGCGGCGCATCGCGAAAGCCGATCTTTTCCGCCACCGGACGGCAAGAATGAAGGACAAAGCGCGATCCGGTCAATGCGGTATAAAGCGCAACGTCACCCTGTGATGCCGTGCGCGGAAGACAATGATTAATTGTCATTCCCGGTTGATAATCCTCGAAAAACCGGCTGGTAAAATTCTTTGCCATCGTCACTCGCAAGTAATTAAGAAGAGCCGACACACTACCCCGTTCGGGGCTTTACTGACAAGATTATTTCCTGTCTTCGGGTATCTCCGTTTGAAAAATCCGCACCTTGAAAAACCGGACGCCACCCGCAAGGGACGGGGCAAACGGGCATATTTGTATCCGAATGAATATATGGCATATCCGGATGAACGGAGCGGCCACAATCGCCACGGGCCCGCGATCCCGGATCGCCATGGTGTATCGATCATGCCGCAACCATCAACAAATGCGCGTGTGTCGGGGGGCTTTGTGCCTGTGTTTGACCGGGGTCATGAAAACCGGATGTTCCTCGAAATAGGCAATGGCTGCGGTCATGTCACGGATTAGCATATCGGCCATATCGTGACTGAATCCTTCCCGCACGACGATTCGCAAAACCGCCATATCCGTGATATCCGCGGGCATGGTATAGGCGGGAACGGTCCAGCCGCGCTCGCGCAATTTGCGCGAAATATCAAACACCGTATACGAATGATCCGGCTTTAGGGAAAAAGCCAAAACGGGAATATCCTCCCCGTCGCTAAGCATATCGAAAACGCCGATATTCTTTATCTGGCGCGCAAGATAAACGGCCGTATCGCGAAGTGCGATCATGATTTGCGTGTATCCTTCCCGCCCAAGACGTAAAAAATTATAATATTGGGCGATGACCTGGCTGCCCGGTCTGGAAAAATTCAGGGTAAAGGTCGGCATATCGCCGCCCAAATAATTGACATGAAAAATCAAATCTTCCGGTAAATAGTCCCGCTCACGCCAAATACACCAACCGACACCGGGGAATACCAATCCGTATTTATGCCCGGATACGTTGATCGAGCAAACACTCGGCAGACGAAAATCCCATTTCAATTCCGGCTGCAGAAAAGGGGCGACAAAACCCCCGCTCGCCGCGTCGACATGCAGGGGAATATGCAGGTTTTTACGTCGGGCCAAATCGACCAAGATATCGTTGATATCCGCGATCGGTTCATAATGGCCGGTGAATGTCGTGCCTAATATCGCGCATACACCGATGGTATTATCATCGACATGGCGAATGATGTCTTTGGGCGCGATGACATATCGCCCTTTTTTCAAGGGCAAATAGCGTGGTTCAATATCCCAATAGCGACAAAATTTCTCCCACACGACCTGGACATTGGAGCCCAGCACCAAATTGGGCTTGTCCACCGCCAGTCCCCGGCGGCGGCGGCGGTCGCGCCAACGCCACTTCATGGCCAAACCGGCCAGCATCACCGCCTCGCTCGAGCCAACGGTCGACACCCCGACCGCCTTTTTTCCCGGCGCATGAAACAAATCGGCGATGATTCGAACACAGCGTTCTTCAATCAACGCCGTTTGCGGATATTCATCCTTGTCGATCATATTTTTATCGAAGGATTCATTCATCAACTTGCGGGCTTCGTCATCCATCCAAGTCGATACGAAAGTGGCAAGATTAAGCCGTGAATTGCCATCCAACATCAGTTGATCATGAACGATCTCATAGGCTTCACGGGCCGACATCGCGTGATCGCCGATCCGGTGGCGCGGGATCGAATGGGTCATATCCCGCATCGCGTAAGTGGGGGTGAGAAAATCGCGCTTTTTCTCGTCGACATTTGTATGAATGACCATCGTATGAATTCCTGCCAATAAATGATTTCGTCCCGAATATGGGTATGAACCACCCGTATCGGAAAACACTCCAAGACGGATTCGCATTGCCACGGAAAGGACGATGCGGGAAAACCCCATCATCCGCCCACGCAATACACCGCTTTCCCGTCTATATGTGTGACGGCAACGGAAAAAATGTCGGAATTTGAAAACGATTTTCGATCGTTAATCGGATCAAGAGCATCAAAAAACGCTCTGCGCCCCGCCGCGCTTTGTTCGGTTTCAGGAGATTATCGCCGGTCGCCCGCCGTGCTTTGTTCGTTTTGACACGCCCGGCGATGGGGGGGTTACAGATATTTTTCGACCAACACCTCGGCAATCTGAACCGTGTTCAGTGCCGCGCCTTTCAAAAGATTATCGCTGACCACCCGCCGTATTTTGTTCGGTTTCAAAAAGTTGTCGCCGACCACCCGCCGTGCTTTGTTCGTTTTGACACGCCCGGCAATGGGGGGTTACAGATATTTTTCGACCAACACCTCGGCAATCTGAACCGTGTTCAGTGCCGCGCCTTTCAAAAGATTATCGCTGACCACCCACATGGCAAGGCCATTTTCAACGCTTGAGTCCTTGCGAATGCGACTGACATACACTTGCCCATCCCCGGCAATTTCGGCCGGTGTGACAAAGCCGTCGTCATCGTGGCGATCGATGACCGTCACGCCCGGTGCCTTTGCCAAGGCTTTGCGCGCATCATCGACATCAATTGGGGCGTCGCATTCAATATGCACGGCTTCGGCATGTCCGATAAATACCGGCACCCGCACACAGGTGGCGCAAACATCTATGTCCCGATCGAGAATTTTCTTGGTCTCGACCGTCATTTTCCATTCTTCCTTGGTCGTGCCATCATCCATGAAGACGTCTATCTGGGGAATGACATTAAAGGCGATCTGTTTCGAGAAGGCTTTCCGGGAAGGCGTGCCGTTCATATAAATGGCCCGGGTTTGGTCAAATAATTCATCCATCGCGTCTTTGCCCGCGCCCGATACGGACTGATAAGTTGCCACGACAACCCGCCGAATACGGGCAAGATCATGCAATGGCTTCAAAGCAACGACCATCTGTATCGTCGAACAATTGGGGTTGGCGATAATGCCCCTTGACGTGTAATTGGCAATATCCCGGCCATTGACTTCCGGCACGATCAACGGCACGTCCTTGTCCATACGAAACCTTGAGGTGTTATCAATCACCACCGCCCCGCATGCGGCCGCCTTCGGGGCAAAGACCCCCGATACGCGGGCACCGGGCGAGGACAAGACCAAATCAAATCCTTTAAAATTGAAATCATCCAGGGCCTCGACATCCAAGGTGATATCATCGCCAAAGGATACCTGTGATCCGGCACTGGATCGCGATGCGACCGCCGCGACATGGTCGGCCGGAAATCGACGGGCGGATAATGTTTGCAAAATCTGGCGCCCGACATTGCCGGTCGCGCCAACCACGGCGATTCGATATCCCATGATTTATCCTTGCGTGCCGGTTGAAGATGGCCGGTTCGCGCCCCGATTTTCAAAACCACCGTCCGATCGGCGATCAAGAGCGGCCAATACCGCATCCCCCATTTGCGATGTCGACACCCGCCGTTTGCCGTCTTCCATGATATCATTCGTTCTGAATCCGTCATCCAGAACATCGCGAACCGCCCGTTCAATCAAATCGGCCGATTGCCCATCGCCAAGGGAGGAACGCATCATCATGGCGACGCTTAAAATCATCGCCAGCGGATTGGCGCAATTTTTACCGGCGATATCGGGCGCACTGCCGTGAATCGGTTCATACATGCCACGGCGACGCGTGCCGTCGATGATGGCGCCAAGCGAGGCCGATGCCAACATCCCAAGCGATCCGGTCAGCATGGCGGTGATATCCGACAGAATATCGCCGAACATATTGGTCGTGACGATAACGTCAAATTGAGACGGGTCACGGACAAGCTGCATCGCCGCGTTATCGACATAAAGATGGGACAAGGCCACATCGGGATAATCGGCTTGACCGATGCGGGTCACTTCTTCGCGCCACAAGGCGGTTGCCTCGAGAACATTGGCCTTGTCGATCGAACATAGGCGCTTGTCCCGCTCGCGCGCCAGTTCAAAGGCGACCCGGGCGATACGATCGATTTCCGCCGTATCATAAACGAGGGTATTCACACCACGTCTGCGTCCATCGGACAATTGGGTAATGCCGCGCGGCTCGCCAAAATAAATACCGCCGGTAAGCTCACGGACAATCATAATATCGAGTCCCGCGATGACGTCCGGCTTCAGGCTGGACGCGTTGGATAACGCGTCAAAGGATCCGGCCGGGCGAAGATTGGCAAAAAGTCCCATTTCCCGGCGCAATCCCAAAAGCCCGCGTTCGGGGCGGCGATCAAAGGGAAGTTCGTCAAAACGCGGCCCGCCAACCGCGCCGAGAAGAATGCCATCCGCCTGCCCGGCAAGGGCAAGGGTTTCGGCCGGCAAGGGATTGCCACCATCATCAATGGCCGCCCCGCCGATCAATGCTTCGTCAATCCGATAACGCCGCTGCGCATGCGTGTTCAGCCAATCGATAATCCTGTGGGCCTGGGCAATGATTTCCGGGCCGATGCCATCACCGGCAAGCGATAAAATGATACGGGATTGAATCATGACGCGTGCGTCCAAAGCCATGGGAAATTGGCCCGGTGTTCCTTTTCGAAGGCATCGATTTTATCCGTCTTTTTTAACGTTTGCCCAATATCGTCAAGCCCCTGCAAAAGGCACCGGCGGCGGAAGGGATCGATCGTGAAGGATATATCCTTCTCTTGATCGCGGGCAATCGTACAGGCCTCAAGATCGATGGCAAGGGTGGGGTCGCGACCCTTGGCGTGATTCATCAATACATCGACCATATTCGGATCGAGAGTGATCGGTAAAATCCCATTCTTAAAACAGTTGTTATAGAAAATATCGGCAAAACTTGGCGCAATCACGCAACGAAAACCGAAATCAAGCATCGCCCAAGGCGCATGTTCGCGCGATGAGCCACAGCCAAAATTAGGACCGGAAACGAGAATCCGAGCCTGATCGTACGGCTTGTGATGCAAGATGAAATCATCGATCACACGCCCTTGATCATCATGGCGAAAATCATAAAAAAGCCCCTCGCCAAGCCCCTTGCGGGCAACCGTTTTAAGGAATTGCTTTGGGATAATCGCATCCGTATCGACATTGGCGATATCCAAAGGGGCGGCGATGGCCCGAAGACGAACAAATTTTTGCATAAATCACACTCACCCTAAAAACCGATTTATTTCTCACTCGGCAACGCCCGATTCCATCCATAGCCGACGATTAAATGCCGATCATTGATGCCCCGCGGGCAAACGATAAAAAGATGGAATAATCAAAAACGGCCTAGAGAAAATCCCGCACATCCGTGATATTCCCGCAAATTGCGGCCGCCGCCGCCATAATCGGCGATGCCAGATGGGTGCGTCCGCCACGCCCCTGCCGACCTTCAAAATTACGGTTTGATGTCGATACGCAGCGTTCACCCGGCTTCAGTTTATCCGGATTCATGGCCAAACACATCGAGCACCCCGGCTCACGCCAATCAAAACCCGCTTCCATAAACACGCGATCCAATCCTTCTTCTTCCGCCTGCATTTTGACAAGACCCGATCCGGGAACAACCATCGCTTGGACATCACCATGCACCTTGTTACCGGCAACGATCGCCGCAGCCGCGCGCAGGTCTTCAATGCGGCTGTTGGTGCAAGAACCGATGAACACATGGTCGATCGCAATATCCGTCATCTTCGTTCCCGGCGAAAGCCCCATATATTCCAAAGATCGCTCGACCGATTTGCGCCTCGTGCTATCCCCCTCATCCGCCGGATTTGGAACCCGCCCCAAAACACCGACAACATCCTGCGGGGACGTGCCCCACGTCACCTGCGGCGATAAATCGGTCGCGTCAAGGTGCACTTCACGGTCATACCGCGCATCCGCGTCACTCACCAAGGAACGCCAGTAATCGACGGCCTTGTCCCAATGCGCACCGGATGGCGCCATCGGACGCCCTTTCAGCCATGCGAACGTCGTTTCGTCCGGGGCAACAAGTCCGGCCCGGGCCCCCGCCTCGATCGACATATTGCATATACTCATACGACCCGAAGCGGGCAATGCCGATATGACATCGCCGGCGTATTCAATGACATGACCATTGCCGCCGGCCGTGCCGATATGGCCGATGATGGCCAAAATCACATCCTTGGCCCCGACCCCGCGGGGCACCTTGCCATTGACGTTGATCCGCATATTTTTAGATCGCCGCTGCAAAAGAGTCTGGGTCACGAGGACGTGCTCGACCTCGGAGGTGCCGATGCCAAACGCCAAGGCACCAAAGGCACCATGGGTGGAAGTGTGGGAATCGCCACAAACGATGACCATACCGGGATGGGTCAATCCCTGTTCGGGGCCAATGACATGGACGATGCCCTGGCGCCTATCCTGCAAGGGAAAATAAGAAATATCGAATTGGGCGCAGTTATCCTCGAGGGCTTTAATCTGAATGCGCGATTCGGGATCCTTGATGCCCTGGGCCCTTCCCCTGGTCGGAACGGCATGATCGGCAACGGCCAGGGCCGCGTGGGGATTGCGCACATTGCGCGCATTCATCCGCACGCCTTCAAAGGCTTGGGGCGACGTTACTTCGTGCACCAACTGGCGATCGACATAAAGCAGATATGTATGCGTGTCGACTTGATCGACAACATGGGAATCCCAGATTTTATCGTACAGGGTACGAGGCTTCGACACGACGGGCGTCATGACGACAACGGGGGCGCGCCTGTCTTCTCCTCTACAACAGGTGTTTTCCTGATAGAATCGGGTGCGGCATCCATCTTGGTCGAGGTGGCTTTTTTCCCCCCGGATTTCCTTGAAACGCCCTGCCCTTTTTTGACCAAGCGTTCGGCGATACGCGCCTTCTTGCCGGTGCGTCCACGCAGATAGAATAATTTTGCCCGGCGCACATCACCACGGCGCGACACTTCGATCTTTTCAATGCGCGGTGAATAAAGGGAAAAAATACGCTCGACCCCTTGGCCGAAAGATAATTTGCGCATGGTAAAGGATGAATTCCACCCCGCATTACGCCGAGCGATGCAAAATCCCTCGAAGACCTGGATGCGCTTGCGCTCCCCCTCGACCACTTGGATATGGACACGCAGGGTGTCGCCCGCGCCGAAATCGGGGACAGCGCCCGCCTTTTCGACGTAACCTTTTTCAATTTCACGGATGACTTCACTCACGGCTTTTCCTTGTTTTTCCGATCTTGATACGATGCCCATAAATCCGGACGGCGGCTTTTTGTCAAGCATTCCGATTGACGGCGGCGCCACTGCCGAACGTTTTCATGATGCCCTCCAAGCAATATAGAGGGTGGTTTTAGATTTTTCCATAGTCTTGGTCGGGTATAATGCGGATATTCGAGAAGACCGCGGCTAAAACTTTCATCCTCCAGCGAGGCCGCCGATCCGACAACCCCGGGCAAAAGACGAACACACGCGTCGATAACGGCCAGGGCCGCGATTTCTCCACCGGAAAGAATATAGTCCCCAAGCGATATTTCATCGATCCGATAATGATCGATCACCCGTTGATCCATCCCCTCAAAACGCGCGCAAATTAAAATCACACCGTCCCTTGCGGCAAGATCGGTCACCATGTCCTGGTTAAGGGGGCGTCCCCGGGGCGAAAGATAGATGATCGGTCGATGATCGCTCTTGTCCGGATACGTCCCACAATCATCCGGTGAATCCGCCGATAAATCATCCGGTGCATTACCCGATGAGTCCGCCGATGCATTATCCGATGCATTATCCGATGAGTCCGCCGATACATTATCCGGTGCATTACCCGATAAATCCGCCGATGAGTCCGCCGGTGCATTACCCGATAAATCATCCGGTGCGTTACCCGATGAATCCGCCGGTGCGTAAAGGGATTCAATGGCCCGCCCCACTACGTCGGGGCGCATGATCATACCCGCCCCGCCCCCATAGGGAATCGCGTCAACGCAAGCATGGCGACCATCGGCAAAATCACGAATATCGGTCACCCGCAGCGACCACAATCCCTTTTTCATCGCTTTACCACTGATCGAAGATGCCAATGGCCCGGGGAAAAAAGACGGCTCGATGCTTAACACATCGGCCCGCCACGGATGGATGTTATCCTTTTCCTTCTTCACGACATTCTTCCCGATTTTCGCCATTTTCTGCATCCGTCTCCATAAGATCGGTTGATACAATGATGATCCCTTGCTCTTTATTCCCGGGATCAAGCCGCACGTCATCAACCCACCGGTCGACAAAAGGAATGTCGACGACCCGGCCGTCCTCGGCAAGGATTTCCAAAATATCACCGGCCCCGTGATTGGAGACATTCCGGACATGTCCCATGATTAGCCCCGATCGATTATGGACACGCAATCCAATCAAATCGACCTGATAATACGTGTCGGGGTCAAGCTTCGGCAGTCGATCGCGCGGCACATACAGATCGCATCCGGCCAATTGCTCGGCCAATTGACGATCGCCAATGCCGTCGATTCGGGCAAGATAGCGCTTTTTGCCATCCCCACCTTTAGTCGCCGCACAGGTCGATTTATCGATGGTCACGGTGAAGGCGCGCGCGCCGCCACAGCTGTATAATTGCCGATAGCGATGGGCGTTTTCACCGTTCCAAAACATGATTTTGACCCATCCGCGCACCCCATGCGCGCCCTGGATACGGGCAATCTTGACCCATTGACGGGCATCCTTATCGCCGGGCGCACCCATGCACGCAACCACGCCATGCGGCGGTCAAAAAAGACGGGGCGATCAAGAAACCACCCTCGCCCCCGGGTATATTATCCTTGGGACTTCCCTTTGAATGGGGCGTCCTTCCCGAACGACCCTTTGAATGACTCTTTGGAATTGGGGAACCCCCCTTTGAATGGCCCATGGAATGGCCCTTTGAATGGGAAACACCCCCTCCGGGACGGCCCTTTGGGATAACCCCCTGGAATGACCATGGGAAGCACTCTCCGGGATAACCCCCTGGGATAGCCCTGGGAAACACCTTCTCCGGGACAACCCTTTGGAATGGCCCTTTGAATGAACCGTCAACCGGCTTTTTTGCCGCTGTCCTCGACCGTGGGTTTTTTCGCGTCCGGCGCGGAGGTCTTCCCATCCGATCCGTCCGGTGCCGACGCGGCCGGGGCATCCCCGCCCTTGGCGGCATCCGCATCGCCGCCGCCCGAGGGCGCATCCGCATCGGATGATTTATCTTGCTCCTTCGCCAATTGCTCCGCCGCATTCGCCTTGGCCTCGGCTATCTTTTCCTCACGCGCTTTGGCCTTTTCAATGGTCTTGGGCCGGGGTTTATCCTTTTTCGTCTGATCGGTAATCGTCGGCTTGTCGGCCATTTTTTCCCGATACAGGAAATGGGTAATTCTGCGGCTGGGCTGGGCCCCAACCGATAGCCAATAACGAATTCTTTCTTTATTCAGCGTGACCCGTTGCGGATGATCCTTTGCCACCATCGGGTCGTAACTGCCCAACCGCTCTATAAAGCGGCCATCGCGGGGCATCCGTCTGTCGGCGACGACAATCCGGTAAAAAGGGTGCTTCTTCGCTCCACCACGCGATAATCTTATTGCCAACGCCATAACGTTCTCTCGTCCTTCACAACATATCTGTCATTTGTCATCGCCATCGGTAAAGCGAGGGCGATAATCCATACCGCACTATAATCATAAACCAAAACCTGACAATGGGGAAAATCCGCCCTTGCCTTTCATTTTACCTTTTTTTCGCATTTTCTTCATCATTGTCCGCATTTGGCGGAATTGATGCAGCAATTGGTTGATTTCCTGGATCGTCGTTCCCGAACCGCCGATGATGCGCCGCCGCCGCGATGCCTTGATGCATTCGGGGGCGCGCCGTTCCTCGACGGTCATGGATTCAATCATTGCCTTTTGCCGTTTGATGACGTCCTCTTGAACATTGGCTTGCATGGCCTGTTGGGCCGCCTTTGATCCCATCACCCCGCCCAATCCGGATGAAAGTAATGATTTGATTTTGCCGATGCCGCCGGATTTTTCCATATGGGTCAATTGCTTGTAGACATCTTCGAATGTCCATGGCCGAACGGAATGGCCAAAGCGTGATTTTTTTTCCCCCGATTGATCGTTTTCTTCACCTTGTGCGACCAAAGACGCAATATCTTCAAGATCGGGACGGGCTAAAATACGCGATGCCATGCGCTTGGGATCGAAAATCTCGAACGCATCAACGCCCTCGCCATTACCGATAAACAACACCGGACATTGACTCGAGGCAAGGGATAACATGGCCCCGCCACGGGCATCGCCATCCAGACGGGTGACGATACTGCCCCGGGGGGCAACGGCGTCGTGGAAGGCTTTGATAAGGTCAAGGGCGCTTTGCCCCATTGCCGCATCGACAACAAGCAAGGTTTCCCGTGGCGGCACCGCGACCACGATATCGGCCAATTCATCCATCATGGCGTGATCCGCATGGGTGCGCCCGGCACTGTCCAGCAACAAAGCGTCATATCCCGAACGTTCCGCTTCTTCAAAGGCCCGGGCCGCGATATCGGGGGCTTTTTTGGCCTCCGGCGCGATCAGATCGATCCCATGGGCATCGGCCATTTTTGCCAATTGCTCGCGCGCGGCGGGACGATGCACATCCAAAGACACGACCGCGACGTTTTTCTTGTCCTTGCGTTTCAGATGGCAGGCCAATTTAATGCAGCTCGTCGTCTTACCACTGCCTTGCAATCCAACCAGAAGAATAGGGGCGGGAAGGGGCGGCTTGACGAAAAATCCACGCGCGCGCCCTTGCAGGATATCGACCATATGCCGATGGGCGATGTTAAAAAGAACCTTGTCCGGCGCGGTGCTTGCCTCAAGATTCGCGCGGGCCAGGCTTTCTTTCAAAGAATCGATAAAACGCCGCACGACACCAAGCGCGACATCCGCCTCAAGCAAGACGACGCGCATATCGCGCAGGATCGAATCGATTTCCTTTTCGGTGATCACGCCCCGGCGACGCACGCGCTTGAAAAGGTCGACAAATCCCCCGCTTAAAGACTGCAGCATCGTATTATATTCTCCTTACCCCACATGCCCGATATGACTTTGGGCCTATCGTTAGACATACCATGCGGACTATCGTTGGGACTATCGTTGAATGGGGCCCGAAAGACGGCAACAAAAGCACGCCGGCCCACATCACACATTGAAGCGAAAATGGATAATATCACCATCGGCAACGATATAATCGCGCCCTTCGATACGCATTTTACCGTTGGCTTTTGCCCCGTTCAGCCCGTCATAATGAACGTAATCATCGTATGCGATAACTTCGGCCCGAATAAAACCCCTGGCAAAATCGGTGTGAATAACGGCGGCGGCATCGACGGCGGTGCTGCCCTTGCGGCAAGTCCAAGAACGGCTTTCTTTTTCACCGGCCGTGAAAAATGTGATCTGGTCCAAAAGGCGATAACAGGTATAGATAAAGGTGTCGCGACCGCTTTGCGACAGACCGAGGGATTCCAGATAAAGCGTTTGTAATTCAGGATCGTCGAGCCGGGATAATTCGCGCTCCAGCCCCGCGCTTAAACGCAAACACGCAATATCGGACTCATCGGCGTATCGTTCCACCGATCGACAATAATCGTTTCCCTTGGCCAGATCCTTTTCGGCCACGTTGCACACATAGACAAACGGACGCGACGTCAAAAGCTGCATATGTGACAATCGCCGCATTTCTTCCTCATCGCCCTTGAAAGCGCGGGCCGGGCGCCCTTTTTCAAGCAACGGAATCATTTTTTCATTCAGTTTCCATTGCGCTATTTCGTCCTCGTCGCCGCTACGGCTGCTTTTTTCTAGCCGGCGGCGGCGCTTTAAAAGGCTTTCCAAATCCGCCAGCATCATTTCCGTCTCGATGATCTCGAGATCGCGAATGGGATCAATCGCCCCTTCGACATGGGTGACATTATCGTCTTCAAAACAACGCACCACGTGGACAATGGCATCGACTTCACGAATATGGGAAAGAAAGCGATTGCCGAGCCCCTCGCCGCGGCTTGCCCCGCGCACCAGTCCGGCAATATCGACAAAATCGACAAACGCGGGAATCCGGGTTTTCGACGCGGCCAGACGCGCGACCGTATCAAGCCGTTCTTCTCGAACCGGGGTGCGGGCGTGATTGGGGTCAACCGTACAAAAAGGATAATTTTCCGCGGCTACCGCAGACAGGGTCAACGCGTTAAAAAGGGTGGATTTGCCGACATTCGGCAATCCGACAATGCCGCATTTCATTCCCATCGCCGATCATGCCGTATCCGCACCGGGACAAGCCGCGCGGACACTATTTAAAAACAAGGCCGTATCACCCGATAACAAGGACGGCAAAGCCTTGGTGACGGCACCGGCCAAAGCATGGAAACGATCGCGTTCCAAATGGGTAAAGTCACGCAGCACATGGGCGTTGACCCGGGTCTTATCGCCCGGATGACCGACACCGATACGAATACGGTGATAATCCCTGCCGATGTGGGCATCCATGCTTTTCAATCCATTATGCCCCCCCGCGCTTCCACCGATTTTGCACCGGATGACCCCCGGCGCAAGGTCGATATCATCGTGCATCACATAGACCGCTTCGGATGATAATTTATAAAAATGAACCGCAGCGGCAAGCGCGCGCCCGGAATCATTCATAAAGGTCATGGGCTTGACCGCCAGACATTTCCTGTCATGAACCTTCCCGTCTGCAATCATCGCGCTGAATTTGGATCGGAAAGACGAAAAACCATAATGGTGGGCCATGCGATCGATAAAAACAAAGCCGATGTTGTGGCGATTATCGGCATATTGGCTCCCCGGATTTCCCAAACCGGCAAGAATGGTCATATCGGACACGGAAAAAACCCCGCGCGCCTATTCCCGATCTTCGTCCTTGCCTTCATCTCCATCCTTATCTTCGCCGTCTTCACCGGCATCGACATCCGCTTCTTCCTCGATCACGATTTTGGTCGGCGCGGCAATGGTGGCGATGGTAAAATCACGATCGCGAATGGCCGGTTGAACACCCTCGCCAAGATCAACGTTGCTGATATGGATGCTGGCGCCAATATCAAGACCGGCCAGCGATACCCGCAATTGATCGGGAATGGCACTAACGGCACAGACAATCTCGACCTGATGGCGCACGACGTTCAGAACGCCCCCTTGCTTTAATCCCGGGGAATCTTCTTCATCGGTGAACACCATATCGACGGCAACCGTCACCTTCGTCTTTTCCGTAACGCGCAGAAAGTCGATGTGCACCGGCTCGTCCGTGACGGGATGAAGCTGGACGTCCCATGGCAGAACGTGATGCTTGTCGCCGTCAATTTCAATATCGTATTGACGAGAAAAGAAGCCGCTCCTTTGCATTTCCTTTTCCACGCTACGGGTGGGAATAACCATGGGCAGAGGCTTTGACGCAGCCCCATAAATAATTCCCGGCAACTGCCCGCCGCGCCGCAGCGCCTTGCCCCGATCGGTGTCCCGACGGACGCTTGCCGATAATGTCTCGATATTACGCATGTTTTGTTACTCCGCAAACAATATGGACCCTCGAACAATCATAAGGCCCTTTAATCAAAAAGCTTTGATACCGAAGTCTCGGCATGGATACAACGGATTGCTTCGCCCAACAATGGCGCAATGCTCAATTGCTCGATATTGCCGCATTGCCGCACTGCCTCCGTCGCCATGATACTATCGGTAATCACCAATCTTTCCATCGGCGAGCGAACGATCTTATCGGTCGCGTCACCGGAAAATACACCATGTGTCACATAACCGCACACCGCTTTTGCCCCCGCTTCCATCAAAGCGCGCGCGGCGTTGCACAATGTTCCCGCCGAATCAACGATATCGTCGATCAGAATACACCGATGACCACGAACATCACCAATAATATTCATCACTTCCGAAACCGACGCTTTTTCGCGCCGTTTGTCGATAATCGCAAGATCCACCCCCAATCGGCGAGCCAGCGCCCGGGCCCGCACGACACCCCCCACATCGGGCGAGACAATGACGATATTATCCTTGCCGTATCGCCTTTCAATATCCTTGGTCAAGACCGGTTCGGCATAAAGGTTATCCAAGGGAATATCAAAAAAACCCTGAATCTGCCCGGCATGCAAATCCAAGGTCAAGCATCGGTTGGCACCGGCAACCGTCACCAGATTAGCCACCAATTTGGCCGAAATAGGGGTTCTTGGGCCGGATTTTCGATCTTGGCGCGCATACCCGTAATACGGCATGATGGCCGTAATCCGGCGGGCCGAGCCGCGCCTTAAGGCATCGATGGCGACCAAAAGCTCCATCAAGTGATCATTGGCCGGATAGGAAATGGACTGAATAAAAAATGTGTCTTCGCCGCGCACGTTTTCCAAAATCTCGACAAAGACCTCCATATCCGGAAACCTTCGAACCGAAGCCTTTCCCATCTCCCCGCCAAGACTGGCACAGATGGCTTTGGTCAGTGAAATGTTACTATTGCCGGAAAAAATCTTCATGGTTGAACCCACCGATCGGTAATCCCTTTTGCCGGATAACGGCATCACATGCCGCCAGACCCGATGATATTTGTGCCGGATAACGGCATCACACGCCGCCAGACCCGATGATATTGCGGCAAAAATCTTTGCGGCCGCGACCCGCGCGCCAATATCGGATAGCGTGGCCGGACCCCGCCATCCGCCGATAATCGCCGTTCCCTTATAAAGGAACACAAAGGGTGAGTAAAGAAAGCCCATCCCGCCGTTAGCCGCCGCCGACAAAACGGCAAGAGGCCACCAATGGCCCCATGCCCCCGGCATTCTCGTAAAGCGGGCATGACGCGATCGGCCAAAACCAAAAGACGATCCTGTGAGCGTTTTTATCGCAACCGTCGAATGGCGGATAAAGGCGATCGCGCGGGCGTTTTTATCACAACCGTCGAATGGCGGATAATTGACGCCCGCACCCTGAATTGGATCGAACGGAACGCCGATGAGAGAAAAATCCGGAATCGGTAAACGTATTGATTCGTCGATCGTCGATCGACCGAATACCCCCCGCGTCAAGCTGTCCCAGAATCAAACCGCCAAGATCGAAGAACCACGCGTTTTCACCATCCCTCCTGTCGGCCACGGGATCCACCGGGGAAAAGAAAGCGGAAAAAGACGGATCACGGGACGTGAAACGTCGATACAGATCGCCGGACACCGGATAGGAAGAAGCCGCGATCATCGGCCCCAGGGCGGCGATGATGCGGGCCCGCCGGGCCCCTTTCTTTTCCATCATCGCCAAGGATGACGCGACCATCCCGGATATCGCCCCGCGCCAGCCGATATGAACGGCGGCGACCAGTCCCGAACTTGGCTCAGCAAGAAGCAAGGGGGCGCAATCGGCCGTGACGACACCGATCATCATCTTTGGATTGGCGCTGACGATGCCATCGGCATCGGGCGGCGCATCGGGCCTGTGATCGATACTTGCCGTAACCGCCCCATGGCACTGATTGGGCAGGATCAAGGCATCGGCATCAAGATTCAAAAAAGCGGCGGCCCGGCGTCGATTCTCGCGGATATATTCCGGCTTGTCACCGCATCCGTAACCGACATTAAGCGAACGGAAATCGCCCTTGCTGACCCCACCCATCCGCGTGAAAAAGCCATGCGCGATTCCGACCCCGGATAATAGCGGGCTTGTCACCACGTCCCCGTCATGCCGTTCATATGGCGGGCGAAATCCGGCCATTGCCTATACCAATCCGGGCAATGCCGATAAACGGTCGCGCCCTTTATCGTAACTCATCGCCAGAACCTGAAAACGTTGCCCCATTCCACCGGACGAGACGAGTCGGGCCGCGGCACTGTAAAGACTTCGCGCGGCGGATGGCGCGCCGGCGGCGGCAAGACGCCTTGTCCGCTCTCGCAGTCCCAAAGAAAGAAGAAAATCGGCCTGGCTCGACCTTGCCAAGGTCACCGGAACATCCCCGGCCCAACCGGCAAGAGAGGCAAAATCGACATCCGCCGATATATCGGTTAGGCCGGGACGCTCCAAGGCCGGACACGGACGATGGCCGGATATCACGGCAAGGGTATCGCGCCCGACGCTTTTCCAATACCCATAATCGATCACGAGGGCCGCCCCGCCACGACGATAAATAGCCCCGGCGATATCCCGGCCAAGTCGGCTTCTTTTCTCGCCGACTTCGAAAATATCGCCATCCTTGGCATGGGTTTTAAACCGGCGTTGTCGCGCCCCGACAAAGCGCTTGGTCGGGGCGCGACAAAGGACAAAACGCAAACCATGACCGGCATCGTCCCATGCGATCATGCGCTCTTGCCACCCTTGTTGGCGGCGCACGAATTGACGCACCGGAAGGGCGTCAAAGAATTCATTGGCCATGACGAACAAAGGACACGATCGAGACCCGCTCCGCGAGCCATCTTGAAACGCCTGGAACGAAGAATGCCAACGCGGATCGAATGCCTTCAATCGCGTTTTTTGCTGCCGGATCATGTCCGGGCTTTGATCGACCAAATGAAGGCGCATCCCACGGGAAAAAGCGTCCGGAACACACCCAAGGATATCCGCCATCAAGGTCGCCCGGCCCGGCCCCAACTCGACCAGATCAAATGCGGACGGCGATCCGATCCGACGCCACACCCAAACCCACCACATGGCGATGATCTCGCCGAAAACCTGGGTGCATTCCGGGGCCGTGATGAAATCCCCGTCTTTACCGATAAAATGCCCCGCGCGCAGATACGCACGGGTGCATAAATCCATAAAGCACTCGACCGTAACCGGACCCTTTTCTTGAATATACGTGGCAACCGGGCCCGATGTCATCGTCTATCCTCGCCGAGGGCCGAGCGCGGCAATCCTATGGGCGTTCTTTCCCTTTGCGCCCGGATCGCAGGAAAAAGATGACCCCGGCCAACACCATCGGCAACGTTAAAATCTGCCCCCATGTCACATTCCATGAAAACAATGTCAGAAAACCGATATGGGCATCGGGCGCGCGAAACACCTCGGCACTCATTCGGGCCACGCCATACCCGACAAGGAAAAGACCGGATATGCGCCACGGATAGGAAAAGGCGTTATAGCGGCGAAGGGCCACTTGCAAAAGGATAAAAAGAACGACGCCCTCGAGCATCGCTTCATATAATTGGGACGGATGGCGCGCCTGACCGTCACGAAAGCGGATCGCCCATGGAACGTCGCTGACCCGGCCATACAGCTCGCCGTTGATAAAATTGGCGACCCGACCGAAAAAAAGGCCAATCGGCGTGACCGCCGCAATCAGGTCGAAAATCGGGGCCATCGCAATACGGCGATGACGGCAAAAAAGCACCATGGCGACGATCACGCCAATCAATCCGCCGTGAAAGGACATGCCGCCTTCCCACACCCGGAAAATGCTTGCCGGAGAAGCGAGATAATAGGGCATATGGTAAAAAACGACGTAACCGATACGCCCGCCCAAAATAACCCCAAGGGTCAGCCAGACGAAAATATCATCGCAGGCGCGGGCGTAAACCGGATCATAGAATCGCCGTGCCAATGCCACGGAATAACGCCAGCCGATCAATAATCCCGCGATATAGGAAAGGGCATACCACCGCACCGATAACGGTCCAATGGACAGGGCAATCGGATCAATGATCGGCCATATCGTGTGTTCCACGGCAAACTCCAACAATACATATCGATCGGCAAAAGACCGTCATTCCGGTTTGTCCGGAATTTTTCGGTGTTCGGCGTCATCATGGCCATGATCGGCCCATAATTTTTCCAAATTATAAAAAGCCCGAACCTCGGGTCGGAAAATATGGATCACGACATCACCGGCATCGACCAACACCCAATCGGCCGATGTTAACCCCTCGGTCAATGCCGGAACACGGGTAAGGGTCTTGACCGCCTGTTCGAGCTTGACCGCAAGTCCCCGTGTTTTGCGCCCGGATCCGGAAGACGCGATCACCATATAATCAGCAAAATCACAACGCTCGCGCAGGTCAAGAACCGTTATATCTTCGGCCTTTCCCCCGTCAAGGACGGCGATAACGTTATCAAGAATTTGGGATGACGACACCATCATTGGACAATACCCCGTGCGAGCGCAAAAAAGTGGCGCAGGAAGGATCATAAAGAGCGGATAAAAAAACCCACGCGGGCGGATGCCCATACACCAATCGGATCGCCGCGCCCTCGCCAACGCGCCGGTGACGATAGGCCTTTGCCGCTACCCCATTCAATGCCCTTAAGGAATACCCGGGACGGCCAAAAACGGCAATCGGGATAGACCGAAAAAGATCGCGCCAGCGATGCCAGCGATGGATTTGGGACAGATTGTCCGCCCCCATCAACCAGACGAAACGACACCGCCGGCATCGTTGCTGCAAAAAAGCCACCGTCCGCACAGTATAGCGACTGGCAATCAATGCCTCAATGCCGCTGACGCGCACGCCGCGATGCCCGGCACAAAGACGGCGCGCATGCGCCATTCTTTGGGTGAGCGGCGCAATATCGCGCGGGTTTTTCATGGGGTGGCACGCGCTGACCAACCACCACACTTCATCCAGGCCAAGATATTTAATGGCCAGCAACGACATCCGGATATGCCCCTTATGGGCCGGATTAAACGCGCCGCCAAGCAATCCTATCCGGGGACGGTTCGGCATTTCGGGCGGCCCGACAAGACCGCGCGGGCCACTTAAGCGCAAGGAGACCTCACGCCCGGGTTTGTCCCTGGCCGCGCACGACGTATTTATAGCTTGTCAACTGTTCCGCCCCGACCGGGCCCCGGGCATGCAGCTTGCCCGTGGCGATACCGATTTCGGCCCCCATGCCAAACTCGTTGCCGTCGGCAAATTGGGTCGACGTATTATGCATGACGATAGCACTGTCGATAGCGGCAAGAAATCGATCGGCCGCCGCATCGTCCCCGGCAATGATGGCTTCGGTGTGTCCCGAGCCATGGCGGCGAACGTGGGCAATGGCCTGATCCAGACCATCCACGGCCCGTATCGATACCACCGCGTCCAAATATTCGATATCCCAATCGCGATCATCGACGGCCTCGATCTTTTCGTTGAGCTTGGCCACATCACGATCGCCGCGAATACGGCATCCACCCTCGAGCAGGGCATCGATCAGCGCGGGCAAATGACTGGCCAAGCACGAGCGGTCGATTAAAATCGTCTCGGTCGCACCACAAATGCCGGGGCGGCGCATCTTGGCGTTATAGGTCACCCTACGCGCCATTTGTGGATCGGCACTGTGATGGATATACGTGTGGCATAGCCCCTGCAGATGCCGAAAGACCGGGATCCGGCTTTCCTCGACCACGCGCCGGATCAGCCCCTCACCACCCCGTGGAACGATCACATCGACATCGCGATCCATCCGCAGCAACAGACCGACCGCAGCGCGGTCACGGGTCGGCACCATCCGGACGGCATCTTCGGGCAATCCGGCTTTGCCACAGCCTTCCCGCATACAATCGGTAATCATTTGGGCCGAACAAAAACTTTCCGACCCGGGACGCAAAATCACCGCGTTACCGGATTTAAGGCACAACGAAGCGGCATCGGCGGCGACATTGGGACGCGACTCGAAAATCACCCCGATAACCCCAAGCGGCACCCGGACACGGGCGATCGTCAAACCGTTCGGACGTTCCCATCGGGCGATGGTATCGCCGACCGGATCGGGCAAGGCGATCACTTCGTGAATGCCTTTAATCATAGCGTCAATCCGCTTTGCATCGAGATGCAAGCGATCCAGCATCACGCCCGAAAGATTTTTTTCCTTGGCCATGGCCATATCTTTGCCGTTGGTGGCGATAATATCGTCGGCCCGGCGCTGCAGTATCGATGCCGCCATTAAAAGGGCGTTGTTTTTGACTTCCGTCTCGGCCTCGGCAAGGGTGATCGACGCGCGCTTGGCCGCACGCGCCAATGCCGCCATCACCGTCGCCAGGGACGCATCGTCCTTGCCTGCTTGTTGCGACATATAATCGTCCTCCCACGTGGCATTTTATTCCAATACCATATCATCCCGGTGAATCATGACACCACGTCCAGGATAGCCGAGAATAGATGCAATTTCATCGCTTTTCTGCCCCATGATACGCTTGGCATCGTCGGCCGACCAAGCCGATAACCCACAGCCCAGAACCTGCCCGTCACTGCGGCATATATGAACGGTATCGCCACGTTCGAAATGACCGTCAATTCGGGTGACTCCGGCCGGCAAAAGGCTTTTTCCCCGCGCCAGTGCCGCCACCGCCCCGTCATCGATAACGACGGACCCGCCGACATGAAGCGTGCCGGCAATCCATTGCTTGTGCAGCCCAAGGGATCCCGGACGCGGCATAAACCAGGTTTTACGCACATCCGGATGATCGACCCGCCCCAGGGCATGGCGCGCGCGGCCGTCGGCCAATACCATGCGACACCCGGTTGCGGCGGTGATTTTGGCCGCTTCCAGCTTCGTCATCATTCCCCCCGACCCT
Source organism: Alphaproteobacteria bacterium (assembly GCA_965277685.1). Lineage (GTDB taxonomy): Bacteria > Pseudomonadota > Alphaproteobacteria > GM7ARS4 > CBDIDI01 > CBDIDI01. The sequence goes on along the minus strand of OZ255830.1, from coordinate 1,178,855 downwards.
TGATCCGATATTTTTTTTCCGGCCATCGCCCGAATATCAGGCGTCAGGCGATTGACCAGGGGGATATGACGCGCGGGCTTTTTTTCACTCGGGTCGGAACTGTATAAACCGTCGATATGGGATAAAAGGACAAGCGTATCGGCATTCACGATCTGGGCGATACGGGCGGCGAGACGATCATTATCACCGAAGCGAATCTCGTCCGTTGCCAGGGTGTCGTTTTCGTTGATGATCGGCTGTACGCGCATGTGTGATAATTCCGACAGCGTTTCGCGCGCGTTAAGATAACGCCGCCGTCGCTCGGTATCCTCAAGGGTTAACAGAATTTGAGAAGCGATAATGGCATGGCCGGAAAAAGCCCGGCGCCAAGCATCAAACAGATATCCCTGACCAATCGCCGCCGCGGCCTGTTGCTGCTCCAAACGCAGCCGACGCCGATCCAACCCCATGATCCGACACCCCATCGCGATCGCCCCGGAAGAGACCAAAAGCACGTCTTTCCCCTGTTGGCGTAAATCGGCAATGTCGCTTGCCATCGCATTAATCCACGTGCGCCGGATGGAACCGGCGCCGGGTGCGACCACCAGCCGTGATCCCACTTTGACGACAATCTTTTGACCATCGGCAAGCCGTGGATGATCCCCATTTTGCGATCGATTGTTATCCGACATATGATCCACCATGCGCGTATCCCTTATGGCGTCCAACCCGCCGTGCCCGTTCGAGGCTTTTTTCCGGCCCCATCAACCGCCGTGTCAACTGCCCCATCAATCGCCCCGTCAATCGCCCCGTCAATTACCGCGACAACCGCCGCAACGATCCGGTCATGCAGGGTTTCAATCCGATCGCCGGTGATGGCCGATCCACCGATTACCGGGGATCGACAAACGCTCGACAAACGCTTGATCTTGCCCTCCATAGCGGCGGCCTCGATGCTATCGCTCTTGTTCAAAAAGACGATCTCCGGCTTGGCCGCCACAGCTTTTCCATAGGCATCGATTTCATCGCGGATAATCCGCCAAGACCGAACCGGATCATCGACATCGGCATCGATGACATGCACCAATATGCCACAGCGCTCGACATGGGAAAGAAAGCGGTCGCCAAGACCGGCCCCGCGATGGGCCCCTTCGATCAAACCGGGAATATCGGCAATGATAATATCCTGCCCGTGTTCTGCCAATGGTAAGGTGCCGAGAACCGGATACAATGTCGTGAACGGATAGGCGCCAACCTGGGGTCGGGCCCGGGATAAGCGGCGCAAAAGACTGGACTTACCGGCATTGGGCAACCCGATCAAACCGGCATCGGCAATCAACCGCAATCGCAATAAAAATCGGCGTTCTTGCCCTAACTCCCCCGGGCGGGCGTGTCGCGGGGCCCGTTCGACCGATGTTTTAAAGTGGACATTACCGCCGCCGCCCTTGCCGCCGGGACACAACACCGCCTTTTGCCCGTCCTTGATCAACGCCGCAAAGAGAGTCGTATACGCATCCGGTTCTTTTTCCTCGCCGTCACCAAGATAGATATCGGTACCGACCGGAACCTTTAATATTATGTCGTCGCCATTGGCCCCGTGGCGACGCTTTCCCGAACCGTCGCCGCCCCGCCGCGCTTTGAAATGACGGCGATAACGATAATCGACCAAGGTATTTAAATCCGCAACGGCCACCGCTATCACCGCACCGCCGTCGCCGCCGTCACCGCCGTCAGGGCCGCCGAACGGCACATTTTTTTCACGGCGAAACCCGATGCATCCATTGCCACCGCCGCCGCTTTCAACGACGATTATCGCCCGGTCAACGAAACGCATTTCGACCCATCTCGATCATAGCCAAAGGAGATGGCCCGCGCGGGCCATCTTACGCCGAGCCGCAATAAGCCCAAAGCGCCATCCCGTCGGAAGATAATATCCATACTCGAAAAGGCATCATTGCCCCATTCATCGGCCCCCTTATCGCCCCATTCATCGTATACGGGCCAAGCCCATCGATAAAAGGCGGCAAAGCGTATTACGAAGAGGAACCATCCTCCACCATAACGAAGACCCGATCGCCGCGTTTGCGTTTGAACGCAACCCTTCCGGCGCATAAGGCGAACAAGGTGTGATCGCGCCCCATACCGACATTTCTATCCGGCTTGAATTTGGTTCCCCGCTGGCGAACCAGGATATTTCCGGAACGAACCGATTGCCCGCCGAACATCTTGACCCCCAGCCGCCGTCCGGCCGAATCACGTCCATTGCGCGAGCTTCCGCCCGCTTTTTTATGCGCCATGATCGCTTTTTCCTTTCTTATCCCCGGTTGTTTCTGCCCGAAACATTTTGTCCCCGGTTATTTCTGCCCGGAATATCCCATCCCCGGTTGTTTCTGTCCGAAACATCTATCCCCGGTCATTTTTCCCCGGAACATTTTGGCCCCGGTTGTTTCTGTCCGAAGCATCTATCCCCGGTCATTTTTCCCCGGAACATTTTGGCCCCGGTTGTTTTACTTATCCTCGGCCATTTTTCCTTTGGACATCTTTGGTGCGGTCGGCTTCGAAGGTGCCTTCTTACCGGTCGCTTTTTTCGCAACGGATCCTTTTGCCGCCCCTTTAACGGCCCCTTTAACTTTGGGGGACGATGCCTTGGATGGTGTCTTCGACGATGCCTTGGCAGACGGATCGACCGCCACGTTCTTATCCGCCGCCGGCGTTTTCGCGATCGAGGGTGCCTTCGGCGCCGAAAACTTTTTCCCGGCCCATTCAATCCTGCCGATTTTAACCACCGTCATATCCTGACGATGGGAAAGGTTGCGCCGATAATTCTTGCGCCGTTTTTTCTTGAAAACGACCACCTTATCGCTTTTTTCGTGGGCAATCACCGTTGCCGTCACGGCGGCTTTATCCAGCACCGGCGTTCCGGTCGCACCGGTATCGCCACTCACCATCAGCACCTTGTCAAAGGACATTTTGTCGCCAACGGCATGCGTAAGCTTTTCCACCCGAAGCACATCATCGGGAAAAACCTTGTATTGTTTGCCACCACTGGCAATGACTGCGTAAACGGACACGTGGCCTCCACAATCGGTTGATATTACGGCGCCGCCATCGGGAAGATGGACGAACCCACGAGCGCACTATATCCAGCCGCCACCGCCTGTCAAGCAAAGCAGACCAATCGCATGCATCTAAAACGATGAACCGACCGCCGCCCTATCCTATCATCGTGCGATCGATGGCGTGATGATCCCCGTACTCGGGGTTGACGGTGATGCGTAAAGCCGGCGGGCAATGCGTCCCGATCGATACGCATCCCGACCGGCCTGTACGGCGCGGCGCATGGCCCCGGCCATGCGCACCGGATGGTCACAGCGGGCAATCGCCGAGTTAACCAACACACCGTCACAGCCCAATTCCATCGCCAAAGCGGCATCGGAAGCCGTGCCGATCCCCGCATCGATAATCACCGGAATGGTCGCATTTTGGCAAATAATTCGGATATTATAGGGATTGCGAATCCCCATTCCCGAGCCAATCGGAGCCGCCAGCGGCATGACCGCCGCACAACCGATGTCTTGAAGTTTGCGGCACAAAACCGGATCATCGCCGCAATAGGGAAGAACATGGAACCCCTCGCCGACCAAATGGGTGGCCGCGCGCAATAATTCCTCACTATCGGGAAGCAATGTTTCCTCATCCCCGATGACCTCAAGTTTGATCCATTGGCATCCAAGCAATTCCCGCGCCAGTTCCGCCGTTAGAATGGCATCTTTGGCGGTGCGGCACTCGGCCGTATTGGGAAGAAGGCGATAGTCTTTCAAATCATCGAATAAATTATTGCCGTCTTGATCGAATCGAACCCTTCGCACGGCAATCGTCACCATGGCCGGATTGCCGGTGCGAAGGGCGTTCACCAATGTGGCATGACTCGAATAACGGGCGCTTCCCATTAGCATCCGTGATGCCATTGTCGTTCCGGCAATAACAAACGGATCGTCGTTGGGTTTGGAATCGGCGTTGGATTCTTCCTCCGGCTGCCCGGGGGGTGGCCCTTTCCCGTCGGGTTGCCCCTTTCCGGGGGTTGACGTTAATCGCCGGGTCGGCGTTGCCGATGCTGAAGTATCACGGCCCATCCCCATCAGCCCCCGGCGGCAGCCGTCACGATTTCGATGCGATCGCGATCGTCAAGAATTGTCGTTGCCCATCGCGAACGGGCAACAACCGCACCGTTCACCGCAACGGCAATAGCGCGCCGCTTGGTATCAATGCCCTTATTTTGCAATAACCCGATCAACGTGACATCCTTGGGCGTGCCGACCGATCGGCCCGCATTGGATTGATCGGCAAACGTCGCGATGCGCGCGTGTTTTCCATTAATCATCATATCCCATCGCCTTTTTGTCCCCATCCGTTTCGACCGTGGCCGCCTTTACGCCAACCTTGGCCATTACTTGGACCCACTATAGGCCCCCATTATCGCCCCCACTATCGCCTTGATGGCCCGCCTGTCCGGAGAAGCGATCCGCCGCAAAGATCGCATCCGCTTCGGCAAGATCGCCACCGCGCAGGCAATCAAGAATAATCCGGGCCGTTTCCGGCGCCAACAAAATACCGTTGCGATAATGCCCGGTTGCCACGATCAACCCCGGATACGCATCGCGGGACAAATGCCCCAAAAGCGGCAGGCCGTCATCGCCGGTCGGGCGCAACCCACCCCAAATATCACGGATCGGGCATGGATCGATGCCGGGAAGAATACGCCTTGCCCGATCCAGAAGACGATACACCCCATCGACCGTCACACTTGCATCATAGCCGGTTTCTTCAACCGTTGCGCCGATCAAAATTCGCCCGTCGCGGTGCGGTACCAGATAGCAATCATAGCCCCATATCACCCGCTTGATCAAGCTTGAGCGCGGCGACGCCAACGCGATCACCTGCCCTTTGACCGGACGAATCCGGCCAAGCAAGCCGGGGCGAATGCCGTCCACTTTACCGGACCATGCCCCCGCCGCAAGAACAATGGCATCCCCCGTCATGCGCCCGTCATTGACCGTGACCGCACAACGCGCGCCATCCCTTGTAATCGCACGAACGGATCGATGCTCGTGACACACACCGCCGGCGGCAATAAGGGCTTTTTTCAAGGCTTGCGCCAACCGCCGCCCATCGACGCAATGATCATCGGGGGAAAACACCCCGGCCAACAAACCGGGGGCAAGGGAATCTTCCATTCGATAGGCTTCTTGCGGCGATATATGCCGTAATTCACCATCCGCGCGTGGGGGAAACGTCCCGATCAGCTTTTCTTTTTCATCATGATTAAAGGCCGTCATCAACGTGCCATAACGGCGATAGCCGATATCCATACCGGATGCCTTTTCCACCGCGCGCGCAAAAGACGGCCATAACCGGCGCGAGCGGAGCATAATATCAAGCAGCGGCGATCGATCGCCGCTGCTCTCAACCCTTGCCGCAAGCATACCGGCCGCCGCACCGGTTGCGCCACTGCCGACAACCGCCGCCTCGAACACGGTCACCCGCATGCCGGCCTTGGCCGCGCGCCACCCCACCGAAAGACCGATAACGCCGCCACCGATGACAATGACGTGCCGTTTATGATTGCCCTCGTCCTTACGACGGGATGGCATTGGACGTGATCAGGTCTGCAACCTTTGCCGCATTAGCGGGCAATACATGAAAGTGCTCGCGCCGCTTGTCCAAGCCGATCAACGGTTCCGGACATATCGGAGGCTCGACCCCCGCCCGGGCCAAAGCATCGGCGAATTTGGCCGGATGCGCCGTTGCCAAACACACGATTATTCCGTCGATAGCGTCCATTCGGGCCTTGGCCGCGGCAATTCCGACCGCCGTATGCGGATCAACGAGGATTCCGCATTTTTCACGCACCCGCCGGATTGTTGCCAATGTTTCCGCATCATCCACCGCAACCGCGTCCAGGATTTTTCGCATCGGGCCATTTTCGACCGGACAATCATCCCCTTCGCCCTTGCCGTCTTGATTGGTTTTCCCCGGGTCATGTTCCTTTGCACCAAAGTGTCTTTCACCCCTGCCCCCGGGGCCAAGAAAATCGACCATATGCCGAACCGCTTGGCCATCGCGGTCACCGCTTTCAAAAAGCTGACGCTCGAAATTGCTGGGAATGGAAATATCCATGCTCGGACTTAAAGTTGGCCGGGTTTTGTGGCGCGTCATGCGCCCGTCTTCGATATAGCGGGCCACGACATCATTGCTGTTGGTCGCGGCAATCAATCGATTCACGGCAAGCCCCATGCGCGAAGCGGCATAAGCGGAAAAAATATTACCGAAATTACCGGTTGGAACGCAAAATGAAATCGGCTTTTCGGTCGCGCCCTTTTCCGTATCCCCTTCCACACCCCCTTCCGTACCAAGACGCCATGCCGCGTGGAAATAATAGGTGATCTGAATCATAATTCGGGCCCAATTGATCGAATTGATCGAGCCAAGGCGATGGGAACGCCGCCATTGCCTGTCGGCCAGCAGGGATTTGACGATATTCTGGCAATCGTCAAAACTGCCCTTGATTGCGATATTGATCACCCGGGGGTTATCCACCGTCGTCATTTGCCGCCGCTGGATGGGGGAAATGCGCTCGTGGGGGTGCAAGATGACAATCCGCATGCGCGGCGAATGCCCGCATCCGGCAATTGCGGCCGAACCCGTATCGCCCGACGTTGCGCCAATGATGGTCATGGTTTCGCCTCGACGTTCCAAAATGGCGTCGAAAAGATGGCCCAGAAATTGCAACGCGAAATCCTTAAACGCACAGGTCGGCCCGTGAAAAAGCTCCAACAGATGGATACGTCCGAATAATCGGCGCATCGGTATCGTGGTTAAGGCCGAACAGGCGCGCAACGATTTTTGCAAAATGCGCCGATAGTCTTCCTTATCCAAAAGATCGCCAATGAACGGATAGCTTAGAGCCAAGGCTTGATCGCCATAGGATTTTTTCGCCAACGCGGCCTGTTGGCGGGGCGATACGCGCGGCCATGTTTGCGGAATATACAGCCCCCCATCCGGGGCAAGTCCGTCAAAAAGCACCGTTTCAAAGGATACCGGATGACCGCCGGCACGGGTACTGATGTACTGCATTGCCCTGATGGCCCTTAATCATTGCCGCCGATAGATCGGTCATGGTACCATTTCAATCAAGCCATGTTAAGACATATCGCCCATGTTAAGGCATATCATAAGGAATTAGGAACCGGGCCCGTATGCTGATTCTCGCCTTCGACTGCACTTTTGGATCATGCTCGGTCGCCGTGCGCCGCGATGATCGCGTTCTTGCCTGCCGACGCCATCCGGCCCGGCGGCGTGACCGCGATGTCCTGATGCCCATGATCATGGATACCGTGGCCGCGTCAAAGCAACCTTGGGCCCGTTTCGATCGTCTTGTCGTGACCGTCGGGCCGGGGTCGTTCACCGGTGTGCGAATCGCGATCGCCGCCTGCCGCGGGTTGCAGACGGCCCGGGCCATCGACAGCGTCGGATTGACCTCGCTGGAGGGAATTGCCGCCGGAATATTGGACGGCAAAAAAACGACGGCGATCCAGCGTATCGCGGTGCCGTCGGGGGACACCCATATCTATACCCAAGCGTTCGCGGTCGATAGCGGCAAAGACGGATTTCACGCCCTTGACAAGGCCGCTTGCATCCCGCGCGCGCGTCTAAAGCACCAACACCATCCGGGCGAGATCATCCTCTGCCCGCAATCCGATGCCGATGCGCGCTTTCACCCCGATGCCGGCGTCTTTTCCCGTCTTGGCCTCTTTCGTTCCCCGACAAAAATCATGCCGCTGTATTGTCGCCCCCATTACGCCGAAAAAGAACCGTCATGATGCCGGGCGAAAATACGCCATATAAAAAGGCAAAAATATCGCTATCGTCCCGGCGGGCGCCCGACCCGACCATACCCGCATCACGGCACCATCGATGATGTTGCGCGCGCGTGCGCCCTCTTATCGGCTTTTGCCGATCATCATCGGCGCGATCATGATGATCACCCCGATCGTCGCCAAAGGAAAAACCGACCCGCAACGGCCGCGGTTGGAAAAAGTCGTGATTACCCCCATCGTCGCCAAAGGAAAAACCGACCCGCAACGGCCACGATTGGAAAAAGTCGTGATTACCCAAGTCATTAACGCCATCCATATGCGAACCCAAACCGGTGAAAACATCGTCCTTGATGCCATCGCAAGACCGCCGTTCCTGCCCCGGCGATGGCGCCCACGCGGGCCCACTGATTACCAGGGCGATTCCCGGGGCGATTCCCGGGCCGACCCTTATGCCGATTCCCGGGGCGATTCCCGGGGCGATTCTTATGCCGATTCCCGGGCCGATTCTTATGCCCATTCTTATTTGGGCCAAGCCAAAGCAAGCCTTGAGCAACTGGTATTAAACCGTGCGGTTTATCTCGACCGGGTCAGCCCCGTATCGGATCGTCACAACCGCCAACCGGTCCATCTTCGCACGCCGGATAGCGTTCTGGTCCAAAGATCCATGCTGGTTCGCGGATGGGCGTATGTTGCGCCCGCGCCGCGCGATAAAACCATGATTGCCGATTTATATGCCGCCGAACGCGAAGCGCGCAGAAAGCGGCTTGGCATGTGGCAATCCGACACGTTAACGCCCCTTGATCACACCAAGGCCGAACGAAGAATCGGCGATTTTGCCGTTATTGACGGAACGGTTATGGACGTGCGCCGGATAGGCCGCCATATTTATCTGAATTTTGCCCATGATTGGCGACGGGACTTCACCATCCTGATTAAGGCGAAAAAATGGCCCGCCAATTGTCCGCCAAAGGTATTGCAAGGCCATCCCGTGCGCGTCCGGGGATGGGTCGTATCCTACTATGGCGCGATGATAGAAGCCTTTCACCCGGGACAGATCGAACCGCTTGCCTCAAGCGGAAAACCATTGGCGGCCCACGATTGTCCGCTATGGCAATGAGATATTTCCCACCCCCCGATGATCAACGCACCGATATCGCCGATCGATCGCATCCCGCCGATCCCTTGCGCATCCCTTGTGCATCTCTTGGATCGCGCCATAAACATTGGGCGCATTATGATTATTGGGATGCCCATAACACCCGGGCCAGCCATTCGACATCTTGGCGAAATATTTCCAAATTATCATAATTCGGGTTAAACGCCCGTAGTTCGATCTTGCTGGCGGTACGGCGAAGCAACTCTTTGGCCATCACCTGGCCGTCTTTGGTTTTAACAACCACACGATCGCCGCGCCGAATATTGGACGCGGGCGAGACAATCAGGCGATCGCCATCACGATATACCGGCTCCATACTACTGCCGTTGACTTCCAAGGCATAGACACCGCGATCCCGAATATCGGGAAAGGCAATTTCATCCCAGCCAACCCCAAGCGGATAACCGGCATCGTCAAAATATCCGCCTTCCCCCGCCTGGGTTAATCCAATCAATGGAATTCGGGTAATGTGCAGCGCATCGCCAAGATAGGAAAAAAACTCGCCGACACTCGTCTGGGTCGCGTTCGTCAGACGAACCACACTCTCGGTCGTTGGCCAGCGTTTCCGACCGTCCGCATGTTGCCGCTTGCTTTTGTTCAAGGCGGTTGGATCAAGGCCCGCTTTTCTCGCAAGCCCCGAAGCGGAAAGTCCGTGCGCGTCGGCCAGGCGATCGATCGCCTTCCATATTTCTTTGTGTGTCATCATCGAAAAAAAACCTTCCATTGACGATTCCGTCCGTATGCCGATCGGAATATCGACCTCGCGTAGCGCCGCTCACAGTGCCTATGGCATCGGATATAATACAAAACGAACCCGAATATATGCCCAAAAATATACCTTGTATAAAAGACTAGACATTGCCAGTTTATAGGAATATATGCCTTGTTTGGCAAATTCTTTTTCAAAACCCGACTATGGATCATGTCTTGGCGCATCGCAATCACGATCAAAATCCCCCGAAAGGAGCGGCGATCGAGGGTCAAAATCATCACCCACCACATGGGCAATCGCCGCCGCCAAGGGGGGCATCGCCGTTAGGGGACACATGGAAAAAGCGCCAAACCATGGCTGGGCCGAAAACGTCCACCGATGGCGGGCAATCGCCCCAATACCCGATCGATCCATATCCGGTCGCCCATGTCATTTTCAGCGACCATACCGATCTTGGCTGGCTTCGGTATCTGAAATCGGGGTTTCGCCACTGTGCCGTTATTATCGAGTCCGGCGATGGCTGGATCAGTATCGATCCCTTGTCCCACATGGTTGAAATCGGGCGCATTGCCACCTGTCACCGAACCGCGATTGTCAAAGCGCTGCGCCGGGCCGGACACCGGGTCGTGACCACCCATGTCCAACCCTGCCCACGAAAACCGGCACCATGGGCATTATTTAGCTGTGTCGAACTTGTCAAACGTGTCCTCGGTATTCAAAAACGCCGCTTGCTAACCCCGTTTCAGTTGTATCGGTTCCTTATCAAACGCCGCCCCGTTCACCCCATGCCCCCGACCGCAGAACGCGCCCCTAATATTCCACCTAAAAATACCCCATCCAAAAATATCCAAAATGGGGGAGAGAAACGCCCATAGCCCGGCAACGGCGCCCATTTCCCCATCGATCCGGGAACGGGCAGGCCCAATAAAGGGAACCTTTTATCACAATTTACTTGAAATTATACCTAACTTAGGTATATATTCATAAGTATCACCTATGCACACCCATGCTATCGGAACCGTCCCCCGCAAAATCCGGGGAAAAGGAGAATGCGAATGAAGCAACGCGATCCACAACATATCCTTGAATCCTGTCGCCGCGCGGCGCAGCGGCACGGCCAATGGGAAAATCATTGGCGCGATTGCTATAACCATACCCTGCCCCACCATAGCGCGGCAAAAGCCACCCATGGCGCGAAACGATACGGAAACATCTATGACGGCACGGCCGCCGATGCCGTCGATCAACTGGCCGCTTCGCTCTTGTCCCATCTCACCCCGCCTTGGTCACGCTGGTTTGGCCTCAAGGCCGGTGCCTATAGCGACGAATCGGAAAGAAGTGCGATTGCCCAAACGCTGGAAAAAACGACAACGGCGATCCAGTCCCATTTTGAAATGTCGAATTTTTCCGTCGAAATGCATCAATGCTATCTTGATCTGGTCATCGGTGGCACCGCTTGCCTGTTATTCGAAGAGAGTCCCGTCGGCGATTCTTCGGCTTTTCGTTTTAGTGCCGTGCCCTTATTTGAAAGCATTTTGGAAGAGGACGAGAAAGGTCGGCTATCGACGACCTATCGTCGCCGCAAACTCGGCGCGGCGGCAATCAAGCGACTCTATCCCAATGCCGTCCTCGATCCACAGATGGAAAAAGAAAGCCGGACAAACGGGGATGAACGCCACCACGTCATCGAAGCCGTATGGCCGGAAAACGAGTACTATCAACACGCCACCATTCTTGAACACGGCGACAAAGATGGCGGCACAACGATACTAAGCCAAGGGGTTTTCAAGGAAAGCCCCTTCATTAACTTTCGCTGGATGAAAGCCCCCGGGGAGATTTACGGACGTTCCCCGGTGATGAAATGCCTGCCGGATATCAAGACCGCCAATAAGGTCGTTGAATTGATCCTTAAAAACGCCTCCATCGCCGTCACCGGCATCTGGCAAGCGGAAGATGACGGCGTTTTGAATCCGGCCAATATCCGGCTTGTTCCGGGGGAAATCATCCCCAAGGCCATCGGCTCTCGGGGGTTGTCGCCATTGCCTTCGCCGGGACGGTTTGACGTTTCCAATATTATCCTCAATGACCTGCGCGGTCGCATTCGCCACGCCCTTTTGACCGATCAATTAAGCCCGCCCCAATCCCCCCGGATGAGCGCGACCGAAATTCTGGAGCGATCCCAAGAAGTGGCCCGTATTCTGGGCGCGACCTATGGGCGATTGCAAACCGAGTTGTTGACCCCTTTGGTCAAACGGGCGGTATCCATTTTGCGCCGGCGCGGCGAAATCCCCGATTTTATCATCGACGGTCGCAACATCGATTTGCAATACCATTCCCCCCTTGCTCGGAATCAAAACCGCAACGATATTCAAGACACGATTCTATGGCTTGAGACCGCACAAAGAGCCGGGGAGAAAGGCTTGGAAGCGGTCGATTTTCCCGCCGCCATGCGCTGGCTGGGCAAAGCCTTGGGCGTATCGTCGGATCTGATCCGCGAAAACGACACGATCCCCCCGGCACCGGAGGATATCCAATCACCCCGGCAACCGACAAAGGCCGAGGGATCGGCGCAACCGCCAATGGGAACGCACGATATAGGGCAGGATGTGACGCACGATATGGCCCGCCTCTTGGCCGACGATAAAACCGGTCGGTCGATCGTGGATGCCCTCACTCACAGTCAGGCCCAAAATGGGGCCCAAAATGGGGCCGCGCAAAAGACACCGACCGGTGAAGGATAAGCAATGACCCGCGCCCAACACCCCAATCATGAGCACCCCGATCGCGAACGAACCGATCATGCACATCTTGACCATGAGCACCCCGATCGTGAACGGACCGACCATGATTACCTTAGCCATGGGACGGATGCCTTTCCCGCGCATTCTTGGGCACCGAACGACACGATCGGCAATATCGCCGGACGTTGCTTTCGTGGCCGTGACGGCGATCATTTGCTCTTGCATCTTCGCCGCCTAACCATCGAGCGCCGCCCATCCCCGGATGTCGGTGAAACCACTTTGCGCCACCTCGAGGGCCAACGTTGGTTATGCTCTTATCTCGAGAATTTAGTCCGCCGCAACCGCCATCATGGGAGAAAAACATGACGCACCCAAACCGCCCCCACATCCGCCAATACGAGCGCAAAGCCCCGGCCGATACGCCGCCCCATAACCCCGGCACCACCGATAACGACGATGCAACCGCCGATCGGCCGGATGGCGATGGCCACGCCCCAACGCGCGAGGCCGGGCCATCATCGGACGGAACCACCGCCAATCATCGCCCAAACCGCCAAAATTCGCCACCGGCGCCAAATCCGGGCAAATCGGAAAAACCGGAATGGTTGCCGTCAAAATTCTGGGACGCGCAAAATGCCGTGCCGCGCTTGAAGGAAATGTCCAAATCCTATCACGCATTGGAACGGCGATTGTCACGACCGGCCACCGCGCCTTCGCCAACATCTGCGCCCCCATCCCCCTTGGATAAAAATCCATCATCGCCCCCGTTATCGGGGCCCCCATCACCGCCCCCATCACCGCATGGCCAAGAACCGGGCACCGGCAATGGCGACGCATCGTCCGACGAAGGGGCAAACGTTCCGGAACGAGCCGAAGACTATCAAATCTCGATCGATGGAAAGCCGGTTGATATCGAGGATGACGTGCGTTCCGTTTTACACGACCATCATTTCACCAAAAAACAGGTGGAAGTCATGTATGAATTAGCCCGCGATCATGTATTGCCAATCATCGACGATTGGGCCGGTCAAATGGAATCGCAGCGCGATGTCGAGCGTTTAACCGAGCATTTCGGGGGAAAAGAGCGTTGGCAACACGTATCCACCCAACTTAAAACCTGGGCCAAGGATAATATCCCCGAGGATGTTTTTAATGTGCTGTCGTCCAATTTTGACGGTGTGCTTGCATTAAAATCAATGATGCACTCGCGCGAGCCGCAGCTTTTTATCGGCAGCACGGCAAAAGAAACCCAACACAGCGAAAGCGCGTTGCGCAAGCTGATTTCCTCCCCCGCCTATTGGCGTGACCGTGACCCGCAAATCATTCGCAAAGTCGCCCAAGGCTATCGGCAACTGTATCCGGAAGCATCGTGAAGGCGCATCGGCAGCGCTATTCGGAAACATCATGAAGGCGCATCGGCAGCGTTGCCGCCGAATATCGTCCCTTGATCGATTCCCTCGACCGGGCGCACGCCCGGGATCGATATTTCCCGCAAGGGGTAGGCGCACGCCCGGGATCGATATTTCCGGCAAGGGGTAGGCGCACACCCGGGATCGATATTTCCCGCGGAAGATAATGTCGTCAAAAAGCATAAAATATCTTGCTTTTTTAAGATTATAGGACTATATTCCTAATATAACGGTTAGGCATCCCACGCCGCGCCGTTTCCTCCGGTGACAACCGACCATGTTTTTTCATCATCATGATCGAAAACGCATATAGGCCCCCGGATCGTTCATGCTTCGGCCGTATCTGCGACAACCGAAACCGGAACATGTTTCGTCACAACCATCAGAAAATCAAAAGGATACTGATTCATGTCCATTTCCGTTACAGCAGCCTTCGGCAAACATTTCGGTGCCGAAGTCCATGCCTCTTACCAACGACTGGGGTCAAAATTGCGCAGCATGGTGCGCAACCGGTCCAATATCAAAGGATCCAGCACGGTGTTTCATTCCGTCGGATCCGGCACCGCGTCCCGCAAATCACGCCACGGCAAAGTCCCCGTGATGAATATCAAGCATACATCCACGACCTGCACGCTCGAGGACTATTATGCCGGCGATTGGGTCGACAAGCTGGATGAATTAAAAATCAGCTTTGAAGAGCGCCAAGTCATCGCCGATGCCGGTGCTTACGCCCTTGGTCGCAAAACCGACGAATTAATCATCAATGCCCTTGATGCTAATAACAGCGATAACGCCAAAGTCATTGCGGTTGCGAAGGGTTCCTCACAAAAAGAGTCCGGCGAGATCATGAAGGAAAGAATCCTTGCCGGCCTTGAACACCTCGGTGGCCACGACGTTCCCGATGACGGTCAACGTTACGCGGTCATCGGCTGGAAGCAATGGTCTCGATTACTGGACATTAACGAGTTCAAAAATGCCGATTATATCGGACCGGATGAACTTCCTTGGAAAGGAACCCAAGCCAAACGTTGGCTTGGAACCTTGTGGATACCCCATTCCGGGTTAAACAAGGTCGGTTCCAACCGTCTGTGCCATTGGTTCCATAAAACGGCCATCGGCCACGCGTCCGGGCAGGACGTGACCACCGACATCACCTGGCACGGTGATCGGGCTGCCTTTTTTGTTTCCAACATGATGTCGCAAGGCGCCGCACTGATTGATCCGAAGGGATCGGTCGTTCTGCGCTGCGCGGAATAACCGGAGTACCTTTAATTATGGCTTTTCAATCCAATGATCTCAGCGTCCTTGCCTATGCCAATGGATTCACATTGTGGCATTACACAAGCGGCGATGCGGCATCGACCATCACCGCAAGTCAATATTTCAACAAAGCAAACGATATTATCCGCAGCGGAGATATGGTTTTGCTTAACGCGAATATTAATAGCAGCAGCCGGTCGAGCCACATTCTTATTCTTACCAAGAACAAGAACGCCGTGACATCGACGAAGTTTAGCGGAAGCTAACCGTAACCGATTATCCGCGCCCGATCACCATTTTCGCCATGTATCCCTTTCGACCGAAAGATATACATCGGGTGGGATCGGACGCGCGGATAATCAACCCGAATGATTTCCCTCAGCAAAGTTTCTTTTCGCCATGACCGAACCCACCCCGACATCATCCATTTTGGCATCATCCATTTTGCCCGAATCCGCCCCCGTCGAATCTGCCCCCGTCGAATCCGCCCCCGTCGAATCCGCATTGACTCTGTCGCGCCGCGCTCTGATGAAACTTGGGGCCATCCATATCACGTCCTTTGGCGAAGGAACGCCCGAAGCCAATATCGCGGCCGAGATTTACCCCCCCACACGCGATATGTTGCTATCGACCCATCCTTGGTCTTTTGCGTCGAAACGACGGCCAATCGCCGGTGATCAAAACTGGTCTTCGTCAAACGCGACCAATTCCTTCTTTTTGCCTTCCGATTTTCTCCGGGTCATTTCCGCAACCGCCCTTGACGTTCCCACCGGCAGGGCGCCATCTCTCCACTACACGATTAACGGCGACACCCTGCAAACCGACAGCGATCGCGTATTCCTGCACTATATCGCCCGCGTCCCCGCATCCTTGTGGCCGTCGTTTTTCCAAAACGTGATGATCGATCACTTGGCGGCCGAATTTTGCCTGCCATTGACGGAAAACACCAGCCGAACCGAATTCTTAAGCCGCCGGGCAGAAAGATCCTTGCAGCGGGCAAAGTTGATCGATTCGCAGCAAGATTCGCCCCGGCGAATCGACGATTTCAGTCTTATTGACGTGCGCGACTGATCATGACTCGCATCTTTTCCGAAAAAAACAGCTTTACCGCCGGGGAGATTTCTTCCGAATTGCACGCGCGCAGCCAGTTGCGGGCCTATCAAAACGGGGCCAAGGAACTGCGCAATGTCCTATTGCTGCCAACCGGCGGCATCCGGCGGCGACCCGGTTTGTCCCATGTCCAAACCCTTGCCGGGCCGGGGCGTCTTATCCCGATCGAACTTGGCAATGACCAAAGTTGCATCATGTTCTTATACGGTGACGGATTCCACATCTACCGGCACGGTGTCGAAGTCACGACGGTCAGGGGCGGCCCATGGCATGACGACATCCTTTCCCAAATAGCATGGATACAAAATGGCGAATCCCTTTATCTGACCCATCCGGATATGCGGCCATGCCGCATTTACCGCCACATGTCGGATTCGGGAAGCGAAAGATGGCTGATCGGGTCGATGGCATTCCATAGAGAGGAAAGGCGCACGCCATCCTACCCTTATACCGTCACGGCCTCGGTCGTCGACGAGCCTTTTTATCGATTTTTCGACAAAGAGGCGACCATGACAATTGTATCGACCGGCATCCAAACATCATACCGTGGCCGCCAAAGAGTCCGGCGCCGAGAGGTCATCGTTGAGTGTTCAAAACCCTTCTTTACCGAGGATCACACAATCGATACGCGGTTGGTGATCGATGGCCTGCAACTGGATATCCACGAGTGCATCGAAACAAGAAACATCATCGGCGCGCGATCGACCACCACCGGACGCCTGCGCACCCATCGCCGCGCAAAGGCTTGGGTTCTTGGGCATCGCATCCGTACCCGGGACGGACAAACGACGATTTCCACCGACGTTCAGCCATACATTAACCGGCCAAGCGTTAATTGGCAGGAATCGGCATTTTCCAAAATGCGTGGCTGGCCCAAATGCTGTGTCTTTCATCAATCGCGCATGGTTATCGGCGGATCGCGGGATGTTCCCAACCGAATATGGATGTCACAGCCCTTTAACCACGGCAATTTCGACGCCAAGCTGGGGCAAGCCGACGGGGCCATCATCTTTGATCTTCTCTCCGAGCGCGACCAAACCATCCATGCGCTGTTCTCCGGACAGCATCTGCAGATATTCACGTCCAGCGGCGAATGGGCGGTGACCGATAACAACATCCTTAGCCCGACCACGATCAACGTCAAAAACCAAAGCCGGATCGGAATTTTCAACCGGCGTTATCTGCCGGTCAGCAACGTTGACGGGGCAACGGTCTTTATCAACAAATCCGGGCGGCAGGTGCATGAATTCATCTATACCGATATCGATAAAATGTACCAGAGCACCGATCTTGCCCTGCTTTCATCCCATATGATTCATGATCCGGTCGATCAGGTTTTCGATCAAACCCGCCACCACCTGTATGTCGTTTTGGCCGACGGCACAATGGCCGTTGCCACGATCCACCGCGCCGAACACGTCACCGGCTGGACCCATATCGAAACGAAGGGAAAATTTCTATCGATCACCGTCATTGGCGAAGACGTCTATGTCCTGGTCCAACGCCCCGTTCAAAACGGCAGCGATACCTATACCATCGAGCGTTTTGATGAAAGCGTCCTTTTCGACAACGCCAAAAGCGTCACCGCCAATCCGGCCAAATCACAATGGCCCGAATTTCGCTATCTGGCCAAAAGCCGGGGAACCCAGATCATTGTTGACGGCATTTTTTCCGGCGCAAAAGATTTCGACGAAAATGGGGACATACATCTGGCATCCCCGGCCCGGCAATGCCAGATGGGGATTGCCTATCACCACACCGTCACCCCCTTGCCGTTGGAAACAAAATATCTGCGCACCCGTTTGATCGAGGCCGTCTTTCACGTTCACGCCACAACCGCCATGCGGGTCGATACCGGCCATGGCTATCGCGATATTTCCTTTTTTATCTTGAACCAATCAAAAATCGGTCGGCCGCCCAATCCCTATACGGGCACCGTGCGGTGCCGCGGATTCGGATGGTCCCGTGGGGAAAAGCCATTATGGCAAATCCGGCAAGATGCCCCGCTTCCCTTCACCCTTCTTTCCACCACAACCCAAACCAAGGCCACACGCTGATGTCTTCTTTATCGTCTTTTATTGCGCCCGCTTTGAATGCGGCCCGCATTGCCCATACCATTTACAGTTCCGAGCGCGGTTACAAAAATCAACGCGAACGGGCCGATAGAACCCTGCAAGCGCAACTGCGCAATCGAGAGGCCGAGCAACGGCTCGGCGAGCAAACACGCAAAAGGGAGCTGGAAAAAGACAAGGCCCGCATGCGCGCCTTTCTCGCCGCCCGTGGATTACACGCCCGGCGCGGCTCCGGCTGGGCGGTTCTGCAAGGACTGACCGCGCAAAGCGAAGACGCGATGCAGGATAAAAAAACCCGCGAGAAAATCCGCACCGATGCGATCCGGCAACGCCATCAAGAAAATGTCATCCGGCTTAAAAACAACCGACGCCAACAGCGCGAGGATTGGATCTTGGGCACCCTCAACAAGGACTCGTCCCAATCGTCCAATCTGTTCCCGGCCGCGCGCGGTCGGCGCCGTTCTCTGCTTTAAGGTGCGCTATGTTCCACGCAACCCAAACCGACAATGACACCCTCGCCCCCTCGATTGCCGCCCCCGCTTTCCCCTCGGCTTTCCCCTCGGCTTTCCCCCCCGCTTTCCGGACACACGCCGGGGTACAAGTCGGGGTGCGATTCGGGGTGCGGGGCGGGGTGCGAATCGGGGCATCCGCGTGGCAAGACGGCGCGGGCCGTGCCGAAAGAATCCCCGAAAGAATCTTGGGAAAAACCCCGAGCAGAATCACGGGCAGAATCCAGGGCAGAATCTTTGGCAAAATCCCCGGAAGAGTCACAGGCAGAATCTTTGGCAAAAACCATACATCCGGATGCAACCGGCAACCCGTTGCGCGTTCTTTCTCGCTATATTCCGGCGGTTGTCGGGCATTATCATCTGTGCTTGGAAATGCCCGCCCCCGACACCAGCAAGGAGTTCATTCTTTGGCAAAAGGCCTGTCGGGAATCTCTGGCCCATATCGACACGTTAATGCGGATGATCGAAACCGGCGGCGGAGGCGGTGCCTCGGCCGATACCGTCAACGATTTGATCCTCGCGGCCAGAAGAAGTCTTGGCAAGGATAGCGTCCATGGCAACAACACCCCCATCTCGCACAAGTCCCATGAAACGCCATAGCCGTCTTGGCCAAAGCCCGATTGCCGGTTTCGATGAATTCGTCTGGATATGGAATGCCCTGCAGGGCTGGAACATGCCGCCGATCCATGTCCGGATATGCCGCTGGCTACAGGCCGAATGGATGTGCCGCACCCTGCTTTTGATGGCCTTTCGCAACAGTGGCAAATCGAGTTTGACCGCTTTGTTTTGCGCATGGCTGTTATATAATGATCCGAATTTTCGGATATTGGTGGTCGCCGCCGACAAAGAACTGGCGGTCAAAATGACCTTGAATATCCGGCGCATCATCGAGGTTCATCCCCTGACCGCCAATTTGCGTCCGGCATCGGCGTGGGCCCAGGAACGATTCACGATCCAGCGCCCCATCCACCTGCGCGATCCTTCCGTCCTGGCCAAGGGCATCCATGCCAATATGACCGGAAGCCGGGCGGATATGATCATCTGCGATGACGTCGAGGTTCCAAAGACGTGCTCCAGCAGCGCCAAGCAACGCCGCTTGCGCCAAGCCCTGGAAGAAATCCGTTATATCCTCGAACCGAACGGAAGCAGTCTTTACATCGGCACCCCCCATTGCCGCGATTCGATTTACCTATCGGGCAAGAATAACCGCCATGCCTTTCTGAAAAATTGCCGGCGATTAACCATTCCGATTTACGACCGTCAGGGTAAACCGGCCTGGCATGAGCGTTTTCCGCGCCAACAAATCGACCATATTCGATCCCATTCGGGCCCGTCCAAATTCGCATCCCAAATGCTTTTGCAACCGCTTGCGGCCACCGACCAACGCCTGCGGCCCGAACGCCTTGTTCCCTATCGCGACGATATCGAATACCGGCAGAGCAACGCGACCACCCGACTAACCATTGCCGGCAAACGTCTTGTTTCGGTCGGATGTTGGTGGGATCCATCATGGGGGGGACGGGGCGACGGCAGTGTGATCGCCGCCGTCTTTACCGATGAAGACGGCATTTTTTATCTGCATGACATCGCTTGGCTGCGCCACGACAAAAGCCAAAGCCACGAAACCGACGAAGCCACCCAATTATGCCGCCAGGCCGCTGAATTTATTCGCCGCTTATATATTCCGGCCGTGCATATCGAAACCAACGGCATCGGCAAATTTCTGCCCGGTCTTTTACGGCGTGAACTGCAAAAAGCGAATGTCCCTTGCGCCGTTCTTGGCGTGCATCAAAAAAGATCGAAAAAACACCGGATATTGGAAGCCTTCGAGGTCATTCTCGCCGCCCGCGCCCTGCGCGCGCATCGATCGATATGGGACACGCCCTTTCCTGAAGAAATGCGGCACTGGAGGCCCGACATCTCGTGCCGTGACGATTCCCTCGACGCGGTAAGCGGTTGCCTTCTGTCCCAGCCGACCCGACTTGGCTCGCATCCCATGCCCCGCGCCGCGCCCCCGTCGTGGCAAGGCATCGCCCCGTTTGTCGCCCCCGCGCGCTTTGCGATTTAACCCATTCATGGATCATTTAAAGAAAGGATCATCCCATGCATACATCCCCTTCCCTTGGTCATATCACCACGGACAACAACAATCGATCGACCCCCACCGGTATCGAGGATAGCCCCCCCGCCCCGGATTCCGTCATCGCGACCAAACCCGACACCGGCGCGTTGCCCACAGAACACAAAGACGCGGATCAAAAAGACGATGATGACCTGCCGTCCCGACGCCAAGACATCGATATTCTGGCCCGCACCATCTGGGGCGAGGCGCGCGGCGAAAGCATTCGCGGCATGGAAGCGATTGCCATGGTGGTGATGAATCGCATGCGGTTATCGGCGCGCTGGGTGTTGCAGGGCAAAAAGACCTGGTGGGGCGGTACGATCCGCGAGATATGCCTGAAATCGTATCAATTTTCCTGTTGGAATCCGTCCGATCCCAATCGCCAAAAACTCAACAGCATCGGCGTCGATAACAAGGCGTTTATCATCTGTCACCGCATCGCCCGACGGGCCGTGAATGGGGTTCTTGAGGATATTCTCGACGGATCGACCCACTATCACGCCAAGTCGATCACCCCCCATTGGTCTTTGGGCAAGTCCCCGTGCTGCATCATCGGCAATCACCTGTTTTACAATACGATCGACTGACGCGCGTCTTTTTCTTTTCTCTTTTTTACTCTCTTTAAGGTGGACTCATATGCTACGGCAAAAAATATTCACGGGCGATGGCAACAATCGTCTTTTTGACTTTTCTTTTCCGATTCTCTCGACCCGCAACGTTGAAGTGTGGATCGACGATCGTCAACAAAAAGACGGTTTTTCCGTCACAAAAGGCGCAACCGGGGGAAGTGTCACTTTCACCGATGCCCCAAGGGCCGGGGCAGCCATCGTCTTACGGGCCCGCACCATGCCCATGCGCCGCGCCCATTTTCGGGACGGCGAAAGATTATCGGCCATATCATTGAACAATGAATTGGAATCGATCGCCCATGTGACGAAAGAAATACGCGAGCACGAGGCGAACACCTTGCATCTTGCTCCGTCGGACTCCGAAAATGTCGATACGCAAATTCCGGCCCCACAAGCCGATGCCGTTTTAGTCGGACGAAAAAGCGGCACCGGATGGCGCAATTCCATTATCGACTTTGATCTTATCGCTGCCGGCTTTCGGCGCTTGACGAGCAAGCATAACAATCAAAAAATCCTTTCCCTATTCTGGGGACAATTTATATCCGTTTTAAAAAAAATTATTACAAAGCAAACCGCACAGGCTCAAGCCGAGACCAGAATATCGAGCGTGGCCAATGCCGCGCACGCAATGGCGATAAGCACCAAAGAAAAGCTTGAATCGGCACCGAAACCATCACAAGATTCGGATATCCAGGGACTTCTCCACGCCAATAATGTGGCAACTTTGGCAAGAAATGCAGGGGACACGCTCGTCACAACCCGTCATTTGACGAAAATACTCAACCGCCGCCGTTTCAGGGTGTATCAAAGCCCCTGGCGAAACCTGTATGCGAACGTAGGAAGGTACCGATTTCACCATAACTTCGCACGCCACCCCGATCATGTTCAAGTTTTATTGAGCATCAAACCATACAGAGATGAAAGCCGCATGGAAGAACTGCTTTACGAGAAAATTTTTGATTTAGCGGCCGCCGACAGCAGCTATGCTTCAAATGCGGGAGCGGTAGGACACAGTATTCAACTAGAATTTTATCGGATCGTCGTTTGTTTCGGCCGCGGCATACCGATCATGGATAGTCAGCAATACAACCTCATCCGCTCGCCAAGAGAGACGGAGCAAAGTCGACCCACTGATTACATCCCTATGATACGGGTCAAGGCGTGGGTTTTTCCCGATGACCTTCATCCGCTACAATACTTCCCTTAATAAATATCGCATCCCCTCGGGCGCATCTTCTATGTCCCGTCGCTTTCGAAACATGCCGATCACACTTCAATATCGCGGGAAAACACCGTCTATGGAAAAACCGAAACACCTGGCCGATGCGGCCGCTATGACCGTAACCGGCGGCACGCTGCTTGACCGTTTGCCGGAAATTGCGGCGGCTTTTTCCATTTTATGGTTTATAATCCGGATATGGGAATCGCAGACGATCCAGAACTTGAAAGAATCCTTCTACCGCAAACGCAAAGGCGGCAAGAAGCGCGAGCGCACCCCGGAGAATTCCCCAAAAGATTCCCCAAAAGATTCCCCGGAAAATTCTCAAGAAAATCCGCCAAGGAACCTCCCAAAGAATTCCCCAAAAGATCCGCCAAAAGATCCCTCACGGAATATCCGGGAACATCCTCCATAGCATCGCCCGAGGAATTCCCCCGAATATACGATGGAATACACCGCGAAACATCGCCCAACCGTAACCGGAGGGCATCGAGGCGACCCTCTGCGCCCATAACCTTCGCGCCTCGCGCCCATCGCCTCTGCGCCCATGGCCTTCGCGCCTTGCGCCCATGATATGATCGATGATTGTTGCCGCCACCATGACCGCCATTGCCGGATGGCTGTACCTTGTCTTTCTGCATGGCCTGTTCTGGCGGGTTCACATCCCACCCGATCGCGATGATGCCCATCGCATCGCCCATCCATGGCCTTCGATCGGCGTCATCGTACCCGCCCGCAACGAAGCGGACGTGATCGCCACCACCCTTACCGCTCTGGCCCGCCAGGATTATCCCGGATGGTGTGAAATCACCCTCGTTGATGACCACAGCAACGACGGCACCGGCGCGATTGCCCGCTCCATCGCTCGATCTATCACCGCCGGGGCCACCACCGCCGGGGCCACCACCGCCGGGCCCGGTCGGCATCCCATTCACGTCATAACCGGCGCGCCCTTGCCCCACGGGTGGAGTGGCAAGTTATGGGCATTGCATCAGGGTATGGAAAACCTGGTCCGCCGCCGCCGCACCAAAAACATCGGCTATTGGCTGTTGACCGATGCCGATATTCGGCACGAACCGGAAAGTTTGCGGCAAATGGTGATCCGGGCAAAAACGGACAACCGGCAACTGGTTTCACGCATGGCCATGTTGGATGCCGACACCGTCATCGACAAGACATTATCCGCGTTATTTATTTTCTTTTTCCGCATGATCTATCCTTTTGCCCATGTCGCGCGCGCCGATAAAAAAACCGCCGCCGCCGCCGGTGGCTGCATTCTTATTGATCGCGACCATTGGCGCAAAGCGGGTGGCTTGCTTCCCTTACGCGGGCACATCATTGATGATTGCGCCCTTGCCCGCCAAATGAAGGAAAGCGGCGCGCACATCTCCCTTACCCTCAGTCGACGCCTGCGCTCTCTTCGTCCGGGCGGCGGCTTGCGCGGCATGTGGCATTGCGTGACCCGCACGGCCTGCGCCCAGCTGTCGCACAACGTGCTTTTCCTCGCCGGTTGCATCTTGGCCATGTCCATTTTATATCTGTGGCCCCTTGCCGTTTTGGTGATAACCCCGCCGGGGTCGCCGCTTTTTATGGCCGGATTGGTCGTATGGATAACGATGGCGGTGATTTTCTATCCGACCCTGGTGTTGTATCGTATCCATCCGGCGGCGGCGCCGTTTGTCGCCTTATCGCTTCCGATCGGCGCGGCCTGGTTTATGGTGATGACCATCGCTTCTTTCGTCCATTATTGGCGTGGGCGGGGCGCGATCTGGAAAAATCGGGCCTATCACGCGAACCACCATCCGGGCTGATCCTTATGTCTGAACCTTTGCCACCATCGAAAACCGACCAAATCGAAAACCGACCGCCGGGCTGATCCTTATGTCTGAACCTTTGCCGCCATCGAAAACCGGCCAAATCGAAAACCGACCGCCGGGCTGATCCTTATGTCTGAACCTTTGCCACCATCGAAAACCGGCCAAATCGAAAACCGACCGACACGCTAATCCTTATGTCTGAACCTTTGCCGCCATCAAAAACCGGCCGCCAGGAAAATTTCCCGGTTGCCTCCTTTCTTATACGATCGGATTTGCGCCCGCTTGTCGGCATTTATTATGCCTTCGCCCGGGCCGCGGATGATGTTGCCGATCACCCCGGTTTATCACCGGCCGAGAAAATCAAACGTCTGGCGGATTTCCGGGCCGCTTTGACCGCAAAAAATCAAGAACCCCGACCAAACGCGCCGATCGAGGCGGTCCGCCTTGGCCGAATTTTGGCCCAACGGAACATACCGATCGAGCGGGGCGGCGATCTTCTTGTCGCGTTCAAGCGTGACGCAACCCAATCACGCTATAAGAATTGGGACGAGTTGGTCGATTATTGCCGCTATTCGGCCGTTCCGGTCGGACGTTTTTTAATCGATCTGCACGGTGAAAGTCGCGATGCCTATCCGGCTTGCGATGCCCTGTGCACGGCCCTGCAAATCATCAATCATCTGCAAGATTGCGGTGACGATTACCGGCTTCTCGATCGTGTCTATCTGCCCGATGACTGGATGCGGCAATATGGTGCCGAAATCACCGATCTGAAGCGTGCCCAGGCAAGCCCGGAACTGCGCCGGGTTCTGCTTTGCACGGTGAACGCGGTTGCGGAACTGATGCCGCAAGCCGTCATGCTGCCCGGGTTTTTGCGCCATCGACGAATCGCGATGGAAGCGTCGGTCGTGTGCCATGTCGCGCGGCAATTAATCGCCCTCTTGCGCCGTCTCGACCCCCTCGCGACTCGGGCTTGCTTGGGTCGCGCCCGCTATCTTTCCTGTTTCATCGGTGGGATGATCGATGGCTGGCGGCGGCGCACGCCCCGATGGAAGTGAACGATTTCCCTCACGCAAAAATCGGATCATCACCAATGATGCGACGCCCCCGATAATCGCGTATGATGGGCCCTATGGCGACCATCACCGATATTTTTCCGTCCTTTCGGAACGGATCATAGGCGCGAACGCATTATTATGCCCGATACGATTCTTCTCCTTTTTTTGGGATTGGCCGCCGGTATGATCGGCGCGTTCATCGTCGCCCGCCAAATGTCCCGAAACACCCCATGGCAAAACCTGATGCAGCAACTGCAAGCGCTTGACACCCAGCAAAAAATACTGAGTGAGCAACAAAATCATAACCAGCAAAATTTCAGTCAGGGACTGCAAAAACAAGAACGTGATTTAAGCCAATCACTTGGCCTGCAACTTTCGCAAATGGGCGAAAAGATCGACCGGCAACTGGATCAATCCAAGCTGCAACAAAACAACCGGATGTCCGATTTACAGGAACGATTGGGCATTATCGATCGGGCCAGCCGGAATATCACCAGTCTTTCCGAACAGGTCGATGCCTTGCGCAACATCCTTTCCAACAATCAATTGCGCGGCGTATTCGGCGAACAAACGATGGAATCGATCATTCGCGATCAGTTACCGTCCTCGATTTATAAGTTTCAGGAACATTTGCATGATCACAACCGGGATCGCCCGGTTCGGGCCGATTGTATTTTAACACTGCCAAAGCCGAACAAGCCGATTGTCATCGATGCGAAATTTCCCCGCGATATTTATGGGGCATATATCCTTGCCAATAACAAGGAGCGCAAGGATTTACACAAAGGATTTACCGCCAATATCCAAAAACATATCCGCAATATCGGCGATAAATACGTCATCCAGGGATTAACCGCCGATAACGCGATTATGTTTATTCCAAGCGAATCGATCTTTGCCACCATTCACCATGATTGCCCCGATATGGCCGACTTCGCGCGCCGGCATAAGGTATTGATCACGTCACCATCGACTTTATGGGCGTTAATTTATGCCATCAACGCCGTGTTGCATAACGTCCGCATACAAGAGCAAGCGGGCATTATCCAGAAAGAAGCCGGGATTATTGTATCGGATATAAAACGCCTTGATAAACGGATTGATAACCTCGATAGCCATTTTCGCAAAGCCAATAAAGACATCCGCGAAATTCGCATTTCCGGCGATAAGATCGTCGATCACGGCGAACGGTTGATATTGGTCGATATCGAAAAAGAAAACGACGGCAGCGCCCCGCCCCTTCCCGAACGGCCATTAAAAGAAATCCCGTAAGAAAACTTCCGTAAAAAAATACCGGGTGATTCCGACCGATCAATCGGGATTGGGAAGGAATATCTCGCCCTTGCCAAGGGCGGCGAGATCACCGCCGAATCGGTGTCCGCAGCGCAAGAAGAGAGGGTGAAAAAGACGCCGCCAAGGGGAGCGGGACGGCCAGGGATAACGCGCGCGCGCATAATGGCGCGAGGCCGTCATCGGATCGCGCGCATTATCGCCAAGGGCGCTTTCGATATCCTTTGCGATCAAGGTGAAAAAGGGCAAATCATGGACACCGCAATCGCGGAAAGTGGCTGATAACAAACGTTTTGTCCGGCCCGGATCAAGCAGAAAAATCGTTCCTCGCCCCATACCGTATCCCGCCATTTTGCCGATACTCGATCCGACAATGATCGTGCCGGCCCGCATGAACGCCGCGCAGTAATCGCCGCTTGCCCCGGCGATGAAAAGCGTGCCCCGGCGCATTTTCTCGCCCGCCCGCATCCCTGCGCGACCACCGACAATGATCGTGCCGCCACGCATACCGGCCCGCTCGCCTGCCTGCGGTGCCGCCAGACAATCACCACAATTACCATCGACCCACAATCGGCCGTTTTCCATACCGGCGCCGGCAAAATCACCGCAATCGCCATTCACGCGAATGGTGCCGCTGCGCATCGACGCGCCGATAAAATCACCACCATGGGCAAGCACCAACATCCGCCCGCCCCGCCAACCATGGCCAAGGTAACGAAGCAGGGGGCTGCCCTCGACAATCACATCGGGCCCAGTTTCATCGGACTTGGTTCCATCGGGCTTATCCCGGCCACGCCGGACATCGCAGTGAAAAAGCGATTCCAAAGGCACGTTCCGGCCGCCCATCGACACCGGCAAGGCCGCCACATCGGCGCGGTCGCACGCCCGTTTTCCGTCATGGTCGCATAATGTCGTTAAGCCGCGCATATCGACCGGCAATCGCGGCGCTTTGCGCAAACGAAGGTAAATGCTTGTCACCCGCGCCCCCCGTCATTGCTATCTCGACCGATGTCCCCGCCGTTCCCCCCTGCGGTCGGCATATGTCCATCATCCCGGGCCAGAACCTTGGGCAAAGAAAAATGATACGCCCCCAATTTCCCCCCATAATTACCCGCGCTGATACGCACGACGTGCTCTTGCCCATCCCCGTCACAAGCGGCCCGTATCCCGACATCCATCGCCCGGGCAATGGCCGCCTCGTCCATGCCGTTGATGACGATCTCCATCACCGAGGCAATATCGGCGGAAAGCGCGCCGGAGGTGACCTGTCCCTTAAGGGTTGGACAAAAATTTTCATTTGTTGACGCGATCAACGCCGGATATTTCGATCCGACCTTAGACCCGGAACGAACAACGCCACCCGGAAAAGGCATAATGACACCGCC
Source organism: Alphaproteobacteria bacterium (assembly GCA_965277685.1). Classification (GTDB taxonomy): domain Bacteria; phylum Pseudomonadota; class Alphaproteobacteria; order GM7ARS4; family CBDIDI01; genus CBDIDI01. The sequence goes on along the minus strand of OZ255830.1, from coordinate 1,150,513 downwards.
GAGATTCGTCATTTTTCGAACGGCCCGACCGGCCGCTGCAAGCGCGCCGGAACGCGAACGGGCCAGAATCAGAAAATTACCCCCGCCAATCGCCGGGCGTGAAAACGCTTTGTCTTGGCATAAGAATTCACCGTCCATCACCGGAATACGCCAATAGCGCCGCCGCCCGATGCGCTTGGCGATTTGATACCCATCGCCAAAATAACGGAGCGTTGCCCCCAATTTAACGGGATCACCGGTTTCATCCGCCGCGAATAACGCCGTTGTCGGACAGGTCATAACGCATTGTCCGCTGCGATTGACCGTTTGCTTTTGCAGTTCCTTGGACGACATTGCAAACAACGCCACACGCACCCCGGGCCGTCGATCCGGGGTTAATGCCGCCGGAATCATTTTTTCGATACCGACTTCACAGCCACAGGCAATCACGGAAGTGGCAAACCCACTCATGGCCCGGGCGGCCTCGATCGCCCAACGCCGATTATCGGCCGTGATCACAAGACGCACCACCTTCATCGCGAACGCCTCGGCAAACGTATGATCAATGACGACACGGCCAAGACGCATCCGATTCACCCCCTACCGTCGCGACGGGGAGAAAGGGAACACCGGCGAAAGTGATGCCGTTCCTCGAGATGATCGGCAACGACCAAAGACCGCGGATCGATGCCCTGGTAATCGGCATGCCAATCATACAAGCGTTTTTCAATACTCTTGTCATATGACGGCGTGAAATGATGGACGCATCCCGAATTCGAAGCACCGTTCGGAACCATAACCGTGCCTTTTTGCACCACGCAATGCCCGTCTTTAAACACGTAATCGGGCTGCGAGAACATGACCTCTTTGTTGTCATGCGGCGTATATACGGCCATGTCGGCGCGCGCGCCGACATTGGTGTGTCCGTGTTCTTTCAGCCCAAGCAAACGGGCCGGTCCCGATCGGGTCATAATGGCGATCTCTTCCAACGAATATTCCCGCTTCAGCCCGCCGAGACTGGAATAACGCCGCGCTTCCTCGGGTAATTTTTCCAACATTCCCTGGCGAAAAGATCGATCCATCAACAAGCGAATCAAATGCGGATACGCCGTGAACGGCCCGCCATTGGGATGATCCGTCGTTAAAAAGATGCGCCACGGGTCATCGACAAGAAGAAACAACTCAAGCCCGATGATCCATTGCAACGCATTGACGAAAGAGCGGTCACGATAACGAAACGGCACCAAGCCGCAAGCGCCTTGGCATTCGATATCCATGCAAAACCATTTGCGCGGTCGGGCCAGTTTGGTGGCCGCGAACTGACGCATAATATCACCGGAGGCCGTCACCGTCTGACCGAACATAATCTGCCCGACATCAACGGTAATGTTGGGATTTTGATTAATCGCTTCGGCAATCGCCACGGCCCCGGAGGAGAATTTTCGATCCCCTTCCACCCCATAGGCATGAAACTGGACATGGGTCAAATGCAAGGGCATGCCGGAAGCGCCTTTGATCGTTTCAAGCGTGGTCTCGACATTGCCCGGAACACCAAGATTACACCCATGCACATGCAAGGAATGGGGAATTCCCAAATCGACCAAAGCGTGCGCCAAGACCTGCAATACCCCGCGCGGGGTAACCCGATCGTAAAAGGGGTGTTGTTGATCCAAATCCATCTGACGCTGATTGAACTTAAATGCGCTGATTCCGCCGGGATTAACGACCTTGACCCCCAACGCGCCACTGGCCCGGATGATCCACGCGACATAGTCGTTAATCATCGATGGGGACGATTGGTTTTGGATGGCTTGAAGAAGAAAATCGTCATTGCCGAGCATGACATACGCCCCCTTGTCAATGATCGGAATATCGACAAGTTCGTGATGCGTTTGGCGGGCATTGGCGGCAATCATCGCCGGTTCGAAAGCGGCCGTATAGCCCATCCGGGCATAGTGATAGCCGGTCGAGAAACTGGTCATCGTTTCCCGTCCGGAGCCTGAGCGCATCGCGCCGTCCGGCCGATGGCGATGGCGGCGATGTTCTTCGGGCAGCAACATCCTTGCGATATTGACCTTGCCCCCGGCAATATGGCTGTGCATGTCGATACCGCCGGACATGACGATTTTACCGCTTACGTCGATGATCTTGTCCGGTGTCGACGATGCCGATCCATGATCGACGATCCGACCGTCGCGAAAGAATAAATCCCGGCGCACGGAACCTTTGTTTTTACCGCGTCCCGCAGGATCGACAACCGTGCCGCCGATAAGACCGGTTAACACGCAAGCATCCCTTCAAGCGCACCGATAATATCGGTCAATGATCGCCTTGTGCCATCACGCCATTGTCCCAGCGGAACGGAAACCGACGAATCGCATCGCACGACCGTTCCCTCGTGGTCGATTCCCGGCATCGCAATCGGAATGAAAACATCCGCCTTGCGGCAGAGCGGATCGGCGGTTGCCGCCATCATAATCATCGGCGTCGACACCGGACATGATCGACGCGCGGGCATGCCGAATGCGGATATCCAAACAAGGGCATCGACCTCGCCCCGCATGCCACAACGATCATGGGCAAACAGCCACGAATCGTGACACGGCCCATCGTCGTCATACGCCACGCGGAGGGGAAACCCATTTTGCCACGTGCTGACCTGGGCCGCGCCGACCGCATTACCGTTGCCGCCAAGCGGCAGGGCGGCAAAGCGTTGGGATTGATTGATTTCCTGGACCCATTGGGAAAGCATCGAAACAATCAAGTCGCCCTGTCTATTATCACCATGGGCATCACCCCGGGCATCATCGCCCTGCCTATTATCACCCCGGGCATCACCATGGGCATCACCCCGTGCATCATCGTCATGTCCATCATCGCCCTGCCTATTATCACCATGGGCATCCCCCCGGGCATCATCATGTCCATCGGGGAAATTCGCCCCGCTTAAATTTGCCCCATACCAAGAGAGCACCCCGTAACGCCCGGCTCGAATGGTGGCGATAACGTCACGCAGGTCCTTTTCTCGGGCCGAGATACGCCCGGATGGCGACCCGGATGATGGCCCGGATGACGGCATATCTCGCTTCCAAAGCATCCGCAATGTTGCGGCCACCTCGGCAAGATCCCCCCCGTCCACCGGAATATGTCGGATCGTGCCGGTTAATCCCGGCGGCACCTGCGCCTCGGGCGGCGGTTTTTGTCCGATGAACACAAGATGGACGGGGTCTTTGCGATCGCGAAACAATTTTTTCTCGCGCCAGATCCATCGCTCGAACAGACGGGGCGCGGCATCAACCCCGTTGGTGGCAAAGAAAATAAAACAATCGGCCCGATTGGCCGCCTCGCTTAACGTGGTCGCAAAGCCGCCATCCACCTGGATCGAGCGATAATTGACAAAACTCGCGTGGGAACCGCCATGGTCGACAATTCCCCTGCTTTTCTCGGCCAACGCCAAGACGGCCTTGACCCCGGCAATATCGGCATCGAGACCGGCGTAAAGGGGACGGCGACAATCACGCAAAATCGCCGTCGCCTTGGCCAAGGCAGTATCCATCGGCACGCGCCGACCTTTGATCAAAGGGTGCAACAACGCACCGGCAGCGGTAAAACCCGCATCGGCCCGCGCGCACGTATTTGGGGCAAGCCGGACGATTCCATCGCCGTCATCCGCACCGCCGAGGGGACGATCAACGACCAGATCATCGCACGCCAATGCGCAAAAAGGGCAGGTCGCAAGGGGTTTATGCACCATCATCGCCCCTTATCGATAAAGAAAACCATCCCGCGCCTTTCACCGGTGATTCCGTTGGCCGATCGCTTTGTTCGATCCATTCGTTCGACCCCCTTGGTCGGTCGCTTTGTCCGATCCACTCGTCCGATCCATTCGTTCGACCCCCTTGGCCGATCGCTTTGTCCGATCCATTCGTTCGACCCCCTTGGCCGATCGCTTTGTCCGATCCACTCGTCCGATTCCTTTGTCCGATCCATTCGTCCAATTCCTTTGTCCAATTCCTCGGGGGGGGGGGGGCATCTCGATATCGACCGACTTAACATCCAAATGCCTTCCAAAATCGATATGGCCAAAATCGATATGGCCAAAATCGATACGGCCAAAATCGATATGGCCAAAATCGATATATCCCAAACCGATCAGTCATCGTATTTGATATAGGCAAAACGCGGATCTTTCGGTGTTCCGGTCAAGGCACCGCCTTCCGCGGCCGGTTGCCAGGCCACGACATTTTCGATCCGCCGGGCCAATTCAAAATCCTTGTCGGTGATACCGCGCGCGGCATGGTTCTGGAGCCGCACCTCGACAAACGCATAGGACGCGGTCAAGTCAGGATGATGCCAAGCCGCCTCGGCCAAATGCCCGACCGTATTGATAACCATCAGCGTTCCCTTCCAGCCATGGGTTTTATATGTGCGGCGAATCCAGCCGTCTTTATAATGCCAGTGGTCAAGCCCGCCCCGTTTAAGCTCCGCTTCGATACCGTCCACCGTATAGGTTTTTTCCTTATTCATGCGCCCGCCTTTGCCGGATTAAGAAAGATGATCCATCTAGCTTAGTGCGCCGATATGTGCTTGAAAAGGGGAAGTTTCAACGATTGCCCCAATCGGTTCGCCGTTTCCGTCGCCAAAGCGTGTTCGGGAACATCGAAAAACCGAAAGGGAATCGGGGGGGAAGGGGCGCCATAAAAGACGGCTTGGCACCCCTTTGCATATCGGCATTTTTTGTGTCTTGCCTTTGTGTATGGAAGAAATGGAACGCGTATGGACAAGAGGCCGCGGGAACATCCGTCATACCCGCTATCAAAGGCAAATGCCCCGATGAAGACAGAACATAGCCACGTCACCGTGACCACGCCGGGGCGTCTGCATTTCGGTTTTCTCGACCTGGCCCAACGTTGCCGTGACGATGCAAAAAGCGATCCCGCCGATCGTTTTTTCGGCAGTTTCGGAATGACCATATCCGGATGCGGCCTGCGCCTGCGGGCCGCCATCGCCGACACGGTTCGCATCATCGCCAAAGACGACCGCACCGCCCAATTAAAAGATTTCAAAAAAACCGCGGGGCGGGCCGAACGTCTGGCCCGGCAGTTCTTGCACCACCAAGGCATCGAGACCGGCGCGGTCATCACATTGGATCGGATCATGCCGCGCCATGCCGGTCTTGGTTCCGGAACGCAATTGGCCATGGCCGTCGGCAGTGCCTTGAATGCTCTTTACCATCGGTCGTTAAGCCACCGCGCCATCGCATCGATTTTAGACCGGGGCAAACGATCCGGTATCGGCATCGGCGCCTTTGACCATGGCGGGGTTTTGACCGATGGTGGGGTCGTGGACGGGCAACCGCCCGTCATCACGACAAAAATGGCATGGCCCACGCCATGGCGGGTGCTTTTGATTTTTGACGATCGTTTATCCGGCATCCACGGACCCGGCGAGCGCCGCGTCTTTGATCGGATCGCCCCCTATCAAAAAGAAGGCAGCGAGGCCCTGTGCCGCTTGCTCCTACTCGACATCATTCCGGCGTTAATCCGCCACGATTTTCCCCGTTTCGCCCGGGGCATCACCCGAATGCAGATACAAATCGGCGATCATTTTGCCCGATACCAAGGCGCGCGCTATACAAGCCCGACGATTGCCGAACTCTTCACCCGGGCCGAGCAATGGGGGTTTTCCGGATACGGGCAAAGTTCATGGGGGCCGACCTCCTTTATTCTTTGCCCCGATCCCCAAACGGCCCAAGATCTTGCCCGCCGCATTCGGTCGGCACCGGCCCATCGCGACCTTCGCGTGGCCGTTCACAAAGGCCGTAATCGAGGACGCCGGCTCACCACCGGCATATCCGGCCCGAAATAGAAAAAAATAGGAAAAGGATCAAGGCCCCGTTCAAGATGCCTTGCCTTGCCGCCCGCTTGCCGATATGAAAGGCAGATATTGTCATCATTGGTTCTCGGTATCGGATTGCCCCTTGATCGGGCAACGCGAGAATCGCAACCGGAGAGCACCGCGCGATGAGTAAAACGAAACACATCCTTCATATGATTTCCCCCTCGGATAATGTATCGCCTTTCGACGTCAATATGGCCATCGATGCCGGATTTGACGCGGTCATCCCCTATAATCGGGTCAATGATCCGGGCGAAGTGCGCGCGTTGGTGCAAGATGCCATCTTTTCCCGATCCCCGGACAACGCCAAACGCACCGGGTTATTCATCGGTGGCAAGGATGCCATCACCGCACTGGATATGATGGACAAAGCAAAAGAAGCGATGGTTCCCCCTTTTGAGATATCCGTCTTTCCCGATCCGGCCGGATCCTTTACCACCGCCGCCGCGCTGGTCGCTTGCACCGAAAAAACGCTCAAAAACAAATTCGGCACCACCCTCAAGGGGCTTAAGGTTAAAATTTACGGGGGCAAGGGAATTGTCGGCAGTATTTCCGGCGTTCTGTGCGCCCAAGCCGGGGCCGAAGCCACCTTGATCGGCTATGATGGGGCGACCCATGTCGCGAATCGCGCGGATGAATTCAAAAAGCGCTTTGACGTTGACCTTATCGCCGCCGACGGTAGCGATGACGACAAGAACACCGCCCTTCTCGAGGATGCGGATATCGTCTTTTGCGCGGCCCGGGCCGGCACCCGCGTGTTGAGCGAACAACAGTTGGCCACCGCCAAACGGATTAAAATTGCCGCCGATGTCAACGCCGTGCCGCCATCCGGCATCGAAGGCGTCGAGTTGAAGGATGACGATCGCCCCCTGGCTTGCGGTGCCTTATCCATCGGGGCGCTGACCTCGGGCGATATCAAGGTCAAAACCCAATATCGCATGTTCGAGCTGATGTGTAACGAGGACAAGCCCCGTTATCTCAATTTTGATCAAGCCATGCAGATTGCCCGCAAGATTTGCAAAATCGGATAACCCCGTGACCGATAACCTTGCACCAAGGGACGCGCGGGCAGGCAGAACCGCCGTTGACGACGCGCGGGCAGGCAAAACCGCCGTTGACGACGCGTATTCTCGAACCTTGTACGTATGCGCCTTTAGCGCGCGAACCATCGCCCGGGCGGCGGCGTTATCGGGCTTGAACGTCTGGGCCATCGATGCCTTTGCCGATCGCGATCTGCGCGCGTGCGCCCACCACTGGCGCAACGCCGCCCCCACCCCCGGGCCGTTGCGCCGGGCCGTTGCCGCGTATGACCGAATGTGGAACCGCACCCATCAAAAACCCTTGCCCCCGTTGTTATACGGATCGGGGATCGAGCATTGGCCCGATACGGTTGCCCTATGGGAGGAAAATCGCACCGTTCTCGGCAATAGCGGTCGCACTTTGGGCCGACTCGACAATCCCCGTCGTTTCCTCGCCGGTATGCGCCGTTGCGGTCTTTTGATGCCCGACACATCCCTTGTGCCGCCGATCGATCAAACCGGAACATGGCTATCCAAAGATCGCCATCTTTCCGGCGGCACCGGTGTGCGCATCTTTGCCCCCGATCAAACGATGACCCCGTCCATCTATTACCAGCGCCGGATTCGCGGCATATCCCAATCCCTTCTTTTTCTCGCGGATCGCAAAGGGGCCTATCCCATCACCCTCACCCGGCAATGGCATGACGGGGGGCATGACGGGGGGCATAACGGGGGGCATGACGGGGGGCCTTTATCGCCGATGCGCTATGGCGGTGCGTGCCGCAAGCCCATCGCCCCCGCGCATCATGACCATTGGCGCCGCATTGCCGATACCGTCACCCGAATCTTTGATCTGCGCGGATTAAACAGTCTTGATTTCATGCAATCCCCCTCGACCGATGATCCGTCTTTGGAAAACTGCCGCTTTCTTGAGGTCAATCCCCGCATCGGGGCCTCTCTTTGTCTGTTTTCCCCATCCAAACGGGCCGATCTTTTGCAATGCCACATCCGGGCATGCCAAGGCAGCGATGCCGGGCTTGATCTTGCCGATCACGGCAAAATCCACGCCCACGCCATCCTTTATGCCGGACGCGATATAACGGTCGGAAAACGATCCCATACGGGGTCATCAAAATCATATACGCCATCTTGGCCACCATGGGCCGAAGATATCCCAACCCCGGGAAAACGGATAAGACGGGGCGCCCCTATTTGCAGCGTCCGCGCAAGCGGGATACAAGAAAGCGATGCCACGCGCCTTGTTTTTGCCCGCAAAAAGGCGTTATCGGCTATCATCAACGCGGCCCCGCGACCGCAACCATCGTTTCATCACCCCCACCAGGAGGCTACCCATGACCCGCTTTTCCAACACCCCCGCTGAACAATGGCCCGATATTGCCGATACGGTCGCCCCCCTCGTTCGTGATCTGGTCGGCCGCGGCGACGAATGGCGCATCCATGTCAAGCGCGATCCAAGCGGCTGTGTGATTGTCGATTGCGGAATTGAATGCCCCGGCGGTATTGACGCGGGGCTTGCCGTTGCCCGTATCTGCATGGGCGGGATGGGCCGGGTTGCGATATCGCCGTCATCGCGCTTTACACACTGGCGATGGGATATCCGCGCCGCCTCACCAAACCCGACACTGGCCTGCTTGGCCAGTCAATACGCGGGCTGGAATCTAAAGGCGGGCAAATTTTCTTGCCTTGGCTCCGGACCGGGAAGGGCCCAGGCCGGACGCGAGGATCTCTTCAAGGAAATTGGCTATCAATCGCAAAAAACCGGCGAAACCGTCCTTGTCCTGGAGGTCGATGCGCCGCCGCCACAAGCCGTCATTGACAAGATTTGCCATGATTGCGGCACCGATCCGGCCGGATTGACCCTTATCATCACCCCAACCACAAGCCTTGCCGGAATGGTACAGGTCACGGCCCGGGTGTTGGAAGTCGCGCTGCATAAGGTGCATTCCCTCGGCTTTGCCCTCGATCGCATTATTGACGGCGTTGCCTGTGCGCCATTGCCCCCACCCGCTGCCGATTTTCTCGGCGCGATGGGACGAAGTAACGATGCCATCATCTATGGCGGCGAGGCCCATCTATTCGTCGGCGGCAATCCCGATGATGCCAAAACCCTCGCGCAGCAATTGCCCAGCCGTGAATCGCGCGACTACGGCAAACCGTTTGCCGAAATATTCAAAGCATGCAAAGGCGATTTTTACGCCATTGATCCCCATATCTTTTCTCCGGCCCGGGTCAGCGTCACCGCCCTGGAAAGCGGCGAGAGTTTTCATGCCGGAGGCTGCAATGAAGAATTGCTTGATCAATCCTTTGGCACCCCCCGATAAACGACCCGATCGACGGCCACAAAACCCGATCCAAAACCCGGTCGGCAACGGGGCCAAAAAACCGGCCCAAAACCCGGCCAAAGACCCGATCCAAAATCCGATCGGCAACGGGCCCAAAAACCGGCCAAAAAAACCGGCCAAGAAACCGGCCAAAAACCGACCGGATGATCCCCATGGGCAAAGCGTGGTCATCTTTGCCCATAATGACGACGGACACACCGATGCGATGGGCCGCGCCCTGCGCGCACAAGGGATCGGCGTCATCGTTTCTTCCCTTACCGATTGCGTGCTGACCGGCCATCGTCACGGCATCACCGTCCCGGGGTTTCAATCCCTTCCAAGGGGTGCTTTCGTCCGTGGCATCGGGAACGGCAGCCTTGAACAAATCACCTTTCGTCTCGCCGTTCTGCATGCTTTGGAAAAAGCCGGTGTGCCGGTCATCAACCCGGCCCGGGCGATCGAGCGCACGGTCGACAAGGGATTGTGCTCTTTTCTTCTCCACCATGCCGGATTGCCCATCGCGCCAAGCTGGGTCTGCCATAACCGCAACCACGCAATGGCCATCGCGAACGATTCATCCGCCAACGGACATACCCTGGTCTGCAAGCCGTTATTCGGTTCGCGCGGTCGGAATATCGTTTTGCTGGACACGCCACAAGACCTGCCCGATGCCGATGCCGTTGCCGGAATCTGGTATCTGCAACGCTTTATCGACGGGCGCGACGATAATGGCGTCTATCGGGATCACCGCGCCTTTGTCATCAAGGGGCAATGCCTTGCCATCATGGAGCGGCGCTCCCGACACTGGATCGTTAACGTTCATCGGGGCGGTGCCGGACACAAAGTCGCAACGACACCCGCCGAATCGGCCATCGCCGTTGCCGCCGCCGCCGCCGTCGGTGCCGATTATGCCGGTGTCGATTTGATCATCGACCGAGACGGACATATCCACCTGATTGAGGTCAACGGCATCCCCGCGTGGAGTGGGCTGCAAGCCTGTTGCGGGATCGATGTCGCCGCGGCAATCGCCGCCCACTGTGCCGGGCGATGGCAATCATGACCGGCCATCGGGTGCCCGATCGGGTGCCATCTCCGGCCATCGCATCGGCCTATCGCCGCGCTTGCCTTGCCGAACTGGGCGTCATCAAGCCCGGGAATGTCCATATATTCGCGGGCGGCCACGGCATGGATTATACCGACATGCGCACCGGTGCCGATGCCAGCGCGCCGATGATCGCGATGGGTGGCATCGGCATCGGTCAACGCATCTGGCTTGCCCAACGGACATCTTTTCGCGCCACCGGCTGTAACACAAATCTTGGCATTATCCTGCTGGCCGCCCCCCTTATTCAAGCGGCCCAACGGCCGCAAACCCCGTTGCCCGCCCAGAATAAGGTCCAAAATAAGACCAAGAATAAAGCCGAGAGTAAGGCCAAAAATCCATTTGGGGATCAATGGGGGGATCCATCCGGGGCTAAAGCCGAGATTAAAGCCGGGGTTAAATATTGCCTGGAATCCCTTGATCGGCGCGATACGCGCCTGGTCTATCGCGCCATTCGCGGGGCGAATCCGGGCGGTCTTGGCCAAAGGGAGCATCACGATATACGCGACACCGCCCCATCGGTGTCGCTTGTCGACGCAATGGCAAGCGTGCGCACCGAGGATCGCATCGCCGCGCAATACGCCAATCATTTTCACGATGTTTTTGACGCGGAAAAAAACGTGCTGGAATCAGGATTGGCAACCCATGGCAATTACGCAACCGCCATCCTTGATGTTTATTTTTATTTTCTGACCCATTTTATCGACAGCCACATACGGCGCAAACACGGCATCGCCAAAGCCCGCCAAATACGCCGTGAAGCGTTGTCTCGCATAGATAGTTTTCGCAAAAAACGCGATATTAACATCCTGACCGAGTGGGATCGACACCTCAAAGAACGCCGTATCAATCCCGGAACCAGTGCCGATTTTACAGTTGCGGTCTTGCTAGTCCATTTCCTAGGCGATATAGTCGGTTCGGAAGGGAAATAGCCCTTCCAATCAGAACATCCACATTACCCCATTATAAGAGGAAGGGATTATGGCTAAAATTAATCATATGATGATCGGAGAAGCATTGGTCGGTGACGGTAACGAAGTCGCCCATATTGATCTTATCATCGGCCCACGTGGCACACCGGCCGAAGAGGTCTTCGCCCGGACACTGACCGATCAAAAAGAAGGCGTTAACGGCTTGCTTGCCGTTGTCGCGCCAAACCTGATGACCAAACCGGCAACGGTGATGTTCAACAAGGTGACGATCAAGGGCGCCAAGCAAGCCGTCCAGATGTTCGGACCGGCCCAAGCGGGCGTTGCCAAAGCCGTGATGGATTGTGTCGAAGAAGGCACCATTCCCAAGGCAGAGGCCGAGAACCTGTTCATTTCCGTCGGTGTCTTTATCCATTGGCAGGCCGAGGACGATCAAAAGATCCAGCAGTACAATTACGAAGCAACCAAGCTTTCGATTGAACGCGCGGTTTCCGGCACACCGTCGGTTGACAGCGTCTTGAAAGAACGCGGCAGCGCGACGCATCCGTTTGCGGCGAGTTGAAAGTCACACAACACGTCAGAAGATAAACCGCCGTGTTCTGGCGGCGGCCTTTTGTCGAGGTTGTGTCGATGGCTGACCGGTCGGTCATAATGACCGGGCTTTGATGCCGTTATGATACCCGTTGCCGTATACGGCAACTTCCCTTTACGGGACAACAACGCCGCTGCCGAAAGACAGCGGCGTTGTTCGTATCGGGCCCGATATACGCCATCGATGTCCGGTGGCGTCACGTCCGGCAATGAAAAAATTTGCCGATTGTTTGCTGCTAATGTCTACTCATAACAAGTGGATACGTGAAAAGTGAATAATGCGTGTTTTTATCGCCGTATCGATCTTGGGCGACGAAGTCATGTATCGAGGGGCCGTATTGGAGTACCGTATTTGGACAACGCATTATAGGTAGCGTATTCTAAAATTCCATATCCTCAAGATTGCCATATTTTCAACCGCCCCCATTTCCAAACGCCCCTATTTCCAAACGACTCATTCCCCATCAAAAATGCCCCCCCCTTCCTTCATCCCCCTTGGCATTGCCCTGTTGACCATTTCCGATAGCCGTCGGCCCGATAACGACAAATCGGGGGATATCTTGGAAAAATACATCCTTGAATCCGGACACGGTCTGATCCATCGCGCGATCGTCACCGATGATCGCGATAAAATTTGCGCCCGGATCCGCCCCTGGCTTAAAGATGAAAACGTGCATGCCGTCATTGCCACCGGAAGCACCGGATTAACCGGACGCGATTGCGCGCCGGAGGCCTTTGCCGATCTCTATGAAAAGGAAATTCCCGGATTTGGCGAGGTGTTCCGAATGCTCAGTTACCGCACCATCGGCACATCCACCATCCAGTCACGGGCCGGTGCCGGTGTTGCCAACGGCACGTATATGTTCACTCTTCCCGGCTCACCGGGGGCATGCCGCGACGCATGGGAACATATTTTGTGCCATCAACTCGATAGCCGAACGCGACCGTGCAATCTCGTCGACATTATCCCTCGGCTGAAGGAGAAACGATAATGCATTTTGATATTACCGCCATTGCCTTTGTCATCCTTGTGGCCTTGTTTTTCGGTGCCGCCATGAGTTTCATGCGGCAACCGCCGATCATTGGGTATATCGTCGCCGGCTTTATCCTTGGCCCGTCGTTCATGGGCATCGTCGACAGTCGGCATGAAATCCACATCATTGCCGAATTGGGGATTGTCATGCTGCTTTTCGTCATCGGAATGGAACTGCCGCTGGAGGGGTTTCGTAAAATATGGAAACGGTCATGCGTGATTTGCGCGGCGCAGATTATCCTTGCCCTTGCCGTCACTTGGGCATTGTCTTTCGCCTTTGCCTGGGCTTGGCCAAAAGCGGTTCTATTCGGTTTTATCGCCGCCTTGTCCAGCACCGCCCTTGCCATCAAATTATCGGAATCCCATAACCCTTTCCCGGCGTCTTTTCTGACCGCCCTGGTCGGCATTCTGATCGCCCAAGATATCGCCTTCGTGCCCATGATGCTGATCATCGACAATATTGCCGAGGCCTTCAGCATGATCGCCGTCCTCCAAGTCGTCGGCGCCATCGCCATTGTCAGTCTGCTTCTGGCCACCCTTTCGCGGCACAAGGTGATTTCTCTGCCTTTCACGATCCGGCGCAATCGCCGCGAAATGGCCTTGATGATCGGGATTGGACTATGTCTTGCCAGCGCCACCGTTTCCGGTGTGATCGGGCTTTCGCCCGCTTATGGTGCCTTTCTGGCCGGGCTTGTCCTTGCCCACAGCAAAAAACGCGATGTCATTTTGAATAATGTCCGCCCGGTCAGCAATCTTCTCATCATGGGCTTTTTTCTCTCGGTCGGGCTGCGCATTGACCTTGGAACCATTTCCCAGCATTGGCACTCGGTTCTTTTTTTCCTGATCCTCATCCTGATCGGCAAAACTTTTATCAATGCGTTTATTTTACGCCTAGCGGGGGATACATGGCCTCGGGCATTGGGATTATCGCTCGCTCTTGCGCAAATCGGCGAGTTCTCTTTTCTCCTGGCTCAATCCGGATTCGAAGCCGGAATCCTTCAATCGCAAGAATACTCGCTGGTTATCATCATTGCCTCGCTCTCCTTGATCGTGACGTCGCTATCGATGCCTCTTATCGAAAAAGTGCGGAAAATTCCGCCCGAATCATCGCTATCGGCAACATTATCCCATATCGATGCCGGGCATTTTATCTGTCGGAAAATACCGGCAAAAATCAAACATTGGCATGACGAGATACGCGACATGTTGGTGCCTAAATAAACACCGCCGCCGTCATGAACCCTGGAAAATGGACAATCCCGACAACCTTCGACCGGCCATAGCAAATGGGCCATCGCCAAAGGGACAATCATCAAGGGGACAATCATCAAGGGGATCATCGCCAAAGGGAGAATGATCAAAGCGGCAACCCCCACGTTCTACCGACCGGGGCCTTTTCACCCGCATTGACCATTGCCGGCGTTGATGAAGTCGGAAGGGGCCCTTGGGCCGGGCCGGTTGTCGCGGCGGCGCTGATTCTTCGTGGGGGACGCCCGGATCCGCTTTTGGCGCCTTTGATCCGCGATTCCAAAACCCTCACCGCGAAACAACGCAACGCCGCCTTTAACGCCCTTGTCGATCATCGCGCGTCCTTTGCCGTCGGTGCCGCAAGCACCGATGAAATCGATCGGATCAATATTTTACAGGCATCGCTTCTTGCCATGCGGCGGGCGCTGATCAAATTGGATGTATTGCCGGACATGATTCTCGTCGACGGTATCCATGCCCCGCCCCATCTTCCGACCCCGATTGCGGCCGTTCCCGTCCACACCGTCATTCGTGGCGATCATCATCACCCGGCCATTGCCGGCGCGTCCATCATCGCCAAGGTTATCCGCGACCGAATTATGACCAAATTATGCACGCGCCACCGGGGGTTTTCTTGGCATTCGAACGCCGGTTACGGCACCCGCGACCACCGCGCCGCTTTGGCCAAGCACGGGATTACCCCCCACCATCGGCGCAGCTTCAAGCCAATCGCGGCCCTTATCGGTAAAAAGCGGGCCATTCCCCGCTGACGCCGCCGGGGAAAGACATCCTCCCCCTTGGATATCCACCTGGATATCCATATCCGGGTCGCCCGACATGACCATCCCATACGGAAAAACGACCGCCGGATAAGACCGCTAACGCCGTCCATACGGAAAAAACCTGGATATCCATATTCGGGTCGCCCGACATGACCACCCCATACGGAAAAACGACCGCCGGATAAGCCCGCTAACGCCGTCCATACGGAAAAAAAACTATGCCGGTTTCGCCGACACCCCCGGCACGGTCAATGTCACCCTTAATCCACCAAGATCGGCATCATCAAGAACCACCGTGCCACCATATAATTCGACGCAATCCTGCACGATCGATAGTCCAAGGCCACTGCCGGGCACTTTTTCATCCAGCCGCGCGCCGCGTGCGAAAACCTTATCGCGTTCCTTGGCCCCAAGACCCGGGCCGTCATCCTCGATCGTGATCGTTAATCGCGCGCGATCCCATCGGGTCGTCAGGCAAACCTTGGATTTCGCCCATTTACAGGCGTTTTCCATAATATTGCCGATCATTTCTTCAAGATCGCCCCGTTCGCCGCGAAAACATAAATCGGCCACGGGCATCTTGGTGTCAATCCGGCATTGCGGATAAAGTTTGACCAGAACCCGGCGGATATCGTTAACGACGGGGCCGATCAAGGTGCGCATACCGGGAAGTCCCGATTGCCCCGAAGATCGCGCCCGGGATAAATGATGATGGATATAGCGTTGCATGATCGTGCTCTGCCGCCGGACGACATCGCCAAGGGGCCCTTTTCTTTGCTCGGCCTCGTTCATCAATACGGTCAATGGGGTGCGCAGGGCATGGACAAGATTGCCGATATGACGCCGGGCCCGATCGAGCAAGGCCGCGTTATAATCAATAAGAGAGTTAATCTCGCTGACCATCGGCGATATTTCGACGGGAAAGCGCCCCTTGAGGCGATCATCCTCGCCAAAGCGGACACGGGCAAGCTGCCTTTCGATTTGGCGCAGTGGCCGTAATCCGAAATAAACCTGCACCAAAACCGCCAAAATCAATCCCACCGCCACGGTACCGAGGAACAGAAACAACATCGTGTTGAATTGGCCAATTTCGGCATCGATTTCCTTTGCGTCCCCGGTGATGGTGAAAAGCATCGGGCTTGAAAAACTTGGAAAGAAAACTTTCTTGGCATAGCGGCGCACGACTTTCCGGCTTTCCATCTTTTCGTAAAAGCCCTGCCGCTCGCCCATATCGGTCGGCGGATCCAATGTCCGATCCCAAAGGGAACGCGATCGCAAGACCACCCCGCCCCAAGGGGCGTGAATCTGCCAATACCAACCGGAATAAGGCACGTCATAGCGTTTATCGTTCAAGGTGCGGGTCAGGGATACGTTGCCGTTATCATGGATTCGAACGGCGGCAATCAACGTATCGATCTGGGCGGCGAGGCGCTGGTCAAAGGCGCGCTCGACCGTGCTTTGAAAGATGGCCGACAAAGCCAGCCCGCCGACGATAATCACCGCAATAATCCAAAGACCCGCCCCGGCAACAAGGCGAAAGGCAAGGGAATCAAGACGGATTTTCATCCACGCACATCCGATAGCCAAGACCGCGTTCGGTCTTGATCACCGGCACCGCAAGTTTCTTGCGCAAACGACCGATAAAAACCTCGATCGTGTTCGAATCACGATCGAAATCCTGATCGTAAATATGTTCCGTCAACTCCGTGCGCGAGATGATTTTATCCTGATGGTGAATCATATAGGAAAGGATTTTAAACTCATGGGCCGTCAACGATACCGGCGTGCCATCGACACTGACCCGGCCATTGCGCGTGTCAAGCACGACCGAGCCGCACACGATTTCGGCACTGGCATGGCCGCTGGAACGGCGAATCAAGGCCCGCAAACGGGCGAGAAGTTCCTCGACCCGAAAGGGCTTTGTCATATAATCATCGGCACCGACATCAAAGGCCGTCACTTTCTCGCTCCATCCTTCACGGGCCGTCAGAATCAAAACCGGCATCTTGCGCCCCTCTTGGCGCCACCGTTTAAGAATGGTCACCCCATCCAAAACGGGCAAACCAAGATCGAGAACGACCGCGTCATAAGGCTCGGTTTCGCCGAGGAAGTGCCCCTCCTCGCCATCGCGCGTCATATCGACCGTATAGCCCGCACCTTTCAGCGCACTTGCCAATTGCTGGGACAAATCCGGATCGTCTTCGACAACCAATACACGCATATCGCATATCCTCCTCTGTTATTGTTCCGGATCGGGGTCTTGGGACGGGGTCACAGCGGGCAAACGACGGGATAAAACCGATCCCGTGCCGGCATCGATCCGCAGCATGATCAACCTATCCCCGGCTCGCAACAACGAAATATCGTACACCCAACCATACAAACCGTCCTCGCCATCGACCAGAACGACCGAAAGAACCTTTGCCCCGTGCGTTTCGGGGACTTGATCCAGAATTTCATTCAAGGGGAGAATTTCCCGGGATAAAACGGCCTGTCTGGCCCGTTCGTGATCAACGCCGCGCCCATAGGCCGTATCGAAAGGGAATAACAAACCCAAAGCGACCACCAAAATGGCCCGCATGATCGTTGGCGATCGGACGGCGGATAACCAACATTGTTCCAATGTGGGGTTTTGTCTTATCATCTGATACATACAGATAAAGACCATCCACCGAAAACGCCACCCCAAATATGGAAAAAAGACAAACGAAAAAATCGCGGTCATGCCGCCATCATACCGAAAAACGGAATCACGCCATCACCGCGACCCATCCCGCCCGGATCGATCAAGCCCGGGGGCATCGATCTTGGCTGTGGTTTTGCCCCCAATTCTTGTCCCGGTTTTTATTCGGGGGGCATCCTCGATCTTTATTCGGGGGGTATCCCCGGTTTTTATCCCGGTTTTCACATCGCTACCGGCATCCATGCGCCATCGCCATCATCTTGGCCGGGGTGCTTTTTGGCTGCACGACAATTCCGGCGACCGGCACGCGGGATTTCACACTGCTCCAGCTCACGGATGATATCGAACTCGGGGAAAAAGTAAGGGATGAGATCCTGCGCTCCAACACCCTTTATGAAGACAAGGAACTGAACGATTATATCAACAGCATCACCCAATTCCTCGTGCAGACATCGGAACTTCCCCATATTCCCTTCCATATTTCCATCATCGACAGTCCGGTTCCCAATGCCATGGCCCTTCCCGGCGGCTATTTATTCATCAATCGCGGATTGCTTGCCTATATCGATAATGAAGCCCAACTGGCCGCGGTCATCAGCCATGAAATCGGCCATGTCACCGCCCGTCATACGGCCCGCCAAATCGGTCGGCGATCGATCCTGCAATTTCTTTTATCGATGCTTGGCACGGCGACCGAAAGCCGCGCGGTCAGCAACATCGCCGGACAAGGTGCCCAATTATATATGCTGAAACATTCCCGCGACAGCGAATACGAAGCCGATGATTTATCGATACGTTATTTGGGCAGAGCCGGATTCGACACCCGGGCGATGGCCGATTTTTTGCGCAAATTGCACGCCCATGCCCGATTGCAACAAAAAATCCATGGCGCGGATCACGCGCGTGACCAAAGCGATTTTTTATCCACCCACCCATCTTCGCCCAAACGAATCAAACGTTCGGATGATCGCGCCAGGGCCAAAGGGACGCAACATAACCCGATCGTCGGCACGAATGTCTATCTGCAAAAAATCAATGGTTTGATCTATGGTAAGAACACGGAAAAACAGGGATTTATCGAGAACAAGCAATTCATTCATCCCGAACTTGGCCTTCGTTTTCGCGTCCCCGATGATTATAACCTGCGCAATGAAAGCGCCTTTGTCCTTGCCACCGCCACCGCCGACCGGCGCGTTCTTGTCGATATCGACACCCCCCACAAAACCAAAAACCCGGCCGAATATATCGCCCGTATTTGGTCTTCCGGCACCCCGAAGGATAAAATCGTTTCCTTTCACGTCAATCAGCGACCGGCGGCGATGGCCCTTGGTCAAGGAACGACAAAAAACGGCAACAAAATCCATGCCGCCCTGATCGCCATCGAGTGGCGAAAAGATCTGATTTTGCGCTTTACCATGACCGCCCAAGATCCCGTACAAGGCGAAAAAGATCGCGCTTCGATCCTTGCTTCAATCGCCGATGTTAGCAGTGACATACACCGGCCCGGACAACGTTATATCGATGTTATCAAGGTTACCAAAACCGCGCCCTTATCCGCCTTTGTCAACGCAATGGCATTTGATTCTCTGCGTCTGGAACGGCTTGCCACCCTTAATGGACGGGAGGACGATTCCATCGTCCAAAAAGGAGAATTGCTGAAGGTCATCCGCCTTGGTTCGATCACGAAAAAACCCCCGGCCAATGCCGTAATCGGTAAGGGTCCAATCGATAAAAACACCCGCACCGCCCATCATCACACCGCCCATGACGGCCCCTATGATGGCCCCCATCACACCCCCCATGACGGACCCCAGGACGGGCCCCAGGACGAAATTGTCCATGGCATCGTTCATGGCATTATCCACGGCACTGCCGCCTATGATGACGTTGCCCATAATCATGCCGTCCATAATCCGGCCGCCCCCGACATCGCTCATGACATCGTTCATGACATCGTCCATAACCACGCCGCCCCCGACATCGCTCATGACACCGTTCATGACATCGTCCATAACCACGCCGCCCCCGGCATCGTTCATGACATCGTCCACGATAAGGAACACCCCTAATGCCGGAAAAGCATCCGCCGCACCCATCCGCGACCGATATCGCCAATGGCGCGCATACCGACCCGATAAGAAAAGAGACCAAAAAGGATTCCGGAAAAGAGGCCAAAAAAAACACCGAAGAAGATGACGTTGTCATTATCGGGGCCGGGCCCGTTGGTCTGTTCGCCGTCTTTCAATGCGGGCAACTGGGCTTGCGTTGTCATGTCGTCGATGCCCTTGACCATATCGGCGGGCAATGCGGCGCCCTATACCCGGAAAAACCCATTTACGATATCCCGGCCTGGCCCGAAATTTCCGGGGCCGGTCTGGTTCGGAAACTGCGCGCCCAGATCGACCCCTATCGGCCAAAAATCTCCCTTGGCCAAAGCGTCGAAAAAATGGAACGGGACGGCGATGCGATCGTTATCACCCGATCAAACGGGTCTTCGATACGGGCAAAAGCGGCCATTATCGCCGCCGGCTCCGGTGCCTTTGCCCCCAATCGACCGCCGCTTGACGGCATCCATCAATTTGAAGGCCATAGTGTCTTCTACGCCGTTAAGCGGCGCGATGATTTTGCCGGAAAAACCATCGTGATTGCCGGCGGCGGCGATTCGGCGCTGGACTGGACGATTGATCTTGCCCCCATCGCCAAGAAAATCTTTCTGGTCCATCGCCGTGCCAAATTTCGTGGGGTGCCCGCATCGATCGAAAAGGTCGAGCGCCTCATCCACGATAAAAAAGTGGAAACGGTTATTCCCTATCATCTGGACGGGCTGGAAGGGGAAAAAGGGCATATTCACACCGTTGGCGTCAAAACTCTAAACGGGGAAAAAAGACGCCTTACGGCCGATATCCTCTTGGCGTTTTTCGGCCTTTCCAGTCATCTTGGCCCGATTTGTGACTGGAACATCGATATGCGTGACGACCGCATTCAAGTCGATCCATCCCGTTGCGCGACCTCCCTAGAGGGGGTGTTTGCCATCGGTGACGTGGTTCATTATCCGGGGAAGTTAAAATTGATTTTAAGCGGATTTGCCGAAGCCGCCCAGGCCGCCCATGCCATTTTTCCGATCGCGCGACCGGGGAAATTCTTGCGGTTTCAATATTCGACCGCCAAAGGCAAGCCCAAAAGCGAATAGCGAACACGGCGAATAGCGATAATGATCCGACTTAAAAGGCCCCTTGACCGGAACCCCGATATAAAAGGCAAGCCCAATAGCGAACACGGCTAATAGCGATAATGATCCGACTTGAAAGGCCCCTTGACCGGAACCCCGATATAATCGGACTGGCTTTGCGTCAACCGGGTTAACCTTGCGCCGACCTTGTCCAAATGGAGCAAGGCGACCTTCTCGTCCAAATGCCGCGGCAGGGTATAGACCTTGTTTTGATACCGCTTGTGATGTTGCCACAATTCGATTTGAGCCAAAACCTGGTTGGTGAATGAGGCACTCATCACGAAACTGGGATGCCCGGTCGCGCAGCCAAGATTGACCAATCGTCCCTTGGCCAAAAGAATAATCCGCTTCTTATCCGGGAATGTGATCTCGTCGACTTGCGGTTTAATTTCTTCCCACTGCATATTGCCAAGGGATGCCACATCGATTTCGGTATCAAAATGACCGATGTTACAGACAATCGCACGATCCTTCATCGCCCGCATATGATCCAAGCCGATGACATCCTTGTTGCCGGTCGCCGTCACGAAAATATCCCCCTGCGGCGCGACCGTATCCATGGTTGCGACCGGATATCCTTCCATACTGGCCTGGAGGGCGCAAATGGGATCGATCTCGGTGACCATGACCTTGGCCCCATGGGCCCGCATCGCCTTTGCGCAACCTTTACCGACATCGCCATAGCCGCAAATAACGGCCACTTTTCCGGCCACCATCACATCCGTCGCCCGCTTGATCCCGTCGATCAAACTTTCGCGGCAACCGTAAAGATTATCAAATTTCGACTTCGTGACCGAGTTATTGACATCCATCGCCGGTACTTTTAACGCGTCCGCCTTGACCATATCATAAAGGCGCTGGACCCCGGTTGTCGTCTCTTCCGAAAGCCCGACAACCGCGTCCAACAGCTTAGGGTATTGGGTGTGCATGACCGTGGTTAAATCGCCCCCGTCATCAAGAAGAAGATTCGGATGCCAACCGCCGGGCCCCTCGATCGTGCGATCGATGCATGACCAGAATTCCTCATCACTCTGGCCCTTCCAGGCAAAAACCGGCACGCCCGCCTCCGCCATCGCCGCCGCCGCGTGATCTTGGGTCGAGAAAATATTGCATGAACTCCAGCGCAATTGCGCGCCAAGCTCTATCAGCGTTTCCATCAAAACGGCGGTTTGCACCGTCATATGGAGGCACCCCGTAATCCGCGCACCGTGCAATGGCTTGGCATCGCGGTATTGCTCGCGCAAGCGCATGAGGCCGGGCATTTCACTCTCCGCGATAGAGATTTCCTTGCGCCCCCATTGCGCCAAACTCAGATCGGCAACACGATAATCCTTATTCATCCATCTATTCCTATTGTTATGCGCCCCATCATGACGCCTGCATCACGGGGCCGGCAGTGAAAAGTCATACAAACACCTGGTCGGCGCAAGTTATTTTTTATCCTTTTGTTTGTCCCCGCCGTCAATCGATGCTTTGGGGTGCGTCTCTTGGCCTTCTATCCTTGGGGCCTTCTATCCTTGGGCCTTCTATCCTTGGGGCCTTCTATCCTTGGGGCCTTCTGTCCTGGGCTTTCATTTTTTGGCCCAATTTTTTGGCCTAATTTTTCGATTAATCCGGGGCAACCCTTGGATATCCACGCCCGATCCAATGCCGGAATCTTATCCGGGCGGTTCTTTTTGCCCATCAAAATCGTCAATCGCGCGCAAAATCTCATCGCTGCTGGCAAGAGTCACGGCCCGATTGGCCATGCGCCGGGCCCGGGACGCATCAATCGAAAAGATTTTTTCCTTTATCCTTGGAATGCTTGCCGGAGCCATCGAAAATTGATGGATACCAAGGCCGATAAGAAGGGCCGTATACCGGGCATCACCGGCGATTTCCCCACATAAGGAACAGGCGATACCCGCCTGCCACGCCGCTTGCGCCGTAAATTGGATCAATCGCAACAACGATGGATGCAAGGGGTTGTAGAGTTCGGCCACTTGCTCGTTACCCCGATCGATCGCCAGAGTATACATCGTCAAATCGTTCGTGCCGATAGCGAAAAAATCGCATAAACGGGCAAGGGAATCGGCCGCCATCGCCGCCCCCGGGGTTTCGATCATCGCCCCTAATGGCGGCAGGGGGTCGGCGCAGGGAAGATTTTGCGCGCGCAAACGGGCGGCCACCTTTTCGCATAAAGCGCGCGCTTTGGTCACTTCGTGTCCGGAGGAAATCATCGGCAAAAGAATCGCCACCGGGCCATACGCCCCGGCCCTTAGAATGGCGGCGAGTTGGGTTTCGAACAAATCGGGAAATTTGAGGGAAAGCCGCACGGCGCGAAGCCCAAGAGCGGGATTGTCGACATCTTCCAGATACCCACCAAGAGACGTTGCCAGCTTCTCGCCCCCGATATCCAGGGTACGCACCGTCACCACCTGCCCCCGCATAGCGGTCACGATGTCACGAAGCATGCCGAATTGTTCTTCTTCGTCGGGCAAGTCCTCCCGATTCATGAATAGGTATTCGCTGCGCAAAAGGCCTATTCCCTCGGCGCCGCTGTCGTGGACGGCGTTGCATTCGCGCGGCAACTCAATATTGGAAAGAAGCGAAATGGTCGTGCCGTCGCGCGTGCGCGCGGCCTTTTTGCGAAACGTTGAAAGACGCCGCACTTCGCCATGGATGGTATCAAGGCGCCGACCGTATATATCCAATGTCGATTGGGCCGGATGCAAAATCACTTTGCCGCGCTCGCCATCGATGATCATATGGGTACCGGGACGAATATCGGACATTGCCCGGCGCACCCCGAGAACGGCCGGAATTTGCAAAGACCGGGCCATAATCGCCGTATGGCTTTGCGGGCCGCCGGCAACCGTCACAAAACCCTTGGTCTGATCCGGATCAAGCAACACCGTATCGGATGGCGTTAACTCGTCCGCCACGACAATGCCGCGCGCCCGAATGGGGGTGGCGGTCGGTTCCTTGCCGTTAAAGGCGTGAATAAGGCGGGTGCCAAGCTCACGCACATCACTCGATCGACCGGCAAGATAGGGATCGTCAAGGGCGGAGAACTGCTCACCGAGCCGGATAATCTCCCCCCATACCGCTGCTTCGGCATTGATTTTATCGTTACGGATGCGCTTTTCAATGCCGCGAATCAACCGCGATCCATCGATCATGTGCAAATGGGCATCCAGCAAGCAAACAATTTCTTCCGCGACAATTTTTGCCCGGCTACCAACCTGTATCTTGAGTTTCTCAAGCTGCTTTCGAACCCGCTTTAAGGCCGTGTTAAAACGGGTCAACTCGCCGGGAACGTCCGCCGCCCGAATGGGGTATTCGGGAACATTAATCGTTCCCGAATCACGCACGATCGCCGTCCCGATAGCAATGCCCGACGATACCCCCAATCCGCGCAAAACAACTTCCGATGCTTCGGCTTTACCGGCCGCCACGCGCCGGGGGGGGCTTTTCGCTTTAGTCGCCATTATCATCACCCATTGTCGTTTTCTTCGCCAAAATGGGACGCAACCAATTTTTCAAGGGCATCGAGAACCGCCACCGCCTGATGCCCGGACGCTTTGACCGTAATCGTCGTGCCGATCGAAGCCGCCAGCATCATCAACCCCATAATCGATTTTCCCGAAACACAATGCGATCCCCGCTGTACATCGACATGCGCATCGAAAGACGCGACAATTTCGACAAAGCGCGCGGCCGCGCGCGCATGCAACCCCAATGGATTGATGATGGTTAAATCACGCCGTGCCATCGATGGATGGGGCGCGTCCATTAGTGAACCGGCCATATTCACCCGTCGCTGCCCTTTAATATGCTGGAAACCGTATTGATATATTTGCGCCCGGCCCGGCACACGGCATCCACCATTTGACCAAAATCCCCCCCTTCCTGGCGCGCTTCGGCCAATTTGACCAACATCGGTAGGTTAATTCCGGCGATCACTTCGATCTTTCCCTGATTCATCAAGGAAATCGCCAAATTCGAAGGAGTCCCGCCAAACATATCGGTCAAGATGACGACACCGTCGCCGCATTCGACTTCGCGCACGGCCTCGATGATGTCATTGCGCCGTTTTTCCGTATCGTCATCCGGACCGATACAAATCGGTTTGACCCGCTCTTGCGGGCCGACAACATGCTCGAGGGCGGCAAGAAATTCAAGCGCAAGCCGCCCATGCGTGACCAAAACGATGCCGATCATCCATCGTCCTCGTATCGGTTTTTGATCAACATCCGCGAGCGCGCTTCCCCCCGCCCGGCAAAAATACGCAGCATCAAACGCAATTTGGCGCATGCCGATTCTTGAAAAGGATTCAACGCGATGCGCGGCAAGCGCACCGAGTAGAATAATTCGTGAAAGCGATCCGGCATACGCGGGGCCTCCTGCTCGGTCAAATCGACCAAAAGCTCAAGCGTGGTCGAATCGCGATATTCATGCTGAACGATACCCATTCCACGAACCTCGAACTTTCCGCGTAAATTATCCGGCGCACTGGCGATTAACGTATCGCCACACACCCGAATACTAACCTGATCATCCGCCACCAATGCCGCGCCTTGATCGATAAGGCGAAGGGCAAGATCGGATTTGCCACTGCCGGACGCGCCGCGGAGCAAGATGCCGTGCGCATCCATTTCGACACATGTCGCATGGACCATTTTGCGATAATCAAGGGATTGCGGTATCGGATGGGCGGACATCACAACCACCCCGATTTGGAACCCGCGTCCCTTATATCCCGCACATCGCCCCCATATCCATCGCCATAATGCCCATCACCATAACGGGCACCGGCGCGCCGGTCATTGGCCGATCCGGCGTTATCCGGCTTGTTACCATTCGGCATCGGCACCTCTCCCTACTTGCCCCTTACCTGCCCCCTACTTGCCTGTCTTCCCGGTTCAGTCTAGCATAGGCTTTGGCCTTTTGTAATATAAGCGATGCGGAGGCGAAATGCCCGGCCATACGATCAGCGATCCCGATCATACGGTTTTCGATGAAATGGACGGCAAACCCCATCATGAAATGGACGGCAAACCCCGCCATGAAAAGGACGATGCCCCATCATGAAATGGACGATGCCCCACCATGAAATGGACAATGCAATGAACGATACAATGTGGGGGGCTTTTGCCGCACGGATATCTTTCGGCGGCACCCAAACCCCGACCAAAGGATATGCCCCGAATCATATCCTGTGCGATCATATCCCATTCGATTGGGCCCCATACGATCATACCTTAAGCGATCATACCTTAAGCGATTGGACCCTATGCGATCGTGGCTAAAAAATGCGGCATCCTTGATTGATGCCGTTGCCTTTGTAGGGATGGGCATCGCCGAAGATTGCCGCCGGATCAAAAAGACGCGCGCCCAATCCCGACCCGATCCGGACCCACTCGATGCCGCATCGATGCCCAAGAATGCAAAAAAGCCCCCCCATCGCCGCCAAGATTAACGCCCCGCATCCGTTCATCCCATCGCCGCCAAGATTAACGCCCCGCATCCGTTCATCCCATCGCCGCCAAGATTAACGCCCCGCATCCGTTCATCCTATCGCCGCCAAGGTTAACGCCCCGCATCCGTTCATCCTATCGCCGCCAAGGTTAACGCCCCGCATCCGCCCGCCCTATCGTCGGGCCCATCGCCCGTCCCATCACTTTCCATGCCGCCCTTTCCATGCCGCAAAGCACGCCCCGAGGGAAACCAAGCACGCCCCAAATCGGCCCATCCGTCCGTCGGCATCGATACATCCCCCCATCGCCGCGACCCACCCGGGGCGGAGACTTAAAACCCATCATTTTCAGCCGATCCCATCGGTTAAAAAAGCACCTTCCATGCCATCGCCCCCATAAACCAGGCCATCGCCCATGCCATAAACCAGGCCATCGCCCGGGCCATAGACGGTCCGATTCGCATAGAGATATTCGGTTTTATTCATCTTTTGTTCATAAAGAATGCTATAGCTAGGGTGTAGCGGCAGTAATATACACAACATATAGTGATAGATACTAGATATTGTATATCTAACGGCATATACACCATGACGATCGATATCGTCGGATGCCACTGGGGTTCCGGTTCTATGCGGGGCCGGCGGGAACGTGGTCGGAAAATTCCAGAGAAAGGCAATCCATTCAATGTCCAATATTTCTTCCATTCACCCCCTGCGTGATGACGTCACCGCCAATCCGTTGGATATCGTCGAGAGTCTGGCCGAAGATCATCATTGGCACCGCCAGCGCTTTGGCCCGGGCGAAATCATCGTCAGCTATCCCGGCAAATGGGGCGATTACGATCTGTATATGGCCTGGATCCGGGAAAAGGATAGTTTCCAGCTGGCCTGCGTATCCAATTTATCCTTCCCCCCGTCAAAACGGACGGAGGTCGAATCCCTCATCTGTTTGATCAATAACCGCCTTGAGTTGGGCCATTTCGGTCTTGAGGCCCAAGAAAAAGTGCTTTCTTTCCGGCATACGATTTTCCCCACCGGTGGCCTGCGCATGGATCATATGAAGGACATCCTTCGTATCGCGGTGCACGAATCGGAAAAAATGTATCCTTCTTTCCAGATGGTCATATGGGGTGGAAAAACCCCCGAGGAAGCGTTGGAAGTCGTCATGTTTGAAACCCAAGGGCAAGCCTAGCGGCGCGCCTTTTCGACCCAATAGACCGGACGACACCCTGGCATGTGCGCGCAGCATAATATTCCCCCCGATAAGGCCCCCGGTTCGGCCCCCGGTTCGGAGCGGTTCGCTTTGTGTTTGGTCGGCTGCGGACAAATGGGCAGTGCCTTGCTGGACGGATGGGATGCGTCAAAGCGGATTGATCCGGATCGCTCCTTGATTATCGATCCGGCGCCATCCGCGCGCGCCTATGCCGCCCGGCTTAAGGTTCATTATCATCCCTCCCTTGAGGATCTGGGCGATACCATCGACCAATCCATCATCATTCTTGCCGTCAAACCCCAACATTGCGACGACGTTCTTCGCGCGATTCGAAAGAAGATCACCACGCGCCACCTTCTGATCTCGATTGCGAGCGGGCGTCGCCTTGCGACCCTTGCCTCCTATCTGCATGACAAAACCCCGATTGTCCGCGTGATGCCCAATCTGCCGGTTCGCGTCGGGCGCGGGGCAAGTGCCGCCTTCGCCAATACCGTCACCGGCAAGGCCCATAAAAACGCAACCGACACCCTCTTTCGCGGGTGCGGGGCATTTATCTGGACCGAAAATGAAAACCTGCTGGATGCCGTCACGGCGATATCCGGAAGCGGCCCCGCTTATATATTTTATTTCATCGAGGCATTGAGCCAAGCCGGAACGGCCATTGGATTGGACAGGGCGAGCGCAACACATCTTGCCCGTCAGGTTGCCATCGGCGCCGGTGCCCTTCTGGAATCGGAACCGGATGCAACGGCTCTGCGCCAAAAGGTTACAAGCCCGCAAGGAACGACGGCCGCCGCCCTTAATGTTCTTGCCGGAGGGGATCTTCCCAAAGACCGGGCCATCCCGAAAACCGGCCCGTTAAACCGTCTTCTTAAGGAGGCCGTGGACGCCGCATATGCGCGCGCCATCGAGTTTCGTCAATAATTCATGAAATCTTCATATTCAGAACCTATCTTGGCTGTGAAAGAGGTTTTTGTTGCAATGCACAAAAAGACTTGACGATGGCAAAAGAAATCGTTAAATGACTTATATTGCACTGCAACATGATCTGTTAGGAGAAACTGATATGAATACGCACAACCCTTTTAAGGAATTCTTCAATCTTGAAGACGCTTGGAAAAAAACCAATGTTCCGACCGTCGACATGAAGGCTCTTTTTGTCGCCTATGAGAAGAATATGAATGCTTTGGGGACATCGGGCAAGATGGCCTATGACGGGATGCAGGAAATCGCTGCCCGCCAAAGCGAAAACCTTCGTCGCAACGCCCAAGGATGGGCCAGTGCTTGGGACGGTGCCGGTACCGCCCGCACGCCGGAAGACGTCGTTTTCAAGTCGACCGATTTCATCAAAAGCCTGTATCAGTCGATGCTGGCCGATATATGGGACTTAAACGAGATTTCGTCCAAGACCACCGCCAAAAGCTGGGGTGCGATCAACAAGCGGGTCACCGATTCGCTGGACGAAATGAAAACACTTTTTAGCAATGGGAATGGAACCAATTCCGCACCGAGCGCGAATCCAAACCCCATCGCCAAAAAGACGGAGATCGTTGCAAGACACTAATCTTCGTTACGAATTCCGGGACCTTTACGGGCCCCGGATAGAGAAGGGTCGCTTCTTCCCTGCACTTCCTCCCCTCGGCGGCCCTTTTCTCTTTTCACCCCCATAAATAATTTTCCGGCATCGCGCCACAATCGGATCGCAATCGACGTATTTTCGATGCGGTCGATCGATTTGACACGCCGATACGATCACGCCATTGACCCCGATAAAGCGGTTCCACGGCCCATATCGTCCCGCCCCCTTCATCATCATCACGCCCATTGATCATCGTCCCGCCCCTTCATCGGGATCGATTTGACGCACCGGCGCATCCCCTTTACCATCCGCACCATTGCTTGATCGAGTCGGCCCCGGATCGCAATGGATCGCAATGGGTCGCAATCCGGCCGGGGTTAGATCGGAAGATCGATCGTCACACCCCCTTGATCATCGTCCCGCCCCTTCATCGGGATCGATTTGACGCGCCGATGCATCCCCTTCACCATCCGCACCATTGCTTGATCGGGTCGGCCCCGGATAGAGAAGGATCGCAATGGGTCGCCATCCGGCCGGGGTTAGATCGGAAGATCGATCGTCACGCGCAGCCCCTTCATCGGGGTCGGCGCGCGCCCTAATCGAATACTGCCGCCATGGGCCTGCACCGCGTCACGGGCGATGCTTAATCCCATGCCGATATTCGGGTGATCGACATTACGGGAACGATCAAGGCGATAAAAAGGCTGAAAAACCCGCTTATATTCCTTCTTATCGATGCCCGGGCCATCGTCATCGATAACGATACGAATGCCGTCGGGACGCTTGCGCATACGCAAGATAATATGGCGGCCATAACGCAAGGCGTTATCCATGATATTGGTCAGACACCGCCGGAACGACTGCACGCGCAATTCCATCGCCACCTCGCCTTGAATATCGATCTTGACCTTGATGCCCGTCTTTCCGTCATAGCATTGAGCGATCTCGCGAATCAGACGATCCATCTTGTATAACTGTGATTTTTCCTCGCAGATTTCATCCCCGGCAAACGCCAAATATGCCTTCAACATATTTTGCATTTCGCCGATATCGCGCTGCAACGCCTTTTTGTCCTCGTCTTTTTTCATCAACTCCATGGCAAGTTTCATCCGCGTCAAGATGGTGTTCAAATCATGGGAAATCGCCGCCAGCATATACAACCGCCCTTCCATCAGGCGGGTGATCCGTTCACGCATGCGGCCAAAGGCGCGGATGGCCAATCGCACCTCGGACGCCCCGGCCATGGCGACCGGATATCCCCGCCGCCCCCGGCCAAAGCGATCCATCGCTTTGGACAGCCGTCGGATCGGACGGATTTGATTATGCAGAATAATCAATGCCACCGTGATCAAAATGATGGACGATCCGATCATCCATAGGAAAACCAGATACGTCGCCGAGGAAGCAATACGTTTACGATTAAACGCAGTCCTTAAGACTCCACCGTCGCGAAGCCGGATGCGGACAATCACCTGATCGGCATTGGGGGTATCGATCACGAAAGGGCGCCCTTTTTGGCGCAATCGGTCGGCCAGAATCCCTTCTGCCCCCCAATAGCGGCGGTCCGCATCGGAAGGTGCAATCGAAGCCAGCGGATCGATGTCCAGGCGCAGCCCGAAGACCGCGTGAAATTGGCGGGCCAATTCCTCCGCTTGACCGGAAAAGCGATAAGGGGGACGGGATGTTTCTTCAATCGCATCGACGATAATACTGATTTCACCATAAACCGCATCGGCCAAACGCCGGGTTAGAAGCTGCCAGTGACGATCGATAAAAACCCACCCGATGATCAACTGTAATAAAATCATCGGCAATACGATAATCAGCAGCGAGCGTGAAAAAAGCCTCCTTGGCAACACGCGTTTTGGAACTATCCGGCCTGTAAATATTTGTTTGGGAAATATTTGTTTGGGAAATATTCGTTTCGGGATGACCCGTTTTGGAAAACGCCAACCCATTTAACCGGATCCGGGCGGGCGGGCGGATCGATGCCCCATCAACACATACCCGCGACCGCGCACCGTATGCAGGTAGAGGGGATGCTTGCGGTTTTCCTCGATTTTCTTGCGCAGTCGCGCAATGGCCGTATCGACGCTGCGGGCACCGGCACCGCAACAATGCTGCATGTCGTGCCGCGACAAAGTGTTGCCGTTATGGATCGCCAATTGGGTAAGCAAAGATCGCTCGCTTTCGGTCAAAGCCACGGCCCGTTCTTTGCACAATAGTTGCTGGCGCTCGATGTCATAGGAAAAATCACCAAAATGCACCACGGACGAAGGGGCGGTCGCGCGCCGGGCCCGTCTTAAGATATTTTGTATACGAACAAGCAATTCTTTTGGCTCAAAAGGTTTGGTTAGGTAATCATCGGCGCCATTCTCAAGGGACATGATGCGGTCTTTCACACCGGACACGGCACTTAGCATCAATATCGGCATGGTCATCTTGCGCTTTAAGGATCGGGCCAGTTCAAACCCACTCTCGCCCGGCATCATGATATCAAGCACGATCAAATCAAAGACGACCTCGCGCACGCATAAGCGCGCCTCGGCCGCATTTTGTGCCACGGATACGCGAAACCCGTTCATCCCTAAATACCGGACAAGAAGATCCCGCAATCGTTGATCGTCATCAACGACAAGAATATGCGGAACGTTGACCGAAACTTGCATAACCGCGCCTCTATGGACTTTTTTCAAGCCTGGTGTTAGTCACAACCATCACACCTCGTGAATCGCAATATAGCACATGACGACCCGCAACAAAGAAACTCCTCCTGCCCTTGTTCCCTTTGATCAACGTCAGGGGTGGATATGGCAAAACGGCAAAACGGTAAAGTGGAACGATGCCCGTGTCCACGTCTTGAACCACGGCTTGCATTACGCAAGTTGCGTCTTTGAGGGCGAGCGGGTCTATGACGGAAACGTGTTTGAGCTTAATCGCCATTCTCAACGATTGCTCGATTCGGCCAATGCATTGGGCTTCACCATTCCATGGACATGCGAACAAATCAACGCCGCCACCCGCAGCATCGTCAAAAAACAAAACATCAGCAATGGGTACGTACGACCGGTGGCCTGGCGCGGCAGCGAAATGATGGCGGTATCATCCCAGCATGCCGGCATTCACCTCGCCATCGCAACATGGCCCTGGCCCGCCTATTTTGACCCGCGCGCCCAAACCGATGGCATTCGTCTATCGATTGCTTCTTGGCGGCGACCCGCCCCGGACACCGCCCCGGTCACAAGCAAAGCGGCCGGATTATATATGATTTGCACCCTTAGCAAGCACCAGGCCGAGGCCAAAGGATATGACGATGCGTTGATGTTGGATTATCGCGGTCGGATCGCGGAAGCAACCGGGGCCAATATTTTCTTTGTCATGAACGGACAACTGCATACCCCACAAGCGGATTGCTTTTTGAATGGAATCACCCGCCAAACCATCATCGATCTGGCCGCGAAGAACAATATCGCCACATACGAACGGGCGATGATGCCCGATGAAATGGAGCACGCGCAAGAAGCCTTCTTGACCGGCACCGCAGTCGAAATCACCCCTATTTGCGCGATTGGCCGGTATCGCTTTGATGTCGGCAACGTCACCAAAAAACTCAGCGCCGCCTTTCGTCGGCATATTCGCGAACACTGCCGCACGGCATAAGGTTCCAAATGGCCCAGGGGCGACCCAGGGGCCCAGGGACGTACAGACACAAGTTCGACACGGCCCACATCTAAACGGCCCAGAGGCCCAGGGACGTACAGACACACGTTCGACACGGCCCACACCCGCACCGCGCAAGGTTCCGCACACACAATCCACACACATCCACACATCTAAACGGCCCAGGGACGCACAGACACACGTTCGACACGGGGGGGTTGTGTTACGTCTTTTCCTCTTTGTTCCCGCGGTCGTTCGGCCGATGTTTTTTTCCGTCCCCGGCCGATGCCTTGACCCCGGTCCAGCGTTGGGCGGCCATCGCGTCCCCGGCCGATGCCTCGACCCAGTCGCCACCGGTTGGGGTTTGTTCGTATTTCCAAAACGGTGCCTTGACTTTCAACCAGTCGATTAAAAATTCACATGCCTCGAACACCGGACGACGATGGCAACCGGCAACGGCAATAAAGACGATGGCCTCGCCGGGACGTAAAACGCCAAATCGATGCCGCACCAACACGTCCTTTATCGGCCAGCGCCGGCGCGCTTCGGCGATGATCGCCCGCAACTGGCCGATGCCCATTTGCGGATAGTGTTCCAGTGTCATCGCCGTGATTTTCTTGTCCCGCGTGCCACATTCGCGCACGTGACCGGCAAAAGACACGATCGCCCCGCAATCTTTGACCGCGCCACCTTGTTGGCGTTTTGTGAAACGGCGCAATTGTGTTGCCGGATCAAATGCCCTGCGGTTAATCACGATTTCCACCTTGCCCTAACCCCCGGTCACCGGTGGGAAAAAAGCAATTTCAACCGCGCCGTCAATCTTGGCATCAAGGGGGACATGGGCGTGATCGCGGGCCGCGCGAATGGTTTTCAAATCGGCAAAAGCCCGGGCGTAATGATCCCCTTGTTTGCGCAACCAAATGATCAGATCGGTGATCGTATCCAAATCATCCGGCAACGATCGAATTTCCTTAGCCTGACCGATGATGGTTTTCAACCGGGCAAAATAACGCAGGGTTACCATAGCAATTCCCGAAACGGTAGGAAGGACACCATATCACCGGGGCGAATACCGGCGATGTCTTCCGCCACCTCGATCAATCCGTCCGCCGCGGTAAGGGACGATAAAATACCGGCGC
The DNA here is from genome assembly GCA_965277685.1 of Alphaproteobacteria bacterium. GTDB lineage: Bacteria > Pseudomonadota > Alphaproteobacteria > GM7ARS4 > CBDIDI01 > CBDIDI01. The sequence continues at coordinate 1,116,629 of OZ255830.1, read as the reverse complement.
CACTTTTGTCAAAGCGGGTCAGGCACATCCCATCCTCGTCATGCTGCAAGATGGCCCGCAACCATTCGCGCCGGCCGACTTTTTTCCGATAGGTAAAAGCCGCCGGAATGGGATAGGCGATGCGGCGACGGGGTTCTCGATGATGCAGAATATCGAGCAAAGGGCGAACAAAAACGAGAAACGTGACCATGGCCGCAACCGGATTGCCCGGCACCCCGACGAACGCCGTTTTGTCGATCCGCCCCATCGCCAATGGGCGTCCCGGTCGGATGGCAAGACGCCAGAAATCAATCTGCCCGATATCTTGGATAACCGAACGAATATGATCCCCCTTTCCCGTTGACATCCCCCCGGACGTTAGGATCATGTCGCACGATGCGGTCGCTTTGATCAAGCGATCGCGAATGGCCGCCGGATCATCGGGCAAAATCCCGCCATCCTTGACCGCGACCCCCAATTCACGCAAAAGAGCCACCAACATCGGCCGATTGGAATCATACACGGATCCATCTTTTGGATTGCGATCGGCCAATTCATCCCCACAGGAAAAAACCACCCCCCGCAATCTTTCCCAAACCGGCAAGGAATTCTTGCCGATGGAGGCGGCAAGGCCGATATCTTGGGGACGAAGGCGTTGCCCACGCGGCAAGATAACATTGCCGTGCCGGATATCCTCTCCTTTGAAGCGGCGATTCGCCCCGCGCGTTATCCCGGGCCGAAGGGTGACAATCGAACCGTTCAAAGAGCAATCTTCCTGCATCATGACGGTATCCGCCCCATCGGGCATCGGGGCACCGGTGAAGATTTGCGCGGCCTGTCCCGGCCCGATGCGCCCCGACCACCGCGATCCGGCCCGAATGTCGGCGACAACACGAAGATCGATATGTGGGCCGGAGTGCGTATCCCGACAAACATCGTCAAAGGAAAAAGCGTATCCGTCAACCGCCGCGTTATCATGGGGCGGCACATCACGCGTGGCCCGGATATCCTTGCAAAGAACCCGGCCATGGGCCCTATCCAGACGCACCCGGGTGCGTCCGGCAATACCGTCGATTCCCTGCCCGATCCGGGCAAGCGCTTCCTCGCAGCGCATTAACCGACCGCCGAACGCGGTGACCTCGTCACTTAGTTGGGCCACGTGTCCGACCTTTGGCGGTGATCCGGTTAAAGGAGAGAATAAACCGACAAATATCCTCAACCCGATCGAGGGAGAAATGGGGAATTGTGATGTTTTTCAAGAAATGATCCGGCGTCTCTTTGCCGCCATCGGTATCGACCCCATCCTTTTTCCGGCGATGACCGGGACTATGGCCGGGACTATGGTTAGGTATATGGCCGGGACTATCGCCCGGAGAAATATCGGGTGCGGAAATATCACCCGGGGAAATATCAGATGCCAAAGCAACGATATGGGGATCGTCGGGACATAAAAGGGGCTTGTGATTTTGCTCTCGATAGACCTCCAGCTTCGGGTGCGGCGCACGCTTGTATCCTTCGACCAACAACAAATCGGTATCGGAAAAATACCCCGTCAGCCGGGCAAGGGAATATTCCGATTCATCGGCGGCCAATTCATGCACGAGTGCCCAGCGGCGCGCCGAAGAAACCATCACCTCGCGGGCACCGGCACGCCGATGTCGATAGGAATCCTTGCCCGGTTGATCCATGTCGAAATGATGATGGGCGTGTTTCAGCGTCGACACGCGCACCCCCTGTCCGGTTAATATCGGCAACATGCGGGTGATCAAGGTGGTTTTTCCACTCCCGCTCCAACCGGCCAAACCAAATATCTTCATCGTCATCGTAACGACCGAAAGATCGGCCGGATCATTCCACCATATTATCGCGATCATCCGCGATAATATGGGACAATCCCGACCGCCAGTATTCATAGCCGGTCATTAACGTCATGATCGCGGACAACCATAATCCGACCGATCCGATCACTGCGAAAACCCCACCACTCACGATCAAGAATCCCAAAGATATCATCTGGATGGCCGTTTTCATCTTGGCCATCCGGCTGACCGGCACGCAAATTTTGACCATGGAAAGATATTCGCGCAGCCCCGATACGAGGATCTCGCGCACGACAATGATCCAGGCCGCGATAAATGTCACCTTGCCGATATGATCGATCATAATCAGTGCCATAATCACGGTGATGATGAGGAATTTATCCGCGATCGGGTCAAGAATCACCCCCAATCTGGTAAATTGATTGCGCCGCCGGGCCAGATAGCCATCCAGGTAATCCGTGATGCAGGCCACGACATAAAGAGCCAGCGCCACCCACAACGCGCCGATCAAAAGACCGGCGGCAATCAAAGGAATAAGGGCGATCCGAAAAATCGTTAATGTATTGGGGATATTGATCATATGCGTGGTCTCGTTTCTATTCGATTAATGGGGCTTTTTCGAATTGGCAATGGAAGAATGAAAATGGGCATGCACCTTTTCCGCCACATGGCGGGCAATTCCGGGCACTTTACACAGATCCTCGACCCCGGCCTCGGCAATATCGGCGGCCGATCCGAAATAACGCAACATGGAACGCTTGCGGGCCGCGCCGATCCCCTCGATGGCATCGATTCGCGATGCCGACACGGATTGCAAGCGGCGGCGGCGATGGGAACCGATGGCAAAACGGTGCGCTTCGTCCCGTAACCGTCTTAAAAAATACAACATGTTGCTTCGCTCATCAAAACGCAATTTTTGACCGTTCCAAGTATATAGCGTTTCGATCGATCGACGACGATTTTCTCCCTTGGCGATCGCAATCACCGGAATATCGCCAAATCCCGATTGGGATAAAGTCTCGACGGCAACGGTCAAATGCCCCTTGCCCCCATCGATCAAAACCAAATCCGGGCGCGGTATATCGCCGGCCGTTTTCTTTGAGGATGTTTCCGGACTTGGGGATGTTTCCGCCCCGGCAGCTATTTCCGCCCTTGGGGATGTTTCCGCCCCGGAAGCTATTTCCGGATTTGGGGATGTTTCCGATCCGGAAGGCATCTTTGACGGATGGCGAGAAGATGGCGTTGGCCAAGGTAAAGAGCGGGGGGAAGATCGACGAAAACGGCGCCGTAAGACATCACGCAAGATCGCGTAATCATCCTCGATCTTTGTTTGGCGGATATAAAATCGCCGATAATGCCCATGCATGAACCCTTCTTCACCGGCCACGATCATCACCCCAAGCGGCAACGTTCCGCCCGTATGGGAATTATCATAGACCTCGATCCGGCGGCAAGGACGGGGTAATCCGAAGACCTCGACCAGATCGTGGATCACCTGCTTTTGCGCCGATGGTCTTGCCGATCTTTGGGCCAACATCCGATCCGCGTTATCACGCGCATGCCGCAATGACCGCACGCCCCGCCCGCGCTTTGGCACCGTCATCACGACCCGATGGGCCACTTTGCTTTCCAAGGCCTTTTTGATCCATTGCTGTTGCGTCGGCGGCTCGGAAAGATAAATGCGGCGCGGCGGGCGGCGGTCATGATAAAACTGCGGCAGAAAAGCCGCCAAGATATCGGCGCTCGACTCGTCCGCGTCATGGCGCGGAAAATAACTCTTGTCGCCATAATGGCGGCCGCCCCGGAAGAACACGACTTGAATACAGCTTTCGCCGCCGCGCCGGCAGAGGGCAAAAACATCGGCATCCCCCAAATTATCGATATTGATATCTTGGGACACCAGAATACGTGCCATCGCCCGCAATCGATCACGATACACCGATGCCTGTTCATATTGTTGCGCCGCACTCGCCTTTTCCATGTTGCGCACCATATTATCCTGCACTTCACGCGAACGACCGGAAAGAAATTTCTTGGCTTCATGCACCAAATCCGCGTACGCCCCCGGGGTAACCTTGCCCACGCATGGGGCACAGCATCGTTTAATCTGGTACAGCAAACACGGGCGCGAGCGATTGGCAAAAACGGAATCCGAACAGGTCCGTAACAGGAATATGCGTTCCAACGCGTTAATCGTCGTGCGCACGGCCCCCGGGGTGGCAAAAGGACCGTAATAGCTTCCCTTTTCCATCTGGCGCCCCCGATGACGGGTCAGCAATGGCCATGGATGATCCTCTCGAATAAGAATGAAAGGAAAACTCTTGTCGTCGCGCAAAAGAATATTGTAGCGCGGACGCAGCGTCTTGATCAGATTGCTTTCAAGCAGCAATGCCTCGATTTCCGTACGCGTCGTGACGATGACGACATCCCGGACAAGATGGATCATCCGAGCAATACGAATCACGTGGCCTTGGGGCCTTGCATAGGATACCAGCCTTTTTTTCAAATCGCGCGCTTTGCCGACATAAAGGACTTTGCCCCGGCCGTCCAAGAATCGGTAAACCCCCGGTGATGACGGTGCCGTCATCACGACATGATGAATTAACGCATGTCCGCGCAAGGATAAGGGCATGGGGGGATTTTCCGCATCTTTAGCCATTACGTGTTTTGTGCCGCCCATACATATTTCGCCCGGCGTTTGATCTTTGGACAAGACGGAACGCTCGGCATTATCCCCATCTTTTTATCATCCAAATATATTCCTGTCCGCACCCTTGGGCCTGTTCGCCCCCTTGGGGGCTTTTCTCCCATCGCGATGCGTGGGCATCCCCATTTTATCGATGCCTCCGTTTGGGCATCGCCATTTTATCCATATGGGCATCCCCATTTTATCGGTGCCTCCGTTTAATGCGTGCCCCTATCGGTCGATCGAAAGCGGTGCGTTACGTGCCTTCTATCGTCGAATCGGCATGGTTCAATTTTTCGATCCACAGATCTTTTTTACTTGCCCGAAGCGCGGCCCGGCCTCCATTCGCCAAGCCATACGATCCGAGGCCCCGATAATTGCCGAGAACATCGTCCATCGCCCAAAATCCGCATCTTCCCTAGCCTCGGCAGCCTGTGGATAAATATGTGAATACTTTTTAACTTTTAAAATATTATTGTAATGATGCCAACGACCGCATTGGCCGCGAAACCAGCGCATGCCCGCGTGAAACCATGCAAAAGAACGCCTTTCCTTCGATCGATCGGCATCAACGCGCGGATAATCGACCGGCGCGGCAAAAACATTCGATCTTTGAAACATCCTATCATTTTTGTTAAAAAATCTTAGGCTTTCCTTTAAATTCAAGCTATTAGAGGGACATTCGGGCGCGTAGCTCAGAGGGAGAGCACTCCCTTCACACGGGAGGGGTCGCAGGTTCAATTCCTGCCGCGCCCACCATTTTTACCATCGTATCGTCATATTGCGATAAACCATGACCATGGCGGCAAAACCCGATTAAAGGCCACTGGGGAAGATTTTCCACGCTTATCGGAATCTGTGGAAAAGTGCCATTGAAATTTTTAGTGCGGCGCCATGGGGCTTATTTCCCTCCCATCGTAAAAGAGGGCAAAGGAAAGCATAATGCCCCCTTTTTCCCCATCTTTCTTGCCCTTATGTTCGAATGTAAGGCATGTTCAAACCCGCGGCCCATCGATAATGAAATGGGATAGATTGAATGGAATAAATGGAAATGGGACGGGGTCAAAAACCGAGTGCCATCACAATGGACATGAACGAAGAAGTCGAAAAAATCCACCGCGTCATCGGCCTGATGAGCGGCACGTCCATGGACGGGGTCGATGCCGCCATATTGGAAACGGATGGACGCCATCACATTGTCGCCGGTGATTTTTTAACCCTTCCTTATGATGATCCTTTTCGCGATCGGTTGCGCCGATTAGGCGGGGCCGGAAAACACGATCCGGACGATGCCGCCATCGCCCGCGATGTGGCCCGCGATCTGACCGAATATCATGCAAAGGCGGTCTTTCGGCTGTGCGAAAAAGCACGCCAATCATTGGCCAGCATCGACCTTATCGGATTTCATGGCCATACCCTTACCCATTGCCCTGAAGAAGGCCGGTCTTGGCAAATCGGCGACGGCCAGCTTTTGGCGGATATGTGCCGAACCGATGTCATCGACGATTTTAGAAGTCGCGACCTTTCCCGTGGCGGCCAGGGGGCACCGATGGTTCCTTTGTTTCACGCCGCGTTGCTGCAGTCTCACGATGGCGCAAAGACACCCGATCGCCATAGTGCCGGCGCGATATTGAACATCGGCGGGGTGGCCAATATTACCTTTCTTTGCGATGACCGTCCGCCCTTGGCCTTCGATACCGGCCCCGGCAACGCGCTTTTGGATGATTGGATCCATCACCATAACGGCCAAGCCTTTGATCATAACGGGGAATTATCGCGTTGCGGCCATGTGCACAAAGCCGTTCTCGATCAATTTCTCGGCCATCCCTGGTTTGATCGAAAGCCACCAAAATCACTGGATCGGGCCGCCTTTAACAAGGACATCGTCAAGGATTTATCCTGTTGTGACGGCGCGGCGACGTTATCCGCGTGCAGTGCGGCCGCCGTCCAAAAGGCCATGGATTTTGCATATCATCCGCCACGATGGCTCTACGTTTGCGGGGGCGGTCGCCATAATGCCGCCATCATGGGAGAGTTGCAAAACCGCCTCGCCCCTTGTTCGGTCGACACGATCGAAAGCCTTGGATTTAGCGGTGATGCCATCGAAGCCCAGGCCTTTGCCTGGTTGGCCGTTCGTTCACAAAAGGGACTGGCCTTGACCATACCGACCACAACCGGGGTTGCCCGCCCCTCAAGCGGTGGTGTCCGGCATCACCCCGGCCGGAAACATCGCAATACCGAATGAAAAGGCCCAAATAAAAAAGCCCAAATAAAAAGGCCCGAATGAAAAGAAGGAATTCTATCGTTTATCGAAAAGGCGTACACGAAAAAGCCCCGGCCCGAAGGGCCGAGGCTTTTCCATACCTGAAGTCTGGATTAGACTTCGGCGCAAGCGTAGCTGTTGATCTCAAGACCGACAGAAACTTCAACGATTTTGGGAGTATTCCAAGACATAATATCCTCCTTGAATATGGATCGTCACAAAGACGACCCTCCTTTGTATGGGGTAAATATAGTCGGTCAATATGAATGCGTCATTAACGAAGAAAATAAATATGCACCATGCTCTTTCTTTCCCTATGAAGGCTTTTGGCGCACGGCTTTTATCGCTCGATTTTCCACGGGGATTTCCATGGGTATTTTATGGGGGGGCTTGTATCGGCAACTTCTCACGGGGATTTTCCACGGGGGATTTTCACAGGGCTTTATGGGATTTTTTTGAACGAAAGCATCCGGGATATATTGCGCCGGCGGCGTTTTTTTGCTGTAATGGGCAGACAAGTCAAAAGAGTGCCCCCATAAAAGCACCCGTAAAAGCCCCATAAATAATCCGACCGCCTTGAAAATAAAGCACCCGTAAAAAAACCCTTAAAAGCCCCCATAAAAGATCCATGCACGATCCGACCGCCTTGAAAATATCGACCCATCCCTCATATGACCCCGTATACCGCCGCATTCATCCCCGTATTTCCCCCTATATTCCCCCACGTATTCCCATTTGGCCATCCGCCATGCCCTTCTTATTGACGCATCCTTTCCACCAAGCCCCTTTCCCGTCCCGGTTTTGCGCCATGGGGGTTCGACTCCATCCGGGCGTTGATCGTTAAAATCACTATGCGCCGCACCCCGGAAACAATACATTCGGCCTTTGTGTGGTTTTCCAAATGGGTCGCTTGCGCCGCGTCCTTGATCATCATTGTCTATCTCGGCGTTATCATATCTTTGCCCCAAATCGATAATACGGGGGTTCTTAGTATCGTATCCAATACGGCCAATGCATCCACACCGGGGATGATCAACCCGCGCTATCGCATCCTTGGTGAGGGGGACGATTTCTATACCCTGACCGCCGGAGAGGCAAACGAAGCCCAACCGGAAACGGTCGATATGCAAGATGTCCAGGCCGATGTCCATTTCAAGGACGATGGATGGACTCTTGTCCAAGCCAAACATGGGATATTCGAAAAGGATTTGAACTATCTGCATCTGAATCGCGACGTTCTCTTGTACCACGAGAGTGGGCACGAGTTGCAGACCGACAGTGTCGATATCGATTTCCAGCAAAAACGCATCACCGGAACCTTTCCGGTGTCGGGACACGGTCCTTTGGGAACGCTACGGGGGCAAGGCTTGGACTTGGCCAAGGATAAAGGCAATATTATCATCACCGGACGTTCTCGTTTGACCTTCACGATGGATCATTGATTAATCGCCCGCCCCGCCTTACCGGCCCATCGCGAAACGGCATACACCGTCCGGCTAGCGCAATAATGCCGGCGATATTTTGCGGATTTGACGCGGGAAATTCGGCAACGATGAAACCTGATGCCATGGGTGCCCTTTTCGGCCGACGGTCACATTCAGCAACATGGAAAATTGCAAATCATACGGCCGCGGAAAGGCATTGTCGGAATCCGCGCGTTTGATCAAGGTCGCCGGAATGCCAAGCACCCAACCGGCATCTCCTTTTCGTCCGGTCGAATAGTGCTCGATCAGGCGTAATAAACTCCATTCGCCCCGCGCCTCGATCACGATATCCTTATGCCCGCCTTGCCCGTCCGGGCCCCGGTCTTGCCCGCCGATCCCGGGGGAATGATGATTTTCCACCACCGGCATAAAGGGGGAATCCGCTTCCCAAATCATGCGAATGGCGATGCGATCCCCGCGCTTCCACAAAAAACTTTGCTTCTTCTTCAGGGGAAAATGTTTTTTTCCGACGATGATTTCAATCCTATCCGGCGCCCCTTGCCGTCGATCCGGAACACCGCCGGAACCAATATCGAGATCGACGCGAATGCTGTGTTTATCGGAAGCCAAAAAAGGTTGCAGAAAGACCCGCGACGATTGAATGCGATCGATGAAATGCAAAGCGGCTTGCCGATCGGGCGAATCCCCGGTTTGCTTTTGCAAGAATGCTTTGATCGTTGGTGCCTTCTCATGAAAACGGGTGAAAAAATCGCGCAACTGGTCGGACTCCACATCCTTATCCGAAAGCGGATCGGCAAAGGGATAACGCCCCGAGAGGCGCAGTTGAAACGCATCGACCAAGGAATTATAGACAACCGGCACCGGCGAATGACGCCGTTGATGAAGACAGTGGCGATCGAGACGTTCTTGCATCTGCCCTAACCGCAACGCAAAAAAGTTATCCCGCTCTGCCCCTTGTTTGGTTTCTTGGGCCGAGGGAGCGGAAAAACACGGATCGCGATGGGCAAAAAATCCGGCGGTTAACGCATAATAGCGATCCGCGTCATCGAAAATGGCCGGATCGCCATCATTTTTGCGGCCATCGTTCCATTCGATCAAGGATTTCCAGAAGGAAAGAACGCGCGAGTGATCGCGAGGACGATAGCGTCCGGTGAAATCGACCAGAGGCGCCGCCGCATCGATCCATTCGGCCAGCGTTCTTTTTTCTTTTTTCAACCACCCTTGCACCGGCGGTTCTTGGGAAAAAGCGGCTTGGCGCACCGAAGATTGGCGATTGATGGGATTTTTCCACACAAACACATCGCTCGATTGCAACCGATCCGTCAGATCCTCCAGTTGATGATAACTCCACGTCAACACCGCCCATTGAAGAATATCATAGCCCGGAAAGGACACGGCATTATGCACGTCACGCAACGCAAAAAGCCGCGAGAAAATGTCGGCAATGCCACGATTCTTATCCGATATCAAGGACGTGGAACCTCTCGATATACTCCCAGGAATACCGCCCGAAATACTCCCCGGAATACCGGCCGAAACGCCCCCCGGAATACTCCCAGGAATACCCCCCGAGATACCGTTCGAAACACCGGAAACGGGACGAACCGATGCGACAATACGGGTCAAAGCGCGGTCAAAAAACGCGCGCACGGCGATCTGCCGAATGATGGTATCGAATGCCTCATCGATCGGGATGGGTGCCCCCTGCCGCCCCGCATCGGATCCGGCGATACCGTCCACCGCCCGCACATCGGCATATCCATCGAAAATGCCCTGCAAGAGGGGCATATTCCAGTCGATGCGCCGATTAAAAGCGGTCAATTCGCGGAGTCGATCGACGCTGTTCTCGCCATTATGTTGCATCAAGGGAGAGTCAAATAACCGTTGCAACGCCTGGAGGCGCGATCGCAATCGCGGGGCAATATTCCATGCCCCATCGCCATGATGATGGATAATCGGGCCAAGCAAATGGACATTTCGTGTCAGATGATCTCGATGGTTAAGGGCCAGGGAATCAAGTTGCCCGGCCAGAGAACCGGTGATCGCATCGGCAAACCATAGCGAGGCCGACATCGATTGAAACAAGGCCGATATTTCCCGATCGACATGCCCGTCAAAAGCGGCCAGACGTGCGTATTCACCACGAAAATCGGCAAGATCACCCAGAGATCGGTAAAGCTTTGCCAGATTCGCCGCGGAATTGTCCGCGCCAAGGGCAACGGCATGCTCTCCTATCGTATCGATATACTGCAGCAAAGGGTCGTCCCGATAATACGTCGCAATCCGGCGGCCGATGATTTGGGCAACCTTATGCCCAATGCGATCGACAACCGCATCATCGGGGGACAGAAAATCCATATCTTGGGCGGCAAGGTGACGGATAAACCCGATTCTTTGCCATAACGGCGCCGGAATAAAAGCGATATCGGCATGATCCGCGCCGCTTCCATGGCCACGGGAGTCATTGGGGGAACCATGGCCAAGGGAGTCATTGGGGGGGGAACCATGGCCGAGGGGAGCATCGCCACGGGTCGCAAGAACGCCTCCATATTCGGGCCCATACTCGCCCCTATACTCAGGTCCATATTTGGGGGTTAACCCATCGAACATAGCACGGATAAAACCCGACCTTGCACGATACGAAGCCGCCGGCGCGTCCATCATCCGATGGCGATAGGCCGCGATACGCCGATCGAAATCGATCATTTTCTTCTCGAACCCCTGCAGGAAAGAGGAAATCTCGTCTTTGCTGCGCGGATTAGCGGTAAAAACATAGGTTTGCAAGTGCTGCAAATCCATATGGACGCGGTGCCTTGCATGTTTTGCCACATGCTCGGCCAGTTTTTTCTCTAGCGTGGCGGTGATGGTGAGGAAATTCCGATCCTCCCCCTGCCAGCGGGAAATCCATCGCCAATAGATGCCGTCGATAGAGTCGAGCCGCCGCAATTGACCGGCGACCTTTACGATATTTGGACCGGCGATATTTAGGCGGGCGATATTGGGATGGTTGATATTTGGATGGGCGATTGCCGATCGCGTGTCGGTCGGCGGCTTGGCCGCCTCCATATCCGCAGCAATATCCATCACAATCTGCTTGGAATGGATGAAATCGGCATAGGCAAAACCACCGATGACAAAGCCGATGACGGCCATAAGACACGCGACTCTCGCCGGATGTCGGCGCTTTTGGGTCGGTGGGCCAAGATATGTCATCGGATTGCCCGCCATCGCATCACGGGACATTCGATTACCCGACATGGGATTACCCGACATCGGATTAAAAGGCGCCGTTTTTGACCCATGCTTTCGGGCAATTAATTGCCGCCCCGACAAGCCCCCCGATCGGTCTTGCCAACCCCGTTCATGATAAGGTTCACGGCGAGATTCACGTCCGGGTTCACGGCGGGGTTCGCGCCCGGGTTCACGGCGGGGTTCGCGATGAAGCCCACCATGCGGTTCGCGCCCGGGTTCACGGCGGGGTTCGCGATGAAGCCCACCATGCGGTTCACGGCGAGGTTCACGCCCGGGTTCACGGCGGGGTTCGCGCCGGGGGGACGAAAAATACGGAGGGATATCCCAATACATCGCCGTTCCACCACCTTCGGACGAGAATAATGACCCATGTTGCCGATTCGGAACGATCCGGAATCACAACACGCGGCCCTACCTCCCCGATATTTTGGCCCGATGCTTTGGCCCGATACGTTGGCCCGACGATATGGTATGCGAATGGCCATGATGTCGGCGAGCACCGCCGATCGGCGGATCGATCACGCCGAAACCGGCATCACCCGTATCACTGAATATTGCGAACGATCGACTTCACCGCGTCGGATACCGCTTTGATCATATTCGATGTCATCTGGACATCGATCGACCACTGCTGTTCGGACTGCTCGAGGGAGAGCATGTCCCCGGCCGAGCCACCTTTTGCCGTCTGTTGCGCGGTGGCCAGGTTCTGATCATCCGTATTGACTTGACTAATCCCCGCATTCATCGCGGTTCCGATGCTAACACCGTCTGGGCACATAATCGTTACTCCTTGTCGAACGTTTAGGAATGGGCGCCGGAATGGGCCAGCCGCCAGATATCATCCAACATCCGCAAGGCCGCCCCATACCCCTGTTTGAGTGTCTGCAAATAGGCAAACGTTTCCTGGGAGACCCCCGCACGCAACTTTGCGTCAACCAATCTTTTTTCTTCCTCGAAGCGCGCGCGCAACGCGTCGCGCTCTTGGCCTTTTTCATCGTTGACGAGCTGTTCTTCCAAATCAAGAACGATCGATTCATTATGCTCAGCCATTATTATACCCTCCGTAAAGATATTTATAGGTGCGCCCATCCCGACTAAGCAGCAAGTAATCCTGGCTGATCGTGTCGAGACGGAATCCATTGGGAAGCTGCATTCCCTCGCTGAAATAACCTTTGCCGGTCAGAACGACAAAAGAATGCGGGCCGCGAACCACGCTTCGAATCGGCAAATTGAGCCCCGGGACATTTTCCACTTTGTCGCGGATTTCCAGTGCCGATCCATACATGTGGCGCAATGCGCCGACAACTTTGCGCCATAGCGAAAAATCTTTTTCATCAAGAAAGCCGGCGGCCTCTATCCGAGCTTGCGTACCGCTAATTGAAAGGTCTCCTCGCACCCCCTGATGACGTAATTCATCTTTCACCACATCCACTATGTGTTGTGTCGAGATAATATGTTCCTCAATATCTTTGACTTCCGGCATCTGCTGGCGAATTTGGCTTAACGCATCCTGAAGCGCGGCCGGATCATCGACAATCCCCGAGATTTCGAATTTTCCATGGCCAAGGTCTTTCACCTTGATATGAAATCGGCGCGAGATCAGGTCATCCGCGATCCATTCCGCCATCGACGTGCCGACATTGACACGCATGTGCAGATTGCGGTTTTCTCCGGCGCCGGCAAGCGCCTCGACAAGACGCCGGTAATGTTTGCGATCCCGGACATAGCCGCTGAGGGTCAGCCGGCCATCCGAATGACCCGATGGCGATAACACGACCGCTTCATATCCGGAACCAAGTCCGGCAATCGTATGTTTGACCCGATCGGATAAAGAAAGGGCCGGGGGCATTTCTTTCGGCACGGAAAAAAAGATTTGATACATCGGCCATGCGATCAAAAACGCCGCGCACAGGGCAACGCCGATCGACACACGATACATATGACGATGACGATCGGGGCGATGACGATCGTTTCCGGCCGGATCGGTCGCCATCATCGATGCCGTTTGCCCGGACTCAAAAGGGGCTTTTCCGGCGCCGGGGGAGGAGGGGTCGACGCCGGAAAAGGGAGGGGGAGGTAAACTCGCCCCGTCGGTATGCTTCATGTCTTCTTGATCGATCCGATCATCCGCATCGGTATCGCTATCGGACGATGCCGACCGATCCAATCGCGGAAGAACAATCGTATCCCATCGGGTCGAAGCCTCGCCGATGGTAAAAAATGCCATTCCCAAAGTGACAACATGAAGAACGTGTAAAGAGACCGCATCCGCCCTTGTCGCCTTGCCGTCGACATAAAGCGGTCTTGATTTGACCTCGAGGGTGAAATTGCCCTCCTGCACGACCAGGCGGGCATGAATATCGGCCACTCCATCATCGGAAAGAACGATATCGCAATCATTCCCCGATCCAATGATATAGGCACCGTCACGCAATGGAAACTCGCCACCGGCATGGATGCCCGCAAGAACTTTCAAAAGGATATGTGAAGTATGCTGTGCCATAGGGTCAAACGCCGATCATTACCGGCATATCTTCTAAGTGGCACAGGCGGCAAAAAGGTTTCAAAAAATATCGAGAGGGCGCGCGGGACGGGCGAGCGGGACGGGCAGGCGGGAAAACGCCGAACGAAAGATCAAAATGAACTTCTAAGGCATTGGTGCTACTTAGGAATAATATTCATATGTCCAATTCCATGTCTCTTTGCACCTTCATCGACCATTTTACCCAAAGCCGTTCCCTCGAGCGCTGCATTGCCGATCATAAAGGTTGCTATACCCTTTATGTCGACGGCGAGCATCCGATCGTGTGCTATCAGAAAAAAGACGTCTTTATTTTTCTGTGCGGGTTGGACGATCCGCCCGATGACCCGACCCTGCGCGAGGAATATATCCGGCGCATGATGAAAATTCATTTCGGCCGGTGCCGCCACCATCCGGAAATGCTTGCCTATGACGGGCAAGAAAAACGTCTGGTCATCCATCGACAGATCGACAGCCAAGATTTACCCCAATGGCGCTTTGATGAAATTCTGGAAGAATTCGCCGCCAGTACCAGCTATTGGCATCAGGCCAATAAAGGCCGCGGCGAAACAACGCTCCCGCCTATTTTTTGACCGTCGCCCCGCCCATGCCACGCTCTATGCCACGCTTTATAACACGCGCCACCATGCCACGCTTTACGACACGCGCGCCCATGCCACGCCTTACGGCACGCTTCACCGCTTTGTTCAACCGCGTCATCGCGCCCCCGATGACCTTTGGAAACATGGCCAAAATGATGGCCAAGATAATCATCGGGATGATCATCGGGGCGATGATCATCGGCCCCGCCCCGGCATGGGCGGCACGACCCGATTGGCCCAACACATCCTTTTCCTATTACGCCAATGACGAGAATCTCGCCGAAGTCATCCGTAACTTTGCCAACAGCGTCAACACGCCTCTTTATCTTTCACCCCGCGTCAAGGGATCGGTCAACGGCGCTTATTTTGCGGCCAATGCCGAAGACTTCCTCAATAAAATCAGCGAGGACTTCAATCTTCTTTGGTATTACGACGGAATTACCCTCTACGTGTATGGTGCCGGCGAGAAGATGACCCGATCGTTCCCGTCTCGAACCGGCGATGATACGGCCGCATTGATCGACAAAATCGAGCGCGACCCCATTTATGAAAGCCGCTTTGGAATGACCCTTGGCAAGGACGGCAAAACGGTCGTGGTCAGCGGCCCGCCGCGCTATGTCGAATTATTGGCGGCATCGGTCAAAGCGCCGGGGCTTGACGATCCCGTCACCAGCCGCGTTTTCTATCTCAAACACGCATGGGCCAGCGATAAAACCTTTTACTACCGCAAACGCAAATACACCGTCGAGGGGGTGGCCACGTTGCTGCGAAAATTATTCAGCGGCGAGACCGGTCGCAACAATGCATCATCCACCGGCGAACAAAATGCCACCGAGCCGGACGGCGTTCCCCCCGCTGCGGGGGTTTTATCGGAAGGCGCGGCGCGGCGAGGCGACCGACAAGACGCGTCCGGCAACCGCGCAAAACCGCAATTGGTCGGGCGCAGCAAGGTATCGCTGGCAACCTATATCACCAGTTTTCAAGCCGACGAGCGATTGAACGCGGTCATGGTGCACGACTTTGAAAGCCGTATGCCCATGTATGAATCGCTGGTCGAGAAATTGGATCGTGAAACCGGTTTGATTGAAATCAAGGCCGCGATCCTGGATGTCGATAGTTCAAAAGTCGAAGAACTGGGAATCAACTGGCGTCTCAATCGCGGCAAAATATCGGCCGGATATGGCGCTTTTTCCAACACGGCCTTTGATGCCGGCGAGGCCATCGCCCTGAACGATGCCATCGATGGATTTTCGACCGTTCTGCCCTTTGGTGCCAATTATATTGCATCGCGCATCCAGGCACTGGAAAAAACCGGCAGCGCCCGCGTTCTCGCGCGGCCTTCGATCCTGACCCTCGACAATATGCAAGCCATGCTTGATCTGCACCAAACGTTCCATGTCAAAGTCGCCGGACAATACGAAGTCAATTTATTCCCCGTGACGACCGGAACGTTGCTGCGGGTTACCCCGCATATCGTCGATGATACAAAAACAACCAAAGACAATCCCAAGCCATCCGGCCGGCGGGGAATCACCCTGGCCGTATCGATTGAAGACGGGGCCTTTACCCAGCAAACCGTCGACGAATTACCGGTGGTCAAGAAAAACACGATCAATACCCAGGCCTTCATCAAGGAAAATGAAAGTTTGCTGATTGGCGGCTATCACTATGAAGAGGATCAAAGCAGTAAAAGCAAAGTGCCCTTGCTTGGCGATATTCCCCTGCTTGGACTGTTCTTTAGTGCGACATCCGATGAAAAAACGAAAAACGAGCGGATTTATATCATCACGCCCAAGGTCATCCCCTATTCCCAGCTTTCATCCGCCGTGCCGCCATCGTAATCCATCCAATGCGGCACGCGCGGCCTCCCTTGCGATAGTGGGCGCGCGGCTTCCCTTGCAATAATCCGTGCTCGGTCGATAAAGGGCGGCCGATGACGATCCGACACACCCATAACGGCCCAGAACCATAGACAGATAGGCACGGCTTGTTTAGATAAGGGGGATTGTGTCCACGACAAACGCACCGATGCCGAAATTGATTCTTGCCGTTCCTCGCGGGCGCATATTGAAAAGCCTCAACCCCCTGCTTGAGCGATGCCAAATCAAGGCCGAGGCAGCGTTTCGCGATCCGGATTCGCGCAAATTGCGCTTTGCCTCCAATCACGAAGATATCGACATCATCCGGGTTCGACCCTTTGACGTCGCATCGTTTGTCGCGTTCGGTGCCGCCCAAATGGGCATCGTCGGCAGTGATGTCTTGGCGGAATTCGATTACGATCAAATCTATGCCCCACTTGATTGTCGGATCGGGCGTTGCCGTCTGGTTCTGGCAACGACCGATGCCAACACAAGCCATTATGGGCAGGCATCCCATATCCGTGTCGCAACGAAATACCCGAACACAACGCAACATCACTTTGCCCGGCGCGGAATTCAGGCCGAGTGCATCAAACTTCACGGCGCGATCGAGATCGCCCCATCTTTGGGGCTTGCCCCCTATATCGTCGATCTCGTATCGAGCGGGCAAACCCTCGCCGCCAACGGGCTAAGCGTGGTCGAAACCATCGCCGATGTCAGCGCGCGCTTGATCATTAACCGAACCGCCTATAAAACCCGGGCCGGGGCCATTAAAACGTGGCTGGATGCCTTTACGCGCGCGGTGAAAGAAGAAACCCCCCTATGACCACACGCTTGCATATAACCATGGCTGATTTTTCGGCCCGATTTGACCGCCTCTGCCGCAAACGCCGCCAGTTTGCCTTTGATGACGATGTCCATGTCGGCGCGATTCTCGATGATGTCCAAAAACGGGGCGATGCGGCCTTGATCGACTACACCAAACGCTTTGATAACGTCGAGATAACGTCTCGAACCATGCGGGTCGATGCACGCACCATTGCCGCCGCCGCCGATCAATGCGACCCGTCGACCCTGGCTGCCCTGAAAGAAGCCCATCACCGCATCACCCGATTTCATCAACGCCAGAAGCCATCGGACGACCTTTACCATGATGAACAGGATGTTTTCCTCGCCTTGCGCTGGCGTCCCGTCGAAAGCGTCGGCATATACGTTCCCGGGGGAACCGCCCTTTATCCAAGTTCGGTTTTAATGAATGGAATACCGGCCCGGGTCGCCGGGGTCGGGCGCATCGTCATGGTAAGCCCCGTTCCCCAAGGCCCGATGGATCCCCTGGTTCTGGCCGCCGCCCATTTGATCGGCGTGGAGGAAATTTATCGAATCGGCGGGGCCCACGCGATTGCCGCCATGGCTTGGGGCACCCGGACGATAGCACCGGTGACTAAAATCGTCGGCCCCGGCAATCGCTACGTCGCCGCAGCCAAACGCCAGGTTTTTGGCATGGTCGGCATTGATATGATTGCCGGCCCGTCCGAAGTGTTGATTGTCGCCGATGCCAAGGCCAATCCATCATGGATTGCCGCCGATCTTCTTTCCCAAGCCGAACACGATGAAAATGCCCAATCGATACTGATCAGCGATAATGCCGATTTTGCCGATCGCGTCTGTGCCGAAATCAAGGAACATCTAAAAACTCTGCCCCGCGCCAATATTGCCGCCGCCAGTTGGAACGATCATGGGGCCGTTATCATCCTTGACGATCTCGACAAATCGCCGCCATTGATCGATGCCATTGCCCCGGAACATCTGCAACTGGTCGTGCCGAACCCACGCGCCCTTGCCGATCGGGTCCATTACGCCGGATCGATTTTTCTCGGTGCGTACACCCCCGAAGCGATCGGCGATTACATCGCCGGGCCTAATCACGTCCTGCCGACCTGTGCCAGTGCCCGTTTTTCATCCGCTCTGGGCGTGCATGATTTCATGGTTCGCCATACCATGACCCAATGCAATCAAGAAAATATCGCCGCCATTGGCCCTGCGGCCGAACTTCTGGCCAAGGCGGAAGGGTTGGATGGACATGCCCGCTCCATCGCTGCCCGCCTACCGAACGACCTGCCAAATGACGGGCCAAATGACGGGCCGAAAACGCCATCGTCGCGGCGGGATTAAAACCCGTCCGGAAGGGAAAGAAGTTGCCTAATCTTTCAAAATTCTTTAAGCAAGTCAGTGAATGATCATCAACCGTAGCGCAGGAACGCATTGGCAAAAGAAACATTAATGGAATTTACCGGCATCGTCGTCGATCTTTTACCCAATGCCATGTTTCGGGTGAAATTGGATAACGACCATATGGTGTTGGCCCATACTGCAGGGAAGATGCGCAAAAATCGAATACGGGTTTTGGTCGGGGATCGTGTCACCGTCGAGGTCACACCTTATGATTTGACCAAGGGGCGAATCACCTTTCGCCAGAAATAGCCCGTGTCCGATCATAATTATGGACACCGTCTTGTTTTGGCCTCGTCATCGCCACGCCGCCGCGAACTTTTGGCATCGGTCGGTATTGTCCCGGCAATCATTGCCTCCCCCGACATCGATGAAACCGTGCAAAAAAACGAACGCCCGCGCCTTTATGTCCGACGCATGGCCGGGGAAAAAGCGGCCCGCATTCGGCGCGACCATAAAGATTGCTTTATCCTTGCCGCCGATACGGTCATCGTCCGCGGTCGCCACCTGCTGCGATGCCCGGAAAACGCCGATCAAGCCACGGCATTTTTGGAACGGCTCTCGGGATGCCGGCACACAGTCATCAGCGGTGTTTGTCTTATCCACCCCGATGGACAAATACGGCACCGGCGGGCCGAAACGGCGGTTCTATTCAAGCGCCTTGACCGGCGTGATATACGCGCTGCGATCAACGGTGGCGAATGGCGCGACAAAGCGGGGGGATATGCCGCGCAAGGCATTGCCGGGCGTTTTATTCGCCGCATCAACGGCTCGTGGAGTAATATTATCGGCTTGCCTCTTTATGAGACATGCGCCCTTTTGGATGGTTCCGGAGCGCCGTGTCCGCCAGGGGCATAGAGGAAAAAAAACCCAAGGAAAACCGCCCGAGGAAAACCGACAACGAAAAAGGTCGATACGAACACTAAAAGATAAAAGCCACCATCATCCACGACACGAAGAGGTTCCCATCATGCCATTATCCATCTTTCTTGGCGTCATTATTATGGTTCTTGCCATCACGACCGGTGGCGGGCCGGTTCTTGCCGGCGATCCCGAAGATACCGTCGGCAAGCGCATATCGGTCGATGTTAATCACCTGCCGAAACCATACCAAACACCGTCGTTTAGCCGTCCTTCCGTATATATCGGCGGCAAACCCGATCCATCCAAACTAAAGGTCGCACCGGGATTCGGGATATCGATTTTTGCCGGAGGGTTGGAACATCCGCGCAATTTACGGGTGGATGCAAACGGCGATGTCTATTTGGTGCAGTCTTTTCCCGGGGTCGTCACCCGCCTGCGCGATCGCAATGGCGACGGCAAAGCCGAGGAACGCACGCAATGCAAAGCCGGATTTTCCATGCCGCACGGCATTGCCATTCATGATGGGCGGCTATACATCGCCGATACCAAGGCCGTTTGGGAACTGGCCAAGGATCCGTGTCACGGCACGATCCGACAAATCACCCCGACCGGGGCCCTTGGGGACGGGGATGGCCATTGGACACGCAATCTTGCCTTTCATCCCGATGGCGAGCGGTTTTTTGTCGCGATCGGATCGCAGAGTAACATCGACAAGGAACCAAGCCCGCGGGCAACGATACGTGAATTCGCGCTTGACGGCACCGATAAAGGAACTTTTGCCTCCGGCCTGCGCAATCCGGTCGGCATCGTCTTTCGCCCCGGCAGCCACGAATTATGGACGGTGGTGAACGAGCGCGACGGCCTTGGCGATGACCTGGTTCCGGATTATTTGACCCATGTCCATCAAGATGCCTTTTATGGCTGGCCCTATGCCTATCTTGGCAATCACCCGCAAAAACCGTTTGAAAAAGAAGCGGCCCAAATCATCCACGGATCGGCAAAAACGACCAAAAAATCGGCCAAAAAATCAAAGGCTGCATCGACCCGAGAATTGAAGGCTACATCGTTGACAAAGCCGGGGTCTGAATCGGCATCTCTACCCACCGAAATACAGGTTCCCGATTTCCTCTTTCGTTCCCATTCCGCCCCCCTCGGATTGGTTTTTTATGACCACAAAGCCTTTCCCCCCGATTATCACGGCGATGCGTTCGTTGCCCTCCACGGATCATGGAATGCCGGCAAGCCGCGTGGCTATATCGTGGCCAGGGTACCCTTTGCCGACGGCAAACCGAAAGGGTGGTACGAGGCCTTCGTCACCGGATTTCGCGTCAATCCCGGGGGCAGCCCGGCCCGGGTTATGGGACGACCGGCCGGATTGGCGGTCATGACCGACGGCTCCCTCTTAATCGCCGATGATTTTGCCGGGGTTATTTGGCGGGTGCACCATCAAGGAAAATGATCCCCCTGTGATAATCCCCGGCGATAATCCCCGTATCCTAGTCAAACCGGATGGCACCCACGATCGGGAAGACCGGTATCGGGAAAATGATCCCCCAGTGATGATCCAGGACGATAATCCCCCAGTGATAATCCAGGGCGATGATCCGCGTATCCTAGCTAAACCAGATGGCGCCCACGATCAGGAAGACCGGTATCAGGATCAGCGCCGAAACCGCCATATAACCGGCAAAATGCGGCATGGCGACCCCGCGCTCGACCGCGATGGCGCGCACCATGAAATTCGGCGCATTCCCGATATATGTCAGTGCCCCCATAAACACGGCCCCACAGGAAATCGCTTGCAAAATGCCCTCTTTCGGCCCCATCAATTCCACCGGATCACCACCGGCCATGTTGAAAAAGACCAGATATGTCGGCGCGTTATCGAGAAAGCCCGACAATAATCCGGTGCCCCAAAAATACAGGCTTTCCACCGCGACCTCCGGGGCAAGGGTGGCGATGTCAAAATCGCCACCACGCAACATCGCAATGGCCGGAACGATGGTGATGAAGATAGCGGCGAATAATTTGCCGATCTCCTTGATTGGAAACCAGGTGAAATGATTTTCCTGCCGCACCTGTTTGGGCGTGATGGCCAACGATGCCAAGGCAATCCCCAAAAGGGTAAGGTCACGGGCCATGCCCACGACCGAAATCTCGATGCCCAGCACCGTGAAAACGCCAAGATCGACGGTGCCGCTTAAAAAGACGGCGACCACGACCAATACCAGCAATAGGATATTAATGCCGCCGTTAATCCCGAATCGCTCGTCCTGTTGCGGCGGCGAAGACGGGGATGGATTCGGATTCTCGCGCCGATAAAAATAATGATCAACCCCCCAAAACAATGCCAGTAAAAGGACGCTGACAAACAGCATCGGGGCCAACATCGCGTGGAAGGTCCAGAAAAAACCGATCCCATTCAAAAAGCCGAGGAAAAGGGGCGGATCGCCAAGCGGGGTGAGCGAGCCGCCGATATTCGCGACCAAAAAGATGAAAAATGTAACCGTGTGCACCTTATGGGCGCGGCCTTCATTCGCGCGCAACAACGGCCGGATTAAAAGCATCGCCGCGCCCGTGGTGCCAATCCAACTCGCGATCAGGGTGCCAAACGTCAAGAATGCGGTATTGACCGCCGGGGTGCCAATGACGTTACCGGTCAGGCGTATTCCCCCGGATACGGTATACAACGTCAAAAGCAGAACGACGAAGGGGATATACTCGAGCAAAAAAGTATGGGCGACATAATGACTGGCGATATCGCCCCCGTGAATAATCACCAACGGCACCAAGAACATGGCCGACCAAAAGGCGGCGACTTTGCCGAAATGGGCATGCCAAAAATGGGGGGCGATCAAAGGCACCAAAGCAATCGATAAAAGAAGGGCGGCAAAGGGCAAAACCCAAATCAGGGAAAAATACACCATCGGCGCGCCATCGGCCGCATGGGCAACCGGGGCAAAGCAAAGCACCATCAACGCGACCGATAGCAACGTTAAAAACGATTGCCCGCACCGATGCCGCCGACTTTTACCCGCGCTTGAAACACGTCGCATCGACCGCCCGCATATGTCCCGTCGTCCATCCATGTGTGTTCGCCCCCGCGTGTCGTGATGATCATGTGTGCTTTTTCGCCCCCGCGTGTCGTGGTGACCATGTGTGCTTTTTCGCCCCCGCGTGTCGGGATGATCATGTGTATCGTGGCGCCCCCGTGTGTCGTGGCGCATGCGTTGTAAGCCCATTATCCGCACTCCTGTTGTGTTGGTCGTCGTCATCATTTGCGCCGCCGATTGGGGAAACGATCGCCGATGCCGCCCGATCGCGCGGGCGCACCTTAAATCTGCCCTAAAACCGCCCCGGAGTCATCCTGGAATCATCAAGGACAAAAACCGATACCCGGAACGTGCCCCCTCCGATGCATTGCTCAGGAGAGAAAAGCAAACCGATCGCCCCGATCAATGGGGCGGATGGGCAATCCCGATGGATTGCTCAGGGGGGAAAAGCGAACCGATCGCCCCGATGGATCGCTCAAGGGGGGGGAATCGCCCAAGGAGGGAAAAGCGGATGAATAGATTTATCTTAGGAATATTTTCTTTTCTGTGTTGATTATGATACAACATTCCTATATCAGGGATACGACAGAATGATCCGAAACATCGAAGAGCGCAACATCCGATCCACGATCTGCCAAAAGATTGACCGGGAGCAATCATCGGGGATTTTGGCAAAAAGTCGGAAAAAAACATTTTAAGCTTGATAAAGCTGATTAACTAATCTATCTTTAGTTGAAAGGGTGGTGACCATGTTCTCATTAATGAAATTAAAAGGCAGTGTCGGCTCCGGCTATCTTATGGATCCCGATGATGTTGTATCGACAAGGGATGCCCTTTGCCGCCTCGAACGCTATCATACGCCGAAAGTATCCTATGACCGCAATCCGTTAATTGACGGTCTGCGTTCTTTTCAAAAGGAAAACAAACTCTATATCGACGGCAATGCCCGGCGCCATGGACCGACACACAAGCTTTTGAACGCCGATCTTTGGCAACGGGAACGCGGGCGCAAGAATCCCCTATGGCGGCTCGACCAATCGGTTGGCCGCGGCGGTGCCAATCGCGACAAGGATGTCCGCTTTAGCAAACAAGCCCTGGCCATGGCCGGCTATTATCCGGCCAAAAAAGCATTATCACCAAGCGGCGACAGCGACCCCCGGCGCGATGCCGATTTTGAAATGGCCCTATCCGGATTGCAACGTGATTTCAATCTTCATCGGGACGGCTTGATGCGTCCGGACGGCAAAACCGCCAATATATTAAAGCGCTTGGTGCAACCGGTCATCAGCGGCGATATGACCTTTCCCACCATCGATGGCAAAGACGATATCCTTGGCCAAGTCATCACCAACGTCCGCAAGATGTGCACGACGATGCCCCACCATGAAATGGACGATGCCCCGCCGATGGAAAAGCCAACCGGCAGAAAACGCCGATCCATATTGTTTCCGGATGAAGGCCGCCACGATGATGCCCCAAACAATAAAGATGGGCGCAATAAAAACCGGCCCAATAATGCCCCCGGGTCTTCCCCGGGGCGCGCGCATCCATTCGTGGCCGATCAAAAAAGCATGCCTCGACCGATGAATCTGGCCGATCACATCGTGGAAATGATCGCTCTTATCCTCGGGAAAAAGCCAACCCAGGACGATCGGAACAAAATCAACGAAATATGGATTAAGAACATCCAAAGATTCCCCCAATTCAATAATCGAGACATCATTTGGGATGAATCCGGCGCTATCGGGAATGGGCGGCGTCCTTCTTTATCCGGGGATCCGTTGGCGGGCGTGTTTAGACCCTCGTCAAAGACCGCGGCCGGGGTGCAGGATAACGCCATTACCATGGCAACCGACGCGATTTTGCGTGGCCTGGGCGGGCTTTTATCCGGTGGCGACACCGGTGCGGGCAACCAAGGATCGGCCCGATCCGATCCCCGATCCGATCCTTGGCCGCAAAGCGGCGGCGCCCTTGGCGGGGCGACCCATCGTGGTGGCCTGGGCGGCGGCATGGGCGGCGCAATGACGCCGAGGATTTCCCGATCGACCGATAACCGGCCATCATCAACCCCGGATAACATCGATCCGGATCAAGGAAACGCCAAAAAAATCACAGGAAGAATCGCCAAAAAAGTCACCGATCACCGGGATAACGACCGGCAAGAAGAAACATCCCAATCCCGCGACACGCGCCTGTATCGAACCGGCCAAGATCCCTTTTTCGATACCTTGCAAGAAAAAGTCAAACCACGGGAAGGTGACAGAAACGAAGATTCCGGCGGCCCCACCGTCCAGGGCGTGTCAACGACCTTACCCCCAGCCGCACGGGAAAAATACCCCGAACGATTTGGCCATTTCCCATCCGACGTTGAAGAATTAAGTCAAGCGCAACGCGACACCGTTGTTTATTACGAGATTTATAAAAGGGGCAAATTCGATCGCCTCCAGCGGGAGGGAACCACCGCGTTAATGGATAAAGCGGTGCCAAACGCGACCGATATCTATTATGACTTTGCCTTCAACAGCGCCCCTGAAAGCGCCCATATTGCCATGCAAAAGGCCCTTAACAAATATGTGGTCGGAAAGGATGGCACCCCGCTTGAAGTCGATGGAGATATGGGCATCAAAACCCGGGCCCGCCTGCGCCGGGCGGTCGAACAAAGCAAATTGGCCGCGGTCTTGAACGAATTTGTGGATAACCGCCTGCGCCGTATCGGCGAAGATACGGTAATGAAAAAAGAATCGGTGAGGGCCCCGGGCTGGCTGCTCCGATTTGAAAAAACCCGGCCGGCGGAATACCGCAAGGAATCGATCATGGCTTGGCAAGAAGCCATCAATGATATCTATCCGGCAACGAAAGATCGAAAACGATTGGAAGTCGATGGCAATTTGGGGGATCGCACCACCGCGGCGATGGTCAGGATATTGAAAGATGGTCGATTCGAAGAATTATGGGAAAAGCGGATGCATTACCTCAACAATCCCTGATTGTTTTTTCGTTGGCGAAGGCGAAGGTTTAATACGCTTCTTAATATATGATTCGTATAATAATGGTCTCGCGAGAAACTGGTAAAAACCATATCCATCGACCCAAAACACCCCCCCTTTTGACACGGGGCACCGTGATAAAGAAACGCGGTACGTAAATTCTGATACATGTACGATAGTTTGACCAATTGCTTGGTTAAATCGGCCTCGATCGTGGCATCGTCAACAAAGATGGCCATATGTTCCCGAATGGCGGTTAGATGGCATTCGGCCGCCGCCGCGCCGCGGACAATGCCACCGGCAATAGCATCGGGGATGAGGTCATGCACACAATGGTCGTGAATCTTTTTCTTGTCGAAAACCGTGCCCAACCCCTCCCCGCCGGTGGTGGTCCCGATCACGTCCCAGCAAGCGGTGATACGCGGTGCGTCCGGGTCAAGCTGGCTTAGGCGGAAACGCTGGATGAATTTGCGGCAGGACGCGATGACGAATTCTTTGGTAAAGCCCTTACCAACCCCTGGGCCAACCCCTTGGCCAAACCCTGGGCCAACCCCTCGGCCAACTTCCTTGACGACCCCTTGGCTGATCCCTGGGTCAACTTCCTTACCAACCCCCTTGACGACCCCTGGGCCGACCCCCTTGACGACCCCTGGGCCGACCCCCTTGACGACCCCTGGGTCAACTCCTCGGTCAACTTCCTTGACGACACCTTGGCTGACCCCTGGGCCGATCCCTTGGCCAACCCCTGGGCCGATCCCTCGGCTAACCCCTGGGCCATCCACCGTGTCGCCGCCCTTATTATCTCCCCCATCATCTATTTGCCCGACGATGGCATCGCCGCCGGTGTCATGCGCAACCACCTCATCGCATAAACGAATCCACCCGGAAGAAACCCACCTGATATCGGAAGAAGGCACTTCACGTAACGGTTTGGGATTAACATTACCGGTTTTTTCATCATATTTCTTATAGCCCCGCTTCCAAAAAGCACGGCAATGGTCGATGAAGGGCTTGGTATCAATCGTTGCAAAATCCCAGCGATAGCCTTCCTCGCGCTCCGCTATCCCGCCATGGGCCGCCGGTGCCATCATCATGGCCATCATCGGGACAATGACGATCGCCCATCGCGACCGATCCCGTATTCGGTGCCATAGCCCTTGCATTCGGTGCCATTGTAGCCCTCGTATTCGATCCATCTTTACCAACGATTGTCTTTTCGCTCCCACAGTAACGAGGCCAGGGTATCGCGATAAAAATGAATCATGGCCTCGACATCGGCGCCGCCGGGGTCGCAATCGGGGCGGCATGTTTTATCGGCGCGATATAGATCATGGAAAAGGCGGGCAACCGTCGCGTCGAGTTCGTCGAGAAAATCGCCAATCGTCATATCCACATACGCCCTTCTCCCGAATGATTCGGATGGAAGCCGCGTTGATTCCATGCTTATTTCCCGATCGGGCAGAAAGAAATATGCGGCATGGACGCGCATCGCATCCTTCAGGCATTGCAACACGGCGCGGCGTTCCTCAAGAACGATTTCGGCATCGTCACTATGCCGATCGAGAGCCTTACAACCCTCGTCCACCGTTTCAAATGACGGCGGCGGCGGAATATGGGCCGGTTTCGGGATGGAATAGCCACTGGCCGGGGCGCCGGCGGGCAAAAGCAACCCGATCGCCGCACAACCGGCGAAAAATGCGCCGGACATGACACCTTTTCGTTGTCCCCCGATTGCCATCGCCCATTGTCACGAACCGATCCCCATTTGTCAAATGATCAGCCCCCGCCCATCGCCGTAATCAAGCATTGCCGCCTCAAGCATCGCTGCGCCCGTCGCTGTTACCATCGCTGCCACCATCGTTATCCCCCATCATTATCCCCCCCATCATTACTCCCGCGTCCCAAAGCGCAAGCGCAACGCGTTGGCAATCACGCATAACGATGATGCCGTCATCGCCATCGCCGCCACCATCGGATCCAACATTTTTCCGAAAAAGGGATATAACACCCCTGCGGCAAAGGCGATCGCGATCGTATTATAAGCGAACGCGAAAAAGAGATTTTGCCGAATATTGCGCATCACCGCGCGACTAAGATCATAGCCCCGGACAAGCGCCCCCAGATCATTATCAATCAAGGTCATCCCCGCGCTTTCGATCGCCGCATCGGTGCCGCCACCCATGGCGATCGAGACATCGGCCAGGGCCAGGGCCGGGGCATCGTTGATACCGTCACCGACCATCGCCACAACATGGCCGCGTTCTTGCATCCGCTTGACAAAGCGGTGCTTGTCCGTGGGCAAGACCTCGGATTGTATCGTCGTAATGCCCAAAAGAGTGCCGACATAACGAGCCACCGAGGCATGATCGCCGGTCAGCATCACCACATCCAAACCGCGGCGGCGAAGCGCGTCAAGGACATCGCGCGCCTTGCGGCGGGGCGGGTCAAAGACCGCAATCACCCCAAGGGGGCAATGGTCGAGACTGATAAAAATAACGCCGCTTCCCCGGCGTTGCCACGCGCGCGCCTTTTTCAGGCATTCCCCCCACGCCCCCCGGGCTACGGGGGATGCCTTTGCCATCACAAAGGAACGATTGCCGCAACGGACATGCTGCCCGCCGACATCGGCACTGACGCCGCCGTCACCGGAATGGAAATTCGTGGCTTTCATCATCGGCAGGCCGCGTTGCTTGGCCTTGGCCACGACGGGCGCGGCCAAGGGATGATCGCTATAGGACTCGACCGCCCCGGCCAAGGCCAGGCACCGATCCTTATCGGCCTTAGCAACGGTGCATTGGCCATGGAACGTTGGCTCTCCCCGGGTGAGGGTGCCGGTCTTATCGACGATGACCGTATCGATCTTGCCCATCTTTTCCAACGTCCGGGCATCGCGCACCAAGATACCGTTGGCCGCACCACGGCCGATGCCGACATTCAAGGATACCGGTGTTGCAAGGCCAAGGGCGCACGGACATGCCACAATCAAAACCGAAACCGCCGCAACCAAAGCAAGAGATATCAAACCAAAGGCGGCAAACGCAATAAAGGCACATGCCGCGATAATGATCACGGCCGGCACAAAAATCCGGGAAACGCGATCGACAAGCCTCTGGATCGACGGTCGGCTTGAACGGGCTTGCTCGGCAAGACGAACGACCCGGGCAAGAAGGGTTTGTTCGCCGACTTGGTGCGCCTCGACAACGATTGACCCGCCAAGATTGATCGTTCCGGCCCGGACCACGACACCTTTTTTAGCCGCCAGCCATCGTGATTCGCCACTGATCATCGAGGCGTCAATCCGGGCCGACCCCGATACCACCAAACCATCCACCGGCACGTATTCCCCGGGGCGCAAACGCAATTGATCACCGATCCGCACGGCCCCCAGGGGAATGATTTCCTCGCGCCCGGTGCGGTCGATCCGGCAGGCCGTGTCATTCTTGCGGCGTGCCAGCGCCCGCAACGCCCGATCGGTTTGACGCCGGGCCCCGGATTCCAGAATCTGCCCCCATAAAACAAGGGTGATAATCACACCGGCCGCTTCGAAATAAAGCCCGACCTTGCCATCCGAACCGCGGGCCGGTGGCGGGAATAAATCGGGGAACAACACGCCGATCGTACTATAGCCATAGGCCGCAAGCACGCCGATCGAAATCAAGGTGAACATATTGGTCGCGCCGCCGCCAAGACCCTTTGTAAGGAACGGCCAACCAATCCAAAAAACCAACAATGTGGCAAGGGCCCATTGCCCATACATCATAACCGGGCCGACCCCCGGCCCGAAGAGAGTTACAAAAACCGATCCCGCCATCGCGAATGCGACCAATGGCACCGTCAGCAGCACACCGATGATCGCGTAGCGTTTTTGCTTCCCGTCCGGATCGGCATGGCAATCGGACGGCATCGAGCCGCCGCATCCATGCCCGTGTTCGCCCGCATGGGACGATATATCGGCTTTATCGTTCATTCCTTGACACGCCTTAATTTTCCCTATCTTTTCATTTCCCCGGTTTGTATACCCGGTTTTTAACGATGCCTTTCAACGATGCGCAAAGGGCATCCGGCCTGACGATATCAGGATTGCCGCACGGGGGATATCGATCCTTTTGTGACATCGTGCGCCCGATCATACCATCATCATCGCCCCAAACATTCCGTCATCAAAATCTTGCGACCGTCGATCCTAGGAAAGTCGGAAATATCGGGCCCATCGGAAATATCGGTAAAGCAACGGGGAAATATCCTTGTGCATATCGGGTCTTTATGTCCTTATGCTCGGCTTGGCGATCCGATTGCATCCCATGCGTTGCGACCGCCTATGATGATGCATGCCATGGTCGGTGCCATGCTTCAGTCCGGCATTGCTATCCCATAGCCGGGATCATGCGCGGAACATGACGAAAACGGGAGGGTGGGATCCCAAAGATTCCTTTTTTATCGATGCGATTTTGGTTCCGACAATTGGTATTTCCACCATTTTTATCCGTGCGGTTTTGGACCGCTCCGGCCCGAAGGGTTGCCATCGTCGCCGCCATCTTCGGCATCGCCGATGGGGCCATCGCCGCCACGCCGCCCACGGCGGATGCCCATCATCCGCCCCATCACGGCAAAAAACATAACGACGACCACGGCGGAAAAACGGATGCCCATCATCCGCCCCATCACGACAGAAAACATAACGACGACCACGGCGGAAAAGCGGATGCCCACCATCCGCCCCATCACGACAAAAAACATAACGGCGACCACGGCGGAAAAACGGATGCCCACCATCCGCCCCATCACGGCAAAAAACATAACGACGACCACGGCGGAAAACACGCCAACCGCCACATCCACCATGGGGAAGAAAAATATGGTGGATTTGCCGAAGACGAAGATCGCCCGGATCAATTCGGCGTTATCTATGGACATGGGCATATCGGCATCCATGCCGATGCCATAACCCATGCCCCTTCCCGCCGCGAGGAAATCAAGGAGGTTTTCATCCACTCCAATTTCGCCACCGGAATGGCATTGGGCCACGGATTTTCGATCAATTCATCCATCCATGTCGAAGGCCATCCAGGCGGACACGAGCATGGGGAAGGGCATGGGGAAGCGCACGAAGAAGCGCACGAAGAAGGGCATGGAAAAGCACACGGGCAAGCGCACTCGGATGATGGGGACGCCCCCCATGCAAAGGGAAACGGACCTATGGGGGAAAAGGCCCATAACGGAGGCAACGCCCATGCAGACGGTGATGCTATCGGCACCCGCAACCGGGTATTCACCGATACAAAACTGCTGATCGAGGAATTAACCCTCGACTTTGATTACGGCCCGTTATCTTTTTACGTCGGCAAATTCAATCCGCCGGTCGGCTTTGATTATGAGAATTTTCCCGGCATCTATACCTATCACGTCATCGAAGAATACACCATGCAAGGACGCCTTGGCATTGGCGGAACGGCGCGCTTTGACCCCGGGTTTGGCGAACATCGGATCGATGTTGCCGGATTTGCCGCGGATAAGACCTTTCTTGGGCAATCGCTGATTACCCGGACCCGGCGGTTGCGCGGATATGACGGTGGGGTTTCCAATACGGGCGACTTGTCCTCGTTTTCCGGCAATATCAGCGGCGCGCCCGATATCGATGGGATCGACGAATTATATTATCGGATCGGATGGGCCAAACAAGCCACCGACCAGGAAAACGAACGGGATGAATGGCGTTATAGCCTGTCGCTCTATGCCGCCGAACGATGGAATGCACACTGGCGCACATCATGGATCACCGAATACACCAACATCCGCAATATCGAAGGCCATGGCCTCCATGACCGTGATTACGCAACCTTTGTCCTTAAAAATCAATATCGGCAATGGAACCTTGTCCTGTCCCATACGCTTATCGGCAATACGTCACCGGTGGATGAGATGGCCCACGACGGCCACGTTTTTCAAGTCTCCGGGGGCTTTCAATGGGACAATGGATTTGGTATGGAAATAGGCTATCGCAACGCGAACGAGAACAACACCCCGACCGAGCGGGTCGGCATCATGTGGCACTATATGTACGGCTTTTAAATAGGCCCGGTTTTAAATAGGCCCGGTTTTAAATAGGTAGGTTTTTTAATCCCGCATTGTCCCCGCCGGCTCGATGCTCCCGCGCATTGTTCTCTTGGCGATCTTGGCCCCCGCATCACCAAGGGGCAACCATCAAAGGACATCTTCTAAGAGTCATCATCCGAAAGTCACCCTCTAAGAGTCATCACCAAGGCGAAATCTCATGTCAGAACCAATGTCAGAACCAATGTCAAAACCAGCATCAAATCCAACGTCAAAACCAAAGCCGGAACCAAAACCCAACCCGGATTCCAATCCAACGTCGAAATCGAAAAAACCCGCCATTCACCTATATACGGCCGCCACGACCAATGGCTGGAAGCCGTTGATTTTCCTCGAGGAAGCGGAAATTGAATACGATCTAACGGCCATTGACCTTGGCCAGGGAGAGCAAAAAACCGCCTGGTACCGGAAACTGAACCCCAATGCCCGCATACCGACCTTGGTCGATCGGGACAATGATGATTTTGTCATTTTTGAATCCGGCGCCATGCTGTGGTATCTGGCCGAAAAATACCATCGCTTTTTGCCCCGCGATGCCAAGGGACGCTCGCAAGCGTTGCAATGGCTTATGTTTCAAATGGGGGGTGTCGGCCCGATGATGGGTCAAGCCATGTATTTCCAGCGCATTGCCGCCCCGCAAGGGCATGTCGATGCGTTTGCCATTGACCGCTATATTAAGGAATCACGCCGCCTTTTAGAAGTGATCGACCGGCAATTGGCCGGCAAGGATTACATCCTTGGCGATACCTATTCGATTGCCGATATGGCGATCTATCCTTATGCCCGTTGCTATCCATGGGCCAATGTGTCGGTTGATGGATTGGATCACCTTAACGCGTGGTTTGACCGCCTTGATCCGCGCCCGGCGATACGGCGCGCCGTTGCCCTGCCCAATCCGTTCCCCGAAGCCCTTGGTAAAGGCGATATGCAACGGGCAACCGCCGCCAATGCCGCCCGCTTTCCCATCCGCAGCACGCCCAAAAAACCATAACAACCGCTCGCCCTCATTAAAGACCGGTGATGAAACCGCGATGCAACGTATCGCCCCCTTTTGCCCTTCCACCACCCCGATCCCTCTTGCCCCCTTGGCATTATCATCCACCGCCAACCCGGCCCTCTATCGGCAATCCCCTATTATCATGATATTTTCGCCCTATTATAAAAAAACACATGTTATAAAGGTCTCTTGGTTATGATGCCAACCGGGAGCTTGGCAGGGGAAATATTGTTCCTCGATCGACTGTGGACGTCGACCGATCTTTACTATAACGCCATTTCCCCAGGCCGTCGGTGTGGAACCCGACGGCCTTGCCATTCAAATTTTTCGGATTCCCATCCGTATTTTTCGGAAAACTTTTGAAGCACACCGTTAAGTCCATCAAGATAAAAATACGCTTTACCGTCTTTTCTCTCCCGGCGGATGCGTTCTTGGTTCTGCATCTTATGCAATGATCGTTGAATTGTTCGTGCGCTTAAGCCCGACCTCTTTGCTACAATGCTACTCCTTAGGTAGGGTGCATCTTCACGCCGCCACCGGTGCATCGCCAAATTCAAAATTACGACGATATCGTTCGATGATAGTTTCAGTGCAGACTGCACCTTAATCAACGTAATCGGCATCGCTGTGGCGGAAATTCCCATCACCGTCGGGGGTTGGGAATGACGTCATGGGTATCCGTCCCTTTGCAGGGTATCATATTAACATCCTATACGGTTGTTACGATAAAATCGGTTCGCTATCACGACCTAACATGCAAGATAGGGATTGCTATATGGCATGTCAAGGATTATAAATACCGTATAAACGAACTTTATGACCTAATAGAGGAAAGCCGGTGTCAACACCCTTAGGCGAGCGCGTCCGCGAACAGCGACGGAAACATGGCTTAACTTTGAAAGGGCTTGCCGAGCGGGTCGACTCCAGCAAAAGCTATATGTGGGAGATCGAAAACAAAGACGTTGCCCGCCCCTCGGCAGAGAAGCTGACGCGGATTGCTAGCGCTCTGGCCACAACCGTTGAATACCTCCTCGATGGAAACAGCGATCGGGAAGAGGAGAATGCCAGCGACCTCGCCTTCTTCCGAGAATACAAGAAAATGGATGCCCCGGCAAAAGAGCGGCTTCGTAGAATCCTGAATGCGCTGGATGACGGCTGATGCCGAACGAAATCCGGAAATCACCTCAGAAAGAAGCAAACCGTCTTTTGGACTTGTATCAGCATGTTCTGGGTAAGAACCACTTTCCGATCGATGTTGAGGCGCTTGCCCGAGAAGTATCGCAGAAGAACCCCGATCCGATTGGCAAAATCGTGGGTGAAAATCTACCCGGCTGTGAGGGAATGCTCCGTCCACACAACAAGCGACCCGAATGGCATATCGTCTACAATGAAGACCCACGCTACCAAGGTCGGGTTCGTTTCACGATCGCGCATGAATTTGGGCATTACATGCTCCACCGTCGGCCCCTGACGGCCGATCACTACCGCGACGGCGAGCTGCCCGACGGCTTCGATTTCAAGTGCCTGCCACTTCGGGCCAACCACTGGAAGGATGCGGAAAAACAGCGCGAAGAGGATGCCAACACCTTCGCGTCCTTTCTCCTGATGCCGCTCGATGATTACCGGGCACGGGTGGACGGACAGGAGATAACCGCCGACCTCTTGAATCAAATCACGAATCGCTACGGCGTCTCGCTTACTGCCGCCTGCCTGAAGTGGGTCAACTTCACAGAAAAGCGTGCAGCCATGGTCGTGGCCCGCGACGGCTTCGCCCTTTGGGGTCGAGCCAGTACCGCCGCCTACGAAAGTGGCGTCTTCATCCACTCTGGCATGCCGATCCCAGAAGGGTCGATCGCCGCCATGGCCCCCGGTGCACGGCAAACCGAGTCCGGCCGGCCGGTCGCTCTGCCGGCAGGCATTTGGACGTTCAGCCGAGGATCCGAGTCCGTTCGGGAGTTGACAATGGTTTCCGAGTTGCTCGATATTTCCCTGACAATCCTTCAGTTCGAGGATTGTGACCCTGCGGAAATCGAAGACGAGGAACCATGGGACACCTACGACCGGTTCGCCGGCAACCACAGCGATGAACGAAACCGCACGCGATGATGACGGGCCCGGACTGACGATCCTGCCCGGCCGTGCCAGTGTTGTACCAAAGTTGTTCCAAGAGTGTTGACATGCGTTATGGCGATCGCTTATATAAGGGCTCGGAACAACATAGGAACAACGGAGATATAATGGATAAGAGAAACTATTCTGCAAGCCTCAGTCAGACCCAGGGTCGGACAGGCTACTCGATCATCTTCCGGCACCCGGCGAGGCGGGACGGGACAACGGACAAATCAGGTGTGCGGGTACGGCGCGGGTTAGGCACAAGGGACAAAGCAGAAGCAGAGGGGCTCCGAGACGAGCTAAACACCCTCTTGGGCGATCCGCAGTACCACGACCCGGCTGCCCGCGCCGAAGCAAAGCGACGCTTTGACCCTCGGGTAGTCGACATTTTTTTCGACCAGATGATCCCCGAGGAGACAGATTTCGCGGCGCTTCGCGATGCGGAGATTCCGCTCCCCGCCTCCGGACCGGATGGATATCGGCGGGTGCTGTTTCTTGGGACTACGGGCGCCGGCAAAACGACACTCGTGCGCCAGCTCATTGGCACGGACCCGACGAAGGAGCGGTTTCCTTCGACCTCGACGGCAAAAACCACCATCCACGACACCGAGATCATGTTCGCCGATGGGGATTGGCGCTCCGTTGTTACCTTCGCCTCGAGCGACGAGGTCCGTGAGCACCTGAACGAGTGCATTTCCGAGGCGGTGCGCTCCGCAAACAAGGGGGCGAACGACGCCGAAATGCTTCGGCGACTCCTCAATCACGTCAACCAGCGATTCCGTTTCAGCTACGTGCTGGGAAACGGCCCCAAGGCTGCGGTACAGGATTCGGAATTTGAAGATGACGAAGAGGAATCGGAGAGTGAGTTCAATCTTCCGTCTGCCGAAGAGCACGATACAGTTGACCTCGGCAGAACGGAGAGACTCCTCGCCCAAACAATTAAGGAGCTCCGCGAACTCGCGCGCAGGCTTGGGGAACATCTGCGAGCCAGGCGAGACGTCGGTGGCAAGGAAGATGAGCGCGTAGCGAACGAGTCTTTTGAGGACGCGCTCGACAGCCTTCTGCGGGACGAAGAATCCTTCCACCGGGTCGCGGATGATTTGATGGAGGAGATTAAGAATCGTTTCGATCTTCTGCCACCCGGAAAGATTCAAAAGACACGGCAGGGTTGGCCCCGTGTTTGGAGCGGAGAGTGGCCCGCCGACAAACGCGCCGAGTTCCTTAGAGCGATTTCTTGCTTTTCCGGTAACTCTGCGTCCCTCTTTGGTCGCCTGCTAACGCCGCTCGTCAATGGTGTGCGCGTGGCCGGCCCGTTTTCCCCCACATGGAACGGCGGCAAGAGGCCAAAGCTAATTCTCCTAGACGGCGAAGGGCTAGGCCATACGCCAAAGTCATCCTCGGCCGTCTCGACGGCAGTCATCCGCCGCATTAAGGCTGCCGACGCAATCCTGCTAGTGGATAGCGCGACTCAGCCCATGCAGGCGGCGCCAATAGCCGCGATGCGGGAATTTGCCACGACGGGCAAGATCCCAAAGCTCATTCTGGCCTTTACGCACTTCGACGAGGTCAAGGGCGACAACCTGCCGGACACCACATCGAAGGTTCAGCACGTCCTGGCTTCGGCTGAGAACGCGCTCGCTGCATTTGGAGAGGATATTGGTCCATCCGCCGAGCGGGAGTTGCGCCAACGACTGGACCACGCCCGTTTTTTCCTAGCTGGCCTTCATAAGCCATTGAGTAACGATACCCCCTCCAAAAGGCGCACGATCTCCCAGCTCCGGAAGCTGCTAGATGCAGTCGATGCGGTGGTGATCGAACCGCCACAGCCGGCGGAAGCGCAGCCAGTTGCGAAAGCGCGCCCAGTTTATGATCGGATGAATCTTGTGCTCCCGATTCGCGATGCGGTCGATGCCTTCCACAAAACATGGCGACCGCGTCTCGGACTTGATTCCAAGACCGGTTCTACGAAGGAGCACTGGACGCGGGTCAAAGCTCTCAGCCGACGGCTCGCGGAAAATTGGGCCGATGAGTACGACAGCCTGCGCCCGATCGCAGACCTCCGAAAGGAGCTCATGGAACGGGTTTACCTATTTGTGCAGAACCCTCTGCGCTGGGAAGGACCAGAGCCGGACGAAGATCAGAAGCAGCGTTCCTTCAATGCCTTCAGGGACAACCTCGGCGAGCGATTTCTCGATCTCTGCACGCAGAGGGTATGGATTAAGCGCTCTGCGCAATGGCAAAAGGCGTTCGAAAAGCACGGCCCCGAATCAACATTCGAGCGTGCACGGATCATCGGCGACGAAATCTACAAACTCGCCGCGCCGATTCCGGGCACCACTCCCTCGCCTGATCGCAACCAGTTCTTGCGTGAAGTGATTGCCGAGGTGGAGGGCGCAGCCGGGAAAACCGGAGCCGTAATCGAATAGTGGAGGGATACCGCGATGAATACCGTTGCTGAGGGCGCCCGCCACCTACCGCTCCATCACCTAACCGGCCCAGAGCATCATCTGTGGCTTAAGAACACCCCAACCCTTTATGGCGTGGACAACCTAGCGATCGCACCTGGGTATACCGGCCTTAACAACGAACAGTCTCCGACTGACGGCACCAATGCGTGAATGAGAGAAAAAGATGAAATCAGCAGAACAAAAATTCTTGAAAGAGCTCGACGATAAACTGTGGAAAGCGGCCGATCGTTTGCGCAACAACCTGGATGCTGCCAACTACAAGCATGTGGTGTTGGGGATCATCTTCTTAAAATATGTCTCTGACGCCTTTGAAGAACACCGTAATAAGCTTCGCAAACGATTTGCGGAAGATGAAAGCGACGACTACTTCATGCCCCGTGAGGAATACGGCAATGATGAAGAATACGAAAAGGCGGTTAGCGCCGAGCTGGAACGTCACGAGTATTATCAGGCAGAGAACATTTTTTGGGTACCCAAAAAATCGCGCTGGGATTTCTTAAAAACAACGGCGGCCCAGCCCATTGGTTCCGTTATCGGTCAGGATGAGAGAGGCAAAGAAATCAAACTCACATCTATTTCAAAGCTGATCGACAATGCACTGGAAGCCATTGAGACCTATAAAATCAACGATAAACCCGCTAACCCAAAACTAAAAAATATCCTTCCGCGCATTAGTCAATATCAGGTGGACAACCACAACCTGACAGAGCTCATCAACAAATTCTCGGATACCGGCTTCAGCAACCCCGTATTTGAAGGGGAAAAACTAGACCTACACAGCAAAGACATTCTCGGCCACGTCTACGAATATTTCCTTGGGCAATTCGCACTCGCGGAAGGAAAACAGGGCGGGCAATATTACACACCTAAAAGCATCGTCACCCTGATTGTCGAAATGCTCGAACCCTACAAAGGTCGCGTTTATGACCCCGCCATGGGTGCCGGTGGGTTCTTCGTTTCTAACGATAGATTCATTGAATCCCATTCGGCGAAGAAGCATTACAACGCTCAGGAACAGAAGAAACATATCTCGGTTTACGGCCAGGAAAGCAATCCAACCACCTGGAAACTAGCGGCCATGAACATGGCCATTCGCGGGATTGATTTCAACTTCGGCAAGAAAGCCGCTGACAGTTTTTTAGATGATCAGCATCCAGATCTTCGCGCCGACTTTGTGATGGCCAACCCACCTTTCAATATCAAAGATTGGTGGCATGCCGGCCTTGAAGATGATGTGCGCTGGAAAGGGTATGAAACGCCCCCTGCAGGCAATGCGAATTTTGCTTGGATTCTCCATATGCTGTATCACCTGAGCGCAAATGGATCTATGGCGCTTTTACTCGCCAATGGCTCTATGAGCAGCAACGCCAACAACGAGGGCGCAATTCGCAAGACCCTCATCCAAAACGATCGTGTGGAGTGCATGGTGGCATTACCCGGCCAACTATTCACCAACACTCAAATCCCAGCCTGTATTTGGTTCTTAACCAAAAACAAAAAGGGCGACTCTTTTGGTTCTGGGGGCAAACGGGACCGCAGCGGCAAAACACTCTTCATCGACGCTCGAAATATCGGCTTCATGAAAGACCGGGTGATACGTGATTTTACTGACAAAGACATCGCGAAGATCGCAGGCACCTTCCATGCTTGGAAAACAGGTGCCGATTATAAAAATGAAAAAGGCTTCTGTTTCTCAGCCAAGCTAGCTGACATGGAAAAGCATGATTTTGTTCTGACACCCGGTCGCTATGTTGGGGCTGTTGACGGTGAAGAGGACACCGAACCCTTCGCGGAAAAGATGACGCGTCTATCGGCTCAACTTTCATCCCGGTTCGAGACGGCCAAAGCGTTAGAGAATGAAATCAAATCTAACTTGGCGGGGTTGGGTTATGGCTTCAATTAACGATATCTTAGATTTCAATCCAAAACGCACGATCCGTAAAGGTGAGATAAAGCCATTCATTGAAATGGCGGCCTTGCCAACAGAAAGTCGCGACGTAATAGGGGTTTTTGAGAAAAAATTTAAAGGCGGAGGCTCCAAATTCTGTAATGGGGATACACTGTTCGCTCGGATCACGCCCTGTCTAGAAAATGGAAAGACTGCAAAGGTTAACTGCCTTGAAGAGGAAATGATTGGTCACGGATCTACCGAATTCATCGTTATGTCCGCCATTGATCCTGAATACGATGAGGATTTCGTATACTACATCGCTCGCCTACCTGAGTTTCGACAATTTGCACAAGCGAGAATGGAAGGAACATCTGGAAGGCAACGCGTATCTTGGCAAGCATTATCATCCTTTCCTTACGAATTTCCAGAAAAAGACGAGCGCAGACGCATTGGTGAGATATTGCGCTCGCTCGACGACAAAATCGAAATCAACAACCAGATCAACAAAACGCTGGAGGAAATGGCACAGGCGATTTTCAAAAGCTGGTTTGTGGATTTTGAACCGACCAAAGCAAAGATAAAGGCCCTTGAAGCAGGCGGCACAGAAGATGATGCCGAACGCGCCGCGATGACAGCCATTTCCGGCAAAGACAGTGGCGCACTAGATGCAATGGCTGACGACCAACCAGAAGCATATGCAAAGCTTCAAGCCACTGCGAAACTCTTTCCGGCAGCTTTGGCAGATAGTGACCGTGGCCCCATCCCTGAAGGCTGGGATGTAAAACCATTGGATGAAATAGCTCATTACCAAAATGGGCTAGCTCTGCAAAAATTTCGCCCGAAAGACGAAACAGACTTCCTACCAGTCGTCAAAATTGCTCAGCTTAAAAAAGGGGTTGCCGATGGCGAAGAGAAAGCAAGCCCAGACATTAAAGAATCCTGCATTATTGATGATGGAGATGTGATTTTTTCTTGGTCTGGCTCTCTTGTAGTCGATTTATGGTGCGGAGGAAAAGCTGCGCTGAACCAACATCTTTTCAAGGTGACCTCAGCAGAATACCCAAAATGGTTTTATCTCTACTTCACCAAACATCACCTGAATCAATTCCAGCGAATTGCTGCAGATAAAGCAGTAACAATGGGACACATTAAAAGAGAACACTTGTCAGCGGCTCTTTGTTCTGTTCCGGATACTCCTATGATGGAGCTCGCGAGTTCAAGCATTGCTTCACTTCTTCAAATGCAAATCAACCAAAGGATTGAGAATAAAGGGTTGGCTCAAACTCGCGACACATTTTTGCCCAAGCTTCTGTCTGGAAAAATTAACTTAAGCGAGGGAGCAACTTAAATGGTGAAGAAACACATCAAACACCATTTAGGCCTTCCACCTTGGCCTAAAGTGACAATTTCCAGGCAGGGGCCAGACAAGAATATCCCAACATCAAAAGTCAAAGATTGCCAGCACTTTATCGAGATCCTTAATAACGACCCATTTTTTGATTCCAATGCCGGGCGTATTTTTCGAGGCCAGCGCCGATTTGATTGGGGACTAACGCCAAGTATTGCTCGGCTGTCAAAAACTGGAATTTATAAAGAGGGCTGGGCCCGTAAGCAATTAGATGAATTTAAATACTCCATCCGAGGAAGAACCAAACAACCTCCATCAGATATTGGAGATGACGACCTTTGGGCACTGGGTCAGCATTATGGTCTTATGACGCCTTTATTGGATTGGTCCCACTCGCCATACGTAGCCTTGTTTTTTGCACTATGTGAAAGAGATGCCGATTCAGATAAATCAAAAAACTACAGCCGCGTCATTTTCTGCATCAATAAAACGAAACTTGAGGACAAACGTTTTCCGATCGTTTTTGTTAACCCTCTCAAGAGCGAACACGGACGTTTAACCAGTCAAGATGGTCTCTTCACCCTATCTCCCTCGGGCCAGATTACCATCGAGGCAAGCATTATTAATCAGCTTGGAGAAAACGACATCTTTTCCTTTGTTGATGACGCTGAAATGCTGAAGGAATACTTGGTAAAAATTCATATCCCGATGGAAGAGGATGACGATCGCCTAAGATATATGAAAATACTTAGGAAAATGAATATCCACCATGCAAATTTGTACCCTGACCTATTAGGCGCATCCGAGTTCTGCAACGAAAAACTGCAAGAATATGTAAGGCTGAATAGAGACAAAGTGATCTCATCATTCGTCAATAGCAAAAGCTATAACGACAGCATGAGGCATTTCAAAGAACTGGAAAAGTTAAAAGACTTTAGCACCAAAGAGCTTGGTCGGATCGAAAATGGATACAATGAAAATGATCAGCTTTATAGCTGTCGTGGAATAAACTGGCGTAATCAGTTCAAAGATTTTTTGAACACCGCCAGCAATGGCGCTTACGCCCTGGTCAATGGGAAGGCTCAAAAAGTCAATGATGAATGAAGAACAACTAGAAAACCTCTGTCTTGAATGGTTCAGGGAAACCGGATGGGAAGTCCTTCACGGCCCCGACATTGCGCCGGATGGAAACAATCCAGCACGCGGCAATTATTCTGATGTTCTGCTGACGGACCAACTCACCACTGTTTTCCCAGCAATCAACAAACATATCCCGAGCGAAGCCATCTCTACCTGCTTAGAGCAGGTCCTAGCAAAGCTAAAGCAAGCAGAAAGCCTTGATCTTATCACAAACAATCGGGCCTTCCACCGCCTTCTGCTAAGCGGCATTCCGGTTAATTTTAAAGACGGGGACAAACCCATCCATCATCATGCATTTCTCATTGATTTTGAAAATATCGCGGCCAATCGCTTTCACGCCATCAACCAATTTACCGTAAGCGGCACCAAGCAGCCACGTAGGCCAGATATTGTTTGCTTTATTAATGGCCTTCCCATGGCCGTTTTGGAATTGAAAAGCCCCTCGGGCGAAAACGCCGGTATTTGGGATGCCTTCAATCAGCTACAGACCTACAAGGAAGAAATCTCTGACCTCTTTATCTTTAACGAAGCTTTGGTCATCAGCGATGGTTACACAGCCCGTGTCGGCTCCCTGACAGCCAATCAAGAACGCTTCATGCCATGGCGCACGATTAAAGATGAAGACGATAAGCCCTTACTCGAATGGGAATT
Source organism: Alphaproteobacteria bacterium (assembly GCA_965277685.1). Lineage (GTDB taxonomy): Bacteria > Pseudomonadota > Alphaproteobacteria > GM7ARS4 > CBDIDI01 > CBDIDI01. The sequence continues at coordinate 1,074,351 of OZ255830.1, read as the reverse complement.
GGAAACAATGGTAAGGGGCTTCTTTGATCGTGCGCTGTTTCTCGACTATATCCGCTTCTTCGTTCTCTTTGAGACAGACGGCAAGAAAATCCTTAAAAGAATCGCCGGTTACCACCAATTCCATGCCGTGCGCGAAGCTGTCACTGCAACCATAGAAGCATCCCATGAAGGGGGGAACAAAAAGGCTGGAGTTGTTTGGCACACGCAAGGGTCCGGCAAAAGCATTTCCATGTGTTGTTATGCAGGGAAAATCCTCCAGCAACGTGCGATGAAAAATCCAACGCTTGTCGTTGTGACCGACCGAAACGACCTGGACGGCCAGCTTTTTGCAACCTTCAGCAACGCCCAGGAGCTTTTGAAACAAACACCGGTACAGGCTGACGATCGGGATACATTGCGTGACCTGCTTAGTGAACGAAGCGCTGGTGGCATCATCTTCACAACCGTTCAGAAGTTTGCGGTTTTGGACAAAGAGAACAATCATCCGGTATTAAACGATCGCCACAATATTGTGGTGATATCGGATGAAGCCCACCGCAGCCAATATGGCTTGAAAGCAGTTCTCGCCAAAGATGGCCGTTATAAATTCGGATATGCCAAGCATATGCGTGATGCCGTCCCGAACGCATCATTCATTGGCTTTACCGGAACCCCTATTTCACAGGAAGATAAAGATACTCGATCGGTCTTTGGTGACTATGTCTCCATCTACGACATTCAAGATTCCTTCAATGACGGAGCAACTGTGCGAATTTACTATGAGTCTCGACTGGCAAAGTTGGACCTGAACCGGGCTGATATTGCTGCGCTGTCCGATCAGGTCGATGAAGTCATTGAAGATGAGGAGGACGTTGGCAACAGGGAAAAAACCAAAGGTGAGTGGAGCCGACTTGAAAAGCTGGTAGGGCTAACCCCTCGCCTTAAGGAAATCGCTACCGATATCGTCCAGCATTTTGAATCTCGCAATGCGACCATGGACGGCAAGGCAATGATAGTGGCAATGAGCCGTGACATCTGTGCCCACCTGTATAATGAAATCGTTGAGCTTCGGCCGGACTGGCATGATGCTGACTCGGAAAAGGGCGCAATAAAAATTGTGATGACCGGCTCTGCATCGGACAAGCCTCTACTGCAGCCACACATCTACAACAAGAAAACCAAAAAGCGCCTTGAGAGACGTTTCAAGGACCTAGACGATCCGCTCAAGGTCGTGATTGTCCGGGATATGTGGCTGACCGGCTTTGATGCTCCGTGCTGCCATACAATGTATGTCGACAAGCCGATGAAGGGACATAACCTGATGCAGGCGATCGCTCGGGTAAACCGTGTCTTCAAAAACAAACCGGGCGGCCTTGTCGTCGATTACATCGGCATTGCCAACGAACTTAAGCAGGCCCTAAAAACCTATACTGATGCCAAAGGCAAAGGTCAGCCAACCCTAAACGTCGAAGAAGCTTTCGCTATATTATTAGAAAAGCTGGACGCTATCAGAGGGATGTTTGCCAAAACACCTCAAGATCCCGGTCTTGATTTATCTGCGTTCGAAACTGATGCACATAAACTTCTGGTTCCTGCCGCAAACTACCTTCTTGGGATAGAGGACGGCAAAAAACGATTCCTCGATCTAATTTTAGCAACCAACAAGGCTTATTCACTCAGCAGCACACTGGATGAAGCAAAAGATCTCAGAAAAGAAATCGCTTTTTATGGCGCCATCAAAGCTGCAATCAGCAAATTCACAACTGTTGATAAAAAACGAACAGAAGAAGAGAAAAACTCTGCATTGAAGCAGATTTTGGACAATGCCGTCGTTGTTGAGGGAGTGGTCGACATTTTTGCCCTCAGCGGTCTAAACAAACCGAATATCGGCCTTTTATCCGAAGATTTTCTGGAAGACGTGCGGCAAATGCCTTACAAAAACCTTGCTGTCGAACTATTGGAGAAACTTCTCAAAGACGACATCAAGGCCAAAATCAGAAATAATATCGTGCAAGAGAAAAAGTTTGCCGACCGCCTGAAAGAAACTCTTAGAAAATATCACAACCGAGCCATCGAAACGGCACAGGTGATCGAAGAACTTATTCAAATGGCGAAGGAGTTTCAGAAGGAGATGGCTCGAGAAGCAGAACTCGGCCTCAATCCTGATGAGGTCGCATTTTACGATGCCTTAGCCAACAATGAGAGTGCCGTGCGCGAGCTTGGCGATGAAATCCTTAAAAAAATCGCCATTGAAATCACTGAGAAAATCAGGAGATCAACAACCGTGGACTGGCAGATTCGAGTTAGTGTCCGAGCAAAGCTTAAGATACTTGTCCGGAAAACCCTCCAGAGATGGAAATACCCGCCCGATAAAAGAGAAGAAGCTGTAGATCTGGTCTTAAAGCAAGCCGAAACGCTCTCCAACTCCTGGACCCGATAACCCCAATTCTTCAACGACTGCCGTCGCTGTGACATCCGCATAAGCCTGCGAACCCATCAGTCCGACTGGCAAATGAGTGTTCTCAGGCCGACCTTGCTGACTTTCGGGACGATGCGAGACGTGAAAGCGAGGCGAACCTATTCGCTTCACAGCTTTTAATGCCCCCAAATGATTTTCGGGAACAGATCAAGGGATATGAACTGGGGTTTGATCTGATTGAACACTGCACGGACCGTTACAGCGTTTCCCTTACCGCCATGCTAATCAAATATATCGAGCTCACAGATAAAAGATGCCTGCCGGTGGTTTCGCGGAGCGGCTTCATTCTATGGAGCAAACCAAGCCATAAAGCATTCAGGTCTGGGAAGTTTATAAAAACCTCCGGTCGTCCACCCGTAGCAGTTCCTCCGAGTTCAGCAGCAGCAAGTAGCTTCAGTGGTCATCGAGTAGATATACAGCTATAGGCATATCAGAGGGCAAAGTCGGCCAATCCCCGCCATAAACTGGCGATATGTCGCTCATGGCCGCTATATCACCGATGAAGGTTCAAGGAACGCTATTCGCCTGGGATGCGGCCGACCCCGGTGGACGAATAGGAAATCGAGCGCGAAAGGCGCATCCGCACGATTGAAGCGCAATAGAGGGTTTTCGCTCTCTCTATATCGAAGGGGGCGACCCCTCAAAAGATAATCCTTGCGGCTATCGACGCCCCCCTTTTCCCCTTTGCAGGGGAAACCGGTTATTCAAGCGACCTTTCAAGGGCGGCTTGATTTAATTCTTGCTCCATCCATGTAACGGCGCGATCGTAATCGCGGCGCGGCATGTCTTCCCAGCTATGTAATCCGGTATCAATATACGCCTTTAACGCCATCCATACCTGATTGCGTGACCGACCACTGATATCGGCCAGTTGATGTCCGATATCCTGAATATGCGCTTTTTGTTGTTGCATAACTAAAAAACTTGAAAAGTTTGTATTATGCATACTGCAGAGGTTGCGAAAAAATGCAATCGCCGCGGGGGTGCGCAACATCCCCAACCCGCACGCTCCTGTTTCAAAGCGGTAAATAAGTCGCGACGGGCTTCCCGCAAGGGAACTTTCCATCGTCCCCTTACGGGGAACCCGACCGGCCGGGACACCCGACTTTCCGGCAGGCGCGGCGATCACACCCATAATATAGGGGCGTGGGGCGTTTTTGGCAAATTTTCGGGATGGATGATGCCACCGCGCCAAAAAGTTTTTCCCCTGTTTAACGGCGCGATTATTCACCCGCTTCAGGTGGTGACTTCAGGGCGTTCTTGCCAGTGAGTTGCCAAATGTTCAAGATATTGTCGAAGTCGATTATTCGGGATGAAGTTTCATAACTATGCATTGATTTGCACTCAAAAATTGATCGCGCCGAATCATTGCAATGGGGTCAGTCCTCTTCGCTAAGCACAAGGAAGCGTTTGCCTAATAGCGGCACAACATGATCCGTGTCCGAATTATTATCGCTAGGCCCCGGCATTTCCTTTGAACAATATGGGCACTTCATAGTTCGCATGGTTTCCATGATTTCCTGACTCCTTGAGTTTGTATGAAGGGATGGGGGGATGGGGGATGGTAGCAAATCCACCTAATATACACAACCAAGGGGGTCATTTGCGAAACTAAAGCGGGTTTTCTAGTGGCCGCTTTTGTCCCGACTTTTAACCCGATAGGGGTGTCAGTGGTCACCCTGACGCTTGGGAAAAAGGGGTTTTATGATCGTCTTCTTACCTTATGGAAGGAGGCCGATATGGCAAATAAGAAATCCGAAAAGACCAATCCCGCGCCCGGCGTGAAAAGCGATCGCGCACCGGCGGCAACGGGCAAAAAGCCCCCATTGATACCCTTATCAATACCCGAGGTGATACCCCTATCAATACCCGTGGTGATGACGGAACAACGGAAATGGGCGCCACCGGCCACACCGGCGACCCTGACGGCGCGGCAAGTCGATTCCGCCACAATCGAGTGCAACGTCGCCCCGGTCGCCGATCGTGATCTGGCCGGATTCGCTTTTCGCATCGCTCCCCAGGGCGAAAGCCTTGCCACCGCCCGCGATTGGCAACGGGCCCGGCAACTGAATATCCAAGCCGCCCCGCCCCAACCGCGCATGGCCGCCGGGGATACGATGGCGGCATTGATGTATCGCATCGGGCCGGTGCCGGGCGGGAATTGGACGATTGGTGTCAAAGCGGTCGATACGTCCGGCAATCTATCGCCCGGTGTCGCCAGTGCCGATATCCACATGCGACCCCATTTTAATTTCATCGATGATATTGATCTGATGGCCCAAAAAACCCGCCGCTTGACCGGGTTTTTAGACATTGATGGCAAATTGGTGCCAACATCGACCCTTGCCCCGCGCCGGCGTAGTGTCGGCGAATGGAACACCTTTTGCCCGGCTCCACCGCCGAAAAGCACCTTGCTTTCCGGGCGCATCGATCTTGGCAGTATCCAGCGCGGCATGACCGTAAGCTATGATGTCGGGGCCATCCTCGGTTTTGGTCGCCCGGATGACGAAAGCCCGGCTTTGACGGTCTTTATCCGCAATGAAGACGGTGCCCGGCCGGATGTCTGGATACCGTTCAACGCGGGCTTTGTTACCATCACCGGTCGCCGTTTTCGGGTCAAAGTCGAAAGCGACAATCGGCGCGGCCGTTCGATCATTACCCATATGCGCGTTCTTTTTGACTTGGTCGAGATATCCGATGCGGGCGGCGAGGTTGCGGTGCCGACCGGCGGCACGCCGATCGTGTTCAAACGTGCTTTTACCCGCCCGCCGGATATCGCCCGCACCGCCCTTAATGACCGTGATCACTATGTCACCCTGGCCGATTGGACGACAAGCGGGGCGACCTTACACGTGCGCCGCCGCACCGATAATCGCCCGGCCGGCGATACGGTGCGCTGGTCGGCGCGCGGTGTTTAACGATGCTATTAAACTAAGGAGAAACCCTATGCCCCTTCGCATTTCCATCCCCGATATTACCAACCCGTCCTCGACCGGCTTTGCCGACGAGGCCGTCAAATCTTTTCGTGAAATTGCCGATAAAGCGTCGAGCGGTGCCGATCTTGCCGCCCAGCGCGTGCCCTTGGCCAATGCCGATGAAACCGCCAAAGGTGTTGCGACCGACAAGGCGGTAACGCCCTTTGGCCTGCGATTGGCGCTTGGTGATATTATCACCGATGCCGATGAGCAAGCCAAAGGCTCGGTGCGTTTTGCGACCGAGGAAGAAGTGCTGCGCATGACCTTTGATAAGGTGGCAATGACCCCTTATGACGCGTTTTTGTTTCGCCAGGTGGAGATTGAAATGGCTTGGTCGAAGAATACGCCCGGCGTCTATACTTGGGTGGTGCCGCGCCATGTGAAAGGGGTCGAGATCACCGTTCGCGGCGGAACTTCCGGCACAGATGTCGATCGCGTTAAATCCCCCCGGCATCGCGGTGGGTCGTCCTCTTTTGCCAATCTTATCACCGCTATATCCGATCAGGTTCAAACCGAAACCCGCGCCGTTAATCCCGGCACGCGCTTTAGCATCACCGTGGGCGCGGCCGGGGCGCAGGGGCCAAGAAAAAAGAAAAGGGAAAGTTATAGCTACACCACTTACGTGGGGGGCCAGTATGGAACCGCTCACGGAGCAAGACAGGTTACGAGATCCGGATGGCGTCAGGTTTGGAAGGACGGGCACCCGGGACGTGCCGGAAGCGTTTCCATCAAATATGTAAACTTTACGAGGGAATCATCATGAAGCAAGTGCGTGTTGAAAATGGCAGGGTCGTTGAAGTCGCCCCCGATGGCGCGGTGTTCCGGCCTGGAATCTTCATCGAGGCGGCCAATACGGTTGATCTTGATTGGCATTATGACGATGGGCGTTTTACCCCGCCGTCGGCCGAGAGCATCAAAGCCGAGCGCAAGCTCGCTTTAACATGGACGAGGGAGGACGCCCGCAAGCAAGTCGATCGGATAGCGGAGGCGGAGCGCGGCCGATATTTAACCCCCGGCGATGGTCAGTCCCTTGTCTATCAAGCCAAAGCGCGCGAGGCGATCCGCTATACCGCTGCCGATAGTGATGCCCGCCGCACCGGCCGCTGGCCGTATCTAACGGCCGAAAAGGGTATCACTGCCCGCACCTTGTTGGATGTGGCCCGGGCCATCATTAAAAGAGCCGGATCGGTCGATAAAGCCCTGGCCTCGATCGAGGCCACCCGCCTTGACGCCAAGGCCAAAATCAAGGCCGCGACAACGCCGGAAGAGGTCGCGCGCATATTCCGATCCATGGAATTCCCCCGGCTCGATTAAGACCTTCTTAGTCACCACCAACACCACCTAAAAGCAGTGCCAAAGCGACAATTTTGGTGGGTGAAAAGGTCGCAAACCATCTGTCGCGCTACACCGGATTTTGATATGTATGACCGGCTTAATTGGTTGCGGGGGTAGGATTTGAACCTACGACCTTCAGGTTATGAGCCTGACGAGCTACCGGGCTGCTCCACCCCGCGTCATGATTGCCGTTGCCCCATATCCCGCACGGCGGGACACGGTCTTTGCGCAATGACCCTTGCGGCCCATCCGCGCGCATCGACAAACCGGCCGAGCCGACCGGTTAAAAGCCCCATGCACCGCCGATCAAAAAGACACCGCGCCGGGGACTGGTTGCCTTTTACTCCTTTTCACGCTGTATTCCAAGCGATTCCATCACATGCCTTGGTTTTCCCCTAAGGGGCTTTCGTTTTTCTCTTAAGGATAAGGGGCCTTGATTCTTGCCCTAATGATACGGGGCTTTCGCTTTTCCCCTAAGGATAAGAGGGCTTGGTTTTTCCCCTAATGATACGGGGCTTTGGTTTTTCTCTTAAGGATGAGGGGCTTGGGCGAAAGATCCGGGACCGAAATCCCTCGAATTCCTTGCGCGCATCCTTGCAACAACCCTTCCCCGGTCTGTCCATTTTGGCTATGCTTGCCCGGCAAGCGCGCCGGATGAACGTCTTCCACCCCATACACACCTCGAACCAAGGATAATCCCATGCTTAAAATTTACGGAGCCAACCTTTCCCCACCATCGAACAAGGTGCGAATCGCCGCCAATGCCATCGGTGAAGAATGCGGCCTTGAATATGATTTTATTCCGATCCAATTGGCCAAAGGCGAACACAAGCAAGAATCATTTCTGGCGATATCACCGTTCGGCAAAGTGCCGGCAATGGACGATGACGGCTTTTATCTAGCCGAAAGTGACCCGATCATCAAATATCTGTGCCGCAAGCATAACAGCGGCCTGTATCCGGACGACATACGAAAGCAGGCCATCGTCGACCAATGGTGCAGCTTCATATCGATCCATATCCAGATGGCGATGGGGCGCATTTTGTTCAACGCGGTCATGGCGCCGATGTTCAAAATGCCGGTCGACAAGCAGTCGATGGCGTTTGGCCGGAAAATGATGGATACCTACTTGCCGATGCTGGATACCCGGCTTGTCCACAACCGGTATTTGGTCGGCGATAGCCCAAGCATCGCCGATATCGGCCTTATTTCCGTCCTTGATCCGGCCGAAGTGGCCGATGTCGATCTTTCCCCCTATTCCCATCTGTTGCAATGGCGGAAAACCATCCAAGCGCAACCCTTCTACAAAGCGCGATACGACCGCTATGAAGACACATTGAAGGAATAAGATTATAGGGGGGGCTTTGCCGCTTTTTCCGGGGTAATGCCCCGCCGGCGGTAAGCGAATAAGTCCCGCGCTTGTTCCGCCCCATCGGTGCCGCGCCCCCCGTGCCCATCCACGCATCATCGATATCATGCGCACCGGTGCATGGGATATTAAGATATTGTTTTGAGGATGGGGGCGGCGGCGTATCGCCTGAATGTGCGGTGACGAGGCCTGGCAGCGACCTACTCTCCCACGCCTTAAGACGTAGTACCATCGGCGCTGAGGGGCTTCACTTCCGAGTTCGGGATGGGATCGGGTGTATTAACCCTCGCCATAACCACCAGACCACGGCACCGCACACGCATTTGCCGGCCAATTAAAATCGAAATCCGACAGATGAACAGAGCACATGGCACAAGGCCATGCGCGAGGGTCACTATAGCCACTTGCCCCGCCCCGTCAAGCCCCGGATTTATTCTTTACGCGATCGATCGATGAATTCCATCCCGCCCACGGCAAAGCCCCCCGCATCGAGCGGCAGAAGCGAAAACCGCAACGCCGATTATCATGCCGGAACGCGGCGACAAATACCCAATTAAGCCCATCATGAAATAATGTTTCACGTGAAACATCGATCAAGCCGGTAAGAACGATAGGAACAAAACCGGTCAAAAGAACAATCCCGGGCAATGATGACCCATTTATATTTGATTGATGAGGGCACTCGCGGCACCTTTGACGGGACAGCGAACAAGCGGGCAACGATGCGCCATTGTCCATTATGTTCGATTGATGAGGGCCATCGCGGCAACCTTTGACGGGACAGCAAACAAGATTGTCGAGCCCATGATCGACCCCGGACACGACATCTCGCCTATTCCTTGGGCATCCCTTCCGCCCATTCCTTAGCCGATACCCATGGAAACGATAGAGGGAAGCGATACAGGAAAACGATAAAGGGTCGAAAAAACACACCGGCGCCAAAAGACGCACGCCACGCACAGCCACGCGCAAAGAGATTGTCGCGCAGCCCCCTTTGATTGTTCTTTAAGTCTTGCCGTTATCTTCTTGCCGATAACGCCCGCTTGGACATGAGCGCCCCAAGATCAAACGACCCTGGGGTCAAAGACAAAGATCGCCGCTTTCACCGGTGCCCGCAAAAAAGGGGCGACCGGAAGATAAAGGGGGAAAAATAAAACGGGTTTTGTACCCGCGCAGAAACATATTCCAATGATGCATATCAAGATCTATCGAGCGATTAGTACCGGTTAGCTACACGCGTTACCGCGCTTCCACATCCGGCCTATCAACGTGGTCTTCTTCCACGGCTCTCAGGAGAGAATTAATCTCGAGGGAGGCTTCCCGCTTAGATGCTTTCAGCGGTTATCCCGTCCGTACTTAGCTACCCGGCGGCGCCACTGGCGTGACGACCGGTACACCATCGGTACGTCCACCCCGGTCCTCTCGTACTAGGGGCAGCTCCTCTCAATTCTCTAACGCCCACGGCAGATAGGGACCGAACTGTCTTACGACGTTCTAAACCCAGCTCACGTACCACTTTAATCGGCGAACAGCCGAACCCTTGGGACCTGCTTCAGCCCCAGGATGTGATGAGCCGACATCGAGGTGCCAAACGATTCCGTCGATATGGACTCTTGGGAATCATCAGCCTGTTATCCCCGGCGTACCTTTTATTCGTTGAGCGATGGCCCTTCCACTCGGGACCACCGGATCACTATGACCGACTTTCGTCTCTGCTCGAACTGTCGCTCTCGCAGTCAGGCAGGCTTATGCCATTGCACTCGTAAGCTGATTTCCGACCAGCTTGAGCCTACCTTCGCGCGCCTCCGTTACTCTTTGGGAGGCGACCGCCCCAGTCAAACTACCCACCACGCAGGGTCCCGGATCCGGATTCACGGACCGCGGTTAGATATCAAAACATGAAAGGGCGGTATCTCAAGGGCGCCTCCACCCAGGCTGACGCCCAGGTTTCAAAGGCTCCCGCCTATCCTGCACAAACATGTCCTAATACCACTGCGAAGCTGTAGTAAAGGTGCACGGGGTCTTTCCGTCTAACCGTGGGTACTCCGCATCTTCACGGAGAGTTCAATTTCGCTGAGTCGACGTTGGAGACAGTGGGGAAGTCGTTGCGCCATTCGTGCAGGTCGGAACTTACCCGACAAGGAATTTCGCTACCTTAGGACCGTTATAGTTACGGCCGCCGTTTACCGGGGCTTCAGTCGGAAGCTCTCACCTCTTTCCTTAACCTTCCGGCACCGGGCAGGCGTCAGGCCCTATACGTCGTCTTGACGACTTAGCAGAGCCCTGTGTTTTTAGTAAACAGTCGCTACCCCCTGGCTTGTGCCCCCCGCACACGGTTGCCCGCGTACAGGGCCTCCTTCTCCCGAAGTTACGGAGGTAATTTGCCGAGTTCCTTCAACATCGTTCTCTCAAGCGCCTTGGTATGCTCTACCTGTCCACCTGTGTCGGTTTAGGGTACGGTCTATAAGCCGGAGTTATTTCCTGGAACAGTCCACAGCGCACCTCCAATCCGTTAAGGAGATACAACCATTTCCCATCCGTCACTTCCGGCAGGCCGGGGAATATTAACCCCGTTCCCATCGACTACGCCTTTCGGCCTCGCCTTAGGAGCCGGCTCACCCTGCGTAGATTAGCTTTACACAGGAACCCTTGGACTTTCGGCGAGAGTGTCTCTCACACTCTTTATCGCTACTCATGTCAGCATTCTCACTTGTGATACCTCCAGCACGCCTTACAGCGCACCTTCACAGGCTTACACAACGCTCCGCTACCGGTATACAGAAGCTATCAATATTCTTGTCGTTACGATCCACTTGCCATCGATCCATCTTCGCAAATCCCCCTGGATAGAGCGGTGATATGCATCGCTATCCAGATAATTGCAAGGATGAACACCACAACCATGAGGGACATCCCCGCAATACCGGCATAAACATAGCCGATATAAAGAAAGGCATCCACGCAAAAAGCGGCAAATGGAAAGCCGGCAATCCATGTCTTCCCCAATGCCATCCCCCGCCAATACGCGATCGCGACAAGAAGGACATCGGAAATAAAATAATAAGGATTCAGACCAGTGATCTGAATACCATATCCCACTCTGGAAATGGCAAGGTCACTCATGACAAGCATCAGAGACCCGCTCAAAACCAAGGTGTAAAGAAAAACAAAAATTGCAACGTTCATGGCGAACTCCTAATTTCGATTGTTAATCATATAGGCGTACACCATTATCAAGAATATTAAAAGCGTCTGTATACCCCGCGGTTTCGGCGTGTGGCTTGAGCCCCGTTACATCTTCGGCGCAGAAAATCTTAATTAGACCAGTGAGCTGTTACGCTTTCTTTAAAGGATGGCTGCTTCTAAGCCAACCTCCTGGCTGTCTTGGATCTTCTACTTCCTTTCCCACTTAGCCACAACTTAGGGGCCTTAACCGGCGGTCCGGGCTGTTTCCCTTTCGACTATGGACCTTAGCACCCATAGTCTGTCTGCCACGCAGCGCTCTTCGGTATTCGGAGTTTGGTTAGGGTCGGTAAGGCTTGCACCTCCCTCGCCCATCCAGTGCTCTACCCCCGAAGGCGTTCACGTGACGCTCTACCTAAATAGATTTCGCGGAGAACCAGCTATTTCCGAGTTTGATTGGCCTTTCACCCCTAGCCACAGGTCATCCCCCAATTTTTCAACATTGGTGGGTTCGGCCCTTCAGAAAGTGTT
>OZ255830.1:0-1057500 GCA_965277685.1 Alphaproteobacteria bacterium | reverse complement strand
GCACGACCTGCCCATCAATGATCGGCAACATCGGGTCTGGCTTTCTCGGGATCCGGGGCAGCATTAGGGGTCCGTTTTCGGGCTCTGGGGCAGTTCCAACAACGGCAATCCGATGATGACAATGAAGCCGCCGCCCTCAGCACATTGAGAAGGCGACCCCATTCAGCCCCCTGTTATATAACTTTAAAATGCACCTGCCAAGAAAATTAATTAATTAATAAGCCGGGCATTTGATGCGCCCATCCATGGGCAAAATTTCGTTGTGATTCCAAGGATTTTCCCGTCATTGCGGGAAAATCGGCATTACAACCTTACGGGAACACCGAGGGTTTGCATCCGCGCTTTGGTGGCCGGAATCGTATAGCGGGAAAAATGAAAAATCGAAGCGGCAAGGGCGGCGCTCGCTCCGCCTTTGATGATTGCTTCGGCCAAATGATCCGGATTATCGGCCCCGCCCGAGGCAATGACCGGAACCGACACCGCCTTTGCCACGGCCGCGGTCAACGCCAAATCAAATCCCTTGCCGGTTCCGTCCCGATCCATCGATGTCAAAAGAATCTCGCCCGCGCCGTTGTCCACCATTTTCCGGCACCATTCGACCGCATCAAGGCCGGTCGGTTTTCGCCCGCCATGGGTAAACACGTGCCATTTTGATTGGCCGCGATTATCGGCCTTGGCGTCAACCGCCACCGTTATACATTGAGAGCCGAAGCGCATCGCGCCGCGCCGCACCAAATCGGGGTCACCAATCGCCGATGTATTCACCGATACCTTATCCGCCCCGGCCAAAAGAAGGGTGCGCATATCATCGACACTGCGCACGCCACCACCGACCGTAAGCGGCATAAAACAACATTCGGCCGTGCGCTTGACCGCATCCAATAAAATATCCCGTCCCCCGGCCGATGCCCCGATATCGAGAAACACCAATTCATCGGCTCCATCGTTATCGTAACGCCGGGCGTGTTCGACCGGATCACCGGCATCGCGCAAGGCACGAAAATTAATGCCTTTGACCACCCGACCGCCTTCGACATCAAGACACGGAATAACCCGCGCCTTTAACATGACGCCCCCGAAGGGTCTTTCGGTTTCTTGATCGGATTCTTTGCCCATGATTTTTCCCTGGGGGGGTCTTTCGGTTTCTTGACCGGATTCTTTGCCCTTGATTCTTCCCCGTCGGTGTCCCCGGTTGTTTCGGTTGGGATTTTTCCGGCTTCTTGGTCGGGCTTGGCCGGCATATGGCGACGTTGACCGGGGAGACGTCGACCGGAGCGATGATCGCGATTATGCCCATCCGCCGCGGCAAGGGCGGCGGCGGCGGTTATCCCACCTTCGTAAAGAGCGCGACCGATAATCACCCCGGCCGGGCATGGATTGCTTGCGGCAAGGGCGGCCACATCGTCGCGATCGCGCACCCCGCCCGACGCGATCACCGGCGTTGCAAGCATATCGACCAACCGCGCCGTGCCGTCGATATCCGGCCCCTTTGCGACCCCATCGCGACCGATATCGGTATAAATCACCGCACCAAGGCCAAGATCGTCAAAACGTCGGGCAACATCCAATGGCGATTGATCGCTGGTGACTTCCCATCCTTCAACCGCGACCTTGTCGCGGCGCGCATCGATGCCAAGGGCAATGCGGCCCGGCCATTGCCGGGCCAAAATCCGCACCATATCCGGATCGTGCAAAGCGGCGGTGCCAAGAACAATTCGCGCCACCCCATGATCAAGCCAAAAGCGGGCCCGATCAAGGGATCGAATGCCGCCGCCAAGTTGCACCTTTAGCAATCCTTGCCCGACCACGTCCCGAATTGGCGCGGCATTGACCGCCCGTCCGGTTCTGGCCCCATCAAGATCGACCATATGCACCCACGCGCAACCGGCCTTTGCATAGATTTGCGCTTGCTCGACCGGCGTTACCCGATAGGACGTTTGTCGATCGAAATCCCCTTGGGCCAACCGAACACAAGCCCCGGCCCGAATATCAATTGCCGGAAAAATCAGCATCCCGCCATTTCCATCCCTCTCATTTGACCATCCCTTTATACGGACATCCTTTTATCTGGCCGTCCTTTGTGGTGAGCCACGCCTTGATTTGCCCCTGGATCGAATACACCCGGTTGTTCCTTGCCCTGCGATATCTCGCCCCATAAGGAATTTCATCATCATATCGGCCCCCGTCATATTTTCCCCCCGTCATATTTTCCACGTCATGAAATTCGCCAATAGACGCAATCCCGCCGCCTGGCTTTTTTCCGGATGGAACTGGACACCGACGATATTATCGCGCCCGACACAAGCCGTCACCTTCCCGCCGTAATCGGTGCTTGCCAAACAATCACGGGGGCGGCCATCGTGGGAATCACGAGAGGAGCCATCCAAGGAAGCACGGGGAGAGCCATCCGAGGAAGCGCGGGGAGAGCCATCGGAGGAAGCACGAGGGGAGCCATCCAAGGAAGCACGAGAGGAGCCATCAGACAAATCACGGGGGGAATCACCGTGGGAATCATCGGGCGCCGCACACACCATCGCATAGCTGTGCAAAAAATAAAAATGGGTGCCATCGTCAAGCCCCGCGCCAAGAGGGTGGGGACGATGCCAGGTTACCTCGTTCCACCCCATATGGGGAATTTTCAACCTTGGCCGATCATCGACCCCGGATCGCCCGGGCCCATACAGATCCGACAATGGCCGAACATGGCCGGGAATCCAACCAAGGCCGGGCGTATCGGCATGCTCGTGCCCCATATCGGCCAGAACATGCATGCCGACACAGATACCGAGAAAGGGCTTGCCCCCTTGCACTTGCGCCTCGAGGGCGGCAACCATCCCATCGTCAAGCCGGCCGCGGCAATGGGCAAACGCGCCGACTCCGGGCAAAATGATCCGATCGGCCCAGGCGACAAGAGACGCCCCGAATCCGACCTTTACGTCATAGCGTCCGGAACACGCATTCGCCGCCGCCTTTTCACAGGCCTTGGCAACGGAGCGCAAATTCCCCGACGCACAATCGATAATCGCAAGTTTCATGGCCGAGAATAAATCGCGCCCATCAATCGCGAATAAGGGCGCGGTGATACGTATTCAAGGCGGATATGCTGCTTTTCGCCTGAATCACGGCAATCATCGCCCAACCCTTGCGCTCGAGATGCATGCGCCGCCATTCATTTCCCCACTCGCCGATTAAAAGCGAAAAGAATAGATGGGTCGCAAAAATAGTGGCCGATACGGTGCCGATCATATCCGGTGCATAGGCGATCTCTTTGACGAGAAGGGCAAAAATCATCATGGACATAATCCATGTCGCCGCCTGCCACCACATTTTGTGATAAAGAAACCAGAACGTGCCGAAAAACGCCGCCATATAGGAAAAATTCTGCGCCACCACCGCCAGCGACCGATCGCCATGAGGATACGTATAAAGCCAATAATTATTGTGCATTTTGATGCCTCTTGAAAATGATACCTCTAAAAACAAGCCCGCCGCATGGTCGCCGATCCCCCATGTTTTTCTTGCCCCAATGTTTCCCTTGCCCCGAACGCCGTCAAGAACGCCGTCAAGAATAACCCAAAGAACAATATAAAAACGACCCAAAGAAGGGCGCGCCATCACCGCCGCGGATACACCCGGCAAGACCCCCCGGCAAGACCCCTTCGTATTGTCCCGAAGATGCCCGGCATATGGCCGAGAGTGGAAACCGCCCCCGATTTTACACCATCGCCATTTTATAACATCCCCGTTTTATAACATCCCCTTGGTCGAAGGAATATCGCCGCCGCGCCCCGGATCCATCGATACCGCCTGCCGCAACGCGCGGGCCAACCCCTTGAAACACGATTCGATCATATGGTGGGAATTATCCCCATAAAGCCCGCTGACATGCAAGGTTAGGCGCCCGTGCTCGGCAAAAGCACGGAACCATTCGCGAAATAACTCACTGTCCATCGTGCCGATTTTATCCCGTTTCATCGGCACGTCCCAAACCAAAAATGGCCGCCCCGAACAATCGATGCTGACCCGGCTTAAACTTTCATCCATCGGTGATAATGCCTGCCCGAAACGGGTGATGCCCCGGCGCTCTCCCAACGCTTTATCGAGGGCTTGCCCAAGGACAATCCCGCTATCTTCCGTCGTGTGATGATCATCGACATTTAAATCCCCGCGCGCATCCAGTTGGATATCCATCAGAGAATGGCGCGCGATTTGTTCCAGCATGTGATCCAAAAAACCGATGCCGGTGCCGATATTCGCGACGCCCCGACCTTCAATGGCGATCGTTGCCGAAATATCGGTTTCGGCGGTGCGGCGCTTGATACTCGCCTTACGTATGATCGGGGTGCCGATAGCAGGGCTTTTCCCGGATATATTTTTTTGGGATATATTTTTTTGGGATGTGATTTTTTGGGACATGATTTTTTGAATATGGTTTTTTTTAGGGGCGTGATTCTCTGGAACGTGGTTTTCCGGGATATGGTTTTCTGAGGTATCGTTTTCTGGGGTATCGTTTTCCCGGGACGTGATTATGCCATCTTGCCGTGTCATAAATCGGGCGGCGCAATAACCCGTCGGATCAAACGACACGCGCAATGCCCGCCAAGCGGGACGCGAAAAGACATACCACAAAAAAAGGCAACATTCACCATTCATTCAGATGCCATAGCGTCTTGTCGCATCTCGATTGTTTTCGGCTCTCTTCGTTTTTCGTGATCGTTCATCCTTTGCCCCCCCCCGCGATCAAACCGTGATCAAACCGTGATCAAAAGCCCTGCGGGGAGCGGGGCGAATATGCCCCCCGTGATTAAAACTCTTCGGGGGGGGAATATGCTTGGACGGCACCATACCCGCGAGATACCCGCACCATACCTTGGGCCCGTCCAGGCCCATCGGTCGCGATGATAGGTATGCATCGTTGGATGGTGGGTTCGGTCGCGATGATAGGTATGCATCGTTGGATGGTGGGTTTTGATGTTGGCTGTTGTGGATGGTGCGTGTTTTTGATGGTCGGTGTTTCTCATGGTGGCGATTTTCGTGCTAGGATAGTGATATGACGATGTTTTTTCAGATCTTTGCCTTCGTTCTTTGCCTGGCCGTTGGCGGCGCAATGCCGGCCGATGCCCGCGAGCGCAGCGTCCAAGAAATCGAAGAGCGTAAAAAAAGCGATCTTGCCCGCAAAAAAGCCCGCGAAGAACGCCGCAAAAAACAGGGCAAGGATCGATCGGCCCGCGCCGTCGCCGTCAAGGAAACCATTGCCGTTGCCGTCTTGCGCCGCGAAAAAATCGTGCCGCCGGCCTTATCCAACCTGGATCCGATACTGCAGGACGAAGCGTTATTCGGCGCCCAAATCGGCATCGAGGATAACAATACCACCGGCGCCTTTACCGGCCAGGTATTCACGATGAAGGATGTCTTGGTTCCGCATGACGGCGATATCGCACGGGCCTTTAACGCCTTATCCGATGAAGGCTATCGCTATTTCATCACCGATGTCGATGCCGATGATTTGCTTGCGATGGCCGATTTAAAAGCGGCCGGCACCGCCTTGATTTTCAACACACGCGCGCGCGATGACATTCTTCGCAACCAACAATGCCGGGCCAATATATTCCACATCGGCCCCAGTCGGGCGATGCTGTCCGATGCATTGATTCAGTACCTTATCCATAAAAGATGGAAAAAATGGCTTCTTATTCGCGGCCAAGAAGATCCATCCGGTCTTTTTGCCGCGGCGTTGAAACGTTCGGCCAAGAAATTTGGCGGTACCATCGTCGGCGAAAAAACATGGACGTTCACCCACGATGCCCGGCGCACGGCCCGATCCGAGGTGCCGCTCCTCACCAAAGGCATCGATTACGACATCGTTCTAAGCGCCGATGAAAAGGGCGAATTCGGCGAGCATCTTATCTGGAACACGTGGGATCCGCGCCTGGTCGCCGGCAGCCAGGGGCTTGTCCCGAATGCGTGGCATCGAACCCATGAACAATGGGGCGCGGCCCAAATGCAAAATCGATTCCGGCGCCATGCCGGACGATGGATGTCGATGGTCGATTATGCCGCTTGGACGGCGATTCGCTCTATCGGCGAGGCCGCGTTGCGCCTTGGCAACGGCCAAGACCCCCAAGCGATTCGCACCTATTTGCGCAGTGATGCTTTCGAAATTGCCGCCTATAAGGGGGTCAAGCTGAGTTTTCGTCCATGGAACCAACAAATGCGCCAAAGAATCCTTCTGTCGTCGCCGCGCGCCTTGGTGTCGTTTTCGCCGCAAATCGAATTTCTTCACCCCCATACCCCTCTCGATACGCTGGGGTTTGACGCAAAGGAAACTTCCTGTTCTCTTGGAAAGGAATAGATCATGAATAATCCCATACGATCATGGATATGCGCGATATTGGCGCCCAAAGCATCCGCCAAAACGTCCGCCAAAACGTCCGAATGGCCCCAATATTTGGGCGCGATTGCCCTTTTGGCGGTTTTTTCCCTCGCTTTGCCGCCAAACGTCTTGGCGGCGGATTCTAAGGATGTCGTTTATATCTCGAATGAAAAAGACAACTCGATTTCGGTGATCGATTCAAAGACGCTTGAAACGGTAAAGACGGCCCCGGTCGGTCGGCGTCCGCGCGGAATTATCATGAGCGCGGATAAAACCCAGATCTATGTATGCGCCAGCGATGATAACCGTATTGAAATCCGCGATGCGAAAACCCTTGGTCTCGTTCACTATCTGCCATCGGGCCCGGATCCGGAACTTCTGGTCTTGCATCCGGACGGACGCACATTATTCATCGCCAACGAGGACGATAACATCGTCACCGTCGTCGACGTTATCGATCGGATGGTCATTGACGAAATACCGGTCGGGGTCGAACCCGAGGGAATGGGACTGAACGAAGCGGGCACCATTCTTGTCAACACCTCCGAGACAACCAACATGGCCCATTTCATCGATACCGAAACCTTCGAGATCGTCGCGAATGTCGTGGTTGATGCCCGGCCCCGGGTCGCGATTTTCAACCACGATAATTCCCAGGTATGGGTATCGTCGGAAGTCGGTGGCACCGTCAGCGTGATCGATCCGGTCACCCATGCGATCACCGATAAAATCGAATTCGCCATCCCGGGCGTGCATCAAGAAAATATCCAACCGGTCGGCATTCGCCTAACCCGCGACGGCAAATACGCTTTTATTGCCCTTGGCCCGGCCAATCGGATTGCCGTCGTTAATCAAAAAACCAAAAAGGTGGAGCGATACCTTCTTGTCGGGCAAAGAGTGTGGCAGTTGGCGTTGACGAAAGATGAAAAATGGCTTTTTTCAACCAATGGCGTCAGCAATGATGTATCCGCGATCGACATTGACAGAATGAAAGTGGTCAAGTCGATACGGGTCGGGCGCTTTCCTTGGGGCGCCGTTGCCAACCCGTAACCGGCCGCCATCATCGCCCCCGCCCCCGAAGCGAAATATGAATTGAAAGATGAATCGAAACACGAAGCAAGCCATGAACCGAACGCTCCCCACTCTTGACACACCGGCTCTTTCGATCCGCGGGCTAAGCCATTCTTTTGGCGCGCGCCGGGTTCTCGACAACGTCGATATCTGCATCAAAAGTGGGCAATTCACCGTCCTACTCGGCCTTAACGGGGCGGGAAAAACCACTTTATACTCGCTGATTACCCGTCTTTATATCAACCGCATCGGCCATATTCGCATCTTCGGGGTCGACCTTCTTAGTGCCGCCCAGCTTGCCCTTGCCCGCATCGGGGTCGTCTTTCAGCAACCCACTTTGGATCTCGATTTGACCGTATCGCAAAACATGCATTACCATTGCCGCTTGCATGGCATCGGCCCGAAAGAAGGGGAAAAGCGCATTCATGAAGGGCTCGAGCGCATCGGTATGACCGAGGCTCTGCGTGACAAAGCCCGGCACCTTTCCGGCGGACAGCGCCGCCGGGTCGAAATCGCCCGCGCCCTGCTGCACCGCCCCGACTTGCTGTTGCTTGACGAGCCAAGCGTCGGCCTTGATATCGACAGCCGGGCCATCATTCTTAACCATGTCCGGCATTTATGTCGGGAGGAGAATCTCGCCGTCTTTTGGGCCACCCATTTGATTGATGAAGTCGATGAAAACGGCCATATCGTCATCCTTCATCGCGGCCGGGTTCTGGCCCGGGAAAGCGCCAAGGATTTCATGCGCCATCAAAATAGCGCCAATATGTCCGACGCCTTTGCCGCCATCATCGATAAAAACACCGCGCCGGACACAAAATGAATCCCACCCATTATATGTTATGCCTTCGCGGCATCATCTGGCGCGAGGGATTGCGCTTTATCCATCAACGCGGGCGCTTTTTCTCCGCCTTGATTCGGCCCTTGATCTGGCTTGTGATATTTGCCGTCGGATTCCGCTCGGTGCTTGGGCTTTCGATCATTCCCCCCTATGAGACATATATCAACTACGAGGTCTATATCGCCCCCGGGTTAATGGCGATGATCCAATTGTTTAACGGAATGCAATCATCGCTATCGATGGTTTATGACCGGGAAATGGGATCGATGCGCACCCTTTTAATAACACCCTTGCCGCGCTGGTATCTTCTGATTTGCAAGCTGATCGCCGGGGTGATGGTATCGGTTCTGCAGGTCTATGCCTTTTTGATGATCGCTTGGTTTTGGGGGGTGGATCCCCCGCCTTCAGGGTATCTCAGCGTTCTTCCGGCCTTGATATTATCGGGATTAATGCTCGGCGCTCTTGGCATGTTTCTATCGGCGACCATCAATCAATTGGAAAATTTCGCCAGCATTATGAATTTCATCATCTTTCCGATGTTTTTTACCTCGACCGCCCTTAATCCGCTTTGGCGTATCCAGGAAAACAGCATATGGCTGCCGTGGGTGGTGCAATATAATCCCTTCACCCACGCCGTCGAGTTGATTCGTTTTGCCCTTTACGGCCAAATCAATGGCGAAATGTTATCCTATGTCGCCATTGAAACCGTCGTTTTCATTGCCTTGGCCGTATACGGGTATGATCCGTCCAGAACCTTAATCACGCGCAAAGGGGAAAAGTGATGTCCGAACATCAAAAATCATGGCGAAAACGGCAAAGAAATGCCGCCCGCCCGCCGACCAAGGGGCCAGGGGTTATGCTGAGGGGGATTATGCCGGAGGGACTTTTCGGGGGCGTTCCCTCGCGCCCGCCGACCAAGGGGCCAGGGGTTATGCTGAGGGGGATTATGCCGGAGGGACTTTTCGGGGGCGTTCCCTCGCGCCCGCCAACCAAGGGGCCGGGTGTTATGCTGAGGGGGATTATGCCGGGGGGGGGTATTTTCGCGGTTTTTCTCGGCATTCTTGTCGGCATGCCTGCGTCCTATGGCCACGCCGACGGCTTTAGTCCCGCGCGCGCACGGATAAGCCTTTTTCTCGGCTCGGAAAACAGCGATTACGCCATCCACCCGAAAACCATTACCCTTGAAAACGATCGACCGTATCGATTATCGATCATATCACGCGGATTTAAACCCTATCCGATCCTTGCCCCCGAATTTTTCGCCGCCATCGAGCTTGATGAAATAAAAACCGATGGGGTCGAGATCGAGGCCGAAGAAATATCATCCATCACCCTGGAAGAAGAATTCGAGGAAGTGCGCACCGACATCCTTTTTACCCCCCGAAAGAAGGGGAATTATGCTATCATCATCCGAGGCTATGAAACAAAGGGAATGCGGGCCACCATCAACGTGCGCTAGCCTCCCCCTTATATCTTTAGGGCATCCCTTGGGCATCATCGAGGGCATCCCTTAGGACACCCTTTAAGGCATCCGTCGCAGAAGAGGAAAACCATGACACGATTCACCCCACGATATTCTTCCCGGACACACGGAAAATATGCGATCGCGATAAAGCGCGCCGTTCCATACATTCTCGTATTGTGCGGCATGATTGTTTTAGCCGGAACGAGCCGGGCCGAAACCGCCCCGAAAAACGCCCCCAAGACCACATCGGAAACCACCGCCAAAACCGCCCCCAAGACCACATCGGAAACCACCCCGAAAGATTGGCCTTGCGATCAGATCTATCGCAAGAATGTTGCCGTCGCCACCCTTTGGCAGGGGCCGGATATCGGCAAGGCCCTCGATCAGTGGTGGAGTGACAACCGCATCTTCAATGTCGTTGAATCCTTGAAAGACCCCACCCTGACGGAAGATACCATCCGCACCATGATCGCCGACTATGCCCAAACGTTAAAGCCGGCCGAAAAAAAAGAAAAACTAACCCTATTATTTGCCGGTCTTTACCAACGCAGTATGGTCCAAAGACGCCAGCAACTGACCGGTATTTTAAATTTCGTCTCCCGTCAGAAGAAAATCACGGAGAAAATATCGAGCGTCGCGCAAAGATTGCGGGCCATGCGCAGGGACAACGTCGATCCGAAATCCGCCCAATACCGCGAAGTGGAAGCGGAAATGGAATGGAATACCCGTGTTTTTGACGAGCGCCAAAGACTCACCTATTACGTTTGTGAGCAACCGATCCTTTTGGTGCAGCGCCTTGGCGTTGCCACCCGCGCCATCATGGCCGCCATCGAGGCAAAACCACCTTCCTGACCATATAAAATATCCCCATTCCATTGGCGACAGCCGCGCATTCATGTATTTACTCCCGCATGAATCGTGCGGTATATTGACCGCAGATATCGGGTCCATGGCCATGCCGCGTGCGTGACATCGGCATATGGGCGATATTCTTCCACCCCATCAAGGGTCGAATCGCGGATCGTGCCAAAGGCGATGGATCGGCCAACCCATGATCGCCAAGAAACGGATATTTCTGTGTCCCTTGCCAAGATTTTCCCCGAATATATAAAAAAGCACATAAGAAGCGCCTATCGACCCTTCATGGGCCATCCAAAAATCATACTTGTGATGCACGGTGGAATTGGCGATTCGGTATTATCAAGCGGTGCCATCGAGCATATCCTGCGCCCCTATCCGGATCATCGCATTATCGCCCTGAGTTTACGCAGTTCCCCTAAAATCCTGGCCGCGCACCCCCAAATATCGAAAATGATTGCGTCGAAAGATCAAAGAACGACGATCATCCTCTCGATGATGATCCGCCGATATTATATTTGGCGCGGCACCGTTGCCCCCTTAGGGCAAAAAGTGTCGAGAAATCACCCCTTTGCCCGTCATCTTAGAATTGATATGAGGGATCTTTTAACGATGCCTTACGCGTGGCAGGGCGAAAAGACCCCGCCTTTCGGACTTGGGATACCGCCATCCAAAGACCATGTCGTGCGGCAATGGCAACGCGTCCTTGACCTGCCCGAACCGCCCGCGCCCATCATCCATGAATCTTCCCATAACAAATCCTATGCCCGCCGGACCATCGGCCCAAAGGGACGCTTTATCGCCTTATCGACATCGACATTGGCACTCTTTAAAGAGTGGAGAGTCGAGCGCTTTCGTCAACTCGTCGACCGATTAACCGCGCCGACCGGCATATTTCCCGGTGCCCATTGCGTCGTCTTTGGTGCCGGCGAATGCAAAGATCGCATCGCTCGATTGCTGTCGGCCGGAAACGGGGATCGGGGCGGAACGTCCATATCCGCCCACTTCGATATGCCGCTTGATCTTGTATACGCATGCCTTAAGCGGTGCCGGATGTTCATCGGCAATGATTCGGGACTCATGCACATAGCGGCGGCGGCGGGCATTCCCACCCTTGGCTTATTCGGCCCGACCAACGAGCAATATTACGCCCCGTGGGGGGAGAAAAGCGCCTGGGTTCGGACGCAAAAACCCTATACGGTGCCGGCTCGCTACATTGCAGGGAAACGTGATATACGCATGGAATTACTCGACGTTGAAGAAGTCGAGGAAGCCGTCCGAAAATTATGGCATCATTGCACATCCCGATCCGGTTAACGACACGCGCCCAAATCTTTCACAACCCGGGCTTTTGATGCCCAAATCTTTCACACCCGGGCTTTTGATGCTCGGAATCTTCATAACCCGGGCTTTTGATGTCCGGAATCTTCACAACCCGGGCTTTTGATGTCCGGAATCTTCACACCCGGGGGCCGACCCCTTGTCGGACAGCGACCTTGACCTTCATTTCGACACCGGGTCATATTCGGCAACAAACATATGCGCCATATTCTTTTCATCACCAGCAACAGCATCGGAGACGCGGTCTTAAGCAGCGGCGTTTTGGATGTTTTTCTGCGCCGTCCCGCCACCCGCGCGGTCGTCCTATGCGGCCCCTTATCCGCGCCCTTATTTGCCGCCATGCCCCATGTCGCAAAGGTCATTATCGTGCGCAAGAAACCTTTCTCGCTCCACTGGCTTTTGTCGTGGGTGCGTTGCTGTACCACTTTTTGGGACACCGTCATTGATACGCGCGGCACATTATGCGGATACGCCGTGTTAAGCCGCAAGCGTTACATCTATGCATCTTCCCACTTTCCGGAAAAGAACCTCATCCACCGCGTTGAAGAATTGCGGCGCGCGATGTCCCTTCCCCGTCATCCGGCCCCCACACTCCACGCGACCGCGATCGACCGATCCCGGGCAAAATCCCGCATCGCCCGCAATACGATTGCGATCGCGCCTTTTGCCCACTGGCCGGGAAAGCAATGGCCCGGGGGAAATTGGGCGGAGCTTTGCCTCCGGCTAACCCGAAAAGGCGGCATATTAGCCGGGGCCAAAGTCATCATCATCGGCGCCGATAGCGACCGACCGCAAGCATCGAAGTTGCGCTCTTGCTTGCGGTCTTCCGGCGTTCCATCACCGAAAGAAAAGGCCGATTTTATCGGGCAATCCCTGCCTTATGTCTATGCCTGCCTGCGGCGATGCCGGATATTTATCGGCAATGATTCCGGGCCGATGCATATGGCCGCCGCCGCCGGCATTCCCACCCTTGGCCTGTTTGGCCCAACCAACGATCTTCGTTTTAGCCCATGGGGTGGAATGATCGTTCGCACCCGCCAATCCCCGCACACCCTCTGCCGAGAATACGAGAGGAATACCGCCGCCCATCATCCCTATTCCCATCTTATGGACAGTATCCGCGTCGACACCGTGTATCGGGCCGTTACCCGCTTGATCGCGCCATAAAAACCGCACCATAAAAAACCCATCCGCCTTTTCGATCATCCGCCCACGTCATCGAGCATCACCATCGGGCATCACGGCAGGCGGGCCCGATGCCATCCATCGAGCGATACGGCGCGGGCGCCAAGCGCATGGACAACATAATTGCCGATACGTTACACTGCCCCGTTGCTTGCATCTTTTGAATTTTTTAAAGGAATCCAAACCATGCCGCCGCCACCGGTCGCCTTATCCGCTCTTGTTATCACCAGAAATCAAGCGGACCATTTAAACGATTGCCTCCAATCGCTAACATTTGCCGACGAGATTGTCGTTTTTCTTGATCGCTGCACCGATGATTCGAAAAAAGTCGCCGCCCGCTTTACCGACCGAATCATCGAAAAGGGCGGACGCAACGAAGGGGAGCGGCGCGATATCGGAAGACGTCAATGCCGCGGCGATTGGATCATCTGGATCGACAGCGACGAGAGGGTGACCCCTGCTTTGGCCCGCGAGATACAATCGGTCGTCAAACAATCAAAGGCCGATTGGCACAAGATTCCGGTTAATAATTATATCGGCGATCAATTGGTTCGTTATGGCTGGGGGGCCTTTATCAGCACCACGGTCCGCACGTCGTTGTATCGTCGCGACGCGGCCCGATGGGGGACACAATCCATCCATCCCCCTTTGTCCGTTAATCCAAAACGGCAGGGTAAAACATTAACCCACCCGATCCATCATTACGGATTTAAAGACATCAACGATCTTTGGTCCCGTCTTGAATACTATACCGACAAGAATGCGCTGGATATGTTGCTAAAGCACACGCAGGGCACCCCCCTCAAGCCCCAATCGTTCTTCCGAACCCTTCTCTATACACGGCGGATCTTATCGCGCGGATTTAAATGTTACGTATCCCGTCGTGGTTATCGTGAAGGCGCGTATGGCCTTTTGATTGCCCTGATGGCCGGTGTTTATCCGATATTATCGTGGATTAAGGCGTGCGCCTTACTGCGCGACCGCCAATCCATCGCCCACCAATCGCCCACCAATCAAATGCGGGAACGATCGCAAGCGCCCGCACCACGCGCCGCCGATCATCGATGAAAGATCGTTTCGATCTATTGATTCGCGGGGGAACGATCGCCGACGGGGATAGCCTGGACAAGGGCGATATCGGCATCAAGGACGGCAAAATTGCGGCCGTCTTTAAGGCCGGCGATGGCGCGCGCGCCCTTGATTGCCCCCCTGATTGTCCTGTATTGGACGCATCCAACCATCATATTCTGCCGGGCGTTATCGATACCCAAACCCATTTTCGCGAACCCGGTGCCACCCACAAAGAGGACATCGCCACCGGAACCGCCGCCGCGATTCTTGGCGGGGTCACATCGATTTTCGAAATGCCCAATACCAACCCGCCCACCACCAATAGCGCCGCATTGGACGATAAATGCCGCCGCGCCGTTGGCCGTGCATGGTGCGATTATGCGTTCTTCATCGGTGCAACGGCCGACAATCTTGACGATCTTGCCCATCTGGAACAATTGCCCGGGTGCTGCGGCATCAAGATATTTATGGGCAGCTCGACCGGATCATTATTACTGGCCGATAAAGACGCCGTTACCCGGGCCATGGCCCGGGGCAAACGCCGTGTCAGTGTCCATTGCGAAGATGAAAAACGTCTGATTGCCCGCCGCTCCATCACAAAATCGGGAAACGTCGGCGATCATCCCCACTGGCGCGATCCGCAATGCGCCACCGCCGCCATCGAAACATTGGTCGAGGCGGCCCGCACATATGGCCGTCCCGTCCATGTCCTACACGTCAACAGTCGGCAAGAAATCGATCTGTTAAAAAAACACCGCGATATCGCCAGCTTCGAACTCACCCCCCAACATCTCACCCTGGAAGCACCGTCCTGCTATGAAACGTGGGGAACCTTCGCCCAGGTTAATCCACCGATACGCGACGCGACCCATCGCCTTGCCCTGTGGCGCGGCCTTGACCCAAGCGGGGATTGTATTATCGGCTCCGACCACGCGCCCCACACTCGGTCCGAAAAAAGCCGGGACTATCCCTCCTCTCCGTCCGGCATGCCGGGGGTTCAAACGTTGTTGCCCGTCATGTTGGATCATTGCGCGCGCGGGCATCTATCCATCCACGATGTGGTTCGACTGACCAGTATCAATCCGGCCCGCCTCTTTTCGATTGCCGATAAAGGCCATATCAAACCGGGCTTTGATGCCGATCTTGCCATTGTCGATCTTGATATGAAGCATCGTATCGACGATACGGAAATGGCAAGCCGATGCGGATGGACCGCGTTTCACGGCATGGAGGTCACCGGTTGGCCGGTGGCGACAATTTTGCGTGGCCGCATTGCCATGCGCAACGGCATCCTTCAAGGAACGCCCGGCGGGAGTCCTTTATCCTTTTACACCCCGTCGCCCGGATGATGCACGCCCTTGATCCTCTCCCCGCCTTGACCCGCTCTGCCCGGCGGGAGTCCTTTATCCTTTTACACCCCATCGCCCGGATGATGCACGCCCTTGATCTTCTCCCTGCCTTGACCCGCTCTGCCCGGCGCGGCGGCTAATCCGGAACGGCGATCATGGATACCGCGGATTTCGACCACACCCTATCCGAGAGTGCGATTGCTCTTTTCCCAGTTCAACCCCCCGAGCGCGCCCGCATGATGGTCATCGATCGGCCCCGCCCGCTCCATAAGAGAGTGGTTGATTTGCCCCATATGCTTAAGGCCGGGGACTTGCTTATCGTCAATAACAGTCGGGTTGTCCGGGCCGTATGGAACG
This sequence comes from Alphaproteobacteria bacterium, assembly GCA_965277685.1. Lineage (GTDB taxonomy): Bacteria > Pseudomonadota > Alphaproteobacteria > GM7ARS4 > CBDIDI01 > CBDIDI01. Next base: position 1,041,589 of record OZ255830.1, on the reverse strand, counting down.
GCACGATTGGCGGCAAACCGGTCGAAGCGACCATGTTGCCCCCCGCATCCCCCTTTCCCCCCGATAACGGCAACGCCCCCAAAACATTACCCGAAACATTACCGGCAGCATTACCGACACCATTACCGGCAAAAGGGCCGATGGCGGAAAGGGGGATTGTTTGTGACGCGCTGGTTCGTCCCGGGCGCCGCTTTGTCCCCGGCCGCACCGTCGTTTTTGACGGACATTGCCGGGCCCGGGTTATCGGCAACGCGCATGGGCGGGCCCAATTGTTTTTTGCCGACCTTGATCGGGCCGGCTTGACCGATTATCTGGAACGTTTCGGACAAATGCCGATTCCCCCTTATATTCGTCGGCGCCGCGAAGGCAGCAGCAGCGATGATCATCACTATCAAAGTTGTTTCGCCGCGCACCCGGGCAGTGTCGCGGCCCCAACCGCAAGCCTGCATTTTACCCCATCCCTATTGCGTCGTTTGCACCGATGCCGCATTCGCGTCAAAGCCTTGACCCTGCATGTCGGCCCCGGCACCTTTGCGTCGGTAAGAAGCAACCGGCCACACGATCATGTGATGGAAGAAGAAAGATTTATGATTCCCTTCTCGACCCTTGCCGCCATCCGCCAAACACGGCGCATGGGCGGGCGGATTATTGCCGTCGGCACGACCGTTTGCAGGACGCTTGAAAGCATCGCCGGACGTTACGGACGCCTTCATCCGACCCATGGGGCAACGTCTTTGTTTATTTTGCCCGGGTGGCGATGGCGCATCATCGATGCGCTGTTGACCAATTTTCATCTGCCGCGCTCGACGTTATTTATGCTGACTTGTGCCTTTGCCGGAATCGATACGATGCGCCGATCCTATGACGAGGCCAAGAAACGCGGCTATCGATCCTATTCCTATGGTGACTGCTGTCTCATTTTTGCGCGGAATCACCATCGATGATCCGTTTTTCTCTGCTTGCCACCGATCACCAAGCCCGGCGCGGAACGCTGGCAACCGATCGCGGCGATATTGCCACCCCTGCCTTCATGCCGGTCGCAAGCCGGGCCAGTGTCAAGGGGCTGTCCGGCGACCAAGTGCGGGCCTGTGGAGCCGACATTATTTTAGTCAATGCCTATCACCTTATGCTTCGCCCCGGTGACGAAGTGATTGCCGGGCTTGGCGGCGTCCATCATTTCATGGATTGGAAGCGTCCGATCCTCAGCGATTCGGGCGGCTATCAGGTATTCTCGCTTGCGAAAATGCGTCGTATCGACGATGATGGGGTCACCTTTCGTTCCCATTATGACGGGCGCGAATACGTTATCGATCCGGAGAAAATGCTGGCCGTCCAGCATAATCTCGGCGTCGATATCTCCATGGTGCTTGATCATTGTCCGCCGTGGCCGGCCGAAAAAAGCGACGTTGCCGTGGCCACGCGCCGCACCGTCGAATGGGCCGAACGCAGTATCGTCGCCTGGAAAAAAAAGCCGCGCTCGGGCGGGGTCTTTGCCATTATCCAAGGCGGCATGTTTTCCGATCTGCGCCATGATTGCACCGCGGCCTTGATCGATAAAGATTTTTCCGGCTACGCCCTTGGCGGGTTTTCGGTGGGCGAGCCGCATGGGATGATGTGCGATACCCTTGGGGCAACGATGCCGTCGATGCCGTTGGAAAAACCCCGTTACCTGATGGGGGTCGGACGACCGGCCGATATTATTGCTGCGGTCGATACCGGCATCGATATGTTTGACTGTGTGTTTCCCACCCGGGCCGGACGCACCGGCAAGGCCTTTACCTGGCGCGGTGAGGAAAATTTACGCAACGCACGCCATCGCCTTGACGGCGATCCGATAGATGCCGATTGTCGTTGTCCGGCCTGTCGTCACTATAGTCGCGCCCATCTTCACCACCTTTTTGCTTGCCGGGAAATACTCGCCGCCGTTCTTTTGACCAGCCATAATTTGTTTTTCTATCAAGACCTTATGGCCCGCATTCGCCGCGCCATCGAAAAGGGACAATGGAAGGATTTCGCGCGCCGCTTTCGCGCCATCTTTCCCATTCGCTCCGAACGAAAGCCCGAATAGAACCCCGAGCAACACCCCGAACAACACCCCGAACAATACAGGGGGGGGGGAGGGGAAAGCGACACGGAAAAGCCGCCCCCGACCAAGACCGATAATCACAATTCACAGATGACGGGAAACGGAAAAGCTGCCCCCGCCAAAACCGACATCACAAGTCGCAGACGACGGGAAACGGAAAAGCCGCCCCCGACCAAAACCGACATCACAAGTCGCAGACGACGGGAACATGATCCGATGGCCGTGGCCAGCCACGGGTATCGGTCACGATAAAAGCGTGCTTTAGCCAGCGTATCGCCGTGCCGCGCAGCCAAATATGATCGAGACGCCGCCCCCTGTTCGCGCGGCGATAATCGATGTTACGGTAACTCCACCAGGTGAATAATTTGGTCGCATCACCGGTCACATGGCGCACCGCGTCCAGCCACCGACCGGAACGACGCACCCGTTCCAGGGCGTCCACCTCGCCGGGGGTGTGGCAGACAACGCGCACCAGTTGGCGGTGCGACCATACATCGGCGGCAAGGGGGGCAATGTTAAAATCACCGACAACGGCGCGCGCGCCAAAGGCCTTTTGCGACCATTGGATCATATCATCCAGAAAATCCATTTTATGGGCAAATTTAGGATTGGCGACAGGATCGGGAATATCGCCTCCGGCCGGAACATACATATTATCGAGGTACAGCCATCGCCCCTTGCCCCCGTCTTGACATTCGTCCATTTTGATTCGGCACGAAATATGGCGCGCATCATCGCGCCCGCACCGGCGATGGCGCCGTGGATCGGACAAGGGTCGGCGGGATATAATCGCCACACCGTTATATCCTTTGATTCCCCATATATGCTGGTGGGGATAGCCCATTGCCGCCACCGCCGCAGACGGGAACGCGTCATCGGGGCATTTGGTTTCCTGCAGACAGATAACATCCGGATTGACCATATCGACCAAGCGGGATACGTCATCGCGGCGCAGGCGCAGCGAATTGATATTCCAACTGACCAGGCGCATCTAGGCCACTCCATCACTATGAATGTCACCCTTATCCGCGCCGTGGCCTAAAAGACGCGCGCACATAAAGTCGACCATCGCCCGGGGACCGGCAATATACGCCTTGCATCCCGATATATCCGGCCAATCGGTCATCACCACCCGCCACAAAGCATCGCCGCCGCGCCGGTGGTGCGATGGCGCGACCACCGGCGTATAGGAAAAGCGTGGATATCGTTCGGCCATACGATGGAAATAATCCGATAGATAAAGCGCGCGCGGCCCGCGCACGCCATGGTACAGGTGCAACGCTTTGGAAGCGTCATGATCATAAAGATTTTCCTCGATGATCGCTTTAAGCGGAGCCAACCCCGACCCCCCACCAATGGCAATCAACGGGCCGGTGTGATCTTGACGCCAATGGGCCTTGCCATAGGGGCCTTCAATCATCATGTCCCATGGTTTTTGCCCTTTTGCCGTCGGTGCCCCGATTGATGATCCGGGCGGTAAATCGGGCGGTGATCCTATTGATGATTCGGGGGACGATCTGGGGGACGATCCGGGCAACAACTCGGGCGGTGATAATGCCGCCGCCGGCAGGTGGAACTCAAGGCAGCCGTTTTCGGCAAACGCCGATGGCGCACAGGCAAAGGAATAGGGAAGCGGGTCGGCGTTATCCCAACTTAAAACGGCGTATTGCCCGGCATTAAAAACGATGCCCGCGCGATTTTCGGGCCGCGCTTGGATAATGGCGATATCGCCATGGGTCGATACGTGTCGCGCGCGCGCACGACAACGGAAAACCGCACTCCCTTTATGGTTTTCATCACTCACGGCAAGGCAAAAGGAATCCGTTCCAGACGCAACCCGTCAAAATGAAAAAGAGACGGGTCAAAGGACGCGACTTTTTCAATATCGAAAAGCGATATCCGCGTTTCGATTCCGCGCGCGTCGCGCAACGCCCATTGTTTTAACGTTAACGGAAACGCATCAAAGACCAAATCCAACGTGCCCGCGTCGGGGTTCTTGCGGTCGGCAATACGCACCCGAATGATTCCTTTTTTCTTCTCGAAGCGATCGACCCGAAAACGCTTTCCCAAAACAAGATCATCGTTAAGGATAATGACCGCAGCCGTTTCATCGATCGGGCGGGTTGTGATCGAATCGAGCTGCCAATCATAGAAATGAATCCGCTTGCCGTCGGCAATGATGCGATTGGATAACGGCGGATCATATTCGACAAGAATTTTACCCGGTCGCGAGACCCGCATCCGACCGGAGGCAAACCCCCCATTGCCGTCTTCCTGGTAAAAAGAAGCATCGAAGGATTGAAACTCGGACAGATAGCGATTGATGCGGGCGATATCATCCATCGATGACGCGGGCGCGGCCAGTGCCGTTGGCGCGGGAAATACGGCCATTGCCATTATCGGTGCCAATCCCGTCGAAAGCGCGACCGGGACAGCGGCACATACGGCCATAAAGGCCCCGACCATCCATCGCCATGGGATCGATAAACCGGCGCACAATCGCCTTGGCATTATGGTGCTCTCCCGATTGCCCACGCCATCATTTCTTTCCACGGTCGCATTCCCCCCTTATCGCACCCCATCTTGATGCGGTCTTGATACCGTCGGCAGGCATCATCATATCCTTTAGCCATATCGCCCGGCCCCATCCTTTGGCCCCACTCTTTACCCATGTCGTTTAACCGTGCCCTTTAACATGATGGCCATCGCGCGCTTTACGATGCCAGAACATCGCGTTTGCCCGCATGATTGGGGGGCGAGACGATGCCGTCGGCCTCCATCTGCTCCATCAATCGCGCCGCTCGATTATAGCCGATCTGCAACCGCCGTTGGACAAAACTTGTCGATGCCCGTCCTTCCCCTTTGACGATATCACAGGCCTGGCGATAAAGATCATCGCGTTTTGCATGATCCGTTCCGTTTTCCGATTCGGCAACATCCTCCAACACTTCCTCGATATATTCCGGGGCCGGATATTTCTTCTTCAGATACGACACCACCGCCAAAACTTCTTTATCGGCAACAAAAGGCCCATGCGCACGCATGATGCGTCCCCCGGTTGTCATATAAAGCATATCGCCCTTGCCGAGAAGTTGCTCGGCTCCGCCTTCGCCGATCACCGTCCGACTATCGATTTTCGACGTCACCTGAAAACTTATCCGAGTGGGAAAATTAGCCTTGATCACGCCGGTAATGACATCGACCGAAGGCCGTTGTGTCGCCATGATAATATGAATACCGGCCGCGCGCGCCATCTGGGACAGGCGCTGCATGGCGATCTCGATCTCCTTGCCGGCACTAATCATCAAATCTGCCATTTCATCGACAATGACGACAATCATCGGCATCGGTTCAAATGTTTCGGCGTTTTCCCCATCATCCGCCACAGGGTCGGTCGTGCATTTTTGATTATAGGCGGCGATACTCCGCGTGCCCGCCCGGGAAAGAACCCGATAGCGCCGCTCCATCTCGCGCACGGTCCATTTAAGCGCGGTGATCGCCCCCTTTGGATCAACCACGACCGGCGCAATCAAATGGGGAATGCCGTCATAGACGGAAAGCTCAAGCATTTTCGGATCAATCAGAATCAATTTGCATTGCTGGGGCCCCAATCGATAGAGCAACGATAAAATCATCGCATTGACCGCCACCGATTTTCCCGATCCCGTCGTGCCGGCAACCAAAAGATGGGGCATCGCGGCCAGATCGACGATGCACGATCCCCCGCCGATATCCTTGCCCAGGGCAATCGGCAACACCGCCGTCGTCTCGGCAAAGTCTTCCGATTGAAGCAACTCGCGCAGAATGACCGATTCGCGGCGGCGGTTGGGAAGTTCAATGCCAAGGGCATTGCGCCCCGAGATCGGCGCAATCCGAGCCGATATGGCACTCATCGAGCGGGCGATATCATCGGCCAAATTAATCACCCGAGATGCCTTGATCCCGGGTGCGGGCACCAATTCATAGAGGGTGATAATCGGGCCCGGGCGCACTTTAATAATTTTACCCGACACCCCAAAATCCTGTAGCGTGGCAAGCAAAAGATCGGCATTGGCGGCAAAAACCTTGGCATCTTCACCGGCCCGGCCAAGGCGCGCTTTCGCAGCGCTAAGCAATGTCAATGGGGGGGCAATATAGTGCTTTCCCCCACCGGAAAGCGGAAGCATGGACGTCTTGCCCCGGCCCTTGCGGCGGCTTATGACAACCGATGAACGGGCCGATCGGACAGGCGATTGCCCCGATCGATTTCTTGGTGACGGCGCCCGGGATCGGCCAAACAAACCGATCAAGCGGGAAACCGTCCGTCCGCCAAAAAGCAAGATTGCGGCCAATATCCGAATCGTCACGAGAGAACCACGCCACCAATGCGTCCATGTCCATCCGCAGGAAAAGGAAAACGCGATAAGGGTGGCCGCAATCAGGACAGCGCACACATACGGTACCCACGCCGGCGGCAAATCACGCCATTGTTCACCGACAAGACCGCCGGGCGCAAGCCCCGCCGGCAACACATCGGCCCCATTCTTGATGATCACTCCGGCTAAAGACGCCGCCAAGATAATCGTCACCAAGGCGCCGAGGACCCGCCACCCTTTATCGGCAAAATCCTTCTTGCCGCATAACCGCAAAGACCAAATCATGGCAATGATCACGGCCATCCACGCGCCGATGCCGAATACCTGTAGGACAAAATCCGATATTCTTGCCCCGCTCGGCCCTAAAAGATTGGCCACCGCACCGGTCGAGGCCGTATTCCAAGAAGGATCGGTGGCATCATAACTAAACAAAGCCAAGGCCATGGCGATGGCTATAATCAAAATAATACCGCCGCCGATTTCCATCAAACGGCGATGGGCAAATGTATAAAGATCACTCATTATTCGGCTTGGTTACGCCCGTTGCATACGTTCCGACCCATTATAGAGGCGGCCCCATTATAGAGGCGACGTTGCCCACGTCACTCACCTTCTTCTTTAGGGCTTCTTTGGAGGGGGGCTTTAAGGGGGCTGCTTTAGAGGGGGGGCTTTAGGGGACTTCGGGGGGGGGGTCAGGGGGGCTTGACGTGGGTTACCGGCTTTACCGGTTTTACGGGTGCCATCCGCTTTATACCGCCAAGGAATGCCCCAAGGAAATACCAAGGCACGATACGCGGGGCGGGCGGCGGGCCAGGGGCGGGGCGGGAATACCCCCCTATAACGGAGTGGAAGAAAGGGCAGAAAAATCATCCGCGCTTGCCATGTCATGCAACAACGGCGGCATACCGGGAAGCAAGCCCATCGCGTAAGACATCGACAAACGCCGCAATACGCTGGAGCGGGACATGGCCGAAAAAGCGATTTGTCGCGCCATCCGAAAAACGGGATGCGAATGGGAATACAACCGATTGACGATATCGGTCGCGGCACTCATCGCGGTGATATCGGGGCGGCGGCATTCATCATACGCGCCCAAAACCGCCGCGCCGCCGATATCATCGCCGCGTCGGGCCGCCTTGATCACAACCGAAGCCAGCACCGCCCCATCGCGCCAGCCAAGATTAATTCCCTGGCCGGCAACCGGATGCAACGCGTGAATCGCATCGCCGATCAGGGCTAAACGGGGGGCAATGTTTGAATGGGCCCGCACAAGCGATAGCGGCACCGCCCGCGGTGCATCTTCGATTATGGCCAAGGCGCCAAGGCGCGCGCCCCAACGATCGGCAAAGACGGCCCGGGCAGTACCGTCATCCACCAATCGATCGGCCAGATGCGCGGCCATTGTCCAGACAACCGCGCTGCGATGGCGGCCATGGGCGTCATCGGCCATCGGTAAAACGGCCAGCGGGCCGCCGGGGAAAAAGCATTCCCAAGCACGTCCGGCATGGGGATATTGATGGCGTATCGTAAAAACAAACGCCTTTTGATGATAATCCCTTTGAGAAATGCCGATACCGGCGCTTTTCCGAACCCATGAATCCCGTCCATCCGCCCCCACCACAAGCCGCGTTTGGATCGCATCCCCGCCCTTGGTATACACATGGGCAAAGGCATCGCCGCGTTCGATCCTCTCGATGCTTGCCGGTGCCACAATGCGGCATGCCCGATGCCGATCGCAATGGCGGTATAGGGCGTCGATAAGCTGCCGGTTAATCACGATATGTCCGAAACAACGCCCGTCTGTTTCACTGCGGTCAAAGTCGAGATGGCGATCGGATACGATGTCTTCAATGCGGATCGAATGGATCGGCGCACGATGGGCAAGATCGTCCCAAACACCAAGACGCGATAACATCGCCCGGGCCGCGCGCCCCACCGCCGTCGTCATTCCCGGGTCGCTTTTTTGCGCCCGATCATCTTTTTGGATCGCCGATCGAGGCGCATTTGCCGCCCCCTTCGGCGGCCCGTTCGTCGGCCCCTTTATCGCCCCCTTCGTCAGCTCTGTCGCCGCCCCCTTCGTCCGTTCCGCTGCCCGTTCCATTACCGATTCCATCGCCGGACGATGGCCGGTTTTTGATCCGCTTCTTAAACCGGGGTCGATCATCGGGCGGGAACGCCGCTCGATGATGACGGTATCAAGCCCCGCCGCCGATACGGCCAAGGCGAAAACCAAACCACTTAACCCGCCGCCAACCACGGTCACATCGGCACGGATTGTTTTTTTTCCATCGGCCATCGGCAAATGCCTTCCGGTTTTTACGCATAGCCACCAATCATCGGATTTTTTCGCCCAAACCGCAACCACATCATGCGCCGGGCATATTCCCATCGATTATATTTCCATCGATTATATTTCTATGGGGGCATATTTCTATGGGGGGCAACGGGTTCGATCGGCCGCTTGATTCACAAGCCCCATTCACCGGCCCTCTTTACCGGCCCTCTTTACCGGCCCCCTTGACCGGCCGATAGGCCGAAAGCCATCGTGAAAAGATTGCAGCATCGCCTTTTTCCTTGTATAATAACCGCCTATTATTTTTGTATTTAGACAAGAGGGGACGACAATGATGTTCACGCATGTTATCCGTTTTATCACAGTGATAGCTTTGACCGTATGGGCCGGATCTGCAAATGCCGCCGGTGATGCCGCCAAGGGCAAGAAACTTTTTAAAAAATGCTCCGCCTGCCATACCGTGACCGAAGGTGGTTCCAATAAGGTCGGCCCCAATCTGTGGGGAATATACGGCATGAAAGCGGCTAAAAAGGAGGGGTTTAAATACTCCAAAGCCTTGATCAAGGCCGATTTAACGTGGGATGACCCCACCCTTGATGCATGGCTGAAGGCACCGAAGAAATTGGTCAAGAAAACCAAAATGCTTTTCGTCGGCCTGCGCAAGGAAGGCCAACGCCAGAACGTCATCGCCTATCTTAAAACCTTAAAATAGATCGGATCAAAGGGGGGGCGCCGTTCCCCCCTTTATCCTCGGATCGGCTTCGTTTGGGTGCCCGGCGCCCGCCCTGCGCCCCGCGCCGGATTGACCCCGCGCCAAAGGGGGTTTTGTCCATTCACCCCGGGGGCTTTTTTCCTTAAGGGCCGGGGCCCTTGGGGCTTGGCATTGGAGACCTTTTGCCGTGAGGGACGGCTTTGAGATTTTGCCGTGAGGGGCGGCATTGGAGGGTAATCCCCTTATTCGTCCATCCCATTAATATCGAAAAACATCCTATCCATTCACCCCAAAGGCTTGGTCTTGAAGGTGACCTTGGGACTTGGTCTTGGAGACCTTTTGCCGTGAGAAACACCCTTGATCGGTAGCCTTAAGGGGTAGCCTTGAGATTTTTCCATGGATGGGCGGTTCTGGAGGATTTTTGCCGTGAGGGGCCGCCTTGAAGGGGGCTTGGACGCTTGGCTCTGGAAGGGTACCTCTTGGAGGCTTGGCTCTGGAGGGGTCCCCTTGGAGGAGCACCCTTGAAGAGTCCTTGGGGGGGAGGGGCCTTGGTGTTTAGTTGCCGGTTAAAATACGATCGATCAATTGTTTGACGGTCGGGATAAATCCGTTTTTATAAAAAGGATCACGACCGAAATGATACGCATTGTGGCCGGAGAACATCAACTCGTCCTCGATGTCACCGTGATTATGACTCACATCCTGTAGTGTTTTTTGAATACAAAAAGACCTTGGATCCGATTTGCGTCCCGTCGTTCCCTGTTCATTCTCTGCCCAATTACTAAATAAACAAGCGGAAAGACAGCCCATACAATCGGCCTGATCCTTGCGGATCGCCAATGCTTTGTCATGGGTGGTGAAGATCAAGGTTTGATCGGGGGTGCGCATCGGTTGAAGATATCCTTGGGTTTTCCATTCTTCCGCCTTTTTCGCCCCATCCGGGGTCACATGGACGACCGAACGCCCCATCGATAACGCAACGGTGTGCCCGTCATCGGCCCCACGTCTGTAGGAAATTTGCCGCGCACCGCGTTCTTCCAATTCACACAAGAAACGATTCTGCACGGCAGAGGAATAAAAACCGGTCGGAGAATGCCGATGGAGAAGAATATCGCCCTCCTTCAAATCGACCAAGCGCCGCTTCCACGCATCCGAAATCGGACTTTCTTTTGTCAATAAGGGCCGCGTGCCGAATTGAAAGGCGATCGGCGCGATATCCGGATCATCGATCCAATCGTCCCATTCACGCAGATACCACACCCCGCCGGCCATAATAATCGGTGTCGTATGCAACCCGTAACTGTTCATCAGCCGCCGCAGCGAGACAATCCGCGCGCGCGGGGGTTCGGGTTTTTCCGGATTTTCTTTATTGGAAAGACCGTTATGCCCGCCCGCCAACCACGGGTCTTCATAAACGACCGCCCCCAAGGTTTTGCAGAATTTATGATACGCCCGCCGCCACAGCGCGTTAAAAGCGCGAGCGGATGAAATAATCGGATAATAATAGACCCCGAAGGAAGAGCAAATTTCCGCCAGTCGATACGGCATACCGGCACCGCATGTGACACCGTTGATGATTCCTTTGGCCCGGCTGAGGACTTTTTTCAAGATGTGCTCGGCCCCGGCCATTTCCCAAAGAATATTCATGTGCAAGCGCCCCTGTCCGGAGGCGGTTTCATGGGCGATCCGCGCTTGATAGAGGGCGCCGTCGACGGCGTAATCAAGAAGTTCTTTATGGCGTTGGCGGCGGGTGCGGCCATGATAAACCTGGCGAACCAATCGCCCTTCGCCATCGCGGCTGTCGGCATTAACGCCGGAAAATGTGCCGACACCCCCCGCCCCGGCCCATGCGCCGGAAGATTCGCCATTGGTGACGGAAATCCCCTTGCCCCCCTCGATCAAAGGGAGGACTTCACGCCCTGAAAGCATTAACGGAGGAATGATTTTCATGCCTTTACATCCTGCCGCCGGCGTTGAGCACGCGGGCGCATCGAAAGCCCAAAAAAACTTTGGGACCCAAAAGAATATTGGGACCCAAAAAAATATTGGGAAAAGACATTGGGAAAAAAAGCACCAACAACCCCCATCCATGCGCCATCGGACAGATGCGATCGAAAAGAAAGACCATCCGCGACCATATATCCGCCTATCGCCCTAATTGGCTTCCTTCATGCTAAGACGCACCTTGCCGCGATCGTCAACGCCAATCACTTTGACTTTGACTTGATCCCCCTCACTGACGACATCGCGGGTCCGCTGGACTCGGTGTTCGGCAAGCTCACTGATATGAACCAATCCATCCCGTCGCCCAAGGAAGTTCACAAAAGCACCAAAATCGACGCATTTGACAACCTTGCCGTCATAGATACGACCAACTTCCGGTTCTGCCGTGATGCCTTCGATCATCTCCAACGCTTTTTCGATCGATGCCCCGTCGGGTGCGGCAAGCCGAACCGTTCCGTCGTCTTCGATATCGATCTTGGCCCCGGAGGTTTCGCATATCTCGCGAATAACCTTGCCGCCACTGCCGATCACTTCCCGGATTTTATCCTTATGGATGCTAATCTGGGTAATTTTCGGCGCGTTAGCGTTCAGTTTCTCCCGTGGCGAGGACAGTAATTTTGCCATAATCTTCAGCAAATGCAATCGCCCGGCCCGGCCCTGTTCCAGCGCCTGTTTCATAATTTCCGGCGTGATCGAAGTGATTTTAATATCCATCTGCAAAGACGTTAGCCCCTTTTCGGTGCCCGCTACCTTGAAATCCATATCTCCCAGGTGATCCTCGTCACCGAGAATATCGGAAAGAATCGCGAAATCTTTGCCTTCTTTAATAAGCCCCATAGCAATCCCGGCGACCGGTCGCGGCATGCGAACGCCTGCATCCATCAACGCCAAAGACGACGCACAAACGGTTGCCATCGAACTGGAGCCATTGGATTCGGTGACTTCCGAAACCACCCTGATCGTATAGGGAAAATCTTCCTTGGACGGCATTAACGGGCGCAAAGCGCGCCAGGCAAGCTTGCCGTGACCAACCTCACGCCGGCTTGTCGCGCCAACCCGCGATACCTCGCCGACCGAAAAGGGCGGGAAATTGTAATGGAGCATAAAATGCTCGCGATACTCACCGGCAAGCGCGTCGATAATTTGCTCGTCCTGACCGGTGCCGAGGGTCACCGCCGCCAAGGCTTGGGTTTCGCCGCGCGTGAACAAGGCCGAGCCATGGGTCATCGGCAGAACGTCCGCCTGACAATCAACGGCACGGATTTCATCCAATCCCCGTTTATCGATGCGTTTCGATGTTTTTAAAATATCCTGGCGCACGATATCGCGTTCGACCTGCTTGAAAGCGTAGGCGGCAAAAACGGCGTTATCGGGATCGCTTTCCTCGATCATCGCGCCCGCGTCCTTTTTCAAGGCGGCGATCGCCTCGACCCGTTTTCCTTTATCGACCTGCTGATACGCCTTGCGCAGATCGGCTTCGACCTTGCCTTTGATCGCTTTGCCGACACCGGCCAAAGCCGCATCGTGATCGGGGGCCGAGCGCGGCGCGCGGCCGCATTCTTTTTTCATCTCCTCGATCATCGCAATCACCGGCTGCATCTTGGTATGGCCAAAAGTCACCGCTTCCAGCATCACGTCTTCGGATAATTCATCCGCCTGCGATTCGACCATCAAAACACCTTCGGATGTTCCGGCGACAACCAAATCGAGATTGCTTTCTTCCATGTCCTCAATCTTGGGATTAAGAACCAATTTACCATCGATGCGACCGATTCGCGCCCCGGCAATCGGGCCTTGAAACGGCAATCCGGAAATGGCCAATGCGGCACTGGCACCGATCAAGGCGACCATATCGGGATCATTTTCCATATCGTGGCTAAGAACGGTACAGATCACCTGCGTTTCACATTTGTAAAGCGAGGGGAACAGCGGGCGAATCGGACGGTCAATCAACCGCGATGTCAGGGTCTCACGCTCGGAAGGGCGTCCCTCGCGCTTGAAAAAGCCCCCGGGGATCTTGCCGGCCGCGTATGTTTTCTCAATGTAGTGTACGGAAAGAGGCAAGAAATCGAGGGCCGGATTACTTTCCTTTGCCGCCGTTGCCGTGCATAAAACCACGGTCTTGCCAATTTGCGCAAGAACGGCGCCATCCGCCTGTCTTGCGACTCGCCCGCTTTCCAGGCTCAATTCATTATCGCCCCATTTTAGGGTCTTTTTCGTTATTTTAAACATGCTCTATCCTGTCTCATATAATAAATGGAATAAAAAAAAATCGGCGGTCGAAAAAAACCGCCTTGCAACAAGGGGCGACGCACTCAGCGCCGCAACCCAAGTTTAGCAATCAAACCGTGATAACGGGCGGCGTCTTTGCGCCGCAAATAATCGAGAAGGCGCCGACGCTTGCTGACCATCAGCAATAATCCGTGCCGTGAGTGGTTGTCCTTCGCGTGGATATCGAAATGCCCGCCAAGATCCTTGATTCGCCGGGACAAAAGGGCAACCTGGACCTCAACCGATCCGACATCGCCGGGTGTTTGTGCGAACTGTGCAATAATATCTTGTTTTTGCGCTGGCTCAATGGACATCGTTCTCTTTCTCCTAACTTATTGTCGGCCCCTTCATGGCCGTCCTCATACTTTCCTCGCCGCGCACACCGCTATGCAAGCCCGAAAGAGCTTGCGGATAAACCGGACGCCGGACGACCGCGAAAAGCCCCATCGGGTCTTTTTTCGATCGGCTCGACCGTTCATCGCGAATCGGATACAAACCCGAACCGCCCCCGCCTTCGCGAGCACCGCCACCGGCCGGCGATAAGGATCGACGGCAAGAATACGCGATGACTCCCATCCGGAAAAGAGAGGAACGTGCAACGTATCAAGAGGGCGACCCGAACGCAATAAAAGCGCCTGATGGTCGCTCACCCGCCATACTGGTAAACCATTTAGCGCTTTTGTCAAAGGTAAAAGAACCCGATCTCGATTTTTCTTTTCGCAAATCGCCTCCAATCGATCGAGGGGGATCGCCTCGTGTTCGCCAAACGGGCCCACCCGAACACGGCGCAGCGCACGGATATGCCCGCATGTGCCAAGCTCGGCGGCAAGATCACGGGCCAGGGCGCGGATATATACCCCCTTGCCGCACCGACAGAAAAAATCGGCACTATCGCCCGCGCGCCAACCAACGATGGTCAAGGCGTCAATCCGCACGTGACGCGGGACAAGACGGGGCGATATGCCCCTTCGCGCGAGGTCATAGGCCCGCCGCCCACCGATTTTAAGCGCGGAATAATCCGGCGGGCGCTGGATGACGTCACCGATCCAGCCGGTTAATGCCGCCGCCGTCCGGGCCCGATCGGGGCGATGACCGGAAACACCGATCACGCGTCCCGCAGCGTCGTCGGTATCGGTATTTTCCCCCCATGCCACCGTAAAACGATATTCCTTGGTGCCGTCCACGAGCGCCGCGATCGTTTTTGTTGCTTGCCCAAAGGCGATCGGTAAAACCCCGCCGGCAAGCGGATCAAGAGTCCCCGCATGTCCGGCTTTGCGCGCGCCCAGCCATCGCCGCACCCGCGATGTCAATTGCATCGATGTCATGCCCACCGGTTTGTCGGCAATCACCCAGCCGTCCTTGCGCGTGGCCCGCGCCGATATCGATCCCGTCATCGACCCGTCACCAACCCCATTATCGCCCCCATTATCGACCCCATTATCAACGGGCAATCAGCCCATCGTCGCCCCCGAAGTCGTCCCAAAAGAAATTGTCCCCCCAAAAATTGTCCAAAAGTCGCCCAAAAAGAATTGCCACCCCCAAGATTACCATCAAGATCCATCGGGTGCGGCGCGCGATCTTGCCCCGCCGGCACGATGGTCATCCCGAACCGGATCGATTCGCACGTGCCCCGCCCCGGGCGTCTTCCAACCCGTTTTGATCCGATATATCTTGCTTCGATGCGGTTTGCGGCGCCGCGGCCAGATCGCGCCGCACCCGATCGCGGGAAAGAATCGTGTCGATATGGCGGGCATTATCCTGGGCATTATCCCGATGAAAGCGCAACCGGGGCAATCGGCGCGCATAAACCTCGCGGGCAATGACATCCATCATATCGGGAACCAATCCGACCAATGTGTTGATAACCTTTTTTTCAACCTTGCGCGGGCATTCGATGTAAATATCGGCAATGCGAAGATCGGGGCTGACCCGCACATGGGTGATCGTGAAACGGTGCTTGGTCACCAAGGCCGCGCCGCCGCCGCGAAAAAGGAAGAGGGAAAGGCATCGGCGTATTTCCTCGCTGAACCGTAGGGGTCGCGTATGCATGAAACAAACTCCGGCTGATGACACATGACTTGGATCGCAAAAGATATTTATCGCAAGGATTGCAAAGCCCGCAAGAACAATCCTTCGCCCCTGCCCCCTGCCAAGCGACGGTCAAGAACGATTCTTAAGGGCCGATCCTTAAGAAAGCGCCTTAAGGCGCGTATGCAAATCGGCAAGATCGGACGGCAAGGGCGCAACAAAGCGCAATTGCTTGCCATTGGGGTGGCAAAAAGATAACTCGGCCGCGTGCAGTGCCTGGCGGGCACAGGCCAAGGCGCGCCATGCGGGCATGGCCGGACAGCCGCGCTTTTTATACACCTTGTCCCCTATCACCGGCACCCGGGCATGGGTCAGATGGACCCGTATTTGATGGGTGCGCCCGGTTCGCGGATAACAATCCAGTAAAGACATCGCGCCGGAAGCAAAAACCCGAATCAGACGATAATCGGTGACGGCCGCTTTGCCGGTATCGACCACGGCCATTTTTTTACGATTAACCGGCGATCGCCCGATACGCGCGTCAATCGTTCCCTTGTCCGACGTCGGGGTTCCCCAAACAAATACCCGATACCGTCTTTCGATGGCATGACCGCGCCATTGATCGGTCAGGCAATGATAGGCCCGATCGCTTTTCACCGCGACCATCACGCCGCTGGTATCGCGATCGAGACGGTGGATAATCCCCGGTCGATCGTCCCCGGGCAGGCGGCTTAACATGCCCCGACAATGGTGCAAAAGCCCATGCACCAAAGTGATATCATGCTGCCCCGCGCCCGGGTGGGTGACCAATCCGGACGGCTTGTCGATAACCACCACGTCATCATCCTCGAATAATATCGTCATATCGACCGGACGCGGGACGAGTGCCTTGATCGGTGTCGCCATGGGAAAAACGTGCAACCGATCCCCCGATTTGACCCGCGCCGATGCAATCGTTATCGTGTCCCGGTTACAACGCACCCCCCCCTTTTTCAGGAGTTTGACGATGCCGCTTCGGGAATACGTCTTTAAACATGTGCCAAGAAAGCGATCGACCCGCATTCCGGCCCGATCGCCATCGACGACATATATGCGTTCGGCGATAGGTTCGGCGGCTCCATCGCCGCTTTTGTCCTGATGCGCCGCGCTTTGCTCGTCACCGTTGGGATTTTGACCGCCGCCCTTTTGATCGGGTTTGCCGTCTTGATTGCGGCCTTGATCCGTCAATGGGGCAACCTTGGCGCCGATCGGGGCAATCGCCCGGTCGCGCAATCCGTGCTTGAAGAAGCAGAGGGCATCGAAGATATCCACGTCGGCGGTGATTTCATCTGCCTTCGCACCTATAGCGGATCAAAAGATAACATATCAACAGGGCGCCGGCGCTTGGTCTGCCTTGATCCGGGCAACGGTCAAATCACAAGCATCATCGATATTACCAATCGATAAGATTGGTATTCTTGGATAGGGCATTCTTGGATGGGGCGCTCTTCGACCGAACATGATTGGATGGGGCTTTTTTGGATGGGGCGCTCTTCGCCCGGATATTCTTGGCCCGGATATTCTTGGCCCGGATATTCTTGGCCCGGATATTCTTGGATAGGGCATGATTGGACGGGATCGGCACCGACCGACGGATCGATCGCCATGGTCTTGGCGCCTTCCCGTCATCCCCCGGGCGTTCATCGCCCGCCTTTTTCCTTGTTCTTGCCGCGTGAAGAGGGCAGCGATCCATCGTCATTCAAATCAAACGCATCGCATAATTCGCGCCATTCGCGCGCGCCCAGCCCGCTTTTATCGCGATCGACGCGCGTGCCGCGCAATAACGCCCGCACCACCTTCATGGCCGGGCCGGAAAGGGTGCGCGCGTCTTGCCGATAATCGATAAACGCACGCCACGCCGCCGGCACCCAATGGGCGACGATGTCCCGCCCGATAATCGCGGCATATTGCCGTATTTCCCACTGGGCATGGGGCGAATCGCGCAAGGCTAGGAAATGGAACAAATTGTGCAGATTACATTTCCAATACCATTGGGTGTAATAATTGGTCGGCAGTACCATCCGCGCCAATTCACGGCTTAATGCGCCGTGATCATGCTTGGTCATGCCGCGCCCCAAAAGGTTATTATAAACCGCGTATCCCCGGTGGGATGCATCCTTGATCTGGGAAGTGAAAAAATCAGCGGCATCGTCCGATACGCTGCCCTCCCGACCCTGTTTATTGGTTTTGGATTGGCCGGCCAGGGCGCGCTCGCCCCCCCGGTCGATGGAATCATCCGCTTTGCTGTCCGGAACCCTCGCCGGAAGCGTCCCGGCCGGCAATGTCCCGGCCAGAAGATTAAGTTGCTCCGCCCGTTCCTCTTCCCGCCGGCGCTCTTCCTCCGCTTTTTGCTGGCGCGTCTGCGCAAGATACTGGTGATCCGGTATATAAAATTCGCGCTCCATCTCCGAGTAACGGGCCGAATACTCGTTAATGCTGGCGGTGCGGTGGCGCACCCATTGGCGGGCAACGAAAATCGGCATTTTAACGTGCAGCTTGATTTCGCACATCTCGAACGGGGTCGTATGGTGGTGGCGCATAAGATAGCGGATTAAATCCTCGTCCCGTCGGGTGCTTTTCGTCCCCTTGCCATAGGATACCCGCGCCGCCTGGACAATCGCGGCATCGTCCCCCATCGTGTCGATCAAGCGCACGAAACCATGGTCGAGAACCTTGAATTCGTGCCCGATAAGGGCATCGATTGTCCGTTTTTTTTGCCCGTGCGCCATGCGCCCCTCCTGACCCTTGCAAAGCACTTTTGCGTCCCGCGCACCATGCCATGTTCGCGTGATGCGGGCAAGCCAGGGGAGAGAAACAAGGGAAAGAGACAAGAGGACGGGCAAGGGAAATAGGCGAGGCATTCGGCGCGAATGGAACGGCGGTGAAAAACGGCCCAATCGCGCAATGCGCACCCAAACCCCATTCTTCCCTTTTCGGAAAGGATTCTTATCCCTATAATAAAAGGGTCGGTAACGACTATGGCGATAAACGTTATTCTTATTACCCGTTTCGGACCCGGGGGCGGTACCCGGCGCCTCCACCATTATCACGGCACATGTCGTCCCAAAGACCGTGTTGCCGCCCAGTGGGGGTGAAACAGGATCGACGGACGTGGAAAAGGGATAATTTTTGCCCGGCATGGTACCGCCGTTATCGGGCCGAACTACAAGTGCCAACGATAATCAAGTTGCACTCGCTGCCTAATAATCGGGTTTAAGGGGACCATGTTTCCGACACCTGAGTAAAGGTTAGCGCGGCCCGGGGGGCGCCGGGCAACAGAAGCCCCCCACCACGATGGCCGAAGGGCCGTGGACGGAGGATCGCGGTCGAAGGGCCGTGGACGGAGGATCGCGGTCGAAGGATCGTGGCCAAAAGGTCGCGGACGGAAGATCGCGGAAAAATCATGGGGAAAGCCACGGGCGGCGTGAACAGAGGGACACAAAAAGGTCAACGAGGGATACGACGGCATGCGGGATAAAACCGATGATTACCTAAACTATAATAGTTTGCTGCGCGAAGGCCTGTATCATGTCGTGCGGCGCATTCTCGAGCAAGTCGCGCAAACCGGCATCGTCGGGCAACACCATTTTTTCATCACCTTCGACACCCGCCATCCGGGGGTCGATATGCCCGCGTTTCTCCGCCACCAATATCCGGAGAATATGACCATCGTCCTCCAGCATCAATTTTCCAATCTTGTCGTCGATCAAAATGGCTTTTCCGTCAAATTGACCTTTTCCGGCATTGGATGCCATTTGACCGTTCCTTATCGATCCTTGCGGCAATTGCGTGATCCCGATGCCTCTTTCAACCTGGCTTTTGCCGACGAGGCCCATCCGTCAACGGCACCGCCGCCCGCCCCGGGGCGACCAAAGCCCCATTTGCATCTTTTGAAAAAAGGCGAGGGCAAAGGGCCAAGCGCACCCCGAGAGACATCGACGCCGCGACCGGAAAAGACAACGACAAAAGCCCCATCCCGCCCCAAAGCGATAAAAAACACCCCTTCCACCCGCCCCGAACCGACAAAAAACACCTCTTCCACCCGCACCGAACATCCGGCCTCGGCAAAACACACGCCTTCCACACATGACGGTTCCCGCCGGGGGCATGAAAATGTCGTGTCGATCACCCAATACCGCCCACCCCAGGAACGTCCAGACGAAAAAAAACCATGATTAAAAAATCCCCATCCCGATCGACCCGCCAAGAACACGATAGCCTTGGCGTTATCGAGGTTCCCGCCGATCGCTATTGGGGGGCCCAGACCCAACGCTCGTTGCAGAATTTCCCCATCGGCGGCGAAATCATGCCCATCGAAATCATCCACGCGTTCGGATTGCAAAAGGAAGCGGCCGCCACCGCCAATATGACCCTTGGCCTGCTCGATCAAGCCATCGGCACGGCGATCATTGCCGCCGCCCGGGAAGTGGCCGCCGGAACCCTCGACGATCATTTTCCGCTGGTCGTTTGGCAAACCGGTTCCGGCACCCAAACCCACATGAACGTCAACGAAGTCCTGGCCCGCCGGGCGACGGAAATCATGGGAGCGCCCATCGATCCCCCTCCCCCCCCGCATGGCGTCCAAACACAGAATAACACCGAAGATAAAACCGGGCCCAAAACCGGATCCGGAAACGGATGCCCGCCCGCCATTCATCCCAACGATCATTGCAATATGTCGCAATCATCGAACGATACCTTTCCCACCGTTATGCACATCGCCACGGTGTTAATGATTCAAAAACGCTTGATCCCCGCACTCGATACCTGCATCGCCGCCCTGGCCGCTAAGGAAGAAGAATTCGCCGATGTGATCAAGGTCGGGCGAACCCACATGCAAGATGCAACCCCGCTGACGTTGGGGCAGGAATTTTCCGGTTATCGGGCCCAAATATCCATGGCCAAAACGTCGATCACACAAGCACTATCGCCCCTTTATCAACTGGCCCAAGGGGGGACCGCGGTCGGCACCGGCCTTAACGCCGATCCCCAATTTGCCGGTCTGTTCGCCCGCGCCGTCGCCGATATGACCCGATGCCCGTTCACCCCGTGTGAAAATCGCTTTGCCGCCCTGGCCGCCCATGATTCGATCGTTGCCCTGTCCGGCGCGTTGACCGGCCTTGCCAGCGGCTTGATGAAAATCGCCAACGATCTGCGCTGGCTTGCCAGCGGCCCCCGCAGCGGCATCGGCGAAATCACCC
The DNA here is from genome assembly GCA_965277685.1 of Alphaproteobacteria bacterium. Taxonomy (GTDB): domain Bacteria; phylum Pseudomonadota; class Alphaproteobacteria; order GM7ARS4; family CBDIDI01; genus CBDIDI01. The sequence goes on along the minus strand of OZ255830.1, from coordinate 1,020,600 downwards.
TTCCCGCCAATGAGCCCGGATCCTCGATCATGCCCGGAAAAGTCAACCCGACCCAATGCGAGTCGATCACGCAAATATGCGCCCACGTTCTAGGCAACCATACCACCATTACCATCGCCGGATCATCGGGCCATCTGGAACTCAATGTTTTCAAGCCGGTGATCATCTATAATCTTTTGCAATCGATACGGCTTTTGGGTGACGGCTGTGCAAGTTTCACCGCCCGATGCATTCGCGGGGTCGCGGCCGATCGCGCCCGTCTGCAATCATTGATGGAACGTTCCTTAATGCTGGTGACGGCGCTTTCCCCCCATATCGGATACGATAAAGCCGCCCGCATCGCCAAACGGGCCCATCGCGATAATATGACCCTGCGCGCGGCGGCCATCGCCGCGGGGGTCGATGAAAACGATTTTGATCGATGGGTGCGCCCCCACGATATGATCGGGCCGTCGAAAGCCTGACAAGACCCGATGCCGCCCCCACGATATGATAGGGGGGGATGATGGGGGGATTGCCCCCAAGGAATGATGGGGGAAATTGATAGGAGAGATGATGGGCGCTTTGACGCGCGGGCCGGGAACGGGTGATCGGGCCATCGCTCGAACCATCGCGCCGTAAAACCTTGTTTTTACCGGATATTCAATTTATCTTGGTACCGTCTTTCTATCTTCCACAACCGGAGAATCCTCATGTCAACCACCCATAATCTAAAAAAACGCTTTGCGGTTAAAAGCACCTTGCTCCCTGTCGCCGTGGCCCTATCGGCCGGCGTTGTCCTTGCCGTCGGCAACGTGGCAAGCGCGGCCCATCACGACAAGATGGAAAAATGCTATGGCGTTGCCAAAGCAGGCCATAACGATTGCGCCACCGCAACATCGTCATGTTCCGGCACGTCCACCAAGGACGGGCAAAAGGACGCTTGGCTCTTTCTTCCCCAGGGCACCTGCAAGAAGCTGGCCGGCGGTTCGACCAAAAAACCCTCTTAAGTCGGGAAATCCCGATCGCGTGGCCGCGTGTTATATCGCGGTCGCGCCGATCGGCCATCGAAATTGGCCATCGAGTTTGAGCGGTCGAGTTTGGGCCATCAGATTTGAGCGGTCGAGTTTGGGCCATCGGATTTAAGCCATCAAATTTGGGCACAGGAACGCCGCGGCCTTGGCCCGCATTCCGGTTTCTATCCGGGGCGCCGCCTTGCCCCTTTCACCCTTGCTCACAAAACCCATAAAATCGGGGGATACACCTAGATGAAAGTGGACGCTGCCATTCCCAAGCGAGCCGGTATCGGTCTTCGCACCCCCCATATACGCGATGTGCTTGATCGGCGTCCCGATGTCGGCTGGCTTGAAGTCCATGCCGAGAATTACTTTGGCGATTCGCTCGCCAATCGCGATCTTGAACAAGCCCGCCAATCATACCCGGTGTCGTTGCACGGGGTTGGTCTTTCCCCCGGCAGCGATCAGGAAATCGACCCGTCGCATCTGCAGGCCTTTCGAGACCTGATTGACCGCATTGATCCGGGACTGGTCTCGGAACATATGACATGGTCTTCGATCGACGGAATCTATTTAAACGATTTGATGGAATTGCCGCGCAGTTCCGAATCCCTGGCCGTCATCAGTCGCAATGTCGATTGCATCCAAGATGCCCTTGGCCGCCGCATCTTGATGGAAAATCCGTCATCCTATCTTCAATACAAGGAATCCGAAATTCCCGAACCGGAATTCATCGCCGAGATGTGTCGCCGTACCGGATGCGGCCTCCTCTTGGATATCAACAACATTTACATCAATAGCCGCAATCACGATTTTAAACCGTGGGACTATATCATGGCGCTGCCCCTGGATCAGGTCGGCGAAATTCATCTTGCCGGACACTGTGTCGATACCATCGAGGGGCGCGACGTCTGGATTGATGGGCACGGCACCCCCGTCTCGGAATCCGTATGGGATTTATACCGGCGCACCCTTGCCCTGACCGGGGCAACCCCAACCCTTATTGAATGGGATAGCGATCTACCCGATCTTGCGACCCTGATTGGGGAAGCGGATAAAGCCGACACCATCATCGCCGCGATCGGCGACAACGGGTCGTGCTGAAACAACGCCAAATAGCCGTCCGCGACGCCATTATCGACAACGGCGATGACCGCAAAAGAAAACGCCTTGCCCCTTTGTTCAAAGGCGATCCGAAACACAATACCGCCCTTATCGGCCTGCATCGGCATCACTTCATGACCACCATGACCGATGCCTTGGCCACGTCCTATCCGGTCGTCCAACGCTTGGTATCCGAAGCATCCTTTGCCGTTTTATGCCGCCACTTCATCGCCGATCATCCCCCGAAAACGCCATGTCTGTTTGACTATGGCGATGAATTTGGTGACTTTCTGGCCGATTTTGCCAAAAACGATCCCTATCTTGCCGATGTCGCCCGTTTGGAAAACGCCATTCGCAAAGTCGCCCACGCATCCGACCATCCCACCTGTACCCCGGCCGCGCTGTCCGGAATGAACGCCGATGATTTGGGCGCAACACGGCTTCCTCTCCATCCGTCCATCCAAAGAATGACGTCGCCATGGGCCGTTTTTGAAATATGGAACAACAATCAATGCGACGACGTGCCCCAAACCCCCCTTCATGCCCCATCCGGAACGCAGCATCTGATCGTCGTTCGCCAAAAAGAATTAACCCAAAAAGAATCCGGCCCGGGATTAACCCCAGAATGTCGCCCCGACAAAGTCGAAATCCTTAAATGCGGGTCGGATATCGCCACTTTTCTCGATGCCCTGGCCGATGGCGGCACCCTTGGCCAAGCCGGGGAAAAGGCCATCGCCCACAATAGCACCTTCAACTTGGTTGAAAATTTTGCCTTTTTACTCTCTAATGGCGTTTTCACCATGCCGGAAACACACGCGCCAAAAACATAAATATCGGAAACACCCATATCGGAAACACCCATGCCGGAGGCACGAAAACATCGCAAACACCCCATGCCGGAAACACCCATATCGGAAACACCCATGTCCGAAATATACGGGCTGACGGCGCACGAATTCGGGCATCCGTCTTGGCAAAGATGGGCGCCCTTAACAATGTCGGGCACTACGTGACGATGCCGGACGATGTCGCCCGCCCACCCGCGCCGCCGCAGGCCGGACATGCAACCCGACAAACACCATTGCCATTATCAGGAGGAAAACAATGCTGAACAAAACATGGACCATCGGCGTGAATATATTCAACGCCCTGTGCAACCTTATTCCACCATCCCTTATCGCCTTGTCCGCACGTGTGAGTGTCGGGTGGACATTTTTAAAATCGGGCATGACAAGGACCAACGATTGGCAATTCTGGAACGTGAACGAATCAAGCCTTGCCTTATTTCGGTATGAGTACAACGTGCCGCTATTGCCGCCCGAATGGGCCGCGATCATCACCTCTATCAACGAACATGTTTTTTCCGTGCTGCTTATCGTCGGCCTTGCCAGTCGCCTTTCGGCGGTCGTCTTTTTGTTTATGGCCCTCGTCATCCAGGTGTTTGTCTATCCGCATATTTGGCTGGATCATCTTTTGTGGGCAACGGGCTTGTTATATATCTTGCACTTTGGTGCCGGAAAAATATCCCTGGATTATTTATGGAGTTTGCGCCACCGCACATCCTCGCCGCCCAATCAATAAAAGGCCAAACCCGATAAAGGCACCGCCGAGGTCGACCAAGCCCGGCGCGCCCTAAGGCACCACCAAAATCGATCCAAGCGTGGGCATTAAGGCAGGCGCGGCCTAAGGTTAAGGCAAGCGGCACCGCCGAGGTCGACCAAGCCCGGCGCGTTCTAAGATTAAGACAAGAAGGCGTTGTCGAAAGGGGCAAAAGCCATCGATCCCGCATCGATCGGCGCCCCCCGTCCTATTCGACCCCTATTCGACCCCCTATTCGACGCGGCATGCTTCGGCAAATGTCAGGCGCGGTGCGCGCTTGCGCTCCGTATCCATACCATAGCCAAGATTGCACAGAAGGACACTGCGCCAATCGGTTCCGGCGAAAAACGCCCGATCTGTTTTTTCCTTGTTAAAGCCCAGCATCGGCCCGCAATCGACACCGAAAGCGCGCGCGGATAAGATGGTATAAGCGCATTGCAAGGTCGCATTGAAATGCCCGTCCCGATCGGCCCGGGCGCGATCGTCGGCATAACCGGAGCCGATATTGGAATACGGCGATAGCCGTTTCATCTGCGTATAAAATTGGCGATCATAGGCAAAAATCGCCGTCACCGGTGCCGCCATTGTCTTGTCGACATTGCCGGGACTAAGGCAATCGCGCAATTTTTGCTTGGCCTCGACCCCACGGATAAAAGCAATGCGCATGGGGCAGCAATTCGCGCTGGTCGGGCCGAATTTGGCGCAATCATAAATTTGATGCAAGATCGCATCGTCCAATGGTCGGTCACTCCAACGCGTGTGACTGTGGGCTTTGCGAAAAAGAATATCCAACCCCCGGGCATCCAGGGTGGCGTTATCCTGTGTCATGATTCCTCCTCTTTTCTCATCACTTTCATCAGTCCCAAGACCAATATCATCAAGCAACGATGATGCTGAAGTGGATGTAGAAACTTTGCGGTCAGTTTCCATTTTTTCACGAACAAGATCCATAATACGCTTCGAAGTTTCAGTCTTTTCTTCCTTCAATTTGGCAACAATCTCTGCCTTTTGTTCAGCCGATGCTTTTGAAATACTGGGAGCATGTTTAGTCGCAACGGATAGAATAGCCTTATCGAAAGGATCCATTCTTGTTGCGCCCCATTTTCCTGCTTTCAAATTCTTAATGCAATCGTTAACCTTCTCCAATCGAAGTGCCTTGCGTTTCACCTCGTCAGGCTCGGCTTCTTTTGAAATTGTAGCACTGTCGGTGATCTTTTGTTGCAATCCATACTGAACGAGTTTTACCAAAATTTCATCAGTAAAATCACTTACATTGATCTTCCGGCGCTCTTTAGTCACAGGCAAAACAACAACCCGTTCTGCCTTGACATTAATCGTGAATAATTTATCTGACATTTCAAATTTCCTTCCAATATAATGATATTATTATAATCGCAGCTCTTTTCAGAAATCCTTAATATTAAGCTCTTCGAGCAACGATGAATATGAAGTAACTGTAGCAGCTTTACGATCAGCTTCCATTTTTTCACGAGCAAGATTCATAATATGCTTAGAGGCTTCGGTATCTTCAGCCTTGATACGAGTGATGATTTTCTCTTTTTGTTCAGGTGTTGCATCTTTAACACTAGGCTCATTCTTAGAAGCGACAACAAAAATAGCCCTGTCCAAAGGATCCATTCGTGTAGCATTCCATTTTCCCGATTTCAGATTTTTAATACACTCTTCAACCTTCTCTAATCGAAGAGCTTTGCGTTTGATCTCGTCAGGCTCGGTTTTTTTTGCAATTGCAGCACTGTCGGTGATCTTTTCTTGTAATCCATACTGGAAAAGGGTTTCCAAAATCTCATTAGTAAAATCACTTACATCGATCGTCGAACGCTCTTTAGTCACAGGCAAAACAACAACCCGCTCTGCGTTGCCACTAAAGGTCCTTACTTTATTTGTCATTTTAAATCTCCTTTTCACGGTAATGGTATTATTACGAACAACAGTCATAATTACACTTACTTGCATCGATCTTCCTGCATTCTTTGTTTATAGTGAAAAGCAATTAATCGTTTCAGATCGATATTCATTAATTATTCCTCAATCATTGTAAATATTTTTCCAGTATAATGGAGTTATTACGATTTGCAACCTTTTATGCTAGTATTCGCCGATGAACCAGATTCATTCCGATGCCCCCCCTCGACGCCTTGCCCGGTGGGCAATACGCACCGCCATCAACATGGGCGCGCGAATGGATAAAAGCGGGGACATAAGCGCAAGCACGAGCATAGGAAGCACGAGCAGCGGGGACATAAGCGCGGCGACGGGAGGCATAAGCGGAGAAAACCGAGGGATGGGCGGCATAAGTGCGGGAATGGGCATCATCCCGGCGATCATCATCGGCGTGATCATCGCCGCCCATGGAACGAGCGCCTTTGCCGAAAAAGACATCGCCGATGCGCACGATATCGAACAAAGCGGGGCCGTGATTTTCGTCTATCATCGATTTGACGAAGCCCACCATCCATCGACCCAGATCGACACCGCGCTCTTTGCCCGCCAGATCGACATCTTGGTCGGGGGCGATTATCATATCCTGCCGCTTATCGATATCGTCCACGCCCTTGGCCACAATCGCCAACTGCCGATAAACACCATCGCCATCACCATCGATGATGCCTATGCCAGTTTTTTCGCGCATGGCTGGCCTATTCTCGAAAAAATGGGACTTCCCTTTACCCTGTTCGTATCAACCGATGCCGTTGACGGTGGCTATCGCGACTATATGACGTGGGAACAAATCCGGATCATCGCCCAATCGCCCCTGGCCACCATCGGCAATCATTCGGCCGGCCATTCGCGGCTGCGTCCCTTGGCCGCGCGCGACCGACACGACATCGTCAAAGCCCATCGCCGCCTGACCGAAGAAACCGGTCAAGAACCCCGGCTTTATTCTTATCCTTACGGACAATACGACCCGTCCGCCCGCGATGTTCTTGCGCAATACGGGTATCTTGCCGCCTTTGGTCAATATTCCAGCGTTGCCGATGGGCGCGCCGATATCTTTTACCTTCCTCGTTTTGCAATAAATCAACACTATGGGCAAATCGATCGCTTTCGCCTTATCAGCCGCGCGTTGCCCCTGGCCGTGACGGTTCGCTCCGGCATTGACGCCCATACCTATATCCATCCGCCATCGCCGATCGTTCTTGATGTCGATCGGAAAATCGGCCCAAGCCTTCATTGTTACGCCCCGCATCAACCGACGTTGGATCGACATGGCCGGGAATTGCGCCTCTATTTCAAACCGTGGCCGGAACCCCAAAGATCCTGGCCGACAATCGGCGATTCATCGCAAATGGCCGTGTCCCCCTCGTTTTCTTTGAATTGTACCGCCCTTGCCGAAACGATCGGCAATGATCCGGATCCGACACCGCGGTGGCATTGGTGGGGTCGGGCGTTGCGGCAAATCCAAGACCGCCGGTTGCCACCGGAACCGACCCGATAATGACGCCTGCGGCCACCAAAACTTTGCCGTCCCGCCCTTTGCCGGGCCTGATTGGCGGGGACGGAAAAAGCCAAGCCTTGTGTGAAGATAATTTTACCCTTAATGTGGCGCGATAATGACGATACGGACAAGGAAACAAGCGCAAGAGGCGCTGACCTTTGATGACATTCTTCTTGTGCCTGCAAAATCCGATGTGTTGCCCGCCGACGTCGATATCACCACCCGCTTTTCCCGCCGCATCAATTTGAAAATTCCCTTTTGCGCCGCGGCCATGGACACCGTCAGCGAGCATCGGATGGCCATCGCCATGGCCCAAGCCGGTGGAATTGCCGTCATTCACAAGAATTTATCGATTGCCGAGCAAGCCGCCCAGATACGTCGGGTCAAAAAATTCGAATCGGGAATGGTGGTCGATCCGGTCACGATCGGGCCGGATCAAAAACTTGGCGAAGCGATCGAATTAACCCGCGAATACGGAATTTCCGGCATTCCCGTCGTTAAGCCGGACAGCGGACGACTCGTCGGCATTTTAACCCATCGGGATATGCGTTTTGCCGATAATCCAAATCAAAAAGTATCGTCCTTGATGACCAAGGATCATCTGGTGACCGCGCCGGAAAATATCGACCGCGAGGAAGCAAAGCGTCTTTTGCACGGCCACCGCATCGAAAAACTGCTTGTCGTTGACGAAGAATATCGTTGCATCGGCCTGATCACGGTTAAAGATATCGAAAAATCCGAACAACACCCCGACGCCTGCAAAGACGAGAGGGGACGCCTGCGTGTCGCCGGTGCCATTAGTGTCGGCGAACCGGCCCTTCAGCGCGCCCGTTCCCTCATTCACGAAGATACCGATGCCATCGTTATCGATACCGCCCATGCCCATTCCCAATCCGTCATCGACACATGCAAAGCGGTGCGCGCGCTTGGCGATCACTTTGACCTTGTCGTCGGCAATATCGCCACCGCCGAGGCCGCGAAAGACCTGCAAAAACTGGGGATTGACGGGATTAAAGTCGGAATTGGCCCCGGATCCATATGCACCACGCGTATCGTTGCCGGTGTCGGGGTTCCCCAATTCAGTGCCCTTTACGACGTATGCCATGCCCTTGATGACGGGGATATTCCGGTGATCGCCGATGGTGGGGTGCGCTATTCCGGTGACGGGGCCAAGGCCATTGCCGCCGGCGGCAACAGCATCATGATCGGTTCCCTTCTGGCCGGTACCGACGAAAGCCCCGGCGATGTTTTCCTTTACCAGGGGCGCCCCTATAAATCCTATCGCGGGATGGGATCGCAAACCGCCATGCAGCGCGGATCGTCCGATCGTTATTTCCAAGATAATCATACCGACGTCAATGCCCTTATTCCGGAAGGAATCGAGGGGCGGGTACCTTATAAAGGGCCGGTTTCCGGGGTGTTACACCAGCTTGGCGGCGGATTGCGCGCCGCCATGGGCTATGTCGGGGCCGCCGATATCCAACGGATGCGAACCCACACTCTGTGGCGGCGGATCACCGCGGCGGGAATGCGTGAAAGCCATGTGCATGACGTCACCATCACCCGCGAAGCCCCCAATTATCACCCGCGCGAAGGGGATAAATGCTGACCCGATCGACCGTATCTTGATCGTCACCTTTGGTCTTTCATCCGAGCGGGCAGGCGTTCATCGCAAGTGGGCGGGCGGCCTCTTTCATCCGAGCGGGCAGGCGTTCATCGCAAGTGGGCGGGCGGCCTCTTTCATCCGAGCGGGCAGGCGTTCATCCGAGCGGCCTTTCATCCGAGCGGGCAGGCGTTCATCCGAGCGGCCTTTCATCCGAGTGGGCGGACGGGCGTTTTGGCGGGATACTATACCCATCACCAGGCTCTTTCGTGGGGCTCTTTCGTGGGGTGCTTTCGTGGGGTGCTTTCATCGATTGCACCCATCTTCGCGCCCGCCCATATCCCCATCCCATGCACCCCCACCCCATAACGAGGGATAAAAAGGGATAAAATTGTGGCATTTGGCCGATGTCCGATTATGATGCCCCTTTAGCCAACCGTTGCGGGGTGTGCCATGCTGCGCTTTTTGCGTGAATACAAAAAAAACTGGCTGACGAAAATTATATTTTCGCTCCTCTTTCTATTGCTGATTGCCGCTTTTGCCTTGTGGGGCATCAGCGATGTTTTCTTTAATCCCCAGCAGCAGGTCGTCGTCGCAAAAGTCGGCGATGGCGTGATTGATTCGCGGGATTTCTTGCGCCATTACCGCAATCAAACCAGGGAAATCGCCAAACTTCTCGGCGGGCGCTTCACGGGCGAGAGAGGCCGCCAGTTGGGCTTTGTCGATATGACCTTGTCGACCCTTATCACCCGGGCCCTGTTCGATAACGAATCCCGATCGATGGGGCTTGCCGTCAGTGACGACCAAATTCGGCGCGCGATTTACTTTAATCCTGATTTTCAGGACGATTTCGGCGCGTTTAACGAGTTGAATTTCCGCCGCGTATTACGCGACGCGGGCTATAGCGAAGACGCCTTCGTCAATGATTTGGGTCAAGATCTGCGCCGCTTGCAATTAACCGGAACCGTCAAAATTGCCCTGTCCGCCCCGGATGCCATTGTCCGCCCTTTGACCCTGTTCCGGCAGGAAAGCCGCATCGGCCAAAGCATTTTGATTAATCCGGAAGAGATCGCCGCCCCGCAAGACCCCGGCGATGCCGTCTTGCGCGCATGGTTCGATCAACATAAGGATGATTTCCAAGCACCGGAATACCGGGCGTTGAGCTATCTTGCCATCACCCCGCGACTTCTTGCCGCCGATATCGATATCGTCGACGAAGACGTTCGTGAAACCTATGACGCACGCCGCGATGGGTATATCACCCCGGAAAAACGCCGCTTGCTGCAAATCCTCGTTCCGGATGAAGATCGCGCCAAAAGTGCCTGGGAACGGATTAACAACGGCGATGATTTTGCCCTTGTCGCCAAGGAAATCGCCAATCAAACCGAAAAAGACATCGATCTGGAATGGAACCAACGCGAGGATATGATCGATGCGCTTGAAGAAGATGTCTTTGCCCTGCCCAAGGGAGGGATGACCAAGCCCATATCATCCCCTTTTGGCTGGCACATCGTCCGGGTTGAAGACATCCAAGAACAGGTGACCATTTCCTTTGAAGAAGCCGCCCCGGCCATCCGGCAAGCCCTTGCCATGGAAGGCGCGATCGAAGCCGGTTATGCCCTTAGCCGTAAAGTCGAAGATGGGTTTGCCGCCGGCGATACCCTTGCCGATGTCACCGCGTTGATCGATTTGCCCTTACGCACGATCGCCCGTATCGACGACAAGGGGCGCGACGACAAGGGCGTGGAAATCGCCGTGCCGGAAAAGAATCGCTTTTTATCGCAGGCCTTTGATTTGGAAAAAGGCAAAGAGCACACCGCCTTGGTCGAAACCGACCGCGACGGGTTTTTCGCCATACGGGTCGATGATGTCACCCCGGCCCGGCCCCTTGATTTTGCCGAAGCCCGCCCCAAGGTGCTGGAAAAATGGCAAGAGAACGAAAAACGGGAAAAAGCCGAACAACAAGCACGCGATATTCTCAAAGAACTGGGCGATGGGGCCGATTTTGGCCAATTGGCCAAACGCCGGGGATTGCAGCTTTCGACCAGTGCCGATTTCACCCGTTCGACTTTTCTTTCCCAAGAAATCCCCGCGCCACTGGCCGAGGGATTGTTTAACCTTTCGTCGGTCGGGGAAAGCCTGATGGTGACCATACCGGAAGGGGTGATTGTCGCAAGATTAACGGATATTCGCGATGCCGATCTTGATTCCAAAAGCCTGGTTCGTTCCGTGCAAAGCACGATTGAACGTGAAGTCGGCGATGACCTTCTCGATCAATACGCCAAATATTTACAGCGGTTTTATCCAATCAGCATTGAAGATCGAGCCATTGACGACATTCTTTGATCGAAGACGTGCGAGACAACACCATGAACAAAGCGCAAAAAACCGATTTTCGCGCTTTTTCGGAAAATTACGCAAAGGGGCAATCCCAAATTATTTGGCTCTCCCTTGCCGCCGACACCCTGACCCCGGTCGGGCTGATGACGCTTATCACCAAACGCAATCCGTGGTCTTTCTTGCTGGAATCGGTCGAGGGGGGGCGGTACCGGGGCCGTTATTGCGCCATCGGCACCGATCCCGATATGATTTGGCATTGCCGGGGCAACAAGGCGCACATAAACCACCATCCGCGCCCATCTTATTCGGGGTCTTGCTCGGGGGCTCATTCGGGGGCTTATTCGGGGGCGGGGGCGGACTCGGGGGATCATTCGAAAGGTCACTCCGCAAATCATTCGGGGGATCGTTTTAAAGACGATTTCACCCCCTGTCCGCGCCCGGCTCTTTTATCGCTGCGGCACTGGATCAAAGAATCGAAAATCACCATTCCCAAGGAATTGCCGCCGATGGCCGCAGGCTTGTTCGGTTATCTGTCCTATGATTCCGTGCGCCTGATGGAAACATTGCCAAAATCGGCCAAGCCGGGGCTTGATCTTCCCGATGGGATATTTATGCGTCCGCAAATCATGGCCATTTTTGACCATGTCGATGATACCCTTTTCATCACAACCCCGGTGCGACCGCAAAATGGCATATCGGCCACCCGGGCTTGGGAAATGGCCCATCAACGCTGTGACGGCATGCTGGAGGTCATCAAAAGCGCCCACGCCGAACCGACCCCCATCCCGCTTATCCAATCATTGGCCCAATCATTTAACCGGCCATTTGATCGGCCATCCGATCGACCGGAATGGCCCGACACACCCGGCCCCGATGTCACCGGAAAAGCCGACGCAAGCGATGCCATATTTGCCGATGTCACCTCGAATACCGACTATGAACGCTATTGCGCCATGGTCGAACAAGCCCGGCGCTATATTCATGCCGGTGATATTTTCCAAGTGGTGTTATCCCAACGATTCACCCGCCCTTTCACATCTTCGCCGCTGGCTTTATATCGCTCCCTACGCCGCCTTAATCCATCCCCTTTCCTCTTCTGTTTTAATTTCGACACATTCTCCATTGTCGGTTCGAGTCCTGAAATTCTCGTGCGTGTCGAAAACGACAAAGTATCGGTGCGCCCCATCGCCGGCACCCGACGGCGCGGGCAAACCCCGGCCCAGGACGAACGACAAAAAGCCGATCTTCTTGCCGATCCGAAGGAATTGGCCGAACATCTTATGTTGCTTGACCTTGGTCGCAATGATGTCTCGCGGGTGTCCGAACCGGCCAGCGTTCGGGTCAGCGATAAAATGAAGGTCGAGCTGTACTCCCATGTCATGCACATTGTCTCCCATGTCGAGGGAACCATGAAAAAAGATTATTCCGCGCTTGATGCCTTGATTGCCGGTTTTCCGGCCGGAACCGTCAGCGGCGCACCGAAAATCAGGGCCATGGAAATCATCGATGAACTGGAGGGCGACCATCGCGGTATCTATGCCGGTGGGGTCGGATATTTCTCGGCCGATCAACAGATGGATATGTGCATCGCGTTGCGCACGGCGATTTTAACCGACAAAACCCTGCATGTTCAGGCCGGTGCCGGTATTGTTGCCGATTCCATTCCCGATTCCGAATACCACGAATGCCGCCACAAAGCCCGGGCCCTTCTTCACGCCGCCGCCACCGCCGCCCTTTACGAATAAAACGCCTTTTTTATCCGCCCCGCCGGCGGCACCCGCCCCCCCGCATGTCCCCCTAAGGGTTAAAAATGGATGGAAAAAAGGTCAAGAATGGATGGAAAAGAGATGAAAAAGGCAACCACAGCCGCCCCCGGTTTATTTCGGGGCAACGATTATAGCCAACCCCGGTTTATTTCGGGGCAACGATCATAACCATGGTCCGCCCATCCAGTTTGGCGTCCTGCTCGACCCGACCGGCGTCTTCCACCTCGCCGAGAAGGCGATTCAAGACATCCCGACCGCGTTGTTGGTAATCCAACTCGCGCCCGCGAAAACGGACGACCAAACGCACCTTATCCCCTTTTTCAAGAAAGCGTAAAACGGAGCGAAGCTTAAACTGGTAGTCGTGTTCATCGATACCGGGGCGTAATTTGATTTCTTTGACATCGATGGTTTTTTGGCGGCGGCGGGCCTCGGACGTTTTTTTCTGGCGGCGATACCGGTATTTCCCGTAATCGAGCAACCGACATACCGGCGGCGATGCTTCGGGCGACATTTCGACCAAATCAAGACCGGCCGCTTCCGCCATGGCAATGGCTTCATCCAGCGCGATGATACCGACGGATTTTCCGTCCCCGTCAATGACCCGAACCGTCGAGGAAACGATATCCCGGTTCAAACGATGGCCGTTAGAGGAAGTTTGCTGCATCAGCGGCAAGCGCTATTCCTTTGCATCGAACGGCGCAGATGGTTGCATCGAACATCTATGATCGAAGGTTTGCATCAAGCGTCTATTATCGGGTGGTTGCATTAAGCGTCTATTATCGGGCATCAAGCGTTTATTATCGGGGGTTTGCATTAAGCAGCTATCATCGGGCATTGAACATCTATTATCGGGTGGTTGCATCGAACATCTATTATCGGGCGGCTATCATCGGGGGTTTGCATCAAGCGTCTATTATCGGGGGTTTGCATTGAACGGTTATCATCAAGCGGCGGTAATCAGGCATTATCCGACATATTCCCCCCCGGGCTTTGAACGGCATCGTGCATGGTCGGCTCGGCAACATCGCTTTGCAGTTTAGCAATTGCTTGGGCAAGAGCAAGAACTTCTTGACCGCGATGTCCCAAACGGCGCAGAGCAATGGTGGCATTCGCCTCTTCCTTTTTGCCGACAATCGCGATAATCGGCACGCGATTGGTGCTGTGCTGGCGAATTTTATAGGAAATTTTCTCGTTGCGCAGATCGATATCGGCCCGCACCCCGGCGGCGCGCAATTGTTGATGGACCGCGCGCGCGTAATCATCGGCATCGCCGGTGATGGTCGCGACCATCACCGGCACCGGGGCAAGCCATAACGGCAAATTGCCCCCATAATGTTCGAGCAGGATGCCGATAAAGCGCTCGAGAGAGCCAAAGGCCGCGCGATGCAACATCACCGGAAAATGGCGATCGCCGTCTTGCCCGATATAGAAGGCATCGAGACGGCGCGGCATATTAAGGTCGACCTGCAACGTCCCGCATTGCCAATCGCGGCCAAGCGCGTCACGCAGAACGAATTCCAATTTCGGTCCATAAAAGGCCCCTTCGCCCGGATTGTGGCTATAATCAAGATCAAGGCTTTGCAATGCGTCGATCAAGGCTTTTTCCAAGCGATCCCAGACGGCATCGTCGCCGATCCGACGTTCCGGCCGATCGGCGAATTTAATCGCGACATCGGTAAAGCCAAAATCGCGATAGAGATCAAGAACAAGACCGATCACCTTGCGGCATTCATCCAGCATTTGATCCTCGCGGCAATAAATATGGGCATCGTCCTGGGTAAAAGCGCGCACCCGCATCAATCCGTGCAACGCTCCGGACGGTTCATAGCGGTGGACTTTGCCAAATTCCGCAACCCGCATCGGCAAATCCCGATAGCTGGGGTTTTTAGCGCGGAAAACCTGGACCCCGCCCGGGCAATTCATCGGCTTGACGGCAAAAACGCGCCCGTCTTCGGTTTGCGATGTATACATGTGTTCCCGGAATGTCTGCCAATGTCCGGATGCTTCCCACAAAGCGCGATCGATGATTTCCGGGGTGTTGATTTCTTCATATCCGGCCGCTTCCTGGCGTCGGCGCAGATGGTCGACAAGGCGCGAGAACAACCCCCATCCCTTGGCGTGCCAAAAGACCGCGCCGGGGGCATCGTCCTGGAAATGGAATAAATCCATGGCCCGCCCGATTTTGCGGTGGTCGCGTTTTTCGGCCTCGGCCATGCGTTCGACATACGCATCCAGATCTTTGCGGGCAAACCACGCCGTGCCGTAGATCCTCTGCAGCATCGGATTATTCGAATCACCCCGCCAATAGGCCCCGGCCAACTTCATCAAGCGAAACGCCTTGCCCACCTTGCCCGTCGATGTAAAATGGGGGCCGCGGCACAAGTCGACAAAATCCCCTTGGCGATAAAGGCTGATGGTCTCGTCCGGGCCGATATCATCCAAAATCTTGACCTTGTATTCTTCGCCCGCCCGAAGAAAATAATCCCGGGCATCATCGCGCGCGACTTCTTCACGGCAGACCGGAATATCCCGATCGACAATCTCGCCCATTCTTTTTTCGATGGCGGCAAAATGATCCGGAGTGAACGGTTCGGCCCGGGCAAAGTCATAATAAAATCCATTGGCAATGACCGGCCCGATGCTGATTTGTGTTTCCGGATATAATTGCTTGACCGCCTGCGCCATTAAATGGGCGCAATCGTGGCGCAAAATGTCCAGGCAATCGGCATCGTCCCGCGTTAATATGCGGACCTTGGCCCCATCTTGCAACGGCACGGTCAGATCGCGAATGGTGCCGTTTTCGCGCACCGCCAATGCCTTTTTCGCCATTGAGGGCGAAATCATCGACGCCAGTAACGCCCCGTCAAACGGGGGTTCAAGCACCCGTTCGGCCCCGTCCCCGAGAATCACCGTGATGGTCTTTTTATGCATCCGCCGTATTTGCTCCGGATTGATATTCCGGATATATGGCATTTTCCATTCCGGTATGCCTACTCGTTATATCAAGAGCGCGCGGAACTCAAGCAACAGCTTTCCTATCCGAAAGATTGTCTCGCCCCCGCGCATCTGTTATGACTCGTGCCACCATGGGCACCGACGCGGGATGACCCCGATTGTATGTGTCTTGCGCGCGTGTCACACAAGCTATGTTCCCGCCGGCGTGGCTGGACGATAATCCGATCCGGAGGGCGCTATGTCCCGGCAAAAACCAATTTACGAAGGCAAGGCCAAGATTCTTTATAAAGGCCCCCAATCGGGTACCTTTATCCAGTATTTCAAGGATGATGCGACCGCCTTTAATAATAAGAAAAAAGCGGTCATCAGCGGCAAGGGTGCCCTAAACAACCGGATCTCGTCCCATCTGATGACGTGTCTTGGGCAAAGCGGCATTCCGACCCATTTGATCCGCCGTCTCAACATGCGCGAGCAGCTGGTCAAGGCGGTCGAGATTATCCCGATCGAGGTCGTGGTCCGCAATCTTGCCGCCGGTTCCCTGTGTCGCCGCATCGGCGTCGACGAGGGGCATGTCCTGCCCCGCTCTATCGTTGAATACTATTACAAAAGCGACGAGCTGGACGATCCCATGGTGTGTGAGGAACACATCACGGCGATGAATTGGGCCACTTCGGCGGAATTGGACGATATATTCAATCTGGCGCTGCGGATTAACGATTGCCTAAGTGGCGTGTTCTTTAATGTCGGGTTAAAGCTTGTCGATTTCAAAATTGAATTCGGTCGCTTTTGGGATAACGAGCATATGCAAATCCTGCTGGCCGATGAGATCAGTCCCGATTCATGCCGCCTTTGGGATATGAAAACCAAAAAGAAAATGGACAAGGATCGCTTTCGCCACGATTTGGGTCATGTCGAGGAAGCCTATCGCGACGTCGCCCGGCGTCTTTGTCTTCTGCCGGAAAATGATAAATCCAACGGCGTGATCACCAAAGATCCATCGATAACCGGAAAATCGCCCGCCAAAAAATCGACCGCCAAAAAATCGATAACCGGAAAATCGATAACCGGAAAATCAACCGCCCGAAAATCGATAACCGGAAAATCGTCCGCCAAAGTTAAGGACAAATCACCGCCGAAAAACGGGCCATCGCCGAAAAACGGGCGGAAAACCAAAAAAAAGATAGAACCGTAATATGGGGCGCAAGGTGCGAATCATCGTCCGGCCAAAATCGGGGGTGCGCGACCCCCAAGGCGAGGCCGTCCAACAGGCGCTGCGCGATCTTGGCATCGACGGAATCACCCGCGTGCGTCAGGGTAAAATCTTTGATTTGGAGATGGATACGAACCACACCCGCGGCGATCTTGAACGGATGTGTTCCGAATTGCTCGCCAATCCCGTCATCGAGGACTATAGCATCGGTGATCATGCCGATGACGGCGAACATTGAAGGCGGTCGTGATCATCTTTCCCGGATCCAATTGTGACCGGGATGCCTTCCGGGCCCTGCATGCCGCGGGCTTTCGTGATGTTTCCTACGCGTCCTGGCGCGATCCGTTACCAAAATCCGATCTCTTCGTCATTCCGGGGGGGTTTTCCTGGGGCGATTATCTGCGTCCCGGGGCCATTTCCGCCCGATGCACCGCCCTGCGCAGCCTGCATGACCATGTTCGGCGCGGGGCCTTCGTCCTTGGCATCTGCAATGGCTTTCAGATATTGACCGAAGCCGGATTTCTGCCCGGTGCCTTGATTCGCAATCGTTCCTTGCGCTTTGTCTGTCGCCCGGTTGCCTTGCGGGTTGAAAACACGTCGTCCCCGTTTACCGAAACATATCAAAGCGGCGATACGCTGCGCTTTACCGTTGCCCATCAAGACGGGTCTTTTTTCGCCGCGCCCGATGTTCTGGCCCGGATCGAGGATGCAGGACACATCGCCCTTCGTTACGATCGCGGGGATAATCCCAACGGGTCGTGCCATGACATCGCCGCGATCGTCAATGCCACCGGCAATGTCATGGGGCTTATGCCCCATCCGGAACGCCATATCGAGTCCTTTCATTCGGGACGGGACGGGTTGCGCTTTTTCCGCGGTATTCTCGATGCAACGATATAAAAAGAAAACCCGAGCAAAGCCGCGAATGGGCGGTGACTTATTCGCGCTATTAAACCCCTGGGCGGGCGGCGACTTATCCGCGTCATTAAAACCCCGAATGGGCGGCGGCTTGTCCGCGTTATTAACGTCCCGGGCGGGCGGCAATTAATCCGCGCTATTCTCGATGCAACAACCCGAAAAAAATACCCGCACACAGACCATGCCGCGATCGCGCGGCACCAAGAGTGCCACCGGTCGTATCGCCGGGCGTATTGCCGGGCGGGCAAAGGCGATGGCGGCCGGGCTTTCCGCCGATGAATGGCGGCGCATCGTTCGTCTGCTCTCCCGGCTTCCGAACGATACGGAAATCGGCATTTTCTCGGCCATGTGGTCGGAACATTGTTGCTATAAATCATCCCGCCGTCTTCTTGCCCGGCTTCCGACAAAGGCCCCCCATGTGATTCACGGGCCGGGGGAAAACGCCGGCGTTATCGATATCGGCGAGGGGCTTGCCTGCGTCTTTAAGATCGAGAGTCACAATCACCCTTCTTTCATCGAGCCTTATCAAGGCGCGGCCACCGGCGTCGGTGGCATATTGCGGGATATTTTCACCATGGGGGCACGGCCGATTGCCTTGCTCAACTCACTCCATTTCGGCGATCCGACCCACCCCGATACAAAGCGATTGGTCGATGGGGTAACCCGAGGAATTGGCGGCTATGGCAATTGCATCGGCATTGCGACCGTCGGCGGCGATTGCCGTTTTGACCCGTGCTATAACGGCAATAATCTTGTCAATGCGATGGCGGTCGGCATTGTCGACAAAACCCGTATTTTCCAATCCGCGCCCCGCACGATCGGGGCGCCTTTGCTTTATTTCGGGGCGGCCACGGGGCGGGACGGCATTCATGGCGCATCGATGGCATCCCAGGAATTTGACGATCAGGCCAAGGAAAAGCGCCCGACCGTTCAAGTCGGCGATCCGCTATCGGGGAAAGAGTTATTGGAAGCGTGTCTTGAATTGATGGATAGCGGTGCCGTCGAGGCCATCCAAGACATGGGCGCGGCCGGTCTGACATCGTCCTCTTTTGAGATGGCCAGCAGCGGCAATGTCGGCATCACCCTTGATCTTGATCGCGTTCCAACCCGCGAGGACAATATGCGCGCCTATGACCTTATGTTGTCGGAAAGCCAGGAACGCATGCTGGCCGTTATCCATCCGCAAAAACAAGAAACGGCCATCCGGATTTTGCAATCGCGCCGCATCGGCCACGCCGTGATCGGAAAAATAGGCACCGACCATCATGTCACCGGCATAAAAGACGGAAAAACCGCTTTTCGTCTGCCGGTGCGGGCATTGGTCGATGATGCCCCCGCCTATCGTCGGCGCCAATCATCCGCCCCCGCCCCGTCCGGCCCCGCCCCGGCCCGCCCGTCCCGCGAACCGGTCGAAGATGGGGATCTTGGCCCGATCTTGCTGAAGCTGATCGGCAGCGGCGATCTTTCCAGCCGCCGCTGGATATGGCAACAATACGACCACGGCGTCGGGGCCGATACCGTCGTCGGCCCGGGCGAAAACGCCGCGATCCTGCGCATCCGGCAAAGCCGGCGCGGGCTTGCGGTTTGCCTGACCGGCACCGCCCGTTATTGTCGGGCGGATCCTTATCTCGGTGCCGTCCAGGCCGTTTGCGAGGGTTGGCGCAACCTCCATTGCGTCGGGGCCAGGCCGCTTGCCATTACGAATAACTTGAACTATGGCAATCCGGAAAATCCCCGAACGATGTTTCAAATCGCCGCCGGAATTGACGGAATCGGCAAAGCATGCCGCCAATTACGATTGCCGGTCGTATCGGGCAATGTTTCCCTTTACAACGAGACCGTCGGCAAAGCGATTGCCCCAACCCCCATCATCGGAATGGTCGGCATCGTCGATGCGATTGACGATATTCCGACCCTTGGTCGAATCCAAACCGTCCGGAAAACCCGACCGGACGAGCGGATCTCTATCGTCATGATAGGGGATGGTCCCGGACACCTTGGGGCCGGTCTCTATGCCAAAATCATCCGCCGCACGAACAACCATGACGAAGCGATGCCCCCGGTTCATCCGGCCACCGAGAAAAAGCACGGAAAATTCGTTCGCACCCAAATCAAGAACGGCCAGGCAATCGCGGTCCATGACATCGGCGGCGGCGGCCTGTTAATCGCCCTGACCCGCATGGCCCTTGCCGCGCAAAGCGGGCTTGCCATTCATGATGATGCCGTCGCATCATCGATCATCGAGGGGTTTTTCGGCGAGGATCAGGGCCGCTACCTCATCGCCGGCACATGCCCCGAAGCGATCATTCGATCCGCCGAAAAACACGCCATTGCCGGTCGCGTCGTCGCCCACATCGATCCTTTGGCCGACAATCACCAAGACCCTCAATTGACATGGCGCGATAAACTGGCCATATCCTTGTCTCGATTGCGCGCTGCCCACGAAGGATGGTTTCCCGACATGATGGGGGAGGCACCGATCGGATAGCCACCAACCCGCGCATGGAACGCCCACCGACAAAACACCGGGGCAAGGGGCGCGCCAAGACACACACGCGGGAAAAGACGGTTAGGGCAAACAAAGACATGAAGAACACGGCAATACGGGATACAGTGGGGACAAAGGGACACGGAACAAAAGGATCGGATCGAAACCATCGGCGCCCATCCGCCCTTTATCCAAATACATCCAAATAAATAAGGAGTTCGGCTTTATGGCTATGGCAAAAAACGATATTAAAACGATGCTGGATCAAGCTTTTCCCGATGCCCTCATCACATTGGAAGATTTGGTTGGCGACAGTAACCATTATCGGCTGAAAATCACCTCCAACCGCTTTAAGGGGCTTAGTCGGGTTGCCCAACATCAACTGGTGTACCAAGCCCTCGGCGAGAAAATGGGTTCGGATTTACACGCCCTGTCGGTATCGACCGCCGTGCCCCCTAATAACGATTAGGACACCATGATTCATTCTTTTGTTGCCAATATGCCAACATCCCCTATCTTGCCTTAAGCCTCGGTTTACAAAAAAGCGTTTTTATTCAAGCGCGGCGTTATCATCGGACTATGGAACTTGCGAAGACAAAGATTTTATTTTCCGACAGCAACGCAAAAAACATGTTCAATCAGAAAGGAATCCTCCGTCATGACCACCCATTCCACCATCCAAAAAATCATTAACGATCACGATGTCGTTCTTTTCATGAAAGGATCACCGGATTTTCCCCAATGTGGATTTTCGGCGACCGCCGCCGCCATTCTTAGTCGGATGAACGTCCAATTCCACGATGTCGATGTCCTGACCGATGATGGTCTGCGCCAAGACATCAAGGAATATTCGAATTGGCCAACCATTCCCCAGCTTTATATCAAGGGGGAGTTCATCGGTGGATGCGATATTTTACGTGAAATGCACGAAAGCGGCGATATCAACCAGTTCCTGACCGACAAGAAGGTGGCTTTTGTCCAATAATCCCGCGCCCGTATAAAGCCCGTTAGGGCGAAGCGAGGGATTGCGGGGGCGGCAGACGACCGACCAAGCCGCCAAATTGAAATCAAGAACGGCGCGGATGAATGCGAGGCGGAAGGATCGGCCTTGAACCACCGATTGGCTTTGGCGTGGATAAATCCGGGGTGCGGGGCGGAAGGATTGGCCTTGGCGGGCCTTGAACCACCGATTGGCCTTGGCGCGGATAAATCCGGGGTGCGGGGCGGAAGAATTAGCCTTGGCGGAACTCGAACCGGCGATTGACCTTGGCGTGGATAAATGCGGGGTGCGGGGCGGAAGAATTGGCCCTGGCGGAACTCGAACCGGCGATTGACTCTGGCGTGGATAAATCCGGAATGCGGGGCGGAAGGGTTAGCCTTGGCGGGCCTTGAAGCGCGGATTGGTCTTGTTGATGACAAAGACGCGACCGCGACGACGCACAATCCGACACTGGATATGCCGTTTTTTTGCTGATTTAAGCGAATTGCGTACTTTCATTTTTTATCCTCAACTTTTCCTTACTCGATCCTTAGCCATTTTCCGACCGGTGCGTCCCTTGACCTTAGGAACTTGGCCCCGACGGTGTTGCATCCCGTGGCATCCCACGCCCGCCTCCAGCACGGGTTACCGCCTTCGGCGTGAATATCGCCTTTAACGCGGTTACCGCCCTCGGCCCGGGTGGGCATCGCCCCTTTGTCGGGTTGCCCGGGTATTAATAGGATGATTCGCCTTAATGTCAATATTTACCTCCATACCCCATCGGCCGCGGCCCCCGTGCGGGGGATAATTTCCGATAACGCCCCAAAAAATCCAAGGGAGGAAAATCCAAGGGAGCAATTCCCTGAGGGAGGAAAATCCAAGGGAGCCATTCCCCGAAGGGGTCAATTTCTTGGGGGCAATGTGCGATTCACGTCCAAGGGGGCAATTCCCTTAAGGGGTCAATCCCTTGGCGGCGCCGTTCCGGGATACCCTTTTGGGATGGTGTTCTTGCGGGATGGTGGGCGGTACTGGGATTGAACCAGTGACCTCCTCGATGTCAACGAGGCGCTCTCCCGCTGAGCTAACCGCCCCAACCAACCAAGCGCTTGCTTTAGCGCATGGCGGCGTCTTCTTCAAGAAAAATGCGACAGGCACAGATCGCAAAGCGATAGGCATCGACCCAAAAGTGACAAAGATGCGGGTCACGATGCGGGGCGATACGATAGGCACACGTCACGATGCGGCGATACGGGTCACGATGCGATAGGCACGGATCGCAAAGCCTGAAAATCGATCGCCATCGGGTCGCGCGGCGACGTTTTCATCAATCCCATCGAAAAATCTTTTCGCCGCCACAAAATCGTTCGAACGCCGCCCACCATCCGGCCCCCCTATCAAGACTTCATTGCCTTTGACCGACACACCGCCCATAGTTGTCCTTTATTTTTATCCATGGGCGCGATCTTTGCCGGTTTTCTTAAGATCGTCTTTCGTGGCTCGATTTTTTGGACGATAACAACCGCTATTGACGTCTTGTCGCCGCATGATCATTGCCTATTGTTTGGATCAACGCCATGCCATCAAAACCCCGTCATTCCGATACCGTCAACCATGGGCAAGAATCGACCCATTTCGGCTTTCAAACCGTTTCCCGGAAAGAAAAAACGGCCGGTGTGCGGGCCGTATTTGAATCGGCCGCGCCCAATTATGACCGCATGAACGACGTCATGTCGCTTACCTTGCATCGGTTTTGGAAAAATCTTTTTATCGAAAACCTGGCCCGGGCCGGTATTGTCCGGCTTCTCGATCTTGCCGGTGGCACCGGTGATATCGCCTTTGGCTTTGAGCACATATCACGCCGCCATAAGAACATCAGCGTCTGCGACCCAAGCCCGGCGATGCTTAAACGGGCCCAATCCCGCCCAAGAGCGGAGCGCATCGAATGGATATGCGGCGAAGCCGAGAATTTACCCCTTGCCCGCCATTCCTTCGATGGCTGCTCTCTCGCCTTCGGCTTGCGCAATTTTACCGATACCGCCCGGGCGCTGGGTCAGATCGGCAATGTTTTAACCCCCGGCGGGTGGTTGATGATTCTGGAATTGGGACATGTCGATATGCCGGTATTACGGCGGCTATACGATTTTTACTGTCTTTCCCTGATCCCCAAATTGGGCGCCGCCATCAGTGGCCAAGGGGCAGCGTATCGCTATCTTGCCGAAAGCATTCGCGCCTTTCCCGACAAATATCAAATCATCGATCAGATCACAAAAGCGGGCTTTACCGATGTCGAATGCGATGATCTAAGCATGGGGATTGTCAATTTCTATCGCGCCCGCAAGGCCCCATCATGAGGCAGCTACGCGCGATCTTTCGCCTGTTCGGCATTGCCCGGGTATTCGTGCGCTTTGGTCTTTTATCCGAGCTTCCGGTCGGCTTTTGGCATTTTATCGGTCGCCGTCTTGCCGCAAAAGACCAACGCCGGGTGGGGCTTCGGATGGTCGATGCGTTTCAAGAACTTGGCCCCGGCTTTATAAAAATCGGCCAATTTCTTGCCACCCGTTCGGATGTGATCGGATCGCGCTGCGCCAACGATCTAACCCGGCTGCAAGATCGGCTTCCCCCCTTCGATAGCGCCGTTGCAAAAGCGATTGTCGAGGATGAATTGGGCGGCTCGATCGATAC
The DNA here is from genome assembly GCA_965277685.1 of Alphaproteobacteria bacterium. GTDB lineage: Bacteria > Pseudomonadota > Alphaproteobacteria > GM7ARS4 > CBDIDI01 > CBDIDI01. The sequence goes on along the minus strand of OZ255830.1, from coordinate 996,504 downwards.
GTTATTTGCCGAATTCGACCCCACGCCGATCGCCGCCGCCAGCATCGCCCAAGTCCATTTTGCGGTCACCAAGGATGGACGCAAGGTCGCGGTCAAGATTTTACGCCCCGGCATCGAACGCTTTTTCGAGCGCGATTTTTCCCTGCTCGGCAGTCTTGCCAAAGGAATAGAAAAATGGCACCCGCATGCCAAACGTTTCCGCTTTGAGGAAACTCTATCGATCGTGCGCCAATCGGTTACAAGCGAGATGGATTTGCGCTTTGAAGCGGGCGCGGCCGGCGAATTACGCCGTCAGATGCAAGAATTTAACGACTTCCATATTCCGGAAATCGACTGGTCTCGAACCGGCAAAAGAGTCATGACGGCCGAAAGGATTGACGGCTTTCGCATTGATGATAAAGCCGCCTTGAAACGTTTTTCCCATGATCCGGATGTTATTATCCAGCGCTGTGTGCGCGGGTTTTTCCAGCAAGTTTTTACCAATGGATTTTTTCATGCCGACCTTCATCCGGGCAACATTCTGATTGATCGAAACGGGCGCATTAATCTTGTCGATTTTGGTATCATGGGACGGATTAGAGCACGTGACCGATACTTCCTTGGGGAAATCCTTCTTGCCCTCATCGCACGCGATTACCGGCGCGTGGCCATCTTGCATAAACGAGCCGGGTATATTCCCCCCGATCAATCGATCGAGAATTTCACCCGATCGATCGCCGCCATCGGCGAGCCGATCGTCGGCAAGTCACTGGACGATATTTCCCTGGCCGATTTACTGGCCCATTTGTTTGCCGCCGCCGCCGATTTTAAGATGGAAATTCAGCCCCAGTTGCTGATGCTGCAAAAATCGCTGTTGATGGCCGAGGGGCTGACGCGAACGATGGCCCCGAAAACGAATGTCTGGCGCATCATTTCCGATATTCTCGGCACGTGGCAAAAGCGCGAGCAACGCCCGGATGTCAAAATCGCAAAAATCGCCGCCCATTACCGCCCGATGCTGGAAAAACTGCCCCATCTTCTGGATCGCATAACCAAGCCGCAGGTTATTAAACTGGATGATGAAACCCTGCGTCGACTGACATCCGGATCCGGCCCGCATCCCATGTGGTGGGTGTTTTTTCTTCTTATCGCCGTTTTTGTCGGTGCCGCCATCGGATAACCGTATCGGATGCCTTTAGCCGATGGCGCGCCCCGGCATCGAACGCCATTCGTCAGACATTGCTTTCATATCTTATCGGTTGCGGCGATGGCGGGGACGGGCGTTTTTCCGGCGCGGGCGCTTTGGCTTTTGCCGATCGCTTGTCGATTCCTGGTCCATCCCTGGCCGATCGCTTGTCGTTTCCTGGCCGATCCCTGGTCGATCGCTGGTCAATCCCTGGCCGACCGCTTGTCGATCGCTGGTCGATCCCTGGTCGATTCCTGGTCGATCGCTTGTCGATTCCTGGTCGGTGCCGCTATCGGATAGCCGTAGCGGGTGCCTTTAGCCGATGGCACGCACCGGCATCAAACGCCATTCGTCAGACATTGCTTTCATATCTTATCGGTTGCGGCGATGGCGGGGACGGGCGTTTTTCCGGCGCGGGCGCTTTGGCTTTTGCCGATCCCTTGCCGACACCGCGAACAAAACGGCGCAAATGCTTGACCGGGCGCAGGTGCTTTTTCTTTGCATCGGTCTTGCCGTTCAAAGGGGCCGCCTTTGCCGATGGACGATTAATGGCATCGGACTTGGCCGCCGATTCCGCCGATGAAAACGGCGCACGGGACAAGGACGATGCCGCCCCTTGACCGGTGTGATCCAATTCCAATTCGGTCGGCTTGATCGTTGCCCCGGCGGATGCCCCGGTCGATGCCCTTGTTGATGCCCTCGTTGATGTATTGGGGCTTATCCATGCCCGCGCCCCACGCAACAAATTGGTCGGCGATAATGACGTTGCCCCGCGCGTCAACACCCTTTGATCACGATCGGCGGCCGATGCGTCTTGGGGCGGCGTTGACGATGTCGGGCCGCCGGCCCGAAATAATCGTATAATGGAAAGATGTTGGGACGGTTGATGAAAAACCCCCTCGACCACACGCCGGGCCGCGTGCAAAAGCCGCAAGCGACTTTGGGGCCGGCCTTCTTCGCCATTGTGTCCCCTATTTCGCACTTCGGGGGCGCGCGATTCGCCATTGCGGGTCGGCCGTGTTCGAGGGGGGGGCGTAGCCGCATGATCATCGACCGGCCGCGATGATGGCGTCCTTGCCTGCGGGATATTGGGACGCACGGTACCATCGGCCTGCCATTCCGCGAATAAGGATCCATAAAATTGACGAATATCCCGGTTGCGGGCGTAATCGGTCACATGGTTCTCGATATCGTTCAAACGGGAATCGACATTCGCGACAAGGGATCGATACACCGCGCTGTCGATCGGAATTTTGCGGATTTGCGCATCGATTTGATGGCGCATGTTCGATCCGGCGTGATTCAAGCCTTGATGCACGTTATGCTCGAAATCAATATCGTCCAGCATCGATGACGACCGTCTTGCCGACGGCCGCGCTTGCCGGGCAAAGGCCACGATACTTCGGGCTTGCTGAATTTTGTCGAAAACCCGTTGATGCAACGCCCCGCCGAGGATATCGCGCGTCTGGCGATCATCAAGCAAATCCCGTCCCCATATGACGGTGCGGACATTTTTTTGTTTTTTCGGATCAAATCGGTAATGCGATGTCCTTGCCGCAAGCCCCAACAACCGCCGCAATCGCCCGCGTTTATAGGAAACCCGATAGACGATTCGACCATCCTTGGTCACCAACATCAAGCTCGTCCCCTTGCCGGTTTGGGGGGGATGATTAAGCGCGTCCAGATTAGGGATTCTTGTTGGCGGCTGCATGCGTGACGGCAGCCAGGATGTCGGAAAAATTCCCATGGATATTCCTTGGTACTCAACGTGCCGTAATGGCATTCTTAAAGGATAAGTGGTCTTTCCCGCGCAATTGTCCCGCCCGATCTTGCCCTGAAGACGACGCATTCCCGTCTATATCGCCGTTCGTCCCCCGTCTTTCTTTGAGTAAGCGGGGGGCACGGGGGAGTAAAACGGGAGGTCAGCGGGAAGTGAACAGGGGGACAAGCGGCGCGCGCGGAGGGGCAAAGCGGGGGGTGAACAGGGGAGCAAGCAGGGGGACAAACGGCGCGGGCGGGGGACAAGCGGGGGGCGCGGTTATTTATCCGCCCCCGAAGCATCCGTCCCGGCGCCCTTCGCGCCATCTTTCCCGGGATCCGTCCCATCATTATTCGCGTCATCTTTCGCGCTTTGGGTCGGCGGCAGCGATAATCGCAAATGGAGTTGGCGCAAATGTTCCGGATCGATCGGGGCGGGCGCGTCCATCATCAGATCGCGCGCCTGTTGATTCATCGGAAAAGGAATGACTTCGCGGATATTCGGTTGATCGGCCAACAGCATAACCATCCGATCAATGCCGGGGGCCGCGCCGCCATGGGGCGGTGCGCCATAACGAAAGGCGCGCATCAAGGCAGGAAAGCGACGTTCCACTTCGTCTTTATCATATCCGGCAATGGCAAAGGCCTTGACCATGATATCGGGACGATGATTGCGAATCGCGCCCGATGATAATTCGACCCCGTTGCAAACGATATCATACTGCCATGCCAAAATATCGAGCGGGTCTTTCGTGGCCAAAGCATCCATCCCGCCCTGGGGCATGGAAAAGGGATTGTGACTAAATATCATCGCCCCGCTATCCGCGTCTTTTTCAAACATCGGATAATCGACAATCCAGCAAAAACGAAAGGTATTTTTCTCGCGCAGATCGGCCGCGTCACAAAGATGCTCGCGCACCGTTGCCGGAAAATCCCCCAACGTCGATGGATCGCCGCAAACGAAAAAGATCGCGCTATCCTTGGGATCGGCAGCGCAAGTCGCGATCAATTTCTGCACCCGTTCATCGTCAAGATGCTTGGCAATCGGGCCTTTGCCCCGGCCATCGGCAAACGCGACATAGCCCAATCCCGCCCGGCCGATCCCGCGGGCCCAATCATTCATCCGATCAAACCACGCCCGCGGCTGTGTGCCCGCGCCGGGAACCGCAATCGCCCGGACGCATCCGCCGCCCTCGACCGCCTTGGCAAAAAGGGAAAAATCGCTTCCCTTGAAGCAATCACTCACATCGGCAATGCGCAACGGGTTGCGCAAATCCGGTTTATCGGTGCCGAAAAGATCCATGGCCGTGTGATAGGCAATCCGCGTAAAAGGCGCGCCGTCAACCGTCCGACCGTCGGCAAATTCATTGAAGACACCTTCTAAAACCGGCTCGATGGTGGCGAAAATGTCCTCTTGCTCGGCAAAGGACATTTCAAAGTCGAGTTGATAAAACTCACCGGGCGAGCGATCGGCCCGGGCATCCTCGTCGCGGAAACACGGGGCGATCTGGAAATAGCGCTCGAATCCCGCGCACATCAACAATTGCTTGAAGATTTGCGGTGCCTGCGGCAGGGCGTAAAACTGGCCGGGATGAAGCCGCGACGGCACCAAGTAGTCGCGCGCGCCTTCCGGCGAGGAAGCCGTCAGGATCGGCGTTTGAATTTCGTGAAAACCACAATCGACCATGCGCCGCCGTATCGATGCCACCACCTGCGAGCGCAGAATAATATTGCGCTGCAATTGCCGGCGGCGCAAATCCAAAAATCGATAACGCAGGCGGATTTCCTCGGGGGCATCGGTATCGTCACTGATCTGAAAAGGCAAAACATGGGCGTGCGAATGCACGTCGACCCGGGCCATCGATACCTCTATACGACCGGTCGGCAGCTTATCATTAATGGTTTCCTTGCTGCGCTCGACCACTTGGCCGGTGACGGTCACGACGCTTTCCGGTTTCAAGCCGTCAAGAATGGCGAAACTCTCGTGATGGCTTTCGATCACGCATTGTGTTACCCCTTCACGGTCACGCAGATCGATAAAAAGAAGATTGCCATGATCACGACGCCGATCGATCCACCCGGAAAGGCGCACCGTTTTTCCCTTGTCACTCCGGCGGAGTGCACCGCAATGGTGGCTGCGATATGTCGGCAATTCCTGATTCATGGAAATTCATCCTCTATGATTAAACAATGTTAGAAAACCACAATTACCATCCCGGGTCACGCCCCCAATAGAAAAAACATGCGCTATCCCGGTTACCATTTAAACGGCCGTCCCGATTGCCGTCCCGAGTAAAACCCATCCGTCATTCATCTTCCTCAACCGATCCCCATCCCGGCAACGACGATACCGTCATCCGACCCATCCAAGACCAAAAAAACCTTGATGCTTTTGTCGCCCGCATGGCGCGCAGTCCCTGGATTGCCCTCGATACCGAGTTCCTCTCGCAAAGAAGCTATCGTCCACGGCTTTGCCTTATCCAGATAGCGCTAGCCGACGGCGGCAGTGCCCTGATCGACCCCCTTGCCCCGTCCCTTGATATGGCGGCTTTGCACGCGCACATCAACAATCCGAATATTCTCAAAATTATGCACGCCGGCAAGCAAGATATGGCCATTCTTTACCATATCAACGGCGTTCCGGCCCGGCCCGTCTTCGATACCCAGATCGCCGCGATGATGTGCGGCATGGGTCAAGATCTGTCGTTAAAGGCATTGGTTCATAAAGTGACCGGGAAGGTGATCGATAAAGCCGACCAGCAAAGCGATTGGAGCCAACGCCCCTTGAAAAAAAGACAGATGGTCTATGCGTTGAACGATGTTCTTTACCTTCCCCCGGTCTATACCGCCTTGCGCCGCCGCCTAGAGGAATCGGGTCGCCTGCAATGGCTGGAAGAAGAATGCGCCAATGTCCTCGGCACGCCGGAAAATTACACGATCGCCCCTCAAGATGCTTGGAAAAGACTTCGGCTGAGCGGCGCAATCATCGCCCGTTGCCAGCCGCGCCAATGGACTTTGATCACCGATCTTGCCGCCTGGCGTGAAGCCGTGGCGGCAAACCGCAATATCGCCCGTGGCCATATTTTGCATGATGATGATTTGCTTGCCATTGCCGCAAAACCGCAGCAGTTAAAAACCATTCTTTGTCCGCCCCATCCGGAAATGACGCCGCGCCGCGGCCGCGGCCATTCCGGCAAGGACAGCGGCGATCATCGGCGAAGGGAAAGCCGCAATCATCACGCCGCCATCCAAGACGTGATCGACGCGAGTGCCAAAAAAGAACCATTGCCGGTCCCGGCCAAAATGGCCCAGGGGGCGGAACACGATGCCATGGTTGCCCTGTTTCAGGCATTGTTGCAGATACGATGCACCCAACACCACATCACCCGTGGCCTGGTCGCGAATCGCAAAGACCTTGAATCCCTGGCCCGGGGGGACAATGACACACCGGTCTTACATGGCTGGCGGCGTCATATTTTCGGTGCCGACGCATTGCGGATTCGCAATGGAGAAATCGCGCTTTCCATCCGCCATCAAAAAATGACCGTGATCGAAACAAAAAACCCGCCTGCAGCCCCGCGGCAAAACCGATCCCGCCCGCCCCAAGAAAAATCGGGGAAACAATAACCGGCGCCGGGTTTTCCGGTTCCGTCAATCGGAATCTTCGATCAGTGGATAGGACGCGGAATCAAAAAGTTGATAATGCCACCATTCCTTTAGGTAACAATCCCATCCGGCGCTTGTCATTAGGCCAAGCAAAAGCAATCGATTATGCTGGGCTTGGCGGGATATGGTGCCGTTACCGTGATGAGAGCGCGGGGTAAACGCATCAAAATCGCTGCCCATATCAAAGGGGTGGCCATGCTTATCAAGCACCGTTAAATCAACGGCGACACCGCGTGAATGGGGCGATCCGCGCCGCGGATCGGCAAGGAATTCGGGGTTTGGCGTATGATTCCACAACCGCCATTGGGCGGCCGGTGGCCGATACGCGTCGAAAATATGCAACCGCCAGCCATGGCGCGCGGCCAGATCGATAGCCCGGGCCAGGATTTTCGCCGCGTCCGGGTGCAAACGCGCGCGAAACCCGGGCCGATAGACCGGCGCGCCGGTAAAATTATCCCGCGACCCATAGGCAAGATCGATATCGACATCAAATTGGGGGGATTCGATCGCAATTAATTCCATCAACCGCCGTTCCCTTGGGTTAAACGACAAAAAGGGGCAAGTGACAAAAAGACACTATATGCCCATCCGCACTATATGCCGATCCAAGTGGGAAAGCCAAAACCGATCGGCGGTGCGAGGATGATTCGTGACGGCAAAGGATGTCGGCCAATGGACGGACATGGCATCGGGGGCATCGGGGGCATCGAGGGCATCGGTGAGAACCGGCGCCAAGCCATTAATCGGCCCGGGGGTGATCCTTGACGGGAACGGGCGGGCTAGGCCCGGATTGCACCGGACGGGGCGGCGGATAAATTCGCGTTCTCCTTGGCGACCGGTTTTGACGGCCGGGCGTGTTGCTCACTCTCGTCAATAAATTTCGTCCATTTCTCGACATGCATGACAAATGTGCCGAGATGTTCTTGAAGTTTTTGCGCGTCCATATCGGCAAGTCGGAATTTTTGGGTCATGACCACGTCATTCTCGCTGCCGGGACGCAGCGAAAGGGTCGCGCCACCGGTATCTTGCCAGCGATAATTGGCTTCCAGCAGTTTTGGGGCGACGGTCCCCATTGCTTGATCGAGGATCGCCCCGACATAGCTGAAAAAATACAATACGCCGGCCTCGCCGTCGTAGAGGATTAACGCGGTCAAACTATCGTCGAATTGCAGGAGGCACCCATCGTTCTCGTCGAAAGCAAGATCCGGCAAGCCCATCACCTTGCCAAGATCGGTAAGAAGAAGATCAACCGTTCGTTTTGACGCCATGATGTTATTTCTCCATTGATTGGAAATTGGATGATGCGCACACGGATCGGGGCAAGAAGACCCGTGTCTTCGTTAAAAAAACACCGGGCAATGATCCCTTGTCGATCGATTGCTTATGATGATCGATAAGTGCCTTGATGTCGGGGAAGGTTCTTTTTTTTATTGATCGTGCCCTTGGCACGGTGATGCCGAGGGTTCCGTTCCGAAGTATTCGCCGCAGATACCAAAGTGGGTGTCAGCAAAGTGGGCATCAAGTGAGATATCAAAGCGGGCGTCCGGTGAGATATCAAGATGGGCATCAGCAAAGCGGGCATCGAAACGCCGCCGGCACCCACCCATCGGTATCGGCGCAATCGCCCCCGACATAGGGTTGGGTCATATCCCGCTGGGGCGCATCGACCTAGAAGATGCCGACCTAGGAAACATCGAACGGCGGGATAGCACCCCGGGGAATATCGACCTAGAAGATGCCGACCTAAAAAACATCGAACGGCGGGATAGCACCCCCGGGGAATATCGACCTAAAAGATGCCGACCTAAAAAACATCGAACGGCGGGATAGCACCCCGGGGGAATATCGCCCTAGGGAATATCAGGCGAAGAGACACCGGATTGCCCCGAATCGGGCGCCGGTTGCGCAGCGGATGCGCGATCATCGGTGATGGGCTTTGATGCCATCGGGGATGCGACCGGGGATTGGATCGAGGGTTCCATCGGGCGCAACCCCATTTCCTGCAACAGACGCATATCCTCGCCCTGCTCGGGATTGGCGGTGGTCAGCAACTTATCCCCATAAAAGATCGAGTTTGCCCCGGCAAAAAAGCACAAGACTTGGGCTTCGCGACCAAGCGCGCGCCGCCCCGCGGAAAGACGCACCCGGGCTTTCGGCATAAGAATACGGGCCGTTGCGCACATGCGCACCATATCGATGGGATCGACCGGCGGGCAATCCTTCATCGGCGTGCCGTCAACGGCAACCAAGGCATTGATCGGCACCGAATCGGGATGGGGGCGCATTCCGGCAAGAATTTGCAACAACCGGGCCCGGTCGGCCGTCGTCTCGCCCATGCCGATAATCCCGCCGCAACACACCGAAATACCGGCCCGGCGCACCCGATCAAGCGTATCGAGCCGATCTTGATAACGCCGACTGGTGATGACTTTCGAATAAAATTCCGGCGACGTGTCAAGGTTATGGTTATAGGCGCTAAGCCCGGCCTCTTTCAGGCGGCGGGCTTGGTCATCACTGACCATGCCAAGGGTGGCGCACACTTCCATGCCAAGATCGCGCACCCCGCGCACCATATCAAGAACCCGGTCGAAATCGGCCCCGTCCCGGACCCGGCGCCACGCCGCGCCCATGCAAAAACGTCCGGCGCCGGCGTGCTTGGCCTTTGTCGCCGCCGTCAACACCGTATCGACATCCAGCAGCTTTTCCGGCTGCAATCCGGTTTTATAGCGCGCGGATTGCGGACAATAGCGACAATCCTCGGGACATGCGCCGGTTTTGATACTCAGCAGACTCGCCAATTGGACGTCGTCTTTGCTATGATGGCGGCGGTGGACCGCGCGGGCCCGATCAAGCAAGGTAAAAAGCGGCGCCGTAAGGATCGATTCCACATCCTCCTTGGTCCGGTCATAGCGAATGTCCCCCGCCGCCGTGTTCTGTTTCGGCATATTACTCACTTCACGTATTGGTTTATGTTCGTCATTCCGAAAGCTACCCCACCCCCTTCCATATGGAAAGAGCATATTCTCCTCGGCAATGCCGCCATGCGCCGAGTTGACCGCAAAGCGGTGGCTTCCGGCACCTCGATCGACGTTCTGATGGAACGGGCCGGAGCGGCGGTCGCCCGCGCCGCCCTCGGCCGATGGCCGCGCGGCAAGATCGTCGTCCTGTGCGGGAACGGCAATAATGGGGGCGATGGGTTGGTCGCCGCCCGCATTTTGCGCCGGAATGGCCGCAACGTCGAACTTTTCCTTCTTGGCCCGCCCGACAAATTACGGGGCGCGCCGGCGCGAAAAGCCAAAGATTTCACCGATCAAGGCGGGATCATTCGCCCCTTTGCCCAATGCGTTGCCCCTTCCCCGACCGATGGGCCACGCCAAACACCCCATACCACCCATGATGCGACCCATACCACCATCCATGACGCGCCCCTTGCCAGCCATGATGCGACCCATACCACCACCCATACCACCATCCATGACGCGGCCCTTGTCATCGATGCCATTTTCGGCAGTGGACTGCGCGCGCCGCCCGATGGGGTGGTCGCCGCCGCCATTCAATATTTTCAAGCCCTTGGCACCGATGTTTTGGCCGTCGATATTCCAAGCGGCGTCGATGGCGATAGCGGCCAAAGCGGCTATGGCCGAGACCGGCGCCCCATCGCCCTTGCCGCGCGCGCCTGCGTCACGTTTCTTCGGAAAAAACCGGGGCACCTCCTCTATCCCGGCAAAGCCTTGTCCGGAACCGTATTGGTGGCCGATATCGGTATACCATCGGCGATTCCGGACGACGAAAAACCCACCATCGTCGCCAATCATCCGGATTTGTGGAACATGCCCGCGCCCACCTGGGACGACCATAAATACAGCCGCGGCCATCTTCTTATTTTGGCATCGGGGGAAATGCCGGGCGCGGCGATAATGGCGGCCCGCGCCGCCGCCCAAAGCGGTGCCGGTATGGTCACCATCGCCTGTCCGGCCCACGCCGCCCACCGCTTTGCCGGACGCGACGATCATATTATTCTGCGCACGGCCCCCACGTTGGCCGATTTGGCCGATATCGCCGCCGATCCGCGCGTGCGCGCCTGCCTGATCGGCCCGGGCTTTGGCCTTATTAATGACGATCGAAATCATGGCGATCCATCCGATAACAATCCATCCGGGGTCCATAGAGCCGATAACGATCCATCCGACAACGATCAAGCCGGGGTCCATAGAGCCGCCGATCGGGACGATGATCCGGGATTGACCCTGCGCTGCCTTGTCACCGCTTTATGTCGGCAATCCAAACCGATAGTCCTGGATGCCGACGCGCTGAACGCCTTTGCCCGCCATCGGGATGATCTTTTCGCCATCCTTGCCCCGCATTGTCTGATCACACCCCATCGCGGGGAATGGCAGCGTTTGTGGCCGCGTCAAAACACCGCCCCCGCCAAAAAGCATCCCCCCGCAAAAAAGCATCCCCCCACCAAAAAGCATCAAGAGCAAACCGCCGACAGCGAAAAATGGCCATCGATCGATGGCAACAAGGTGGCCCTCGCCCGCTCTATCGCCGCTGCCGGCCATTGCTGCGTTCTTCTGAAAGGGGCCGATACCGTGATCGCCGACCCGCACATCACGGTGATCGAGGAAGATTCCCCCCATGCCCTGGCAACGGCCGGCAGCGGCGATATTCTGGCCGGAATAAGCGCGGCTTTGATGGCAACGGGGGAAAAACCCCTTGCCGCCGCCGCCATCGCCACCATCATCCAGAAAAACGCGGCCATCGCCGCCATTAAAGCGAGCGGCCAAGGCCATCATCGATCCTCGGGGTGGATCCATGCCGGACATATTCTGGACGGCTTGCCGATCGCGTGGCAAAGATCAACGAAATCTCTTTGCCGATCGCGCAACCAATCATCATGACGCCGCGCGCCGCCATTAAAGCGAGCGGCCAAGGCCATCATCGATCCTCGGGGTGGATCCATGCCGGACATATTCCGGACGGCTTGCCGATCGCGTGGCAAAGATCAACGAAATCTCTTTGCCGATCGCGCAACCAATCATCATGACGCCGCGCGCCGCCATTAAAGCAAGCGGCCAAGGCCATCATCGATCCTCGGGGTGGATCCATGCCGGACATATTCCGGACGGCTTGCCGATCGCGTGGCAAAGATCAACGAAACCTCTTTGCCGATCGCGCAACCAATCATCATGACGCCGCGCGCCGAACGCCATCCGATCGCCAATCCATCCGCATCCCCCCCCGGATCTGTGGAAAGGATTTGTGAAAAGGGCTTATGGAAAGGGCTTGTGAAAATTGCACCGGAAGAAAAGACGTGGCATATACACTAAAGGTGTGTGAGGAAAATACGCTTGCCGAGGATCGAATGCAAAACATGACACCGGGGATCATCCCTCCCGACCAAGAACCGCAACACCCCACCGGGGTACCGGTATGCCGCCATGGCCTGCGCCCCAAACGGTTTGGGCAACACCGCCAATGGGTTTGGCAACGCCCCAAACGGGTTTGGCAACGCCCCCAATGGGTTTGGCAACGCCCCCAATGGGTTTGGCAACGCCCCAAACGGGTTTGGCAACGCAATGCCTCGCGGGCGTGGCGAAATATGGTAGACGCGCCGGCTTTAGGTGCCGGTGACGAAAGTCGTGGGGGTTCGAGTCCCTCCGCCCGCACCAATCAAAAGCGGGTGCTTTTTTATGCACCGGCCCAAATCCTCCAGACCAGAAACGAACGCAAGGAATAGATCTATGCCCACAGTGAAAGATATCAGCAACGCCGATCTTGAAAAACGCTTTGCCGTCAGCGTCCCGCGGGCCGATTTTGACGGCGCCATCGAGCAGCGGGCCAAAGCCATGCAGCCGCAGATAAAAATCCCGGGGTTTCGCCCCGGACGGGTGCCCGTGCCCGTGATACGGGAAAGATATCACCATGATCTGATGCGCGAAACCATGCAAAATGTCATCAACGATAATATCCGCACCATCATGCAGGATCACAAGCTGGATATTATCGGCTATCCCGATATTAATCTGAGCCCGCCAAAATCCGATGCCAATATCGATTTTACCGTTCTTTTCGTCCTAAAGCCGCAAGTGCCGGATATCGATTTCAGCACCATTGACCTGACCCGGCCGGTGTTACCGATCACCGATGCCGTTCTGACCCGGGAACTGGAAGCATTGGCCCAATCCAAGCGCGAATTCACCCCGCGCAAAGATACCGAAAAAGCCAAAGATCATGATCGCTTGACCATTGATTGCCATTGCCGACCCAAGGGGGAGAAAGACGTTTTGGTCCAAAAAGCGGAATTCTTTCAACTTGGCCAAAAACCGCAACGGCCGTTGGAAAAAATGCTCGAGAAACATCTGCTTGGAACCAAAAAGGGACAGACGGTCAAATTCCCCTTCACCTTCCCCAAAAAAGACATAGCGCCGGAACTTGCCGGAAAAGAAGCCCATTTTGAGGTCGTCGTCACCAAAATCGAGGCCGTGCGTGAATACGCCGTTAATGCCGCGCTGGCCCAATCGTTTGGGCTAAAAACCCTGGCCGAGTTAAAAAACACCTTGCGCGAGCAACTCGAAAGACGCAATGCCGCGCCGATTCAAAATTATCTCCATCATCGGCTGACCGTCATGTTATCGCATATGTACGATTTCCCCATTTCCCGATACCTTGTGGAAAAGCAGAGTAACGAACACGTCCAGCAACGAAACATGGAACTTCAACAACGGGACGGCAAACAATCGCCGCCGGTTCTTTCCAAGCAAAAACAAGCCGCCCTGCACCACGATATGGCCCGGCGCTTGCGCTTTGGTCTGGCCGTTTCCCACATCGGCAAGATGCATAATATCCAGGTCGATATGAAAGAGGTCGAGACCATTATCAATACCTATCTGCGCCAGGAAAACGATACGCCGGAAAGAAGGAAAGCCTTTGCCCCCGGCGGTGCCGTCAGACAAAAGCTGGAAGCCCGTCTGTTTGAGGACAAGGTTCTTGATTTCGTCATCGGCAAAGCCCGGGTCAAAGACAAGGTCATGACGGAAAAACAATTCGCCAAAGTCCGGGACGAGGCCGAAAAGGAGTCCCAAGCCTTGATGGTCAATATTGACGACGATACCCCGGCCAAGGGCCGATCGGCCAAATCGCGATTGATGGCCGGCGCGTCCAAAGACCCGGATAGCGAGCAAACACAATCCGGCACGCGTAAAACACGCTTGGACACGGGCGGCAAATCGGGTAGCAATGGGGTAACGGCGTCCAAACGCGGCGGCACCCCCAAAGCAAAAGCCGCGGCTAAACGTCCATCGGCCAAAAGCGGCCAAAAGCCATCAACGACAAAAGCGGTCGCCAAAAAAACAAAGGGCACCGAAAAAACCCGCAAGAAAGGCATATCCTCTTGAGTTTTCTTGTTCCCATGGTTGTCGCGCACGGCCCCGGCCCTAAACGTCGATCGGCCAAAAGCGGCCGGACGCCATCAACGATAAAAGCGGCCGCCGAAAAAACCCCCAGGAAAGGTATATCCTCTTGAGTTTTCTAGTTCCCATGGTTGTCGAGCAAACCCCGCGTGGCGAGCGGTCGTTCGACATCTATTCCCGATTATTAAAAGAACGGATCATCTTTCTCACCGGAGAGGTCAACGACGCTTTGGCGTCCCTCGTTTGTGCCCAATTGCTTTTCCTGGAATCGGAAAATCCCAAAAAAGATATTGCCCTATACATCAACTCCCCGGGTGGCGTCGTCAGTTCCGGACTGGCCATCCATGATACCATGCAATACATCAAACCCGACGTCAGCACGGTTTGCGTCGGGCAAGCGGCAAGCATGGGATCGTTGCTTTTGGCTTCGGGGGCCAAGGGCAAGCGGTTCGCCCTTCCCCATTCCAGAATCATGATTCACCAGCCTTCCGGCGGGGTGCGCGGCCAAGCCACCGATATCGAGATTCATGCCCGCGAGATTCTCGCGCTCCGTAAGAAACTCAATGCGCTCTACGTCAAATATACCAAACGCAAATTGCCCGAAATCGAAAAAGCGATGGATCGCGATCACTTTCTCTCTCCGGAAGAAGCGCGCCGCTTCGGTATCATTGATATCGTCGTCACCCACCGCCAGGACGCAGCGGCGCAAAGGGAAGAATCTTCCACGAAAAAAGAGAGAAACACCAAAAAATAACGTTGAATGCGCCGAAAATGCGGCCAAAAGCCTAAATTTTCTTGCGTTATCGGAATATCCATCCATATTTGAGAGGAGAGGACGCAGACTTCTCCCTCATCCTCACCCTTGTTATTTCCTCGTTTCCGGGGCTCCCTTGAAAATGTCCGATCATAGCCAACGCGACACAAAAAACTCCTTGTATTGCTCGTTCTGCGGCAAAAGCCAGCACGAAGTGCGCAAACTTATCGCCGGGCCCAGTGTCTTCATCTGCGATGAATGCGTCGAGTTATGCATGGACATCATTCGTGAAGAACATAAAGACCACGATTTCAAATCCCGCCGTTCCGTTCCGCGCCCAAAGGACATCTACAAAACCTTGGACGATTACGTCATCGGTCAAGATCGGGCCAAACGCATTTTATCCGTCGCCGTTTATAATCACTACAAGCGGATCAAACACGGGGCCAAATCCGGTGATGTCGATATTGCCAAATCGAATGTTTTATTGATCGGCCCGACCGGTTGCGGGAAAACCTTGCTTGCCCAGACATTGGCCCGGATTATCGACGTGCCCTTCACGATGGCCGATGCGACCACATTGACCGAAGCCGGCTATGTCGGGGAGGATGTCGAAAACATCATTTTAAAACTCTTGCAGGCATCCGACTATAATGTCGAAAAAGCCCAGCACGGCATCGTCTATATCGACGAGGTCGATAAAATCGGTCGCAAATCCGACAATATGTCGATCACCCGCGATGTTTCCGGGGAAGGGGTCCAGCAGGCTCTTTTAAAAATCATGGAAGGCACCGTTGCGTCGGTACCGCCGCAAGGTGGACGCAAACATCCCCAGCAGGAATTCTTGCACGTCGACACCACCAATATCCTGTTTATTTGCGGGGGTGCTTTTTCCGATCTCGATAAAATCATTCGCCAGCGTTGCGAAGCCAAATCGATGGGATTCGAAGCGGAAATTCGCTCCGTTGAGGAAATATCCAGCGACCGCCTGTTAGAGCGCGTCGAACCGGAAGATTTGCTGAAATTCGGTCTGATCCCCGAATTCGTCGGGCGATTGCCGATCATTGCCAATCTGCATCATCTCGACCGGTCGGCATTAAAACGGATATTGGTCGAGCCGCGCAACGCGCTGACCAAACAATATCAACGCTTGTTTGAATTGGAAGGCGTGCGTCTCAAATTCACCGATGGGGCCCTCAAAGCCGTTGTCGACAAAGCCGTTCAACGTAAAACCGGCGCGCGCGGATTGCGTTCGATCATGGAAAGTGCCCTCCTCGATCCCATGTTTGATTTGCCCGGCCGCGAAGGCGTCAGCGAAATGGTCGTCAACCGCAAAACCATTGACGACCACAGCGAACCAATGACAATCTATACCGACAACAAGAAAAATTCCGGCACGAAAAAAGCCGGCTAAGGATATTTTTATGGACGATAACAACACCATCTATCCGGTCTTACCGCTGCGCGACGTGGTCGTATTTCCCCACATGGTCATCCCATTATTCGTCGGTCGGGAAAAATCGATCCGTGCCCTCGATGAAGTCATGGCCCAGCAAAAGCAGGTGTTTCTCGCCACGCAGAAAAATCCTCTGACCGATGATCCCGATACCGGCGATATCTATGATGTCGGTGTCGTTAGCAATATTTTACAAATGCTTAAATTGCCCGACGGCACCGTCAAAGTTTTGGCCGAGGGCGTGCGCCGGGCCAAAGTCACGGCCTATTTTGAATGCAAGGAATTCTTTGAAGCCAATGTCGAGAGTCTGGGCGACAGTAATGATAATTCCGATGAGATCGAGGCCCTGCGCCGGGCGGTTGTTTCCCATTTCGATCAATATGTCCGTCTTGGCCGAAAAATTCCCAGTGAAGTCCTGACATCGGTATCCCGGATTGAAAATCCCTCGAAATTGGCCGATACCATCGCCTCTCACTTGGCCTTGTCGATCCCCAAAAAGCAAGAGTTGCTGGAAAACGAATCGGTCTATGCCCGCTTGGAAAAAATCTTTGCCTTTATGGAAAACGAGATCACCCTTCTCCAGGTCGAGAAAAAGGTGCGCAAGCGGGTTAAAAGCCAAATGGATAAAACCCAGCGCGAGTATTACCTCAACGAGCAGATGAAAGCGATCCAAAAGGAACTTGGTGAAATTGAGGACGGGAAAGACGAATTTTCCGAATTGAAGGAAAAAATCGAGAAGACGAAATTTGGCAAGGAAATACGGGAAAAAGCCCTTGGTGAACTGAAGAAATTGCGCACCATGGGGCCGATGTCGGCCGAGGCCAATGTCGTTCGTAATTATCTCGATTGGCTGCTCTCGATTCCGTGGAATAAACGCTCTCGCTGCCGCCACGACCTGAACCAGTCCCAGAAAATCCTTGATCAAGATCATTTTGGCTTGGAAAAAGTCAAAGAGAGAATCATCGAATACCTCGCGGTTCAAGCCCGCATCCGCAAATTAAAAGGGCCGATTTTATGTCTGGTCGGCCCCCCCGGTGTCGGCAAGACATCCCTTGGCCGATCGATTGCCCGGGCAACGGGACGCCAATTTGTCCGTGTTTCCCTTGGCGGGGTGCGCGACGAGTCCGAAATTCGCGGGCATCGGCGCACATACGTCGGCTCGCTCCCCGGCAAGATCATTCAAGGAATGAAAAAGGCAAAGGTCTCCAACCCTCTTTTTCTTCTCGACGAGATCGACAAACTCGGCACCGATTGGCGCGGCGATCCGACATCCGCGCTCCTTGAAGTGCTGGATCCGGAACAAAACAATACCTTCAACGACCATTACCTTGAGGTCGATTACGATCTATCCGATGTCATGTTCGTGACAACCGCCAATAATCTCAATATGCCCCAGCCCTTGCTGGACCGGCTCGAGATCATCCGCATTCCCGGCTATACCGAAGAAGAAAAGATCGAAATTGCCCTGCGTCACCTTCTGCCCAAACAGATTAAAAATCACGGACTGAAAAAAGGGGAATGGATCATTCCGCGATCCATCATCCGCCATCTTGTCCGTTTCTACACCCGTGAAGCCGGTGTCCGTAATTTAGAGCGCGAGATCGCCAATATATCCCGTAAAATCGTTCGGGAAATCATGATGGACGGCAAAGAAAAGATATCCATCACCCCCCGTAATTTATCACGGCTTGCCGGTGTCCGCCGTTTCCGTTACGGCAAAGCGGAAAAAGAAGCGCAGATCGGTATCACAACCGGTCTTGCATGGACTCAAACCGGTGGCGAGCTTCTTTCCGTCGAAGCGGCCATCATGCCGGGCAAGGGTAAATGCGCCCATACCGGCAAACTCGGTGACGTCATGAAAGAATCCGTCCAGGCCGCCATTAGTTATGTCCGATCGCGTTCGATGGTTTTCGGCATCAAGCAAGATATCTTTGAAAAGACCGATATTCACGTCCACGTTCCCGAAGGGGCGACTCCAAAAGATGGACCATCGGCCGGTATTGCCATGTGCACATCGATCATTTCCGCCCTGACCCGCACCCCGGTGAACAAGAATATTGCCATGACCGGCGAAATCACCCTCAGCGGGCGCGTCTTGCCCATTGGCGGATTGCGCGAAAAATTACTGGCGGCCTTGCGTGGCGGCATCCGCAAGGTGTTGATTCCGGAAGAAAACAGCAAGGATCTTGCCGAAATGTCCAAGGATGTGAAGAACAAGCTGGAAATTGTGCCCGTCAAACATGTTGACGAAGTCATCCCCATTGCCCTGACCGGGGCATTGACCCCGATTGATTGGAAAGGCCGTGATATCATACCGCCAACCCCTGCGGGGAAAGAGGAAATCGTCGCCCATTAACGCCAATCGTTAACGCCGCCCTCTAACCCCGCCCTCTAACACCACCCATTAACGCCGCCCATTAACGCCAATCGCTGTGACCTTGGCCGTTGTAATCTTGCCGATGGTCGCCTGCGCCGGCCCCCGCCGCCGTATCGGATCGTAAGCATCCACCGCCGCGACCGGAAGAAATCACCACCCATTAACGTCGCACACTAACGCCAATCGCTATGGCTTTGGCCGTTGTGATCTTGCCGACATTCGCTCTTCGTCCCATGCATACGGCATCGTCCAAAAAAAACCGCCATCCCCGCTTGACATCCCGTCCATCGTTCTCGATCCATCGGAAGGGTCGGGCCCGCCCTTTATCGGCGGTCAATTGCCCCCATTTTGGCCTAAAAAATAGAAAAATTTATAACAAACCATCGCCTATACATTGACTTTTCCCTTAGTTCCGTTCAGTTTTAGTCCTGACTTGGCGTTATCAAGTCTCCCTCCTGTCAGGGGTTGTTCCTAATTTATCTAAGGGGAAAAGACGTGAATAAAAAAGAACTAATATCTGAAGTTTCCGATCAGGCTTCGGTATCCAAAGCCGAGGGCGCCCGATGTGTCGATGCCTTCATCGATGTTATCAAGAATACTCTTGGCAAAGGTGAAGAAGTGCGCATTATCGGATTTGGCACCTTCCTTACCGCCAATCGCGCCGCATCACAGGGTCGCAACCCGCGCACCGGTGAAGTGATCAATATCCCGGCCTGCCGGGTGGCCAAGTTCAAGGCCGGTAAAGAGCTTAAGAATAGCGTCAATTAATCATCTTCGGCCGCGCTCGGCCGAATGAGACCGGGCCATTCGCGAAAAGCCCCGTGAAGCGGGCCCGGGGGCGCGGTATTCCCCCCGATCGGATGGCGGGCGGCGGGCGATCTTTGCGAAGCTGTCCGGCGGGCGTGATATTGGCCCCGATCGGATGGCGGTCGGCGGGCGGTCTTTTTTAACCCCGGTTGCCCCGGATTGCTTTCGGTTATCCCGGGTTGCCCCCGGGTTGCCCCCGGTTTGCCATGAACGCTTTCCGTTAATATGGGGCATCAATATCGGGCGTTTTACCGGGATTGTCGTGCGCGATCCTGCCGCGGGGCGCCCTTCGTATTGAATGCGTATCGAAACGGAACCTGCCGGCAACACGGGTGGGCCGAAGTTGCGCTTCGTGTCTCGCTTCGTGTCTCGGGCGGTTAGCTCAGCGGGAGAGCGCCACGTTTACACCGTGGATGTCGGGAGTTCGAATCTCTCACCGCCCACCATGACCCGGCCTTGATCCGCGCGGGGAAGCAACCGACCCAACCCAATCGACCGCCATGGCCCGGCCTTGATCCGCGCGGGGAAAAACCCAACCCAATCCGCCGCCACATCTGCCGCCTAACCTGATGACCCGACGACCTGATAAAAAGGCGGGCGTTAGGAAGGGGAAAACCCAACCCAATCGACCGCCAAATCCGCCGCCTAACCTGATGGCCCGACGACCCGAAAAAGGGCGGGCGTTAGGAAGGGGAAAACCCAACCCAATCCGCCGCCAAATCTGCCGTCTAAGGGAAAAACCCAACCCAATCCGCCGCCTAACCTGATGGCCCGACGACCCGAAAAAGGGCGGGCGTTAGGAAGGGGAAAACCCAACCCAATCCGCCGCCAAATCTGCCGTCTAAGGGAAAAACCCAACCCAATCCGCCACCTAACCTGGCGACCCGACGACCTGATAAAAGGGCGGGGGTTAGGAAATGGCAGCCCCAAGGGGTGAAGGGGCGAAAAGAAAAGCCGCTTTTGATTTCTTGATTTTCTGCCGCAACTGTTTAAACAAGGCATCCAAAGAACCATTATGATCCCGCACCACCGAGGTGAATTCGGAACGCTGCGTCACCGCCAAACTGACCCCTTCGACGATAATATCATAAATCCGATAGCTTCCCTTGCTAAAGCCAAGCCGCCATTCCACCTTGGTCGGCTGGTCACTTTCGGGAAAGCGCACCTCGCTGGTGATGATATAAACGTTTTTAGCACTGCCCTCGCGACCGGAAATAATCATGAAGTTGCCGGTAAAACGGCGGAATTCATCGGTATAGGACTGGACAAGATAATTTTCGTATAACGTCTCGAATGTTTGGCGTTGTTCCGGATTGGCCGCACGCCAATAGCGGCCAAGGACAAAGCGAGATATCGAATCATTGCTAAACCCTTGCCGATACAATATGCGAAAATGCTCTTTCGCCTCGGCGTCGGTCAAATTGGGATGAGAGAACGCCTTCAACGCCTGTTGGGAATACGCCCGCAGAAACTGCGATGCCGATGCCACACTTCCCGCGCTGTCGTCACCATGGGTGTCCGACGCCATGGCCATCCATGTCCCGCCCCCGTGGATATGGGCCGGGAAAAAGCCAAGCGATAAAAGGCCGATAAGGAAAAACGTAACGGTCATTCTCTTCATGGCGAATACCCCTTTGGCCAAGACACCGGATCGCCCGCCGATCCCATCTTTTGCCATGTCGTTCCCGCCCCGCCCGAAACATCATCGGACACGTCATCAAATGCTCTATCGGGGGATTTTCTATCGGAACGGAAGAAAAACCGGGCATCGGCAGGATAAAGATTAGCCGAAATATCGCCGATATCACGGGGGGGAATACCCCACATCATATTTTCATCGAAACCGGATGCGGCCACGGACATGGGTTTGGCGTCCGCATCGTTTTTCGGATTGCTCTTTTGGCCAAACGCGGTATCGGAACGGCGATCCGATGTCGTATCGGTATGGTCGCCGAAAAAACCGGTCGCCGAAAAATGCGCCCGAGAATGCACACGAGAATGACGATCCGAATACGAACGATCCAGAATCGAAACCATATCCCCCCTGCCATCATCGCCATCCTTGTCCGATCGAGGAACGGGGCGGTCATCAAAGACGGTCGGGCCAAGGACGTCATAGCCTTCAAAGTCAATATCGCCATCATCATCCCCCCCACTCCGCACCTGACGGCGTCTTTCTTGCCGGTAGTAACTGCGCACGGCCGCGTAATGATCAATCGAGTTCTCGCGTATATCTTCAATCGGGCCAAATAGGCGCGCGCGCAAATCAATTCCGGTAATCGCCGCTTGAATGATGCCGGCTTCGGGATCCATATCCTGGCCGTTATAGACATAGGTCAGCGGATCCAAAAAGGTGTCGGCCCCACGCCCGACCAAGGAACGCACCATGCCCGGGCCGAGAACGGGCATCACCAGATAAGGCCCCTCGTCAAAACCGTACCGGGCAAGGGTAATGCCAAAATCGGTATTGACGTCTTTAATGCCGATCGCCGTTGCCACATCATACATGCCGCCCAGACCAATTGTCGTATTCACCAAAAAACGGCCCAAAATATTCCCGATCGAGGGAATATCCCCCTGCAAAATCGCATTGCCGAAATGCACCGGCGCCCGGACATTGACAATCACGTTATGGATACGATCACGGCCATATTCCGGCACTTGCAAATAGCCCAGCGCGAGGGGGCGAAAAATCATCTTGTCCAATCCCTCATTGAATGCGAAAATCTTCCGATTAAGCGGTTCCATCGGGTCGTTACGAACCTCGTATTCGCGCTTTTCTTCCGGATCGTCGGGAACGGAAGCGCAGCCCGACAAGAAGAATACGGCAAAAACGGGCACCACAAACCAGGGCCACAAAAAACGACTTTTTGTCATTGGATATATCCCCTCTTCCGGAATATCCCCGATAGCATATCAAAAACGACCGATCCGGATGGCGCAAGCATCCCCTTCGGCATGGTGGAAGCCCTTCCCGTAGCACCCACACCCAGCGGCGACATTATGTCCTTTTTCCATAATCGGTGCAAGAACAACAAACGGTTGGTAGAATTTCGGCGCATAAAAAAGAGGTATGAAAAACAACCGGTTGAAATGGGCATTGGGTCACCATATTTCCATCCCTTATATCCCATCCCTTACATATATGTGTCGATAAGCGCGGAAATATTTCCACTTCGTTTCGTCCACCAACAGCGGTCGGATCACAAAAAACCCCGCCCCGTCGATACCGAAAGCGGCCGCACCGAAAATCAACAAATAAACAGTTGCAAAAAACGCCGATTCATCGCTATTTTCACATGGTAGCGGCACTTTTCCGTTGCCATCGCAATATGCGCGCCTTTTGATTTCGGCACCCCTTCGTCTGATTCTTGCGCCCTCCTTTTTCTGTCTCTTCTATCGTTGCTGTGATCATACAACCCCCACGCACTATTCGACCGGATGCGCCCTTTCCCGGACAAACCGGCGATATTTCCCTGTCTTTTGAATTCTTCCCCCCACGCACCCCGGCCATGGAAGTGGGTCTGTGGCGGGCGATCAATCAGCTTGAGCCCCTGCGCCCGCGCTTTGTTTCGGTCACCTATGGCGCGGGCGGCTCGACCCGCAAACGCACCCATGCCACCTTGTCGCGCATTCGCCGCGAGACATCGCTTGCCGCCGCCGCCCATCTTACCTGTGTCGGGGCCAAGCGCGAAGAAATCAACGATATTGCCCGGCAATATCACCAATCCGGCATCACCCATATCGTCGCCCTGCGCGGGGATCCACCGTCCGCCGCGTCAGGCCAAAAGCCGAATGCGGCAAGCGCCGCCTTTCTGCCCGGCGGGCATTATGACGCGCGCCCCGGGGAATATGCCAATGCCGAAGAATTGGTCATGGGCTTAAAGGCCATCGGCGATTTTGACATCACCGTTGCCGCCTATCCCGAAACCCATCCGGAAGCGGCATCGCCGGCGGCGGATATCGATTATTTAAAACGCAAAATCGATGCCGGAGCGAGCCGCGCGATCACCCAGTTTTTCTTTGATCCGGATATCTATTTCGATTTTGTCAAGCGCGCCCGAAAAGCGGGAATCACCGTTGAATTGGTTCCCGGCATCTTGCCGATTAATGACTGTGCCCGCGCCCTTCGTTTCAGCCGGCGTTGTGGGGTTTTCGTGCCGAAATGGGTCCGTTCGCTGTTTGAAGGACTGGATGAAAATCCCAATACCCGCAATCTTGTCGCCGCCACCATCGCCGCCTATCAGTGCCAGCGCCTTTACGCGGGCGGTGTGCGTCAATTTCACTTTTATACCCTGAATCGACCCCAGCTAACCCTGGCGATCTGCCATATTCTTGGCGTGCGCCCCCATTGCCCCCCGGCGAGCAAGGATCATGGCAACCTTTCTTGAATTCCTCGCCGAGCATGTCCTTCTTGCCGATGGGGCGATGGGCACCGCCGTCCAAGAACACGACTTGGACATCGAAAAGGACTATCTCGGGCAGGAAAACTGCACCGATATTTTAAGCCAAAGCCGCCCCGATTTAATTTTTGACATCCATTGCGGCTATTTGGATGCCGGCTGTGATGCGATCGAAACCAATACGTTTGGGGCATCTCCCCTGACCTTGCGCGAATTCGATATTGCCGACCGCGCCTTTGCCCTGAACCGTGAAAGCGCCCTTATCGCGCGCCGCGCCGCCGAGCGCTTTGGGCCAAGGCCGGTTTTCGTGCTTGGCTCGATCGGGCCGGGAACAAAATTGCCCAGCCTTGGCCAAACCCGCTATCGTGATCTTTATGACGCGCTGCTTGTCCAATGCGCGGGATTGATCGAGGGCGGCGTCGATGCCCTGTTAATCGAGACCTGCCAAGACCCGATTCAAATCAAAGCGGCGGTGAATGCCGGACGGGACGCAATCAAGGAAAAAGGCGCCGATACCGCCATCATCGTCCAGGTCACGGTCGAGGCCACCGGAACGTTGCTGGTCGGATCCGATATTGCCGTCGCCCAAAGCGTCATTGCCGCCCTTAACGTTGATGTTATCGGCATGAATTGCGCGACCGGCCCGCGCGAAATGGAAGATCATCTTCGATGGCTCGGCCACCATTGGTCGGGGCCTATTTCCGTGTTGCCCAATGCCGGACTGCCCGAAGTCGTTGACGGGAAAGCGGCCTATCCCCTTGGTCCCGACGAAATGAGCCGATGGATGGAACGCTTCATCGATCAATTTTCTTTGAACATGATCGGCGGGTGCTGTGGCACCGGCAAAGATCATATCCGCGCCCTTGACACCATGTTGCGCCGCCGCGGCGGATCGTCAAGACGCCCCCGACCGGGGCAACGCAAAGCAGAGGCGAGTGCGGGTGTCACCTCCCTTTACCGCAAGGTTCCCTATATCCAGGAAAATGCCTTTTTTGACATCGGCGAACGCTGTAACGCCAACGGCAGCAAGAAATTCCGCGCCCATCAGGAAAAAGAAGAATGGGATGCCTGTATCGCCATGGCCCGCGATCAAGGCGCGCAAGGCGCGCATGCCCTTGACCTGTGCACGGCGTTTGTCGGACGGGACGAAAAAAGAGACATGACCATTCTTCTGGAAAAGATGCAGACCCAAGTCGATGCGCCGATTGTGATCGATTCGACCCAAATCGACGTTCTTGAAGCGGCTCTTGAACTCTATGGCGGCAAAGCCATCATCAATTCGATGAATTTCGAAGATGGCGAAGACAGCGCCCGCATGCGGGTGCAATTGGCCCGGCGTTTCGGCGCGGCCCTTATTGCCCTGACCATCGATGAAAAGGGCATGGCCAAAGAAGCCCGAGAAAAAGTTGATATCGCCCGGCGTCTTCACGATTTTGCCTGTGTCCAAGGCGGGCTTGACCCCCATGATCTTTTGATCGATCCGCTGACGTTCACCATTTGCACCGGCAATGCGGACGATCGCCATTTGGCGTTGGAGACCCTCGATGCCATTCGCGCGATACGCCGCGCCCTTCCCGATTGTCCGATCATCTTGGGATTGTCCAACGTGTCCTTTGGGTTGGATCCGCGACCGCGCCAACTTTTGAACTCGGTATTTTTGCAAGAAGCCCTCGACTGCGGCATGACCGGCGCGATTTTGCACTCAAAGCAGATTTTGCCCCTGCACTCGATCGATGAAAAAGCGTTAACGATTGCCCGTGATTTGATTTACAACCGGCGGCGCGAGCAATACGACCCGCTGCATGCCCTGCTGGCGCTTTATGCCGGAAAAGACGTTAAAAAAGATCGCAAAAAAGCAAAAAAACGCCGCATTGAAGAAGAATTGAAGGATCGAATCATCCATGGCGAGCGCGATAATCTGGAAATGGCCTTGGACAAGGCCCGCAAGAAATACGCGCCCCTCGATATTATTAACGATATCCTTTTGGACGGCATGAAAACGGTGGGTGATTTATTCGGTGCCGGAAAGATGCAGCTTCCTTTCGTTCTGCAATCGGCCGAAGTCATGAAAGCGGCCGTCGGCCATCTTGAGCCCTTCATGGAAAAAGACGATCAACAACAAAAGGGCACGATGATTTTGGCCACCGTCAAAGGGGATGTCCATGATATCGGCAAGAATCTTGTCGATATTATCCTCAGCAATAACGGATATAAGGTCATCAACCTTGGCATAAAGCAACCGATTGCCGATATCCTCGGTGCCGTTAAAGAAAACCGAGCCGATGCCGTCGGCATGTCCGGGTTACTCGTCAAATCGACGGTGATCATGCGCGAAAACCTTGAGGAGATGAACCGCCAAAACATCGATATTCCGGTTATTCTTGGCGGGGCCGCCCTCAATCGTGATTATGTCGTCGATCAATGCTTGCCGGTGTATAACGCGGGCCGCGTGGCCTATGCCAAAGACGCGTTCGAAGGCCTGTCCTTGATGGATATCATCGCCAAAGGCGAATTCGACACCCATATCGCGCACCAAAAAAAGCGCCGCCAAAAACGCATCGATGCCGGTTCCCGCCCAATCGCCGAAAAATCGACCACCGAAGAATCGCCCACCAAGAAATCGCCCACCGAAAAACCGAACGCCGACCCACGCGCCACCACCGCCACCGACCCCGCCCCCGCCGGGGAAAAAGAATCGCCGCAGGCCAAAGCCGCTGTCGGGCGTCCCCTACCGGAAGAAGGGCGAATGATTGCCCGAACATCGATAATTCCCTTGGCGACACCGCCGAAACCGCCATTTTGGGGATCGCGAATCATGGAAAATGTCCCGCTGGCCACGCTCTTGCCCTATATCAACGAGACGATGCTGTATCAATTCCATTGGGGATATCGCAAACAAGGACGAAGCAAGGCGCAGTTCCTTGAATGGGCCAAAAAAAATCTGCGCCCGATTTTACATGATCTAAGCCGGCAATGCGCCCAAGAATCGATCATCCAGGCCCAAGCCGTCTATGGATATTGGCCCTGTGCGAGCGATGGGGAAGACATTAAAATCTTCGATCCAAAAGACCATAAACATGTGCTTTTCACCCTGACCTTTCCACGCCAAGATCGAAAGGGCGGGCTGTGTATCGCCGACTTTTTCTTGCCCCTCGATGCCGCAAAGCGCGATGTCATCGCCTTTCAAGTGGTCACCGCCGGCAATCGGGCCTCCCTTGTTGCCCAACAATGGTTTGCCGATGACCGTTATCGCGATTATCTCTATTTGCATGGTCTTAGCGTCGAAGTCGCCGAAGCGATGGCCGAATACGTCCACCGCCGCATTCGTGAAGAACTGGGCTTTGGCAACTTGGACGCAACCGATATGAACAAGATGATCAAGCAAGGGTATCGCGGATCGCGCTATTCCTATGGCTATCCCGCCTGTCCGGATATGAAGGATCAACGATATTGGCTGGATCTTGCCGGGGCCAAGGATATCGGCATCACGATGAGTGACGCCGAACAACTGCATCCGGAACAATCGACCGCCGCCATCGTCGTCCATCATCCATCGGCGCGTTACTTTAATCTGTGATCCGTCTTTCGGGATCGGGATTAAAACTCGATCCCAACCCGCCGTGTCCGATCGGGATTAACCGGCAACCGACATTCATTAAAACGCAATCCCAACCCGCCTTGCCCGATCGGGATCAACCGGCAACCGACATTCATTAAAACGCGATCCCCAACCCGCCGTGCCCGATCGGGATTAAAACTCGATCCCTTTTTGGGCTTTGACACCGGCCCGATAATGGTGCTTGACCAAGGTCATTTCCGTCACCAGATCGGCCGCTTCGCATAGGCTTGGCTTGGCCCCTCGACCGGTGACGACGATATGAAGATCGCGGGGACGGTCGCGCAACGTGGCCACCACCATATCCAGATCCAAATAGCCATAGCGCAAAACGATATTCAACTCATCCAGGACGATCATTCCCCATCGGGATGGATCGGCGCGCGCCTCCTCGACCAGGGCGCACACCTTCTCCCATCCTTTTTCGGCCCGGGCAATATCGGCCGCGCGATCCTGGGTTTCCCAGGTGAATCCATCCCCGACACTATCCAGCATCAAGTGCCCGCCCTTATCGGTATCGGCATCGTATTTTTCAAAAAAGCGCTTTTCGCCCGTGCGCCATCGTCCCTTTGTGAATTGAATGACGGCAACGTTTCGACCATGCCCGATCGCGCGCAACGCCATGCCAAACGCCGCCGTCGATTTGCCCTTGCCGTTACCGGTATGGACGATCAGCAAGCCCTTCTTGATTTTTTTCGATGCAACCTCGCGATCTTGAACGATCTTGCGTTTTCGCGCCTTCGCATTGGCGCGCGCGTATGGATCTTCGTGTTGATTTTCGGGGGAATCTTTGGGGGAATCTTCGGGGGGGGCTTCGGGTTGATTTTTGGGGGAATCTTCAGGGGAATCGTTGGGTTGATTTTCGGGAATCATCTTTTCCATTTTTCACCTCTACCGGCCGGGCGATCGCGTCCTTGCACGCATCCGCATCAACCCCAGCATACATTGAAAACGGCACCGATCAAAGATTGCGTCGCGCGCGGGCGATCGTTATGGCCGCGATTCGTATATGCCCCATGGCCGTGATCCGCATATTGATGGTCGGCTTTTCGCCCCGGGCCCCTCCATCGTCATCGGCCCATCATCATCGGCCCATCATCATTGCCCCGGCCCCGTCCCCCGGCCACATCGTGATCGGCAGCCCATTCATGCCTCTTTCCCTTTATCCCTATGCCCCCCTATATCCCTTTCGCCATAGATGGGGCCGCGGCTATCGCGGCCCGGTCGCGGCGGCAAGCATCGCCCCGGCTTGGTTGGAGCGCGGCCGCCAAAGACCGCGGCGAATGGCTTCGGCAAAACGATCTTTAATTTCTTGCAACGCCGCCGGATTATACTTGGCGATAAAGTCGTGCACTTTTTCATCCTCGAGATAAGCGCGGTAAAGGGCATCAAAATGGTGGTCGCCAACGACCTTTGCCGTTGCCGCAAAAGCGAATAAATAATCGACCGTGGCCGCGATCTCGAAAGCCCCTTTATACCCGTGCCGCATGACACCGGCGATCCATTTCGGATTGGCCGCGCGGCCGCGCACGATCCGGCCGATTTCCTCTTCCAGAGTACGAATGCGCAATCTTTGCCCGTTCGCGTGGTCATTGTGATAAATCAGCGGCTGGCGACCGCTAAGGTGACGCACGGCCATCGCCATGCCGCCCTCGAACTGATAATAATCATCGGAATCGAGAATATCATGCTCGCGGTTATCTTGGTTATGGATAACGGCATCGCAGTCACGCAACCGATCGCGCAACAATCCGGGCTGTGGATCGCCGTAAATATTCGCGTCATAGCCACAACTGCCCCAATCCAGCCAGGTTTCCGCCAAATCCCCCTCGTCCTTCCATACCCCTTCGTCAATAAGACTCTGCAGTCCGGTGCCATATGTTCCGGGACGTGATCCAAAGACCCTAAAGCGCGCGCGCTGAAACGCCATCTTTTCATCCATTCCGGATTGAATCATCTTTTCTTCCATCGCCCGACAATGGGCGATTAACGGATTGTCATCGTCATTTTCTTGCTGTTCGGCAACCAAATGGACCGCGCGCGCAAACACGTCGATCAAACTTGAAAAAGCATCGCGGAAAAAACCCGATATGCGCAATGTCACATCGACCCGTGGGCGATCCAGCAAGGAAACCGGCATGACTTCAACCCCGACCACCCGGCGCGATCGCTTGTCCCATTGCGGGCGGGCGCCAAGCAAAGCCAAAGCCTGGGCGATGTCTTCGCCCCCGGTTCGCATATTTGCGGTTCCCCACGCCGAGAGAGCCATTTGCCGAGGCCATTCACCGGCGCGGCGACGATAGTCTTCCACCAACATCTGGGCCGATTCCCAGCCGAGTTTCCATGCCGTGGTGGTCGGCACCGCCCTTGTATCGACCGAGTAAAAATTGCGCCCCGTCGGCAAAACATCGATGCGCCCACGGGTCGGCGCGCCGGAAGGCCCGGGGCGAACGAAGCGTCCGTCCAATCCCGATAACAAAGCGTCGATTTCACGCCGCGCCGATAAGCGCAATAGAGGACGTAAAACATTGTCAACCCCGGCCAAGGCCTTTTGCGTTTCGGACCAACGCCGGTCGACATCGATATCGCCGTCGATCAAGCGTCCGGCAAGAATATGCAGCCGTTCGACCGTATCCGCGTAATTGCGCCACGGCCGGTCGTCGATATCGGCCAGAACGGAAGGACGCGGGCCATCCCAATGCGCCGCCAAATCGCATCCGTATGGATCAAATCCGATCAGACCGACATCCTTGGCCAAGGCGGCCAGAAGGCTTGTATCGCTGTTGGTCGCCCCATCGTCGCCGACCGGTTGATCAAGGGCGGCATCACGGCGATTGTCATTAGGGGAATGAGGGGGGGAGCCAGGGGGGGAGTAAGGGGGGGAGCCAGGGGGGGAGTGAGAGGGAGAACGGGAGGAAGAACGAGAGGAGGCGGGCGCATCACCGGCATCAGGAGGCGCGTTAAGGGGCGCGTTAAGGGGGGGGGCATTACCGGCATCAAGCGCCATTAAAAACGACGTCATCGTGCTTTTGGGCGGTTCTTTGCCAAAAATATGCAGCCCGTCCCTTATCTGCATTTCCTTCAATTCGCATAAATGGCTGTCCAGGACATTGATCGCCCGTTCCTCGTCCTCTTCATCGTTCATCGTCTCAAGACCGCAATCGGTCGCAAGCCCCATATCTGCCGCCAGGGCGATAATTTCCCGCCGCAAAATCGGCACCCGGCGCGGGTCGCAGGTCACGGCCATGAAATATTCATCACTCAGGGCTTCGATTTCCGCCAACGCGCCATAACTCCCGGCTTTGGTCATCGGTGGGGTTAAGTGATCGATGATGGTTGCCTGGGCGCGCCGCTTGGCCTGGCTTCCTTCGCCCGGATCGTTGACGATAAAAGGATAGATATTGGGCATCGGCCCAAGGGCTGCCTCGGGAAAGCAATCACGCCCGAGAGCCACCGATTTTCCCGGAAGCCATTCCAGATTACCGTGCTTGCCAAGATGGACAAAAGCGTGGGCATCCCACCCTTTTCGCAACCAGGCATAAAAAGCCAGATAGGCATGGGGCGGCGGCAAATACGGATCGTGATAGGTTTTTTCCGGATCAAGGTGATATCCGCGCGGCGGCTGGAGGGCGACAACGACACGATCGAAAAAAACAACCGGCAGGATGAACCCGCTTCCGTCAAAATAAGGATCCTTCGACATATCGCCCCAACGTTGGCTGACGTTTTTCCGCAGCGATGCCGGAAGCGATGAAAAAAAGCGCCGATACAGGGCAAGCGAACACCGCGCCCCCTTTTTTTTGAGGGTTTTTTTGAGGTCTTTTCTTTGGTCCTTATCGATATACCCGCTTGGACTATCATTGCCGCTGCGCTTGGCGATATCGCCAAGCGCATGGGTCGGGCCATCCAATATTTTGCGGATGATGGCATCCCCGCTTTGCGGAACGGGGCCGGTGCCATAGCCTTTTTTCGCCAATGCCTGCAAAATCACCTGCAGCGATTCCGGCGTATCCAATCCGACACCGTTACCGATGCGCCCGTCCCGATTGGGATAATTGGCAAGAATAATCGCAATTCGACGGCGCGGTGGCGGCGTTTGGCGCAAGCGGATAAAAGCGCGCGCGAGCGCGGCAACATAATCGGCCCGGCCACGGCAAGACGCGTATGATACGATATGGGCTTGGGTGCGCGGGTCATAGCGCGGGCGGGCGCGAAAAGAGGTCACCCGGGTGATCAACCGCCCGTCCACTTCCGGCAACGCGACATGCATGGCAAGGTCACGCTTGTCCAATCCATGCGCGGATGCGCGCCATCGGGATTGATCCATCGATGAAGACAACGCCTGCAAAACCGGGCAATCGTAATCGTCGAAAAAAGAAGCCCCGGACGGATTGGATTGCGTGCCGCCGCCGGCCTCGCCTTTTTCCGTTTTTTCCCTATCCGCGTGACCGATTCCTTGATTGGCACGCGTCCCACCCGGTACCGCAAGGGAAAACCCGGTTGCATTGATGATGACATCGGGGGGCATGTCGGACAATAACCGCCGCACGATCGCCAATGCCCGCCCATCTTTCAAAGAAGAAACATAAAGAGGAAGGCATTCCATCCCTTGGCGGCAACACGCCTTTATCAACCCGTCAATCGGGGCGGTTTCGCCCGATAAGACCAAGGCCCGATAAAAAATAAGAACCACGGTAGAGGCTTTGCGGCCTTGATTAGGAATGGGGGCAAGAGTGGGATTGAGGGCGGGGGCTTTGCGGCCTTGGGCAAGAGTGGGGTTAGGAATGGGATTGAGGGCGGCGGTAGCGGCAGCGGGGGCGGTCTTGACGACCATCGACATCCGCCGCCGCGCCCCTTTGTCGTGACGATATCGCCTCCATCCCCGGCGGCAATCATCGATCGTTGCCATCGGCCCGGAACGACCCGGCCAATATATTCCGGCCGGAAGAAAGGGTTGTGGCTCGCCCCAGGAAGAACCGCCGCGGGCGATGAAGGCAGCGGCCCGATCGACCGCGCCGGACGAAGGATGCGAAGCGGGCGATGAAAGCGGCGATTCGGCCAGAAGATGAAACCCATAGCGAAAAAAAGAATTGGCATTCGCCGTGCCGCCGTGCACGAAATATCCCCACAAACGCCGCCATACCGCCAACGGGCATGTCGAAAGACGGGCAAGATCGGGGTCTTCCTCGTCATGGCCCGGCACAAGGGCCAAAATTCGATTGTCGCGCCGTGCGACCGCGCTCAATTTTTCGACCCCGTACGGCCAATAGGAAACACCGCCAAGAAGACGGACAACGACAAGGGAGGCATGGGTCACGACCTGCTCGAGATAGCGATCGACCGAAAACGGATGGGCAAGGTGCAAAAGATTGGCCAGCCGCAAGGAAGGTTTGGGGTCCGGCAGCCGCGCGTATACGCGGGAAAGCAACGATAATTCACTATCGGCGCTGGATAAAAAGACCATATCGGCCCCGGTCTGGCCAAGATCGACGGCGGTATTGCTGTCCAGCGGCGCGCTTTTGGCGCTAAGGAGGTGCATCCGTTCGGTTAGGCCTTGTCCGAGGAAGGATCAACGGCCGCATGGGCCGGGGCCAAAAGTGGATCGCCATCGCCCGGATTATCGGCACCCGAATGGTTGATGTCCGAACGGCCGGTGCCCGAATGCTTTATGCCCGAATGGCCGGTGCCTGAATGCGTGATGCCCGAATGATTGCCTCGCGAATCATCGGCACCCGAATGGCCGATGCCTGAATGCGTGATGTCCGAACGGCCGGTGCCTGAATGGCTGCCTCGCGAATCATCGGTGCCCGAACGGCCGGTGCCCGAATGAGATGCCGACACCCGACCAAAGGGCGCGGTGAGGATCTTGCGGATCGCCGCCTCGTCGCTTTGCCGGGCGGCAATCACGACCAACGTCGCGGCCCCATGATCATTGCGCCGTGCGTAATAATGGGATACCCGCCGTCCGGCCGCCTGGATCACAAGGGGCATCGATTTTCCGATCACCCGAACATGCCCTTTGATCCGGACGACACCGACAAGGGCGGTCGCTTTTTCAACCCGCATTTGCGCATCTTCCGGATCGGCGCATTGCGCCATTTCAACCGTAAAGCTGAAAAAAGCATCGTGGGCATGGTCGTGATGATCGTGCCCGTTTCCATGCCCATGCCCATTTTCATGCCCGTGCCCCTCTTCATGTCCATGCCCATTTTCATGCCTATGCCCATGATCGTGCCCATCCTCATGATCACCGTGCGCTTTTGCGCCCGTTGTTCCCATCGGCGACGGGGTAAAATTACCTCCAAGAAGGACCGAAAGAGGGAGGCAACCTTGAGTACACGGCAAGATTTTAGCCCTTGGTGACGTAAGGTAGAGTGCGCGCGTCAAACGCTCTAACCCTGCCGCGTCGACAAGATCGGCCTTGTTCAGGGCCAGCAAATCACACGCATGCAGCTGCCGGTAAAGAAGCTCGGCCGTATCAAGGTCGTGGCCAAGCACCGGGGGGGTATTTGCTTGAATATCCGCTTGAATATTCCCTTGGATATTCCCTTGAATATCTGGGGGGATAGCCGCTTGAATATCCGGGGGCGCGCCGCCAAGATCGCCCTTATCGGGATGGTTATTATCGAGGGTGCCCCTGCCCGGATGATCATTGTCGGAACCGCCAAGAATCGAGGCCAATGCCGGATCGGAACAAAGCTTTAGGGCAAGCTCGCTATCGACAACACCGATCAGTGAGTCAATGCGAAAATGACTGCGAATCTCGGGCCAGCCGAACGCGTCCACCAAAGGGCCGGGCAAGGCCAACCCCGATGTCTCGACAAGGACATGCCGAATGGGCTTTCCATCCTTGGTTTGCATTTCCCGAATCCGGCGCATCGCCGGTACGAAATCATCGGCAACGGTACAACAAATACAGCCATTCGTGAGTTCGATAATCGCATCTCGAACGGGCGTGACCGCAGGCGTCTTCCGATCGGGCGCCTCTTCGTTCGACACGTTTTTGTTTGCCCCGTCCTTGCTTGACTCGTTCTTATTTGGCTGGGGCTTGCTTGACCCGTTTTTGTTTGATTGGGGCTTATTTGACCCGTCCTTGTTCGATTGGGGCGCGCGGCTCGAGGCGGCCACCATATCGTTGGCCATATCATTAGTGGGGCGGTCGGATTGTTCGTCATCACAGGCGGCACAATCGCCCCGAACAAGATCGCCATCAACGCCGACTTCACCAAATTCATTGACGATAAGGGCGAAACCATCGCCACCGGAGCGAAGAATATGGCGAATCAAACTGGTCTTGCCGGCACCGAGAAATCCGGTAATCACACTGACCGGAATCGCCTGTGGGATACCTCCAGGATTGTTCATGTCAATCGTCCACATACGCCGGAAGGGCAAGAATTCGACATCCACCGTGTATCGCCATCGACCATTCCCGGTTTAGTTCGATAGGCCAAACGACTCATTAAGAAGCAAATTATCCACATATTCGGATTTCCCACACCAATATATACCCGTGAGACCACATCACTCGCGCAGGAATATCCATGACTAAATCAGAAATCACCAATGGTGTAAAGCGACACTTTCCCTATTTATCCCGTGCCGCCGCCAACCGAGTCGTCGATACCATCGTCACAACGATGAGTCGCGCTCTGGCCGCGAAAATGCCCATCGAGCTTAGGGGTTTTGGCACATTTCGAATCACCAAACGCAAGGGAAGCAAAAGCATCAACCCGAAAAACGGGCAACCGATGGTTATTCCGGATCAAAATGTCGTTCGGTTTCGGCTCAGTAAAAACCTGGCCCGTCGTTTCAATGAAACCGGGCGGCAACTTTCGTAAAAGTTCCTTATAACGATTCTCGCAATGGTTCGATAAGCACTGGCCTTGATTAAAAATTGTGGATAATATGTGTATAAACCACAGCCTAGGGGGAGATGAAAAAGCAGGAGACCCACATGCGACACACAGAAGCCAATGTCAGCAAATTGACATTAAAACGGGGAGCATATTTAACATCAATGGCAGAGCTTAATACAAACAAGCCCCTTACGTCCCTTGGCTACAAAGGATTTGTCGAAATGAAAAAGGGGGTGCCACCCTCGGTTTTATTAAAAAACGGCAAGAAAAGAAGAGAAACGACACCGGCCCCGGCGGGTGATCGGCATCAAAGCGGATCAAATTTTAATCCCGACGAAAAGTTATCCACAGAACCGGCGAAAAAGATATCCACACCGCCAACTTCCGGCCACGCCGCGGATCAAGTGGCCGATCAAGCGACGGGGCAAGCCACGATTCAAGTGACGGATCAAACGGCGAACCACGCCGTGGGAAAAGCAGCCGGGCAAGCCACGAATAAAGTGGCGACAAATCCCGATACGGATCGCGGGCATACTACCGATGATCGAGGTTCAACCGGGCAACCGGCCTGCGGCGACGGTCCCTTGGACGAGAAAAGCCTCAACATTCTTATTACCAAAAACAAGGATCGGCTTTTTCGTTTCATATTAAAGAACACCGGCAATCCGGTCGCCGCCCAAGACCTTCTCCAGCAAACCTTTGTCGAGGCGCTAAAGAATTACCGTGGATTTCGCGGCGATTCGAAGGCCACCACATGGATGTTCGGCATCGCCCGTAATGTCGTTCGCAATTATATCTATCGTTCTCCGCATAAACGGTATTCCTTTGTCGGCGAAGAAACCCTTCTGAACGAACCAAGCGCCGAGCATAATCCCGAACAAGCGATCGAGTGCAAGGAACATATGGCCCATATTGAGGACGCCATCCATGCCTTGCCGAAGAAACTGCGCGATGTTTTGGTGTCGGTCGCGTTTCATGAACTATCCTATGACGATGCGGGCCATAAGCTCAGGATTTCGATCGGCACCGTCCGTTCCCGCCTGTCCCGCGCCCGCGCATTTCTACGCCGCAAACTGAACAGTCGCTCTTTGCCCCCGGGAACCAAATTGCCCCGCCGCCTTGGCGGTGATTTATACGACAGTATCCGTCAATCTTTTTCCGCGCCCCCGTCGACATTGATTTCGAACCGGGACGAAATGGAACGCATCCGGAGTCAGGATCATGCGAATCAAAAAACATCGAAAAAACCATTGTTGGATTCTCACTCTTGAAGGAACCATCGATAGCGCCGGTGCCGAGCAAGCGGAAAAAGAACTAAACACCGCCGTTGGAACGGCCGAGGAAGCCTATATCCTCGATCTGTCCGGGTTGGTCTTCATCAGCAGTGCCGGACTTCGTGTCTTGCTGTTGCTGGCCAAGAAAATCGATGCCGCCAACGGCCGTTTGTCCCTTTGCGCCTTACCGGCCCATGTCCGTGACGTTTTTGACATTGCCGGGTTTGCCCTGATTTTTGATATAAGAAATAACATCAATGCCGCCATGACCGCCGTCGCCGCCATGTCAAAGGGGGGGGCCAAATAAGGGGTCAAAAGAGAGGCCAAAGGAGGGGGCAAAGGATGCGCCAAAGGGGGGCGATCCGTCCTGATCGGGGCGCCCTAGAAACGCCGTCCATATCCTGAAATCATCGGGCGGCACGAAACCGCCCTCTCGATAAAAAGCGATGAGAAGGCCGCCAAAAGCAAGCGGTGGGCTATCCCGCCACCCATATCCTGAAATCATCGGGCGGCACGAAACCGTTCCCTAAAAACGCCGTCCATATCCGGCCCCGATCGGGGCAAGCAATTATGCGGCCTGTTGCCGAGCGGTCGCGCCCGCCTCTAGGCTGACCCGTCCCAAAGGCTGGACCGTGATTTCGGGGGTGAGTTCCTGAAACGAGAGAACCGGCAATTCGTAGAGTTCCATTTCAATCAGTTTGCGCACATACCGCCGCACATCGGTCGCGGTGATAATCACCGGCTTTTGCATATGTTGATGCAAATCGCCGACCGCATTCTTAACCGCGTCCAAGATCGATTGCGAGTCATTGGGATCGAGGGCAAGATAACTGCCGCCGGAAGTCTGCCGGATGGAAGATCGGATTTTATCCTCGATATCGGTCGACAGCAAAAAGGCCGGCAAAATATTGGAACCGCCCGAGAATTTATAGCTTATCTGGCGCGATAAACCGGTGCGGACGTATTCGGTCAAAAGCACGCTGTCTTTTTCCTTTTGCCCCCATTCGATCAACGCTTCAAGGACCGTGCGCAAATCCCGTATCGATACGTCTTCCGATACCAGCCGGTGAAATATTTCGGTGACTTTTTGCATCGGCAAAATACGCTGGAATTCCTTGACCAGATCGGGAAAGTCTTTTTCCATATTATTCAATAGAAAATAGGTTTCCTGAATGCCGATAAAAGCATCGGCGTGCCGCTTTAGAACGAAACTTAAGTGATAGATCAAGATTTCGGGGATATCCATGGCCCCAACCCCGCCGGCGCTAAGGGTATTGCGGTATTTTTTATCGACCCAAATCGTCCTTATGTCGGGAAGAAACGGCTTGTCGGCGCGATAGGGAATGGATAGCAGATCGAGATTCTCGGCACTCTCGCGGACCAAAAGATCGGCCGGCGATAATCGCCCCATCGAGACGGGAATTTCCTGCAACAGAATATGATAGTGGCGATCCTCGACCGATGGATTGAAACGAAGTTTGATCCCGGGAAAAGGAACCCCAAAATCGGTATAGAGCGCGCGGCGCGCCTCGATCAATTCCCGGTTTAGAATCTTAACGTCAATATCTTTTTCAAGATCCGGGGCCATGTCGATCAACAACGGTACCGTCAAGGCAAACCGATCCTGATTTGGATCACGCCGGGCCGGGGCTTTGCCCCCGGCTTTGGTGTCGTGCATATCCGGAACAAGGCCGGGGGGAAGATCATCATCGATCGCGGCCGCGGCCTCTTTCTTTGCCCGCAGGGCGAACCATGTCGGGATGCCAAGGGCAAGGGACAAGGCAAAAAAGACCGGGGTCGGAAAACCGGGGACAAGACCAAAGGCCAGAAGAATGCCGGTCGCCACCGCAAGTGCTTTGGGCTCGTTGGAAATCTGGTTGACGATATCGCTGCTTAAATCCTTGGATTCTTCCGATGTTACCCGGGTGACGATAATGCCCGATGTAATGGCAATAAACAGGCCCGGAATTTGCCCGATCAATCCATCGCCGATCGTTAGGATCGAATAGATATGCATCGATTCGGCAACGCTTAATCCGCGCTGCAACACACCGATGGTAATGCCGCCGATCATATTGACCGTGACGATAATAATACCGGCAATCGCATCCCCTTTGACGAATTTCATCGCCCCGTCCATCGATCCGAAAAGCTGGCTTTCCTTTTCCACCCGCCCCCGGCGGCGGCGCGCTTCTTCCATATCGATCAAACCGGCCCGCATATCGCCATCGATGCTCATTTGTTTTCCGGGCATGGCATCGAGGGAAAAGCGGGCGCTGACCTCGGCCACCCGTTCCGCGCCTTTGGTGACGACAATGAATTGGACGATGGTGATGATTAAAAAGATGACGATGCCGACCACGAGATTACCGCCGACGACAAAATTACCGAACGCAAAGATAATTTCGCCTGCATTGGCCTGAAGCAGAATCAATCGCGTCGTGCTGATCGACAACGCAAGCCGAAACAATGTTGAAATCAGCAACACGGAAGGAAAGGCGGCAAAGTCGAGAGGGGATGGCAAATAAACGGCCACCATCAAAAGAGTCACGGCAATGCCCATATTGGTCGCGATCAAGGTGTCGATCAAAACCGTCGGCAATGGCAAAATCATCATGAATATGATGGCCACGATCAAAACGGCCAAAGCGACATCGGTACGCTGACCGATGATGTGCAGAAAACGCATTAAAAAAGACATATCCGGGCGTCTTTATCGATGGCCGATGACCGTCACGGGGAAAATCCGTGTTGGCGCATCCGCGCCCCTTCGCCGTCTCTTCGGGCGATGGCCCGGCGATAATCATAAAGGGCGCGGCGCGCATCATCCGTGCGGCCGCATCCGGTTAATGCCTTGCTTCGCAACAGATGGGCAGCCGGGGTGTCGGCGGCGGCGCCGACATGGTTTTGCCAAAGGACAATCGCCGCCAAAGCGCCTTTGAAATCTCCGGCCAGAAGGCGGATATACGCCAGTTGCCGTGTTACTTCGCGATCTTCGGGAACGATCAAAGCGACCGCTTCAATCACGATCAAGGCATCTTTTTGCCTGCGGTGGCGCCGGAAAAACGCGGCCAGAGTCACTAAGAAATCTTTTTGTGCCGTATCAAGCATCATCTCTCCCGGATATGCCTAGCCGCGGGTCGTGGCACTGCGCCGCGCATCCAACTCGCGGTGCTCGCCCTCTAAATCGGCAAGAAAGCGGATCGCTTGGCGGATGACCGCGCTTCCCTTGATCGGATTGGGTTCTTCCCCCTGCCATTGCCCCCGGGCCGGCCCGTCCCGGGTTCCTTGAAACGCGGCCCGAAGGGCTTGATGGGACGATGTCAGCAACGCCTTATAGCGAGTCGGGACAAGAATCGATGCGCTTTCCAGCCGTGGCTGGAACGAGCGTTCGAGCTCCTCTCCGATCGACGGGCTAAACAACAAACGGTGCAACGACGGGCGGACGGTCGACGGATTGGGGTCAATCGTTCCGCCGATCGGCAAGGAAGGACCTTGCGTGTCCATTCGCACCACTTCCTCGACCCCGCTGTTGAAGGCAAGAATGTTGCGGATATCACCGGGAACGATGCTCACCGATTAATCCTCGCCCGCACTGCGCCGTTGCAAGCGATTCAGGGAAATAAGGGTTTGCTCGACCCCGGGAAGGGTGAATAGGTTTTGCGTCAAGCGCGTGATAAAGACCAGATTATTACCGCCCTGCCCATCTTTGCATAAGGCCGCACCGGCGGCCAAATCGCCGCTGCGGCGGGGATGGCACTGTTCCAAAGCGCGCAATAAAATATCCGAGTCAAAGCGATCCTGCCCCTGGCCATCCTGCCCTTGGATAAGGTACATAAGAACGTCTTGTTCGCGCCGTTCCAAACACAATGTGCCGTCTTTTTCAAACGACAACACCAATCCTCCATCGTCGCCAAAGCGCAAGTTATCAACGCCGATTTGATGGCCGAATTCTTTAATCGTGTCATCCGCCCAATGCATCGGCTTCTCTCTCGTCGGCGATATCTTGTGCTTGGCGAAAAATATCGATCAACCGGGTTCTTTCGTCGTTATCGGCAAATAATTTCAACGGCAAAAGACCGGCAATGTCGCGCAATTCGCGCACGACATTAATCTGCGCCCCGGGGTCTCGGGCGCCAAGACGTTCAACAAAGGTCAGGACAAGGCCGCTGTCCGGCCATTCCTTTGTCGTCAAATCAAGAAGGTGGCGTGTGATCGATAAAGGGGTGACATCGTGGAAAATATCATTCATCCGCCGAATGCGACCGATCATTTGCCGCGCCTGATTATGGATGGTGACAAGGGTATGCAATTCGAACAATTCATCGATGGTATTCTTAAGCTGCGCCTTATCCATCGACGGATCATAGGCAGCGAGGTCATCACCGGCCGCGCTGATCAAAAAATCCGCCCCTTGATCGATGTGATCCGTTCCAAAATGATCGACCAAGGCATCATACGCTTTGACCAATCCTTGATAGCCGACCACGTGATCCCGATATAAATCGCGCAATTGGCCACTGCGATCCGGATCGCCCGCGGCAACGTCCATCGCCCGCGGCGCGATGTTCAGTCCCGCCCGCACCATCGGCCCGGATTCGCGCAAAATGTTTGATGCCGCCCGATCGGCAAGGGCGGCCGCATCCGGCGAGGAGCCGGCAAGCTCTTTATGCAGCCCCTTTAAAACCAGATAACGCTCCGATACGTCACCGGCGATATCCTCGGCCCAGGCGCTTAAATCGGCAAGGCGCATCTCGTTTTTGCCGTCTTGAACCCGCTCGCGCAGGGTTTTAATTTTTTCCGCAACGGCA
This sequence comes from Alphaproteobacteria bacterium, assembly GCA_965277685.1. Taxonomy (GTDB): domain Bacteria; phylum Pseudomonadota; class Alphaproteobacteria; order GM7ARS4; family CBDIDI01; genus CBDIDI01. The sequence goes on along the minus strand of OZ255830.1, from coordinate 955,146 downwards.
AAGCCGCGAATATGATCCATGACCGCCTGAACTTTTTCGACCCGATCCTTATGCTCGCGGATGTTAGATGGGCGCGACAACGCTTCGTGCTTTAGTTTTTCTTTTTCTTCCGCTTTTTCCCCGGCAAGGGCGGTCAACTCTTCCATTGCATCATCAATCAAGGACGTGAGTGACGGGGCCACCATAACCCGCTGGCCGCGATAATTTCCCGTCACGGTCGGCCCTTGCATGGCGGCCACCCCGGCCGAGGAAGGGCCGCTCCGGATCGAGGTCAGGGTATGGATGATGTCGGGCATAAAAGAATATGAAGGAAAATATAAAAGCCGCGGGCCGCACACCGATACGACCCCCGACAACGGAGGGCGGATAACGGCATGGGCCGGAATATGGAAATCGAATACGGAATAAGTGACATCATTGCCTCTTTTGTTCCGGCTCCTTTCATCGGGAAAAGGAGTTTTTGCCCATCGCGCCGATCGGATTTGGGACGGCCCTATCGCCGTTGCCGTTAGGCGGGGTCTTTCGGTCGATGTTGAGCTTTGACGGGATGATTTCCTCGCCGCCGCCACAAACCGGCAACAGCCAAGCTATCGGATATTTCCATGAGCAACACACAACACAAAGCATCCCATTCTTCTGATCCCGCCGCCAATCAATGGCTTGATCCGCAATTCCTCGACCAACTGCAAAAAAGCGTCAAGGAAACGGTCAATAAAATGAATGACAGTATTGCCACTGCCCAAAAACATCGCCAAACCCTGCAGCAAAAAGTCATCAACCATGAAGATGTCAATATCGTCCATCAAGCACTGGAGCGGGGGGACATCCCCCGGGCAATCGAGGAAGCCATCCGCCAACACAAGGATCACCTCGGCACCCAATTCCAGACCCAAGTGGATCGTGATATCGCGCGCAGCATCGGCCACCCGCACCGGCGGCAAAGGGGTATTCCGGCATGACGGATACCCCGGGAAATCATCCCGCAACGACCGGTGACGGGATGGATCTTAATCGAGTGGTGCAACAAACCCTGGTCCGGGCCCAGGCCATTAAGAAAAAAATTGACCGGCTGGAAGATCGCCTCGGCGTTCGAAAAGGGGCGGTCAAATTCTTTCTCGCCCATGGGGTCAAAGACCCCGATTTGATGGAACGGGCCCAAGAACGCATGCGCCGAATAGAAGAAAAAATACACCGCCGTCCCGATCTTGCCCCCGGAGAATCATCGGGGGAATCATCGGGGTCATTGCCCGGGGAATTGTCGGGAAAATCGTCCCCCATCGGGGCATCGATTGATCATCCGATCAACGCCCCTATCCGCCCTTCCATCCATCCCCCCCTTAATATGGAGGAAGTCATGGATATCATCCGTCCCGATACCCACGCGTCCGATACCCGCTCGACCGATACCCATGCGTCCGATATGGGCGGGTCAGAGGCCGCCCCCCCTTCTCCAAGAAGCGACCATCCCCCGCCCCCTAGATCACGACTGCGATTGGATGCACAATTGAATTCGGGGGCGGGGGACCGCTCAAAGAAACCTCGGCGCGGCGGCCGCATGGCCATTTGAAACCCATCCCAAAGGCGCCAAAACCGATCCCCTTTCCTCGATTTTTTGCCCCGGCTCTTTTCCTCGATCTTTTTCCGCAACCTTTTTTCTAGGGCTTTCTCTTGGTCTTTTTCTGGGGGCTTTTTCCGCGCCCTTTTTCCTGGGTCTTTTTCTGGGGGCTTTTTCTGGGGGCTTTTCCTCGATTCTTTTTCTGGGGGCTTTTTTAATGTCTCAACGAAAAAAAACCTCCCCCTTTCATCAGGGTTAGGGAACTTCGCTTGATAATGTTCCACTAAGGCGAGGAAAGGTCGTTTTCGACAGATCAATTATTTCGCTTACAGCAAGGCCCATCAATCATGGATCAATCTTTCACCATTCAATCCGGACAAGCCGGAATGCCCGGCGGCATCCAGATCACCCCGACCAAAGATGCCGACGGTAACACACTCTTTAAGACCGACAGCGGCCAGACCCTTTCCGTCCAGCAGTTGGTCAACTATGTGTCCGCCTCTTGGGGGGTCAATGCCGACCAGCAACTAAACGCAAAAATCCAAGATATGCAGCAACAAAATCAAAAGCTGCAGGAGGCCAATACCGTCCTTAGCAACCTGCGCACGAACGCCCCGGCGACCAGCAGCGGTAAAGCAACGATGGCGTCAAGCGTCGTCCAATGGATGAATCAAAATGGAATCACGCCGATTTCAACCGGATCCCTCACCCAGGATCAATGGAATCAGGAAATCCAGGTCGTGAGCGAAAAAATCAACACGATGAATTCCACATCCCAGATCGACACCATCAAGCTTGACCAACTCAACAAAAACCACTCTCAGATTTTTGAATTTATGTCGAATACCAACCAGCTGTTTTCAAAAGCGATGCTGTCCATCATCGGCAATCTTCACAACTAAGGGACGTTCTTTTCCATGACCCTGATATCCGAACACCCATCTGAACACCAACCATCGCCGGCCGTTCTTGCCCGACAAGGCAACACCGAAGCCATCTTGCAAACCATCGCCGAGGGGGCAAACCTCGGATTCTTGCGCGGGCTTTTAAGCAAGGACATGGAAGCGATCTATGCGGTGGCCCACAATCTGTATAATAACGGGCGTTTTTCCGAAGCGGAAAAGGTGTTCCAGTTTCTTTGTTTTTATGGCCATCTGGATAAAAAACACTGGCAGGGTTTGGGCGGGTGCCGCCAGGCTCTGGCCAAATACAGCCAAGCGGTCGAAGCCTATGCGATGATGGCGCTGTGTGACGCATCGGATCCCAATCCCGCTTTTTACGCCGCCCAATGCCTTTTTCAATCCGGACGCGCCGATGATGCCTATCAAGCGCTTTTGGCGGTTGTCGATCTAAGCGGCAATAATCCCCGCCATCGGACATTGCGTGGCCGGGCCCGCCAATTGCTCGCCGCACGCAAAACACCCAAATCTCAAACCAAACAAAAGCCGCCGTCCCGCTTTGCCGGAACATCGAACAGCGCGGCCCGGGAGAACATATAATGCCTGGCGATGATATTGGATTTTCCCGGTCAAGCGCACCGATCACACCCGCGCCAATCCCACCGCAAACCGGTTCGGTCAAGGGGGCGCCTTCTTCCGCGACCGCATCCTCCCTTGCCGTTGAGCATACGCCATTGGCGGCATCATCGGGGCTGGGAATGTCCGCTTTGGGGACCATGGCCGGTTTGCCGCCGCTTCCCCAATCATCGTTAAGCGGCATCGGGTTAACGGTCGCGTTGCAGAACGTCGTGCGCAATCTGCGCCTAAACCAGGAACAATCGGACAGCAGCCAAGTCAAAGCGCAAAACCAAGAATTGCAGCAAGAGCACGCGAAAAACATCAAGAAACTGCAGAAAATGGCAACGAAACTGCAAACCGAAAAGCATAAAAGCAAATGCAGCCGCGCCTTTGGTTGGATTGCCGCCGCCCTGACGATGGTTGTTGCCGTCGTTGCCACCGCCGTCACCGGCGGCACGGCCGCGCCGCTTCTTGCCGTTGCCGCCCTTGGGGTGACCATGATGGCCCTGCAGCAATCGGGCAAGATGAAAGATGTCGTCAACGGTCTTGCCAGCGGGCTTGGAAAAATGATGACCGCCTTTGGCGCGTCCAAAACCGAGGCGAATAAAATCAGTAAAAAGATGGCCATCGGCTTGATTGCCACCATCGTCATCGTCGCCAGTATTGTCGGCACGGCTTTGTCCGGCGGTGCCGGCGGCGGTTCCGTTGCCGAAGCGGCCGATGATGCCATGGAAATGACGGAAATGGGAACCGATAGCGCCGCCAACGCGGCGAGTGATGCCGGTGGGTCTGCCAGTGAATCGGCCGGTGAATCTATCGGTGAATCGGCCGATGAAATGGCGGAAACATCCTTTTCCAACCCCGCCGAGCTTGGCGAAGAAAGCAACGCTTTTTCCGATCTGAACGACGGCTTGAACGATTCCATCGAGGGGTTGGATCAAGGGGAATCGTCCGAAGAAGCACCCATCGAAGAATCGACCTCGCTTGAGGACACCGGTAAAAGCGCGCAAAATGCCGGCCAATCGGCCGCACGGGACACATCCTCGGCAAACGATGTCACCGATGCAAAAACGGCCGGTAGCCTGACCCGAATGCAAAAAGTCGACAAGGCCATTCGCATGGCATCGATGCTTATGCAAACGGGAACCGGTATCGGCAAGGGAACCATTGATATCCAAGCCGCGCAAGCCGGTGCCGGTGCCACCCGGGACAAGGCCGATGTCGTTGCCACCACCCGCACCCTCGACATGATCCAAGCCAATCGCAACCGGCTTGTTCCGGATATGCGCCGATCGGAAAAATACGCGGCCTCGCTCGAAAGCGCGATCAGCGCCATTCTTGCAACGACCGCCGGCAGCGAAAACGCCATCATTCAAAAAATGCGCATTTAAACCGGACATCGTAATATGGACAAAATCATCCCCACCCTTATACCGCCACCGCCACCGATCGCGCTGACCCCAACGTCCGAGACTCCGGTGCAAACCGATAAAACCGGACAAACGGATTTGACGGTCGAGCATGTTGCCAATACCGGACAAACGGCAAAATTGGCCAAGGCCGGCCAGCTTCCATCCCTTGCCGCCCCGGCCAAAGGGGCTTTGTCATCGCCATCGAAGGCGGGCATCGCCCGCATCCATACCGCCCTTGGCCATGCCAAGGTTGATTTGACCGATATGCTGGTTTTGCTGACCAAGATGGATTCTGAATATTACCGCACCGAAGGGGTGGCCGGTGCCGCGGAATTGACGATGCAATTGCATGCCCTTAGCGAGAAAGCCCAATCATTGCGCAAGGAAGCCGGTGCCGATCTTGCCGCCGGCATCGTTAAAGGCGCCTTTGAAATCGGCGCGGCCGCCGTCAATTTTGCCGGAGCCGTCAAAATGGGATCGGTGATGGCATCCAATCCCGGGGCATCGGACGCGGCGATCAACACCGCGACCATGCGGATTAATCTTGTGACTTCCGGTCTTAGCCAGGGGGTACAAGGACTTGGTACGGTCGGCTCGTCGATCGCCACCTATCAAGCCCAGGAAGAAAAAGCCGACCAGGTTGCCGACGACAAAACGGCCACCCTGGCCGAGAATATGCAAACCACCGCCAACCGTAATATGCAAGAAGCGATGAGTACCTTCGACAGTATCAGCGGCATCATCCGCAACGTCATCGATATGCGCCACGAGGTGGCGGAAAAAGCCCTGTATTAGAGTGTATTAGAGATTATTGGAGTGTGCCCGAGATTCTTGTCTTGAAGATTTTGGAATCTTATGAACGCTTGCGAATTTTTTATTTATTTTCAGATAAAGGATCATCACCGTGACAACACAACAAATGCACGATTCAGCATCGCCCCCCCCGATCAAAGACACGGCAAAAAGCGATAAAAGCGCATCGACCCGATCGGTGGCATCATTGCTTAATGAAATCGGATTGATCGCGGCCGGTCGTGGCCGGGCCAAAGAGGCCGAAGCCATTTTCAATGCGCTGGCCTTGATCAAACCCGCAAGTGAGATTCCCTATATCGGTCACGCCATCACTGCCATGAATGCGGGAAAATGGGCCGAGGCCATATCATGGCTGCAGGATAAAGCCCTTGCCAAAGCACCGGCCAGCGAGGCCGCTTTGTGCTTTCTCGGGCTTGCGCTTAAACAAAAAGGGGATGTTTCGCGGGCCGAGGAAATCCTCGGGAAAATAGCCGATAGCGGAAAAGACGCCAGTGCCGTCGCGATGGCGATGGCGATGCTTGGCCGCGAAAACGGATAACGGACAATGGTCCATGATCACGCCGTCGCCCTTTTCTTCCTTGCCCCCCTCGATCGAGAGCATCGCCCGCCATTGCATCTTGCCGTCCCCATCCATGGGCACGGCCACAAGCGACGATGTTGCCCGATTTGACAAAGCGTTAACATCCGGGCCCGCCGCGCCGAGGGCGCCAAGCGCAACAACAACCCCTATCGGGACCACCGACATCGGGCCCGCCAATATCGGGGCGAGCCATATCGGTGATCCAACCACGACAACGAACCCTATCGGGGCAACCAATATCGGGACAAGCCATATCGGTGATCCAACCGCGACAACGAACCCTATCGGAGCAAGCCCTATCGAACCCGCAAACGTTGGGGGCGCTGCGTCCAAAGCCTCTGCGCCCGCTTTGCCCCCGGCCACCGCACCGGATAACTCCCCGGATAATTCCCCAGACAATTCCTTAGGCAACTCCTTGGACGATCAACAGCGCATACAATCCCATTCCATCGATCTTGAATATCAAGCCCGCATCACCCGCGCGATGGGCCAAAATGCCAATACGGCAATGCACGTATAATGCCATCCGGACATCGCCGTTCCGATACCCCGGCCACCACCGTATCGGGGAAAACGCCATTTTCGCGCCGCCTGTCGACCGTCGGGGCGACCTTGGCCATGATCTTGTGCCTGTCGCTTGTCACCGGCTGCAAAAGTGAATTGTATTCGGCCTTGCCGGAACAGGAAGCCAATGAAATGTTGGCCGTTCTTTTAAGCGCCGGCATCGACAGCGAGAAATTCCAAGTCAAGCAAGAATTCGGCATACGAGTCGAAAACAAGGACATTGAAAGAGCGATTTTGCTTCTGCAAAACAAAGGCTATCCCCGCCGCACCTTTATGGGGGTAGAGGAGATTTTCCCCCCCGGGGGCATGATTTCCTCGACTCTTGAACAGCAAGCGCGGCTGAACTATGCCATGACCCAGGATCTGGCCAAAACCATCACCCAAATCGACGGGGTCATCGAAGCCCGGGTACATATCGCCTTTGCCCCAAAAGGTGTCCGCCCCGAGGCACCGATGAAGCATTCCGCCGCCGTCTTTATCAAATACGATCCCGATTATGATTTACGCGCATTGGTTCCCCAAATTCGCAATCTGGTCGCAAATTCCATTGCCGATGTGGCCTATACCGATGTTGCGGTCGTGTTGGTCGAATCGATGCCGGTCGCGCTTGCCCCGCCCGGGCCGAATCCCGTCCCATTGGCGATATGGCTTCCGGCCGCCGTTGGCGCGGGCGTGCTGATCATCATCGGTGGATGGCTTTTGTATCGCCGCCGTTACGGTGTCCATCGTATAGCCGGCCGGGTCGATGCCGGGGCCGCTGCGTCGCCCATGACCGGAATCATGGGCGATCCTTCTGCGCCATCCTCGCCCGAAGCCCCCTTAAACGATTCTTCCTTGAATGATTCTTTAAGGCGCGAATCATCATGACCGATGCCGCCAAAACATGGCCGGTGCGGATTGCCGCCTTTCATTATCCCGGCATCGACGATATCGATCCGGCCTGGCACCCGATTCTTATGCCACGGCCGGAACAGCGCGCCGTTCTCGATCGTTTACACTCCGGCGGCGCCCGCCGTCACTTCACCCGGGTCATGCTTATGGATTATTATTGGGCCGATTTCGGGAAAAATACCGACGTGAATATCGGGGACCATATCGGCACCGATAGCAAGACCGATTGCCCATCGAAAGACCGCGATATGGGGTTCTCGACGCCGCTCTCTCGCCTTGCCTTGCTTGACCGAAAAGATTGGCAAAAACTCTTGCGGCGGGCCGGAATCGGATTGATTGCGCCCGCGGTCAAGTCCGCCATCGACGGGCACCAACGCCGCCTTTGGCACACGATCCTTGGGGCGAAAGATTATGATTTCGCCCTCCGCCAAGCGGCGATCCTGGCCCCACCGTCATATACGCCACCATCGGATCCGGCAACGCCGGAATGGACCGTTTTGGGCCGCGCTCTTTGGGCCAGAGCGGCAGAATTATTACCCCCGCCAATCCGCCTCCGCCTCAACTTGATCATCGGCCCGGATCCAACGCCCCCGCCTCAACACAATAATCGGGACAATAACGGAGAAAGGAACGGGAAAAATCATCATTCCCCGCCTCATTTAGACCTCCATCTAAATCCCCACTCGACCCCAAATACGATCCAAGACTTGGCCCCAGATTCAACCCCCAATTCGATCCCAAGTCCAATCCGAGAATCGATCGAGAACCCAGGAAAAAAAGCATCCAAAACATCTCTCCTCCACGGCATCGCGCGCATTGACCCAAACACGGCCGGTGCCTTTTTCCTTCGCCTCGGCAGGCAGATCGGCCCATCATGGTTGCGCCAACCCCACTAGACGCGAACGGCGTTGACATCATCCCGCGAGAGGAATTTAAGGCCCGCCAAAGCAGCGCGGCCATCATCGCCGCCGCACGGGGCAAAGCCGATGCCATTATCCGTCAGGCCGAACGGGATGCCGAACGGGAAAAAAAACGCGGCTTTATCGACGGGCAGGCCGAAGGAAAACAAAAAGCCGCCATTCAAATGATCGAAACCGTCACCCGATCGGTCGAATATCTGTCCTCGGTCGAAGAAGCATTGATCGATGTCGTTCTTGATGCCGTGCATAAAATTATCGGCGATTTCGATCAAGAGGAACTGGTGGCCAAAGTCGTCGGCAAGGCGATTGAGTCCCTTGCCGGACGCAGCAAGGTGACGATCCGAGTCCATCCCGGCAAGAATGCCCGGCTGCGCCGCAAACTTGAATCGCGGCTGCGCAAAAACATCGGCACGATGGCTCTTGAAATCGTTTCCGATGCCGGACTGCGCCCCGGCGCCGCTATCTTGGAAAGCGACGTTGGAACCATCAATGCCGACATCCATCATCAAATGAACGCCATTGAAACCGCCTTGCGGCGATCGTTGCAACGTCGAAAAGCCGATACCTGATGCACGACCTTTCCTATATCACCGATGTTATGAAAACATCGATCGCGGATGCCGTGACTCTTGATATACGCGGCAAGGTCACGACGGTGCGCGGCACCATTATCCGCGCGGTTGCCCCTTGTGTCGATATCGGCGAATTGTGCATCCTGCACACTCCGGGACAAAATGACGATATCCAAGCCGAGGTCGTCGGATTTGATAATGGCGAAGTCCTATTGACCCCGATCGGATCCATGTTCGGGATATCCCATAATACCGAAGTGCACGCGACCGGCACGCCCCATCGGGTTGCGGTCGGGCCCGATCTTTTAGGCCGGGTCGTCGATGGAATGGGACGCCCGGCCGATGGCGGCATCCCGATCAAAGCGCAAACCTATTATCCGGTTTATCGCGATGCCCCGGCCCCGATGAAACGCCAATTGATACGCCGGCCTTTATCCCTTGGCCTGCGTTCTCTGGATGGGATTTTGACCTGCGGCGAGGGGCAAAGAATGGGGATTTTTGCCGCGGCCGGCGGCGGCAAGAGTACCCTTTTATCCATGATTATCAAAGGAACGGAAGCCGAGGTGACCGTCCTTTCGCTTATCGGTGAGCGCGGTCGCGAAGTGCGCGAGTTCATCGAGCGCGACTTGGGCCCGGAAGGCCTGCGCCGCAGTGTTATTGTCGTGTCGACATCCGATAAATCATCGATGGAACGATCCAAATCGGCCTTTGTCGCCACCACCATCGCCGAGTATTTTCGTGACCGCGGGTCAAAGGTTTTATTGCTGATGGACTCGGTGACGCGCTTTGCCCGCGCCCAAAGAGAAATCGGCCTTGCCGCCGGGGAACCCCCGACCCGACGCGGGTTTCCCCCATCGGTTTTCGCCCTTCTTCCGCGCTTGATGGAACGCACCGGCATGTCGGAAAAAGGATCGATTACCGCCCTTTATACCGTTCTTGTCGAAGGCGACGATATGACCGAACCGGTCGCCGATGAAACCCGCTCGATTCTTGACGGGCATATCATTTTGTCGCGCAAATTAGCCCAAAGCAACCACTATCCGGCCATTGATATTTTGGCCAGCGCGTCGCGGGTCATGGGCGCGATCACCACGCCCGAGCACCGAGAGCTGGCCGGGCGGGTGCGGTCTCTTTTGGCCCGTTACCGGGAAATTGAATTGCTGGTTCGGATCGGTGAATACAAAAAAGGGTCGGATCGCGCAAGTGACGAAGCCATCGATAAAATCGACGCGATCAATCGCTTTTTGCAACAAAAAATCGATGAAACGTCAACACTAGAGCAAACTTTTGCGGCCATGCAGCAACTCTTTAAAGGAGCGTCTTCGGCATGAGCGAGAACGCGCAGACACATGACACTGCGATGCTGGAGCAAGTGCTTGGTATTCGTCGCCATCGTATGGATCGAGCCACAGTCACACTCAAAAAATGTCAAGAGCGGCTTCTTGAGGCAGCGGAACGTCTTCGCCAAAGCACCAAGGAACGTGATCGGTGGAAAAAAGAACGCCCGGAACGAGAAGAAAGAATTTTTCTTTCGGTGAAAGGAAAATCTCTCTCGCGGTCGGATTTATCCCATACCCGCCGCATGCTGTCGGAGTTGAAGAAACAGGAAAGGAAACGGTGCGAAGCCGTCGTCGAGAAAGAAAAGGAACGTCAAATAGCGATGGACGATTTGGACAAGGCCCATCACGCCTATCACCAAGCCACGCGCGCGATGGAGAAAATGCAAGAAGTGCATCAACGTCTGCGCGATCGAGATCGTCTTTTTGACGAACGTGCCCAAGAAATGGAGGCCGACGAATTTTCAATCCCGATCCATTGACACATCCGCTTTCGAGACCACGTTTCGCAACTGATTTTCGGCACCCATTTTCGGGCCCGATTTTTGGGGCCGACTTTCGCAGCCGATTTTTGGGGGAACATGCCATGCCGTGTGCCACAACACAGATAGGAATCCGCCAATGAGTGATCTGATTCCAAGCCTATCGGGGCCATTGATCCCGAAACAAATCCCGGAGGGGAAACCCATCCCCCCACCGATTCGCGACATCAAAAGCGACAGCGCACGCATGGAAGCATTGGTCGAACACCCCCCCGCCCCCGGGGCCGAGGAGAACACCCCCGCCCCAAAGACCATTGCACACACAATTCCAAATACGGGTAAAAGCGCGGGCGCGGCGCCAATCCATGACCCATCCCATGATCTAACGACCCATGATCCATCCCATGATCTAACGGCCCATGACCTAGATCGACAATACGCCCGCCCATATAGCCGGGAAGATACCACCGGGAGCACCAAGGGAATCAAACCAACCGCCGGTCGCGTGCCACCCCCCTTATCATCTGAAGATATCACCGGGGGCACCAAGGGAATCAAACCGACCGCCGGTCGCGTGCCACCCCCCTTATCATCACCCTTATCATCTCGGGCATCATCTCGGGCGTCACCACCATCATCATCTCGGGCATCACCTCGGGCATCGCTCTCGTCATCGCCCCCCTTATCATCACCACCTCGGGCATCCCTTGGCGGCGCGCGCCCCCCGCCCCCGACAGGGTATCGCAAGGTTGTTCCACCCCCCCTTGCCGCCCATCGTTTCCCAACCCAACCGGTCGGGTTTATTCGCCGTGAAGCGCGCGTCAATCCCCAAAAACCCGGGCTGCGCCGCGCCGCATCCAAACCGATACGGGCAACGATCGCACAAAAAACCGAATATCGCTCGACCCAACAAAAAGCGGCCGCGATGTTCACGCCCGGCCAAAGCGCCACCATCCCATCGTCGCAACGTCCGACCCATTGGGATTGGGCGACCGATGGGGCGTCGCCATCGCCGACCAAACCACCCCTCACGGATGGGGGCCCCGATAAAGCCTCCATACCCCTTAAAAATATGACGCCCTTTAAAAATATGGCACCAGGGCAAAATGTTATGAATACGGTCAAAAACGCGCCAAAAAGCCCGCAATTGCCGGCATCCACTCGATCGGCTTTCGATAAACGCAATGACGCCGGCCAAATATCCGCGCCCGCGCCCTTGGCGCCATCGGCCAAAGCCGACCCATCGCCGGCAATATCCGGTGGGACGACGGCGACACGGCGGCCTATTCTTGCCCTGCCCGGCGGTTGGGCAGCGGTCAATCAAGACCGCGCCATCCCCCATCCCGGCCCGGATAAAATACCGCAAGCCCGATTCCAACCGACCATCGGCAACCCGCCGGAAGATCCATCCCGATCCCATCCGACCCAAACTAAACAAGTCGGAACAAAGCCAGCCGGAACAAAGCCGCCCGAAAATAAACAAGCCGAAACAAATCAAGCGGGGGGAAACCGATCCCAACCGACCATCGGCAACCCACCCGAAGACCCGTCCCGATCCCGTCCGACCCAAACTAACCAAGCCGGAATTAACCAAGCCGGAACAAAGCCGCCCGAAAATAAACAAGCCGAAACAAATCAAGCGGGCGCAAACCCATCCCATCCGACCATCGGCAATCCGCCGGAAGATCCATCCCGATCCCATCCGACCCAAACTAACCAAGCCGGAACAAAGCCGGCCGAAACAAAACAAGCCGAAACAAAACAAGCGAGCGCAAACCCATCCCAACCGACCATCGATAAAACAGGTGCCAATCCCGCCGCATCAAATCGACCAAAATCGACCATCACCGGTCGGCAGCAAATGCCACCCGGCGAAAAGAACCAAAAGACACCCCGCCAAGCCGCCCCCGGCCATCCCGCTTATGATGCGCCGAAAGGCACTTCGGCTTTGGACGCCTCGGCCCTTAATTCTTCGGCAAACGCGCCGATAGATAGCGCGCCTTCCGCCGACATCCATCCGACCACCGGGTCGGGGCAAGGGGCTTTGGGACTTTCCGAAAATGTTCAAAAATTGGCCGCTCAAATTCTTGTATCGCGCACCCCGGCCGATGGCTCTCAAGTGCGTATCACCGTCAACAATGCCATTTTGCCGGAAACACGAATTTCCCTGCGCATGGAAGGTGGGGCCCTGCGCGTCGATGTTTCAACCACATCGAACCAAAGCCTTGCGATCCTATCCGGACAAGCATCCAATCTGCAAAATTATCTGACGGCCGAGACCGGCAATGACGTCAAAATCCATGTCCACGATGACAATCATCAAGACAATCAAGGACGCTCGCGCCAACAATATGTCCGTGAAGACGATATGGATACGTGATGCGGCAATACCGGCCATGGAAAGCGGATAGATTGGCGACAATCGATAGCGGCGCCATACGGGCATCGCGCGCGCTTGCCTCCTTGCCCACGATATCATTTCGGCACGATGATGTATCGGGCACGATTGAACCTGCTTATTTTCGATCCCCCTTTACCCCGACGGTTTGCGCCAACGGCTATCTCGGCCCCGCTAAAATTGCCGTTGAAATGGATGGCATGCCCTTTGCCCGGCAACTTGACCGCAAACTTGGCGATATTCCCTTGGCCGCCCTCGAGCCAAGATTACGCGCCGTTCTTGGCGAGGATACCATCGCCCCGCTTCTTGGCCGCCGGTGTCCGGATCTGCGTCTTGAAAGTCTAACCCTTGAAAATATAAAGCCCGAAAACATAAACCCCGAAAATATAAATCCTGAAAATCCGAATATTGAAGATCCGAACATATACCGATCCTCCGGCCGCGACCCGTCCTTGGATACCGTATGGCATTTCCGATGCACGATCGGCGCCGATACCATCCGGGCCCGGATGTTTTTTGCCGCCGCCGATATGGACATAATCCGTGACCGATTCGCCAAAAAACCGCCAAGCGATCCGATGAACGTTCCCATCGCCTGCACCATGTGCCTGGATCGCATTTCTTTTTCTTCACGCGACCTTTACGCATTGCGCACCGGCGATGTTTTATCCTTTCACCGCGAGAGTGCGACTTGGCTGCGTCTGGATGATTGGGGCTGGCCGATAGATATCGAAAAGAAAGACGGGGCTTGGCGGATCATTCCCATCGATCCCGGCGATGATCCCGCGTCTTTTACCCTTACCGGGGCACCGGCAAGCAAGGCCTCATTCCCGGTCGAGCCGGTCATTGCCACCTTGACGGTCGGGGCTTGTCATCTGGCCGCTTTCATCGATGGCGCGCCTTTGCTTGTCGACGGTATGACAAGCGGCAATATCGCCCTTCGAATCGGGCCGACAACGGCATTTTACGCCAAATCGATCCCGGGGGAAAATGCCCTGCAAATCGTCGACCAAGGGGATTTTTCCGCCCCCTTGATGAAGCCCTTAGCACGGGGTGTATCTTTTTCCGATGCCACTCCGGAAACCTCTCCGGCAATCTCTCCGGAAACCTATTCAGACCCCGCTTCAGAAACCTCCCGGGGCATCGCTTCGGAAACCCCTCAGGACACCTATTCAGGCCCAGCCTTGGACACCATTGCCCGCAAGAACGCCCCGATCACGGCGCAAGATACGGGCGGCGGCGGCGGCGGCCCATCATCGATCAAAGAATAAACCGGCTTAAATCCCCTTTTTCGAGAAGATCGCCGATTTTCTCGCGCACGTGTTTATCGGTCACTCGATATTCCTTCACGTCATCACTCCCGGCTTTAAAACTGATTTCTTCCAGCACTTTCTCCAAAACGGTATGCAACCGCCGCGCCCCGATATTTTCCATATTCTCGTTGATCTTAACACTCAGCGAAGCGATCTCTTTGACGGCCTTGGCACTAAAGCGAAGCCGCACCCCTTCCGTTTCAATAAGCAATTGATATTGTCGGGTAAGGCTGTATCGCGGTTCGGTCAAAATGGCGATAAAATCATCGCGCGTCAGCGGCAATAATTCGACACGAACCGGAAGTCGTCCTTGCAATTCCGGCATAAGATCGGATGGTTTGGACGCGTGAAAAGCCCCCGAGGCAATAAATAAAATATGATCCGTGCGCACGATCCCATGCCGGGTCGATACTGCGGTGCCCTCGATCAAGGGCAAAAGATCGCGTTGCACGCCCTCGCGGCTTACCTCGCCCGATGACCGGGATGAATGGACGCAAATTTTGTCGATTTCATCGATAAAAACAATGCCGTTTTGTTCAACCGAAAGCATGGCCGCGCGGGTCAAAGCATCGTTATCAAGCATCTTTCCCGCTTCTTCATCTTCCAGATATTGGCGCGCCTTGGCCACGGGGATGGTTTTCTTGGTGCTTTGCTCGCCGAACATTTTACCAAAGACATCATTCAGGTTAAGCATCCCCATCTGTGCCCCGGGCATTCCCGGAACATCCATCGATGCCATTGGCGGCGCGCGCGATTCGCGCATATCAATCGTGACATCGCGCCCGTCCAATTCGCCTTGTCGCAACATCCGCAAAAAGCGGTCTTTGGTCTCTTCGCTCGCTTGCTCCCCGACCAAGGCCAGAATCAGGCGTTCCTCGGCCTTGGCTATGGCTTTGGCCCGGATTTTTTCACGGGCTTTATCCCGAACCATGGTGATGGCGCGCTCGACCAGATCGCGAATGATTTGCTCGACATCACGACCGACATAGCCGACTTCGGTATATTTGGTGGCCTCGACCTTGATAAACGGGGAATCGGCAAGAGCCGCCAGCCGCCGGGCGATTTCCGTCTTACCGACCCCGGTTGGCCCAACCATAAGAATGTTTTTCGGTAGGATTTCGCGCCGGGCCTCTGCATCCAGCCGAAGACGGCGCCAACGATTACGCAAAGCCAAGGCCACCGCCCGCTTTGCATCGGCCTGACCGATGATCGATCGGTCGAGTTCGGCGATGATTTTGTGAACCCCAATATCCTTTAACGCAACCGTATCCACCGCGATCAAACCTCTATCATGACGGCCCGGTCATTGGTATAGACACAAATCGAGGCCGCAATTTTCAGTGCGTTTTTCGCAATTTGAGCCGCGTCCAACCGGCTATGCTCGACAAGGGCACGGGCCGCCGCCGCCGCGTACATTCCCCCCGAACCAATCCCTATGATGCCGTCTTCCGGCTCAAGCACATCGCCGGTTCCGGAAACCAAAAGAGTCGTTTTTTTATCCAATACGATCATCATCGCCTCAAGGCGGCGCAAATATTTATCCAACCGCCAATCCTTGGCAAGATCGACACACGATCGGGTTAATTGCTGATTGCAGCTTTCGAGTTTTTGCTCGAGCCGTTCGAATAACGTCAACGCGTCCGATGTACTGCCGGCAAAGCCGGCCGCGACCCGGCCATTGCCGAGGTGGCGCAATTTATTGGCATTGCCCTTGATGATGGTTGCGCCCTGTGACACTTGGCCATCGGCGGCAATCACGGCCTTGCCGTTGCGGCGCACGGCAATCACCGTCGTTGAACGTATTACAAGCGCCATCAAATCGATGAAACAAAGAAGGATGCGGACACGATACAAACCGTTAACGGCATAAAGGACTAGAAAAGACCATAAATAGCGCCATCCTTGTCGACCCCCACTTCCTGGGCGGCCGGCACACGGGGCAACCCGGGCATCGTCATGATGTTACCGGCAATGGCAACGATGAATTGGGCACCGGAGAGAAGCCGAACCTCCCGGATCGGAATCGTGAATCCGGTCGGCGCGCCCAGCGCGGTTGGATCGGTCGAAAAAGAATATTGGGTCTTGGCCATGCAGATCGGGAATTTCCCATATCCCGCGCTTTCATATTGGCGCAGTTTAGCGGCCACCGCAGCCGGGACTTCCACATCGTCGGCGCGGTATATCTTTTGGGCAATCACCCGCATTTTATCGAGTAACGGCATCGAATCGGGATAGAGCTGGGAAAAATTGCTCTTTTCTTCCTCGATCGTTCGGATCACTTCCCGGGCCAGATCGACTGCGCCGGCCCCGCCTTTTTCCCAATGATCGGAAAGCACCGCATTAACACCGGCGGCGCGGCACGCGTCTTGCAATGTCTGGATTTCCGCATCGGTATCGGTCGGAAAGCGATTGATCGCAACCACGCAAGGCAACCCGAAATGGCCGATATTTTCGATATGGCGGGATAAATTGACGGTTCCGTCCTTAACGGCGGCACAATTTTCCTTGTTCAGCTTGGCCTGGTCGACCCCGCCATGCAATTTCAAGGCCCGAACCGTTGCGACAAGAACGACGACCTTGGGCGAAAGGCCGCTTTTGCGGCACTTGATATTGAAGAATTTCTCCGCCCCGAGATCGGCCCCAAACCCCGCTTCGGTCACCACATAATCGGCAAGTTTCAACGCCGCTTTGGTCGCGATCACCGTGTTGCACCCATGGGCAATATTCGCAAACGGACCGCCGTGAATAAGGGCCGGATTGTTCTCCAAGGTTTGCACCAAATTGGGCTGGAGCGCATCTTTAAGCAACGCCGCCATCGCACCGTCCGCTTTAATTTGGCGCGCGGTGACCGGCTCTTGGTCGTATGTATAACCAACGGTAATGTCCCCAAGGCGGCGGCGCAGATCGGCCAAATCATTGGCCAAACATAAAATCGCCATAATTTCCGAGGCGACCGTGATATCGAACCCGTCCTGACGGGCAAATCCATTGGCCGGTGCCCCCAAAGATTGGACGATCGAGCGCAACGAGCGGTCATTCATATCGACCACCCGCCGCCAAACGATCCGTCTTGGATCAAGGCGGGGTTCCTTGCGCCAGTAAATATGATTATCGACCATTGCCGCAAGCAACATATGGGCCGATGTAATCGCGTGAAAGTCGCCGGTGAAATGAAGATTGATATCGGCCATCGGCACAACCTGGGCATACCCGCCCCCGGCCGCCCCGCCCTTCATGCCGAAACAGGGGCCAAGACTGGGTTCGCGCAAAGCAACCATGGCATTCTTGCCGATATGGTTCAATCCGTCGACAAGCCCGACCGACGTGGTTGTTTTTCCCTCCCCGGCCTTGGTTGGGGTCATGGCCGTGACGAGAACCAAAACACCGTCATCGCGCCGCGATAAACTATCGATATAAGACAGCGGCACTTTCGCCTTGTCATGCCCATAGGGGGAAAGGTTTTCCGCGGCGATATCAAGCCGCTCGCGGGCTAAATCCAAAATCGGACGCACACGCGCGGCCGATGCGATGGCGATATCGGAAAGATGCTCGCTTTTTTTATTGGCTTTCGTCATCACCACGCCACCCCCACGCTGGGCTTCGTCGGTCGAGCGTCCGTTGGATGGGGAAAAACATCACGCCCATCGGTATGATTGACCCCCATATGATTGCCCACAGTATGATTGCCCATCATATCGCCGGATGGGGCATTGTCCCACCCGACACGGGCGGCTTCCCCATGCCTAATATCTCTGGGCCTAAGGCCCTTATGCCTAAGATCTCTGGGCCTAAGATCTCTGGGCCAAAGCCCCTTATGCCAAAAGTTGCCTCGCCAAAAGCACGCCCGGATCTTATCCGGATGCCATTTTGCCGGATTCAACCGGTATATTGTATTGTTCATGTTCCAAACTCCTCTCATCCTGTTCGCCGATCGGCGTTGTCCCTATTCCCCATTCGTCTTGCGCCTTTTTGGCCTCTCATCTTGACCATGCGCCCCGATAATGTCCGTCGTCAACGGATCTTGGGCCGCCCGTATCCATTCGGCAATATCTTCACGCAGGACACGGGCCATATTGATCGCCCAAACATCCTAATCCTAATCCTTGGCCAAATCCTTGGCCAAAATCCCGGACCAAATCCTTGGCCCACTATTTTGCCAACCGTTTTTAGGGGAACCATCCTAACAAAGACACCATGGCGGCGCAACGCATGGCACCAAATCCATCCCATCACCCTTTTGCCCCATCACCTTTTCATGACATTGCCGGGCATCACGGGTGCATGGCACCGCAGGGGGAAACGCCCCGCCCGAAATTTGACCAAGAGCGCGCGGCATCAAAAAATCAAACGAGGAATTCCTGACCGATGGCAAGAAATTTTTCCTCTCGGGCCCGAATCAAATCATCCGCATTCCGACCGAGCAACGGTTTCATCTCTTCCCACAACGCCGCATCGACCCGACCCATCATTTTCCCCCTGTCGCGCTGGGCGCCGCCAAGCGGCTCGGCAATAATGCGATCGATGATCTTTAGTCTTTCCAGATCCTGGGCCGTCAATTTCAAGGCCTTGGTCGCCTCGCGCAGTTTCGTTGGATCCCGCCATAAAATCGAGGCACATCCTTCCGGGGAGATGATCGAATAAATCGAATGTTCGCACATCATCACCTTATCGGCGCACGCCAAAGCAAGGGCACCGCCGCTTCCGCCCTCGCCGATAACAACCGCGAGAATCGGCGTTTTCAAGTGGAGTGAAATATTAATACAGTGGCCAATCGCGCCCGATTGTCCCCGTTCTTCGGCCCCAAGCCCCGGATACGCCCCGGGCGTGTCAATCAAGGTCAACACCGGCAGGGAAAAACGTTGGGCCAGTTCCATCAAACGCGCGCTTTTGCGGTATCCTTCCGGATGGGCCATGCCGAAATTATGCCGCACCCGCGATTCGGCATCATGGCCTTTTTCATGACCGATGACCATCACGGCGCGACCATGAAACCGGCCCATACCGGCGATGATCGCGTGATCTTCACCAAAGAGGCGATCGCCGGCAATCGGCGTAAAGTCGGCGATTAAACTCTCGATATAATCGCGGCAATGGGGTCTTTCCGGATGCCGGGCGACCTGGACTTTTTGCCACGGGTCGAGGCCGGCATAAGTTTTGGTTAGAAACTGGTGCGCCTTTTGCCGCAGATTACCGACTTCCTCGGCGATATTGATGTCGTCACTATCGCTGATATGCTGGAGTTCGCGGATACGCGCCTCCAGATCGGAAAGCGGTTTTTCGAAGTCGAGGAAATGCTCCATGGCGCCACTCAGCGCCCTTTGGCTCAGCCGCGTTTGGCGGAGATATTTTCAGCCTTGGCAACCATGACTTCCGCCTGCTTGATCGACGCGATATCAATTAAGCGGCCATCCAGGGTAACCGCCCCTTTTCCTTCTTTTTGCGCCTGTTCCATCGATTCCAGAATACGGCGGGCTTTCGTCACTTCCTCGTCCGAGGGGGTAAAGACATCATTGGCCAGCGCCACCTGGGAAGGATGGATCGCCCATTTCCCCTCACAGCCAAGGGTTGCCGCGCGATTCGCCTGGGCCTTATAGCCGTCCGAATCATTAAAATCACCAAACGGGCCATCGATCGGCCGCAAGCCATTGGCCCTTGCCGCCACCACCATCCGGGCAATGGCATAATGCCACATATCGCCCCAATGAACGTCCCGCCGACCTTGATCATCGGCATCGGTCAAAACATGATAATTCGGATTTGGCCCACCGATATTCGTTGTTTTAGCCCGGGTCGAAGCCGCGTAATCGGCAACGCCGAAATGGAGCGATTCATTGCGCGGACTCGCCGCGGCAATCGCGTGGACATTCTGCATACCAAGGGCCGTTTCGATAATCATTTCGAAACCGATTTTCTTTTTCAGACCGCGCGCCTGCTCGATCTGCGTGACCAGCATATCAACGGCGTAAATATCCGATGCCGTGCCGGCCTTGGGGATCATAATCATGTCAAGCTTATCCCCCGCCTGCTCCATCACATCGACGACATCGCGATACATATATTGGGTGTCGAGGCCATTAATGCGAACCGACATCGTTTTGCCTTGCCAGTCGATATCATGCAAAGCGACAATGATATTTTTACGGGCTTGCTCTTTCTCATCCGGGGCGACCGCATCCTCAAGATCCAAAAAGATGACATCAACATCGGACTGGGCGGCTTTCTCGAAAAACTGTGGGGACGAGCCCGGCACTGCCAATTCAGAACGGTTCAAGCGCGGCTCGGATTGATGGACGATATGAAAACTCATGGACGGGCTTTCCTTAAAAAACATGACGTGAATATCCCCCCAAAGTAGCGGCACCAAGGAAAACCCTGATGCCGCTTGGGGGAATGGCGACAATGGACGTTGGTATAATCGTTGTCAATCCCCTAATGCGACCGCCCCGACCGGCGCCGCCCGGAATAGGGGGGATTGACGTTGGTATAATCGTTGTCAATCCCCTAATGCGACCGCCCCGACCAGCGCCGCCCGGAATAGGGGGGGGGATTGACGTTGCTATAATCGTTGTCAATCCCCTAATGCGACCGCCCCGACCAGCGCCGCCCGGAATAGGGGGGGGATTGACGTTGCTATAATCGTTGTCAATCCCCTAATGCGACCGCCCCGACCAGCGCCGCCCGGAATAGGGGGGGGATTGACGTTGCTATAATCGTTGTCAATCCCCTAATGCGACCACGCCGGCAAGCGCCGACACGTTCGGTGCCGAGCCGGGGCATCATACCGCCCCCCTTATCGGCCTTTTTTCACCCCGCCGGAATGCCTGCGGTTAAGGGGATGGTATGCTTCCACCGCCCGAACCAAGCGGGCGGTTTCAACATGGGTATAAATCTGGGTCGAGGAAATATCCGCATGGCCAAGCATGGTTTGGACCGAACGCAGATCGGCACCCCCTTCGAGAAGATGGGTGGCAAAAGCATGGCGCAACACATGGGGCGAGAGCGACATATCCAAAACCCGCGCCGCCAACTGCTTCAGCGCCTGATAAAAGCGATGCCGGGTGAGATGCCCGCTTTTTGCCGATGATGGGAAAACCCATCCCCATCGTTGGCCACGATGCTTGTCGTCCCGGATCAGACGAGACCACTGCATTAAATATGTTCGGGCATTGCTTCCCACCGGCACCATTCTTTCATGCCCCCCTTTGCCGGGAATGATGACATGGGAAAAATCCTCGGCCATCCAATCCCACCGCATCGACACGAGTTCCGATACCCGCATACCGGTCGCGTAAAGAACCTCAAGCAATGTGACCATGCGCAAGGCCGCTTTTTTTTTGGCCGGGGTCGGCGCGCCATCGGCCCCATCCGCCCCATCGGTCATGCGATGATGGTCTTCGCGGGCCGCATCGATCAAGGCGGCAACGTCGGTCGCGCTTGGCACCCGCCGATGGGGATGGGCCGTTTTCGGTGGATCGATCCGCGCGCATGGGTCGTCGCCACGCAGCCCTTCGGCAACGAGAAACCCAAAAAATTGCCGCAGACAGGAAAATCGGCGGGCGATGCTTTTTGGCGCGAATTGGCGGCGGCGCAAAAATGCCATATAGGCCGCCACGTCCGCGCCGGTGGCAAGGCTTATGGTGTCGGTCGCCCCGGAACTTGCGTTGCCGCCCCTATTACCGGGCCTATTATCGGGCGTGTTGCCGCCTCTGTTATCGGGCACCCCGGGGGGTCGGTTACGGGGTCGGGGATGATCCGCATTATCCGGGTCGGATGCCCGCGCCATAAACGCGGTAAAATCAAGAAGATCGCGGCGATAGGCGGCGATCGTATTGGCGGCAACGCCGCGCTCGGCACTGATCATCTCAAGAAACAACACCACCGGCCCACGATCGGGAAGTCCGCCCTTAGGCCGTCCCCTATTGGATAGAGAGTCTTTTTTCGATAAAAATTCTTTTAACCCATCGTCCATTATCCGATCCTCATCCACCGGCGATACGTCTTGATTTTACCGGATCGGCAAGACATTTAACATGCTTGGCCCCATGCTTGCTTTTTCGCGATCCCCGCCAAAAATAACACCCCGACAATACCACACTGACAATAATACGCCCGAAACGGCGCACCCGACAATACCACACCGACAATGACGCATCCGAAACGACGCACCCAAAAATAACAGGCCGAAACCCCGCATCGAAACAAAGGCTCTTTTTACAAACCGGCCGCGATTGCGTGTTCCAACGCCATCATCCGCGCTTCCTTATCCAGGCCAAGGCGGCGCAATGCCGCCACCGCCCGGGTCGAGGCAAGGGGATGCACCGCCTGGCGGGGCGGGGTCAACATCCGCGAAGTGATTAAAATGGTCTCGCCCAGCCGCCCCGATCGCGATGCGTCATCCAGCGAATCCCACCATTCGATACCGGATACCCGATGCAGAGGCGCGTATCCCGCCCCGCCGTGGTTTCCTTCCCGGGTAAGGGCAAGCAACGCATTTCGACCGGGACGATCGCCAAAGCGATCAAGGGCGCGCAACATGGCAAAAAACACATGGCCCGACGATATAGAATCCCGATCGGGGCGTCTGGGCATCGACGAATCGACCCCTAAATCCCCAGAGTCTAAATCCCCACGATCACCCCGATCGGCGGGATTGCCACCGATCGATCTAAGCCCCCCATCGTGCCCCCCGTCCCTTAGCCAAACCCGCAGCCAATCAAGATCACGCCCCGTTCCCCCATCGAGGGTCTCTACCGGAAACGCCACCCGCATCAGGGGCCAAATCCGCAGCGCCGCCCGGCGGGCGGCATCGGAAGGAGAGCGCGCGGCCGCTTCGTACCAACGCCGGGCCTGATCATCATCGCCCAAAACAAGCCAAGCCCGAATAAACGCATCGGCATCGGCCAGAACCGCGTCATCGTGCAAAGACAAATCGCGCAGCCACGGCGCAAACAGGCGCGCCATTACCGTATAATCGCCGCTGACGCTTGCCCGGGCCAATGCATCGCGCATTTGCGCCGCCCTTATCGCCCCTGTCTCTGGCCCCATCTCTTTTAATGCCCCTGGCCCCATCTCTTTCGATGTCTCTGGCCCCATCTCTTTTGATGTCTCTTTTAATGTCCCTGGCCCCATCTCTTTTGATGTCTCTGGCGATACCCCCGGCCCCATCTCTTTCAATGCCCCTTCTGCCGTCCGGTCACCATCGCCGCGCACAAGGTTGCGCAGGGTGATAAAACGATCGTCGATATCGGTATCGGCCGCCCCCGTGCGGATAAAAACATCCTCCGGTGCCGCCTCGATAATCTGTAATAAAACCGAAGGATCGAGGCTTCCGGCCGTCACCGCGGCCATGGCCATGCGCAGCCGCAGCCGCCATCCCGCCCCCGGATGAACCGCCAACGTGTGCCATAAAAGGGGGTCGATATCGTCATCGATGGGGGCGGCAATCGGATAATTGGCGCTTCTTGCCATCGCCAATAACAACCCGTCAAAAGGCGGCGTTAAGGCAATGGGATCATTGCCGCCCCCGCCAACACCAATGCCCCCGCCAACACCAATGCCCCGGCCAACACCAACGCCCCCATCAACACCGACATCCAGCAAATGATGGGCAAGCATGGCAAAAGCGGCAAAGCGATCGTCGTCCCTTGCGATATCGGTCAGAACGCTCAGGTCAAAGCGGGCGCGATCGTGTTCCTGATTGAGGATCGCGCAAAACACCGCCAGTTTGTGCCAAAACATCCCGTTCCCCGCCCCGGCCCCCGCCCCAGTCATGGTCATGGCACAGGCTTCGCCGAGGCGATAGGCGACAAGCAGTGCCCGGGCTTGGTCTTCTTTTTCGGCGGCGGAAAGGGCATCGGCCGAATGCGGCGACGAACGCCGTAACGCCAAAGCCAGATCGCCCCGCCCCAACGCTTTAAGGGATGCCAAGCGCAACGCGGTCAGGGACATCGCCTCTTTCATCCTTGCGTCCTTGTCCCCCTTTGGATTTTTTGTGTTTAGGGCCCGTTGCGGGGGAATGGCCGGGGCCGTCAAAAGCCGGGCGACCAAGCGTTTTGCGGTCGCGGAATAAGAAGGGGTAAAGGTCGAGGGCGCAAGGAGTTTTTCAATCATCCGCCGCGGTGAGTCTTTCCAAACGTCCTCGGGCAAGGCGTCATCACCGCCCAGCCCGAAAAATTCATCGTCGCTGTCGGCCAGGGGAACAATGACAAGCCCGCCCCCCGATCTATTTCCCGGCCTATTCCCCGGCGCATCCCCCGATTGACCGCCGCCCGTGGCGAAAGATTCCGGGAAAGATTCGGGGAAAGAATCGGGCGCGGCCCGCGCCACACCATCCGATCTATCCCCCGACGTATTCCCTGGCGCATTCCCCGATTGACCGCCGCCCGTGGTGAAGAATTCCAGGACCGACGGCCCGGAAGGCGGAACCGGCGGGCGACCGAAAGGCGTATCCCCGAAAGGCGTATCCGATGACGTCCGTCGATCGGCGCGCGAAAAATCAAACCCATCATCATCCGTTGCCGTCCGTGTTGAATTTTTCGGCGGATGATCGCCGCCATCGCTCGTCCTTTCCAAGGTGTCGGAATCGGGCACGATATAAATATCCGACGGCAACGCCGAACCCCCCCGAGGCGGGGGCTCGGGTTGCCCCGCCATCGATGGCGACGGCGGGACAATCGACATCGAGAAAACCGCCGCCGCCACGACCGACAAACGCACCGGTCGAGGGATGGATGCCCCGAAAAATCGGGGGATCTTGGCCCCGATGGAACCCCGGTCGGGGATACCCACCCCAAGCAACATAACCACCCGGGAAAGTATGGAACCCCCATAAAATATGAAAAACCGGGGCATCAATGTTGCCTGCGCAAACTGAAATCGACGGCATCCAACAAAGCCCGCCGGGCCGGACCGTCTTTGAAAATACCAAGGGAATCGCGGCCGATTTGCGCGTAATGGCGGGCGCGGCGCAACACGTCGTGTCCGGCCCCGCTTTGCCGTATGAATGTCGATGCCTTTTCCAAATCGCCCTCCTTTTGATCCATATCCCCCAAACAGCGCCGCCAAAAATCCTTTTGCTTCGGATCGCCGCGCCGATAGGCCAAAAAAGCGGGCAAGGTGACTTTGCCCTCCTTGAAATCGGCGCCGCGCGCCTTGCCCCACAACACCCCGCCGCCGCCATAATCGAGAAGATCATCCATCAACTGATAGGCGATGCCGAAATTAAGCCCGTAATCGCGCAAGGCCTCCGATTCGGCTTTTGGTCGGGCCGGCAGCAACGCGCCGATTTGACACGCCGCGGCAAATAACGCTGCGGTTTTAGCCTCGATCACCGCAAGATACAATTGCTCGCTGATATCCACTTCCCGCAACAGGGATAATTGCCGGATTTCACCCTCGGCAATCGTTGATGCCGCTTCGCTAAGAACTTCAAGCACGTCAAAAGAGCGCGCCTCCAACATGCCCCGGAACGAACGGGCAAGAAGAAAATCCCCGACCAGAATGCTTGCCTTTGCCCCCCATACCGCATTGGCGCTTTGCCGCCCGCGCCGTTGAAACGCACCGTCGACAACGTCATCGTGCAACAACGTTGCCGTGTGCAGAAACTCGACACAGGCACCAAGATGATGGTGGGCAACGCCGCGATACCCACACAAACGCGCGCAGGCAAGAAGCAACATCGGCCGCAACCGTTTGCCGCCGCTGTCGAGGATATGCCCGGCCAGTTGGCGGATCAACGCCTCTTGCCCGAAAGCATGGCGGGTAATGACCGCTTCAACCGCGCCGATATCATCGCCGACCAGGGCGATTAATTGATCCGGGACATCCCGTCCCTTGACCCGGGGTTGCAGGGGAACGACCGAATTCATATCGAGTGCGGGTCTTTTATCGTTTGGGCGGGCGGGCGGGGGCCGCAGCCATGATTTTCCCCGCCCGGGCGAGCGGGCGGGGCGCAGCGTGCGCCCGGCCGCGAATGGACGCATCGGGCTTTGTCTTTATCCGTTTGTACTCTAATATGGCCCCGAATACGGCCCCGAATATGGCCCCGAATATGGCGATGAATATGACGATCGGAAATATGGTGATGAATATGGCCATCGGGCATATAATCATGGGGCGGGACCATCGGCGCATTGCCGTCGCCCCCGCCGATTGGGCGCGATAACCGAGGAACCGTCCCTATGCGGGAATTATTACGCAGCGATGATCCGGCCCTGTTGGGCTTGGCCGAAGCCCGATTAACCCAAGCACTCATCCGTTATGCCGTCCTGGACGGCTATAGTGCCGATTTGCATTTCGGCCAGTCCCGGCGACTCGTCGTACACCCCGCCGATTACGCGCGGGCGCAACAGTTACTGGCCGAAGAAGGTATTCTCGATGACAAAAAAGACTCCGCATAAGGGGGTATAGTGCCCGTGTGCATGGCTGCGGTCAAGACGGGGGCAGTCGAAATCCGCCGCCGCCGCCCCATCATGGCTGCGGTCAAGACGGGGCAGTCGAAATCCGCCGCCCGCCCCGCTCCATGACGTTGCCTCCGTTAACTCTGCATTCTTTGCCTTTGGCCCCCTTGATTCCATCTTCCTGGATTCCATCAATACGCCCTCTTGCCCTTTTCCCGTTCGGCACGCCATAATACCCGCCCATTCTTGATCGCTTCCATCGTTTCTTTTATTTGTTTTTTTTCGCCCTTACCGCCCTACTTTTCCGCCCTTGCTTTTTCTGCCATGCCTCCTTCCGCCATGCCTCCTTCCGCCATGCCTCCTTCCAAAACCGCCCCCGCCCCTAAAATGACCTCTAAAACGTCCCCTAAAACGCCATCCCCGCCCCTTTCATTCCAAGGGCTGATTGCCCGCCTTCAACAATTCTGGGATCGGCAAGGCTGTGTCATCATCCCGCCCTATGACATGTGCATGGGGGCGGGAACCTTTCATCCGGCCACCTCCCTTCGCGTGCTTGGCCCGCAACCGTGGCGCGCCGCGTATCTGCAACCCTGTCGCCGCCCGGCCGACGGTCGATACGGGGAAAACCCCAATCGGCTACAGCACTACTTTCAATATCAAGTCGTCATCAAACCCTCGCCCGATGACGCCCAGGATTTATACCTCCAATCCCTGGCCGCGATCGGAATCGATCCCGCCGCCCATGATATTCGCTTCATCGAGGACGATTGGGAAAGCCCGACCTTGGGGGCGGCCGGACTGGGCTGGGAAATCTGGTGTGATGGGATGGAAGTCACCCAATTTACCTATATGCAACAAATGGGCGGCATTGAACTTGACCCGATCACGGTCGAGTTGACCTATGGCATCGAGCGCCTGGCCATGTATATCCAGAATGTCGACAATGTGTTCGATCTGCGCTGGAATACCGCGCGGGCCGGACATGGGCCGATCCTCTATCGCGATATCTTTCATCAAGCGGAAAAACGCTTTAGCCACTATAATTTTTCCCGCGCCGATATCGCCATGCTGGAGTCCGAATTCGCCGCAACCGAACATGACTGTCACCGATGCTTGGATCGTCATGGGGAAGGCGGCCCCTTGGTCGAGCCGGCCTGGGATCAGGTATTGCGGGCTTCCCATATTTTCAATTTGCTGGACGCGCGCGGGGCGATTGGCGCGGCCGATCGCCAAAGCCGCATCGGTCTTATTCGCAGCCTTGCCAAAAAATGCGCCCTGCAATGCTTAAAGGATGCTCATGACTGATTTTGTTACGGCTGATTTTATTCTGGAAATCGGCAGCGAGGAAATCCCCGCGCAAATGCAAAAAAGCGCCGGAGAGCGCCTTGCCCTTGCCATCACCAAAAAAATCGCCGACCATGATTTGGCCCACGATCCGGCCCGTATCTTTGTCACGCCGCGCCGCTTGGCCCTTGTCATAACCGGCTTGCCGACACGGCGCGCCGATCGGCAAGAGGAAAAGCGCGGCCCGCGCGTCGATGCCCCCCAAGCGGCATTGGACGGCTTTGTCCGAACGATGGGATTAACCGCCATCGATCAATGCACGCGGCGCAAAACCGCCAAAGGGGAATTTTACTTTGTCCAACGCACCGTTCCGGGCAAGGACGTGGGCGATATATTGGCGCAGGTCATCGGTGATGGGATCGATCGTTTTTCCTGGCCCAAATCGATGCGTTGGGGGTCGGGCTCCCTTCGCTGGATCAGGCCGATACGATGGGTCATGGCCCTTTTCAACGGGCAAAAAGTGGCCGGCTCGATCGATACGATCCCTTTTATCGACCACAGTCGCCCGCACCGCTTTTACACCCCGCCAACGCCCATTGCCAAAGCGGATATTCTTCGCGACGGCTATGCCCCCTGTCTTGAAGATCATCGCGTCATCGCCGATGCACACAAACGGCAAACCATCATCATCGATGGGATTCTCGAGCAGAGTGGCAAACGCGCCCTTTGCCCGATTGGCCGCAACGCTGCCGATGCAACCACCGCAAAAAATATCGGGATGAATAAAGATGTGAATCCTAGCCCGCCCATGGATCGGATCCATTCCGCCATCGGCGATAAAATCGCCCTTATCGCCGGACTTGCCGAATATCCGCGCCCCTTCATCGGCGATATCGATTCCCATTTTGTCGAAGAATTGCCCGATTTCGTCATCGAAACCGTCGCATGGCAACACCAATATTATCTGCCTTTATATCGCGATGGACGGCTTGCCCCCCATTTCATCGCCGTTGCCGATATGCCCGATCCGGTGCCGGAGACGGTCATCAAAGGAAACGAGCGGGTGTTGCGCGCCCGTTTGGACGATGCCTTATTTCATATCCGGCGCGATCTGCAAATCCCGCTGGCGGTGCATGGTCGCCGTCTCGACACGATCACCTTTCATGCCCGCCTTGGCACGATGCATCAAAAACGGGAACGGCTTATCCAACTGGCCGATAAAATCGGCGCGGATCTTGGCTGCCCCCCCTCTCAGAGGGCCGATCTGAAAGATGCCGCCACCCTTGCCAAAGCCGATCTTGCCACCCATATGGTCGCCGAATTCGGCAAGCTGCGCGGTCGGATCGGTGCCTATTACGCCAAACATCAACAAAAGAAATCCGCCGAAAAAAACCATTCGGGGAAAGAGGAAGATCGGCTTTGCGCCCCCATTGGTGATGCCGTTTGCGATGCCATTCGTGACCACGAACGGCCACGGGATGCGTCCGATCAATGCCCCCAATCGCGATTGGCCGCGCTTCTTGCCCTTATCGACAAGATCGATTCGCTGGTCGGGTTATGGATGGCGGAAGGGGCGCCAAGCGCATCGCGCGATCCCTTTGGCTTGCGCCGCACGGCGATCGGCATCGTGCGCCTGGCCGAAAAACTGGATATCGGCCTGCGCCTTATCGGCGATTGTCTCGATTGCGCGTGGGATCTGTATCGGGCCCAAAAAGAAGCGGCGGCGTCTTCCAAGAATAGGGGGACGGGCACCGGCGGCACCGTTGTCGATAACGGCCATGATCAAAATACCAAAGATGCCCCCGCTAAAGATGCCCCCACTGATGAACATGCTAAAAAAGCGACCCTTGACGCGATTGGCGCCTTCTTGCGTGAGCGTCTGATGATCTATAGCCGGGACGAGCGCGCCATGAATCACGACACCATCGCCGTCATATCCGCCTATAGCCGCCGCCAATGCCCGTTACCGGAACACAGCATCGGTCAATTTTTCAAGATTGGAACGGCATTCCCGCAATGGATCGATCGCCCCGCCGGCATTGATGCCCGCCATGTCTATCGGCGCAGTGCCGCCATCCTTGCCAAAGCCGATACCGTCTCGACATCCGAAGAAAAGCACGACCCCCGGGAAGATGAACTGACCCGATCGCTGGCGGCGGCGTTGCGCGTGACCGCCGATGCCGTCAAAGAATCGGCCCACTACGATGATTTAGAGCGCGATCTTGCCCTGTATGCCCAATTGCGCAAGCCCATGGATGCTTTTTTGGATCGGGTTATGGTCATGGCCGATGATCGACAAAAGCGGGCCCGGCGCGTTGCGCTGATGCGGGGGATCGCCGATCTCGGGCGATCCATCATCCGCTTTGATCTTTTGCCGGGATCATGACGCGACCGCCCGACCATCATGGGGATCTGGCCGCGATCGGGCGGGGCGGCCGGCGGGCATTTGCCGATATCTTATCGGCGATTGAATCCGATCCTCTTTCGGTTGATGCGCTTCTCGATCAAGCGTGGAACGCGCCCGCCGGACATATTATCGGATTAACCGGCCCGCCCGGGGTTGGTAAATCAACCCTTATCGGCGCGCTTTTGCCCCCTTTTTGCCAACGGAAAAACCAGCCGGTAAACAGGCCGGTAAGCGGGCGGGAAAACCCCCATCGCGTGGCCGTCATTGCCGTTGACCCATCCTCGCGCCAAAGCGGCGGCGCTTTGCTTGGCGATCGCATTCGCTTTGATGCCGCCGTTCATGACGGTGTTTTCATCCGTTCGATGGCCGCTCGCGATGCCCTTGGCGGAATGGCCGCCGCCACCCTACCGGCCGCCATATTTCTGGCCGCTTTTTACGACCGGGTGGTGATCGAAACCGTTGGGGTCGGACAATCCGAAACCGATATCGGCAATCTTGCCGATACCGTGGTTTTATGCGCCCAGCCGGGCGGGGGCGATTCCCTGCAATTCATGAAATCGGGGATTGCCGAAATTCCCGACATTATCGCCGTGACCAAAGCCGATGCCCCATCCCGCAAGAACGGCGATAAAGGGGAAGCGGCGACCGATATCCAAACCGACCCCGTTCTTGCGGCCACTTTATCGGAAGTGAAATTGGCCCTCGCCCTTCGGCTTGATCGGGCCGATATTCCGGTACTTCCCGTCAGCAGCAAGACATCGACCGGCATCCGTGATTTGGTCACGGCCATGGATCACCATCGCGCGGCATTGGCCCAAAAAGATCAGGACCAAAACCGGGACCAAAGTCAGGACCATAATCCGGGTCATTATCGGGGCCATCGGCATCGAAAGGCCTTGCGCCGGTGGGCCGATGCCCGGGTTGTCGAACACATTGGCCGCCGGGGAAGAGATCGCCACGCCGATGATTTGGACCGGCTTTTTTATCCTTGCGCCCAAGGGGATACATATCCCGGGGGCAAAAATCCTCAAGCCAAATACCTTGAGGACGGGCGCCTTGAGGGTGGGCATCCCGGGGGCAGCCACTCCAAAGATAAAAACCTTGAGGGCGGGCGGCCCGGGGATGGTGAACCCATGGGAAATGAACGGCCTTTTTCGACCCTGGCTGCCATCATCTCAGGAAAGCAGGAATGAACGGCCTTTTTCCACCCTGGCCGCCATCATCTCAGGAAAGCAGGAATGAACGGCCTTTTTCCACCCTGGCCGCCATCATCTCAGGAAAGCAGGAATGAACGGCTTTTTCCACCCTGGCCGCCATCATCTCAGGAAAGCAGGAATGAACGGCTTTTTCCACCCTGGCCGCCATCATCTCAGGAAAGCAGGAATGAACGGCTTTTTCGACCCTGGCTGCCATCATCTCAGGAAAACAGGACGGAGGACAACCGCCGCCGCGTTTCATCGCCAAGCGGGTCGCCGTCAAGGACGGTGAGGAATTCCAATAATTGGTGATGGGCCGGACTTGCCCGGCCATCTTTACCGATTGCGTCAAGAAGAAGATCGATCGCCCGCTTTTGGTTGCTCCGGCGATCATTCCCCATCGTTCCATCTTTGGTATCACCCTTATTACCACCCTTATTGCTCTCGGGGGGATCACCCTTAGTACTCCCGGGGGCGGCGGCAAAAAGGACAATGGCAAGATCGCATCGATTGCCGTCGCCATCCGGATTTTCGGCAAAGATTTTTTCAAGATTCTTCTTTTTCGCCACCACGGCCATAGCCCGATCGTAGAGGGACAAGCGGCCCAATAACATCGTGATGGCCGGGGTTTTGCGAATGTCATCGCCCGCCGATAAGGCTATGGCCCGGGCCCGCTCGACATCGCCAAGATGCCAATAGCATTCGCCAAGTCCGGCCAGCGCATCGGCTTGCCCGGGATCCGCCTGCAGAACCTCGGCAAAATGGCGGGCCGCCTGACCGTAATCCCCTGCCGTCATCGCCGCTTTGGCCTCCTTGCGCCAATCATGGCCATCGCCGTTATCGCCACCGCCGCCAATGGCACCCAGGCACTTTTGCAGAAAATCGCGTATCGCGCTTTCCGGTCGCAAGCCCAAGAAACCATCGATCGGTTTGCCTTGCCAAAAGGCGAAAACCGCCGGCAGGGATGAAATGCCGAGCCGTTGCGCCATCGCCCCATTGCGCTCGACATCGACCGCCACCAGATCGATCGCATCGAAAGCCGCCGCCGCCTTGATCAAAAGCGGCGTCAGTTGACGGCAGGGCGAACACCACCCGGCCCAAAAATCAACGACGACCAGCCGCGTTTTCGACGCATCGACCACGTCCCGCCGAAAGGTGGTTTGGTCAACCGGCGTGATGGCCGGTGTATCCGGGCCGGTGCCGGCGGCGGCGGAACCATGGCCCGAGTCATGGCCCGAGTCATGACCAGAATCATGGCCAGAATCATGGGCCGCAGCAAAGAACGGGGAGGGTTTATCGTGCATCATATGCGGACATCCGGTAAAAAAACCGCCGATCGAACGGAAACATCATCGGCCTAACATATACCCGACCGGCAATACAATCCGCCCGAACCATCATCGGATCGAATATTATCGGGCCGAACCATCATCCGATCGAACCATCATCGGACTGAAATATCCCATATCGCCCCCGTTTTGTCGAGATCATCATCGATTGCCGACCCCCTTAATCCTTCCTCGCATCGGCCTTGTCCGACGTTACACCGAACCGTCAAGATGTCTGGATGAACCGGGCCAATGACGCTAAAATATATCTTTGCATCGCCTTGCCGCCTGTTTTTCCTGAAATCAAAACCATGCCCGTTCGCCCCATTATCACCATCCCCGACCGGCGCCTTGAAACCCGATGCCGCGCCATCAAGACGATCGATCAAGGGGTTCTTGACCTGTGCGCCGATCTTGACGACACCCTGCAGGCAACCCCGGACGGAATCGGGCTTGCCGCCCCCCAGATCGGGATCACCCGACAAGTGACGGTGTTGGATCTTCGGCTTGGGCAATCACGGCGCGATATCATCGCATTAATCAACCCGGTGATTGAAGAGCGCAGCGCCGATACCGCAACCGGCGAGGAGGGATGTCTTTCGATTCCCGGATATTTGGCGATGATCCCGCGCGCCAAAAACGTGCGGGTGCGGTATCTCGACCGCCAAGGCCGGACAAAGAATCTGGATGCCGATGGGCTTTTAGCGGTTTGCATCCAACATGAATGCGACCATTTGAACGGCGTTTTGTTTCTTGATTATTTGTCATCGCTTAAACGCTCGATCGCCCTTCGCCGAGTCCGCAAATGGCACCGAACGCAAGCCAATGCCACGTAACATCGTTTTTATGGCAACACCCGATTTTGCCCTGCCGCTGATGCGCGCCCTGATGGCGTCACCGCACACCGTCAAGGCCGTCTTTACCCGTTCCCCGAAACCGGCCGGAAGGGGGCGCGAGCAACGCCGATCGGCCGTCCATGATTGCGCCGCCGCAAGCGGAATCGAGGTCTTTTTCCCCGAGCGCCTCGCCAAAGACGACCCCGAGCCATTGCGCCGATTAGCCCCCGATCTGGTTGTGACCGCCGCGTATGGTCGGATCTTACCGCAAAGCTGGCTCGACGTGCCGAAAATGGGCTGTATCAACGCCCATGCGTCCCTATTGCCGCGCTGGCGCGGGGCCGCCCCGATCCAACGCGCCATCATGGCCGGGGATCGGCAAAGCGGGATCAGCATCATCGCCATGAACGCCCAATGCGATGCCGGGGATATTCTGGCCCAAGAAAAAGTGCCTTTGCACGGTCGGGATACGTTTGCCGATCTGCATGACCGTCTTGCCCGGGTCGCAAGCGGACTGACCTTGCGGGTCATTGACGATATGGAAAACGGATCGGCCCGGCCATTGCCCCAAAATCACCATCAGGCCACCGTCGCGCCGCGTATCGACCGCGATGAATGCCGCCTTGACTGGCATCTTTCCGCCGCGATTATCCGGCGCCATATTCACGGACTTTCGCCCACGCCCGGGGCGTGGTGTTTTGCCGGTGGCGATGGGGGGCAGGCGAACTTGGAAGGGGCCCACCTGGAACGGACGCACTTGGAACGGCTGGGCGATGGGGAACGGGCGCACTTGGGGGGGGCGCACTTGGAACGGACGCACTTGGAACGGACGGGCGATGGGGAACGGGCGCACTTGGGGGGGGCGCACTTGGGGGGCGGCGCCTTTCGTCTTAAAATCCTGCGCGCCGATATCATCGATCAACCGTCGACATCGCCGCCGGGAACCATTCTTGACGACCGGTTTTCGATTGCCTGCGGTGATGGCGTTTTGCGCCCGTCCCATGTCCAGAAAAGCGGCAAAGCACCGATGGCCATCGATGATTTTTTACGCGGCACCCGACTGGCGATCGGCGATCGCCTCGCCTGAGGCCGGAAAAATGCCGCGCTATCGCCTGACTCTCGAATATGACGGTTCCCGTTTTTGCGGCTGGCAATCACAGCATAACGCCACCGGCGTCCAGGATGTTTTGCAACACGCGATAAGGCGTTTTTGCGCCGAGACCCCCGCCGTCATCGCGGCCGGGCGCACCGATCGCGGGGTCCACGCCAGCGGGCAAGTGGCCCATATTGACCTGCGCCGCGATTTTCCCGTTGCCACCATCGGCAACGCGCTGAATTATCATCTGCACGAAAGCGGCGTCAGTGTGGTTGCCGCCGATGCCATGCCCGATGATTTTCACGCCCGTTTCAGCGCGTGTTCGCGCCATTATCGCTATCGCATTTTAAATCGCCCGTCGCGGTCTCCCTTGCGCCGGGGGCAAGTCTGGTTCGTCCGCCGCCCCCTCGATTGCGAAAAAATGAATCGGGCCGCGCGGTATTTGCAAGGACATCACGATTTTTCGGCCTTTCGTGCCAGCGGTTGTCAGGCCCCGTCAGCGCAGCGCACCCTTGATCGATTTTATGTCGAAGCAAAGGACGATGAAATGATCTTCATTGCCCGGGCGCGCTCTTTCCTCTATCGGCAGGTGCGGATTATGGTTGGCACGTTGGTCGAAATCGGGTACGGCAAATACGATCCCGATCGGATACACGATATTTTGAAATCCAAACACCGACCCAAAGCCGGGCCCAGCGCACCGGCCCATGGGTTGTGTTTGGAACGGGTGATGTACCCGCCCGATTCGGAATGCGCCCCCATTCGAAAAGATGACCCCAATCGAAAAAATAACCCCGGTCAAAAAAATAACCCCCGTCAAGAAGATGCCCCCAATCAAAAAAATAACCCCCATCGAAAAAATGACTCCGGTCAAAAAAATGCCCCCGATCGAAACCATCGCCATGATGCCATTTCCGCCACCCCAAACCGATCCCGACCATAAATATCCGGACGCGCGATGAATTACGGCCAATTTTTCCAAGATAAAATCACCCGGCTGCGCCGTCAGGGACGCTATCGCGTTTTTGCCACCGTCGCCCGTCTATCGGGATCCTATCCATGGGCCGTGCATCATCCGGAAAACGATACCCATGGGATGGATGGGGGAACGGATGGGGGGATGGATGGGGGAACGGATGGGGGCGCGGATGGGCGCGCGGATGGGGCAAAGAATGCCGCCGATCCCGATCGGCGCATCATCGTTTGGTGTTCGAACGATTATCTTGGTATGGGACAACACCCGCGCGTATTGGCGGCGATGAAACGGGTATTGGATCAATCCGGGGCCGGGGCCGGCGGAACCCGCAATATTTCCGGCACCAGCCGCCATCACACCCGTTTGGAACACGCCCTTGCCCATCTGCACGCCAAGCCGCGCGCCTTGTTGTTTGGCTCCGGCTATGTCGCGAATGAAACATCGATCAGCACATTGGCCAAACATCTGCCCGGATGCGTGATTTTTTCCGATCAAAACAATCATGCGTCCATCATTCACGGCATCCGCAATTCCGGGGCCGAACGGCAGATTTTTCGCCACAATGACGTGGCTCATCTGCGCTCTTTGCTGGCCAAGGAAGACCGCGAGCGACCCAAGATCGTCGTTTTTGAATCGATCTATTCGATGGAAGGCGATATCGCCCCCGTTGCCGAAATCGGCCGGGTCAGCCGTCAATACGGCGCCCTTAGCTATCTTGATGAAGTCCATGCGGTCGGCATGTACGGAAAACACGGCGGCGGCATCGCACAATTGCACGGCGCACAGGATGATATCGACATCATTCAAGGAACCCTGGCCAAGGCTTTCGGGTCAATGGGCGGCTATATCGCCGCCGATGCCACAATCGTTGATTTTATCCGCTGCCACGCCCCGGGCTTTATTTTCACCACCGCCATTCCGCCGATGATTGCCGCCGGGGCAAAGGCCGCGATCGACCACCTTTACGACAGTGCCACGGAACGGCGCGCTCAACGCGCGCGCGCACGGCGGTTGAAAGCGGAATTGACCAAACGCGCGATTCCCTTCCTCGACCATCCCTCCCATATCGTTCCGGTCATGGTCGGAAACGCCCATATATGCCGCACCGTCGCCGATACTCTGCTGCGCGAGTATGGGATCTATATCCAAGCGATTAACCATCCGACCGTCGCCCCGGGCAGCGAACGGCTTCGGATCACCCCAACGCCCCTGCATGACGATGCGATGATGGATTCCTTGTGCCATGCCCTTGACGCGATATGGACGGATCTTGGGCTTGCCCGCCCCCCCGGCAAGGATACCCCGACGGCAACGGATCAATAACCGGCGCGGCGGCAGATCAATAACCGGCTGGAATGGCGGGGCGCGGCAGGTCAATACCTAGCGGGCGGCAACGGATAAATATCCGGCGCGGCGGCAAATCAATAACCGGATGGAATGGCGAGGCGGAGGCGGCAATGTCCCATTGTTAATGCCGGGCGTATGCCTTGGACATCCCTTGCCTTCGGAATGCCCTTTGCCCTTGGAATGGCGGGAGGACGGGCGCGGCGACGATTCATAGCCGGCGGGCGGCAGGTCAATACCTAGCGGTCGGCAACGGATAAACACCCGCCGGGGGGCGGGGGCGGCGGGGGTTACACCCGCTTGGAAAGCCAGATGGCAAGCCGTGATGCCGCCTTTATCCCCGATGCAATAAAAGGATAAAAGGGGGCTTTTTCCGCCTCGCGCCGTAAGGCTTCGTCACGATGTTCGGCTTCTTCGGCCCGAAATTGTGAAATCGTTTGGCGCAAATCGCGGTCATCATCGCTTTCCGCGATCATATCCAGGGTCTTTTCCTGCTCGGCGTAATGTTCGTCGATCACATCCTCGACCGCGACCGTACAGGCCATGGCCGTGCGTGCGCCCATACTGGCGGTGACCGCCCCAAGGGCATAGGCCGCCGCATGCCATATCGGGGACAAGGCACTGGGGCGGACCCGGCGCTCGGCAAGCAGGGCATTGAAACGGGCCAGGTGGCCGTGCTCTTGCTCTAACATATGGCGCAGAGCGGGGGCATGAACACTGTCGGCAAGAACCGATAATTGGCCTTCGTAAATCCGAACCGCGCCGTATTCACCGGCATGATCGACCCTTATCATTTCCTCAATCAACGGGTTGGATCGCGGCCCATCCATTGCCGTATCATGCCCGCCATCGTCCTTTTTAGCCGCCGATACCGGCGTATCGGATGATGTCCCCGTATCCGATGCCTTATCCGATGCCCGGGGGGATAAATGGGATGATGCCTGGGGCGGCGAATGGGGTGATGCCTTGTCCGATAAATGGGGCGACGAATGGGTTTTGTCTTGACGGGATTGGGGCATGGCTCCGGCCTTTATTTTTTGGTCGTGTTTGCCATTATAACGATAGACAGTCCCAAAGATAAGAGAAAAGACACAAGACCATTCCACCCCGCCATCGACAGGTTCAACCACGTCCACAAAGGTTCGGAACAAGAAACGGCACCGCGCGCAAGCAGCATTTGGCGCAGTTTCTCGATTCCCTGATCGGCCCTTATATCGGGGGTGGCGCAGGACGCCGTTGCCCACCATCCGTGTTCGATGCCAAGGTGATAAACGCCGACCCCGCCACCGGCAAAAAGAATCAAAGCCGCCAAAATCAATAAACCGCGCACCGCCATCATCACGCGCGCGCGGGCCCGATCGTCCCGCCCGATGATCAATGACGGGATCGACCGGCCGCGTCCGGTCGCAGGCACGCACCATATCGTGATGATCGTCGCGATAAGGGCGACGATAAGGGCGGCCAACCAAAACGCGCGTTGCCAAAGACACAACGGACAGGGGGGCAAACCATCGACATATTCGACATAATGGACATAGCCAAGCACGGCCAACGCGACCACGACCACGCCGCGCGCGGCCGTGGCCATTGGCGGTATCGGCCCCATCATGCCGACCATTGCCGCAGCACCAGGGCGATCGCCACAACGATGATAAAAGAAAGACTGGAAAGGATTATCAAGCGCCGTTCGATAAAGGGAAGGATGGACGCCCCAAAAACCCGCATCAGCAAGGCCACCAGGAAAAACCGCACGCCGCGCGCCATCAACGATACGATGAAGAAAACGCCGATATTCATACCGGCCACACCGCTGGCGATGGTGAATAATTTATAAGGAAGAACGGTGAGGGCCCCGGCGGCCACGATCCATATGCCATGGGCGCGATAATCGGCGGCAAATGTATCGAAATCATCGGTCAATCCGTACCAAGCCAGGATCGGTCGACCGATCCATTCGAAGGCCGCATATCCGATCAGATAGCCACCGACCCCGCCCAATGCCGATGATAATGTCGTGACCGCAGCGTAAAACCAAGCGCGGGCGCGATGGGTAAGAACAAGCAGCGCCAGGAAAGGATCGCTGGGCAAAGGTAAAATAATGCTTTCTAAAAACGTCCACCCGATCAGTATGGCCGTGGCATGGCGATGGCGGGCACCATCTTGGCATCGGCGGAAGAAACGCCCGCTCGTGGCCGGATCTTTCCACCACTGCCACCATTGCCGGATCATTGTTCCGGCCCGTTTCTATCCATCACGACCAAGGCGCACCCCTTTTGATGCAATGGCCGCCGACATAAGGGCTTTTGGTGTGATGGTCTTTGATGCAGGGGCTTTTGATGCCAATCCGCGATCCATGACCCCGATCGATTCCGTCGATGTGGCGCGATGGTTTTTGGTGCGGGGGCTTTTGATACAGGGGCTTTTGATGCCCATCCGCCCATGGCCCCGATCGATTCCGTCGATGTGGCGCGATGGTTTTTGGTGCGGGGGCTATCTTCATCCATCGTTACGCACCGCTTGCATCTTTACCGATCGTCATCGGGCCATCGCCCGATTGGCATGCGGATGGAGAGAATCGAACTCTCACTCCCTTGCGGGAACCGGATTTTGAGCCCGGCGCGTCTACCAATTCCGCCACATCCGCACAGCGTTCCCCTCTATAGAGTGTTTATCCGGCATCGGCAAGCGGGCGCAAATCGGGAATGCTAGCGTCCCGATACCGTCATTGCCGGGATTGCGATCGTCGGGGCGTTGATTTCATCGTGAAAAGCCAAATCATCGGCCACCTCCATATCTTGGATCATGGTGCCGAGATTACCGGCGATCGTCACCTCGCTGACCGGATAGGTCAATTGCCCTTTTTCGATCTTAAAGCCGCTGGCCCCGCGCGAATAATCGCCCGTGACAAGGTTGAAGGACAGGCCGAGAAGCTCGGTCACATATAAACCGTCGGCAATATCGGCGATGATATGGGCCGGTTTGCGCGGGCCCGGAACCATAAATAAATTCGACGCTTCGGGCCGGGGCAATTGGGTCGCGGAACGCTTGGCATGACCGGTGCCGGTTTCTTTCAGCTTGCGCGCGGACGCCCCGTCGAGAAGCCAGCTTTGCAAAATTCCATCTTGGATGATGGCGCGCTTTTGGCCCACGACCCCCTCGTCGTCGCATGGACGGGATCGAAGACCGCGCGGCCTTAACGGATCGTCAATGACGGTCACCGATCGATGGGCGACCGCGCGGCCAAGGGAATCCTTTAAAAAGGAAGTGCCGCGCGCGATACTGTCGCCCTTGATCGCGTTTTCAATATGGCGCAACACGGTATTGGCAACCCGCGGATGATAGACGACCGTCATATCCGCCGTTGCGATTTTCCGTGGTTGCAGACGGCGCAACGCCCGGAGGGCGCATTCGTGCCCCAAGGCCGCAAGATCGCCCAGATCGCCACTGTGGACGGCCCCGCGAAAGATATATTCGCGCTCCATATCACCGGATTTTTCCGCTATGACACAAAGGGCGATATCGGTTCTGGTCGACGGATAGGAGATATCCAATCCCTTGCCGGTAATAATATGAAGACGGCGTCTTTGCGCGCGAATTTGGGCCCCCTCGCTATTGGAAATACCGGCCACGGCAAGGGCGGCATCTTCAAGCAGGGTGGCTTTTTCCCGTAATTGCCGGTCATCGGGCAGCGCGGGATCGACCATATCCAATTTTCGGATATGATCCGGCCCGATCACGACCGGTGCATCGTTCAAGGCGCAATACGGATCGATCGGGGCATTTTTCGCCATCACCACGGCGTCTTCGACCATCGCCGCCAGAGAGCGAGGGCGAAAATCACCGGTCGATACCAAGGCCTGGCGCCGACCGATCATAACCCGCAGGCCGATTTGATCCGTTTCCGCTTGTTCGAATGCCTCGTCATTTCCCATCCGCCGGGTATAGGTATGATTGGCCAGGCTTTCGAAAAAGACCTCGGCATCATCGCCGCCCGCCTTGATCGCTTTGCCGACCAAATCATGAAAAATATCGGTTTTATCGACCACGATGCCTATCCTTAACGCCTATCCATGACACGCCCATCTATGACGCCCATCCATGACAGAAGAAAAAATCACCCCAAACCGGCGCGCCATCGCCGTGGGCGGCAACATCGCCCGATCCCGCGATCAT
The DNA here is from genome assembly GCA_965277685.1 of Alphaproteobacteria bacterium. Taxonomy (GTDB): domain Bacteria; phylum Pseudomonadota; class Alphaproteobacteria; order GM7ARS4; family CBDIDI01; genus CBDIDI01. The sequence continues at coordinate 913,754 of OZ255830.1, read as the reverse complement.
CCCGCGATGTTGCGCCCGCCGACCGGCGGGGGTATTAAGGGCAGGGCTATTAAGCATGAAAATCCATTTTACTGCAAGGTGAAGCCTGATGAAGACCATTCTTGTTGCCCAAGGCGGCGGGCCGACCGCCGTGATCAACCGATCGCTGGCCGGGGTGATCAACCGATCCCTTTTACCGCGAGGCAAAGCCCGATGAAGACCATTCTTGTTGCCCAAGGCGGCGGGCCGACCGCCGTGATCAACCGATCATTGGCCGGGGTGATCAACCGATCCCTTTTACCGCGAGGCAAAGCCTGATGAAGACCATTCTTGTTGCCCAAGGCGGCGGGCCGACCGCCGTGATCAACCGATCGCTGGCCGGGGTGATCGAAACCGCCCAAGAATGCGGCGCAACCCGCATCCTTGGTGCGATTCACGGCGTGCGCGGTATCATCGAAGAGCGTTTTTATCGCTTTGAAGGATGGGATAAAGACCGCATCCGCGCCCTTGGCGCCGCCCCGGGGGCCGCCCTTGGCTCGACCCGGGACAAACCGGATGGCGAATATTGTCGGCGCATTCTGGATGTCTGTCGCAAACATGGGGTCGATGCCCTGTTTTATATCGGCGGCAATGATTCGGCCGGGGCGATGGCCATCATCGAAGCGGCCAAAAGCCGCCCCGGCGATCCCCCCCTATGCGTGCATGTGCCAAAAACCATCGATAACGATCTGGTCGACAACGACCATACCCCCGGCTATCCCAGTGCCGCGCGGTTTGTTGCATTGGCCTTTGCCGGAATTGATTGCGATGGACGCGCCCTGCCCGGCGTGCATATCGGCGTGACGATGGGGCGCCATGCCGGGTTCTTGACCGCGGCGGCGGCCATGGCTCGCGGTGGCCCGGCCAAATCAACCGGCCGCCCCCATCCCGATCGCGGCCCGCATATTATCTGTTTGCCCGAAATTCCATTTCGGATGGATGATTTTCTTGCCCGGGTCGATCGTGTCTATCAACGATCCGGCCGGTGTTTGATTGCGGTATCGGAAGGAATTGCCGATGATAAAGGCCGCCCGATCGCAACGACCCTGCAAGAACAAACATCCGGCGGTAAAAAAGGGGCCGATGCGTTCGGCAATGTCCAATTATCCGGAACCGGCGCACTGGGCGATATGCTGGCAAACGAAATTCAACGCCGGTTGAAAATCCCCCGGGTTCGGGCCGATACCTTTGGCTATATCCAGCGTTGCTTTCCCGAAGCGATTTCCCACGTTGATGCGGCCGAAGCGCATCGGGCCGGCGTTGCCGCGGTTAAACTTGCCGATTCCGGCCGGTCCGGATCGATGACCCTTGTCCGCAAAGGCGATCGCACGATTTTTGTCCCGGCCGAGCTGGAGGCCATCGGCGGCAAAACCCGCCTTTTTCCAAAAGAATGGATCACGCCCTTTGATGTCGACGATGCCTTTATCGATTGGCTTGCGCCATTGCTTGGCGACCCGTTGCCCCGCTTTGCCCATCTGCCCCGTTAGGGCGCCGATCCGAACCCGACCGGGAAATGCCCGGGAATGGTTGGGGGAATGCCCGAGGAATAATCGGGAAATGGTTTGGGAATGCCCGGGAATGGTTGGAGAATTTCCGAGGAATAATCGGGAAATTATCAGGAAAACGCCCGGGAAATGGTTGGGAATGCCCGGGAAATGCCCGAAGAATGATCGGGAAATGCCCGGGGGATAGCCAAAAAAGCCCCCCACATCGGTCGGGTTATCCCCTCGCCGCGCCCATCCGACGCGATGGCGGGGGTCTAATACCCTTCGCGTTCCATTCTTTTGCGCAGGAATTTGCGGCGGCGGCGAACGGCATCGGCCTTTGAACGGGCCCGTTTAACCGAGGGTTTTTCATAGGATCGGCGCATCTTCATCTCACGGAACAAGCCCTCTCCTTGCATTTTCTTCTTCAGCACCCGAAGGGCTTGCTCGACATTATTGTCGCGAACGGTAACTTGAACGATGGCCTGTATCCTCCGTAAAACGGTGCGGCGCGTCATGCGCGTGTAAAAAATTCGACCCCCGATGGTGGGGCCGACTATCCATAGCGTTGAAAAAGCCTCTTGTCCATAGGGCTTTTGACCATTAAGTGGCAACGCGGCATAATAGGTTCATGGCGATTTTGCCGATTTTACGGATGGGGGATCAACGGCTGCTGGAAACGGCGCGACCGGTACGGTTGCCCCTTGACCCGAAAATGCGCCGCCTGGCCGACAGCATGGTTGAAACCATGATGGATGCCGGCGGGGCCGGTCTTGCCGCCCCGCAAGTCGGGCTGGCGTGGCGGTTGATTGTTTTTCGCGTTCCGGCCGAACGCATTGCCTCTGCGGATAGCGGGCGGGCCCGCCCCGCCCGAATTTTGTGCAATCCGTCTTTTTCGCCGGCCGACCGGCGACGCCAAGCCGGAATCGAGGGGTGCTTGTCGATGCCGGGGCTGCGGGCCATCATCCGGCGTTGGTATCGTATTGATTATCGCGGCCACACGCCGCAAGGAACGGCGGTTTGCGACCAAGGCGACGGGTTTCTTGCCCGGGTTATCCAGCATGAATGCGACCATCTCGATGGAATTTTATTGCCGCAACGCCTTGACCATCCGTCCCATCTTGGCTATCGCCGCGAGATCGAGGATGTTGCCCGCTCCATCGGCGATCCCGATCTGCAGCTGTGCAGCGGCGGGAACATTGCCTGAAAACATTACCGGGCGGAAATATTTCACCCCGCTGCTTAAGAAACACTTTTTGGAAAAAACCCCACAAAAAAACACCCATAGGAAAAATCATGACAACGATGGAAAAAAAACGCCGCCGATTATTGGATGCCGCATTACCCTATATCGCGACCAAAGGCTGGCGGAAAACCGCTTTGGCCGATGGCGCCCGCCATCTCGATTGGCCACCGGAATGGGTCGATATTCTTTTCCCTTGCGGCATTAACGATGCCCTGGACGAATGGCAACGCTATATCGGTGCGCACATGCGCACCGCCCTTCGGGATATATCCCTGCCGGCATCGATGCGGCAAAAAATCGCGATCGTTATCGCGCTTCGCTTTCGCATTTTGGAACGGCACCGATCGGTCATGCGCAAAGCGATCCGCTATACCACCCGCCCCGATCGCCTTGGCCTGGGGGCAAAGACCCTCTTTTCCGCCAGTGACGATATCTGGAATGCTTGCGGCGATACGGCCCGTGATGGCGATTACTATTCCAAACGCACGGCGCTTGCCGCCATTCTTGGCTGTTGCCTGACAAAATGGGCAACGTGTCCTTATGATGAAAAGGAAATGGCCGCTTTTATCGATCGGCGGCTAAAGGATCATGCCGCGTTGACCGGATGGATGGCGCCTCTAAAACGCTATTTTTCATCCCCCCCAACGCCCTAATGATGCCCCCCATTGCCCGGAGATCCCCGATAAATCCCCCGCAAATTTTGGGGCAGATCTTAGGGCAAATTCTTTTTTGGGGGGTAAATCCCCGATAAATCCCCCCCCCTCCAGATATTAGGGCCGATTTTAGGGCACGTTTTAGGGGGTCGATTTTAGGGCAAATTTTGGGGCCGGTTTTGGGGCCAATTTTAGGGCCGATTTTGAGGCCGATTCTAGGGCCAATTTTGGGGCCAATTCTGAGGCCAATTCTGAGACAAGCGTCCGATAAAACGGAGGGGCCATCGTCACCGGGGCAATGCGCCCCCGCGCCCGCGCCCCGCCCCGGCGTGCCATTCAAAGCGGGAGGGAGGCGTCAGAAAAAAAGCCGGATCAAGCGCCAAACCGTCAAGCGACACCCCCCAATGCAGATGCGGGCCGGTCGCGCGGCCGGTCGCGCCGACATCGCCGATCAGATCGCCCGGCCCGACCCGCTTTCCTTCCGTGACGTGAATCCGGTCAAGATGGGTATGGATGGTATGCATGCCCCGACCGTGATCCAGCAAAACCGTCTTGCCGTTATAAAACATATCGGCGACCAAAGTGACGATCCCGGCCGCACCGGCCCGCACCGGACGACCGCGCTCGGCAGCAATATCAAGACCAAGATGCGGGCGTTTTTCCTTGCCGTTAAGAATGCGGCGCGATCCATACACCCCACTGACCACGCCTTTGGTCGGAACCATCAAACGCCGGGGCGGAATGCCGTCAAACGCCGATTGGCGGCGGGCCCGGCGCAATTCTTCGGCCTCCCTTGCGATTCGATCCCAATCGCCTTTTGGCGGGGTCACCATCGCATCGGGCAAATCGATGTGTTGCTTTTGATAGTGACGCGCGGCCAGATTAAGGGGGCGATCATATCCACGACCATTGCACCATATCGTTATTTTTTGCCTTATCGGCGCGGCATGATTAAACCCGATCATGGCAAAACCGTCCCGGATTGCCACCGCCGCGCCGTTATGGATGATACGATCGACATCGCCGCCGATGCGGTCAAGCCGGATATATCCCCCCGCGGTCAGATGCCCATGCCCGCCGACAAAACAGGCCGTGGTATCTTGTTCGGTGACCGAAACATCGGTGTCCCGACGAGAATCGGCAAAAAGAGGCGTGGCGATCCCGATTGCCACGATCATCGCCAACGCCGGGCCCCATATCGCCGCCGGCCGCGCCCCAAACGTTTTTGGCATCATTCCGGCGCGCGGATCGGTGTCCATTTTCGTCCCATCTTCTCTTTCATCGCCCCTTTTATGGCCATTATTGATCACCCCTTTAACGGCAACGGGGTTTGCTTTTGCGCGGCGTTATCGGATGGGCGGCGGCGCGGTGATTCTTTGGGTCGAACATGGGCGGCCACACCACGGCCGGACGCGCCAAAGGATAATCCGGAAGACGGTGCTGACTCGGAAGATGGGCCAGAGGATGGGCCAGAGGAAGACGGTGCTGACTCGGAAGATGGGCCAGAGGATGGGCCGGAGGAAAACGGGTTGCCGGAAGACGGAGCGGCGGACGGAACGGAGGAAGATGGGCCGAAAGACGGATCGGGGGCATCATCGGTCACCCGGGCCGCGCGGCGGGTGTCGCAAAACTCAATCACAAGCGGATCATCCCGCCCCAATCCCGCGCCGCGCGCAACGATAGACGGGGACTGCCCGCCATGGCGTTTGTGGCGCACCACCGCGTATCCGCGTTTCAAGGTGCTTTTATACGACAGGCTGCGCAACATGCGCACCATGCCATCGGTCGTGTTTTGATGGCAGGCCAGATATCCGACCGCTTTTTGCCCAAGGCGGCGCACCGCCGTGGCAAGATCCTCCCTCTTGCGCTTTGCCATCGCCTGTAAATAGGCCGGACGCAGAAGGGCGCGACCCCGACTTAATTGACCGGACGAAGACTGCAGAAAAAGCCGGGGAAAAGATCGCAAGCGATCATTCATCTTGGAAAAATCATGCTCCCATTGCTTCCATTTTTCCTGCCCCCGATGCAGTCCCGCATCATGCAAGCGATGCCGGTCACGCCATTGCCGCCATGCGCCCTGTATCGTTTTATCCATCCGGCGGCGCACCGCCGCCACCTTGTCGATCAGATCCGATTGCACCGGCACGACCATTTCCGCCGCCGCGCTTGGGGTTGGCGCGCGTTTATCGGCGGCATAATCGGCTATGGTCGTATCGCTTTCATGGCCAATCGCGCTGACCACCGGAATATCCGAGGCCGCAATGGCCCGAGCGACATCCTCGTCTTGGAAGGCCATTAAATCCTCGAACGACCCGCCGCCGCGCGCAACGATGATCACATCGGGACGGCGCGCATCGGACAGACGGTTAAGAATCGCCAACGCCCGAACAATCGCTTTGGCCGCGCCATCCCCTTGGACCGGCACCGGACAAAAGGTCACCGGACGGGGAAAGCGTTCGTCGAGACGGTGCAAAATATCATGAATGACCGCGCCGTTATCGGACGTGATGACCCCGACCCGTTCGGGCAAAAGGGGGATCGGTTTTTTTCGCGCCTCGTCAAAAAGACCTTCCGCCGCCAACTGCACCCGCCGCTTTTCAATCATGGCCAGAATCGCACCCCGCCCGGCCGGGGCCAGGGTTTCGATCACGAGTTGATAGCGCGAGCGCGGGCCATACGTCGTCAATCGGCCAACGGCCATGACCTCCATCCCGTCCTCGATATGGCGGAACATGTCCCGTTTTTGCCCCTTCCAGCACACCGCGTTCAACACCGCTTTATCGTCCTTGAGATCACAATAGACATGACCGGATGGGGGCGTGCTTAATCCCGATATCTCCCCCCGCACCCGCAGACGGGGGAACGCGTCCTCGACCACGTTGCGCAGACTTTGGGTAAGCTCGCTCACCGTCCATACCGGAACGTTATCTTTGCCGGATTTTTGGATTTTAGTATCGCCCGTCATGCCGATCGCCTTATTCAACGCCAAGATTCTTGCCCGATCGAGATCGGGCGCGGTCCCCAAGACCCCGTCCACACCCGATCCCACTTTATTGTATAGGGATCGATCATTCTTTTCCATCGCCCTATAGCCACGGGGGGCCACCTTGATGGACAGCATCGATATATATGGGGCCCCCATTGCCATCGGGCGGCGGCAGGCAAGAAACGATAGGCCGGGCAATCGGTGCCTTAGGCCGATACATCGGGCCCCAAAATAATAAGGTGGGGAAATAAAAGGCGGCAAGAAACGATAGGCCGGACAATCGGTGCCTTAGGCCGATACATCGGGCCCCAAAATAATAAGGTGGGGAAATAAAAGGCGGCAAGAAACGATAGGCCGGACAATCGGTGCCTTAGGCCGATACATCGGGCCCCAAAATAATAAGGTGGGGAAATAAAAGGCGGCAAGAAACGATAGGCCGGACAATCGGTGCCTTAGGCCGATACATCGGGCCCCAAAATAATAAGGTGGGGAAATAAAAGGCGGCAAGAAACGATAGGCCGGGCAATCGGTGCCTTAGGCCGATACATCGGGGTGGAACGCCAAGGCGCATCCGTTTATGGTGACCTTTCGATCGGCTTTAACCCATCCGATTTTAAAATATTCGGCTTTAAACTATTTGGGCAAAGGAATACGTACATGCGCGTCATCGCGAACCCCTTGCCGCCATTGCGGCGCCCATTATCCCATCCATTATCGGGCCCATTATCATAGGCGGCATGAATATCCTTATCCTTGGCAGTGGCGGGCGCGAACACGCGTTAAGCTGGGCGATGGCGGCATCGCCCCAGGTCGAGCGCGTCTTTTGCGCCCCGGGCAATGCCGGCATCGGCCAAGACGTCACCTGCGTCGCCATCGATATAGACAATGACGAGGCCATCGTTGCTTTGGTTAAAAAACATGCCGTCGATATGGTTATTCCGGGCAGTGAAGACCTTCTCGCCGGTGGCATCGTCGATCGTTTAAGCCCATTCGGCATCAAGGTTTTCGGGCCGACCGCCGCCGCCGCCCGGCTGGAAAGCTCGAAAATATGGATGAAGGATTTTTGCCGCCAATACCATATTCCAACCGCGGCCTGTGATTTTTTTGACGATATTGACGCGGCCACGCGGCATATCGACCGGCTTGATCCGCCGATCGTGATCAAAACCGATGGCCTTGCCGCCGGTAAAGGCGTTTTTATCTGTGCCGATCAAAGCGCGGCCAAAAGTCGGGCCCGCGATCTTTTATCGGGACGCGTTCTGCCCGGGGCCGGAAAAAAAATCCTGATCGAGGAATATATAACCGGAACCGAGTGCTCTTTTTTTGCCCTTTGCAATGGCGAGAATGCCATCGCCATGGCGGCCGCGCGCGACTACAAACGCGCCTTTGACGGGGATCGCGGCCCCAATACCGGCGGCATGGGAACCGTTTCATACCCCGGGTTATTAAGCGATGATGATCAGCATCGCGTCATGCGCCACATTATCCGCCCGGCCATGGATGGGATGGCGGATCGCGGCTGTCCCTTTATCGGCATTCTTTTTGCCGGATTGATGATGACGAAAACCGGAATCAAGCTGCTGGAATTCAATGTCCGTTTCGGCGATCCGGAATGCCAGGTGTTGATGATGCGCCAGCGCGGCATCGCCCCGGCCTTGATGGGTGCCCTTGATCCGGGCTACGACCCTGGCCACGATCCGGGCCATAACCCGGGCCGCGCATCCGACACCGCTTTGCAATGGCGCGACAAAAGCGCGCTATGCGTTGTCATGGCAAGCCGCGGATATCCCGGCCCGGCCCACACACCGACCCCGATCCGGTCGCTGGAACAAGCCGAAAAAGACGCCGCCGTTAAAATATTTCATGCCGCCACCCAAACCGAAAACGGCCATTTTATCGCCACCGGCGGACGCGTTCTTGGGGTCGGCGCCCTTGGCGATAATCCCCAAGCCGCGCGCGCCCACGCCTATCGCGCCGTTGCTAAAATCGACTGGCCCGGCGGATTCTTCCGCCGCGATATCGGCCTTTAGCATCGGCCCATCCCGTTCAAAATCGATCATCCCGCCCGGCGGATTTTTCCGCCGCGATATCGGCCTTTAACATCGGCCCATCCCGTTCAAAAGGGACGTATCGCATGGGCCGAGATCATCCCGCGCGGCGGCGATAGACCGCGCGATCGGCCAGGATTTTACGCACGTAACGACGGGTTTCGGCAAAGGGAATTTGCTCTATCCAATCGGCAATATGGGTTTGTGCCGGGGGGTCTGCCGGGGGTTGCCCCGAGGAGTGTCCCGGGGTCTTGACGATGAGCTTTGCCGTCGGGGGGCGCGCTTCTTTTCCCATTTTATTCGCCCCGGATCCCCCCCTTGGTTTGCGCGGATCGCCGATCCGATGAAGCCACCGATCGACCTGGCGCGGCCCCGCGTTATACGCCGCCAAAGCAAGGGGCAAAAAACCGTCATATCGCTTTAGCATTTGCTTTAAATACGCACTGCCGAGGCGCAGGTTATACACCGGATCGTCCAGCAATCGTTGCCGCGTATAGGGTAATTTCAAGCGCTTGCTGACGGCGCGGGCCGTTGCCGGCATCAATTGCATCAAGCCGGCGGCCCCGACCCCGCTTTTGACATTCGATCGAAACGCGCTTTCATTACGAACAACGGCAAGAATCAACGACCGATCCCGCGCCCGCATGCCGATTTGGGACATTGCCGGAATAAAAAAAGGATCGGGATAGCCATAGCCCGAAGGCGTTTGATAATTCTGCCGGTGGCGGCGATCGAATAGTATCGCGCGATGATAAAATCCGTGGGTTTCGGCCACGGCAACCACGGCCGCGCTCTCGGCCCGGTTTGTCGATTGGGCAAACATGTCGTCAAGCAAGGTTGCCGCCTGGACCGAATAGCCAAGCATCGTTAGCACCGATACCAAAGACGCCATCGGCAACGCGTTCCCATCCGCCCGCGCCGCATCGCGCCCGCCCCCATCGATCACACCCCCATCGATCGCGCCCCCATCGATCACACCGTGCGCCATCAAATCGCGCCCGCCACCATCCACCGGTTGGCCGATCGCGCGCAAGCGATCGCGCGCTTGCTGGCCATAGAACGTATCGGCGAATACCGCGGCCTTGCGATACCAACCGGGACACCCGCCAATCGCCGTTACCGCCACCATTTTTTCACATGCCCGGCCACTCCAATAGGCCGCGCGCGGTCGATACACGGCATCGCCCCGATCGTTCAGTGCGCCAAAATGGCGATAGGCGATCATTGGTTGATCGAGAAACCGAAAGGCAATCCAACCGGAAAGCCACTGGGCTTCGGAAAAGGCGCGGCCTTTTTTCAACCCATGGCGGGAAACGATGCGATAGGCATCGCGATAGCGTTTTTTGCCCATCAATCGATGGGTGACAATGCGGCGCGCCGACCACCACCGTTCCGGATGGGCAAGTTTGGACGGCAATTGATCAAAAAGGGGCACCACATTGTCGCGATTGCGCCGCAGCCGCCAGGCCAATCGGGCATAGACCAACCCCGGGCCGGATTGTTCTTGGCGGTCGAGGGCTTGGATTTTGCGATCGACATCGCCATCGCCGCGCAGCAAAGCCAATCGGGCAACGAGGGCCGGACGGGCCCTCCCCTTGACCCGGGCCAAAGCGCGCCCGGCCGCGCGAAGATGCCCCTGCCATAATAAATAATCCGTCCGTATGACGTTGTCTTTCATATCCCAGTGGCGGCGGTATTTTTTGATGAAACGGCGCTCGTCGGCGCGGGTGAAATGATAGCGATGCCAGGTTTGGCGAATGTGGGCGATCGCCTCTTTATCGCGGCCAAGACGAAAAAGAGCATCGATATAAAGCATGGTCGCGCCCGCCCCAAGGGGGGGATAGCGGTGCATCCATGCAGCGACTTGGGCAACGATTTGGGCGGCGCTTTGGGCCGAATTTTGACCGCCATTGACGCGGGCCAAGACGGACTCGGCCGAGCGGCGGAGCGCCAAATTTTTACCCCCCTGCCGATGATCGGCATCAAGCGCCCGGGCAATATCGTCGAGTGCGGCGCAATCGGAAAAAAGAATCCGTTGTTCGATATAATCACGCAGTATCGGATGGCCCGCGCCCCCGCCCCCGCCCGTGCCCAGGCCCGCACCCGACTCCGCCCGAACCCACGCCCGGGCCAGGTCGCATCGGCCGTCGGCCAGGGCATCGATGGCGCCGCGCAGGGCGGCGATGCGATAACCGTGCAACACCTCGGGGCGGGGGCGGATGGCCGGTGGCGGCGGTCGATGCGACCTGGCCCGGGCGGGCGCGGAGTCGGGCCTGGGGGCGGGCGGGGGCGTCTTTGCAAATACCGGGGCCGGAAACGCGCCCCCATGCACACTTGGATCAAAACCGGAAAACGAAACGGGAAACGGCACCCATGCGAAAAAAACGGTGCCCAGCACCCCGATCAAAACACCCGGTACGCCAGGCCCCGACCATTTCCCCGACCATTGCCCGAGCCGTTTCCCCGCACGTTGCCCGAGCCATTTCCCCGAACGTTGCCCGAACCATTGACAAGCCCATTGTCGGCAAAGAATTTGTCGCCATCGCGATAGACACGCATCATCGTTTCGCATATGGATATGGGTATCATGAACAAGGAACGCAATCCAATCCCCTTTCACGGCTATATGACGGCCCTGATCACCCCCTTTGCCGAAGACGGCAGCATCGACAATGCCGCGTTTGAGCAACTGATCGAAGGGCAAATCAAGGCCGGTATTCACGCCCTTGTCCCGTGCGGAACCACCGGCGAATCACCGACCTTGACCCATTTTGAACACAAGGACGTCAACGCCCGGGCCGTGGCCGTGGCCGCGGGCAGGGTGCCGGTCATCGCCGGTTGCGGATCGAATTCGACGGCGGAAAGCATCGATTTTGCCATCGCCGCCGAACGGGCCGGGGCCGATGGCGCGTTGGTCATCGTGCCTTATTACAACAAGCCCTCCCAAGAGGGCATCTATCAGCATTTCAGCGCGATTGCCGCCCGCTGTTCCATCCCCTTGATTCTGTATAATATCCCCGGGCGGTGCGGCGTTAATCTGGAGCTCGAGACCCTCGCGCGGCTGGCCCGCATTGAAACGATCGTTGCCATCAAGGATGCCACTGCCGATCTCTCGCTTCCGGCCCGGGTCCATCACCATATCGGCGAAACCTTCATCCAGCTATCGGGCGAGGATGCAACCTCCCTTGCCTTTCTGGCCGAAGGCGGCCATGGCTGCATTTCCGTCAGTGCCAATATTGCCCCGGGCCTATGCGTCGATGTCTACAATCGATGGATGCGCGGCGATTATCAAGGCGCGGCCAAAGCACATCGGCGGCTTACGCCATTGCACGATGTTTTATTCCGTGAAACCAATCCGGCCCCGGTTAAATACGCCGCCGCCCGCCTTGGCCTGTGCCGCGATTCTCTGCGCCTGCCCATGGTCGGCATCGGCGCGTCTTCCCGTAAGCGGATTGATCGTGTTTTGCGCACGCTTGATCTGATATCGGATTAACCGCCCCCCGGCCATTACGATGGCAGCAAAAAAACGCCCGCCCATAGACCCCGATCGACGCATCAGCACCAACCGGCGGGCCAAGCGCGATTACACCATTATCGAAACCGTCGAGGCCGGAATCGCCCTGCGTGGGGACGAGGTTAAATCACTGCGCAACGCCCGGGCGAGTATTGAAGAATCCCACGCCGATATCGATGCAAACGGGGTCGTTTTGCATAATTGCCACATTCCCCCCTATGGCCATGCCCGCCCGGATCCGCATTATCAAACACGGCGACCCCGACGGCTTTTGCTCCATCGGCGGCAGATCAAACGAATGATCGGGGCGGTCAACCGCAAAGGCTATACCCTGATTGCCCTCGATATGCATTTTAACGAACGGGGACTTGCGAAAGTATCCCTTGCCCTGGCCCAAGGGAAAAAGCAGCACGACCGGCGCGAGGATATCAAAACCCGCGACTGGCAAAGACGCCGCCGGCAACTTCTGCGGCAAAAACCCTGATGCCCCTTTTGCCCCAAATATTTTTGCCCGAATATCTTGGTTCAGGCCGCGCCCCTTTTTAATCAAGCCCGCCATCGATCGGCACACTATTGCCGCATGGCAACCGGGGCATGGCACACCGAAGCGGGGGCATGGCGGGGGCAATCGGCGGGCCCCTTTTTAATCACGCCCCCATCATCCAAAAACCATCGGCGCATGACCCGAATATCTTGGTTCAGGCCGTGCCCCTTTTGATCAAGCCCCCATCGATCGGCACACTATTTCCGCGTGGCAACCGGGGCATGGCACACCGAAGCGGGGGCATGGCGGGGGGCATCGGCGGGGGGGCCGGATTAATCGCGGATATAGTGTTTTTCCGCGACCTGCCGCACCCGCCAATTGGCCACCATCGCAATCACCAAAAGACCCGCCATCGCAAACATGGTCGAATTATACAACGTTGATGTCGGATCGGCGGTTCCCGGCGGCACGATTTCCATCAACTTGGAAATGGTCACCGTATTTTTCTCAATCAAAAGCGCCAATTTATCCCGGCCTTCGCCAAATGTGGCCCGAAAGATCGCCGGATCGACTTTTGCACTAAGGTCGCTGATCGCCGCCATACGCGAATGATCGCGAAGCCAGGTGATCGCCAACGGGCCGACAACCCCGGCCGTACTCCACGCCGTCAACAAACGCCCGTGGATACCACCGACGAAACGCGTGCCGAAAATATCGGCAAGATAGGCCGGTATCGTGGCAAAGCCGCCCCCATACATGGTGAAAATAATCATCGTTGCCCCATAAAACAACACCAGCCACACGACCGACGGATCGGCACTGACCGCCCGGGCGGTAAAGGGAATCGACAAATACAACACCGTGCCAAGGGAGAAAAAGATAAAATAGGTCGTTTTGCGCCCGATTATATCGGACATGCTGGCCCAGAAAAAACGACCGACCATATTGAATAGCGAAATCATCGTCACATAGGTTGCCGCAAACCCGGCCGTGACAATCCCGGGAAGGGTCGTTCCAAAAATCTCGCCGATCATGGTTTTGGCAACGCCAAGCACGCCGATACCCGCGCTGACGTTAAAACACAAAACGATCCATAAAAGATAAAATTGGGGGGTCTTAAGGGCTTGATCGATATCGACATGGCGCCTTGTGATCATTTTTTTTGCCGCTTGGGCCGCGCTTGGCGCGCGCCATCCCGGCACGCTCCAATCCGATGCCGGAATGCGAAACGAAAACGCGGCAATCGTCATGACGATGAAATACACCACGCCAAGGGTGAAAAAGGTCTGCATCGCCCCGACCGAACCGGTGCCGACCAAATACACCCCCGGATCGCCCGGCACGATCATCGCCGCCGCGTCCTGGGCGTTGACGACGACGACCTCGCGCCATTGACCGGCGATTTCAAGAAACCGCACCCCGCCCCGGGTCACAAGATCGATCCCGTCGACCGGGCCGAGGTATTCCGGCACGCGATAGAAAAATCGCAACAATCCCTCGATCAGGGGAGCCCCGATCATCGCCCCGCCGCCAAAACCCATAATCGCCATTCCCGTCGCCATGCCGCGCCGATCCGGAAACCACTTGATCAAGGTCGATACCGGGGACACGTAACCAAGACCGAGGCCACAGCCACCGATCACGCCATAGCCAAGGTAAAGCAACCAAAGTTGATGCAGCCAAAGACCGATACCGGCGATGATAAAACCGCCGCCCCAACAACAGGCCGCGACAAAACCGACCACGCGCGGGCCGACTTTTTCCAGCCATTTTCCGGCAAACGCGGCCGCCAAGCCGAGGGACACGATCGCCACCGAAAAAATCCAAACCACATCCGACAGCGACCAATCATCGGCCGATGCGACCGCAACCCCGACCGCCTTGGTCAAAGCGGGGTTGAATATGCTCCACGCATAGACCGAGCCAATGCATAAATGAATGGCAACGGATACCGGCGGCATCAGCCATCGGTTGAACCCCGGCTTGGCCACGATATGGTTTTTATCAAAAATAGCGGTCATGAAAATCTCCCCATTGACACAGCGCGCGATCCCGCCTTGTTGTATGGTCGGCGGCATTATTCCATACACGCAACACCTGCCCGTCACCATATCGGCGGGGGGGCGGGCTGTCTATCCCCCGCCATCCATCATGCCCCCCCATGATCCATGATCCATGACCCCCCCCATGATCCATGATCCATGACCGGCGGGCAGTCCCCATCGCGCCGGGCGCTTGTCGCAACACAAGCGGCAACAACGGCGGGCAGTCCCCATCGCGGCGGGCGCTTGTCGCCATACACGCAGCAACAACGGGCAATGCCCGGTCGCGATACGATCGGGAATATCCGCCCCGCGCGGCAATTAACCCCGCGCCGATGGCCCAAACCAATCGATCGCCGGGCGCAATGCCACCACCGGCCCGACCACGATCAGGGCCGGGGTATCGACCCTCGTATCACTCTGCGCCACCTTTGCCAGAGATTGCACGACGACTTTTTGATCCGGACAACAGGCTTTTGAAATCAGGGCCATTTCCTCGCTTTTGTCCCGGCCATGGGCGATCAAGCGCCGGGCCAGGGAACCCGCCTTTGCCGCCGCCATGAAAAACACCAACACCGCAACCCCCCGACAAAGAGCGCCCCAGTCGATCGTATCGGGCAAGCGACCGCTTGCGTCATGACCGGTCACAAAAGCGGCACTTTGGGCAAGCCCGCGATGGGTCAAGGGAATCCCGGCATAGGCAAGGGCGGCCGTGCCCGATGTCACCCCGGGAACGATCCGAAAGGGAATCTGCGCGTGGCACAGGGCAAGGGCTTCCTCGCCGCCCCGACCAAAGACAAACGGATCGCCGCCCTTAAGACGAACAACCCGCTTGTTTTCCCGGGCCGCGTCAACCAGCATGCGGCTGATGGCATCTTGAGAGGGGCACGATTTTCCGGCCCGCTTGCCGACATCGCAACACCGGGCATCACCACGCGTTTGATCCAGGATCGCCATATCAAGCAAAGCATCATAAAAAACGATATCGGCCCGACCAAGGGCGTAATCGGCCAATCGGGTCACAAGGCCGGGGTCGCCCGGACCGGCCCCGACCAGCCAGACCGTGCCGCCAAGAAAAGAAGGGGCTTGCCAAGCCCCCTTTCTTGGATAATTCTTTACGGTCTTATGCAAGATTTTATCCGTCATCACGCTGTCACCCAAAACACGGCCCGCCAAAACACCTTGACCCGCCCTTTGATAAAGGGGATCGGGCGCCACGCGAACGCCGTCGTTCCCCGAAAAATCATTTGCGGGCGAACCATTCACGGGCAAATCACGCACGGGCGAACCGTTCCGGCCCAAAGAATCGCCATCCGAAAAATCGACCCCCGAAGAATCGCCGCCCGATCCGTCCGGTCACGATTATCGACCCCCCATCCGATGAAAGCAACATTATTACCGTGGTCCTGCCCGCCGTCATCGCGGCGTACCATCGCCCCGTTTCCCATCCCTTTGCGTATCATGAGTCGTTTTATCGGGCGCTTTATGAATCGCCTGATGCCCCGCTTGATACCCCGCCTGATGACCGCTGCCTTGATCGGCATCGTCCCCTTGGCAAGCACCGATACGGCCATGGCCGCGGTCAACGATGACGCCCTGCGCGGGCCCGGCGCGGAAAAGGAAAGCAATTCCTTTCCCGGATACAATTTTCAGCGCGCCATCCGCGAGGGGGATCTGGATGCCGCCAAGCGAATCGCCAATCAGGGCATCCCCATTGATATTCCCGACCACACCGGTAAAACGCCGATTTTCTACAGCATCGAGCGCGGCTATACGGATATCAGCCTCTGGCTTTTGGATAACGACATCAACATCAATCAGAAAAATACGAGCCATGAAACCCTTCTGATTGCGACCGTCCTGGCCGGCAATCATGATGTCGCCACCGCCATCATTAAAAAAGGCGGAAAAATCAATGCCCGCAACCGCCGCGGCGAAAGCGCCTTGATGCGCGCCGTTCTGGTCGGCGATATCGCCATGGCGAAATTATTGCTGGACGGCGGGGCCGATCCGAAATTGGCCGATTTCACCGGAAGAACCCCGACCGATCTTGGCCAAAGCCATCGCAATCCGCGCATGCGCGGGTTATTTCGATCCCGTTGACAGCCGCCTTGCCCCCTCCCTTGTTGTCTTTAACGATGGTATCCTTGACGTTGTTGTTCTTGGGGGCGGTGCTATCCTTGATGGTGGTATCCTTGGGGCGGTGCGCCCGCCATCATTCCGGCCCCCATCCCTGCCGCCGTTTCTTCCCCGATTCCTGGCCCCATCCCTTCCTCGATTCCTGGCCCGATTCCGGCCCCGATTCCTGGCCCCATCCCTGACTATGACCATTGCGCAAGACGGCCTTCGTCCGGTCGCCCCACCACCAAAGGAAATCACCGTTATCGGCGCCGGCTATGTCGGTCTGACCGTCGCGGTATGCATGGCTCGCTTTGGGTTTTCGGTCACCTGTATCGAGCGCGACGCCAAACGGCTTGCCCTTTTACGCCGGTCGGTGGCGCCCTTTCGTGAAATCGGCATGGACAAAGCCCTTTGCGACCAGGTGGCGGCCAAACGCCTGCGCTTTGCCGATGCCCCGGCGGCAATGGCCGGATCGGATGTGATATTCGTCGCGGTCGGCACGCCCTGCGCGACAAAAGCCCAAATAAAAGGCGCGATAGAGGCGAAAACGGGGCCGCAATCAAAGTCCGGAACCGAACATTCACCCGGACATGAAATGGGGGACGCGTCCCAAGGAAGCGACCTTTCCCAACTCGATGCCGCCGTTCATGCCATCGGCACCCATATCCGCGGCGATTGCGTTGTCGTTAATAAATCGACGGTGCCGCCCGGCACGGCGCAACGCATGGCCGCTTTATTATCCCAATTCCCCGATTGCCGCGCCCTTATCGTATCCAATCCCGAATTCCTGCGCGAGGGACGATCCTTGGCCGATTTTATGGAACCGGATCGAATCGTTATCGGCACCGATGATCCAAAGGCCGAGGCTACCATGCGCCGGATTTACGCTCCTTTGATTCAAAACGGAGTCGCGTTCTTGTCCACATCCCATCGCTGTGCCGAATTGATCAAACAAGCGGCCAATGCCTATCTTGCCACCCGGCTCGCCTTTCTTAACCAAATATGCGATCTGTGCGAAAAGACCGGCGCCGATATTCGCGACGTCGCCAAAGGCATTGGTCTCGATCGGCGCATCGGCACCGATTTTTTCCGGCCCGGGCCCGGTTATGGCGGGGGCTGTTTGCCCAAAGACACCATGTCCCTTTCCTGGGAAGGGCATCGACATGGCGTCCGCCTTAGCGTCATCGATGCCGTCATCGACAGCAACGACAAGCGGGCCGCGCGGCTGGCCCGGCAGATCATCGCCCGAATCGACAAAAGCGGGGACAAAAGCGGTAACAAGGCCCAAAATAATACCCAAAATAATATAGGCCATAAGAGCCGAGACAAAAGCGGGAAAGTGCCCCCTTCGACACCGCGCGTTGCCATCCTCGGCATCACCTTCAAGGCCAATACCGATGACCTGCGCGAAAGTCCGGCCTTGGCGATCGCGCGGATTTTGGACAAACCATTCGGCCCGCTTCATATCCATGACCCGGGGGGGCAGCGCGATGATGTCCTTGCCCAATTACCCCGCGCCGTCTGGCATGACGATCTTTACGCCGCCGCCGCGATGGCCGATGCGATTATCATCGCAACCGAGTGGGATTCTTTCACGAAGATCGATCCGGATCGGCTTTGCCGCGTGATGAAAGGCCGCCTTGTTCTGGATCTGCGCAATATTTGTGACGAAGCATCCTTGACCGCGGCCGGATTGACATATCATGGGATCGGCATCGGATCGCCTCGATCCGAAATTGCCACACCCATTGATCGATCGGAGGAATCGACCCATCGATCGAGGAAATCGACATGACCCACCGAATTGATCCCACCATTTTGCGCGACTTGGACGTGCGGGGAATTGTCGGCGATACCTTTCATCCCGAGGATGCCTATCATCTCGGCCGGGCGTTTGCCCGTCTTGCCGGCAACACCCCCCTGCGCAAAGGTCAAAAGGAGAATGGAAAAAACGATGGAAAAGAACGGGGCCAAGGGGAAAGGCTGCGTATCTGTACGGGCCGTGACGGAAGGCAATCATCCCCGTCCATCGAACACGCCCTTGCCCGCGGACTGGCCGATAGCGGCGTCGATGTTCTGCAGGCCGGCATGGGCCCGTCACCGATGCTGTACTACGCCACCCATCACCAAAAAAGCGATGGCGGCATCATGGTCACCGCCTCCCACAATCCGCGCGAATATAACGGCCTTAAATTCATGCTTGGCGGGCGCTCTTTAACCGGTGCCCACATCGCCCGGCTCGGCACCATTGTCGCCGATGGCGATTACACCGATCCGGCAGCCCCCACGGCCAAAGGCACCATTGGGCCCGTGTCGGTGTTCACCGATTACGTCAAGCGCCTTGCCCGCGACTATCCGAAAAACACCCTGACCATTGCCTGGGATCCGGGCAACGGCGCCACCTGCGAGGTCATCAAAGCCCTTGCCGATCGTGTCGGTGGACGGCACATATTCATCTGCGATACGGTGGACGGCGATTTTCCCAATCATCATCCGGATCCATCCATTCACGCGAATTTACGCATGTTGCAAGAAACGGTCATCCGGCAAAAATGCGACCTTGGCATCGCCTTTGACGGCGACGGCGACCGGGTCGGCGTTATCGATCGCAACGGCCATATCATTGCCACCGATAATATTCTCGCCCTGCTTGCCGGTGACGTCGTCCGGCAACAACCCGGGGCAACGGTGGTGGTCGATGTCAAGGCAGGCCCGACCCTTCGCACGGTCCTCGCGCGGCTTGGCGCGAATGTGATCATTTCCAAAACCGGACATTCCTACATTAAAAATACCTTGATTGATCGCAAGGCCGCCTTTGGCGGCGAAATCAGTTCCCATATCTTCTTTGCCGATTCCTATTACGGCTTTGATGATGGAATCTACGCGGCCATTCGCCTGTTACGGGTCATGTGTCACCATGATCGTTCTTTGGATGCTCTGTGTCGTGATTTCCCCCGCCCGGCCCGCATCCGGGAAATTCGTCTCGATTGTCCGGAGGATAAGAAATTCGCCATCACCCGCCACCTGATTAACGATATATCGACCGACCATCATCGTATCGATACCATTGACGGAATCGGCGTCGAAGGGGACGATTATTGGTTTTTAATTCGCCCATCCAATACCCAACCGGCGATTTGCCTTCTTTGCGAAGCGAAAAGCGATACCCATCTGCATGATATTTATCAACGCCTGCACACCATTTTTGCGGGCCAAGGACTCACCCTGCCCCCCTTGTCCACGGTCCAGGTATAACGCCTCACCCTGCCCCCCTTGCCCACGGTCCGGGTGTAACGCCCCATTCCCCAAACGGGCAGAAGAGACCGGCACCTAAAATCGGGCAAAACCACCCCTTCGGGAAAAATCAAACGTCGCCCGAACATCTCCTGTCCCCACATCGTTGGCGATCCCCCACAATATGATAAGGGGCGCGGGCGCCTTTCCATTTTATCTTGCAACGAACGCCGCCCACGCACGATGCCCCGAAAAAACGGCGATGCCCCCGACCAACGCGGGGAAATTTCGATCCCTATCCAAAAAGGAATAAAAAAACCGCCGCATCGTCTAAAAAAAATCGGGACATATCGGCCCGGGTAATCACTTTCCGTTATCTCAATATTCACATCATTCGGAGGATCATCATGATAGCCCGCACCCATTCTTCCCTTTTATCCGCCCGCATCGGGCGTCGGTTACTCGGCCTTGGCGCCGCCGTTTTTCTTGCCCTTTCACCGGTTATTCTTTCGTCCATGATCGATACGGTCACGGCCCAACCGACCAAAACATCGTTCTACGATTCATCCCGCACGTCGACGCTGACCGTTGCGTTCTATCACGATTCGCGTTCCAGCCGGATTGTCTAGCACCGGCACTGGAACCGGCACCGGCGCGATCGCGCGTCTTGTGAAAAAAGCCCCCTTATCACCCCCCTAACGGGGGCCGGCTTTGCCATCGATCAAGACGCACCGAACACGGTCAAGCCCGGTCGCCTAAAAAGGCCGAACCCCAAAAAGGCCAAACCCCAAAAAGGCCGAACAAGGATAACACCTTGCTATCAAGACCCCGGGGTGCATGGCCACACCGGGCGCGTCACGCAACAACAAAAAGGCTTCTTTATGTCCAAATCCATCATCCGGCAAATCGATGCCCGGCCGATCACACCCCATCCCCGCCGCCCCGGAAAGCAAGCGATGCCGCAAACCCATTCTTGGCGGCGCACTCTTAGATACACCTTGGGACATACCCTTAAATATACCCTGGGATTGGCCTTAATCACCCTTATCGTCGGCACGTCACCGGCCGCGGCCGACAAAAAAGACCGGCATCAAAAATATCACCACCACCATCGGGAAGACACCATCGTCCGCATGGAAAAATGCCTTTTCGCGGCCCGCCACCACGTTCCGGGAAAAGTCAGAACCATCGAATTCGAAGTGGAAAAAGGCATCCCCTATTACGAGTTCGAGATCGTTACCGCCAAAAACCATGTCTATGATGTCGAGTGTAACGCCCTGACCGGAATGATCGACAGCGTCGAGCGCGAAACCCGAAGCGCGGATCAAGTCTTTCGCCAAATGGCGAAAATCTCCCTGGATCAAGCCAAGAAAATAGCCATCCAAACCCATCCCGGAACCGTCATCGATCAAGAAATGGCGATTGATGATATGGGACGCGCGATTTATGAATTCGAAATCGATACCGAACACGGCGGAATCGTCGAAGTCGAAATCGATGCCGAAAACGGCACCATCGTTGAAATCGATCGACGGCACTATGCCATTGGCGCCTGATCGTCCTTATCCCGCATCGTTCCATCGCTAACCACCCCCCGGCCGTCAACATCCATCGCCTCCACCCCGCAAAAGCGCGCGTGTCGAACCCCAGGGGCAAAAAAACAAGACGTCGCCCCCGACGATAAAACATGACACCGCGCGCTTGACCGGTGCCGCTAAACCACGCCCCGACCCCGCAGGCGCAAAACCTTGTCATCGACCCGCGCCTTTTTTGATAAAAGACGTTTTGATAAAAGACGCATCCCTAAAATACGTCCCTATCCCACGCCCCAACCATGCGGGCGCAAAACCTTGTCATCAACCCGCGCTTATGTTGATAATACCCCATGCCGCACACAACGCCTCGATGCCGTTTCCTCTATGTCACCACCAAAGATCGCCGCCAAGCAATCACCATCGGTCGCGCGCTGGTTCAAGAAAAACTTGCGGCATGCGTCAATATTATCGACAAAATGCACGCGATTTATCGCTGGCAGGGCAAAATCGAGGAAGCCGACGAAGCCGTCCTGATTGTCAAAACCGCCGCCCCCATCGCCGCTGTCCGTGACCGTATCCGCGATCTCCATTCCTATACATGCCCTTGTATTGCCGCCATCGACATCACCGACGGGGCGGCCGATTACCTCGATTGGATCGTCCGGGAGAGCACCATTTCCTAATCGGCTCCATCGTCTTTCTCGATGCATAAAAACCGGCTGATCATCACCATATAATCCCTTCCCAATCCCATCACCGAAAATCATCCCCCAAAAACAACCGCCAACTATTGACAAGCCCCCACCGGCAGCATACTTTCCCCCCTTTGCGCCCCAAAGCGCATCCCACGGTCAAACCGCCCACGCGCCGGTCGCATCGCCCCACCGAAAAGGCCGGGGGGAGCGGAAAACGGTCGGAGGACGGTAAAGGGTCGGGGGAACAAAAAGGCCGGAGGGAAAACGGTCCGAGGGAAAAGCCGAAGGAACAAAAAGGCCGGAGGACGGGCCGGGGGAGCAACGGAAAAGCGGCAAAGCACCGGAAGAATGGCCGGGCAATGCCTCATCGCGGCGAGGAAGCAACGGGAAAGCGGCAATCATCGCTTGAAAGACCAACGCGAAACGCCATGTGAGACAAAACGCCGAAGAATTGAAACGAAACGCCAAAGATATGATGAAAACATACAGTCAAAAACAGGGTGAAATCGAAAAGTCATGGCATCTTGTCGATGCCAAAGGACTTGTCCTTGGTCGGATGGCCGCGATCATCGCCAGCATCCTTAAAGGAAAACACAAGCCCACCTTTACCCCGCATATGGATGGCGGCGATCATGTGATTGTCATCAACGCCGATCATGTCCATCTGACCGGGGCTAAAATGGAAAATAAAATCTATTACCGCCACACCGGCTATCCCGGTGGGATACGCAGCACCACCCCGAAAGAGCGAATCGGCAACGGACAATCGGATCGCATTATCACCGATGCCGTTCGCCGCATGCTTGGGCGTGGCCCCTTGGGACGGGCGCGGTTGCGTCATTTGCGTGTCTATCCGGGCGATCAACATCCGCACCAATCGGTATCACCGACCCCCCTTGATATTGGTGCCCTTAACTCGAAGAACCGGCAACGATGAACGACGAACACACCCCAAAAAAACCTCTTTCTCAACAACCCGGGGCTCAAAAATCCGAGGCGCAACAACCCCAAATACAAAGACCTGGGGCCCAACAACCCCAAATGCAACAACCCGGACCGCGATCGACGGCAAGCACATCCGAAGCCCGCCCGAAAAGCGCACCCGCACCGACCGCACCGGCCATTGATACATCGACCCGCCGCCCCACCGGCACAGAATCCCTTGCCGCCGTTACCGATACCGCTGCCGCCCGCCCCGGTCGGGATACGGCACCGAATATGACCCCGAATACGCCCCCTAATATGACCGGGGCGACGGCATCCGAAACGACCCCCGAAACGACCGAATCGACCCCCGATACCTTCGTCGACATGTCCCGAATCGAGCCCAAGCGCGATGCCCTAGGCCGGGCTTATGCCACCGGCAAGCGAAAAGAATCATGCGCCCGGGTCTGGATCAAATCCGGATCGGGAAAAATCACCGTCAATGGGCGTGACGTTCATCGCTATTTCGGTCGCCCGACATTGCGAATGCTTATTCTCTCCCCGCTTGCGGCAACCGAACGGGAAAATCGCTTTGATATTTCCTGCACGATAAACGGCGGCGGACTTTCCGGACAAGCCGGGGCGTTGCGCCATGGCATCAGTCGGGCATTGGCCGCATTCGAACCGCCATTGCACCCTGTCCTGCGCAAAAATGGCTTTCTGACCAGGGATTCCCGAATTGTCGAACGGAAAAAATACGGACGCCACAAAGCCCGTCGTTCCCACCAGTTTTCAAAACGCTAATCCCGACCGCCACCACCACCCACAGCCGCCCGCCGCCCGCCCACGGCGGGGCCTATCGATTTTCAAGCCCATGGATGCCCGATGGACATGAGACAGCGGGGCCTATCGATTTTCAAGCCCATCGATGCCCGATGGACATGCGGTGGATACGAAATGGATGCACACCGGCCCGTTTCCCATACATACCCCCCCACGCGCGCCCACGCGTGCGCCATACATATCGCGCGCCATCATCGTTCATGGCAAAATTGTCATGCGCCGCGATCGGTTCGTTGATGGCGTCAAGGCGGGGCGCGCGCCGCTGATCTTTGCCCCATTGCAAAAAACCGTATTACTTTCTTGACGAATCCTTCGTTATCCTTTGTCATGCTCCTTTGTCCTCACTCTTGAAGGAACTCTCGGATATACCCTTGAGGGGACTCTTGGAGGGGGGCATTTTTGGAACATGGGGGCAAAACCGCCTTAACGTCATCCCTGAAATCATCCTTGGAATCAATCATCCCTGAAAACATCGAAGTTGGTATCCCTAAGCGCAGCCTTAAGGATGCCCTTGAACTCTCGGATACCCCGATACACAACACCCGGATAAAACCATCATGCGGCTAAGCCAGTTTTTTCTTCCGACCTTTCGCGAAACGCCATCGAGAACCGGCGTTATTTCCCATGCCCTGATGTTGCGCGCGGGCATGATTCATCAAGAAAGCGCCGGTATTTATTCTTGGCTGCCATTGGGGTTGCGGGTGCTGGAAAATATAACCCGCATCATCACGCGGGAAATGGACGCCATCGGCGCTTTGAAAATTCTTATGCCCACCATTCAATCGGCCGATATTTGGAAAGAAAGCGGGCGCTGGGATGATTACGGGCCGGAAATGCTGCGCATTCGCGACCGTCATGGGCAAGACATTTTGTATGGCCCAACCAACGAGGAAATGATCACCGCGATTGCCCGCGATTTTCTGAAGAGTTATCGACAATTACCCTTGCTTGTCTACCAGAACCAATGGAAATTCCGCGATGAGATCCGCCCCCGTTTCGGTGTCATGCGTGGGCGGGAATTTTTAATGAAAGATGGCTATTCCTTTGATCTTAATCCGGAAAAAGCCCGCGAAGTTTATCGCCGTATGTTTGCTTGTTATCATCGTATCTTCGCCGCGATCGGCTTGCCGGCAATCGCCGTTAAAGCCCCAAGCGGAACGATTGGCGGCAACACCAGTCATGAATTCCACATCCTTGCCGAAAGTGGGGAAAGCACCCTTTATTACGATCGCCGCCTGACCGGGGAAACCGATCCCGATCGGGCCATGTCCCGATATGCCATGGAAGAAAGCCACCACGATCCGGCATTATACGCAAAACCGCCATATTCAAGCGGCAAGGAAGATATTATTCGCGCGACCGGGATTGAAGTCGGCCACATTTTTTACTTTGGCACAAAATATTCCAAAGCGATGCGCCTGCGCATCAGTGGCGAGCAAACCGATCAAGGAACCGGGTCGGATATTATTCCCTGCATGGGCTCCTATGGCATTGGCATCTCACGCCTGCCCGGGGCCGTCATCGAAGCCGGCCATGACGACAAAGGAATCATTTGGCCACCAAGCATCGCCCCCTTCCAGGTCGCTTTGGTTAATCTGGCCGGGAATGATGCCGCCGTTACCGCCATGGCCGATACGATATATGAAAAATTGCGCGCGGCCAAAATAGACGTCTTATATGACGATCGTTCCGCCCGGGCCGGGGTCAAACTTGCCGATATGGATTTGATCGGCCTGCCTTGGCGGATTGCCACCGGCAAGCGCCATATCGCCAATCGTCAGGTCGAGTTGCAACGCCGCGGCACAAATGGCCACGATGTTCTTGATATCGATGATGCCCTGTCGCGCATTTGTCACGATCGACACCATCCAACCCGATCTTCGGTAACGCCGTGAGCCACCATGAATTTTGAAACCGGCCTTGCCCTGCGCTATCTGCGCCCACGCCGCGGCGAGGGGTTTATATCCTTGATCGCGTTATTCGCCTTTGGCGGGATCACCCTTGGCGTGGCGACGTTAATTATCGTCATGTCGGTGATGAACGGCTTTCGGGCCGAATTGATCGAGCGGATTCTTGGTATCGACGGGCATATCGCCATTTATAAACCCGGTGGCGTCATTGACGATTATCAACAATATCGCGCGCAAATAGCCGCTGTCGAAAACGTGCGCGACGTCGTTCCCCTGACCGAATCGCAAGTCATCGTCAATACCGGAAAAAGAAACTCCGGCGCGGTTATCCGTGGCATTGACCCCCTCGATTTTTCGCGCCGTCCCCTTCTTGCCGACAGTGTCGTCATCGGATCGCTGGACGATTTTCAGGACGGTAAAGGCGTCATTATCGGCGACCGGCTTAGCCAGAACCTCGGCGTTGGTGTCGGCGATACCGTCACCTTGGTATCGTCCCATCTCAGCGAGACCTTGTTTGGCGCCGTGCCCCGGATCAAATCCTTTCCGATTGTCGCTATTTTCGACATCGGCATGTATCAATATGACGGCCATTTTATTTTTATGCCGCTCGAATGGTCGCAGCGTTTTTTAGGCATTCCCGAAAAAGTCCAAATCATTGAAATCGGCCTGACCCAATCGGGGCACATCGACAAAGCCATTGCCGATATCGGCGCGATCATCGGCGATACGCTGCGCATGCGTGATTGGCGCAATCGCAATGTCGCCTTTTTCAACGCCCTTGAGGTCGAGCGCAACGTCATGTTTTTGATTTTAACCCTGATGATTTTAATCGCGGCCTTCAACATCATCACCGGATCGATCATGTTGGTTAAGGACAAACTTCGTTCCATCGCCATCCTGCGCACCATCGGCGCACGAAGAATGGCGATTTTACGCGTCTTTGTTCTGCACGGCGCATTGATCGGTATCAGCGCAACCGTGCTCGGCACCGCCCTTGGCGTTGCCTTTTCCCTTAATATCGAGGAAATCCATCAATGGCTTGAACAGGCCTTGGGCACATCCCTATTTGCCGAAGAAATTTATTTTCTCTCCAAACTGCCTTCGCAAATCGCGATCGGCGATGTCGTTGCCGTCAATCTATTAAGCCTGACCTTGGCGTTGCTCGCCTCCTTGTATCCGGCCTGGCAGGCCTCAAAAGTCGATCCGGTGAAAACCCTGCGCTATGCTTGATGGGCCGACCATAAAACCGCCCCGCCCAAGCCCGGGAACGGCCGCCGACATTCTTCGTCTCGATGCCGTGTATTGCCACTTTAACCAAGGGTCTCGTGTTGTCCGTGTTTTGAACGGTGTCGATTTTTCCCTCGCCCGTGGCCAAATTACCGCCCTTATCGGCCCTTCCGGTGTCGGCAAATCGACCCTTCTTCATGCGGCCGGATTGCTTGAGCGCACGACCGCCGGGAAAATCATCATTGCCGGACACAATTGCCATCTGTTGTCGGAACGGGAAAAAACCGATATCCGCCTCCATAAAATCGGTTTTGTCTATCAGCATCATCATCTATTGCCGGAATTCACGGTTCTGGAAAACGTCATGATGCCGCGCCGAATTGCCGGAATCTTATTGCCCCAAGCCAAAGTCGAGGCCCTTGACCTGATCACCCGCATGGGTCTGGAACAACGCGCCAATCACTATCCGGGCCAATTATCCGGCGGCGAACAGCAACGCACCGCGCTGGCCCGGGCGCTTGCCAATCGGCCCGATATTCTTCTTGCCGACGAGCCGACCGGCAACCTTGACTGGCGCACGGCCGATACCGTGATCGATGTGCTTTTTGATGTTCTCCGCGAAGCCGGATCGGCCGCGATTATCGCCACCCATAACCCCATTCTTGCCGAACGCTGCGAGCGCATCGTATCGTTGCATGCGGGCGGGTTGCATGACGGCAATATTCATGGCCCGACGCCGGACATAAAGAAAGCATCGGCGGCAAAAAACACGCCGAGGAATACGTCCGCAAAGCAAGTGCCGCCGTCACGCGGATAATGTTTCCCCCATCGTCACGCTTTGGTTGACCCCCCTTTGGTTAACCCCCATGCGGACAATGCGCCCCTCGTCATCCGTCATTCGTTAAAAAGCAAGCGAAAGCGGCGAACCGCAAAGGATGGCGGCGCGGCACCGGTGCGGGATTCAGCGGATCGGGTCCGATGTATCAGTGGAGCGGACGGGAAAAACGATCGAGGGATCCACCAATCAAATCGTGATCCCATTGCGGTGAAAAATCATCGGCGAACCGCAAAGGATGGCGGCGCGGCACCGGTGCGGGATCGAGTGGAGCGGCGCCTATCAGTGGAGCGGACGGGAAAAACGATCGAGGGATGCACCAATCAAATCGTGATCCCATTGCGGTGAAAAATCATCGGCGAACCGCAAAGGATGGCGGCGCGGCACCGGTGCGGGATCGAGTGGAGCGGCGCCTATCAGTGGAGCGGACGGGAAAAACGATCGAGGGATGCACCAATCAAATCGTGATCCCGTTGCGGTGAAAAATCATCGGCCAGACGTTTTTCCAACGCATCCATGCACCGATCGATCAAATGCCGCCGGATATCCTCGACCGCTTGGATCTCCATCCGGGCGATTCTATTTTCCGCGGCTTTCTTACGCGCGACCACGGCCTCGTCACAATCGGTCATTGCCCGGTGATGGTATTCCTTGGCCGCAATCTGCCCATTTTCCAAGATCGCTTCCACTTCTTTGTCGCTGACCCGCATTTTTTCCCGAACTTCCCGGGCGCTGCGTTGCATTTCCTCGTAATTTTCTTTCACTTCCTCGATGTTGCGCGCAATCGCGGCCGCGCGCTCGTCAAGATGCGGCAAGATATTATCCCGGACCGGCCGCCAGCTAAAAAACAGCACCAAGAAAAAGGCCAGGGCCGTCCATACTTCGGCCTGCTGCAGAAACGCCGTCATGATTGCGCTTTTTTCTCGCGGTCAAAAGAAGAAGGGGGAATGCCGCGGGTTGCCGCCAATGCTTTGTCGACCAAGAGGCCCATATTCTTATCGGCATCGCGCAAGGCCTCTTGCGCCGTTTTCGCAATGCGCTTTTGCGCCTTGTCGGTCTTGACGTTGATTTCCTCGATCGCTTCATGCAACCGCTTTTGGGCGTTATCGGCCGCATCGACCCGCGCTTTTTGCAAGTCCTCCCGCACCCGGGTGCGGGCCTGCTCGATTTTCTTCTCGTATTCGTCGAGAAGAATCCGGGTCTCGTCACGCAATGTCTCGCTTCTGGCAAGGGTGCGCTCGATCGCGTCCTTGCGCCGCTCGAAAATATCGCCAAGCCGCGGCAACACCTTGCCGACAACGAAGAAATACAAAAGGGCGAACGAAACGCCCAGCCAGAAGACCTGGGCCGGATAAGTGCCAACGTCAAGTTGCGGCACGGTTCTTATCCAAACAAAATCAGGAAGGCAATCAGCATCGCATACAACGCGACCGCTTCGACCAAGGCAAACCCCAGCAATGCCCGCGGGAAAATCATGCCCCCGGCATCGGGATTGCGGGCCATGCCCTCGATCAGGGCGGCAAAAATATGGCCGATACCGACCCCAACACCACCAAGTCCGATCACGGCCAAACCGGCCCCGATCAATTTCGCTGCTTCAATATCCATAACGTCAACTCCTTAGAAAAAGCAAAAAACCCTAACGATCAAAAAATCATCAACACCGATACCCATCAATGTAGATACAATGCGTCGTGCAAATATAAACAGGTCAGCACGGCAAATACATAGGCTTGTAAGAACGCCACCAAAAACTCGAACGCGGTCAAAAGACCGGTGACGACAAACGGCGCAATGCCAAAAACGCCAAGGAAAAAGACAAATCCGGCAAAAACCTTCAGCATGATATGCCCGGCCACCATATTGGCGAACAAGCGCAGCGATAGACTGACCGGTCGTGACAGATAGGAAATGATCTCGATCGGCGTCATCAAAAACAATAATGGTTTGGGCACCCCACTGGGAACAAAAAGGCCGAGAAAACGAAATCCGTGCCGAGCAATGCCAAGCACCGTCGTCAATAGAAAGACGAATGCGGCAAGGGAAAACGTGACGATGATATGGCTGGTGAAGGTAAAGGACAAAGGCAACATGCCGACCAAATTGCCGAAAAGAATAAAAACGAACAGCGAAAAGACCAGAGGCAAAAACGCCATCGCCTTTTCCCCGCCATTTTCGCGCACCATCCCGGCGATAAACAGATAGAGCGTTTCCATAATCGACTGCATCCGCCCGGGAACCAGGCTTGCCCGGCGCAACGCCCCCGCCGATAAGGCAAAAAAGACCAGCACCGAAACCAGCATCGCCAGCGAGGCATTGGTAAACGATAAAGACACGTCGCCGATTGTCGCCAAAGGGGCGAATTCCCGAATTTCAAACTGTGCGAGTGGTCCGGCCATATCGTGTTTTGCGTCCTTTTTTCCGCACTATGTCCTTAGTTATGTCCTTATATGCCCGATGGGGGCGAGAAATCAACGCTTCTGTCCGTCTTTTCGTGTGTTTTACGTCTGCTTTTTTATTCTATTCTTTCGAGGGGCCCGTTCGGCTCGCTCTTTCGAGGTGCCCGTTCGGATCATTCTTGCGGATCCCCCTCACGGATCATTCTTTCGAGGGGGCCTTGCGGATCCCCCTTGCGGACCTCTCTTTCGGGGTGCCCCGTTCGGATCATTCTTTCGGGGGGGCTTTCGGATCCCCCTTGCGGGGTGCCCTTTCGGGGTGCCCTTTCGGATCGCTTTTGCGGGGGGGCTTTCGGATCCCCCTTGCGGGGTGCCCTTTCGGATCGCTTTTGCGGATTGCTTTTTTTGAGGCGCCCTTTTTGATTTCTGGAGAGGAGGGGGGAGATGAAGGGGAGTCCACCGGTGCAAACGTATCCATACTCGATCGCCAGACACTGCGCACCCCCGCCGCCGCCCCGAGGAAGAAGAAAATAACAAGGAATAACGGTTTGCTGGCCAGCCAATAATCGATCGTCACGCCGATGGCAAGACCGACCGCCAGCGCGCTAATCATTTCCGATCCGACATGAAGGGCGATGCGAGAACCGGATTGCGCGCCGGCATCGCCCGGCCCGGCTTTTGCCCTGCCCGCTGTCCCGCCTTTTGGCTCGCCTTTTGGTCCGCCCTTTATCCCCCCCCTTGTCATATCGCCGCCGCCGCTTCGCTCGCTCTTGATCCGATTGGGCTTGATCCGATTGGGCTTAATCCGATCGGACTTGATCCGATTGGGGTCGATCCGATCGCGCAGGGCATCAAGCCGGCCGGATTGGGCGGCAAAAGATTGTTTCGACGAAGGATATTTCGACGAGAGTTGTTTCAATGGGGGCTGTTTCGATGGGGATTTTTCTTTTTTCGGCATTTTTTCTGGTCCTACCCCCATATTAACGATGCATGAAGCGCGGCGTGTTCATGGGAACAGGCCGGTTCGAACCGGCTCTATCCGGCGGCAATCACGGGGTTTCTTTTGTTGTCTTACTTTTTTATTCTCGGCCAAATCCAAGCAACATCGCAGGGGGTGCAGGGGCGCCCGGAGGGTGCTTTTTGATACCCAAACATCGGTTTTCAGCAACCATCCCACAAATCCCATCCATCACCGGCCAAGGTATTGGCATCATAGCCCATTATTATCGGGATGGGAATCGCATGACTTTGGCAAAAGCAGGCACGATGAAACGACAGCGTCATATCGGTGATATTATTCCGATATATTTATTGACAATCGGAATAATATCACCGATATTGTCACTATGACCGGTAAGGAATTTATCCGTAAACTACGCAAGCTCGCGCGAGAGCGGGGGGTAAACGTGCGCGTTAAGCCAGCAAGAGGGAAGGGTTCACACTCTGTCATCTACTGGGGAAGCATTAAAATGACAACACTTCCGCACGTGAAGCGGGATATGCCACCCGCATTTCTGCGCGCGGTATGCCTAGACTTAGGAATATCGGAAAAGGATCTACCGTGATAATGGATAATGAAGGAGTGTCCCATGCGTTTTACTTACCCGGTGGAGGTAACCACCCAAAATAATTATACCATCGTCACTTTGCCCGATCTTAAGGGCGCCAACACCTACGCGGACGAGCACTGCGAGGCAATGACGATGGCAAAAGATTGCCTGGATACATGGTTGGCGGAAGCGATCGACGAAAAACGCCAGATCCCGAAGCCATCCAGTGCCAAGGGGCGCCCCACCGTCAGCGCCGGGGCGATGATAGCGGCAAAGGCAGCCCTGATCACAGCCATGACCGAGGCGTCCATTACCAATGTTGCCCTTGGCAAAAAATTGGGCATTGACGAGGCGGAAGTGCGCCACTTGCGAGACCCGCGCCGCAAGACCAAAATCGCCCGCATTGAAAAGGCGCTTGCCGCTTTGAATGTGCAAATGGTGATCAGCACCGTCAAAATCGGCAGGCAGGCGGCTTGACGGCGACCATTGTTGATCTCCCCGGTATCGCCCCATTGCGACCTAGTGGCACTCGGTCAGGGTTGCGCCATAACCGGCGATGTCGGTGGCGTGATCCGGGTCATTGTCGCGGCGCGCCCGGGCAACTTTGAACAGCACCATCATCAGCGCCACGTCCTTGGCACTCAGCAGTTTATCCAGATACATCGACCATGGGGACGCACCCATGGCGAAGTTATCGCCGTGGTTACCATAGGCGGCACGGGTCTCGCTAATGCGTTTTGTCGCGTGCAACTGGATATTTTCGGCATTATTTTTCACTGTGGGGCAAAAAAATGGAACGTACTTACCCCTGATGAAACTATATGGATGGAGCAGTACTCGCTCCTGCTACGCTAGCCTGCGCGGTAACATTAATTACAAAGGAGGCTCATATGCCTACTAAGTGTAAAAGGGTGGTCCGGACAGTTCGTTCCGCACCAAAGCCCGGCCCAAAGACCGTACGCGTCCAACCGCACGTCCGGTCCAAGCCAAAGCCTTGCAAATAGGCTGACTTGGGAATGGGTGGCGATCCTGTTTGCAGGACACCCGTCGCCCATCCTAGTTTTGCCCCAACGCTACCTCCACCGCGCGACGGCGGATTAGACCGGGCAGTTTCCATACATACCTTGGCATGACAAGACTGTGCACGCCTGGGGTTCTAAACCTCCAGGACATCGCTTTGCTCACGTTGCCCGCTTTCAATGCGATCGGGCATATCGATGGATACCTTAAACCCGATGACCTGGGCGCGAACGCCACTGGATCGTCCCCAAAAGGCAACAACACCGCGCATCCGCACCCCCCACCCCCCAAGTTGCGCCCAAGTTGCGCCGGCCGCATCAAATTCATCCGCAAACGCCGCCGTTACAACCACGCCGTGGTGGTGCTAAACTGTTCGGATTGGCAAAACAATCGGAAAAATTGGCAAAACATTGAAAAAAAATAAGCGCGTCCCCATTCTCTCTAGCCCTTATTTTTCAACGCCTTGATGGGGCGCGCCCGGCAGGATTCGAACCTGCGACCTGCGGATTAGAAGTCCGCTGCTCTATCCGGCTGAGCTACGGGCGCGGTCGTATGGGACGATTGCGCATCGGTTTTGGCACAAAGCATTCGCCATCATTCTTTATCGCCTTTATCGCTATGTTCACGTATCGCCGCGTTAAAACGCCCATCTTGGATACCACCCATCTTGAATACCACCTGGGGGGCCGGGGGGGGGCGATCATGTGAAGTTGGAAGCATAGCTTTTATTGCGCACCGGGTGGGATTCATCTTCCTCGACCACAAATGTCCAATTGCGCCGCGTCGCAAACGCGATCGCCGAGGCCCGATCCGGAAATGCCAAACGCACCTGGCGGCGTGGGTCGTCCGTGCCGCTCCACCCGGTCAAAGGGTCAATCACGGTCGATCGGCACGGCAGAAATTCAAGCTGCCAATGAAGACTGCGCCGGCTCCCCGATTGGGTCGCGGTTTTGGCCGGACGATAAATCCGCACATCAATATTTTTCATCGCCGCGTCCTTCCTTTCCGGGCAGCCCCCATTGCTGCACCCTTATTTTTTCGGGCGTTTTCCATTCCGATCTTTGCATCGTGGTCTTTCTTGCCCCAATATTTACGGTCGATATTTACGGCCGATATTTGCCCCC
Organism: Alphaproteobacteria bacterium; assembly: GCA_965277685.1. Lineage (GTDB taxonomy): Bacteria > Pseudomonadota > Alphaproteobacteria > GM7ARS4 > CBDIDI01 > CBDIDI01. The sequence goes on along the minus strand of OZ255830.1, from coordinate 879,865 downwards.
GATATTTTCCGGCCGGGTTTCGCATCGACCGGCGTCATCGGCATAAAGGCCATCCTCGCGGTATCGGGGAGACTGGATTTGAACCAGCGACCCTCTGCTCCCAAAGCAGATGCGCTACCAGGCTGCGCCACTCCCCGTTAAAGATGGTCGCCGCCATCATATTCTATCGTTGATATCGGGCATAGTCCGGATTATTCATGCTGCCCGGCCCGGATAATCGCTTTTCGGATCCTCCGCCCCCGATTAAATAATGTCAACAAAGCGTCCATATCTCCTTTGTCGACCGCGGTGACGGCATGTTCCAAATCTCCTTGAAATTGGCGGCAGACATCGACGACGACATCCTTATTGGCAAGAAATATATCGCGCCACATATCCGGATCCGAAGACGCGATGCGGGTGAAATCACGAAACCCGCCCGCCGCAAAATCGATGACTTCGCCTTTGTGCGAATCCTCCATATCAACCGCGGTTCCAACAATGGTATAGGCAATCAAATGGGGCAAATGCGAGGTTATGGCCAAAATGCGATCGTGATCTTTCGCCGGCATCCGGCGCACTTTCATCCCGATTGCCCGCCACAGCGCGCATACCCGATCGGTTGCCGCCGCGGCGCGATCGGCCCCCATCGTATCGGCCCCCATTTTATCAGAAGGTATCGATTCGGAAGAGGTCGTATCCGGTGTGACAATACACCATCGCTTGGCAAACAGATCCTTGCGGGCCGCGCCGGGGCCGGAATGTTCGGTTCCCGCGATCGGATGACTGGGCACGATGGCAATGTTTTCGCCCAAATGGGCCCGCAAATCGCGGATGACTTGGCGCTTGACCGACCCGACATCGGTGACCACCACCCCCGGCCCAAGATGGGGCCCGATGGCGGCGGCAATGGCGGCAAAACTTCCGACCGGAGTGCATAAAACCACCAAATCGGCATCGGCCACCGCCGCCGCCGGATCCGAGAAAAGATGATCGACCAAACCCAATGCCCGAATTTGATCCCGGGTTTTTTGGTGGCGCGAACACCCGCTGATCTTGGCCGCAAGCCCATGATGGCGCAAAGCCAGCGCCAACGACCCGCCGATAAGACCAACCCCAATCAGGGCCACGTGATCGAAAAGAGGGGTTTTCATCCCCCGCCCCCTTGACCCATCCATTGCCGTAAAAGCCGAACGGCAAGACGGTTGTGAGAGGCGCGCGACACACTGATTCGCAAGCAATCGGCAAGCCCGTATTCGTCCAAAGTGGTTTTCATCCCCCGCCCCCTTGACCCATCCATTGCCGTAAAAGCCGAACGGCAAGACGGTTGTGAGAGGCGCGCGACACACTGATTCGCAGGCAATCGGCAAGCCCGTATTCGTCCAAAGTGCGCAGCAAAACACCATTGTCGCGCAAATATTTTTCCGCGCCCCGGGCCGCGCCCGGATGATTAAAGCGAAGAAGCAGAAAATTGCCGACACTTGCGTACACGTCAAGGCCGATGGCGCGCAAACGGCGGGCCAGCCATGTCCGCCATAAAATGGTGTGATCGCGCACCTTGGCGGTAAAATCATCATCGGCCAAGGCCGCCAGGGCCGCGTGGAGGGCCGCGCTATTAACACTAAAGGGGGCGCGCACCGCATACAGCACATCGATGACCGATTGCGGCCCATAGGCCCAGCCGATGCGAATACCGGCCAAGCCGAAAATCTTTGAAAACGTGCCGAGAGTCACGACATTGGCGCATTGATCGACAAGATCATAGCCGGGGCTGTAATCGCTATCGCACATATATTCGGCATAGGCCCCATCGAGCACGAGAAGAACATGGGGGGGGATCGTCTTTGCAATGTGACGAACGCGGGCCGCGCTCAGCCACGATCCGGTCGGATTATTCGGATTGGCAAGAAAAAGCAGGCGGGTTTTGGCCCCGCACGCCGCAATCAACCCATCGACATCGGTGTCGATCGTTGCCGGATCGGTCGTGGATATTTTTTCATCGACCTTGACCAACCGTGCGCCCGCGATTGCCGCGGCATTGGTGTAATAGACGAAACCATAGCGACTCATGACGATTTCATCGCCATCCCCGGCATAGGCCTTGGCCAACGTCACGATAAGATCGTCGGAACCATTGCCGCAGATAATCCGTTCCGGATCAAGGCCATGCCGGCGCGATAATGCCCGGCGCAGCGGTGTGCCGAACGCATCGGGATAACGGTGCAATTCCGGCCCGGCCAACCGCAAGGCGCGGCGCGCCGCCGGCGACGCGCCAAGCGCCGATTCGTTAGAGGACATTTTGATTGCCCGCCCCATTTTTTGAACCGCCGGATTCTGAACCGCCGGATTCTGAACCCCCGGATTCTGAACCCCCGGATTCTGAACCCCCGGATTCTGAACCGATGTCTTTTGGGTCGCCGGATTTTGAATCCCCGTATCTTGAATCCCCGGATTCTGAATGGGTGTCTTTTTCCCGGGATCCGGCCGCTTTTCCGTTGCCCCCCGCCCCATATCCGCGACCGCCCGGCCCGGCTTATACGGCGGCAAATCCCGCACCGAGGGACGGGCCATAACACCGCTTTTCTTGCGCTTATCGCTTGCTTTTATCGTTCCGTTTTTCATTGCCGTCATCGGTTCCTCGACACCCGTGGCCTCTTAATGCCCATCGTGAAACGGCCGCCTTTTGAAATGCCTCTGATCGGAAATGCCCTCGATGCCCGTGGCCTCTTAATCCCCATCGTGAAACGGCCGCCTTTTGAAGTGCCCATTTCGAAATTTGGGCCGAACAAAAATCGCACCACGGCCATCGCCCAAAGCCGCATGCTCGCCTCTATTGCCCCGATCGTATCGATTGTCGCCATAACGCACAGCATAGGAGAAAAGCGCGATCCATTCCAGAGCTTGGGCGCGCATCCCCCCCCTCTCTCTTTCGTCAAAGAAGAGGCGTAAAAGAAGAGGCGTAAAAGAATAGGGGAAAAGGATATCGACAAGCCTTCTGGATAAGACGTATCGGTTGACTTATAATCCCATTCCACGCCGATCGCACCGCCCATCCTTGCCGTATGGCCCGCAGCGGCGTCGGCCCAACCATCGGATCGATTGCCTCGACACCCCTTTTTGAAGGCCACGCCATGAAAGACCCATCCGCGCCTTGTCCCACCGATCATGCCATCCCGGGCAAGGTTTTTCACTGTGGCAAAAGTTTGGCTTTAAATTGCGGAAGATCGCTGCCCTCTTTCCAGATCGCCTATCAAACATGGGGGCGCTTAAACGCAAAGCGCGATAACGCCATTCTTGTCTGCCATGCGTTAAGCGGGGATCAATTCGCCGGCGGCACCCACCCCGTGACCGGAAGAAAAGGATGGTGGGACGCGATGATCGGGCCGGGCAAGCCCCTTGATAGCGATCGATTTTTTATCATTTGCTCGAACGTTCTCGGCGGGTGTATGGGCTCGACCGGACCGGGCTGTATCAATCCGAAAAATGGCCACAAATGGAAGTTATCCTTTCCTCTGATTACCATCACCGATATGGTCGGCGCCCAAAGGCGCTTGATTGATCATCTCGGCATCGCCCGCTTGTTTTGTGTGATCGGCGGATCGATGGGGGGAATGCAGGCATTGCAATGGGCCGTTGATTTTCCCGACCGGGTGTTTTCGGTCGCGGCGATCGCGACCGCCGCGCGCCATTCCGCCCAAAATATATCATTCCACGAAATCGGTCGCCAGGCCGTCGTCGCCGATCCGGAATGGATGGACGGCCATTACGCCGACCGGGATAAAAGCCCCCGGCGAGGGTTGGCCGTGGCCCGCATGGTCGCCCATATTACCTATCTTTCCGAGGCCGCCCTGCACCGTAAATTCGGGCGCGATTTGCAAAAACGCAAAAGCGTCAGCTATGGGTTTGATGCCGATTTTGCCGTCGAGAGTTATCTGCGCCATCAAGGATCGGCCTTTGTCGATCGCTTTGATGCGAATTCGTATCTCTATATCACCCGGGCGATGGATTATTTTGACCTTGCCTCGGGCCACGATTCCCTAGCCCAGGCCCTTAATGCGTGTGGTTCGCGCTTTTTCGTCGTTTCTTTCAGCAGCGATTGGTTGTTTCCGACATCGGAAAGCCGCCATTTGGTGCGCGCCTTAAACGCAAGCGGCGCCGATGTCAGTTTCTGCGAGGTGGAGACCGATAAAGGGCATGATGCCTTCCTTCTGGACGAGCCGGAATTCCACGCCATGTTGCGCGGTTTTCTTGACGGAGCACGGCGCCACCTATAGCGTGGGCGCGCGTTTGCGATGAAAAAACCGACCCCCGATACGATGCCATCCGGACAAAAAAAGCCCCGCCCGTCCCGGCCCGATCCCCATCGGAAAAGAAAAACCCCCTTTCGTTCCCGGCCGGATCGGGTCGATGCCATGGCCTTGCGCCCGGATCTTCAAATCGTGGCCGAAATGATCACGCCCGGATCAAAGATTCTCGATATCGGCTGTGATGACGGGCGCTTGCTTGCCTATCTTGATCGGAAAAAGAACGTTCGCGGTCGCGGAATCGAATTATCCCCCGAAGGGGTGCGGATTTGCGTCAAAAAAGGATTATCGGTCGTTCAAGGCGATGCCGATACCGATCTTACCGATTACCCGTCCCAATCCTTTGATTATGTGATTCTGTCCCAAACCATCCAAGCCACCCGCAACCCGCGCAAGGTTCTTTTGGAAATGATTCGGATCGGCACCTATGCCATCGTGTCCCTTCCCAATTTCGGCTATTGGCGGGTTCGGGCCCAGTTGCTTTTTACCGGCAGAATGCCGCGCACATCGATATTGCGCCATTATTGGTACAATACGCCCAATATCCATCTTTGCACGATCAAGGATTTTTTAACCACCTGCCGCCGGCATTCGATTCGTGTTTTGGTCAGTATTTCGCCCCATTCATGGGCGACCCGTCTTGGCCTGCGCCAGCGGCGGTTGTCGAATTGGCGCCATGGAGAGGCCATTTTCCTCCTCCGTGCCGATTCCAAGGAACGCCCCAAACAAAAATCCCCCTCAAAAGGGCAATTACATAGATAACTGCGCAAAGCCTTCGCCTTCATGCAGTGCTTAGCATAACTCAGCCCTCAGGCTTTAGATTCTTGCGGTTCTGCTTAGGTGGACTTCCCAGCAAAGCCTTTGCTAACCGCTCCGGCGTTTGCCTTTATCGGGGGAATGATAGCTGCCCTAGTCTTCTTTGGTTTGCTTCGCATTATGCCGCTCTAGCTTGGTTGCACAGCAGGCAGTGGTAGTATCTCTTGCCCTGATCCTTCAGTTGCTTTAACTTTTCTTTTTTTGCCTGTTGCCCCTGGAGTGTAAAATCCCTTGCCGTCTAAAATTTCTTGCACTGTCCGCATCTGCATTTTCGGATATGGCCTTCCGTAAATCTCCATATCTCCAGCTTCTGCCATAAATTGCTTGAAGTTGCGCTCTTTGACTGGGCCAAGTTTCCGCATAATGATCAACCCTGCCATCAGTGCATCATCGTTATCCAGAACTCCACGTAATGCCCGAACATGAGCTATAGATACATTGGCACCCCCTTTGACTTCTATTATCATGCTTTGCAATTCTTCGTAGTCGGGGTGAGGGAAATAAAGCCGCCCATCAATACCTCCATCCGCTGTCTTTCTGTTTGTTACAAAGCCGTCTGCTTCTTCCACCACCCATTTCTGGAAATGGTATGGATTCCGTTGCCATAGGTCTTTAGCACCTTCTATGGTCTTAGGAACTCCAGTAATCAGATAATGCACTCCTTCCACCAATTTGCATTTTTCCTTGAGTCTTATCCTCGCCACGCGTTTTATAGCGTGGATCGCAATATCAATGCCTATCCATTTTCGATGTAATGCGTGTGCAGCTTCAATGGTAGTGGCACACCCGCAAAATGGATCAAGAACAACATCACCCTCGTTGGTGGCTGATTGAATGATCCGTTTAAGTAGTTTCAGGGGTTTCTGTGTAGGATAACCTAATCTCTCTCTTGGACTTCTGACAGCTAAAGCAATATCAGTCCAATAATCCTCAAGGATTTTTCCCCTTTCCCGATATTTCGATGCTTCTTCTTGAGAAATGCCCCGACCGGCGTCCATTCTTTTTCTGAGCGTCTGTTTTGGGTCTTTGTAGGGAACACGGACCAAGTCTCGATTGAAAGTCCAACTTTCTCCTGCCGAATACCAAAAAATCGTATCATGCTTCCTGTTAAACTGGCGCATTTTCGGGGAGCCTGGCCCCGTGTAACACCACACAATTTCATTCCTAAGGTTAAGATGTCCAAATATGGCGTCCATCATAATTTTTATGTAATGCGAAGCAGTGGGGTCACAGTGCAAAAAAATTGACCCTGTTGGTTTCAGAAGCGTTTTCATTACAAGCAACCGTTCTACCATGTAGGAAAGATAGGCCAGCAACCGAGGCTGTGTATTTCGTAACGCATTCACCCATAAACGCCAGAATCGGGCGACTTCATGGTCAATACCATTTTCCCGCATCCATTTCGGTATCTTTTTAATCGCTCGCTCTCTGTCTTTATCCAGAGTCCATTGGTCACAAAAAGCTTCTATCTGATCGGGTAGCGGTCTTCCTGTTTCATCCTTGTAGATAGCATTGTAGTCTCGTTTGGAATTGAACGGCGGGTCGAGATAAATCAGATCAACGCCCTCCAACACCATTTCCTGCATGACGGTCAGGCAATCACCATAATAAAGGCGGTTCATGTGCTGGCCACTACTCATCTTACCAAGTCCCAACCACCACAGCCTTGCCAATTATTCCACGACCGGCGCGTATCTTCTTACTCTGGTGCTTGTTCTTTTCTTTGCCACCGATGCAGGTCTCGCCAACCGAACCGCTTAGTTTGCCGGAATGAGTGCCCCACGCTTCACGGATACGATGTGCCATAAACCATGCGCTATTCTGGGTGATGCCAAGATCACGATGCAATTTCATGCTAGATACACCCTTCAAACTATCAGCGCACAAGTATATAGCAATGTACCATTTTTGTACAGCGATTTTCGACCGCACCATCGCATGGGGCATCGCGCCCGATAGGACATATGGCAGGGGCGCCCGAAAGCACGTATGGCGCAAATCGGTGCCGCCCGCCGCGCCATAATCGCCCCCATCATTGCCTCCACCACTGCCAACGCCATCCTTAGGCGTATTCCCCCATTATTCCCCCCACTATTCCCAATGATTCATCGATGATTCATATCGGAAAATCCGTGGCCGAACGCGCCATCTGACAACCGGGATTCACACCGAATCGAACCCCGGGGATTAATCAAAAATTGCTATTTAAAGATGTTTCGCATTTTATTAAAACAATCATTGATTATATATAGCCATCCATGATAAACATTTTTAAAATTGTATTTATTTGCACGAATTGCACCGATCAAAAAATTGCATTCAAAGCACCTTTAATGATTAAGGGGCAAATAATCAAACGGTATTTGCGAAAACCCAACCCGAATAACACCATGCCGAAACAACAATCCAAAATGGATGACAATATATTTGGATATGTGGCCCAATCACAGGCTATGCGCACCATACATGCCCGTATTCGCGCCGCCGCCGCCAGTCGGGCCAACGTGTTCTTGATCGGGGAAAGCGGGGTCGGCAAAGAAATTTATGCCCGCGCCATTCACCGGCTTAGTCGGCGGGCCAAGCAATCCTATCTGCCCTTTAACTGCGCCTGCCTAAGCCGGGATATGGCCCAAAGCGAATTATTCGGTCACGAACGCGGGGCCTTTACCGGCGCGATCGCAAGCCATGCCGGTGTCATTGAGCGCGCCAATGGCGGCACTTTGTTCCTGGATGAAATTGGCGAAATGGACGTGCGAATCCAGCCAAAGTTGCTGCGCTTTACCGAAGATGGCCATTTTTACCGCTTGGGCGGGCGGAATCTGCACCACAGCGACGTTCGCATCATCAGCGCCAGCAACAGCGACCCGATCGATGCCATGGCCGCCGGTCGATTGCGCCAAGATTTATTTTATCGGCTCCATATCCTTGTCTTGCGCATTCCACCTTTACGTGAACGCGGCCCGGATATCCCCCATTTGGCCACCTATTTTCTTGCCCGATTGCGCCGACAACAAGAATCATCCTTTGTCGGCTTTACCGATGCCGCCCGCCACGTCCTGCTGCGCCATCCCTGGCCCGGCAATATACGGCAACTGAAAAACGTCCTTCATGCCGTGTCGGCAATGGAAAGAACCCCCAATGAAACGGAGCGGCCCATGGACGCGCCCGTTCTTGAACGATATTTATCCGATTACACCGATGTATCCGATTTTGGCGATCGCGCCCCGACCCACGATCATCCCCGCCCCGACCGCCCCGACCGGACCGCCCATAGCAAGGGGATTGTCGTTCCGGCCGATTCTCTTGAGATCTTGCGGGACAAGACCATCCGGCGCACCCTTAATGATTGCGGCCATAACGTCGCCCGGGCCGCCCTTATGCTCGGCATTCATCCGTCAACGATTTATCGCCGTCAAAAACATTGGCACCAATCAAAATTGACCCGGCCCGGCCATAAAACCGACCCGCTCGCATCGGATTCTTAACCGCTTGCCCGGCTGCCCATTTTCCCGATCCGTCCATTTTCCCATTTTTCCCATCCGATCGCTTCAAATCCCCCGCCACCGCCGATAAACAATCCAGCCGCCGCGCAAAGATGCCGCGCCACCGCCGATAAACAATCCCACCGCCGCGCAAAAATGCCCCGCAAAGATGCCGCGCAAAGATGCCACAAGATGATAGTCATCCAAGCCCGCTTGCCGTATAGTTAGGGGGCCCATTCATGGAGATTATATGACGTGAGCGAAACCCCATCCTCTTTTGGCATTGCACCCGTTCCCATCACGACCGAGATGGAGCGATCCTATCTCGATTACGCGATGAGTGTCATTGTCGCGCGCGCCCTTCCCGATGCGCGCGATGGATTAAAACCGGTGCAACGTCGTATCCTCTTTGCGATGAAAGAAGGGGGCTATGAGCAAGGCAAGCCCCTGCGCAAATCGGCCCGCATCGTCGGTGACGTGATGAGTAAATATCACCCGCACGGGGATTCGGCGATTTATGATGCCATGGTGCGCCTGGCCCAACCGTTTGCCTTGCGCCTGCCCTTGGTCGAGGGGCAGGGGAACTTCGGCTCGATGGACGGCGATCCCGCCGCGGCCATGCGTTACACCGAAGCCCGCCTGGCCAAAGCGGCCACGCCGTTATTGGCCGATATTGACGCCGACACCGTCGATTTTCGGGACAATTACGATAATACCCTCCTTGAGCCGGTGGTGTTACCGGCCCGCTTTCCCCACCTTCTCGTGAATGGGGGCGGTGGTATCGCGGTCGGCATGGCCACGAACATCCCACCCCATAATCTCGGCGAAGTGATTGACGCGTGTCGGCTTTTGCTTGGCTCTCCGGATGTCGATAACGAAGAATTGCTCAAAGTGATTCCCGGCCCCGATTTTCCGACCGCCGGAATCATCCTTGGCCGGAACGGCATTCGCGATGCCTATCACGGGGGGCGCGGCAGTATTAAAATCCGCAGCCGGGCCACCGTCGAGGAACGCAAAGACGGACGCAGCACCATCATCGTCAGTGAAATCCCCTATCAAGTTAATAAATCCCGCCTGATGGAGCGCATCGCCGGGGTTGCCCGGGACGGTATCGTCGACGATATTTCCGATCTGCGCGATGAATCCGACCGCCACGGCACCCGTATCGTCATCCAGATGAAGCGCGGCGCCCAAGCCGATATCGTGCTTAATCAATTATATCGCCATACCCCGCTTCAAGTCAGTTTCGGCATGAATATGCTGGCGCTGCTTGACGGCAAGCCAAAGACTTTGAGCCTGCGCGAGATTCTGACCCATTTTCTTGAATTTCGGGAACAAACTCTGCGCCGCCGGTGTGCCTTTCATCTGCGCAAAGCCCGGGAAAAAGCCCATATATTGCTTGGTCTGGCGGTCGCGGTCGCCAATATCGACGATGTCATCGCCTTGATACGGGCCGCCCCCAATAGTGCCGACGCCCAACGCCAATTAATGGACAAAGAATGGGCCGCCCACGACTTGGATGCCCTTGTTCGCGACGTCGGCGAACCCCTGCAAGGCACGCAATATCGCCTGAGCAACGTCCAAGCCAAAGCGATTTTAGAATTGCGCCTGCACCGATTAACCGGCCTTGAGCGCAGTGCCATTCGCGCCGATCTCGAAGAAACCGCCAAAGATATTCGCCACTATTTCAATCTGTTGAGCCAGCGGCCGTTATTGCTGAAACTGATGGATGAAGAACTGCTTGACGTGCGCGCCAATTTCGCCGATGCGCGCCGAACCGAAATTTCCGACATGAGTGACGACATCAATGACGAGGAATTGATCCAGGAAGAAGATATCGTCGTCACCCTTTCCCATGCCGGCTATATCAAACGGGTGCCGCGTCATGTCTATCGCGCCCAACGCCATGGCGGCAAGGGACGCACCGGCATGAAACCGAAGGAAGAAGATTGGTTGACCCATGTATGCGACGTATCAACCCATACGCCGCTTCTGTTCTTTTCCTCACGCGGGATCGTTTATCGCATCAAAGCCTATCGCCTGCCCGTCGGCACGCCGCAGGCCCGCGGCAAGGCATTGGTTAATTTTTTCCCCCTCCGACCGGGCGAATCGATCACGGCATTGATGCCGATGCCGCGCGAGGATCATTTGGAAGACGGTGACCCCGCAAACGACGATACCCTCGGGGAAAATAGCCCGCCCGCAAACGACGACACCCTCGGGGAAAATGGCGCGCCCGTGACAAACGGCGCCCCCGGGGGGCACCCCTCGCCCGGAAACGAAGATACGCCCGCAGAAGACGACACCCTCGGGGAAAATGGCCCGCCCGCAGAAAACACCGCCATCGCAAAAGACGACGACGACGCCATCGATGCACCCTCCCCCCTTCTTGAGGGCAGCACCGAATCATTTGTCATTTTCGCCACCGCCTCGGGCTATGTTCGGCGCAATAAATTATCCGATTTCCGGCGCATTGCCGCCAACGGCAAAATCGCCGTCAAATTGGACGGGGCCGATCGCCTCGTTGCCGTCGTTCCCTGTTCCGGGGCCGAAGATATTTTTCTGGCGACCCGGGCCGGAAAATGCATCCGATTTCCGGTCTCGAAATTGCGCGTCTTTGCCTCGCGGTCATCGCGCGGCGTGCGCGGAATTCGCCTGGGCCCGAACGACCAGGTGATCGCGATGACCCTGCTTCCCCATACCGATTTAAGCGTCGAGGAACGCGAAGCCTGGCTGCATCGCGACCGGCGCTCGAAACTGAGCGAAGATACAAAAAAGGCCCTCCGGGAAAGCGAATCGATCCTGCTTGCCCTGACCTCACAGGGGCTTGGCAAGCGCACGTCCAGTCATGCCTATCGGCCGATCGGACGCGGCGGCAAGGGGGTGGTGAATATCGCCCTTGGCGAAGATATACTCAAACAAGGCGGCGGGGTTATAACCACCTTCCCCGTTACCAAGACCAGTGAAATTCTACTCGTTACCGATAATGGCAAAATTATTCGTTGTCCGGTGCGCAATATTCGCACGTCCTCCCGCCGGACCAAGGGCGTGCGCGTGTTCAATCTCGACAAGGGAAGCCGGGCGGTATCGGCGGCCGTCATTAATCAGGACACGGATATCGATGCGCCGCCGACCGAAAGCGCGAAGGAGCCCAACCGAAAGGGTCGAAACGCCCATCCCGATAACGGCAAAAACCAAAAAACCCCGGCCATCCAATCCCTGCCGATGAAAGATCCGAACGATCGATAAAGATGAGTGAAGCGCGCCGCCATCACGCTATTTATCCCGGCACGTTCGATCCGGTAACGCACGGCCATATCGATATTATCACCAGGGCGGCGCGCTTATTCGACCACCTGACCATCGCCGTTGCCCATGGCGACACCAAGACCCTTTTTGATATCGGCGAGCGCACCGCCCTTCTGCAGACCGAGATCGCGCGCATCCGGGCGCTTACCCATTGCCAGATGAACGTTCTTCCCTTTGACGGATTGCTTGTCGATTTTGCCCATCACCACGGGGCCGAAGCGGTGGTTCGCGGGATGCGACCGGTATCCGATTTTGAATACGAATTTAAAATGGCCGTCACCAATGCCCGCCTTGCCCCGGATATCGAGACCATCTTTTTAATGGCCTCCGATCCCCATCATTTCACATCGGCCCAATTGGTTCGCGAAATCGCCCATCTGGGCGGTGATATCCGCCCCTTTACCACCGACCATGTGGCCACCCAGTTAAAGAAAAAAGTCCCCGCCTTTAAAAATAAAACCCCTCAAAAATAAATCCTGGCGGCAACCACCACCGGCGGCGGCATCACCACCGCGCGGTCGTTCCAACCCATCGGCAAGACTCGTTTTTCGCCGGCACCCATCCCATGACGGGGGCACCCACACCCATCTTCTCGGCGGCACTATTCGCGGTCGTTCCAACCCATCGGCAAGACTCGTTTTTCGCCGGCACCCATCCCATGACGGGGGCACCCACACCCATCTTCTCGGCGGCACTATTCGCGGTCGTTCCCACCCATCGGCAAGACTCGTTTTTCGCCGGCACCCATCCCATGACGGGGGCACCCACACCCATCTTCTCGGCGGCACTATTCGCGGTCGTTCCCACCCATCGGCAAGACTCGTTTTTCGCCGGCACCCATCCCATGACGGGGGCACCCACACCCATCTTCTCGGCGGCACTATTCGCGGTCGTTCCCAACCACCGACCATCGGCAAGCCTCGTTTTCCGCCCGCACCCATCCCATGACGGGGGGGCCAAAGAAAAAATCGCCGCCCTATGAACGTCGGGCGAAAAACCCAAGGCCCCCCTTGGATCAAAAAATCAAGCGCGCCGTTAAACACACCACCGATGCCGAAAACGCCGTCAAGAAATCCATGCCCGAATCGCATCCGCATAGGTCGCCCCGACCAACACCGCCGCAAAAATCAACCGATACACAACAAATGGCGTATAGGAATAGCGGCCAATCCACCGCATCAAGGCCACCACTGCGAGAAGCGAGAAAATAAAGCTCAATATTGCCACCACCAATAAATCAAACGTCACAAGCGCGCCCGGATTTAAAGAGGAGTCATCGAAAACGAGGTGCCATCCTTCCAAAAAACCCGCCCCGGCCAAGGCCGGAATCGCAAGAAGAAACGCCATACGGGCACTGCTTTCCCGTGAAAATCCGATCATTCGGGCACAGGTGATGACAATGCCCGCCCGACTGACCCCGGGAATCAGGGCAAGAATTTGCCCCAACCCGATAAAAATAAAGGTTCGCGCACGGATATGGTGCAATTCACGCACCGTCATCGAATAGCGATCCGCCACCCACAAGAAAACCGCGAAAACCGCGCTGGCCACGGCGATCGACGGAATGGAGCGCAAAAGCGCCGGATAGTCTTTGTGCAGATAAAAACCGGCCGCAAGCAATGGCAACGAGGCCAGGATAAAAAACAACAACAAGCGGCCATTTTCCGTCCAGCGCAAAGTCACCAATTCGATCGCCCCCACGATCAGGGACATCACTTCGTGCCGACAATACAAAAGGATGGCCAAAAGACTGCCGACATGCACCGCGATATCAAAGCGCAATCCTTGATCCTGCCAACCGAGAAGCTGGGACGCGGCCACTAAATGGGCCGACGAACTGATCGGTAGAAATTCGCTGATCCCCTGAATCAGAGCGAGGAAAATGGCTTGTTCATGATCCATGATAGGAACTTTCAACATGGTCAATATTGCGCCGGGCCCGCATGGCAAGGGCGGATGTCGGTGGCTCGAGACGCAAAACATGATGCCAATCGGCAATCGCCGCTTCCTCGTCTCCTTGGACATAGAACAACCAACCGCGTTCGAAAAGGGCATCCGGATCCGCGCTATCCAGCGATAAAACCCAGTGCAAATCGGCCGCGGCCCGATCAAAAGCCTCCGATTCTCGGTATGATACCGCCCTTAAAATGCGCGCTTCACGATTGCCGTGATCCATGGCAATGGCCCGGGTTAGATCGGCGATCGCCTCTTTATGCAACCCGTCGCCGGCAAAGGTGATCGCCCGATCGACAAGAATATCGGCCGATTCGCCGCCGGCGCGAATCACATCGTCAAAACGCCGCCGGGCATTGCCATAGACCCCGGCCAAAAGCCACGCCTGCCCCGCATGCAGAAGAAGCTGCGCACGGCGATGGCGAATCAACGGATCGACCGCGGCAAGCGTGCTTAACGCGTCAAATTCCATGGCTGCCTCGCGGTAACGGCCAAGGGCGGTGACGGCAACGGCGCGGCAAAAAAGCGGGATGAAACTGTTTGGAAAAGCGGCAATCCGAACATCGGCCCGGGCCAAGGCCGCCCGGGGATCGGTAAGCGCTTGATCATGGCAGGCGACCATATCCTTTTGCGTATCGGCATCCAGCGCCCGCCGTACCGCATCGGACGTATCATTGCCCGCCGCATGGGCGCGCGGGGAAGGCGTTTCTTGCTCTTTTCCCCAGATTTTCCCGGAGTTTCTTTTTGGAGGGGGGGGGCCTAAAGATTTTTCTAAAAATTTCCCCGGGAGTTTTTCAGGGCGGTTTCCGGGCTTTTCTTGAGGGGATTTTGGGGGGATTTTTCCTAACCCCGTTAATTCCCCTTTTAATCCCCCTGCTATCTCCCCTCGTGTCTCCTCTGTTATCTCCCCCGGCGTCTCCCTTTCCAGCCACGGTTCATCCATCGGGCGCGCGTCCGCAAGCACGCTTGCCGGGGGTATTATCATTGCGACCGCCCCGATCAGGGCCATGCGTGCGCCCCGTCCCTTCTTGCAGGAGGATACAATAAACATCCATCTCCCCATCCATGCCGCCCATGCCCGGCTATCGGCAATCGGACGGGCCTTCCATGCGCGCCAAAAATAATTGCCCAGAACAATTGCTAAAAATAATCCCAAAAATAAGCCCAAAAACAATCTGGGACACCACCACATACCCCCTGGACGGGGATTCGGGCCCATCGAAAATTTGGCGGCTCTCGCCATCCATGAACTCTGTCTTACGTCGGCCTGATTATCCGATATGCGTGTCGGTACGATCATGGGATATCCGATTTCAACCCAAGGCGCGGGATTCGGGCATCGATGTGGGCATAAATTGCGCAAGCGGCAAGCCTAGCGTATTATCCGCGACAGGTCAAAATTCGACACGCCGCCCCATTTTTTGATTCGCCCTTTTTTCACCGATTGCGCGCCCCCGTCTCTTCTGCCAATTCGCCTTTTCTGCTAATTTCATGTCAAAATCCGTTCTTCTTTGTCTTGGCCTTGGCTTTAGTGCCTCCGATCTGACCCGTCATCTTGACCGGCGCGAATGGACTATCCGCGCCGCATCGCGCAATTCCGGCCGGATTAGCGGAAGAATCCGCTCGGCGCTCCCGGCCCGGCATTTCTTTCCTTTTCAAAGTCGGGCGATGTGGCGCAACGTGACCCATCTTTTGATTTCAGCCCCTCCGAACGAAAAGGGCGATCCCGTCCTTGCCCGGCACCGCCGTTCGATCGCGCGCTGTCCATCCCTGCGCTGGATTGGCTATCTTTCTTCAACCGGGGTGTACGGTGACCATGGCGGCGCAATGGTCGATGAAAAAACCCGGGCCCGCCCTTCCTTGGTCCGGTCACGGCGGCGGCTTCGGGCCGAAAAGCAGTGGCTGCATCGTTTCGCCGGACACCGCAATCCATGCCTGCATATTTTTCGATTGGCCGGCATTTACGGTGTTGGCCGGTCCGCCATTGACAGTGTTTTATCCCGGCGGGCCCGGCGCATTGATATGCCCAATCATGTTTTTTCCCGCATCCATGTGGCCGATATCACCGGCGCGCTCAAGGCCTCTATCCGGCAAGCGAAAAATCATAATGTCCATCGCCACCGAATATATAATCTATGCGATGATCACCCGGCGCCGGGACACATGGTCGTCGATTTTGCCTGCGCCTTGCTCGGTGCCGACAAGCCGCCGTTGCTTTCGGTCGACCAAGCCGGATTGTCACCAATGGCACGCAGCTTCTATCAAGATCGGCGCCGCATCGCCAACCACCGCGCCAAGCGTGAGCTTGGCTGGACGCCGCGATATAAAAATTATCGCTTGGGGCTGCGGGCCGTCTTGGCCGATCGCGGGGGCATTTCGTCCAGACGCTGAAGAAGACTTGACGTGTCATGATTGCCATGTCCCATTTTTTGGACTTCCGCGTAAAAGCGATCAATCATCTTCGTTCCTTCAAGACGGGCGCCAAGGGTCTTTGCCTCGGCCAGGCAAATGGACAAATCTTTGCGCATCCAATCGACCGCAAAGCCAAAATCATACTGCCCCTTGACCATCGTTTCGCCACGGTGGCGCATTTGCCAAGAACCGGCCGCGCCCCCGCAAAGCAAGCGCAATGCCTTGTCGAGATCGATATTCGCCCGGCGCCCGAAATCGATCCCTTCGGCCAAGCCTTGAATAACGGAAGCAACGCATATCTGATTGACCATCTTGGTTAATTGTCCGGTGCCGACATCGCCCATATGCGCGATCTCCCGGGAATAATGGGCAAGAACCGGCCGTGCCCGGGTAAAATCGCGCGGCGCGGCGCCGACCATAATGATCAATTGACCATCCATCGCCCCGGCCTGCCCGCCGGAAAGAGGGGCATCAAGAAAACCGATCCCGCGTTTTGCCAGCTTGCCCGATACATCCTTGGCAAAAATCGCCGATGTCGTTGAATGATCGATAATCAAAGGACGATCGCCCGATTGCCGCGACGATTCAACGCCGTCGACGATCCCGGCCATATCGCCATCGCCGAAAATAACGTGGCCAACATCCTTGTCGCCACCGACACAGACCATGACCATATCGGCCCGGCGGGCGGCATCGGCCGGACTGCTTGCAAGGCGGCAGGCATGGCCGGATGCATCGGCAAATTGCCGCTGCCAAGCAAGGCCTTTGCGCCGATCCCGATTATAAACGGCAAGGCGATAGCCACCCCGATCGGGGTGGCTTAAACGGCCAAGATGGGAGGCCATGGCAAATCCCATCCGCCCCAATCCGATAAAGGCAAGGGTTTTGTCTTTTACCATGGAATCATGCATCCCCTCTTGATCCGATTGCGGCCATGGATCGGTATCCTTGTTTCATCTTTATCCGCCCCCGCCTCCCGGATCGGCGCGCGCGGGGGGTGGGGGCCGGGATTGCCGCTTTTTTTCCGTTTACCGCCGCGATCATCGGGACGCGCCAACGGATTCCATGCGCAAAGATAAATGATATCGAAAACATCCTCGATCGTGCCCGCCGATGCGGCCTGTTTTTCAACCGCCGCGAAAAAACCCGGCGGCGGTGGCCGGCGCGATCGTGTCCGATGCGCATTACTCTGGCCAAGACCGCGAAGATCATGGGCCATGGGAATAATGCCGCTGTATTCAACCCGCATCGCCTCGCGAGAGAGAACCGGCTCATGAAATCCCGTCCGTTGCAGCAACTGCCCGATCGCCCGAATATCGGCAAACGGAGAAATCCGGATATGGGCGCCGTTGCTAAGGGTGCTTTCCGCCGCAATCATCGCCCGGCGCAAATGGGCAAGGGTGCCCGCCCCGGCCAAGGCCGCCAGAAAAACACCGCCCGGTTTCAGTACCCGACGGATCTGGAGGAAAAGACCGGGAAGATCATTGATCCAATGCAGATAAAACCCACTTACCACGGCGTCACAGCTTGCATCGGCCAAGGCCAATTGTTCCCATTCGCCACAAATGGCATGGATCGTGATCTTATCTTTAGCTTTGCCCATAGCCTTTTCCGTGACTTTATCCATAGCCTTATCCGTGGCCTTGCCTCCAATCCTTTCCAAGGCCCTATCCATCATGATCTTGTCTTTAGCTTTATCCGTGGTCTTTTCCATTAGGGCGCGGCGCGCCCGGTCGGCAAAAATCGGGCATGGATCAATGGCAATCATGCGATCCATCGAGATTCCTTTTTTCCTCGCGCTGACGACCATTTCCCCCCCATGGCATCCAAGATCGGCAACCACGGGATAATGCCCGGCCAACAATGCCAGCCGCACGCATAATTCATCGGCAATATCCGCGATTAAAAAAGGGCGGCTCGACCATTTTTTCGCGGCGCGGGCCCGAATTCGGCCAAGATGGGTATAATCAAAAATTGCGCGCATCGCGCTGATTGTTCCATAAAAAGGGCATCAAGACAAAGTGCGCGATCATATATGGAAAAAAACCCGGATCGTCCCCCGGATTGTCCCCCGGATTGTCCATGCCCGGATCGTCCCCGGATTATCCATGATGACGCCGATTCGGCCGCCCCCCGCCCCCTATCATGAAAAGGAGGGAAAAGGGAGGAAAGGAAAAAAGGGGTATACACCCAAAGAATTATTTTTGAGCGGCCAACCAATCGATGATCGCGCGGCGTTTCTTCGGATCTTTGATACCGACAAAAGCCATCCGCGTCCCCTTGGCATAGCGGGCGGGAGAGGTCAAAAATCGATCCAGATCATCCTTGTTCCATACCCCGCCAAGCCGGGTTAATGCCTTGGAGTAAGAAAACCCCGGATAGGATGCTTTTTTGCGACCGAACACCCCCCATAACGGCGGGCCCATACGACTTTTACCGTTTTTAGTCACCGTATGACAAAGACCACATTGACGTTTGGTTAACGCCGCACCGATCGCCGCCGTTTTTGTCCCGCCTTTTGCCGTGCCTTTTTTCGCCTCGGCCTTCGGGCTAACCTTTGCCGTCGGGGCAGCTTTCGAGACACCCTTTGCCGTCGGGCTAACCTCTGCCGTCGGGGCCGCTTTCGAGACACCCTTTACCGTCGGGGTCGTTTTGCCTTTCGCCTCCCCTTTGTCGGCATCGCTCACCGCCATTTTTGTCATGCCTTTTGCCGCTGCGGCCGTCGTATCCGGGGCTTTTGTGCCTTTTTTGGGGGGTGCTTTTGTGGTTGCCTTCCCCGCCTTGTTGCCCGGGCCGGTCGGGGTCGCGCTTTTTTTGAGGGTCGAAGCACCACTCGATCCCAGTGTCGCGAGCCAGGAAATCACGTTATGGCGGCGTTTTTCATCTTTGAAGCCAACAAAACTCATCCGGGTTCCCGGCGCAAAGGCCGATGGTTTCGTTAAAAATCGATCCAGATCGGCCGGTGTCCAATTTCCTTTGAGTTTTTTAAACGCGGATGAGTAAGAAAACCCCGGATAGGATGCTTTTTTGCGACCGAATACCCCCCATAACGGCGGGCCAAAACGGATTTTCTTGGCCGATGAAATGTCATGACAAGCCACGCAAATGGCCCCGGCGATCGTTTTGCCCTTTGCCGGATTGGCCCCGGCGAAAAGGGCATGCCCCGCCGCCGCTGTCGCCGCACCGCTCGCCGCCGTTTTTGTCACGCCCTTTGCCGTGCCTTTTTTCAATCCGGACTTCGGACTAACCTTTGCCACTGCGGTTGCCGCGCCTTTTTTTGAGGTGCCCGTCGGGGTGGGGGCGGCTTTCGAGACACCTTTTGGGGCGGCCGGTGCCGCTGCGCGCGGTGCGCCTTTTTTCGCATCGGTCTTCGGGCTAACCTTTGCCGTCGGGGCAATTTTCGAGGCACCCTTTGCCGTCGGGGTCGTTTTGCCTTTCGCCTCCCCTTTGTCGGCACTGCTCGCCACCGTTGTCATGCCTTTTGCCGCTGCGGCCGTCGTATCCGGGGCTTTTGTGCCTTTTTTGGGGGGTTTTTTTGTGGGGGCCTTCCCCGCCTTGTTGCCCGGGCCGGTCGGGGTCGCGCCGCCTTTGAGGGTCGAAGCACCGCTCGATCCCAGTGTCGCAAGCCAGGAAATCACGTTATGGCGGCGTTTTTCATCTTTGAAGCCAACAAAACTCATCCGGGTTCCCGGCGCAAAGGCCGATGGTTTCGTTAAAAATCGATCCAGATCGGCCAGTGTCCAATTTCCTTTGAGTTTTTTAAATGCGGATGAGTAAGAAAACCCCGGATAGGATGCTTTTTTGCGACCGAAAACCCCCCATAACGGCGGGCCAAAACGGATTTTCTTGGCCGATGAAATGTCATGGCAGGCCACGCAAATGGCCCCGGCGATCGTTTTGCCCTTTGCCGGATTGGCCCCGGCGAAAAGAGCATGCCCCGCCGCCGCTGTCGCCGCACCGATCGCCGCCGTTGTCACGCCTTTTGCCGCGCCTTTTTTCGCATCGGTCTTCGGACTAACCTTTGCCACTGCGGTTGCCGCGCCTTTTTTTGAGGTGCCCGTCGGGGCGGCTTTCGAGACACCTTTTGGGGCGGTCGTTGCCGCTGTGGTCGATGTGCCGGTTGCCGGTTTTGTCGCCACGGTCGCGCCCTTGTTCGACCCGGGTTTTGCCTTTGGATTTTCGGCAACGGCGGGCGCGACAAGATATACCGGCGGTGTCGTTTCCTGCGGATGGTAAAAGCCGTTGACACCCACCCTGACCCCCGTCAGAACAAGGAGAGTAAAGAGAACCGCGCCGACGATCTTGGTGTATTCAAAATAATCCATAATAATACCAGGGGAAATATCAAGCTAGACCCAGGGGAAATACCCGGCATTTCAAACCAAGCGTTTGCCCCGAATATTTTAAACCGGGCGTTTTACGAACGTTTTAAACCGGGCACCTTAAACCGAGGGCCGACATATCAAACGCCCCGATTGGACGCGCCTAGATGGATAAGGACAGCAATAATGGTATGAAAAAATGATCAAAGCAAGCCGCACCACTCGACAAAAGGTTACCGACAGCCCAGTTAGTAACATCACACCCACCGGACATTTCAGATTTATCGTATAAACACTGCTTGTAGACACCGTTTGATTGATTTTTGATCGTATTGTTCTAGCTTTATATTCCTTTTTTAGGATTATTTTCCTATGTTTCACGTGAAACATTTTTGCCGATTAACGCCCGACAGGCGCACGAACAGCTTGGGATGCGCCCGATTGATCCCCATTCCGGCCGCCCATGCCTGAACCGACACCAACCATTTTCGCGCTGTCCAGCGGGGCGACGCCATCGGCCATTGCCGTGCTGCGCTTATCCGGAAGCGGCACCGGATCCGTTGTTCAGGCACTCTGTGGCCCGTTGCCCCGACCGCGCCACGCCGTCGTGCGCTCTTGGCGCGACCCCCATGATCGCACGCTGCTTGACCGGGGCATCCTGATCTGGATGCCCGGACCGGCGAGTTTCACCGGCGAAGACATGGCCGAATTGCATATTCATGGTTCCGATGCCGTCTTGGCCGCCTTCGACCGCATCCTCATCGACCAAGGACTTGTCCCGGCCGCACCTGGAGAATTCAGTCGGCGCGCCTTTGATGCCGGCAAGCTTGACCTAACCCGGGCCGAAGCCATCGCCGATTTAATCGATGCAAAGACCGAACAACAGCGGTTGCAAGCGTTGCAGCAAATGCAGGGGGGGTTGCATGACCTGTATCAAACATGGCGCGATAAAATCGGTACATTACGAGCGATGGTCGAAGCCACCATTGATTTTCCCGATGATGTTTCCGACCCCCTTGTCGACGATCGATCCACGGATGACCCGCCGGCCGGGGCTATCCGCGATCTGCATCGAGACCTTTGCCGCCACATGCAAGATCATCGGCGCGGCGATATGGTTCGATCCGGCTTTCGCGTTGTTTTGGTCGGTGCGGCCAATGCCGGTAAATCAAGTCTTTTCAACGCCATAGTCCAACGTTCGGCCGCCATTGTTTCCAATATCGCCGGAACCACCCGGGACGTCCTTGAAGTGGGGATCGATATCGGCGGCCATCATGTCATTTTTACCGATATTGCCGGCCTTTCCACCACGTCCCCGGATGCGGAAAAGGCGGATCAAAAATATCCGCCGCGCTCCCATCCCCCATCCCATCATATCCCGTCCTATTCTAAACCCCTTGATTCTAAACCCTTTGATTCGGGCCCCCTCGATTCCATAGTCCGTCATGGCGAGAACGACGCCCATGGCCGGGGAAAAGAGCCCGCACAAACCGCCAAGACAGATAACGATATTCTGGAACAAGAAGCGATCCGCCGCAGCCATGCCGCCATTGCCCGGGCCGATGCCCTTTTGCTTTTTTTCGCGCCGGGCCTCGATTTTTCTCCGGCATGGCTCGAATCTTTTTTGGCTCAAAATCGCGTAAAGAACCAATCCGGGGCGGCGTCCCTTGACCCGGGCGAGTCCCGCCGAAATATACAAAAAAAGAATATCGAGGAATGCGCCATCCAAGAACCACCCCCACCAAAGCGCGAATCATCGCCGGAGCATAACGCCGGCAAAAGCGCCATCGACAATGATGCCACGCCATCGATTTTGCCCTTGATTCATAAATGCGACAGCCATGCGCAACCGCCCCACGATCAAGCCGCGATCGATGCCATCGTCCAACTCGCCAAGTCTCGCCAATGGGCTGTCCCCATCAAAACCTCGGCCATCGATAAAGACGGCATCGATGCCGTTCTCGCCTGGGTTAAAAAAGCGGCCACCCGCGCATCGGCCACCCGCCTGCCACCGCCCACCCGCGAGAGGCATCATCACTTTGTCCGTTCTTGCGCCGAATGTCTTATCCATGCGGCAAACAGCAGCGAAAGCGAAATAAGGGCCGAATACCTCCGCGTGGGCAGCGATCACCTTGGCCGCATTGTTGGCGCGATCGATGTCGAGGAAGTCCTCGATGCCCTGTTCAAGGATTTTTGCATCGGCAAATAACCGTTCCATCGGCTTGATTCGGCTTCATATTGCACCGACAAGAAGGGCTTTGCCCAACCATCGATGTTGCCCAAGCGATGCCGCTTCCTGTGTATCGTCCAATCGATGTCCGCGAGGGGGAAACCCGCCGCCTGCGATAAAGCGCCCCCATGCCGCGCCCAAGCAAGGCGCTTCCTTCACCCAACCATCGATGTTGCCCCAGCGGCGGCGCTTCCTATGGATCGTCCAATCTATGTCCGCGGGGAGGACGTCCCACGCAAACGCCGGATAATATCCTCGAATTGCTCAAGCGTGCGATATCGCACCGTTACCGATCCACCCGTGGACGGACTATATCGGATAGAAATATCAAGGCCGATCGCTTGGGAGATTTCTTCTTCAAGGCGGCGGATTTCCGCGCCTTTGCGAATCTTTAGTGCCTTCTTCGTCAAAGATGCGGTGTTGCGCACATTCAGCTTATGCCGGGCAATATCGCGGGCAACCGCCAATGGATCGTTGGCCTGCAAAAGCACCCGGGCGTGGGACGCGTTGACATCACCGCCGGCAAGCATATCGCGCACTTCGCCGGGCAATTTCAAAAGGCGCATGCGGTTGGCGACATAAGGCCGACTTTTACCCACCGCCCGGGCGATTTCCATTTGGGTGCGCTTGAACAATTCGGCCATTCTCTCGTAGCCTTGCGCCTCTTCGATCGGATTAAGGTTTTGCCGTTGGAGGTTTTCGACCAGAGCGGTTTCAAAAGAAGCATTGTCATCGTAATCGGCAATCATCACCGGCACGTTATCGATACCGGCAAGAGCGGCCGCCCGCCAGCGACGCTCCCCGGCAACAATTTCAAAGGCCGCATTCCCCTTTCCTGATTTTTCATTGCCCGGTTGCGCCTTGACCGGGGCTTTTGGCGTCGGTGCGCCCATCGATTGGCCCGTCGATTCATCCGTCGATTCACCCGTCGAATCGGCTAAGCGATTGGCCATCGGCCGAAGCGGGCGGACGATAATCGGTTGCAAAACCCCGTGACGCCGCATCGAATCGGCCAATTCCCGCAAGCCATCGTCATCAAAGGAACGCCGCGGCTGGTGGCGACCGGGACACATATCGGCCAACGCGACCATCCGCACCGCCAATCCATCATCGGGGGCTCGATCCCCCACCGGCGTTCCCAAGCCGGGGGCGGCGGCGGTGGGTTTTTCATCTTTGCCAAGAACCTTATCCATATTCCCGGCCAAATCGGCGCCCGGCCCGTCATCACCAAAGAGGGTCGATAATCCGCGCCCCAATCCATGCCCCCGAACCGAACCAAGACCCGAACCAAGACCTGCCCCACCGGCATCGGCGCCTTGCCCCCGACCATGTCCCCGACCCGAATCAAGGCCTACCCCACCGGCATCGGCGCCTTGCCCCCGACCAAGAGCGACAGAGGGAGCGGGAGAGGAAGCGATGGCGGGAGAGACCGATCGAGACGCCCGATGATTGTTTCCCCCTTCGGTCAAATTGCCCGATCCGGCCTTTTTTGATGCTGCGCGGTCCCCATTGCCTGGTTGGATCTTTTTCGATGCCACGCGGTCCCCATTACCCGATCCGGCCTTTGTCGATGCCGCGCGCGGATCCTCCGCAACCGGCATCCCTCTCGCC
Organism: Alphaproteobacteria bacterium; assembly: GCA_965277685.1. Taxonomy (GTDB): domain Bacteria; phylum Pseudomonadota; class Alphaproteobacteria; order GM7ARS4; family CBDIDI01; genus CBDIDI01. The sequence continues at coordinate 855,447 of OZ255830.1, read as the reverse complement.
TTAGGCCGCCGTTTTATCATCAGCCTTGGGGGCCTTGGGCGTGGCAATGCCTACCTTATCCAAAACTTCGCGGGCAAGATGCGCATACGCCAATGCCCCGGAACAACGGTGATCGTAAAGAAGAACCGGCTTGCCGTGCGACGGCGACTCGGCCACCCGCACGTTACGCGGAACCACCGTTTTCATCAGCTTCTCGCCAAGATGGGTGCGCACATCGGTGGCGACTTGCGCGCTTAACCGGTTGCGCCCGTCATACATCGTCAAAAGAATGCCGAGAAGGCGCAATTCCGGATTAAGGCGCCGCTGCAAGCGCCGTACCGTCAAAAGAAGATGGGTAAGCCCCTCCAGGGCATAATATTCGCACTGCAGCGGAACCAGCACCCAATCGGCCGCGCTTAAGGCATTGATAACCAAAAAACCAAGCCCGGGAGGACAATCAATCACGATAAAATCGTATTTTTCCCGCACGTCATGCAAAAGGGCGCGCGTGCGCAATTCGCGGTGCTCAAAATGGGCAAGCTCGCTTTCCGCCGCGGCCAAGACAGGATGGGCCATCACGATATCAAGACCGGGAATATTGGTTGCATGAATGACTTTTTCGGTATCTTCCTGCCCCATAATCCATTCATAAATACCGGGCTTTTTGGAGGCATCCAGATGCCCCAGCCCGGTACTGGCATTGCCCTGCGGATCGCTATCGACGATCAAAACCCGAAATCCGGAAGCGGCAAGGGCCGTGGCCAGATTAATCACCGTCGTCGTTTTACCGACGCCCCCTTTTTGATTGGCCAGTGCGATGATGGTTCCCATCCTTACTTTTTACGCCCGAGAGCCGTAATACGCAACACACAGCCACGGCGGGCCGCTAAAATATCACACTGCATTGCCCATCGGCGGCGCGCGGCGGCAATCTCCGCCTCGATATCACGGCCTTTTGGAAACAAGCATACGGTATCCTCGGCCCAAAAACGCATCGCCGCCGTGTTAAGCCGATCCAATCTGGCCAGGGCCCTTGCCGTGATGACCTTTGCTCGGATCGGTGGCGCCTCCTTTTCCGTCGGCGGCGGCGGTGACCCGAGGGCGCGATGTTCCCCTTGCTGTTGATCGGATCGGGAATCGGCCGAAAAATCGGCGCTGTGCTCCCCTTGCTGGCGCCCCTCCTTTTCCATCGGGGGCGGCGGCGGTGACCCGATGGCGCGATGCTCCCCCTGCTGTTGATCGGGCCGGGAATCGGCCGACGAATCGGAAGATCGAAAATTGGAATCCGGTACATCCGTCCGTGGGTCAAAGCCATGGGGCGCGTTGCTAAGCGCGCATGTTTCGATTCGACTGTGATGCACCAAAACCGGGGCATCGGTACAGCGCGCGACATCGCGCAAAAACTGGCATTTGGGGCGGCGGCTTTCAATCAAATCAACCCGGCGACGACACGCAATGGCAAGAACCATTCCCGGGAACCCCGCGCCGCTGCCAAGATCGACAATATCAACCGGCCCCAATGCCGAAGGCGACGCCACCCCGAATTGCGATTCGCGCTCTTCCGTTTTTTCCGTTTTTTCCGTTTTTCCCGGCGGGGGCGGCGGGGGCGGCAAATACGGAATCAAGGCCAGAGAATCAAGAAAATGATCCGCCCACGCATGCGCGATCGATCCCGCCCCGATCAAATTAAAACGACGCTGATAATCCATAAGCATATCATGATAAAGCCGCAGCTTTTCTTGCACCGACACCGGCAAATGACGATAGACCGTGGCCCCGGGATTATCGGATGCCCGGCCGTCCCGATCATTTTTAACGGGCCGATTTTTGATGGGCCGATTTTTAACGGGTCGGTTTTTGATGGGCGAATTTGTAACGGGCCGGTTTTTATTCCCCTGGTCTTTATTCCCTTGGTCTTTATTTGGGCCATTGATACGGCGATCCGAGGAATCGGGCCCCGTTAAGGAATCGGGCACCGTTTTGGAAAAAGGCGGTGTTTTCATGCCCGCCGCCGCACCTGCGATGGACGGGTCACGGCAACCGAATTGTCGGCATGCCGGGTTCGACGAACATGGCGCAGTAAAGATAAAACCGCGGCCGGGCTTACCCCCGCCAAACGACCGGCGGCAGCAATTGTCGGTGGTCGGTGCCGCTTAAGGGCTTGGCGTGCCTCGATCGACAGCATCTCCATCGCGTCAAAATCCAGATCGCTATCCAAAGCGAGCGCTTCGTCCCGGCGCAAAGCGGCGATATCCGCCTGCTGTTTTTCAAGATACGGGGCATAGCGGGCATCGGCATCGACACTTTCCCGAACATGCCGATCGCCCACGGCGCGAAGAATGCCGGACAAACGCGGGGAAAGAGCGGCCAGATCATCCAAGCCGATACCGGCTTGGCGCAAAAGATCAAACGCGCATCGCTTGCCGTCACCGGCCACGGCAACGCCCATCTGACGGATTTGGGCAAGGGGAATCGATATGGTGGCAAGCGCATGATGCAACCGCTCGATTTTCGCTTTTTTACGCTGCCAAGAAGCGGCGCGGCGCGTTCCGACACAGCCTATCGCCATACCCTTTTCGGTTAGTCGCGCATCGGCATTGTCGGCCCGCAAATGCAACCGATATTCGGCCCGCGACGTGAACATGCGATACGGCTCGCGCAAGGAAAATCGACCCAAATCGTCCATCATGACACCGATATAGGCCTGGTCACGGCGAAAAAAGATCGCCCGCTGCGAAGCCGCGTTGATTCCGGCCAAAAGACCTTGGGCGGCCGCTTCCTCGTATCCGGTCGTGCCGTTGATCTGTCCGGCGCAATATAATCCGGGGATTTTATGACTTTCCAATGTGCGGGCGATTTCCCGATTGTCAATGCAATCATATTCGACCACATATCCCGGCCTGGCCATAACCGCTTTTTCACAACCTTCGATAGTTGTTAGCATCATCCTTTGCAAATCCTGCGGAAGAGAGGTCGAAATACCGTTCGGATAGACAAACGGCGATGTCTTGCCCTCCGGCTCAAGAAAGATCGCATGATGGGGTCGATCGGCAAAGCGGACGATCTTATCTTCAATCGATGGACAATAACGCGGGCCGACACTCTCGATACGCCCGTTATAAAGGGGGCTTTGGTCAAGATGGCGCCGGATAAGATCATGGGTACGCGCGTTCGTATAGGTAATATGGCACGGAATCTGACGCCGCCGGGGCAGCCGGCTAAGGCTGGAAAACAAAGACGGCACGCCATCGCCATCCTGGCGGGTTGTTTTGGCATAATCGATCGATGGGCCAAGAAGACGCGGCGGGGTGCCAGTTTTCAATCGGTTGAGACGAAATCCGGCCGCGCGCAAGCGATCGCCGATACCGATGGCCGCTTTTTCATGTTGGCCGCTTTCGCCGATCCGGCCGGCCGAAAAACGCTTCGGGCCGATATGGATCGTCCCGCCTAAAAAAGTGCCGGTCGTCAAAATCACCGCATCGGCACAAATTCGACTTCCATCGCCAAGCACGACACCGCCCACCCGCGATTGTCCGGCCTTGCCCGTGACCATAACGAGATCCCGAACCAATCCCGCAACCCAATCAAGATTGCTTTGCTGTCGGATCGCCCGGCGCATGTAATGCCGATACGCATCGCGATCCATCTGGGCCCGCGGGCCGCGCACCGCCGGGCCTTTGGACCGATTCAAAAGCCGAAATTGGATCGCCGCCCGATCGGCCACCCTTCCCATAAGTCCGTCAAGCGCGTCAATTTCCCGCACCAGATGCCCCTTGCCCAAACCGCCAATGGCCGGATTACACGATAACGCCCCAATATCACTATAGCGCGGACTGACCATCATGACCTTGGCCCCGAGGCGTGCCGCCGCCGCCGCCGCTTCGCAACCGGCATGGCCGGAGCCAACCACAACAATGTCACATGATAACGCCATCTTTTTTCTCTCGCCCTAACACACGAATCATAGAAACATGATCATAGAAACACGGGTCATAAAACCTTGCGGCTAAAACCCTTGATCCCCAACCATTCCCGTCTTTGTATCACGCCCGCAGACATATATCCGGAATCCTTTGATGATGCCCCGATATTTTTCCCTTGCCCCGGGGGAATCGTTAAGAAACCCCATTAAAAGACCATAGCTGGCAGAAATAAAAAAATCCTCTATACTAACAAGACAGGCGTGTTTTTATCCCCCCGAAAAGCGGGTGTTGTTAAAGCCGATATTACTGAAACGGATGCCATTGGAAAAGCCGATGCCATTGAGATCGATATTAACCGATGCCATTGGAGTCGATATTGCCGAAACGGATGCCGTTCAAGTCGATATTATCGGGTCGAATGCCGTTCCATCGCGTGTTATCGGATGGGATATCAACACCCACATCATCGGGGACACCGACACTCCCCCATATTCCCGGGCAACCGACGCGGTTGACCCCCATCATTGCATATGACTTGCGAGGAAAAATGCGGCACACACATCACTGGAAAAAACATCCCTTCGGGCCCACCGCCCCTTTCGGCTTCGGCATCAAAATCGCCATCGCCATCTTGACGATCGGCGCAATCGGAAGCACCACCCCCGTCCTGGCCGGATCGAACACCCAAACGCCCCAAGACCAAGAATGGGATACCCTGCGCGATGACGCCGCCAAAGATCAAATCGAACTATTATCCTCCGCGAACAAGGCCCTCTTCGTCAGCGACACCCTCGCCAATATCACCGAACCGACAACCCTGCATTACACATTCACGAAAAAAAGCACCCATGAAAAAGACTTTAGCGGCAATGTCACCCTTAATGTGCGCAAGGTCGATGCCGCAACCGGACGCAAAGACCTTACTTTTCGGTATTTAAAAGGACGCAACCGGGTTCGTTTCGCCCCGCAAATCGGGGTTAAATCGAATCCTATCTTTATCCTTTTTCTGGAACGAGACGCCCGCGAGATGCAGCGCATCACCGGCGGAAACGCGCTTTTCTTTCGCTCGCGCATTCGCCACAGCATCGCGCGAACCCAAGCGACCGATGTTGAATTTTCCTTTGACGGGAACATGGTTCAAGGCCAGAAAATTGACATTAAACCCTTTGACGGCAAAGAATTAAGCCATCGCTTTCCCCGCTATCGCGAAAAAATCTATACCTTTCTTTTATCGCCGCAGGTGCCCGGTGGGATTTATCAAATTCAAGCCCGCACCGACCATCCGGAAAGCGGCCATTTTATCGCTGAAGAAACCCTCACCTACCAACGGATGGGGCGTTCTCCAGCCAAACCGAGGAATCGATCATGAAACATATCCTTATTCCGATTATCGGCCTTTTCTTCCTGTTGCCCCCCATCGGCGCGGATAAGGCCGGCGCGCAAGAAAAAGCATCAATGGCAACGGGCAACGATTTCCCAACCCGGGCCAGGGCCGAATTCGTCTTTGCCTGCATGGCCGCAAACGAAACCAATCAGGAATTTATCACCCGATGTTCCTGCGCCATTGACGTGATTGCCCGCCATATGCGGTATGATGAATACGAAAAAGCCGAAACCATTGTCCGATTGCAACTTGGCGTGTCCGAACGCGAACAGGCCTATAAAAGTGTGGGCTTGGCGAAAAAACCGTTGGAAAAACTCTTCCGGGCCCAAGCGGCATCCGAATTGACCTGTTTTTAACCGTGATTGCCGTCTTGCCTCGGATGTAAGAACACGGGTTGCCGCCATTACCGCGATGAAAGCAAAGTATGATTTTTTCGCGATAGCAACCAAAGCGATAGCGGTGGAAACGGCGGGAAACCTTGTCTAACGATTGTCCCCAACGCCGTATTGATAGAAACGACCGGAACGACCCAACCCCTCTAATCCAACGATTGGCCCCGGCGATAACGGCCAAAGCGATAGCAGTGGAAACGACCGGAAATCTTGTCTAATGATTGCCCCAACGCCGTATCGATGAAAGCGACCGGAAGGCCGAACCCCTCTAATCCAACGATTGACCCCGGCGATAACGGCCAAAGCGCGCGATTAAATCGGCAACGTCATCGCGACCAAGCGCCTTTGCGCTGCCGCCCATCCGGGCCAAAATTGTTATCTGGGCCAAGGATTCAACCATCCGGGCCATATCGACCGCCCGATCGATATTTTGACCAAGGGCAACCATGCCATGATTGGCCAAAAGACATGCGTTGGTATCTTTAAGCGCCGCCACCGTTACATCGGACAGCGCTTGACTGGCAAACGGGGCGTAATCCGCGCATGGAATGGTATCGGCGCCACCCATCGCGACGGTATAATGCAGTGCCTCGATCCCTTGCCGACGACAGGCAAGGGCACTTGCCCATGGCGCGTGGGTATGGACGATGGCCCCGACATCATCGCGCGCGCCGTAAATATCGCGGTGCAATCGCCACTCACTCGATTTTTGGGCCTTCTTCCGCGCTTTCCCAGGCCATAGACGGAACGATTGACCCGACAATTTGCCGAACCATTGACGGGGTGATTGACGGGGCAATTCATCGGGCAATTTATCGGGCGATTGACCGGACGGCGAGATGGGCGGCGGCGGCGGGGGCCGGCCGGGGTGCATACCGGAATGACAATCGACCCAAACAACGCCCGAAGGCGTCATCGCGTCCAATGCCTGCCCGCGCGCACTGATCCAAAACCCGTCTTTTCCCCCGTTCTTTTTTTTATATTCTTCCCCATATTCTTTTGGGCCTCGAATACTGATATTGCCGCCACCGGCGCAAACCTGACCGGAACGGGCCAGACACCGCCCCGCCGCGCATAGGCGTTTGCGCGCGTGCCAACTTCGCGACCATCCCATCCAAGGCATCGATAATTTCATGGAGTACTCCACTTTTGCATCCTATGACCGATCGCCGGTTCCGGACCCGTCATGTTCGCCCCATCATGTTCGCCCCATCATGTTCGACCCATCATGTTCGACCCATCATGTTCGACTGGGAGAAGAAAGGGGAGAAAAAAGGGGAGAAGAAGAGCCTCGATCGGGGGAATCATCCGGGCTAAAACGCCGATGAATATCGGCCGGCGCCCCGATGCCGCCCTCACAAATGATGCCGGTCACAAGACGTGACGGCGTGTGGTCAAAGGCCGGGTTCACGGTTGGCCCATCAAATAAACGAAGGCGTTGCCGGCGGCCCTTGGCGTCAAGACCATCGATATATCGCATTTCATCATGGCTGCGATGCTCGATCACGGCCGGTTCTTCTTCGCGCCGCCGCCAGTCAATGGTCGATAACGGGCACGCAACATAAAAAGGAACGGCACAATCATGGGCGGCCAATGCCTTTAAATAAGTGCCGATTTTATTATAAACGCTTCCGTCGCGCGTCACTCTATCGGCCCCGACAAGACACATATCGACCTTTCCCTCGGCCATGAGATAGCCGCCGCTGTTATCGGCAATCACGGTGTGGGGGATGCCCTCTTCGGCAAGCTCCCAAGCGGTCAAGAACGCCCCTTGATTGCGCGGCCGGGTTTCATCGACCCAAACATGGACATCGATATGATTCTGCCGTGCCGTGTAAATCGGGGCCAACGCCGTGCCCCAATCAACCGTTGCCAGCCATCCCGCATTGCAATGGGTTAAAATATGAACGGGATCTTTTCCCTTACTTTTTGCCTTATTCTTTGCAAGGGCAGCGATTAAATCGGCACCATGGCGACCGATCGATCGATTTGCCGCGATATCTTCGTCACAGATCGCAAGGGCTTCCTTGCGCGCGGCATCAACCCGTCGATCGGGGCGAAGGGGCATCAAAAGATCCCGCATGCGATCGACACCGTGGCGTAAATTGACCGCTGTCGGTCGGGTTTTAAGAAGACGGCGAGCGGCCGCATCAAGGGCCGCATTGCCACAATCATCCAAAAGCGCCAGCCACATTCCCCAAGCGGCGGTCGCACCGATAAGCGGCGCGCCGCGCACTTTCATTTCTTCGATGGCCGTGGCCGCGTCCTCAAGATTGCGCAAAACATCGGTTTCAAACGTATGCGGCAAAAGACGCTGATCGATGATGCCGACACCATCCTCTTCGGCCCAGATCGTGCGCCAATGGCGATTACCGACCCGCATCCGCTTTTATTATTCCGATTGAAAAAAGCGTCCGGCAACCGCCTCAAGACGCGCGACCGCTTTTGGACTGCGCCCCTTACGGACGGTGACCACCGCCCGATCGAGAGCGCGCGAGCACCCCTGCGGACACGGATCGACCAAAGTGGCAATCGCCGGTATCGAATCGACCAAAACACGTTCGACAACATCGCGATTTTTCTCCATGATCGACATGATCTCCTCGACATCGACATCATCGCTGCTTGGATGCCAACAATCATAATCGGTAACCATCGCAATCATCGCATAGCAAATTTCGGCCTCGCGCGCCAAGCGGGCTTCGGGCAAAGCCGTCATGCCGATCACTTGGCACCCCAAAGAGCGATAAAAATCCGATTCCGCCCGGGTTGAAAATTGCGGGCCTTCGATCACGATATAGGTTCCGCCACGCACGACTTTTTCCTCCGGCGGCGATGCCGCCACCAACGCATCGGTAATGGCCGAGCAAATCGGATCCGCCATCGACACATGGGCGACACAACCATCGGTGAAAAAAGAACGCCCCGGTCGGGCCGTTCGATCGATGAATTGATTGGGTAAAACAAGGGTTCCCGGCGGCAATTCCTCGCGCAGGCTGCCGACCGCATTCACGGCAATGATCTGCCGCACGCCCAGCCGCTTTAACGCGTCAATATTGGCCCGATAGTTAATTTTGGACGGAGAAATCGTATGATGCGATCCGTGACGCGGCAAAAAAACAAGCGGCACACCGGCAAGTTCACCAAGAACCGCCTCGCCACTGACTTTGCCGAAAGATGAATGCAGAGCCAGCGGTCGGCGATTCTGCAACCCCTTCATGTCTGCCAAACCGGAACCGCCGATGATGGCGATCGTGGCCCTTTCGGTCGTGGCCGCGGGTGATTGCATCGTTTTCTCCTCCCCTTTACGGGTCATTTTAGAATTCTATGGTGCGGGAACAATCCGACCCATCGTATCATGTTACGCCGCATCATCGATGCCTTTCGCGTCCTTTTTCCCTTGCCCCTACATGTGTCGTTGCTTTTTTCGGCATTGCGACATCCTGCCACGACATAAGGGCGAGCGAAAGCACGGGCCCGGTTCCAGGCACGGGGGCATATGGGGGCGCCGATGGGGGCATCACCAAGGGGGCTTGCGCAGATAGGGGCACCAATGCGGGCCGGGGCGCGGCCATCAATCGGACACGATCGGCGGGGGTGCCAATGCGAACAGGGGCGCGGCCATCCACCGGACACGATCGGCGGGGATCAAGGCGCAAAACATAGGCCGAGGGCAAGACCCAAGATAAAAGCCGGAATAAAGACCGGAGACAAAGGGGTAAAACCACGTCAAAAAGCACGCCTAATCAAGGCGCGACCATATTTTTCTTTTAAGCAAATATAAAAGGAATGTCAGGACAGCAAGAAAGGCCAACACGTTAAAGCCGGTTTTTTTCCGCTCTTCCATCGTTGGATCCGCGGCCCAGGCAAGGAATGTCGTCACGTCGTGGGCCATTTGCTCGATCGTCGCCTTGGTTCCATCGGCGTATTCGATCATATCTTCCCCAAGCGGCGGGGGCATCGCAATTTGATGTCCGGGAAAATAAGGATTGTAGTAACGCCCCTCTATTAACGTGAAATCGGGCGGCGGATCCTGATACCCTTCAAGCAAGGCAGCCATATAATCCGCCCCACCGCGCCGCGCTTTAATCATCAAGGACAAATCGGGCGGCAATGCCCCGCCATTGGCCGCGCGGGCCGATGCGTCATTGGCAAAAGGCGAGACAAAACGATCATTGGCCTTGGCCGGTTTTTCATCGATATCGCCATCCGCATTGATAAAAGGCACCGTTTTTTCCGCCGCAATCGCAGCGATTTGTTTGTTGCTATAACCGATACCGACAAGATCGCGATAATCGACATATTTCAACGAATGGCAGGCCGCGCAAACCTGCTCATAAACCTGAAGGCCGCGCTGGGCCGCGCCGCGATCAAAGGTGCCGAAAGGCCCGTCAAACGACCATGTGCGCTCCGGCAGCGGCAGGGTCTCGACCTCGGCCCGGATGGGGGCGGGGATAGCGGCCAAAATCGCCATCATCGCCCATGGAATCATCTTTGCGCCCATCGTTTTCATCCGCGCCCCGATTCTTTTTTAGTTCCTTTTCGGGGCCCTTTTCGGTTCTCTTTTTTGACTCCTTTTTGAGCCCTCCCCTTAACCGTGTTTTTAACCATCGGCATGATCGAATCGGGCAATCGAGCAACCGGCTCGTAGCGCGACAACCACGGCAAGGCGACAAGAAAGAAGAAAAAATAATACACCGTCGCAAAACGGGAAAGGACGACATAGATTCCGGTCGGCGGATGCATCGCGCACCAGCCAAGAAGGATAATATCGGCCAACAATATCCAAAAGAGAATCCGGAACCATGGGCGAAAACGTCCGCTTTTAACCGGATGGCGATCCAGCCACGGCAACACGAAAAGCAGAAAAACCGAGGAAAACATCGCAACCACACCGCCTAATTTATCCGGAATCGAGCGCAAAATCGCGTAAAAGGGCAAGAAATACCATTCCGGCACGATATGGGGCGGGGTGACAAGCGGGTTGGCCTCGATAAAATTATCACTCTCGATGAAAATATCGGGCAGGAAAAAGACAAACGTCAAATAGACGATGAGAAAGACGCCAATCCCAAAATAATCCTTGTAGGTATAATAGGGATGAAAGGAAACCGTCTCGGCCGGGGTTTTCGGCTCGACCCCAAGCGGGTTATTCGATTTTGCCCGATGCAGACTGATCAAATGCAACCCGATCACGGCAACGATCACAAAAGGCAACACAAAATGAAGCGCGTAAAAACGGGTCAGAGTCGGCCCGCCGACACTGTATCCACCCCATAACCACTCGACGATCGTCTCGCCGAAGACCGGAATTGCCGAAAACAAATTCGTGATGACCGTTGCCCCCCAAAATCCCATTTGCCCCCACGGCAGGACGTAGCCCATAAAGGCGGTCATCATCATCAAAAGAAGGGTCACCACCCCAATCATCCAAAGCAATTCACGGGGCTCTTTGAAAGAACCGTAATACAGTCCCCGCAACATGTGGATGTAAACGACCATAAAGAAAAACGAGGCACCGGTGGCATGCATGGTTCGTATCAACCAGCCGTAATTGACTTCACGCATGATATATTGAACCGAAGCAAAAGCGCGATCGGCCCCGGTTTGGTAATGCATGGCCAGCACCAATCCGGTTATGATCATGATGACCAAAGCCAGTCCTGCAAGGGAACCGAAATTCCACAGATAACTCAGATTGCGCGGCGCCTGATAGGAGGCGAGATGCTGCTCGACAAAAGTGAAAACACCGAGTCGATCGTCGATCCAGCCGCGTAAACCACCGATTTTCTTGCCGTTATTATGGGATGATGCCATGGGTTTGCCTAATGACCGCAAACGGATGAAATAACGATTTTATCCATCATGTCTTGGGTGTCCGAAAATTTGATATCTGAAGATTTGATGCCTGGGAATTTTTTGTTTTGGGGTTTTCCATGTTCGCATTGTCCGTTTTGGGGGTGGCATCCCCCGTCTTCTTTTGATCTAGATTTTTTTTAGCCGGGTTTTCCGATTCCGTGTTTTGTTCGGACGTATTTTGTCCGGAAGAAGTGTTCGGGTGTGTCTGATCGTGCCCCGATTCCTTTCCCGATCCTTTGGTCATTCCGCCCTTTGGGCCGGTTCCGATTCGGATCGTCGTCGGGTTAAGGAAAACATACGGCGGCACGGCAAGGTTAAGGGGGGCCGGACCCCTGCGAACCCGACCCGAGGTATCGTATTCCGATCCATGGCAAGGGCAAAACCATCCGCCCCACTGACCGCGCGGCTCTCCTTTGCGCTCCCCCAAAGGAATACAGCCAAGATGGGTACAAATGCCGATGACGACGATCCATGGTTTTTCTTCGACGCGCTGGGCATCGGTCTGCGGGTCCGGCAGATCGGCCTTGTTCCCGGCTTGGGCTTCTTTGATTTCCTCCGGGGTGCGATGGCGGACAAACACCGGCTTGCCGCGCCATTTAACCGTGATTCCCTGCCCCGGCGGAATATTCGATATATCGACATCCACGTCACCGAGACTCTTCACATCGGCCGCCGGGTTCAGCGAATCGACAAACGGCCAAGCCGCAAGAGCACCGCCAACGACCGCCATCGTGCCGGTTGACAACATAAGAAAATCGCGCCGATCCGTATCGTCAATCACGCCGGCCGACGAAGGTGTTTTTTTTGAAGGGTTTTTCATTCCACTATCTCGAACCATCATCCAATCACGTCAAAACGTCTATCCATCCGTCCCCGTCCATCCCCTGGAGAGGTGGGGGGACAACCAAAGATGCCCAAGGGGTATGCACCCCTTATATCCGCCCCTTGCATTAATGGTATCTTCCCATTTTCCACCTATTGATTAGGCCGATATCCGGGGTTGCCGAAAAAGCCGCAAAGAAAACCGACTTTAAAAAAAAACAAAACCATCATTCCCGATCATTCGCAAGTACCCTGACATAGCGTCCTTAATTGAGTAACACCGCCCGCCGGAAAGTAGCGTATAAATCATTTCGATGCCCATCTTCAAGCATCATCACGTCCCTTGTGCGCCCCTTGTCCGCCCTTTGTGTCAGGCCCTTTTTGCCAAAGACCGGCAACGGTAACGCCGCCAACCCGCAACAGTAGTAGTCGATTTAGGGAATTTTTTAAAGCCCCATCGTCCTTTTCGGGTCTTTTAGCGGGGGATTATAGGGCCCGTTATCGGACGCTTTATTTGGCCTGTTATACGGCCCTTTATATGACGCTTTATTTGGCCCTTTATTTGATCTGGGGGGGGGGACACGGGGGCCATGGAAAACCGGGCGATGCCACCATCAAGCGCCCCACCATCGAACATCAGTGCCGCCGCGCCGCTTGGGCAAGCAATACCGCCTTGTCCGGATATCCATGCGCAATCCAATATGCCTCGATCTTCGTCAATAATTGCCCCATCCGTGGGCCGGCCGAATGACCGGCCGCGCGCAAATCGCGACCCTTCAAAGGAAAAACGGGAATATCAACGGTTTCAACCAAGCGGGCGATCATCGGCCAGTCGATAAAAGCGTTGTTGCGCGATATGTAAAACAGCACGGCATCGCGCGCTTTTTCCCGTCCCAAACGATAGAGCAATTCGCGCACATCCGGTGATTGTTTCTTTTCCGCGCCCCCCGAACCGGTGACCGGTTCGGGGGCGGGGGCGGGGGCGGGGGCGGGGTGCATCGCCCGATAAACCATCCTTGCAAGGGATTCTTTTTCGCTTTGATGGGCGTTTTGGGGATCGTGCGAAAAAAACCCGAGAAGCGGCACAAGTCGATCGTGTTCCCGTCGAGATAACCGCAATTGATTCTTCCAATCTGGGCAATCTGGGCAATCTGGGCCGTCCGGGCAATCCTGGCCACCCGGGGCTTTCGGGGCTTTCGGGGCATCGTCCTTTTCGGGTCTTTTAGCGGGGGGATTATTTGGCCCTTTATTTGGCCCGTTGTTTGGCATGTTGTTTAGCCCGTTGTTTACCCTGGGCGCGCGGGGGGACGCGGACGCGGGCGGGCGATCGGCCTTCATCGGGGTCGTGCCGCTCAAGGCCGGGCCTGCGTTGCCATCAATAAAAGCGGCCAAGCGCCGGATGACCGATCCATCATCGCCATTTGCCCCGATCCCCGTTCGGGGAAACCCCGCCATATCCAACGAACGTCGCCAGGCCCGTTCCACCGCAATCATTCTTTGCAGTCGCTGGGCGGAAAGCCGCCCCGGCAAAATCGCACGGAAAATCCCCCCGCGCAGCATCGTTGCGATAACCGTTCCGGCATTATCCTGGGCCAAAAGACGCAATAATTCGGATCGAACCCGCTCTTTCGACAATGTGCCAAGGGCGGCGGCAAAGCGACAACAGGCGGCCAACGCCACCCGATCCATGGGCAGGCGGCCAAAGCGGGATTGAAATCGAAAAAACCGCAATACCCGCAGGTAATCTTCGCGGATGCGATCCTCGGCCTTGCCGATAAAACGGATTTTTCCGGTCGCAAGATCGCCAAGACCGCCCCACGGATCGAACAGATCGCCGTCCATGCTGCTATACAGGGCATTAATCGTAAAATCACGCCGGGCCGCGTCCTCGATCCAATCCGCGCCAAAGGCCACCTTGGCGTGGCGGCCAAACGTTTCGACATCGCGGCGCAACGACGTCACTTCAAAAGAACCGTCACCGCTAAGGGCGGTTAGGGTGCCGTGCTCAAGCCCCGTTGCGACCGTCCGAATACCGGCATCGGCCAAAGCGCGCGCCATCCGATCGGGCGGCAACGATGTCGCGATGTCAATATCATGGGCCACGCGACCAAGGGCCGCATCACGCACGCACCCGCCGACAAACATTGCCACCGGCGGCGATGGCGGCGGGGGGTGCGGCGATGATCGCACGCTTGTGCGGAACGCGGAAAAACCCGGCAATACCGACGATGGGTCTTCCGGCAATCGTTCTTCCCGCCTATATTTTTCCGGCAATCGCTTTGCGTTTCGGGAATTTTCCGACCCATATCTTTCCGGACTATGTTCTTCCGGTCCATATCTATCCGGCCCATATCTATCCAACGGAGGCGGGGGGGGATTTTCCGGACCATATCTTTCCGGACTATGTTTTTCCGATCCATATCCATCCGATGGGAGCGGGGGGGGATTTTTTTGACCGACGGGTCTATTCGCGCCCGCGCCCTCCCCCGTTTTTGCCCCCATCGTCGTATCCGTCGCCGCGGTCAACGCCATCATCACCCGGCGGGCGGGGGAGCCGGACATATTACCGACAAGGGCAAGCCGACCGCACGGGCGGACAAAAGGATCGTCTTTAATCGCCGTGTTTGTCATATAATCGGCCCGGTCGGATCATTTCCCCATCGTATATCGCCGGGGCATAGGCACTGTCGGGCGCTTGCCCATCGTTAAGGGATAGCCAAGCCGCCAGCAGAGAAATCGCAACCATGCCGCACAGAAAGACCATGACCCGAAGAATCATTTTTCGGGAGAATCGGCGCTTGGCCTTGACCTTGACGCTACCGGCATGCAGCAGCAAGGCCACCATCGTACCGGCGATAAGCGCCAGCAACAGAATCGATAAAACCCTTATCATGCCCTTATCATGCCCGAATCATACGAGAATGCAGCAGCAAGGCCACCATCGTACCGGCGATAAGCGCCAGCAACAGAATCGATAAAACCCTTATCATGCCCTTATCATGCCCGAATCATACGAGAATGAAGCAGCAAGGCCACCATCGTACCGGCGATAAGCGCCAGCAACAGAATCGATAAAACCCTTATCATACGAGAATCATACGGGATTCATGCCCGAATCACATCGGACTTTTCCACCACCGGTGCCCGCCGCATCAATATCGACGGGAATATCGACGAAAGCATGAATGGGAATATCGACGGGGACACGCATGAAGATATACCTAAAGATACATAGGGGAATATCGACGAAAGCATGGATAAGGATAGGCATCGGGGTATTCATAGCATCAATCTTCCGATTTTCCTTTGATCATGATTTCCGCCGGTTTTTTTCATCGATGCCAAGACGGTGTCGATGGGAATAATAACTACCGATAATCCGGATCTGTTGACCGGCCAACCCGGCCAGGGCGCGGCGTAACGGATCGTGATCCGGATGCCCCTCGACATCGGCATGAAAACGCGCTTGCTGAAACGTCGAATCGGCCACCAATCCCTCAAGGCGGGTTAAATTGATCCCTGCATTGGCAAAATGGCCAAGGGCCCGATACAGCGCGCCGTGGCGATTGGACGTTTTAAAGACAAGGGTTGTCATGACCGGTGCGATGTGCGGATCGACATGCCCGGCCCGGCGGGACAGAAGAAAAAAACGGGTGATATTATCGCTTCTATCGGCAATATCCGGGGCGACAATGACCAAACCATAAATATCACCCGCCAGCGCCGATGCGATCGCGCATGATTGCCGATCCCCTTTTTCCGCTATTCTTTGCGCGGCGGCGGCCGTGTCACGAACCGGCACCGGCTTTAATCCACGTTGATGAATGATATCCCGGCATTGGGACAATGCCTGTGCGTGGGAATACACCGTGGTTAATCGTTTCGGATCGGCCCCGGGCAGGGCAAGAAGCTGATGGCGCACGGGCTGATAATGTTCGGCCGTGACAAAAAGCGACGTATGGGCAAGCAGCGTATGAATTTCGACCACCCGCCCGGCAATCGAATTTTCGACCGGAATCAAACCGGCATCGACCGTGCCGGATTCAATCGCGGCAAAAACGTCTTCAAAGGAAAGACACGCGATCCTCTCGGCTTTGGGAATCAATGCGCGCGCGGCAATATCCGAATATGCCCCGGCGATTCCTTGAAAGGCAATCCGGTCCGGATCGTGCCCCGGATCCTCTTTTATCCCATTTTTTGTCATGTTCTTTGCCCTATCGTCCCGCGTGTCTCCCTATCTTTTATCCTATTTCGGCGATGGGTTCCCTTGATATTTCCGCCTCTAATGGCCCCTTTATCGGAATCTTTCCCCTGAAATCGGCCCCTGAAATCATCCCGGCAATCATCCCGGTTTGATATGGGGTTTGGCCATTTCCGAATGCGTGATTCTTTCCAAATCTTCCCTCGTATCGACCCCGCCCGCACACGGGGCAACCCGACCAACCGCGATGGAAAATCCGTTATCCAGCGCGCGCATTTGCTCTAACCGGCGGTCTTGTTCCCGTTCCTTGACCGGAAGCGCGGAAAAACGATCGAGAAAATCCCGTCTATACGCGTAAACCCCGATATGATGATAATGATCCCGCGTGGCAAACGGAACCCGATTAAAATCGCGGGCATAGCCCCATCGTGCATCGTTTCCACATCTTTTCTGCCAATCGACATCCACCTTGACCACCGATGCGTTCTCGCGGTCGATCACGCAATTCATTTTAAAGGCCAATGTCGCCATATGCGCCCCGGATCGGGTCAGGACATCTTGAAGGATCGGCAAATTATCCGGATCGAAAACCGGCATATCCCCCTGTAAATTAAGGATCGGATCCCATACGCCGTCCGGATCCAGGCGGGCCGCCGCCGCCGCGATTCGATCGGTGCCACTGGCATAATGTCCCGATTGTAATTGCGCCCGCCCGCCCGATGCCCGTACCGCCCGGGCGATCGATTCCTCGCCACAGACAACGATCGCCTCGCCGATGCCGGATTGGTGGGCGATGCGCCAAACATGGACGATCATCGCCTCGCCTTTAATCGGGCAAAGGGGTTTGCCCGGCAAACGGGATGACCCCATGCGGGCAGGGATAAGAATAACGGGGCGATGTTCCGGCATAAGACCCCTTCCCTAGCAAATTTAGCGCCGTTCATACAGAAGATTGGGCAGAAGATTGACCCGGAAATGAGCCAGAAAATTAGCAAGAAAATGAGGCAAGAAATTGGCCCATAAATAGAAGGGGAAATCGAAAGACCGGCGGGCGGAAACCGAATCCCTCAATCATTCCCGCCCCAAGCCATTCCTTTACGTCGCTCCCCCAAATCTCTCGAGAGGTAACGGCGACGGTGAGAAGAAGGCGGAAAAAGCGAAAAGAATGAGAATGCGACGGGGGCGGGGGGGCGGCTTAGGGAAGTGGCGGCGGCCGGGAGGAAAAAGCGGAGAGAATGCGACGGGGGCGGGGGGGCGGCTTAGGGAAAAAGATAGCGGCCGTGCCAAGCACCATCCCGCGATTTGGATGTCCCCGATGATTTGGATGCATCCGATACACGGGTAAACACCACCCGTTCATGCAGGCGGGCCGCGCCTTGTTGCCAGAATTCGATATGATCGGGCATAATTTGGTATCCGTTCCAAAAAGGCGGGCGGGGAATATCCGATCCGGCAAAACGCTGCTCTGTCTTTTTCAAAGCCGAATCCAAACACGAGAGATCCGTCATTATCCGTGATTGACGAGAAGCCCATGCCCCAATCTGACTTGCGCGATCGCGGCCGGCAAAATATCGATCGCTTGTTGTCCCCGCGACCATCGATACCCGGCCCTCGACACGGACTTGCCGTGGGGGACGGTCGGGATGCATCCAATAAAAACACAAAGCCGCCCACCGATGGCGATCCAAATCGCGTCCCTTGCGGCTTTCACTGTTGGTATAAAAAACGAAACCATCGGCGGAAAAATCCTTCAGCAACACCATTCGGACCGATGGGCGTACCAATGGGCGGGCCGATGGATGGGCCGATGGACGGGCCAATGGACGGGTCGCCGAATCTTTCCTATCCGCGGACAATTCGGATGCCTCTTCGGATATTGGCCGGGCCCGATCGCCCCCACCCTTTTGATCGCCCGTTGCATCATCCGTGCTAAGATCCACCCCGCCGTGGCCGATCGTGGCCAAAGCGCAGGCACTATGATCGCCCGGATGGTGCTTTTTCGCCGTGTTCCACCAACGGGTAAACAGAGAAATGGGATCCACCGACCGGGATAAGTCTTCGGGTTTTGATGATGGTGCGCGATCTGGTCGCATCGAAAAACGAAACCGACTACCAACGAATAACCGCGCCGGCCCAACTTAATCCCCCACCGACCGCCTGGGCAAGAATGCATTGGCCCGGCTTTAACCGACCCTGATCGCGATGCGCCGCCAGGGCAAGCGGGATCGAAGCGGCCGAAGTATTGGCATGATCCGCAATATGATTAACGACCTTATCTTGATCGATGCCGAGTTTGCTTGCCAAAGAATGCATGATCCGAATATTGGCCTGATGCGGAACAAGCCAATCGACATCATCGATGCCAAGCCCCGTCGCATCGAGAACCTGGCGCGATACCGATGCCATACAATCAACCGCCCGACGAAAGACTTGGGCACCGTTCATCTGTACATACCCGGACACGCCATTCATCGACGGGCCACCATTGGTGCATAAGGCTTTTTCGGCACTGCCGTCACTGTGTACGGCAGTGGCCAGAACGCCGCGATTTCGGTCATTGGGCCCGCCCGCCTCGAGCACGACCGCCCCGGCGCCGTCGCCAAAAAGGATACACGTGCTGCGATCGCCCCAATCGATGATCCGGGATACCGTTTCCGCCCCAATCAAAACGATGCGCCGGGCCCGCCCCGAAACAATCAAGGAATCGGCGACATGAAGGCCATACAGAAAACCGGAACAAACCGCCTGGATATCAAAAGCGGCCCCCGCATCCATGCCGAGAAGATGCTGGACCCGCACCGCCGTTGCCGGAAACGTGCGATCCGGGGTGGTCGTCGCAACGATAACGATATCGATCGCATCGCTTTTTACGCCCGCATCATCCAATGCCGCTTTGGCCGCCCGCGTGGCAAGATCCGATGTCCATTGCCCGTCCTCGGCGATGTGTCGATTTTCGATACCGGAACGTTCCTTGATCCAAGCATCCGACGTATCGACCATCGCGGCCAGATCATTGTTATGCATCACCCGCTCGGGCAAATAGGAGCCGATTCCCATAATCACGCTACGGGTCATAAAGGGGGGATCCCGGCAATGGTCTTAACGATAATCATGGGCAGACGGTCATAGATATAAGGGGGGGGAAGGAAATCTTGGCGATGGTCGTCTTAAAGATGGTCATAGATATGGTCATGGGGAGGGGGTGCCGGGCGCGCTTCCCTCGATTTTTTGCTTCGGCCCGTTATCCGCGACCATCGGCATCGGCGCTTTCGGATCGACAGATTTTTCATCGCCGCGATAGGGAAGATTTTTCAACTCGTCCCCCAAACGGCGCGCGTAATTCCCCTTGACCAGATCAAAGGCGACCGAAATCGCCCGGGAAAACCCGAATCCGTCGGTTCCCCCATGGCTTTTAACCACGATGCCGTTCAGCCCAAGCAACATCGCCCCATTATAGGCGCGCGGATCGAAATCGCGGCGCAATCGCCGAAAAACCGGAAACAACAACGGGGCAATGATTCGCCCCGTCAAAGACGACGATATCGCCCGGCGCAGAAGATGGAATATAAAGCGGGTATAGCCTTCGACCGATTTCAGCATGACATTGCCGCTGAACCCATCGGTCACGACGACATCGGCATCCCCGGCGGCAATGCCATCGCCTTCGATATATCCGGCAAAATGGACAATTCCATCTTTTTGGCGCAGCATGTCGGCCGCCGCGCGAATGTGGTCTTGCCCTTTTGAATCTTCCGATCCGATATTCAACAACCGCACCCGTGGCACGGCAATATTGGCCACATGGCGCGAATAGATTTCCCCCATCATCGCAAATTGAACAAGGTGATAGGCATCGCATTGCGCATTGGCGCCAAGATCAAGAACCAAGCAGCGGCTTTTGCGGGTCGGCAGAAAACTTGCAATCGCCGGACGGGAAACCCCGGCCAGTGTTTTTAATTCCATTTTCGACAATGCCATCAAAGCGCCGGTATTACCGGCGCATACCACGGCATCGGCCCGCCCTTCCCGCACGCTACGGATCGCCAGGCGCATGCTTGATTTTTTCAATCGCCGCACCGCATGGGACGGTTTGGTATCGTTATCGACCCACTCGTCGGTATGGACAAGAGACGATATCGCCAACAAGTCCTTATCTTTTTCGACCAAGGGGCGAATGCGCTTTTCATCGCCAAAAAAAAGAAACCGAATGTCCTTTTTTCGGCGCGCCATCCGGCCCGCCCCCTCGATCACGATCGCAGGCGCGTCATCGCCGCCCATCGCATCGAGTGCTATGGTGATGTAATCGGACATCGCAAGCAAACAACGTGGGTTATGTGTCGTCTTCCGCGGTGTCGGTATCCGTCGACGTCATCACCGTGCGACCGGCATAATGCCCACAGGACGGGCAAACATGGTGTTGCGGCTTAAGCGCGCCACACTCGCTGCACGCGGTTTGTTGGGTTGGTTTCAAGCCCTTGTGCGAACGGCGCATACCGCGACGCGAAGGGGATGTTTTTCGTTTTGGAACTGCCATATCGTACTCTTCCAGCCAAATATTATTGCGCCCATCGGCACAACGGCGCATTTCCCCCCGGAATATCCGCCCCCTAGGTATCGAATGGTATTTCTTAAAAACACCGATCCGGTTCTCAACCCGCTTTTATCACATGGAAGCCATCCGGCCATCACGTCAAGCCGGCATCTCAAGCCATCTAAGACCCGAGAACCAAGAAGAAACGCCAACAAGGCTATTAGCGGAAAAAACAGGGCTTCGCAAGCAATACCACGGCCTTTGCCATGGTTATCCCGTCCCCGTTCCAATCCGTTCGGGGTTCGCCCTTCGTTTTTAATCTCTTCGTTTTTAATTCCTTCGTTTTTTAAGGGACATCCCCGCCTCGCCAATCAAGCGGGCGATAATCGTCGTGACGGTTTCGACATCACGCACCATCCCGACGCTTTGCCCCGCCATCAAAGAACCGGTTTCGACATCCCCATCGATCACCGCCCGGCGCAAGGCACCGGCCCAAAAATGCTCTATCGTCATTTGGGCCTGATGGCGACTGATTTCTCCTTGATCGACCTGCTTGGCCGCTTTGCGCTGGATGTCGAGGAAAAGCCGGGATGCCCGATTGTGAATCGAGCGCACCGGAATAACCGGAAATCGATGATCCAACTGTATCGATAATTTCGCGTCCCGCGCCTTGGCCCGGACCAATTCTTTTTTGAACGAAGGATGGGCGATCGATTCGCGCGCACAGGCAAAAAGCGTGCCGATCTGACATCCGCTTGCGCCCATCTCGAGATACGATACCATCCCTTCACCGCGACCGATGCCGCCGGCGACAAAAACGATGGCGTTTTCCATTTCCGGCAATATCTCTTGGGCAAGAACGGTCGTCGATACCGCCCCGGTATGACCACCGGCCTCCATCCCTTCGATGATCAAGCCATCGACCCCCCAGTCCAATAACTTACGCCCCAATGATACCGTTGGAATAAAGCCCATGACATGGCACCCCGCATCGCGCAACCGCCCGACTTGGCGCCGTTTTGCGATACCGCCGGCAAGAATCACATGCGATACCCGTTGATCGATGCATACCGCCATCAAATCATCGATTTGCTCATGCATGATGATCAGATTAACCCCAAAAGGGTGCGAAGTTCGCGCGCGGGTCGCACGTATCTGCCCGTCCAGTTGGGTCGGGGTTTGGGCCCCGGCCGCAATCACGCCAAAAGCGCCCGCATTGCTTATCGCCGATACCAAACCCGCTTCGGAAATCCAGGTCATCGCGCCGCCCATAATCGGGTAATCGACCCCCAGATAGGCCTTGCCGCGCTGCCATAAACGGTCGAGGGTTGGATCTATCGTGATGGGATGATGCCCGTTGGCCAGGCCGGAACCGGCCATCGTTCGGCGATCCTTTGCATCCGTATCCACGTCCCTATCGGGTGCATCCGTATCGGCCATCGTTCGGCGACCCTTTGCGCCTGTGTCCACGTCCCTATCGGGTGCATCCGCATCGGCCATCGTTCGGCGATCCTTTGCGCCCGTGTCCACGTCCTTATCGGATGCATCCGTGTCCATGCCCTTATTTGCAATTCTCATAAATCAGGCGAGTTGGAATGTTTCGTGCAGACGCGCGACCGCCTCCCGGCATCGGGATTTTTCAATCAAAACACTGATCTTGATTTCCGATGTTGAAATCACCGCGATATTAATCCCGATTTGGGCCAAGGCATCAAACATCGATACGGCAACCCCGGCATGGGCCCGCATACCAACCCCGACAATCGATACCTTGGCCACATTGTCATCGGCAATCACCTGGCGGCAGGTGGCGGCATCGTCTTGCTTTTTCAGGACCAAAAGGGCTTTTTTCATCTGATCCGCCCCGACCGTGAATGTGATATCGGTTCGCCGGGGTCGCCCGTTTGGGGCTTTGGCCGCTTTTTCCGATACGCTTTCATCGGATACGTCTTGCCCGGATCCCTTGTCATGACGGGGCATTTCGGCATCGGATACGTCTTGCCCGGATGGCTTGTCATGATGGGGCATTTCGGCATCGGATACGGTTTTTGGTGTTTGCCCATCCGCCAAAATCGGATCGGAAATATTTTGGACAATCATATCAACATTGATTCCGGCATCGGCCAGCGCTCGGAAAATAGCGGCGGCCACCCCCGGGCGATCGGCCACCGAGACAAGGGTTATTTTCGCCTCGTTATCGCAATGGGCAATTCCGCTAACAATCGGTTTTTCCATCATTTCCTCCTCGGCAACAAGTTCCGTCCCATGATCTTTGGAAAAAGACGAACGCACATGCACCCGCACCCGATATTTCGCCGCCAATTGCACCGATCGGGTTTGCAAGACCTTTGACCCCATGGATGCCAGTTCCAGCATCTCGTCATATGTGATTGTATCGAGTTTGCGTGCCGTTTCAACGATTCTGGGATCGGCCGTATAGATACCGTCGACATCGGTGAAAATCTCACATTCCTCGGCTTCAAGGGCGGCCGCAAGGGCAACGGCACTGGTATCCGATCCCCCTCGGCCAAGGGTTGTCACCCGCCGATCATCGCCGATTCCCTGAAAACCGGGCAGAACCGGAACCTTGCCCGCTTTGGCGTAATCGGCCAAAACCGCGTGGTCGATCGATAGGATGCGCGCGTTGCCGTGAATCGATGTCGTTCGTATCGGCACTTGCCACGCCAGAAAAGATCGACTGTCGACACCGATTTTACGCAAGGCAAGGGCCATCAACCCGGCCACCACCTGCTCGCCGCTGGAAACGACGACATCGTATTCATCAGCGCCGCCGATATCATCCATCGCGCCGACATAAGACACAAGCCGATCGGTCACCCCGGCCATCGCCGACACGACGACAATCGGGTTTTTTCCGCGCTGAACGGCATCTTTCACGCGCTTGGCCGCGGCCATGATATGACCGGGATCCGCAACTGAAGTGCCGCCGAATTTCTGGACGATGAGTGGCATCAAAGGTAAGAAATAAATGAACCTTCGTCATTACTATCAAATTTTATCATGTCTTCTCAACCTCGCCGTCACGATTCTTTTCGCCAGAGTGCCGATCAATGGTGGGATCGGAGAGGGGCTTTTGCGCCATTGCACCGAATTAATCCGGTTCGACTGGGCTATATCATCGATCACATCGAACGATTTCATCCCCAACCCGGGCCACCCCCTTGGCAACACGTCGATATTCTCGATATCGGTTGCGGCGGTGGTTTATGCGCCGAGCCCCTCGCCCGGCTTGGGGCGAATGTCTGCGGAATCGATCCATCCCCCGAAGCCATCGATGTCGCCAAAGCCCACGCCAAAGCCAACCGTCTTCGGATCGATTATCGCCGGGGCACCATCGACCATATCGGCTCTGCCCGCTTTGACGTCGTCCTCGCCCTTGAAGTCATCGAGCACAGCGATCACGCCCAGGCTTTTCTCGAGCGGGCGGCGGCGGCGGTCAAACCGGGCGGGCTTTTGTTTCTATCGACCCTCAATCGGACTTTTGCCTCGTGGCTTTTCGCCATCGCCGGCGCGGAATATCTGCTTGGCTGGATTGAAAAAGGCACCCATGACTGGCGCCGCTTTATCCCCCCCGATCACATGGCCGATCGGCTTCATCATGCCGGTCTTGTTGTGCGGGATGTTTCCGGCATCGTTCCGCGATTGGCGGGCCGCGGCTGGCGGATTGATCCCAATCGAACCAACGTTAATTATATCCTATGCGCCGATCAACCGATCCGAAAAAAACCGCCGCTTATTTAAGCGTGTCGGTCTTGTTGTGCGGGACGTTTCCGGCATCGTTCCGCGATTGGCGGGCCGCGGCTGGCGGATTGATCCCAATCGAACCAACGTTCATTATATCCTATGCGCCGATCAACCGATCCGAAAAAAACCGCCGCTTATTTAAAGTCACACTCGTTATAAAGGGCGCCGACGGCCCGGCGGGCTTTGTCGATCAGACGCGGATCGACAATCGCGCTGATCACCTGCGCATCGCGACCGGCCCGGGCAAGAACGTTTCCCCAGGGATCGACGATCATCGATTCCCCCCATGTCCGGCGGTTCGGGCCATGATGCCCGCATTGGGCCGGGGCAATGATAAAGCATCCATTTTCGATCGCCCGCGCGCGGACAAGGGTCGACCAATGGGCCTTGCCGGTCGAATAGGTAAAGGCCGAAGGGACGCCGATATAACCGGCCCCGCCTTTTGCCAGAGCGCGATAAAGCCCGGGAAAACGCAAATCGTAACAGATCGTCATGCCCCATCCGCCCCAAGGGGTCGGGGCAATGACCGCTTTATCACCGCCGTGGTATAGATCCGATTCGCGGTGTTTCTCACCCCCGGGCGGATCCGCGTCAAACAGATGAATTTTATCATAATGGCATAGGATCGCGCCATCGCGATCGATCCAAAAGCCCCTATTCACCAAAGGCGGGCCGTTTTCCCCCGCCCGATCGTGCCGCAAAATCGCAAGCGATCCGACCAAAACCCGAATATGCAACCGGGCGGCAAGGGAGCGACAGGCCGATAATACCGGATGATGATCGGCATCGCCCGCCAAGGTCATCGGGTCGGCCCCCATGCCACCGGCGTTTTCCGGCAAGGCGACGACATCGGCGCCGCGCTGCGCCGCTTCTTGAAGACCCTTGGTGATCGCATCGATATTATCTTGCCGATCGGCGGTCGCGTTCATCTGAACACAGGCCACGCAGAACGGGGCCAACGTGGAAAAATCCGGGGAAAAATCCGGGGCAAAATCGGGGGCAAAATCGCTTGCAGAATTCTTTTTCGATTTAGTTTCGCGCGGCATATCGTGCTGATCTTTCCTATTTATACCGCCGCAAGAGCGGGATGTTATCGCACGCCTTAATGGCGGGGCGATTGCCCCCCTGCCGATCGCCCGCCGCCGGCCGGCCACCGCAAGAGCGGGATGTTATCGCATGCCTTAATGGCGGGGCTATTGCCCCGCCGGGCGCGCGGTCCGGGCCAAGGTCAAAAGATCGACCCTTCGCGCCCCGGCCGCCAACAACGCCCCGGTGCAGGCCGAAGCGGTCGCGCCGCTCGTGATTATATCATCAACCAGAACCACATCCGCCCCTTTTATATCCGATCGGTGGTTTTCGTTCACCGTAAACGCACCGCGCACATTGCGGTAACGGGCCCGTGTTCCCATATGGCCTTGGGATGTGGTGCGCCGTGTCCGGATTAATCCATCGGCCATATTGCGGCATGACCGATAATGACGGGCAAGACCTTTGGTTAATAACGCCGATTGGTTATAGCGGCGCAGAAATAACCGACTGGGGTGCAAGGGAACCGGCACCAATAAAGCCTTATCCATCAAATCGCGCCCGGCCCGGGCCAACCATGCGCTTAGCAATGTTGTCATATCGGTTCGGTCACCATGTTTAAACGCAAGAATGATGTCGCGCCCGCCATCCCGATAGGCAAAGGCCGCGCGGGCCCTTTGCCATGGCGGCGGCGTTGCCCGACACGCCAGACAGTGCATTTTGTGGCCGCCCGATGATGTTCCATCCGACCCATCGACCGGCAGAGGAAATCGAAAAGACGGATCGGGCAACGAGGAAAGATCAAGGGGCGCGGCGCATCGGTCGCAAAAAGACGCGGCGATGAAATCGACCCGCTTCCAATTTTCGCCATCCAGCCCGCGATCGGTGATGATGCGACCGGAAAGAACGCACCGATGGGGAAGAAAAATCGCTAATAATCGATTCCATATCCCTTTCCATTCCCCTATCCATCTTCCTTTCAATGTCCCTTCCCCCTTCAATATCCCTTCCCCCTTCAATGTCCCTTCCCATCCTTTTTTCCGTGCTTCGTTCCATACCTCGTTCCATATCGCCCCCCATACCGAAGCGGTCGGCCATGTCCACGATATCGGCCGGGCCCGGCCGACCGGATCATCCGGATTCTTGTGGGGATTTTTGTGGGGGTTCTTCCGGATGTTTTTCCGGATATTCTTCTGGGGATTGTGACGGCCATCGTTATCGGGATTATTGCCCATCGGTGCCCCGCCTCTCATCAACGTTCCATTCCTCCCCCGCGATGTCCTGGGCCCAATCGATCACCCGACCCCGATCGAAATCGGGAAAAAGACGCGTCACATGGCCCATTTTTCGACCGGGAAGGGCCGTTTTTTTGCCATACACATGCACCTTATTATGACGATCGCGGCCGATCCGATCCGCCGCATCAATGCGCGCGCCGAGAAGATTAACCATGGCCGCCGGACACCGCGGGCGCGGATCGCCAAGCGGCAATCCGCAAGCGCTGCGGACGAACATCCCAAATTGGGACACGGGGCAGGCCTCGATCGTCCAATGGCCGGAATTATGGGGACGCGGCGCGATTTCATTCAAGAAAACCCGATCGCCGGAAACGAACATCTCGACGGTTAAGATACCGCAAAGATTCAATGCCTCGGCCACGGCCAGGGCCGCCGCCAAGGCGTCCCGATGCACCTTTTCCAAAATCCGAGCCGGATATATGGACAGGCGCAAAACATGCTCTTTATGGATGTTTTCGATCGGGCCGAAAGTCCGCGTCTCTCCCTTTTGATTGCGGACGATAATGACCGAAATCTCCCGATCGAAAGCAATTTTTTTCTCAAAAATAAACGGCGCCTCTGCCCCATTCACACCTTTATCATGGACATGATCACCGATAAGGGCGGTTGCCTGTTGCTTTTCAGCCTTGGTTGCAACCAAGGCCTGACCCTTGCCGTCATAGCCAAGGCGAACCGTTTTTAAGATTCCCGGGGGTGCAATCCGATCGATCGCCACCGTCAGATCCTCATGTCCGGTCACCGGACACCATGGGGCAAAATGGCGACCGACCGCGGCAAAAAGCTCTTTCTCCTTGATCCGCGACGATCCGGTTTGGATCACGGTAGGATTGGGAAACAAACGATCGGTTTTGGCCAGACGTTGCAAAACCGCGGATGGAATATTTTCAAATTCGCATAAAAAAGCCGCGCTATCGACAATAAAGGATTGAATGACCGCATCGTCCATACCATGGCTAAAGCGGTCGCTTTCTTGGGCCGCAGGGGGGGGCGCACCGGGCCCGGGCAATGCGTCCCAAACGTGGCTACGATACCCGAGAACACGCGCCGCCCGGGCCATCATTCGGCCAAGCTGACCACCCCCGACGATACCAAGGGTTGCGCCTTTGGGGATGCCCGCCGTCACCGCTTGAACGGATCAATCGCGGGGATGAGGATCAAGATTTTTTTCCTGATCCGCGCGCAAAGTTTCCAAACGATCGGCGATATCCGGGTTTTCAAGGCCAAGAATCGAAGCGGCCAGATAGGCAGCATTCACCGCCCCGGTATCGCCATTGGCAACGGTTGCAACCGGTACTTGGCGCGGCATCTGGACCATCGACAACAGGGCATCGAGACCATGCAGAAAAGATCGATCCATCGGCACGCCAATCACCGGCAACACGGTCATCGCAGCCACCATACCCGGCAGATGGGCCGCGCCGCCGGCCCCGGCAATAATGACTTTTAATCCCTTTTCCCGGGCCGTGCGCGCGTATTGACCCATGCGATCGGGGGTGCGGTGGGCCGAAACGATATGGGATTGATAGGCAATGCCGAATTGATCCAAGGTCCGACAGCAATGGCGCATGGTCGGCCAATCCGACTGGCTCCCCATAATCACGCCGACTTGGGGCGTGATCGTTTCATGATCCATTGTATTACCCTTTTGATCACCCATTGTATCGCCTCGTTCGATTCCCTATTTGAATCCCGTTTTGATCGCCCATTGTATCGCCCCGTTCGATTCCCCTGGTCGATCCCCCCGTTTGAATTCCGTTTTGACCCCCCATTTGCCCCCTTTGGACTGGGGCATTTGAACTGGGGCCTTTGGATGGGGGCTTTTTGCCACCCTTCATTCGTATCGTCCGGCCTTAGCGGCGATGCCCTTGCGCCGATAGCGCGTATCGACCGACATCACGCCGATATTGCGGCGGAAAGGGGTAAATTTGGCATGTTGTCGATAATCGGTCAATATCCGATTGGCGTCATCCGCTTTTTTCCCCGTCCGATAGTCGAAGCCAAAGCGATCCCGGTATCGTTTCGACCATGCGGCGATGGGCTTTTTTCTCCGCGTCATTCGCGTCATGGGATGGCGGACATCGGGATCCATAATCGTATTTTGTATCATCGCCGCTGCGCTGCGCGACAAGATCAAACCCGCGCTGGATCTTTCGCCCCATAAGATAGGGATAGACCTGGGCCAGCAAACGCGAATCGGTCAACGCCCCGTGCTTGCGCCGGTTATCGAGCGATATCGAAAAACGCTGGCACAACGCGTCCAAACTGGCCTGGGGATATTTTTTACGAGCCAAAGGCAACGTGTCCAAAACCCGTTCCCGGGAAAGGGGCGGGCGACCGACCGCCGTCAATTCCATATTCAAAAAACCGAGGTCAAAGGGCGCGTTGTGAATAATAAGGCGGCTGTCGCCGATAAAATCGATAAAGGCATCGACGATATCGGCAAAAAGCGGCCGTCCGACAAAAAAGGCGTCATCCATCCCATGAATGGCGACCGCTTCGGCCGGAATCGAACGTTGCGGATCGACATACCACTGGCCGTGATTTCCGGTCATTTCCATATTTTCAAGTTCGACACAGCCGATATCGATCAACCGATGGCCGTCTTCGGTCGAAAGCCCCGTCGTTTCGGTATCCATAACAATTTCACGCATAATCGATGGGATATCTCCTGGATGTGATGCCACAAAGAAATAAATCAACAGATGAAATGGATCTATCGATGGTCAAAAGCCCTGTTTTAAGTTCAAAAACGAAACCCGCAACCGATAAAATTCGCTTGCGTCCGCGAACAAGAACTTCCAGATATAGTCCCATGAGCACAAAAAATAAAACACCATTCAAAAAATCTTCCACCCAAGCCCCGGCCCGGGCAAAAACCGAAAAAGGGACCACGCCGATAAAAAGAGCGCCATCGAACCTTGCACTTGAATCCGCCGTTTCATTGCAAGGGGCCGGATTAACCGGACAAACCAGCCCCTATCTCCTGCAACACAAGGATAATCCGGTCCAATGGTTTTCCTGGTCGGATCAAGCATTTGCCGAAGCCCGGCGCCTCGATCGTCCGGTCTTGCTGTCGATCGGCTATGCCGCCTGCCATTGGTGCCATGTCATGGCCCGGGAAAGCTTTGAAAATCCGGATATCGCGACCGTTATCAACCGCCATTTTATTCCCGTGAAAGTCGACCGTGAAGAAAGACCGGATATCGACACCATCTATCAAGCCGCTCTTACCGCCGACGGATCCCACGGCGGGTGGCCGTTGACCATGTTTTTAACCCCCGATCGCGAACCTTTTTGGGGGGGCACATATTTTCCCGACAAAGATCGCGACGGCATGACCGGATTTGGCTATGTCCTCGAGCGCGTTTCCCTGTTGTGGCAACAAGATCGCAATGCCATCGCCAAGCGCTGCCAAACCTTAAAACAAGCGATCGCCGGTCTTGCCGGACCACAGGACGGCCCGGTCGTCCAAAACGGCCCCCAATATCTTGCCCAATCGGCCAGCCGCCAAAAAAACGAGCGCATCATGGGCGAGAAAATGATCCATTTACTCGACCCGATCAACGGGGGATTGCGCGGCGCACCCAAGTTTCCCCAAGCACCCCTTTTCTTCATGCTTCATCGACTGTGGCGCGAAAACGGTTATCGACCGCTGCGCGATGCCTTTCTGCGCACCATCGAGCATATGTCGACCGGGGGAATTTATGATCATCTCGGCGGCGGCTATGCCCGCTATAGCGTCGATGCCCGATGGCTTGTTCCCCATTTTGAAAAAATGCTTTATGACAACGCCCTTATCGTCGAATGGTTATGCCTTGGCTGGCAGGAAAATCAATCGCCGTTCTGGCGCCAACGGGTTGAACAAACCATCGCCTGGCTCGAGCGTGAGATGCGGTTGCCAAAGGGCCTATGGGCGGCATCCTTGGATGCCGATTCCAAACCGGTTGCAAGCAAGAAGAAGAATCTTTGGAGTATGCTGCGCCGGGCCGGCACGTCCATGCGCAAAGAAAGTCCGACAAAACGGAGCGCCCCCCCATCGGAAGAAAAACAGGAAGGCGCTTATTATCTTTGGTCTACCGATGCACTGAATCACACTTTGGGACGGCTTAAAAATACCTTTGGGCAATTTTATTCGATCCTCGATCAGGGCCATTACCAAGGCGCGAATATCTTGCATCAGCTCGATTCGACCGGAGAGCGCATCATCGCGTCACTGACCGATGCAAAACTCGAAAAATGCCGCCAACGCCTTTTTAAACAACGCCAGAAAAGACCCGCCCCCAACCGCGACGATAAAGCCCTTTGCGACTGGAACGCGATGATGATTCATGCCCTTACCCGGGCCGGTCAGGTCTTGGCCAAACCGGAATGGATTGACCGCGCCGAAAAAGCCTTTGGCGCCCTTGAAAAAGCCGCGCTGGACAAAGGGCGATTGTATCATGATGCGATCACCCGCCGCCATGTCGCGACACTGGATGATATCGCTTTTTTCGCCCGGGCCGCCCTTGGCCTTTACGAGGCCGGCGGCAATCCGGCCTATCTGCAAAAGGCGCAAGATATCGTGGCCATCGCTCGAAACCATCACTACGATGCCGATAAAGGGGGCTATTTCCTCAGTGCCAACGACCGAAACGATGTCATCGTTCGGATTAAAACGGTGCGCGATCTGACGATTCCGGCCGGCCAATCGATTCTTTGTGACGTTTTTGTCCGCCTCTGGCTTTTAACCGGAAACCCGCTTTATCGCCAACGGGCCGATGCGATCATCGCCCTTTTTGCCAAAGCCATGGAAAAAGACCTGATCGCCCATGCGACCCTTACCAATGTGGCCGCTTTCTTGCACAGACCCTATCTTCTTCATCTTGTCGGCAATCCGAAACGAAAAACCTTCAAAGCCTTGGCCGCCGTTGCCAATGCCCATGCCGGACCCTATATCGTCATAAGCCATCAGCCGCCGCAACAAAAACCGGGCCCCAAATCATCGGGCAAAAGCACCAATGGCACCTTTAATGGCGGCGATGATCCATCCTTTGATTCCACCGATTCTGAAACATCGGTCAATGGCAATCATGGCTCTTCCCAAAAGAAAAAAGATCCAAAGAGCAACGAAAAAATCCTATCGACCCGAGCCAAAAAATCGGATTCGCCGTCATTCAAAAAACCCGGTGCTATTCTTTGCCTCGGCCATCAGTGCCTCGCGCCGGTCTACCGGGCCCGTGACCTTGAGGAAATTTTATCGAGTAAGGCTTTATGGTCATCGGCAACATCACCGGCAACACCGCCCTCAACAAAACCCTTAAAATCTCAGGGGGCATTGGGTGGCGGGCCGCGCGCGGCCGCGGCCAAAGCCAAGCCGACCGCCACGGCGGCCAAACCGAAGACGAAACCGGATTAATAATATCATTTTTTAGCCCGTGTATGCCCGAGTATGATAGAATCGGGGCATGTTTACCCAATTATACCTGCCCTGGGGGCGATTGAACGTCCGGTATAACGACGAACACATTCTTTTCATTCGGTGGGATGACGATACCGTCGCCGCGTTCGATCACGAACCGTCAACGTCCAAAGCGTTATCCCGGTTGCGCGACTGGATCGATGCCTATGTCAAAAAGCAATGGCCCGATCCGCACGATCTTCCCCTTTTAATCGATGGTACCGATTACCGGCGCCAAGTGTGGCATTTTTTATCCACCACCAAAGTGGGCGAGCAAATAACCTATGGCGATGTTGCCCGGCAATTAAATCCGACCCAAGCAAAAAGCAACGCGCGCGCCGTTGGCGGTGCCTGCCGCGATAATCGGTTTTCCCTTGTGATTCCGTGTCATCGCGTCATTGCGGCAACGCCCCTGGGCGGTGGCTATATCGGCCGAAAACACGGCCTTTCTTTGAAAAAACAACTGCTTGACCACGAACGGTCTTAAAAAAACCGACCAAAACGCACCCGCCCCGGAAATAAAACCGGAATAGAATGGAAATACCTCAAGAAATAGAACGGGAATAGACCGGAAAAACGCCGCCCGAAAGCGGCCCCGGGAAAAGCGGGTTGAACAACCCTAAAAAGATGGGGCAATCACGGCCTCGAGAAATCCGGGTCATTGGAAATACCCCCGGTCAATGATCCGAAAGCGGCCCCGGCAAACAGCCCTGGAAAAGCGGGTTAAACAACCCAAAAAAGATGGGAAAACCACGGCCCCGGGAAACAGCCCCTAAAAAGATGGGGCACGGCCTCACCGACGGTTAAAAGCGGGCCTCTTAACTGTTCATCGAATCGAAAAACGCTTGATTATCCTTGGTGCTGCGCATCTTATCGAGTAAAAATTCCATCGCATCGACAACCCCCATCGGCAACAGGATACGGCGCAACATCCACAATTTTCCAAGCTGGGTTTTATCGATCAAAAGCTCTTCCTTGCGGGTTCCCGATTTCGTGATATCAATCGACGGAAAGACCCTCTTGTCCGACAATTTGCGATCCAGAATAATTTCCGAATTGCCGGTTCCCTTGAATTCTTCGAAAATCACCTCGTCCATCCGCGATCCGGTATCGACCAATGCGGTGCCGATAATGGTCAACGATCCCCCTTCTTCGATATTACGGGCCGCCCCGAAAAAGCGTTTTGGCCGTTGTAACGCATTGGCATCGACACCACCGGTCAACACCTTGCCGGAACTTGGAACCATCGTGTTATAGGCCCGGGCCAGACGGGTGATCGAATCAAGCAATATGACGACATCGCGTTTGTGTTCGACCAATCTTTTCGCTTTTGATATGACCATCTCCGCGACTTGAACGTGGCGGGTGGCCGGTTCGTCAAAGGTCGATGATACGACCTCGCCTTTGACCGATCGGGCCATATCGGTCACTTCCTCGGGACGCTCGTCGATCAAAAGAACAAGAACATAGGCTTCCGGATGATTGGTCGTGATCGCATGGGCGATGTTTTGCAACATCATCGTCTTGCCGGTCCGCGGCGGTGCAACAATCAAGGCCCGCTGCCCCTTACCCAGCGGGGTAATCAGATTGATTATCCGGGTTGTCATCCCTTTTGCCCCGGATCCTTCAATCTCGAGATTCAAACTCTCTTGCGGGTAAAGCGCGGTTAAATTATCGAAATTGATTCGGTGGCGAAGCGCTTTTTGTTCCTCGAAATTAACGGTCGCGATTTTATCGAGGGCAAAATAACGTTCGTTATCGGATGGGGCCCTTATTTCCCCCTCCAGCGTATCGCCGTTGCGCAACCCTATTTTCTTGATGGTTGCCGGCGAAACATAAATATCATCCGATCCGGGAAGATAATTGGAATCGGACGAGCGCAGAAAACCGAAACCGTCTTGAAGAATCTCAAGCACGCCGCTTCCCGAAATCATTTTACCCTGATCGGACAATCGCTTGAGAATCGTAAACATCATATCTTGCTTGCGCAGATTGGACGCGTTTTCGATATCCAAACTCTCGGCAAAAGCCAAAAGATCCGATGGCGACTTACTTTTCAGTTCTTTGAGATTCATAATATGAAATGGATGGCACCGTAAAAACCGGGATAAAATGATCTTTTATCGGTTTTTGCGGGAGATGGGAGTAAAAAGACGCTCCCACGAAAAGAGCGTTCAAAAGAATAAACCGCCCGCCTTTTCCATTCATGTCAAAACGGGACAAAGGAAAAACGATAAGCAGGCCTAAAAAAACGCTAGAGGAGTGTTCGCCTCTTGTCAAGACGTCTGATCGGCGCGGGGACAAGAAATCGACCGATAAAGAAAAACAGGGCCGAGACGATCCGCGCTGTTTGATCCCAACCATATTCAGTACAACATATAATAAGAAGGTACTTGTTGTTGGTTGGTGGAATCATGGGGGTGCTATTTTTAATACCGCACCGCCGGGCATCGTTCCCCATCTTTACTAACGATTTAAATCGATCATAATGGCGTTATAAACCCGGTTTTTTTGGATGTTATCCTCGTTATCCCCAGAAAAGGAAGAAAGCCAAAGACCGATCTTGATTTGGTGTGGATAAAAAAAGATAAGGGGGGATAGATCTTGCTTGTCCCCATTTCTTACCATTTTGTTACATTGATTTTCCCCATTATTATCCCCTTCCGTTCGCGCCGTTAAAAAATCATGATTCTTGCTTCTGCCAGTCCCATTCGAAAGCGGCTTTTGAATCGTGCCGGAATCGCGGTTGCGGTATATCCGGCCGATCTCGATGAAGAATCCTTGCGCCGATCAAAACCGCATTTGACGAATGGGGATATGGCGTTGTACCTCGCCCGTCAAAAAGCCGCGGCGATCGCAAGCCGGTTGGCATCCCCCCGCCCCCGGTCGATATCTTCCAAGTCGCCGTCCTTAACGCCCCCCCAATTATTCCAACATCCATTATTGGGTCCATTTCGGGATGTATCTCACGATTCGGGTCACGATTCGAACAGGGGCGACAAAAGCCAGCGGGCCAAATCCCGTTCGGATACCGATTTTGGCGGCGGCGATCCGATCGGCGGCGATCCGGATAACGATGCCCCCGATAATGATGCCCCGGATAATGATGGCTCAGATACCGATACTATGGATAACGATCTGATCATCGGTTGCGATCAAATATTGGAAAGCCGGGGCAAACGCATATCAAAACCCGCCAATACACAGGAAGCGCGCCGTCAATTGCAATGGATGCGCGGTGGTTGCCATAATCTTTTCAGCGCCGTTAGTCTTTGGCGGAACGGGGCTGAAATTTGGCATCACACCGATCATTCTCGGTTAACGATGCACGATTTTAGCGATCATGCCCTCGATGCTTATCTTGCCCTTGAAACGCAGCACACGACCCCCGGGGTATGTCGCATAGAAGGGCCGGGGATTCAACTAATCAAGGATATGGACGGGGATTTTTTCGCCATCCTCGGGTTGCCGATGATGCCTCTTTTGACGGCGTTGCGCCGATACGGCGCCAAATCTTTGATACGCGGTATCGGGGAATAGTCGATTGACCCCGAAAAATCGGATATCGGCGCCAA
This sequence comes from Alphaproteobacteria bacterium, assembly GCA_965277685.1. Lineage (GTDB taxonomy): Bacteria > Pseudomonadota > Alphaproteobacteria > GM7ARS4 > CBDIDI01 > CBDIDI01. The sequence goes on along the minus strand of OZ255830.1, from coordinate 819,255 downwards.
GGGAGATATTGGCCGTTATCGGTGGCAGTGTCGATTATTCGCTCTCCCCTTTGATGCATAATCATTGGCTGAAAGAAAATCGTATCAAGGCGCGCTATCGCGCCGTCAATGTAAGCAGCGATGATCTTTCCCGATTCATCGATGGCATGCGCCACCGTTATATCGGCTGTAACGTCACCATTCCCCACAAGCAGGCGGTGGTGCCTTTTCTGGATCACCTCGGCGATCAGGCCCGCCGTCTTGGCGCCGTCAATACCATCACGGTCGGGTCAAAGGACGGTGCTTTGCATGGTGATAATACGGATGTTGCCGGCTTTCTCGCCCCGATTGAAAAAATTGCCGCCCCCGATTCGACCACGCGTAATCGGGCACGTTTTTCCGCCGCCTGTATAAGCGGCAGCGGCGGTGCGGCCCGCGCGGTGATTTGCGGATTATTGGACTATGGCGTTAAGGATGTGCGCGTTTTGGTCCGCCGTGGGTCAAAAACAAAGATGGATGCGTTCAATCGATGGATCGATACGGTCAATGGGCCGCCATCGGTGACGGATCGCGGGAATGGCGTTGTTAAACCCGGGCAAAAAATCCCGAGCAATAAAAATACGATCCGCGTCCTGACGATGGACAAAGCGAAAGACGCGCTTGATCATGCCGATTTATTCGTCAATGCAACGCCGTGTGGAATGGATGGATATCCCCGGCTGGACGTTGACCTTGAAGGCCTTGCCCAAGGCGCATTGGTCTATGATTTGGTGTATGCGCCAAAGAACACCGATTTAATCAAGCGGGCGCGGATCGCCGGATACGCGACCATCGGCGGTATCGATATGTTAATCGCGCAGGGACAAAAGGCATTTCACCATTGGTTCGGTTTTACACCGGACGATCATATCGAATTGCGCCAATTACTGGACGCGGCGATATCGTGATGGCCCATAAATATCCCCGTGAAAATTCCGGGCAAACCCTTGGGGCGGGATGATGATGACGATCGGCATCACCGGTGCCATCGGCAGTGGAAAAAGCACGGCCGCGGCCATGCTTGGCGCGATTATCGCCGCGCCGATTTATAATGCCGATGCCCATGTCCATGCCCTCTTTGCCCATGATCGGCAAATGCAAAAGCAGCTGCACCACCTTTTCGGACAAGACGTGCCGGAAGCGTTTTTAGGAAAAAATAAAGGTATCGATCGGGCGGCTTTGGGTTCTTTTGTTTTTGCCGATCCGGCCCGTCTGGCCCGCCTCGAGGGCGTGGTTCATCCGCGACTGGATATGATAAGGCGCGATTTTATCCGGCGCGCGTTTAGGAACGGGTGCGCGTTTTGTCTTCTTGACGTGCCGCTTTTATTTGAAACCGGCCTTGATCGCCAATGCGATCGGGTGATCGTTACCTGTGCCCCGGCCTTTATTCGATGGCAAAGGGTGCATCGGCGCCCGGGGATCAACCGGACGAAATTCACGACCGCGGGCCTGCGGCAAATCCCGTCCTTTCAAGCCCGACGCTTGGCCGATTGGACGGTGCCGACCGGGCTTGGTCGGCGCGATAGTTATCGGCGCCTGGTCACGATCGCGGGCCATATTAAAACGGCGTTCCGACCGGGTTTTTCCCGGGGGGGTTTTTCCCGGGGGATTTTCCCCCGGGGGGTTTCGGGGCGTTTTGATGGGGGGTGGAATCGGAAAGACAATGGATAATCCCCCGCAAGGCCCGCACCTCGCGGTCGAGCAGACCGGCGCGTAGGAAAAGATTGCGAATATTGCGCATCATCGCCGGTTTTTGTTGGGGGGAGGCAAAGAATTTTCCTTGATCGAGGGCCGATTCAAGGTGATCGAAAAGATGTTCAATATCCCCGCGCAAGGCCGGTTTTGCCCCTTTTCGAACGGTCTGGTCGCGAAGACGGGCGGGGGCCTGCATCCACCATTCATATCCGATTAACAGAACCGCTTGGGCCAGATTGAGAGAGCGAAATTGTGGGTTCAATCCGGCGATGATAAGCGCGTCGCAACGGCTTGCGACATCGTTATCAAAGCCGCTTGATTCGGGGCCGAAAACAATGGCCGGTGTGCCGCCCTCGGCAATATCGCGGCGCATGGCGGCGGCGGCACTGCGCGGATCCATAACCCGTTGATTAGCATCGCGCCCCCGGGCGGTTGCGCCGTACAGACGGGTGATCCCCGCGCAGGCGCGATCAAAGCTTGGCAGGGGGGTCAATCCATCCAGCATCGATCGTGCGCCGGCGGCCATGATTCGGGCTTGGCCGTGCATATGGTTCCATTTCGTTGCCCATTTGGATTTCGAGTATGGGGTGGGATCGATGACCACACGCAAATCGGTCAATCCCGTATTCAGCATCGCCCGCGCGGTAGAGCCGATATTGCCCCCAAGCTGGGGCTGGAAAAGAATCACGGCGGGGGCGGATAAATGCTCTCTTTCGGTTTTTCGATCGTTTTTCATGATGGCTTTATCCCATGGGTAAAAAAGAGCTAAAGGCTAAAAATATAGGGCCAAAATATCGGCCTAAAATATGGGGCCCAAAATATCGGCCTAAAATATCGAAACCGGGTTCTTATTCCGGATTTTTTCCCGCGCGAGATATATCGGCCTTTTCGTGAAATAACTTCCAGACAAAGGCATCGATCAAAGCCCGCCGTGATGCATCGATGACATCGGTGGAAACGCCAAGCGTGTTCCAAAATCGCTTTTGTCGGTCACTGCAGGTGATCATCACCCGGGTTTTTGCCGATGTATCGCTGGATGGCGATAAAATACGGACTTTGTAATTGACCAAACGCAAATCGGCCAGCGGCGGAAAAATGGGAATCAAGGCGCGCCGCAAAGCGTTATCAAGGGCATGGACGGGGCCGTTGCCTTCGGCCGTGGCGGTATGGATTTTTCCCTTGGCCAGAATGTGCACCTTTGCCGTTGATTGCGCGGTGATCCGGCCATGGTCGTTTTGGCGATGATGGTTAACGATTTGATATTCGCGGATCGTGAAATAATCCGGCATCGGCGATAAAACCCGGCGGGCCAGAATCTCAAAACTCGCTTCGGCCCCGTCATAGGAATATCCTTCGAGGGATCGCTCCTTGACGATATTCAGCAATTCGGCCAGCCGCGGGTCATCTTTTTCCAGGGGTATGCCCATATGATGCAAGCGCGTCATGATCGATGTCTTGCCGGCTTGAACCGATACCAGGATATGGCGGCGATTACCGACGGCTTCCGGATCGATATGTTCGTAACAGCGCGGATTTTTACCAACGGCCGATGCGTGCAGCCCGCCTTTATGGGAAAAGGCGAAATCACCGATATAGGGCGCCCCCGGATCGGGCGGGCGATTAAGCCAAGCGTCAATTTGACCGGATACTTGCCGCAGACGCTTTAATCCTGCCGCATCGATCGCCGTCTTGAACCCCATTTTTAAAATCAGAGAAGGAAGAATGGACACCAAATTCGCGTTGCCGCAACGTTCGCCAAGGCCGTTAAAGGTGCCTTGAATTTGCCGCGCTCCGGCGCGAACGGCGGCCAAAGAATTGGCGGTGGCGTTATCGGTGTCTTCATGGCAATGGATGGCCAGGTGGTGTCCATCGATGCAGCGGGCCGCAGCATCGGTGATTTCTTCGATCCGATCGGGCAAGGTGCCGCCATTGGTATCGCAAAGAACGATCCAGCGCGCCCCGGCTTTGCGGGCTTGCTCAATACAGGCCCGGGCGTAATCGGCATCTTCTTTCCATCCGTCAAAAAAATGTTCGGCATCAAAAAGCACGGTTTTGCCCTGATCGCGCAGGAAGCGGATCGAATCAAAAATCATGGCGAGATTTTCATCGCGGCTGATGCCAAGGGCTTCTTTGGCTTGAAAGGCCCAGGATTTGCCGACGATGCAGACATGATCGCAGGAAATTTTCGCAAGATTAGCCAAGCCACGATCGCGCCGCGCTTCGATGCCGGCCCGCCGGGTCATGCCAAAAGCGGTCAGGCGGCTTTTTTTCAAATTCGGGGCTTTTTCGAAAAAACGGTCATCGATCGGGTTGGATCCGGGCCAGCCCGCTTCGATGTAATCGATCCCGAAATCATCCAAAGCCCGCACCAGGGTGACTTTATCGGCAAGATTGAAATCGACACCCCGGGTTTGGGCGCCGTCGCGCAACGTCGAATCATAAAGCCATATGTAATTGGCCGGGGTGTTGGCGTCGTCTTTCATGTTATGCGCGATCCGCTTTTGCAACGCTCGACCGGACATGATGGCGCTTGGTTGTGTGCATGGTGCGATGATTAGCGGTCATTTCTTTTCCAGCGTGTTTCGGTGGCGTTGTCCTCAAGGATTATACCCGCCCCTTCCAATTCTTCACGCAGCGTATCGGCCAATGCGTAATTTTTTTCCCGCCGGGCTTTTTGGCGAAGGGCAATTCGTTGATCGATCCATTCTTCGCTTGGGGATGCCTTGCGGGTGTCGGATTGAAACCATTGCCGGCTTTCTTGCCGCAGCAGTCCCAAAAGCCGCGCGCCGCGCCGCAGTTGTTCTTGCGCTTTGATTTTTTCTTCCCCGTTGGCTTTATGGACGCGCCGGGCACAGGCATGAAGGGCGGCAAGAGCCGCCGGTGTGTTCAGATCGTCAAGCAGGGCCGATACCACCGGATCATCGTTTGTATCGGTGATTTTCCCCGCCGGTTTGGAATCGGCCAATGCTTGATAGAGTCGATTTAACCCGGCCCGGGTCGCTTCCAGGGTTGCCCGGTTCCAATCCAAAGGGTGGCGATAATGGCTGGAAAGCAAAAGAGCGCGCACGACTTCCGGGCGGTATATCCGGCAAGCATCGCGGATGGTGACGACATTGCCGAGGGATTTTGACATTTTTTCCCCTTCCATCGTCAGATAGCCGTTATGGATCCAAAAATTGGCCATCGTTTTTGTGTTCAAAGCACAGCAACTTTGCGCCATTTCATTTTCATGATGAGGAAAGATCAGATCGGCGCCGCCGCCATGGATGTCAAAGGGCGTTTTTAGATAGCGGTGACTCATCGCCGAGCATTCAATATGCCATCCCGGACGACCCCGTCCCCAAGGACTGTCCCACCCCGGCATGGTCGGCGGGGATGGTTTCCACAGAACGAAATCGCCACTGTCGCGTTTATAATCGCCCCGGATAACCCCCGTCTGAATATGGGTCTGACCTTGGGCCTGAATCTGAGGGTGACCTTGGGCCTGAGCTTGAGGGTGAACATCCGCTTGCCCCCCCGTCTGAATGTGGGCCTGAATTTGAGAGTGGATTTGAGAGTGGATTTGAGCCTGAATTTGAGGACGCGCCCCGGCTCCGGCCCGCTGCCGGGCGGCGCTGCGCTTGGATAACAGGCCGTAATCCGGGGCTTTGGCGACGGAAAAAAGAACATGACCGTCGCGGCAATAGGCATATCGGTCGTCGATAAGGGTCGTGATCATGGCGATCATATCATCGATGTGATCGGTCGCGCATGGGGCGTGATCGGGGGGTTTGACATCCAACCGATCCATATCGGCGATAAACGCGTTTTGAAAACGTTCGGCAAAAGTCTTGATATCTTGCCCGTTTTGATCGGCCGCCGCGATGATTTTATCATCAATATCGGTGATGTTGCGGACATAGGTGACGGTTTTATAAAGACGGCGCAACAAACGGACCAGGACGTCAAAAACGACCATCGGTCGGGCATTGCCGACATGGGCAAAATCATACACCGTCGGGCCGCAGACATAGATGCGAACATGATTTTTTTCCAGAGGGGAAAAAGGGCGTTTTTTTCCGGCCAAGGTATCAAACAAAGATAGAATCATAAGATTGATGGGTCGATCCGTGTTTTTTCCAAATGGTTTTGCAACCGCTTTTTGGTGCGCTCCGACCCGATCAGGGGTAAAAGCCGGCCAAGTTCCGGCCCACTCGGGCGGCCGGTCAAGGCGATTCGGATCGGTTGGAACAGCGCTTTGCCCCGTGCGGTGACGTTCTTCTTTAATGCTTTGATCCAGATATTCCAAACATCGTCCGGCCATGGGTTTTGAGGCAGGCAAGCAAGGGCCGCGTCTAGGATATCGCTATCGGTAGGACCGCCATCGATAGAACCGGGCGGCGCGAGGGTATCGACGCACACCGCGATCCAAAAAGCGACCTCGTCCACGGTTGTGATATTAGGCCCGATGATGGCCCACATCGCCTTGGTCAGGGCGCCGGCAAGGGCGGGATTTTTTTTCTCCAGCCGTGTGCGGATGGCGGCAAGGGGCAAGGATTGGAGAATCTGGCCACTGGCTTTGACAAAAGCGTCATCGGCAAGACGGGCCGGTGCGCGCGAATAGGTGGTAACGTCAAAAATACGGATCATATCGGCAAGATCGCGGGCATCGGTCGGCATGCTTTGGCCAAGCCGGAAAAGGACTTGATGAATGCCGATCGGCTCGATTCCCTCACGGCGCAACCGGGCAAGGGTAAGGGCAAGCGAATGGCGTTTCGATAATCCTTTGCCGCCGCTGTCACAGAGCAGGGGCAGATGAATGAAACGGATATCCGAATGATGGGGCTTTGGCGGATTTGCGGCGGCATGGTCGGCGGGGGCGGCGGTATGGGCGGTGGCCCGGGTGGTGGCCTGGGCGGTGGTATGGGTGGTGGTATGGGTGGTGGTGGCGATGCGCTCCAGCATATCGATCTGGACGGCGGTGTTGGTCATGTGATCCTCGCCGCGTAAAACCCGATTGACGGCAAAATCGATATCGTCGATGACACTGGGCAATAGATATAAAAACGTGCCGTCACCACGCCGGATAATCGGATCCGATAGATGGGAAAGATGCACCCGGCGTTTGCCGAAAATCGGCTCTTCCCATTCCATCGCGCCGTTGCTGAGGCAAAAGCGCCAATAAGGATCGCCATCGCCATCGTTTTTATCGCGCGCGTGAATGCGGCGAAAACTGGGGGCTCTCTTTTGCGCGCGCAGGCGGGTGCGCAAGCGATCCAGTTCTTCTTGGCTTTCATAACAAGGATACAGGGCATCCTGGCGGCGCAGCCGTTCAAAGACCTCCATATAGCGATCGGTGCGATTCGATTGATGGATGGTTTCGTCAAAATCCAAACCCAACCAAGCAAGGTCGGCTTTGATTTGGTCGGCAAATTCGGCCCGGCTGCGAATCGCATCGGTATCGTCCAGCCGCAACAGGCACTCTCCGTCAAACCGCCGCGCGAGAAGCCAATTAAAAAGAGCGATGCGCGCATTGCCGACATGAAGATGTCCGGTTGGGCTGGGCGCAAAGCGGGTTTTTATCGTCATCAATAGTGATCCTTTGCCCGGTTAACGATGGGATAGCGGCGTTCCCGCGATAAAAGACAGCGCGAAACCCGAATACCCGGGGGTGCCTGACGGCGTTTATATTCGGCTCCGGCAACCATGCGCCATATTTTTTTGACCAGTTTTTGATCAAAGCCTTTCCGTGTTATTTGGTCGAGGGAAAGATTTTCGTCGAGCATGGCGAACAGAATCCGATCCAATACCGCATAGGGGGGTAAGTTATCGGTGTCTTTTTGATCGGGGCAAAGCTCGGCCGATGGGGGGCGGTCAAGGATGCTTTGGCCAATCATGGCGCCTTTTGGGGCCAAGCTTGCGCGCGGTCGGTGGTGTTGGCGCCATCGGCTAAGATCATAGACCGTGGTTTTGTAAACATCCTTGAGGATATTCAACCCGCCGCACATATCGCCATAAAGGGTCATATAGCCGACGGCGGCTTCGGATTTATTTCCGGTCGATACCAATAACGCGCCGGTACTGTTTGAAAAATCCATTAAAATCAAGCCGCGCAAGCGGGCTTGCAGATTCTGGTCGGCAATCGCATTGGCTTTCCATGGGATGGTGTCACGTAAAAGATGCATGGCATCGGTGATCGGAATCCGGCGCAATGTCGTGCCGAGGCTTTTGACCAAGGCATCGGCATCGTCGGTCGATTGGGCCGATGTATAGGGCGACGGCATCATCAATCCGGTGACGTTCTCCGGGCCGATGGCATCGACGGCAAGCATCATGCTAAGGGCGGAATCGATCCCGCCGGAAAGCCCGATCACCACTTTTTCGAAGGTGTTTTTGCGGGCGTAATCGACAAGACCAAGCATGAGTGCCTGATACATATCCCCCAGGTCTTGCCGTTCTTTGCGATCGATCGCCGATGGCGCGGGGTTTTTTTTCGGGGCATCGGCCGAATATGCCCCAATATCCGCCCCAAGATCCGCCCTACTAGCCACCCGAGGATGCTTTTGATCGGGGCGACTGGGGCGATTGGGGCGATGATCGGTTGAGGGGTGGCGATTCTTGTCGGACAGCGGATAAAACGGCGCGGAAGTGATCGCGCCATCCTCGCGGATCGTCACCATATTATGGGCCGGGACAAAAGAATCCATTTGACCGTGCAATTTAGCGCCGCGATCAAGGACAAAGGACGATCCGTCAAAGACCAATTCGTCTTGACCACCGCATTGATTGACGTAAATCATGGGAAGTTCGCTGTGGCGGCAATTAACCCCGGCATGGGTTTTGCGAAGATCGTCTTGCCCTTTGGAAAAGGGAGAGGCGTTGACGGTGCATAAAACGCGGGCGCCGGTTTCGGCCAAACAGCGCGCGACCGAAGGACTCCACATATCTTCGCAAATCATAACGCCAACCGGAATCGAACGCATGGCAATCGGCCCGGGAAGGGGTCCTGGATCGAATAATCGCTGTTCGTCAAAGACGCCGTAATTGGGCAATTTATGCTTATCGGATACGGCTTGAACGGTGCCGTTATCGAGAAAGAAAACGCTGTTGAATAATTTTTCTTGGTGATAGCGGGGTCCACCGACCAGAAGGGCGGGTCCACCATCGGCGGTGACCGCGGCTAAATCGCGAATGGCGGCCTCGGCCGCATCGACAAAGGCGCGCCGATAAAGCAAGTCCTCGCAAGGATAGCCGGTGATGGCAAGCTCGCTAAAGACAATGACGTCGGCACCGGTAATATCCCCGGATATATCCTTGGCCGTATCCCTGAATGTATTCCCGGCCCTATCCCCGGCCTTATCCCCGGCCCTATCTCCGCCCATATCCTTGGCCGTGGCAATGTTTCCGGAAAAGGAAGGATCGGTACTCCGGCAGGCTTTTTTTCGCGAAGAGAGGATCACCGCGCTGTTGCCGGCAAGATCACCGACGGTGAAATTTTCTTGGGCCAAAGCAATCTTCAGACTGCGACTCATGGTCGTTTATGCCCGCCTTTGGCTTTTTGACCCATCGTTGTTGTTTTGACGTGCGTCCAAGCGGGACATCGGTTTGACTTTTTTCAATTCCTCGGCCAGCAAAAACGCTAACTCAAGGGATTGGTCGGCGTTTAATCGGGGATCGCAATGGGTATGATACCGATCGCTAAGGGCGCTTTCGGTCACTTCCCGAGAGCCGCCGGTGCACTCGGTCACGTTTTGTCCGGTCATTTCAAGGTGAATGCCGCCGATATGACAGCCTTCGGCCCGGTGAATGGCGCAAAAATCCCGGACTTCGGAAAGAATGCGTTGGAAGGGACGGGTTTTATAGCCGGTCGAGGATTTCACCACATTGCCGTGCATCGGATCGCAGGACCATATCACCTTTTTTCCGTGATCCGACACCCGGCGCAGCAAAAGAGGAAGGCGATCCATGATCTTATCGCTGCCCATGCGGGCGATCAGGGTCAAGCGACCGGGGATATTATCCGGATCGAGAATATCGATCAGCTTGAGCAAATCATCGGGCTTGACGTGATCCCCGACTTTAATGCCGATCGGATTGCCGACACCGCGTAAAAAAGCGACATGGGCACTGCCGGCAAAGGCCGTTCGGTTGCCGATCCATAGCATATGGGCACTGACGTCGTACCAATCGCCACTGGTGCTATCGATGCGTGTCATGGCTTCTTCATAGGGCATCAAAAGCGCTTCGTGGGACGTGTAAAAATCGACTTCCCGAATTTGGCGCGACGTTGCGGCGGTGATGCCACAGGCATTGATAAAACCGGTACAGCTGCTGATTTGATCGGCGAGCAAGCGATATTTTTCGGCTTGGGGGCTTTGCTCGACAAAGCCAAGCATCCAGCGATGGACCTTGTGCAGATCGGCATAGCCACCGGCGGCCAGCGCCCGGACAAGATTCATGGTTGCGGTCGAATGGAAGTATCCGCGCTCGATGCGGGCCGGATCGGCCCGGCGCGGCCCGGCGTTAAATTCAATATCATTGACCATATCGCCAAGATAGCTGGGGTGGGTTTGATCGCCGCGGGTTTCCTCGGGGCTGGATCGGGGTTTGACATATTGTCCGGCCATTCGGCCGATTTTGACAACGGGCAAGGAGGTGGCAAAGGTTAAAACAATGGCCATCTGCAACAACACCCGAAAGGTATCGCGGATGGTGTCGGGATGAAATTCGGCAAAACTCTCGGCGCAGTCCCCACCCTGCAGGATGAAGGCCTGTCCGTGGGCAACGGCGGCAAGTTTGCGGGAAAGATCGCGCACTTCCCCGGCCGATACAATCGGTGGATAGCGGCGGATGCGGGCGCAAACCCGCGCCAAGTCCTTTTCGTCATCGTAACGTGGTTGGTGCAGAACCTTATGGTCGCGCCAGATGGAAGGGTGCCAGGAATGTGTCATTGGTCGGATATCCTTATCGGGCTATCTAGCATTGAAAACCTTTTTTTCACAAGCAAAAGAATGGTTTTGCCACCGCTTGCCCAAATCGATAGCCGAATCGATGCCCGGGCCGATGTCCGGATGAAGATGCCCAAATCAATGCCCGGGTCGATCATCGCAGTACTCCCGAATACGGGGATATGGGGTGTATCGGTCGTTTCTTTTTTTGGGCGGGGTCGGCCCGGATTTTCATGCCGGGTTCTTTACTTAAGGCTCTTGGTTTGGGGTTTTTCTTTGGGGTTTTTCGCATCGGTTCCGGTTTCCAGGAAAAGGGGCTGCAATTTGGCGATGATCGGGGCAAGGGGACAATCCTTGTCGTGACCCCCGGGCAAAACCGCGGTGCCGACCAGGAATTCATGGACGATGGTCGGCCCGATAAAGCGAAGATGTTTTTTGAATAAAATCGTCCATTGATCAAGGTCGCGGGGGTGATGGGCCCGGATCCAGCCGTGCAACGATCCATGGGTATCGATCCAGCGCCGGACAACTTTGGCGTTATGGATAATCGCGTCAATTTTTAGGCGGTTGCGGATGGCTCTTGGATCGGCGATCAGGCGATTGCGGTCGCTATCGGTAAAGGCGGCCACGACATGCGGGTCGAAATGCCCCCAGCATTGGCGAAGCCCTTGCCGACGCTGAAGGATAAGACGCCAACTTAGTCCGGCTTGATGAATTTCCATGGCCAGGCGCTCGAACAAAACCCGGTTGTCGTCGGTTGGAAATCCATGCTCGTGGTCGTGATAGGGGCCGTGCACCGGATCATTGCGGGAAATCTGACAATAGCTTGGCATCGGGGTCTTTCCTTTTTCTGTGCCGGCTTGGTCTTCGTCCATATTCGCCCCATCCAATTTGTTCGGCACGATTTGCCCCATCCGATTTGCCCCATCCGATTTGTTCGACCGTATCCGGCGAACATAGCGATCGGATCCTATTTGCCCCATCCGATATTCCCAGTCCGATTTGCCCCATCCGATTGGCCCCATCCGATTTGTTTGGCCGTATCGGCCGGATGCGCTCACCGGATCGATTTCCTTCGAATATTTACCGGCCCGCTTTGCGACCCGCCGGTTCGATCGGGGCGCCCCTTTGTATCAAGAGCCTTTATCGAGAAATAAGGATGGAGATCAAATACGCGACCGGAATCCATATCACGGCGGTGATAATGGTTGTCAGGAGAAATTTAAATCCGATGCGCGGGTGTTCCGGCGCGCTTTCATCATGGCCTTGCGGCGGATTCTTCATCGGCCCCGAATGCCACGGCAGGACAATGAAGAAAACCATCCACCAAATAACGATGGCAATGACAATGCCGGAAAACCAATTCATGAAAGGATGATCGGTGTCGTATCGCGAAGCGGGAAAAGCATCATAGGCCCGTTATTTTTCCTCCGCCGTGTCGGTTTCCTTGGCGGCGGGTTCCTTTTGGGCCGGGTCGACTTGGGATGGGTCGACCGGGGGTTGCTCGACTTGGTGTTGATCGACCGGGGGGGGATCAACGGGGGGCGGATCGACCGGCTTTGGCGAATTGAAAAAAGCGGCGGCAATTTCGGCCGCGGATGATCTTGATGATGATCCGGGGGATCTTGGCGATGATCCCGATGGGGGTATGGGTGGCGAAGACCGGCGCGAAGCGGCGGCAAAGGCATCATGGAACGGGTCTTTTTTCGGGGCGGCCTCGTTGGTGGCCTCGTCTGGCGATCCCGACGATATGACCGGTGGTGGGGGGTTATCCTTTTCAAAGTCGTGAATGACGGCATCGTAATCTTCGCGGGTGCAAACACCGCTTTCAACCGGATGCCGGGCTTCGACATGGGCGCTGTTCCAATGGGTTCCCCGGGCAACGGATTGAACGGTTGCGATACTGGCGCCAAGCAGGGCGGCAATTTTTTTCTCCGAAAGTCCCTGTTTGTTGCGCAACAACCAATTGATCGCGCCGATGCGATTATTGCGTTTGACGATGGGGGTATAGGTCCGGACTTTTTTTCGCTTGATGCTTTTCGGCATGGCGATTTTTGCGGATAGTTGCAGCCGCGCGTCTTTGTCCGATTCACAGCGTTGGATTTCATCGCCCTTCAATTGACCATTCGCCAGCGGATCCCATCCGGTGATCGATGCCCCGATCTCGCCGTCGGCAACGGCCTTGATTTCAAGGACGTGCATTTGGACGAAATCGGCAATCTGTTCGAAGGTTAAGGATGTATTGTCAACGAGCCAGACAGCCGTTCCCATCGGCATAATTGGTTTATTCATGGGGTTCTCCTTGTTCCCTAATCCGGGGGTTGGCCTCATCCATAACAGGGTCTGAGAAAAAATCCTAGTCGGGCAAATCCGATACGGATAGCGATCATCGCCGTTTCAGAGTGCGCTTGGCTGTCCAAACCCTTTTTTTAGGGATGTTTTTTTGTTCTTAGGGATGTTTTTTTGCCGCACCGCCCCGATGGTAGGATTTTTTATCGGCCCCTTTAATCGGCCCCTTTAATCGGCTTGCGAGGGCGCGGTCACGTCCAGGGCAATTTTGCCCATATGCCGTCCGCTTTCCATATATCGATGGGCATCGCCTGCTTGTGCGAGGGGAAAGACCCGGTCGATTTTCGGCACCATCGATCCATTTTCCAACCAGGGCCAAACATTTTGATAGACGCGGGAAGCAAGATCGGTCTTGAACGCGGCATCCCGGATGCGCAGAGTCGATCCGGTGATCGTCAATCGTTTTAACATCACGGGCAGAAAGTTGATCAACGCTTTGGCGCCCTTTTGATAGGCGATATTGACAAGCCATCCATCCCGGGCAAGAAGCGAAATATTGCGCTCGATGTAATCGCCGCCGACCATATCGAAAATAATATCGACCCCTTTGCCGCGTGTTGCCGCGCGAATGTCATCGACAAAATCACGGTTTTTGTAATCAATGGCATGCTCGATGCCAAGGGAGCGGCAGAATTCGATTTTTTCCGGACTGCCGACGGTGGTAAAAACGGTCGCGCCCATCATTTTCGCAATTTGAATCGCGGTACTGCCGATACCGCCGCTACCGCCATGGACAAGAATGCTTTTACCGGCGCAAAGACCGGCCCGATCGACCAGATTGGCCCAAACCGTGAAAACGGTTTCCGGCAAACAAGCCGCGGCGATAAAATCAAGGTTGGATGGAATCGGCAGACAATGGCCGTGATCGGCAAGACAATAATCGGCGTATCCACCGCCGGTGACAAGGGCGCAAACCCGATCGCCCGGCCGCCATCGATGGGCTGCCCCGGTGGCGACAACGGTGCCGGCAACTTCAAGACCAAGGACGTCATCGGCCCCTTTTGGCGGGGGATAAAGACCGGCGCGTTGCAGAAGGTCGGGCCGATTAACCCCGGCGGCGTGGACTTTGATCAAGACCTCGTCTTCTTGCGGGGGGACGATATCACGCTTGACGGGGGCAAGAACCTCCGGCCCGCCCGGTTTTGTCGCAACGATACCGGTTCGGTGGGAAGGAAGGGATCCGGTTGATGGCGAAACGGTACTCATCCTTGGGCAACGTTAGCGATTCGCGCCAAAGATTTGAGAGTCTGCAATTTGGGGGGGCATGATTTGAGTGCCTGCGATTTGGCGGATTTGAGGCATCGTCATCGTTACCCGCATCGCCGCCGCAATCGGTCTAGGCATCTTTTTGCGTGGGTTTTTGTGGGGGTTTTTCCGCTTGCCCGGCAACGGCTTGTGTGTCGGCGGCTTCTTCGGGATGGGCGTTTTGTGCGGCATCATTAGCGGCATCATTATTGGGGGGTGATTTTTTCGCATCGCCACCCCCGAAAGATGACGAAATGCCAACCCCGGCAAAACGTTTTTGGAACCGCTTTAACTGACCACCGGTATCAATCAATTTCAGGCCACCACCGGTCCATGCCGGGTGGGTGGTGACATCGATATCCAATTTCAAGCTTTTGCCCTTTTTCCCCCAGGTCGATCGGGTCTTGAAAGATTTGCCGTTGGTCAAAACAACGGTGATGTCATGGTAATCGGGGTGAATGTCTTTTTTCATCTTGGTTTTCCTATCGTGTGATCGGGTCTTTTTTCCGTTTTTGCCGATGGCCGGATGATATCCGGCATCAATGGAAAGGCAATGGCCATTGTATTTATCGGTGTATTTATCGGCTATTGCTATCCGTTTGCTCCTTGATTGGGGCCATCCCTTGGTTCGCGCCGCCGTTGGTTTTTTAATGTCTCCCGCCGGTTTTTCAATATCTCCGGCCGGTTTTCCGATGGCCGCCGTTGGTTTTTTAATGTCTCCCGCCGGTTTTTCAATATCTCCGGCCGGTTTTCCGATGGCCGCCGTTGGTTTTTTAATGTCTCCCGCCGGTTTTTCAATATCTCCGGCCGGTTTTCCTATGGCCGGTGCTCTTTTTTGGCCCGATGCCGGCCTTTTTTCAAGGGCTCGCCGCCTGCCGCGTCGCTTGCCCCATCGCCTGCCTCACCGGGTGCCGCTTGCGCATCCGCATGCTTGTGGATGGGGCGGGGCGGCGTTTTTCGCGCCCCTCGCACCTAACGGGCATACCGGTGGGTGACCACCGCCGTTTGGGGCATTGGGTAGGGCGGACGCACTATAGACGAGGTCTGGGTGCTTCGCAACCTTGACAAATGGGCGTGGTTGGGTGTTTATGCCCTTTCGCTGTTGTAATTACGGCGAAGAGAGATTTTCATTCGGCCGGTTCTTCGGAATGACGGCACAAAAGACAACAGGGATGGCATGACCAAACGCATCGAATCGAAACACAAGATTGATCGCCGTTTAAAAGTGAATCTTTGGGGGCGACCAAAAAGTCCCTTTAATCGGCGTGAAACCGGTCCCGGACAGCATGGTGCCGCTCGCCGGCGGAAGATTTCCGACTATGGCACGCAGTTGATGGCAAAGCAGAAGCTGAAGGGATATTACGGCAATATCACGGAAAAGCAGTTTCGCGGCATTTATGAAAAAGCGGCGGGTCAGCGCGGTAATACGGCGGAAAATCTGATACACCTTCTGGAAAGGCGTTTGGACGCGGTGGTTTACCGGATGAAATATGTCCCGACCGTGTTTGCCGCCCGTCAATTCGTCAACCATGGGCATGTTATGGTTAACGGCAAGCGGGTTAATATTCCATCGTATCGCGTCCGCGATAACGATGTCATCGAGGTACGCCGGGCCGCGCGCGAATTACCGATGGTATTGGATGCGATCGTATCCCCCGAGCGTGATATACCGGAGTATCTGGATGTTGATCTGGATACGTTGAAGGGCAAGTTTATCCGCCCGCCCGCGTTGCACGAAGTACCGTATCCCTCGCATATGGAACCGAATTTAATCATCGAATTCTATTCGCGCTAATCGGCGCTACCCCCAAGAACCCCTTGGATTGCACGCCGCTGCGGCGGCCAAAGACATCCCCGCCTAAAAGCAATGCGTCAAGGGAAGGGGTGGCTTTCCCCCTCTAAAAGCGATGCGTCAAGGGAAGGGGTGGCTTTCCCCCTCTAAAAGCGATGCCGCCCCTCTAAAAGCAATGCGTCAAGGAAAAGGGTGGCTTCCCCCCTTTAAAAGCGATGCATAAAGGAGTTGTTGGGGGCGGTGCAAAAAAGGGGCCGGGTCGATGTATCCTTTTTATCGACGGGCGGATGACCTCTTGCGATGGGGCGCGGGGCGGGCGCGGGTGGAAATCGGCTTGCTTCGATCATTATCGGGCGCGGGTTTTCGTCGCACCGATGACGACCATTGCTTGCGCGTGGCATCGCTCGCCGCTTAAGGAAAGATGGATAAAAGGGTGGTATCCGGTGGGGGTCATCCGCCGCAGATAATATTCGGCCCGGTCGTGCAATGTTAGCCGCGGGGGGCTATGATTTTCGCGGACGACTTCCATATGGCGCCAACCAATACCGGTCGGGCGGGCGGGCGCGGGCGGGTCATGCGCGAGGGGCAAAGTGGCGCGCGTGGTTTTTGGTCGATGGGGCGATGTCCACGTCCCGGAATAAAGGGCTTTGAAACAGGCTTCTTTGGCGGCAAAGCGACAGGCATAGCTTTCCCATTGCCGATGGCGGTGTTTTTTGCCCTCGCAAAACGCCCGCTCGCCATCGGTAAAAAGGCGGTGGCTAAAACGGTGGCCAAAACGCTGCATCGCGCGGGTGATACGCGCAACTTCGACCAGATCGCACCCAATCGCGATAATCATGACGGGATGATTTTATCGCGCATTTCCCGGACCGCTTTTTCCATACCGATATGCAATGCGCGCGCGACGATCGAATGGCCAATATTGAATTCCCGGATCGATGGAATGGCCGCGATCGGATCGACGTTATCCAAATTCAGACCATGTCCGGCATGGCATTCTATGCCAAGTTCGCGGCAAAGGGCGCCGGCCTTTCGCAAGCGGTTAATTTCGGCCTGTTTCGTCTTGGCCGAAACGGCGTTGCAATAGGCGCCGGTGTGAAGCTCGATGGCGTGTGCGCCGCTTTTTGCGCCGGCCCGGATAATGTCCGGATATGGATCGAGAAAAAGGGAAACCCGCACCGGCGCGGGGCGCAATTTTGCGATCCAAGGTTGGATTTTTTCATGGATGGTCTGCAGGTGAAGACCGCTTTCCGTCGTTTGTTCTTCCCT
This sequence comes from Alphaproteobacteria bacterium, assembly GCA_965277685.1. Classification (GTDB taxonomy): domain Bacteria; phylum Pseudomonadota; class Alphaproteobacteria; order GM7ARS4; family CBDIDI01; genus CBDIDI01. The sequence continues at coordinate 801,960 of OZ255830.1, read as the reverse complement.
TCGTTCCGGAACCAAACAGCAAAAAGCAGGGCGATGGCGCAAGGCAAAATCGATCATCGTGTCGTTTGCCGCGATTTCAAGATTGATCGGCAGCGGACTTTGATCGATCAAGCGGATGACGTCATCGTCACGGATATGGCGGCGGTCTTCACGCAGATGAACGGTGATCGATGACGCGCCACCTCGAACGAGGGGATCGATCATCGTGATGGGATCGGGATAATCGGTGCCGCGAACGTTTCTTAAGGTCGCGACATGGTCGATATTAACCCCCATCCGTCTTTCCCCTTGCCGATTTTTTGCCATTGGGTTTTTTTCTATTAGGGGCTTTTTTTCGATTAGGGTTTTTTTTTCCATTAGAGAGTTTGCCACGGGTTTTTTTTCCATTGGGTTTTTTTGGGGGACGGCATGGGGGGTTTTTCCATGGGGGTTTTTTGGGGGCGGCATGGGGGTTTTTTCCGGTTGCGATGGGGGGGCGGCTTTTTTCATGACCCGGCTTTTTCCGATTTTTTCCGTAGGCGGCGGCGCATAATCGGAATCAGATAACGCAAACCATAAAACAGAGAAAACCAGGTCACAACGGCAATCGGCACCGATGCGAGGAGCATCGGGAAAAAGATTTGCCAGAAATATTCGCCGACAAAAGATAAAGTAAAATGATCCCAATCCGGCAAGGGGGTTTGAATCGGGTGCAACAAGGTGCCGATTTCGTAAAGCAAAGCCCATATAAAAGGAAATGTCCAAGGATTGCCGACCATGGTTCCGACCACGGCGGCGATCACGTTATGCCCGAATATTCGGGCCAGGGAAAAAGCCATGATCAGGTGAAATCCGATAAACGGGGTGAACGACACCGCCCCCCCCCATGCCAATCCGCCGGCAATGGCATCGGGCGCGGCGGAAAGACGCAAAAGACGGTAAAGAATATATTTGGAAGATCGCTTCCACCCTGTTTTCGGCCATAAGATAGAGCGTAATCGTTCCGATTTTCGCATCTTTCGACGGCGGCGAAACACCATCTTTACCGCCCGACCCGGGCAACGGACAGGATATGCGGCGAAGATTGAAGATCGTTGATGATTCGCGATAAGTGGGGCGCGTCATGGACTTCTAAATCAAGACTGATATCAAAAGCATTTTGATTGCGTCGGATGATTTTAAGGTTGCTGATATTGCTGTCATTACGGGCGATGGTACTCGACAGGCGACCAAGGGAACCGGCCTGGTTCGACAATCGTGCGTGCAAGCGGCCGATATGATTTTTACCCGTATGGTTTTTGCCCGTATGATTTGTGCCCATATGATTTGTGCCCGTATGATTTGTGCCCATATGATTTGTGCCCGTATGGTTTGTGCCCATATGATTTGTGGTGAGGTTTTTGCCCATATGGTTTTTGCCCATATGGTTTTTGCCCATATGGTTTTTTGTCGTGGGGTTTTTGGCACCATCTTTGATTGTATCGGACTTGGTGTGGGCCGCGCGATGCGCATCCCGCCGCCAGCAAAGGGCAATGGTCTTTTGATCGGGCGGGATCTGCCCGCAGTCGGCAATATGGACGGTAATGCCGCCCTTTCCGGCAATGCCGATGACATCATCCCCGGGCAGGGGATGGCAACATCCGGCATAGTGGATGGAAACCCCGGCGGTAAACCCGTGAATCGACAATCCTTTTTCGTTGGACGCGGATTCCTCGATCGATATGGCGGCGGGGGATTTTTTGGACGGGTGATCGGCAAGAATATGACGAAGAACGCTGGTGCTGTCGCGCAGGCCGATGGCGATGGCGAAAAACACATCTTCGGCCGATGGCAGATCGATGGCTTTCAGTAACGCCGGGGTGAACAATTCGGGACCAAAGACGATATTTTTTTGCTGGCACAATGTGCGCAAAATATCATGACCAAGGGCGATGAATTCCTCCCTTTGGCGTTGTCTTATCAATCGCCGTATACCGGCTTGGGCTTTGCCGGTGCGGCTTATTTCGGCCCAATTGGAAGGAATATGCGCTTCGCGGGTGCGAATGACCTCGACGCTGTCACCGTTATGAAGAACGCGGCTTAGGGCGGCGGCACTGCCGTTGATTTTCACGCCGCCACAGCGCCGTCCGATATCGGTATGTACGGCATAGGCGAAATCAAGGCCGGTCGCGCCTTTGGGCAAGGTGATGATATCGCCCTTCGGGGTAAAACAAAAAACCTGATCGCGGTACATTTGCAGGCGGCTGTGGGATAGAAATTCTTCCGGCGATTCGCTGTGGTTCAGAATATCGAGCAATTCCTGCATCCATCGGTAATTCTTCCGTTCGCGGTGCTGCGGATTTTGCGGCACGTTCTGTTTATATCGCCAATGGGAGGCAACCCCCATGCGGGCAACCGCTTCCATGGTGCGGCTTCGAATTTGAATTTCACAGCGGTGCTGATTCGGGCCGATGATATGGGTATGCAAGGATCGGTAGCCATTGGGTTTTGGGGTCGAGATATAGTCTTTGAACAAGCCGGGGATAAACCGGTATTTGCGATGCAAAACGCCAAGGGCGCGATAGCAATCCTCGATGGAGGAAACGACAATGCGAAAAGCCAAAAGATCATCGATATTGTCCAGCGATACCGCCCGTTCTTTCATTTTGCGCCAGATCGAAGATGGGCTTTTTGATCGACCCTCGACCGTGACGCGGTGAATTTTCTTGCGGCGCATCAAATCTTCCAACGCGCGGATGGTCGTGCGCGTGAATTCTTCACTGCCGGTTAAATGGTGGCGCAGATGATCGCGCATGCGGCGTGCGGCTTGGGGTTCAAGCTGGAGAAAGGCCAGGTCGTCAAGCTCACAGCAAAGCCGATTCATCCCCATTCTTTGCGCTAGCGGTGCGTATATATCGCTTGTTTCCAAAGCGATGCGGCGGCGCTTTGCCTGGTTGGTGATGTGTTCGAGGGTGCGCATATTGTGCAATCGGTCGGCAAGTTTGATTAGCAAGACGCGCACATCTTTGGAAATGGCAAGGATGAATTTACGAAAATTTTCGGCCTGTTCCAGATTATGGTGCCGGGTATCTTTTTTCAGGGGAATACGGGAAAGCTTCGTGACGCCCTCGACCAGAGAGGCGATTTCATCGCCAAATTTTTCTTGAATATCGGCACAGGTGATATCGGTGTCCTCGACCACGTCATGCAAAAGCCCGGTTGCGATGGTGGCCGAATCCAATTTCATATCGGCAAGGATGCCGGCGACTTCAACCGGGTGGGAAAAATACGGATCTCCCGATGCGCGTCGTTGACTGCCATGGGCTTGCATCGCGGTGATATAGGCCCGATTGAGAAGGGCTTCATCAAGATCCGGAATATAGGATGCAACCCGCTCGATCAATTCACTCTGGCGCAACATGGTTTAGTACCTGAATAGGGATCCCTCTATGACCCATATATTCCGGTTGTGACCAAGGACTAGGGTTTTCTTCGGGTTTCGCATTTTTCTCTTGATGGGTTTTCTTTTGGGGGGCTTCTCTCGCGGGGTCTTCTTTTTGGGGGGGTGTCTTCTTTTTTGGGGGGCAAGAATGTTTTTTAGGGTGTCTTTCGGCCGTGTTTCGTGGGGGTGGCGGCATATCGCGTCCGCCCGCCCCTTAGAATAATCGCCCCCAGGATAATCGCCACCCGGAATAATTTCCCCTAGGATATCTCCTTAAGAATGCGCGATTCCGGAATAATCCGCCCTGAAATGATGTATGGCCAATGATTCATGACCAAGGCCACGCCTTTTTGGCACCGGTTGTGTTTTTCGCGAGCGTCACGCCCCCGGCCGCCGCCCCGGCCCAGTAATAATTAAGGTAATGATTAAGGGGATGATCGGGCTGGATAAAACGTGGTTTCGGGTCAGGCGGTATGTTCCGGATCGTCTTTTGCCTCCGCGGGTTCTTCGGGGGATTTTTCTATCGGTTTCTTAACGATATGCGCGGCCGATGGATTTTTAAGGCGGCTCTCGCCCTTATCGCCGTCATCGGTGCTTGGCGGTTGCGGCGGAAGATGCAAGGCCACTTCCTCGATCTGGCTTTCTTCCTCGACCGGAGAATATTTCTGCAAGGAATCGATGATATTTTCTTCGAGTTGATCAAGATCAAGGTCGCTTTTGGCGATTTCACGCAGGGAAACAACGGTGTTTTTATCGTTTTCACGCTCGACCTTAAGTTCCTCGCCGGCGGCGATGTCGCGCGCCCGGCGCCCGGCCAGAGCGACAATCTTAAACAAATTGTTCACCTTCAATACGCAGTCTTCAACGGTTACGCGGGCCATGATGTTCTCCTTTAATCGGCGGTTGAATGATCAACCGCTACCACTATCGGGATATATAAGCCAGTCGCGGACAAAAGCAAAGCCCCCTCTTTGCTCTCTTCCTCCCATTGCCCTTCCCTCTTCGCCCTTTTTCCACGGGCGGCACGTCTATCGTTCGTCCATCCGTTCAATAGGAGACGGGGCAAGCCGATCGATCAAGTCATGGATTGGCGTATGGGATCGAGGGTGGCACCAATGGGGGGCAATATCGGCCAGGGGCAGCAAGACAAAGGCGCGGTTTTCGATCCGTGGGTGGGGTAATATCGGGGCTTGGGCGTGGATGAGTCCGCCATAATCGAGCAAATCCAGATCAATCACCCGCGATTCACCGATACGGCGGCGAACCCGTCCCATTCTCTCTTCAATATCGTGGAGTCGGGCAAGAAGCCGGGCCGGGTTAAGGGATGTCGTGATTTTGGCGGCGCCATTGATATACCATGGTTGGGTCGATCGATCCTCGGGCGGGCTTTTATACCAGGGCGCGGATTGCACGACCCGGATCGATGGGCTTTGGTCGAGGTAACGCAAGGCCTGCCTGCAATTATCAAGGGGCGTGACGGGGGCTTTGCCGCCAAGATTAGAGGGGCGCCCGGAATCAAGATCGAAATCAAGACCGGAATCAAGATCGGAATCACGATTAGCGCCGAGGCTAGAGCCAAGGTTAGATCCAAGGGCAATGTAAATATCGTTGGTGAGGTGGTGTCGATCGCGTGTCATTTTTGGATGGCCGAAAAGAAATTTAAAAGCCCGGGCCGCGTGCGGCGCCATCAAAGCGAGAAGCGTCCCCGCCATAGCGCGATGGTGCCGCATCACTGAAAAAAGGCAACCGGAGGATTTCCTTAACATTGGCAATGGATGGATGGTTGCGCAGTCGCTCGACGTTTTGCCGGTCGGCATGGACCCTTTGTTCGATACGAAAGGTTATTTCCCGCGCGTCATTCAAAAGCAGGCGCACGCGCACCCAAGTGCGATTTTTATCGTTGGCGCGGCCCGATGAATCGTGATCGATCCATTGGCGCAAGGCCGTGACACCGGCGGGTTCTTTGAGGTCAATGATTAACGTCGATGGTGCCATGGCGGCGACTTTGTCGATCGCCAGAATATCGCGGGCGTTAAGGCGGATATTGCCGCCGTTAATCGTGGCCTGGATTTGGGCAAGAACGACCGATCCCGGTTGGATAATATCACGACAGCGTTCCAGGGTTTGTGCGAAAACGCCGATTTCAAACACACCGGAAACATCGGCCAGTTGAACAAAGGCCAAGCGGCTTTGGTCGCGCCGGGACTGCAATTCGCGACTTTTGACGACCGATCCGGCCATGATGACCCCGCGCGATTTGGGGTCCGATTCAAGCATATCGGCCAGATGCAGGTGGCTGACGACCGGACACCGGTCAAGAACGTTGCGGTATCGGTCAAGGGGATGGGAATGGAGATAAAAGCCGAGGGCGGAAAATTCACGCTCCAACATATCGACCGAATTCCAGGCATCGACTTTTTTAAAGGTGATATGTCGGGCGTGGACTTTTTTATCGAACAACGATTCCTGGCCATCATCGTCATTTTGCATGCTGGCCGCGCGCGCGATCAAATCGGCATTGGCATAGACTTTGTGGCGATTTTTTTCAATCGTGTCAAAAGCCCCGGCCGCGGCCAAATTTTCCAGCATTCTTTTATTCATGCTTTTCGCATCGACCCGACTGGTGAAATCGGCAAGGGTGGTGAAATCACCGTCTTGCGTGCGCATCGCCACCAGATGCGCGGCCGCCTCGCGCCCGACGTTACGCACCGCCGCCAGTCCATAGCGAATGGTCTTGGTATGAGTCGTGGGGGTATGGTTTGGCGATGGGGGCGGGTGATTTTGCGGCGCGCTCCTTCCGCCCTTTCCGCCCTTTCCGCCCTTTCCGGAAGTGTCGTTTGAGGATGGGGCATATGGGGTCGCGTTGTTTGGCGATGGCGATTTTTGGGATGGGTCGGCACCTGTGCCGGGATGGTGGTCGCTCTTGCGAGAACCATCTGAGGAATCATGGGGGGAATTATCGGAGGCGGAATTATCCTGGGAATCATGGGGAGACGGGCCGACACTGAACAAAACGTCCGAGCGATTGATATCGGGCGGCTCGATGGTGATTTTCGATCGGATCGCCTCTTCGCGAAAAATGTTGATTTTATCGGTGTTATGGATATCCATCGACATGGAGGCGGCCAGAAATTCAACGGGAAAATGGGTTTTTAACCAAGCGGTCCAATAGGCAATCAAGGCATAACAGGCGGCGTGGCTTTTATTAAATCCATAACCGGCAAATTTACGCACTTCCTCGAAAATCCGTATCGCGGTATTTTCCTCGACCCCGCGACCCTTTGCGCCGGTGATAAAATCGCGTCTTTGCGCGGCCATCACATCGTGATCTTTTTTCCCCATCGCTTGGCGAAGAAGATCGGCCCGGGCGAGGGAAAATCCCGACATCACCCGGGCGATTTCCATCACCTGCTCTTGATAGATGATAATGCCGTAAGTCTCGGCGAGAATGCTTTCAAAGCGCGGATCCAGATAATGTATTTTTTCCTTGCCGTGTTTGCGACCGATATAGCTTGGGATATTGTCCATCGGCCCCGGTCGATAAAGGGCGACAACCGCGATAATATCGGCAAAGCGATCGGGGCGCAGTCCCTTTAGGACATCGCGCATTCCCGCGCTTTCCAATTGAAAGACGCCGGTGGTGCGGGCACGGCCAAGAAGGTGATAGGTGTCTTTGTCATCAAGGCTAAGGGTGGAAAGGTCAATCACCGTTCCACCGGCGCGAAGCATGGAAAGCGTGCGGGCAATCATGCTTAACGTTTTAAGGCCGAGAAGATCGAATTTCACCAGTCCGGCGTGCTCGACATGTTTCATCGAGAATTGCGTGGCAAGATGGCCTTTTTGGTCGCGAATCAACGGCACCGTTTGATCCAACGCGTCCTCGCCGATAACGATACCGGCGGCGTGGGTGGACGCGTGGCGGTATAATCCTTCCAACTGCATGGAAATATCCATCATGCGGGTCACCTCTTGGGATGTCCGGCGCTGTTTAAGTTCGGCCTCGCTTTCCAGTGCGCTGGAAAGGGTCACGGGATTGGCGGGATCGGAAGGGACGAGTTTGCATATTTCATCGACCGTACCATAGGGGATGGCCAGCACCCGGCCGACGTCGCGCAAAACGGCCCGGGCTTTCAAGGTGCCGAAAGTGATGATATGGGCGACATGATCGGGCCCGTATTTGCGCCGGAGATAAGCAATCACCTCGTCGCGCCGTTCCTGGCAAAAATCAATATCGAAATCGGGCATTGAAACGCGTTCCGGGTTAAGAAAGCGCTCGAATAAAAGGCCATGGCGAATAGGGTCAAGATCGGTGATGCCAAGGGCCCAGGCAACGGCACTGCCGGCCCCGGATCCGCGCCCCGGGCCGACCGGGATGGAGTTTTCTTTCGCCCAAGCGACGAAATCGGCAACGATCAGGAAATAACCGGCAAATCCCATTTTTGCGATAATCGTGATTTCATAGGCGAGTCTCTCTTGATAAAGGGTCGCGTTTTTTGTTTTTTCGTCCTCCTTGATTGGCGTGGTGCGGGCGGGGGGCTCCCCCTCCTGTCGATCGGCGGGCGATTTTTCGGCAGGGGGCGGATTTTCGGTGGGGGGCGGATTTTCGGAGGGGGATTCCCCTTCCTGCCGATTGCCGGTCGGATTGTCGGCGGGCGGATTTTCGAGGGGGGGCGGATTTTCGGGGGCGATGCCGATATGCGCGGCCTCAAGGTGTGCGGCCTCAAGACGGGCGCAAAGACCGATCTTCGCCCGTTGGGTCAATTCACGAACTTCGTCGTTATGCGGCGGGCAAGGAAAGGGCGGCAAATGGGGTTTGCGCCCTTCCGGATACCAACCGCAGCGCCGGGCAAAGACCAAGGAATGATCGCATGCGTCACTAAGATCGGAAAACACATCGCGCATTTCGTCACTGCCGCGCGGATGGTGGCTTTCCATGACTCTTTCGCGCGCGTCATCATGAATGGTCTGCTGATTGGCGATGCATCGCAGCACTTCATAGGCTTCCCGCATCGACCGATCGGGAAAAAAGCAATGATTGGTCCCAAGCAACGGCCATCCGTGGCGATCCGCTTGATCGACCAATCGGGCGATAAGCCCTTCCTCGCCGTTATAGCCGTGGCGCGATAACTCGACATAAAAACGAGAAGGAAAAACGGTGGCAAGCCGGGTTAAGATGGCCGGAAGGGTCTTGCCGATATTGGCGGTGGATAGAAAATCACCACTCAAGGCGATCAGCCCGGCGTTGGCGGCGGCCAATTCCGATATGGATATATAGGGTTTGTCATCATAGCGATCGGTGCGGGTATGGGCGGCATTGACCAATCGGACAAGGTTGTCCCAACCTTCGGCATGGGACACGAAAAGCGGCAGATGATGGATATGATCATTGTCGAGGCGCAGGGCAAAAGTGGCGCCGATAATCGGCTGGATGCCCCGGGCAAGCGCTTTTTTGCTGAGTTCGGGAACCGCCGAAAGATTGGTATCGTCGCACAGCCCGACGGCCGGAACGGTCGCATTCGCGGCGATCGAAACGATATCGTCGACCCGAAGGGCGCTTTTTAAAAAGGAATAATGGGACCAGTGGCGAAGATGGATAAAAGGCGCCGCCATAACCCCGCCGACCGCCTTAAGAGCGACGTGATGCCCCGGCCCGCGCCCCCGCCTTGTCTTGATCGGTCGTGTCGGCAAGACGGGCGGGCAAACGGAAAAAATCGAGAATCGGCACGGCAATGAAAATCGATGACCATGTTCCGATAATCACGCCCCAGATCATGGCGATGACAAAATCACGAATGACGGCACCGCCGAAAAGGACAAGCGCAAATAACGCCAGCAATGTCGTCAGCGAGGTCATCAATGTTCGCGACAAGGTTTCGTTCAAGGATATATTGAGAATATCGACAAGCGGGCGCGATCGGTGTTTGGCCATATTTTCGCGCACCCGGTCGAAAACAACGACCGTATCGTTAATGGAATATCCGGCAATGGTTAAAATGGCGGCGATGGTGGCAAGATTGAACTCAAAGCGAAAAACCGAAAACAAGCCAAGGGTTAAAATAACGTCGTGGAGCAAGGCAATAATCGATGCGACCGCGAATTGCCATCCTTCAAAGCGAAACCAAATATACAGCAATATCGCCAAGACGGCGTAGGTCACGGCCCATATGCCCTGCCATTTCAATTCTTCCCCGATTTTCGGCCCGACGAATTCGGTGCGCCGATAATCGACATCGTCACCAAGATAGGATTTGATTGTACCGATGGCGGCAATGCGCTCGCGCTCGCCGCCGTCTTGTTCTTGAACCCGGACAAGAATGGTATCGGGCGCGCCGAATTGCTGGATTTCGATATCGCCAAGTTGGCTTGTTTCAAGCCGGCTGCGCAAATCGACAATATCGGGCGGGGAGGTGAATTTGGCCTCGATCATGATGCCGCCGCGAAAATCAATACCGTAATTAAGGTTTTGGTAAACAAGAGCGACGAGCGAAGCGACCACGAACACGGCCGATACGGCCAGCGCGAAAAAGCGCCAACGCATAAAGGGAAGGCGTGGCACGCCGCTCAGAAGAGATAATCCTTTCAACATCGCATGTAATCCTTGGTATCGCGTATATATGGGTTAGATCGGAAGAAGGCGGGCATTGCTGCGCCGGAGCCAGGTGACAATCATCAAACGGGTGACCATGATGGCGGTGAACCCGGTCAGAAGAGATAATCCTTTCAACATCGCATGTAATCCTTGGTATCGCGTATATATGGGTTAGATCGGAAGAAGGCGGGCATTGCTGCGCCGAAGCCAGGTGACAATCATCAAACGGGTGACCATGATGGCGGTGAACCCGGTCAGAAGAGATAATCCTTTCAACATCGCATGCAATCCTTGGTATCGCGTATATATGGGTTAGATCGGAAGAAGGCGGGCATTGCTGCGCCGAAGCCAGGTGACAATCATCAAACGGGTGACCATGATAGCGGTGAACATCGACGTAACGATGCCGATCGACAATGTGACGGCAAAGCCCTTGATGGGGCCAGAGCCGAACAGATAAAGCAAAAAGGCGGCAATAAGGGTGGTTAAATTCGCGTCGATGATGGTGCGAAGGGCGCGCCCATAGCCATGTTCGATCGCGTTGACCGGGGTGCGGCCCATGCGTATTTCCTCACGGATGCGCTCAAAGACCAGAACATTGGCATCGACCGCCATCCCGAGGGTCAAGATGATACCGGCGATGCCGGGCAAGGTCAGGGTGGCCGAAAGAAGGGATAACGCGCCAAAGAGAAGGGCGAGATTGATAAGCAAGGCCAAGTTGGCAAACAGGCCGAAAAGGCCATAGCAGATCGCCATGAAGACAATGACGCCGATCAGGGCGACGATACTGGCAATTTTTCCGGCGTGGACCGAATCGGCGCCAAGGGATGGGCCGACGGAACGTTCCTCGATGACTTGAAGGGGTGCGGGCAATGCCCCGGCCCGCAACAGCAATGCCAGATCGTTGCCGGTTTGCGCGGTGAAGCGGCCGCTGATTTCGGCGGTGCCGCCGGGAATGGCTTCGTTGATGACCGGTGCGCTGATGACTTTACCGTCAAGCACGATGGCCATGCGTTTGCCGACATTCTCGCGGGTTAGCCGGGAAAAACGGCGCGCGCCTTGGCTGTCGAAAGTCACGGTGACGACGTATTCGCCGCGCTGGGAATTGAAACTTGCCGTGGCGTTGGTCAAAAGCTCCCCGCTAAGGGCGACCTTGCGCCGCAGAATATATTCGCCTTCCGGATCGGAACTATCGATGGCCGGAACCCGAATGGCGCCGGCCGGGATGGCGCCTCTTTTTTCGGCCAAAGCGGTGGTGGTCGGATCGACCATGTGAAACGTCAATTTCGCGGTGCGCCCCAAAAGAGCCTTGATTCGTTCGGGATCTTGGCCGGGAAGTTGAACCAAAATACGATCCGCCCCCTGGCGTTGAATGGTCGGTTCGCGGGTGCCGGTTTCATCGACACGGCTGCGGACGACTTCGATCGATTGCTCGACCACTTGATTGGTTGCCTCGCGCAGGGCGAGCGGGGTGAACGCGATCTGAAAGCGATTATTTTCAAGCGCGGTTATGTCAAATCGCGATTGATTGTCCATATCGCGCAGGATTTGACGGGCGGCATCGCTGTCCTTGCCGTCGCGAAGGGTGAAAACGACTCGTTCTTTCGCTTTATCCACCGCCAGCTTGGTATAGCCGATTTTGCCCTTGCGCAGGGCCGAGCGGACTTCATCGACCAATGATTCAAGCCGTTCGTTGATAACGGCGCGCACATCGACTTCCAGCAGCAGATGCGCGCCGCCTTGAAGATCGAGACCAAGATTAACCCGATCCCGGGGAAGCCAGTCCGGCACCGCCCGCAACCACGAGGACGGAACAACATTGGGCAGTGCGGTCGATATGCCAACAAGGCACAGAGCAATGACAAAGAAACTTTTCCAGCGGGAAAAATAAATCATCGCTCGGCCCGTCCTCGACGCCGCGCCGCCTGGATTTTTTTAGCGGGGTTATTGGGGGTTTTCTTGGGGGTTTTTTGATTGGGTTTTTGATGTGCGTTCGGATCGGTTTTTTCCCGGTTCGGGTTTTTTGCGGCGGGGCCATCGTTATGGATGCGGGAAATGGTCGAGCGCAAGGCCCGAACCTCAACCCCATTGGCGATGCGTATCGTTAAGGCATCGTCCTTGACCGCTTCCACCTTTCCGATCAAGCCCCCGCCGGTGACGACCGTATCGCCGCGCGTGATGGCCGCCAGCATTTCCTGATGCTGTTTAATTTTCTTTTGCTGGGGGCGGATAAGAAGAAAATAAAAGACGGCAAAAATTAAAATCAGAGGAAGGAAAAGTTGCACGGCACTTCCTTCGGATGATGCTGTTTGGGCAAAGGCAGGAGATATGATCATAATAATTTCCAATGGGCATCGCCCGGTTTTACATTAAGGCCCGATGGCATGCGGGCAAAACACGCCCGACTATAACGCCGCACCCCCCCTTCAGGCAAGACGATCGGTCGATATAACGCCGCACCCCCTCTTCAGGCAAGACGATCGGTCGATATAACGCCGCACCCCCCCTTCAGGCAAGACGATCGGTCGATATAACGCCGCACCCCCCCTTCAGGCAAGATGATTGATCGATATAACGCGTGGGGGGCCAATATCGCGCGCGGAAAAGATCGATGGTGGATGGTGTCCGTGATGATTGACTTCCCCTTTTGCCCGCGCCAGTGTGGCACGAATGTGGATGGGATGGCAATATTATCGCCGCGCGCGCGGGAACAATTGGCTATGGCGGGGAAGACGATTGCGGCGTCTTGGCCCGATCACGGCCGAACCGCTGACCCTTTTGCGGGGCATTGATCGCCAGCGGGACGATCTTTTGGCCAATACCCGTGCCTTTGCCCGGGGTCGTCCGGCCCATGACGCGTTGTTGTGGGGGGTTCGTGGCATGGGCAAAAGCTCGCTTGCGCGGTCGGTATGCCACGCGGTGGCGGCATCGATTGCCGTTGTCGATATTCGCGTGACCGATATTGATACCGTCGATGATTTAGGGCCGCATTTATCTTCTCTCGGGTGTCCGGTCGTCATCCTATGCGACGATCTTTGCTTTGCCGGTGACGGCGGATCGCGGGCCCATATTCTGAAAAGCTTTCTCGAAAGCGGGCAAGGGATGCGGTCGGTTCCTTTCGTGTTTTACGCAACGTCAAACCGCCGCCATGTTTCCGGTCGGACGATGGCATCGGACGAGGCGCATCCGGGCGACGCGCTACAAGATGATTTGGCGTTGAGCGATCGATTTGGACTTTGGCTGGGGTTTCATGGCTGTGACGATGCCCAGTGGCGCGATATGTTGAAAGCCCATGCCCGGGCCCGCCGATTGACCATCGATGTCCAAGAAATCATCACCCGGGCCGATCAATGGGCCGGGGCCAGGGGCGGGCGTTCCGGGCGGGCGGCGGCGCAATATATGCGCCACTTGGCCGCGCATCACGATGGATAAAACCCCTTATCGCCCTGTCCTTTTTTGAACCTCAACCGCTTCTTTTTTGATTCGCGTTTTTTTGGTCCCCGATGCCTTTTCGGGCGACTTTTGGGGCGATCTTACCGGTGATGGTATCGCGGGTCTTGGCGCGTGAGGCCTCGAGGGGGCTTTGGGCACGCGTACCCCCCCTCGCCCCTCGGACTAAGGGGAGGCTTTGGGCGAGCGCACCCCCCCTCCCCCCGGGCTAATGGGGGGCTTTGAGGAAGCGTGATCCAATCCAGTAAGGGCCCCCCGATGTGAAAGGGGCCGGTGCGAAGGAGGCCCCCAGTGCGAAGGAGGCCCCCAGTGTGAAGGAGGCCCAGTGTGAAGGAGTCCGATGCGAAGGGGCTAGCTTGAAAGGGGGGGCAAATGGCGGCGCGGGTCGACCGGATCGGAACGGCGGCGCAATTGAAAATGCAATTGCGGTCGTTTAACCCGGCCACTTTTGCCGACCCGGGCGATGATCTGTCCGCTTTTGACTTTTTCTCCGTTTTGGACATGGATGGCCGATATATGCGCATAGGCCGATGTCCAGCCCCGATCATGGCGAATCAAAAGAAGATTGCCCATACCGACAAGGGCATCGCCGATATAGACGACTTTTCCGTCTTTGATGGCCCGCACCGGCGTGCCAAGCGGGGCATGGATGTTGATGCCATCATTGTGCAGGCCATTTTTTTGCTGGCCGAAAGTGGCCAAAAGACGACCGCGCAACGGCCAGGAAAAGCCCCCTTTGGGGATTTTTCCGGGTTGGACTTTCGCCGGAGTACGGACGCGTTTTTGCGGCTTTTTGATCGATGTGGGGGCATTGGCCCCGGCGGTGTCCATGCCCCCGGGCCCGGGCCACGGTGGTGATGCGGGAATACGCAAGGTTTCGCCAATCCGGATCCAACCGTTTTTATCCAGACGATTAAGTTTAACGATCGCGGATTGGGAAACGCGATAGCGCCGGGCAAGGGTGCTGATAGTGTCATTGGCGCGAACCTTGTGAAAGCGCGGCGCGGGAACGGTAATGATTTGCCCGATGCGAAGGATATAGGGGGCCTTGATGGCATTGACCAGCGCGAGTTGGGCAACGGAAACCCGATAGCGGCGGGAAATCGAGTAAAGGGTGTCGCCTTTGGCGATGCGCAATTGCACCGGCCCGACGGCGCGGGCGGTATCCCGATGATCGGAAGATTCGGAAGGGGCCGGGGCCGGATGGGGCGGCGGGGTGGAATAGATCAGGCTTTCGCAGCCGGCCAAGAAAACACCCAGAAAAACACCTAAAAATATATGGGCCCTCCCCCCCGGAAAAACACCTGGGGAACCCCCCCAAAAGATACGTGAAAAAATGTGGGGGAAAATACGGGGAAGACGATGGGGGAAAACACGTGAAAAAATACGGGGAAAAGCCCCGCTTGCGATGGATGGGGCAAAGGCGATAAGGGCGCGCCAACCGGCACGGATACGGGATTTATCAAAGGACATAAGAAGGGCGCGCGGAATGAACCCCAACCGCGGCGAGCGCCGCCGCCAAGCGTGAAAATGATGGGTTCCCATCAATACGTCGGTCGATATGTTCGTCCATAGGCGGGCAAGGGCGCGGGCAAATGGGGTGCCTATCAATATATGGGTCGATACGTGGGTCGATTGGTTCGTCCATGGGCGGGTCGATATCGGCCAATCTTTTCGGTCACCACGGCGGTTGGCACCATAATGGATATAACGGGAAAAACGGGTTATCCCGAACCGTGGGCAATCGCCATCAAAAGCATAAGGGCAACGATATTGACGACTTTGATCATCGGATTGATGGCCGGGCCAGCCGTATCTTTATACGGATCGCCAACGGTATCGCCGGTGATCGATGCTTTGTGGGCATCGGAACCTTTGCCGCCGAGATGGCCATCTTCAATATATTTTTTCGCATTATCCCATGCCCCCCCGCCGGAGGTCATGGAGATCGCAACAAAGATGCCGGTGACGATGGTGCCGAGAAGCATCGCGCCAAGGGCACTGAGGGCGGCACCGGATCCATCGATGGCCCAGACGACACCATAAAGCAGTAAGGGGGCGCTGACGGGCAGAAGCGATGGAACAATCATTTGACGAATCGCCGCCTTGGTTAAAATATCGACCGCCCGGGCGTATTCGGGTTTTGTTTTGCCGGACATGATGCCTTTGATTTCCTTCATCTGGCGGCGCACTTCGATAACGACGGCACCGGCGGCGCGGCCGACGGCCATCAGGCTAAGCGAGCCGAAAAGATAAGGGAGAAGTCCACCGACAAATAAACCAATCACGACATAGGGATTAAGGAGGGTGAAATCAATCGTAAGGTTGGGGAAATACCGTTGCACGTCATAGGTATAGACGGCAAAAAGAACCAAGGCGGCAAGCCCGGCCGAGCCAATGGCATATCCCTTCGTGACCGCCTTGGTCGTGTTGCCGACGGCGTCCAGGGCATCGGTGACTTTGCGCACATCGCCACTCATGGATGACATTTCGGCGATTCCACCGGCGTTGTCGGTGACCGGGCCATAAGCATCCAGAGCAACGACGATACCGGCCAGGGCCAGCATGGTGGTGGCCGCGATCGCAATACCGAAAAGACCGGCGCAGATATAGGAGGCTAAAATTCCGCCACAAATGACCAAAACCGGCAATGCGGTGGCTTCCATCGAGACGGCAAGCCCTTGAATGATGGTTGTGGCATGGCCGGTTTTGCAGGCATCGGCAATCAATGCCACCGGCCTGTGGCCGATGCCGGTGTAATATTGGGTGATCGACAACAACGCGGCGGTAACGACCAATCCGACCAGGGCGCATAAATACATGTCAAGACCACTGAAACTGATGCCTTGGGTAAAGAAGACGAAATCAAAGCCGAACATCCATTCGATCACGATGGCGATTAACACGGCCGATACGGCAATGGTGGCAAAAAAGCCGCGATAAAGGGCTTTGATAATCGACTGTGAGGGGCCGAGGCGGACGAAAAACGTGCCGATCACGGAAGCGATGATGCAGCTGCCGCCCAATACGAGGGGAAGCGAGAGCAGCTCAGTTTGCAAGGGCCCGGCGCCCTCGAAGAAAATCCCGGCCAAAAGCATGGTCGCGACGATCGTGACGACATAGGTTTCGAACAAATCGGCGGCCATACCGGCGCAATCGCCGACATTATCGCCGACATTATCGGCAATGACGGCCGGGTTGCGGGGGTCGTCTTCGGGAATGCCCGCTTCGATTTTGCCGACCAAATCGGCACCGACGTCGGCGCCCTTGGTAAAGATACCGCCACCGAGGCGGGCAAAGATCGAAATCAAGGATGCCCCAAAGCCCATGCCGATCAATCCTTCCATGGTCGGTTCAAGAGCGGCGAAATAATCGCGGGCGAGGCCGTAATAGCCGCTAACGCCAAGCAAGGCGAGGCCGACAACCAAAAGACCGGTGACCGCGCCGGAGCGAAAAGCGATATCAAGGGCCCCGGCCAGCGATGTGCGCGCGGCCTGGGCGGTGCGAATATTGGCGCGAACCGATACCATCATGCCGATATATCCGGCACCGCCACTGAGGACGGCACCGATAACAAAGCCGATGGTCACATGCCATCCCAGTAAAAAACCGATGGCAAGGGCAATGATAATGCCAACGACGGCAATGGTTCGATATTGCCGGTTGAGGTAGGCTTGGGCCCCTTCCTGAATGGCTTCGGCGATCGAGCGCATGGCGGCGGTGCCGGTTTTTGCTGACAAAATCGCCCTTGATGCCACTATTCCATAGAGCAACGCCAGCAGGGAAGAGGCGATAGCAATCCAGTAAAATTCGGAGAAAATCATGATGGACCTTTCTTAAGGTAGCAGATGGGGCTCGAACCGTGAGCTTTTTGCGGCACCGATGCCAATCGAACGGATGGCGCCGCTGCTAAAATGCCAAAATAATCGGCTTTGGGCAATACGTCTTGTCATTGTCTTTATGTCTTTGATTTTGATTGCGGCATTCAGCGCGCTTTTGCGCACGGGCGGGCGGTGCCGTTGTTGATCTCGACAAATTGGGCTTTGCCCCGCCAATAGGAAAACAGGCCTTGATGCGTGCCACTCATCCAGACTTGGGCAACACGTCTTGTCATGGCCTTTATGTCTTTGATTTTGATCGCGGCATTCAGCGCGCTTTTTCGCACGGGCGGGCGGTGCCGTTGTTGATCTCGACAAATTGGGCTTTGCCCCGCCAATAGGAAAACAGGCCTTGATGCGTGCCACTCATCCAAACTTGAGCAACACGTCTTATCATGGCCTTTATGTCTTTGGTTTTGATCGCGGCATTCAGCGCGCTTTTGCGCAGGGGCGGGCGGTGCCGTTGTTGATCTCGACAAATTGGGCTTTGCCCCGCCAATAGGAAAACAGGCCTTGATGCGTGCCACTCATCCAGACTTGAGCACCAAGGGCATCGAGGTGAGAAAACAGGGCAAGGCGGGTTGTTTCGTCGAAATGGGCGACGGTTTCATCAATCAAAATAATCGGGGTGCGATGATATTGCTTTGCGAATAATTCGGCCGCGGCGCATAAAAGCCGCAAGGCCAGGGCTTTTTCTTGGCCGGTCGAGGCAAAGCCATGCCCGTTCGCGCAGCGTATCGATAAGATCGAGCGATGGGCGCCGATATCGCATTGACCGGGCCGGCGGTGATCGGCAAGCCATGCGCGATAATGTTCCTCGGTCGCGCGCGCCGATTTACGGCCCAACCATTCTTCCATCTTTCCGTCGAGGGCAAGATCGGCCCGGATAAAGGGACTATCCCGGCCGCAGATATCGGATAAAGGGCGCAGCCACGCCATCCGCGCGGCGCAGACCGATACCGACAAAGCGGCCAAATTTTCCTCGATCGCCCGCAGCCACGCGCCGCGATCGGCACCGGACATGGGCATTTTTCCTTCTAAAAGGCGTTCGCGTTCGCGCAATCGGCGGTCAAGGGTGGCCGTTCGGGTCGCGTGGTCGGTATCGAAAATGGAACACAGGCGGTCGAAAAAGCGCCGCCGGACGGAGGCCGAATCGCCGGCCAAGGCCTCGTTGTCCGGTGTCATCCACAGCATGGGGGTGATGGTTGAAAGGGCGCCCCCGGCCGTGACACGGCAGCCATCGATACGGATTTGGCGTCGGTCGAGGCCGGTGTCGGAAAGAATGTGGCGGCTTTCAATGTCGTGTTTTTGCCGACCGGAACACAGTCTGGCCCGTATCCGCCAAAGGGCTTTGGCCGGATTGATGTTTCTTGGGGCACGCCCGTCCCGACCGCGTCCATCCCCGCCAATTTCGTTGGGGTCGCCGTCACTTGGGGCCCGTCCGTGCCGACCGCGTCCATCACTTCTTGGATCGATTTCATTAGGATCGATTTCGTTGGGGTCGATTTCGTCATATCGGGGGTCGCCGTCACTTGAGGCACGTCCGTGCCCGCCGATTTCGTTGGGGGCGCTTTCATTGGGGGCGATTTCGTTGAGGGCGATTTCATTGGGGGCGCCAATTTTACCGGATTCGGGATGATCGGCGTTGTGGCGATGGTTTTCCGATCGGTTATCGGCGGGCGGCGCAGGCGCAAGTTCTTGATTTTCTTGAGGGGGATTTTCTTGAAGGGCGGTTTTTAGGTCTTTTTTTTGGGCGTTTTTTGCCCCGCCGGCCCCGTCCGCCGCGTGGGGTTCACGATGCCGGTTGTCGGAATGTTCATCGGTGTATTCAGGGGTGTATTTAGGGGAATTTTCGGGAGAAAATCCGACGGACGATGATACGGGGTGATAGGCAAGGTCGCCGATTTTTGCCCGGCGCAATCCACGACCGGCGGCAAGGCAACTGATCGCTTCCATAAGATTGGTTTTTCCGGCGCCGTTGGGGCCGGTTAAAATCACGGGACGCGGATCAAGACTTAGCTTCAGGGATGGAAAATTACGAAAGAAAGCCAGTTCCACGCTTTCGACGAAGCACCGCTGCAAATCTAAACCCGCATCGGCATCAGAACATAGAGGCATTGCCCGTCTTTTTCCCCGCGAACCAAAGTCGGGGTGGTTTCATCGGCAAAGACAAAGGTGATTTTACCGTCACCGATATGCCCGGCCATTTCCATCAGGTATCCGGCATTAAAGCCGATTTCCACCGGATCGCCGCTGAAATCAACCGACACCTCTTGGTGTCCTTCGCCGCCGTCAGGAGAGGATGTTTCCATGGTTAAGCGTTGTGATTGGATGCTGAGTTTGACAAAGCGAGAACGGTCAACCGAAATGGTCGATACCAAATTAACGGCGGCCTGGAATGGTTTGCAGTCAACGGTCAAAGGCGGGCCCTTGCCGTCGGGGATAACCTTGGCATAGTCGGGAAAGGAGGCATCGACCAGGCGGGTGGTGAAGCGAAAGGGAGCGATTTCAAGAGAAAAGCGGTTTTCCGAAAGCGCGATATGGGCGTCCTTGGTCGATTTTTCGACAATGCGGGTCAAAACCTCGACCGCTTTGCGCGGAATAATGATGGAGGGCATCGCTTCGCTGCCCTTGGGCGCGGTGTCCCATGCCAGGGCGAGGCGATGGCCGTCGGTGGCAACGGCGCGCAGGATTTTGGCCCCGTCTTTGTCTTCGATATGGAGGCAAATGCCGCCTAAATAACGCCGGGTTTCTTCCCGCGACATGGCAAATCCGGTGCGGCCGAAAAGGGTGCCGAGGGCACTCGCCTTGATTTTGAATTTAATCGGCAAGGTGTCGTCGGGCAGGGGAGGGAATTGGTCGGCGGGGCTGGCCGGGATTTTAAAATTGGAAAAATTGCCACAGGTGACATTGATGCGTTTTCCGTCATCGCCCCCTTGCATGACGATGGTCGATCCTTCCGGTAATTTGGCGGCAATATCGCCCAGTAAATGGGCGGGGACGGCCGCTTCGCCGGGGATTTCGACGGTTGCCGGAACCAGATCGGATGCGGACATTTCCATGTTTGATGCGGTCAGGCGCAATCCGTCACTATCGGCTTTGCACAGAACATGGGACAAGATGGTGAGGGTATGGCGCTTTTCGACCAGAGCGGACAGACCGGTTAACGAGGAAAGAAGACGATCGCGGGATAGGGAAATTTTCATCGGTTGGGAACCTCAAAAATAAACATATTACATATCGAGCTGGCGGCGCAACAACTCGACTTCCTGATCGAAATCGCCGCTTTGGGCGCGCAATTGTTCAATGCGGCGCACGGCATGCATGACGGTGGTGTGATCGCGGTTGCCGAATTTGCGGCCGATCTCGGGGAGCGAGGACGGTGTCAATTGTTTGGCAAGATACATGGCGATTTGTCTTGGCCGGGCAACAACCCGGGCCCGGCGTTCGGAAAACATTTCGGAAGGGCGCACGCCGAAATATTCGCATACGCGTTTTTGGATATCCTCGATCCGCATTTTGCGTCCGGTCACGCGCAATACATCGTGCAGAACTTCCTGGGCGCTTTGCAGGGTGATCGGTTTGGCGACAAGAGAGGCATGGGCGGCGATTTTATTCAAGGACCCTTCGAGAACGCGGACATTGGAGGTGATGCGATGGGCGAGGAATTCAAGAACTTTGGCCGGAATCTCGACTTCCAAATCGCGGGATTTTTCCTGGAGAATACCAAGGCGCAGTTCATAGGCGGCCGGGTGGATATCGGCAACCAGTCCCCATCCCATCCGCGAGCGCAGGCGTTCCTCGATTCCTTCAAGGTCGCCGGGGGATTTATCGGCGGATATGACGACTTGTCGTTTTCCGTCGACGATGGCGTTGAACGTGTGAAAGAATTCTTCCTGGGTGGCGTTGCGTCCGGATATGAATTGGACATCGTCGATCATTAATACATCGACATTGCGATACTGCTTTTTGAAGGCCATCGTGTCCTTGTAGCGAACGGCGCGAATGAATTGGTACATGAATTTTTCGGCCGTCATGTAAAGGACGCGGCGTTTGGGATTGATCGAGCGGATATGCCAGGCGATGGCATGCATAAGATGGGTTTTGCCAAGACCGACCCCCCCATAAAGAAAGAGAGGATTGAACGGCACGGTCGAGGCCTCGGCCACGCGGCGGGCGGCGGCGAAAGCCAATTCGTTCTCGCGACCGACGACAAAGGCGGAAAATAAAAAACGAGGGTCGAGAACGGCCGAATCGGTATAGTCGGTGGTGTCGACTCGTTTGTTCGGCTTGTGGTCGGCCGCGGTCGATTTGATCCGGTCGCGGTTTTTTTCCTCGCTGGCCCGGGCGGCATCGGCGATGACGAGGGAGACTTTTTCGGTTTCGGGACGTTGCTTGCGCCAGAAATAGGTCAAGCGTTCGGCGTAGTGGCTAAGGACCCAGTTAAGGAGAAACGAATTGGCGACCCCGAGGATTATTTTCGGGCCTTCCGCTTTCTCGAGGGTGAGCGAACCGAGCCAATGGCGAAAAACATTATCGCCAAATTCGCGGCGCAGCATGACGCGCACATTTTGCCATTGATCCAAAGCTCTGGGATCAAGGGATTTGGGGTCAGGGGATTTGGGATCAAGGGCCCTCGGATCAAGAGATTTGGGGTCAAAAGCCCTGGGATCAAGGGCCCTGGGGTCAGGGGATTTGGGGGATGCCTTCGCGGGCGGTGCCCCTTTCGGGTCGCTTTTATCGATGGGGGTATCAATGGGGGTATCGATGGGGGTGCCGATTGGGGCGCGATCGATTTTTTTTGCCATTTCGGCCATTATTCTTGAGTCCATGGAAGGCCGTCGGCTTTCCATCCGTTGACGCCGCCGCGGCGACCATGTTTATCGTGATCGCCCTCAAAGCCGTGGGCGACGTTAAAGCAGTTTTTAAAACCAAGGGCGTGCATGGCGATGGCCGCCATTTTTGACCGTGCGCCGGAACGGCATATGAAGCATACGGTATCGTCCCGGTCGATACCGGAATCGCGCAATTGGTCGGCAAATTGATCGTTGCGTTGCATGGACGGATAATTCTGCCAGGGGATAAAAACGGCCGGCCGGGCCAGTTGGCGCAGATCCGGTATTCCGACAAAACTCCATTCCGGATGAGTCCTGCAGTCGACCAATTTTGCGTTGGTATCGTTGCTTAGGCGTTGCCACGCTTCGCGCGGGCTAAGATCGCCGCCGTAAAGATTGTCTTTCCCCATGAACTATCAAGACCTCCCCTGTCTTTTTTATCGTTCGGTTTTATCGTTCTTCGTTGTCGTCTCGTGCGGCTTTCGCGGCCGCCCTTGCCTTGATGGGAAGCACCCGCGTGCCCCGCCCTTAACTTTTTTCCGCACCCTCGTCACACCGCCCTTTATCTTTCCCGGGCGCCTTTTCCGTGCCTTCGTTATACCGCCCTTTATCTAACCCGCATCTTCTTTTCCGCACCCTCGTCACACCGCCCTTTATCTTTCCCGGGATCTAACCCGGGCTTCTTTTCCGGGCATCTTCCCCGGGCCCCTTTTCCGCACCCTTGAAGGGCGGCCGGTTGCCGATGGTTTCCATCGTCCGTTTTCGATAATAAGGCGCGAATGGAGATGGGATGACGATTGCCAGATTAACGTGAAGGGAGGGGGGAAATCAAGGGTGTGGGGATGGATTTTTATCCCTTTATGGTGCGGTTATGGTTTGTCTTGTGTGGGAGTCGCCCGATCGCAGGGCATGAGAGGCGGTGAGGGGCGAAGATTCCTTGCCGATGACGGCGGGCTGTGGCATGGTGCGCCCCAGCCGCCGTAGCTCAGTGGCAGAGCGCACCCTTGGTATGCACATTGCCTGCCTGTCGGGAAACCGCCAGGATATCATCGCTCAAATTCGGGGAAACCCGTGGCTTGACGGCCATGGGCAATCCCGAGCCAAGCCTTGTTCGTATCGGTTGATATTAAGATGCCGGTATCGTGATAAGGAAGGTGTAGAGACTAGACGGGCGACACCTAATGTTCCGCCGGCGGCCAGCCGCAGGGGAGAGATGGTGAAGGGATAGTCCAATGGCCCGCTTTGGCGGGGCATGAAGGGTGAGGCCGTGAGTTCGATCCTCACCGGCGGCACATTGTCCGGTTTTGTTTTCCGGTTTTATTTTTTGGGCGGTTTTGGCGGTGCGGGGGTTTGGCGGATAGGGGATGTTTCTTGCGGGTTTTCCCCTTTGGTCTATTTTTGCCCGCTTATTTTCGCGCTTATTTTTTTGGGCTATTTTCTCATAGGCATGGCCCGAAAAGACATGTTAGGATGGCGGCATGAGCCGACCTGCATCTTCCCCCCCTTCTTCGGCCGTTTCCGACAAAGACACCTATGACGCCCGGTCGATCAAAGTCCTTAAGGGACTGGAGGCGGTGCGCAAACATCCGGGCATGTATATCGGTGATACCGATGACGGTTCGGGCTTGCATCATATGGTGTTCGAGGTTTTGGATAACTCGGTCGACGAGGCCTTGGCCGGGCATTGCGATACGATCACGGTAACGTTGAACAAAGATGGCTCGGCCAGTGTCGGGGATAACGGCCGCGGCATTCCGGTCGATGCCCATGAAGAGGGAATGTCGGCCGCGGAAGTGATCATGACCCAGTTGCATGCAGGGGGTAAATTCGATCATTCGACCTATAAGGTATCCGGTGGCTTGCACGGTGTCGGGGTTTCGGTCGTGAACGCTTTGTCATCGTCCCTTGATTTGGTCATTCATCGCGATGGGCGTGTGTTCAAGGCGTCTTTTGCGCGCGGGGCGATCGTCAAGCCGATTGCCGACAGCGGCCCGGCCAATGGCAAGAAAGGCACGATGGTCACGTTCACCCCGGATGACGGTATTTTTATGGGGATTGAGTTTGACGCGCGCTATCTTGAGCATCGGCTGCGCGAATTGGCATTTTTGAACTCTCGGCTGCGTCTTGTTCTTGAGGATCTTCGTCCGGTCGACGCGACCCGGGTGGATATGCATTACGCGGGGGGGTTGCGCCAATTCGTCCAGCATCTCAACCGCTCGAAAACGGCGTTGCATGACCCGGTGATTCATATTCAGGGCGGCGAGGATGGCGGCATCCAAATCGAGGCGGCATTGCAATGGACGGATTCGTATCACGAAAGTTGTTTGTGTTTTACCAATAATATCCCGCAGCGTGATGGCGGAACCCATATGGCGGGCTTGCGGGCGTCTTTGACCCAGACCATCAATCAATATATCGCGGGTAGTGCGATAGCGAAAAAAGAAAAGACGACCCTTAGCGGGGAAGATGTCCGCGAGGGGCTGACCTGTGTGCTTTCGGCGCGGGTTCCGGATCCGAAGTTTTCATCCCAAACCAAGGATAAATTGGTATCGGCCGAAGTGCGACCGGTGGTTTCGTCGGTTTTGTCGAGTCGGCTATCCCAGTGGCTCGAGGAAAACCCAAGCCAGGCCAAGACCATCGTCTCCAAGGCGATCGAGGCATCGTTAGCGCGGGAGGCCGCGCGCAAAGCGCGGGAATTGACCCGGCGCAAGGGGTTTCTCGACACGGCATCGCTTCCCGGCAAGCTGGCCGATTGCCAGGAAAAGGATCCCGCGAAAAGCGAGATTTTCATCGTCGAGGGGGAATCGGCCGGGGGCAGCGCGAAACAGGGCCGCGATCGGGCGTTTCAGGCAATTCTTCCGTTGAAAGGCAAAATCCTTAACGTCGAGCGTGCGCGCGAGAACAGGATTTTTTCCTCCAGCGAGATCACGGCTTTGATCACGGCCCTTGGCGGCGGTATCGGCAGTGATTTTAATCCGGCGGCACTGCGCTATCACAAGGTGGTTATCATGACCGATGCCGATGTCGACGGTTCCCATATCCGGACGTTGTTGCTGACGTTTTTTTATCGTCATATGCGCGAGATGATTTCGCGCGGCTATCTTTATATCGCCCAGCCACCGCTCTATCGGCTCAAGCGGGGGAAAAAAGAAATTTACATCAAGGATGACGATGATCTGGAGGAAAAGCTGATTCGCCACGGTCTGGAAAAGATGACCTTGGCCTTTAGCGATGCCCCGCCCCTTGAAGGGGATGCCATCCTTCGCCATATCGAGCGGGCAACGGAAATTCGCCGCAATCTTGCCGTTTTGGATCGCCATGTGGGGAAAGCCGGCGTGTGCGAGCAAGTCGCCATTGCCGGGGCCTTGAACGATGGGATGATGAAGGCGCCCGCGCAACATATCGACAAAACGTTGCAGTATATCGCCAAGCGTTTAAACCATGCCTTGGCGAGGCGGGACGGGATTGCGCACTCGGCGGGGAATATCCGGGCCGATTCGGCAACCGATACGGGCGCCGATTGGCAATGCCGCTTTGATCCGGAAAAGGGGATGCTTTTCTCTCGGGTTGAAAACGGCGTGCGTGGGGAATGGGGGATCGATCCCGCGCTGCTCGCTTCGGCGTCGGTCCAGGCATTGGATCGGCATACCGAATATCTCCAGAAGCATTGGTCGAAACCGGCCGTTGTCGGTGACGGCAAACGAAGCCTGCCCGTCTTTGGCCCGTCTTCCTTTATCGATCAAGCCTTGGAGATGATTCGCAAACAAGTATCGATTCAACGGTATAAGGGACTGGGTGAAATGAATCCGGAGCAACTATGGGAAACGACCTTGGATCCGGCCCGGCGTCGGATGCTTCAGGTGCATATCGATCAAGACGATCGGGAAGAAACCGTTTTTTCGACCCTGATGGGGGATCATGTCGAGCCACGGCGCAATTTTATTCAAGAACACGCCCTCGAAGTGGCCAATCTGGACGTTTGATTGCGGCCTCCCCGGCATCCCTTTCCGCTCTAGGTATTTGATTGCGGCTTCCCGCCAGTGTGCCTTTCCGCCCTCGAAGGGGCCAACGTGGGGGGTTTGATGACCGGTTTTTCCCGCTAATCCCCCTTTCCGTCCGCATCGTTTTTGATTGCGACGTTACCACCGGTGTGTCTTTCCGCCCTCGAGGTGGCCAACGTGGGGGTTTGATGACCGGTTTGCCGCTAATGCCCCTTTCCGCCCTGCATCGTTTTTTGCTTGCGGCGGCCTCCCCCGGCGTGTCTTTCCGCCCTCGAGGTGGCCAACGTGGGGGTTTGATGACCGGTTTGCCGCTAATGCCCCTTTTCGCCCCGCATCGTTTTTTGCTTGCGGCTTTCCCCTCGGCATCCCTTTCCGCCTGCATTGTTTGAGGAATTATATATCCGCCCGCCCGATCGACGGCGGGCCGGTTATTTTACGGGACATATTTCACGGGGTTTTTTTCATGGGGGTTTATTTCATGAAAGAAGGGATCGTCATATCGATACGGTGGATACGGTGATGGCCCGCCGGGTTTTTTGCCATACGGTGATTGTCCGCCGGGTTTGGGGGGGTGTTAGTGATAATGGCGAAGAAGGAGAGCCAACTGACCTTGGATACGGATCCGTTCCTCGCCGAATATGCGGGTTTCATAATCCGGATTGGCCGCTTCGAGGGCAATGGTTTTTCCCTTGCGCTTATAGCGTTTTAAGGTCGCTTCTTCTTGGTCGATAAGGGCAACGACAATGGCGTTGTTGTCGACCTGGCGGCAATAGCGAATGACGGCCATATCCCCATCGAAAATACCGGCGTTGATCATCGAGTCGCCGGATATGCGCAAGGCGTAATAATCGCCCCGGCCAAGCATCGCGGCGGGCAGGGCCAAGCGCTCGGTCTCGTCACGAAGGGCGGCAATCGGTGTTCCTGCGGCGATTTTACCGTAAAGAGGAACCGACACCGATTCATCGCTGCCGGCATGGGCGGCATGGGGGATAAACGGGGATGCGTTCGGGCCGGAAAAACGGCCGATCCCCTCCACCTTCTTGGGGTGTATGGATGCCACGGCGCGATCCCGATGACGGGCAATCCGGGCCGGTATCGATGATGGCGGACGAAAATCCGGGGCGCCAAGATGATTCGGTTTTTCAAGATTATTGGGGGCTTCAGGATTGTTGGGGGGCCCAAGGTTTTCTGAGAGTCCAAGATGATTCGGTTTTTCAAGGTTATGGGGGGCTGCAAGGTTGTTTGATCCCCTATCCGTACCCTTGGCGGTTTCTTCGGGTTGGCGCAGAATCTCAAGGGCGCGGGCCCGGTGTTGCAAGCGGCGAATAAATCCGCGTTCTTCCAGTGACTGAATCATTCGGTGGATGCCGGATTTTGATTTTAAGCCAAGGGCAAGACGCATTTCCTCGAACGATGGACAGATGCCGTTTTCGGCCAATTTCATGCGAAGAAAGACAAGGAGAGAATGTTGCTTTTTCGTCAGCATGGAAATAAGCCTATCAGAATATAATAAGAACGTAAAGAGAATAAAAAAGAATTATTATAGAAACATCATCCTCTTTGCCTAATGGCAGAACACGACGAAGGGGCCGAATAAAGGCGCCTTGAGGGTGGTTTTGCGATGGGGTTTGGGTATGGCTTT
Organism: Alphaproteobacteria bacterium; assembly: GCA_965277685.1. GTDB lineage: Bacteria > Pseudomonadota > Alphaproteobacteria > GM7ARS4 > CBDIDI01 > CBDIDI01. Next base: position 774,165 of record OZ255830.1, on the reverse strand, counting down.
CGGTGTGGTTTTGCGGGTTATCGGCAACGATGGGGGAAGGATAAAAAACGCCCCTTTGTGTTTGTTCGGTTGGTGCATTTGATCGATCGATATATTTTGCCGCCCCGTGTTTGATCGATTGGGGCATTTGATCGATCGATATATTTTGCCGCCCCGTGTTTGTTCGGTGCGTGCATTTGATCGATCGATGAAACGGGGGCAAGGGGACGGCCGCAATCGGGCACAATATCGGTGCCGTTAGGCGGCAAGCGGGGCGGCCTTAAGGGCGATGGCGCAATTGCAGCAATGACGGTTGATCGTCGCTGCCCGTTTGGTAGGCAAAGGACATTTCCTGCATGGCCGCTTGCCAATCGGCCGCTTGCACCCGGTCATCGAGATGGATGGCATCGACGCCGCATCGGACAAGAAACCTTATCTGATCCTTGAGAATATGGCCAACGGCCCGGATCTCCCCGCCATAGCGATGGCGTTGGCGCAGGATGCGGGCTTGGGAAAAAGCCCTTCCGTCGCGAAAGGAAGGCAGTTCGATAACGATGACGGCAAAGCGATCGAGATCCCCGGCGATGGTTTCAATATCGCTGTCCGGGGCAAGGCGCAGCCCAAGCGGTTGATTGCGTTTTTCGAGGGTTGCGCGCTCGGCCAGCCATCGGGCCTGGGGGATAATCGCGGGGCGATCGGGCAACGGATCGCCATCGGGCACTTCCGACCACATATCCGGGCAGATTTTCGCGTTCTTAAGAAGCGGCATAAAGGCGCTCCTTGAAGGGGGCAAGACCGATGCGGCGCCACGTTTGCAGAAAGATTTCGCCGTCGCGGCGAAGATCGAGATAGGTCGCAACGATCGTATCGATCGCCCCGATGATATCGCGGGCGGAAAACGCGGGTCCGATGATGCGGCCGACGGTCGCGTCATGATCGGCACTGCCGCCAAGGGTGATTTGATAATATTCCTCGCCGCGGCGATCGACGCCGAGAATACCGATATGACCGGCGTGATGGTGGCCACAGGCATTGATACAGCCGGAAATCTTGATCTGCAGGGATCCGATATCATATTGGCGGCGAAGATCGTGAAAATGGTCTTGGATTCGTTTGGCGACCGGAATCGAACGGGCGGTGGCCAGGGCGCAATAATCCATTCCCGGACAACAAATAATATCGGAGATCATATCGATATTGGCATGGCCAAGGCCGATGCGGCAGAGTTCTTGCCAGACGGCGGCAATATCGGTTTGTTCGACATGGGGAAGAACGAGATTCTGACTGTGGGTGACCCGAACCTCGTCAAAGGAATAGCGTTTGGCAAGATCGGCAATGGCGTCCATTTGATCGGCGCCGGCATCGCCCGGCGGCATATCGGATGATTTCAGCGATATCGTGACAATCGCGTATCCGGGCTGCCGGTGGGGGGCGGTGTTATAGCGCACGAAGCGATCAAAATCGCCATTACGATCGCCCTTAAGATCGCCCCTAGGATCGCCATTGGCATGGCCATTACGATCGGCCTTGGTGTCGCCATTACGATCCGCCTTGGTGCCGCCATTAAGATCGCCATTAACCCCAGATGGTGCGGCGCCCGCGCGCCCGCCCCCACGCATGTCCAAGCGCACATCTTCGTTTTTGTCGGGCGTTTGGGCGATATTTTTCCAAGCGGGCGGGGTGAAATAGGCATGGATTCGATCGATTTCGGCCTGGGGCAAATCCAATCCGCCCGCACCGATCGGCCCCCGCATGGTCTGCCATTCGGCATCGACTTTTTCACGCATCGCATCGATGCCGAGGTTCTCGACAAGAATTTTAATGCGCGCCTTAAACAGGTTATCGCGCCGACCATAGCGGTTATAGACCCGCAAAATCGCCTCGAGATAGGAAAGAAGATCGGTTTTCGCCAAAAACGGGCGGATCGTTTGGGCAACGCGGGGGGTGCGCCCTTGCCCGCCGCCGACCAGAACTTCAAACCCGACATGCCCCTGCCCATTCCGGCGTATGATCAGACCGATATCGTGGAATTTAACGGCGGCGCGATCGGGCTCGGCGGCGGTGACGGCGATCTTGAATTTGCGGGGCAGAAAGGAAAATTCGGGGTGAAAAGTGGACCATTGCCGGATGATTTCGCAATATATCCGCGGATCCTCGACCTCATCCGGGCATGCGCCGGCCCACGGATCGGCGGTGACGTTACGAATGCAGTTTCCCGATGTTTGGATGGCGTGCATTTCGACCCGGGCAAGATCGGCCAGAAGATCGCATATCTGTTCCAATTTGATCCAGTTGTATTGGATGTTTTGGCGGGTGGTAAAGTGGCCATAGTCCTTGTCGTAGGTGCGGGCGATGGTGGCCAGGGCACGCATTTGGCGGGACGATAAGACGCCGTAGGGAATGGCGACCCGCAGCATATAGGCATGCAGCTGCAGATATAATCCGTTCATCAGCCGCAGCGGCTTGAATTCTTCCTCGCTGAGATCGCCGGCAAGGCGGCGTTGCACTTGGTCGCGAAATTGATCGACGCGCTGGGTGACGAGGGTGTGATCGAATTGATCGTAGCGGTACATTAGCGTGGTTCCTTTATGGTTGGCCCCTTTATGGTTGGCCCCTTTTTTATATGCCCCTTCTTAATATGCCCTTTTTTGATATGAGAGGGCGATCGCCGGGCCGCCCGACGATCGGCAATATGCGGGCCGCTTTCGTCGAGATCGCCATCCGTGTCGCCTACCCAGGGCGAGGGTGCCGGCCGGGCAAAGCCCGATTTGCCCTGCGCATGGGGAATAACCCCGTCGATAACGGCAACGCCCGGCCCGTGCGTGCGGATGACCTCGCGCCAGGTAACGGGAACAAAGCCCCCATCGCGGCGGGTGACGCCAATCCAATAGGGGCTGATAATGCGGCATTGCTTTTCATCGGCCCAAGCCCGATCGAGGAGTACCTTGACGGCCGCATCGTCATGGCCGGTATCGGCCCGATTGATATCGGTATCCCAGCCTTCCCGTGTCAAATAGACGACCTCGCCGTCGATTAAACGATTGGCAGTTATGACCCGTATTTCATATGATGCCGACGCCATGATTCATAATACCGTTCATAATATTTCATTTGACCGTTATCCCCCGTCATCGGATCGGCACCGTTGCCGTTACCTTTTCCCATTAGGAGGGGTGCGATCGGAGGGTTTTTTTCGAAACCGGGATATTATTCGATTTACGACGGCACCTGTCCAGTTTATTGTCCAAAGGCAATCTGTCAATAAAAAGTGTTCTTTATTCCTTAATAACACTAAAAATATGTTTTTTATAGCAAGGAACGCGATATCATGCCGGTAAAGGAAAGTCCCGTCGATCAAGACGGGGCAATGACCAGTAAGGCGTGGCCGTTTCTTGAGGCCCGGCGCTTGGCCGCGCATTTGGGCGGGGTTGATAAGAAGGTCGTTTTTGCGACCGGTTACGGCCCGTCCGGACTTCCCCATATCGGCACCTTTGCCGAAGTGGTGCGCACCCAGATGATCAGGCGCGCCTGGAGAGAGATCGGCGGCGACAGCGTCCTTTATGTCTTTTCCGATGATATGGACGGCTTGCGCAAAGTGCCGGATAATATTCCCCGTCGCGATCGCATGGCGGCCCATATCGACAAACCCCTTAGCGCCATTCCCGACCCGTTCGGATGCCACGCCAGTTTTGCGGATCATAATAATGCGTTGCTTTGTGATTTTTTGGATCGCTTTGGTTTTGATTATCGGTTTTGCAGCGCGACGGCGATGTATCAAAGCGGCGCGTATGACGCGACATTGCGCCGCGTTCTTGCCCATCACGATACGATACGGGACGTGGTTGCGGCGACCTTGGGCAAGGAGAGACGCGCGACCTATTCCCCCTTTTTGCCGATTTGCCCGGATAGCGGCCGGGTGCTTCAGGCAAAGGTCGTGGCGATGGCCGGCGATCATTTGACCTATTGCGATCCGGACGGCGGCAAGGAAAAAACGATCTCGATTCTTGGCGGGCGGTGCAAATTGCAGTGGAAGGCGGATTGGGCGATGCGTTGGGTGGCGATGTCCGTCGATTATGAAATGGCGGGAAAAGATTTGCGGGACTCGGTGCAAACGGGATCGAAAATCAGTCGTATTCTCGGCCGGGCGCCGCCTCTCGGCATGATTTACGAATTATTCCTGGACGAGAAGGGGGAGAAAATCTCCAAATCCCGCGGCAATGGATTGGAGGTCGATTCCTGGCTTGAATACGGAACGGAACAAAGCCTTGCTTTTTTCATGTATCATGCGCCGACCCGGGCCAAGCGGTTGTATTTTGATATTATTCCAAGGATGAGCGATGATCACCTGCGCGCCCTGGCCGGGGCGCGCAGGCAAAGCCCGGCCGAGCGATACGACAATCCGGCATGGCATGTGCATGGCGGCGATCTGCCGGCCGATATGCCGCGCCCGGCCTATTCGATGCTGCTTAACCTGGCCTCTGCGGCCGATGCGCGGGACGAGGTCATTTTGTGGAATTTTTTAACCCGTTACGATCGGCGCCTAACCGCCGGAAGCGATCCGATTTTGGATGCGATGGTGGCAAAGGCGGTGCGTTATTACCATCGATTTGTCGCCCCGCATAAACGCTATCGCTTGGCCGATGCGCGGGAAAAAAAAGCGATCGAAGAATTATCCCGCCGCCTTGCCGCGATCGATGCGCAAGACGCGGATAGGGATGGTCATGATGGCGATCGTGAAGGGGGGGCGGATCGGGCCGAGGCCATTCAAAACATGGTCTATGAGATCGGCAAAGAGCATAATTTTTCTTCCCTGAAAGACTGGTTTAGCGCATTGTATGAAATCCTCCTCGGCCAGAATCAAGGCCCGCGGATGGGTTCCTTTATCGCCTTTTACGGGATTGGCCAAAGCATCGCTTTGATCCACGAGGCATTAAGCGGGAAATACGTGGCGAAAGGTCAAAACGCCCAAGGTCAAAATACTGGGGGTCAAAAAGCCCAGGGGCAAAACGCCCAAGAGCAAAAAGCCCAGGGTCAAAATACCGGGGATAAAAATACCCAGGATAAAAATACCGAGAATCACGACACCGGGGGTCAAAATGAAAAAGGCGAAAAGCAAACAACCACCCATGCAAAGGATGGATCCGGTCAAGGATAGCGTGCGATATGCCGAAAAGACGTGATATTTCCTCGATTTTGATTATCGGGGCAGGCCCGATCGTGATCGGCCAGGCATGCGAATTCGATTATTCGGGAACCCAGGCGTGCAAAGCCCTGCGTGCCGAAGGCTATCGGATTATCCTGGTCAATTCCAATCCGGCCACGATCATGACCGATCCGGATTTGGCCGATGCCACCTATATCGAGCCCCTTACCGCCGACGTCATCACCCGCATCATCGGTCGCGAACGCCCGCAGGCGCTGCTTGCCACCATGGGGGGGCAAACGGTTCTTAATCTGGCGATGGAGCTTAGCCGCAAAGGCATTCTGGATCGGTATGGGGTGGAATTGATCGGGGCCGATCCCCGGGCGATTGAAAAGGCGGAATCGCGCGATCAATTTAACGACGCGATGGCGGCAATCGGCTTGAAGACGGTGCGCGGCATCCTGGCCCGCAGTCTGGACGAGGCCAAAAAAGCGGCGCGGGAATTGGGGTTTCCCCTTATTATTCGCCCGTCCTTTACCCTTGGCGGCAGTGGCGGTGGGTTGGCCCCGGATATGCCGACCCTCGAGAGCATTGCCGCCGATGGCCTGGCCTTGTCGCCGGAGGGAAGCATCCTGGTCGAAAAATCGATTGTCGGCTGGAAAGAATACGAGATGGAGGTCGTGCGCGACCGGGCCGATAACGCGATTATCGTGTGCAGTATTGAAAACGTCGATCCGATGGGCGTGCATACCGGCGATTCGATCACCGTTGCCCCGGCCCTTACCCTGACCGACAAAGAGTATCAGCGCATGCGTGACGCGTCCTTGGCGGTGCTGCGCGAAATCGGGGTCGAAACCGGTGGCTCGAATGTGCAATTTGCGGTCGATCCGGTTTCCGGCGAGCAAGTCATCATCGAAATGAACCCCCGGGTATCGCGATCCAGTGCGCTGGCGTCAAAGGCGACCGGTTTTCCGATTGCCAAGGTGGCGGCAAAATTGGCCGTCGGCTACACGTTGGACGAACTCGATAACGACATCACCGGCGTGACCCCGGCCTCTTTCGAGCCGACGATCGATTATATCGTGACCAAAATCCCGCGCTTTACCTTTGAAAAATTCCCGGCGAGTGAGCCGCTGCTCGGCACGTCGATGAAATCGGTCGGTGAAACGATGGCCATCGGCCATGATTTTTGCGAGTCCCTTCAAAAAGCCCTGCGATCGATGGAAACGGGTCTGGACGGCCTTGAGACCCCGCCGGATTTTGCCGATGATGGCGGCCGGAGCAATACTGAAAAGGGCGATCCCGAAAATCCGAAAAACGAAACCCCGCCGGATTTTGCCGATGATGGCGGCCGGAGCAATACCGAAAAGGGCGATCCCGAAAAACCGAAAAACGAAACCCGCGATGAAAAAAGCGTGCTCGAGCGATTGTCCTTCGAATTATCGCGCCCGCGCCCCGACCGATTGCTGTTGGTCGGCGAGGCCCTGCGCCGCAATATGGACGCGGCGACGATCGCCCGAATCAGTGGCTATGATCCTTGGTTCGTCGATCGCATTGCCGATCTGATAGAGACCGAGAAAACAATCATAAAAGACGGGCTTCCCAAGGATCGGCACGGATGGCGGCGCCTTAAAAGCCAGGGGTTTTCCGATGCCCGCCTTAGCCGCTTGGCCAAGGTCGATGCCGCCCGGGCCCGGGCCCGGGTATGGGGCGATGCCGACGATAACCGGCCTTTGTTCCGGCGGGTCGATACATGCGCCGCCGAATTCGCCAGCCACAGCGCCTATCTTTATTCCAGTTGGAAGGGGGATCCAAAGCACTGCGAGGCCATGGTCAGCGACCGGCGCAAGGCGGTCATTCTCGGGGGTGGGCCCAATCGCATCGGGCAAGGCATCGAATTCGATTATTGCTGCGTGCACGCCGCTTTTGCAATGCGCGAAGTCGGGGTTGAAAGCATTATGATCAACTGCAATCCGGAAACCGTATCGACCGATTACGACACGTCCGATCGCTTGTATTTCGAGCCTCTTAGCGCCGAAGACGTCATCGCCGTCATCAAGGCCGAGCAAAGCCGGGGCACCCTTGCCGGGGTCATCGTTCAGTTCGGTGGGCAAACGCCCCTCAAGCTAAGCCACGAATTGGTGCGGCACAAGATTGCGGTGCTTGGCACATCCCCCGATGCGATTGATTTGGCCGAGGATCGGCAACGGTTCCAAAATCTCTTGGATCAACTTGGGCTGAAACGCACCCGCGGCGCCATCGTCACGACCGTCGATGCGGCGATGGCGGCCGGTCGCACCATCGCCTTTCCGATGCTGCTGCGCCCGTCCTACGTTCTTGGCGGGCGGGCGATGGAAATCGTCCACGATCAAGACGGGTTAAAGCGATACATCAATCATGCCCTTGCCGTTTCCCCCGGCACGTCGGTATTGATCGATTCGTATCTGGACGGCGCGATCGAGGTCGATGTCGATGCCATCAGCGACGGCACCGATGTTTATATCGCCGGGGTGATGGAACATATCGAGCAGGCCGGAATCCATTCCGGTGACTCCGCCTGTTCCTTGCCGCCTTATTCCCTTTCGCCGGCGATGGTCGATAAGCTGCGCGCGCAAACGCGCATCCTCGCCAAGGCCTTGCGCGTGATCGGATTGATTAATATCCAATTTGCCATTCACCGGGGCGATATTTTCGTGCTCGAGGTCAACCCCCGGGCAAGCCGAACGATCCCCTTTGTCGCAAAGGCAACCGGCGTGCCGGTGGCATCGATCGCGACCCGGGTGATGCTTGGCGCGCGGCTCGATCAATTCCAACTGCCCCAATCCGACCCCGATCATATGGCCGTCAAGGAAGCGGTCTTTCCGTTCGCGCGCTTTCCCGAAAGCGATGTCTTACTCGGCCCGGAAATGAAATCGACCGGGGAAATTATGGGCCTGGATCACGGATTCGCCCGGGCCTTTGCCAAGTCCCAAATCGATGCCCATTCCGCCCTGCCGCTGCACGGGTGCATCCTTCTCTCGGTGCGGGATGCGGATAAAACCGATGATACCCTGGCCTTGGCCCGGGATATCGCCACCGGTGGCCTGACCCTCGGCGCGACCGGCGGTACGGCCGATTGGTTAAAGGGCGGCGGTCTCGATGTGCGCACGGTGCGCAAGGTGCGCCAAGGAAGCCCCCATATCGTCGATGCGATCGATAATCAAGAGATCGCCATGGTGATCAATACCACCGCCGGCACCCGTTCGATAAAGGACAGCTTTACCCTGCGTCGGGCGGCACTGAAAGCGCGGATTCCCTATTATACGACCATCCATGGGGCCCGCGCGGCGGTGGCGGCGATAAGGGAAATTCGGCGCCGCCCCCTTGATGTCAAGCCGCTGCAACATTATTTCACCCGCCCCGTGGTTCTCGAAGACGATTAAGCGGCGATGATGGCCGCGGGCCGGGTCTTTGGCGGCGCCCCCCTTTCTCGGAAATTCTCTTTTCCGAGAATCCCCCTCGCTCCTTGATTTGCCCTCCATGCAATGCATATAATGGGCATTATGAGCACATCCAAACGGTATCCGATGACGGAAGAAGGTCTGGCCGCGTTGCGTCAAGAATTGCATCGGCTCAAGACCGTCGAGCGTCCCAAAATCACCCAGGCGATCGCCCAAGCGCGCGAATTGGGCGATCTTTCGGAAAACGCCGAATATCACGCGGCCCGGGAAAAGCAGAGTTTCCTTGAAACCCGAGTCCAATACCTCGAGGATCGCATTTCCCACGCGCAAATTATCGATGTCGGCGATCTTTCCGGCGATACCGTCAAATTCGGCGCGCGCGTTCTTTTAATCGACGGGAATAGGGGCAATAAAATGCATTATCGGATCGTCGGCGCGGCCGAAGCCGATCTGGAAAAAGGGCATATTTCGGTCGATTCGCCCTTGGCCAAGGCCTTGATCGGACGAAAAGTCGACGACCAGGTCGACGTGTCGGTGCCGGGGGGCGAGCGCGTCTATAAGATCGGCGCGATCGAATACGGTGAAACCGCCGATACGGGCAAAAAAGATGGGGGGACGAAAGCATGAATGTATCGAATAAGCAGCGGGCCGCGGCTCTGCGCCGTAATCTGCGATTGCGCAAGCAAGGCGCGGGCGCGCGCGCCGTCGGTGCCCCCCCTTGCCCGATCGACCCCCCTTGCCCGATAACCCCCCCTCGCCCGATAATCGAAGACATCAAGGGCGACGGCACTTTGAAAAACACTTCGAAAAACACCCTGTAGGATATTCCAAACGATGCCCTGCAAGACGCCCCGCAAGATGCCCCGCAAGACAAACGACAAGACAAACGGCAGTGCCAACCCCCGATCGCCCCGAACCAATAACGGGCCGCTCGCCCGGGCAAATGGCCAAGTAGAGGACAATGCCGCCGGCCGGTTCGCGCGCGGTAATGGGATGGAAAATGCCCGCCGAAACAGCGATCGGTTTTCACGGCTCCCATCAACGGAACCGTCGCTCTCGCCGCTAAAGAATGGGGTGGCATCGCCGCAGGATCCGATCCAAGGCGGGGTCATGCCCGATTATTGGATCGCCGACCAAGCGAAAAAGAATGGCATGATTGAACCGTTTGCCCCGGCCCAAAACCGCGAGGGGGTTATTTCCTATGGATTGTCGTCCTATGGCTATGACGCCCGGGTGGCCGATGAATTCAAGGTCTTTACCAATATTGATTCGGCCATGATTGACCCCAAGCAATTCAGCCAGCAGGGATTTGTCGATCGCCGTGGCGATAGCTGTGTGATCCCCCCCAATTCTTTCGCCCTTGCCCGAACGGTCGAATATTTTCGTATCCCCCGGGACGTCTTGGTTATTTGTCTCGGTAAATCGACCTATGCCCGTTGTGGCATTATCGTTAACGTCACCCCGTTGGAACCGGAATGGGAGGGGCACGTTACCCTCGAGTTTTCGAACACGACCCCGCTTCCGGCCCGAATTTACTCGAACGAAGGCGCGGCCCAATTTGTTTTTCTAAAGGCATCCGGACAATGCAAGGTGTCCTATGCGGATCGCAAGGGCAAATATATGGGTCAAAAGGGTGTCACGGTTCCCCGGCTTTAGGGCGAATGATGACGCCCCGGCCCGGCAAAGGACGTAATGCGAATAATGTCCCGAATCATGATAGGGGGCATCATGGGGTTCATGCGTAGGGGTCATAAAAAGGGGCCCACCGGCGAGCACTCCCCCGAGAATCTATCGGGGTATCTACCCGAGCATCTTCCGGGGCATTCCCTTGGGGCATAAGGGCGCGCGCGGCGGGCGGCGCGATAAAAGCATGGCCGCGTGGGTCGATCCGGTCCCCCTTGCCCGCGATCTTGTCCGCTGCGCCAGTGTCACCCCCCAAGATGCCGGTGCCCAGGCCATTCTTGCCCGGGCATTGACCGACCTTGGCTGTCAATGCCGCCACCTCCCCTTTGGCGGGGAAAATGATCCCGCTCCGGCGCGCCCATCGGCCAACAAGGCCGAGGCAAAGCAACCGGCCCATGCCGATCAAGACGCGCGATCCGGGGATGCCCCTTCGACCGGTGCGGCGTTCACGCGTCCGCGAACGCATCGGGCAAAAATCGTCAATCTTTTCGCCTGGTACGACGGTAGGCGTGCCGAGGGACATAATGGGGGACATGAAAGCGGGCATGATGGGGGACATAGCGGTGGACATGAAAGCGGGCGTGCCGAGGGACATAACGGTGGGCGTGCCGAGGGACATGAAAGCGGGCGTAATGGGGGACATGCCGAGGGACATGAAAGCGGCGGTGATGCCCATCCGCATCTGTGTTTTGCCGGCCATACCGATGTCGTTCCGGCCGATAACGCCGCCGATTGGTGCCATCCGCCTTTTTCTGGCGTGGTCAAAGATGGATTTTTGCACGGGCGCGGCGCGGTTGACATGAAGGGTGCCGTGGCCTGTGCGGTGGCGGGATTTGCCCGCTTTTTGAATCGATGCCCGGACGGAGCGTTTGCCGGAACGGTGTCGTTTCTGATTACCGGGGATGAAGAGGCCGAAGCGGTTAACGGTACCGCAAAAGTCCTCGAGTGGATGCAGGCAAACGGAAAAATCCCCGATTTTTGCCTTCTGGCCGAGCCGACCAACAGCCATCGCCTCGGCGAGGAAATGAAGATTGGGCGGCGCGGCAGCCTCAGCGCGGAATTGATTGTCACCGGTCGGGCCGGACATTCGGCCTATCCCGAGCGGGCCGATAACCCGATCCCGCCATTGTTGGAAATGCTGGGGATGATCGGCACAACGCGATGGGATGACGGAAGTGCCTTTTTCGCGCCGTCCCATTGCGCCATTACATCGGTCGATGTCGGCAATCGCGCCGCCAATGTTATCCCCAAGCGGGCGCGGGCCGTATTCAATATCCGCTTTAACGACCATTGGAGCGGCGCCCGCTTGGGGGCCCGCCTGCATGAAATCTTGGACAAGGCCGGGCATCCTTATCATCTCGACATTCATATCAACGCCGAGCCTTTTCGTGTCGATGCCGATATATTTGCGACGATGGTGGCCGATTCGATCCATTCGGTCACCCGATTGCGCCCGAAATCGGGAACGGGTGGGGGCACTTCGGACGCGCGTTTCATCCATGGGTATTGTCCGGTGGTTGAATTCGGCCCGGTCAGCAAGACGATTCACGCCACCGATGAACGGTGTCCGGTCGATGATTTGGAAACATTGACAAAGATTTATGACGATCTTTGCGGTCGGGTTTTTTTCAGGCCTAAAAAATAGAATCGGATATCGCTTTTCGGGCTTGTTTCAAAGCCCCCCGTCCCTGTTCAGAGGGGGGCAAGCTGTGCTAGAAAAGTCAGGAGTTCCAGTATCGATGATTTCGACCTATCTATGCATTATGATGACGAAAATCCTTTTTGGGCTATGCGTTTTTGGCCCGCACCTTTTTGCGCTGGGCGTTTTTGTGCCGGGCGTTGTTGGCCCGTACCTCTCTGGGCCGGGCGTTTTTGGGCCGGATGTTTTTGGGCCGTGTCTTTTTGGGTCGGGCGTTGTTGGCCCGTGTCTTTTTGGCCCATGTCTTTTTGGGCCGGATGTTTTTGGCCCGCACGTTTTTGGCCCGGGCGTTTTTGGCCCGAAAGACACGATGGGCATGGTGGCTTTCACACCCGGGGGTTTGGATTAAGGGGCGATGCGGATGGGTGAGCCTCTGGCGGTGATTATTCTGGCCGCCGGTCATGGCAAACGCCTCGGCCCGAATCGGTTAAAAGCGATGCTGCCGGTATCCGGCCTTGCCATCGTTGGTCACGTTCTTGCCAATGCCCGCCGATTGCGCCCGGACCATATTGTCGTCGTCGCATCACCGCGTCTGGCGGCCGATTCCGATTTCATCGCCCTTACGGCGCAAGATATGGTCGTCGTCCAGGAAACGCCAAAGGGGACCGGGGATGCGTGCTATCAGGCGCTGGATGCCCTTGATCGGCGGGATACGCCCGGATGTGGCCTTGGCCGGTTTAAGGGGAGGGTTCTTATCCTTCTCGCCGATATGCCCCTGCTTCAGCCCGCTTTTTTGCGCTCTCTTGTTTTACGCTCGGCCCGGCCCTCGATTGATATGGCGCCCCGCATGGAAACCGGCATAGAAACCGGCATGACAACCGGTATGGCGATCGGTGTGGTTCGGGGGGATTTCCCCGATTATGGCCGGGTGGTGCTTTCCGATGATCACGGCAATCGCGCCCCGCGGGTGTTGGATGTGATCGAGGCAAAAGATCCGCGCCGCCATTCCCGCCCCCGCCGCCGCCGCCCCTCCCGCGACCATGATCGGGCGGCATTGGCGCCGAAGAATCATGAAGATATGCCGATCGGGGGGGCAAATGGGGCAGATTCATTATACAATATCGGAACGATGGCACTGGACGGCGATATCTTGCGGGCGTGCCGGGCCGAATTGACCCCGTGCCCGCGCAGTGGCGAATATTATTTGACCCGATTGCCGTTCCTGGTCACGGCCAAGGGCGGGGCCGTTTTCCCGGTTTTTTGTCCGGCCGGGGATGCCCGGGGCATCAATCACATGGCCGATCTTTCCCACGTTGAATCCCGTATGCAACAACGTTTGCGCGCCCGCGCCCTTAAGCGCGGTGTGGAAATAACCGGCGCCGATCACGTCCATCTATCGTTCGATAGTCGGATTGGCGCCGGGGTGCGCATCGGCCCGCATGTGCGCATCGGCCCGGGGGTGGTCATCGGCGCGGATAGCCATATCGAGAGTTTTTCGGTCCTCGATGATTGCCGGGTGGGCAAATCGTGCCGGATTGGCCCGTTCGCCCGGCTTCGTCCGGGCAGCCGGATCGGTGACGGTGCCAAAATCGGCAATTATGTTGAGGTCAAGAACGCGCGCATCGGGGCCGGGACGAAGGTCTCGCACCTTAGCTATATCGGGGACAGCGACATTGGTAAGAATGTCAATATCGGGGCGGGGACGATCACCTGTAACTATGACGGGCGGCGCAAATCGCGCACCCGCATCGGCGCGGGGGCGTTTATCGGCTCGAACACGTCTTTGGTCGCGCCCTTGACCATCGGGGCCGGGGCGATGGTCGGCGCGGGAAGTGTCGTGACGCGGCATGTCGCAAAAAACGTTCTGGTTACCGCCCGGGCCGAGCAAACAATCCGCGATCTTCCCCGCCGCTTTACGGTGGATGGGGCGGGGAAAAATCACCCCCGCCAAGATCCGGGCCAAAATTTGGGCCAAAACCCGATCCAAAATCTGGGCCAAAATCCGGGCCAAAATTCAAACGGGGGCCTAGAAAAGAGTTCGCCCCCCAAATTAAAAAAGGCATTAAAAAAAGCGTTGAAAAAGAGTTCGGCAAAACCGGATGAGGAGCGCGGCTAAATGTGTGGAATCATCGGTGTTATCGGCCACGCGGATGCCGCCCCGGCGATTATGGAGGGGCTGAAACGTCTCGAATATCGGGGCTATGACTCGGCCGGCGTGGCCGTTCTCGGCAAGGCCGGTATGCAACGATGCCGCCAAAAGGGAAAACTATCCGGTCTTATGGCGATGCTGGCGAAAAAACCGCTGCGCGGCGCGACCGGTATCGGGCATACGCGCTGGGCAACCCATGGCAAACCGGATACGGCCAATGCCCATCCCCATATCGTCGGCAAGGTGGCTCTTGTCCATAACGGGATTATTGAAAATTTCGCCGACCTCAAACGGGGTCTTGAAAAATCGGCAAGGCCGGCCGGCGGCGATAAAAAACCAAGCGTATCCTTTGCCAGCGATACCGATTCGGAAGTCATTGCCCATTTGATCGCCAATTTTCTGGCCGATGGGGCGGATCCGATCGGCGCGTTCATCCAGACGTTGGAAAAACTGCAAGGGGCTTTTTCGCTGGCGGTGATCATTGACGGCTATCCCGATATGATTTTGGCGGCGCGCCGTGGCTCGCCACTGGCGATTGGCTATGGTGACGGGGAAATGTATCTGGCCTCGGACGCGCTTGGCCTTGGCCATGTCAGTCGGAAGATATGTTATCTGGAGGATGGCGATTGGGCGATTCTACGCCGCGATGGGGTCGAGATCACCGATAAATCCGGCCAAGCGGCCCGCCGTTCGATCATGCCGATCACCGGCGATTCGGCTTTGGTTTCAAAGGATGGGTTCAAGCATTTTATGCACAAGGAAATCCATCAACAACCGGTGGCGGTGGCGGAAACACTGGCCTCGTGCATTGATTTTGCCACCGGTCGGTTGACATTGCCGCCCTTGCCCTTTGATCCGGCCAAGCACCATCGGATGGCCTTTGTCGCTTGCGGTACGTCTTTTTACGCCGCCCAAGTGGCCCGCTATTGGCTTGAAGAATGGGCCGGTATCGCCGTTAGCGTCGATTACGCATCGGAATTCCGTTACCGCGCACCGGTGTTGGATCGCGATACGCCGCTGGTGGTTTTATCGCAATCGGGGGAAACGGCGGATACGTTGGCCGCGCTCGACTATGCGCGCGCGGCAAAATGCCGCACGGTGGCCATTGTCAATGTCGAGCAAAGCTCGATCGCCCGCATGGCCGATTTGGTCTTGCCGACCCATGCCGGTCCGGAAATCAGCGTTGCTTCGACCAAAGCGTTCACGACTCAATTGGCGGTGCTGGCCTGTTTTGCGGTGGTCTGCGCCCGGGCGCGCGGTAAAATCACGCCGGTTCGGGAAAAAACGATGATCGGAACGTTGATGGAAGTGCCGGCCCATATGACCCGATTGCTGCGCCGCGAATCCGATTTACAATCGATGGCCGGGGCGTTGGCCAAAGCCCGGTCGGTTTTTTATCTGGGCCGGGGGAGTGGCTATCCTTTGGCGCGGGAAGGCGCGCTGAAGCTGAAAGAGGTATCGTATATTCATGCCGAAGCCCATCCGGCGGGCGAGATGAAACACGGGCCGATTGCCTTGATCGAAGAAGGGTCGGTGGTCATTGTCATTGCCCCGGGCGGGCCATTATTCGCCAAGCTATCCTCGAATGTGGAAGAGGTCATCGCCCGGGGGGCGCGGGCGATGATCCTCAGCGATAGGCCGACCATGTCCGGCCCCAATGTCGATGTTTGGTCGATGCCGACACTGGCCCCGATTGCCATTCCGTTTCTGTATTCCTTGCCGATTCAGCTTATCGCCTATCATACCGCCCTTGCCCGGGGCACCGATGTCGATCAACCGCGCAATCTCGCCAAAGCCGTGACGGTGGAGTGATGAAGAACGGTCGTTTCTTTTTGGAAGAACTCTTTTGAAATCGAGCTCTGTTTCACTGTCACAACGCAGTCCAATGATCTGTTGCCAGAGCAAAATCCAACCCGATATTCCGACGAACAGGTACAGAACCGTAAGAACCCCATCTCAGTGTGAAACTCCCCAAATAATTATGATGATAATCAAAACCACAACGATTGTGAGGGGCCAACAGCCACCACTTTCTTGGTTTATATCTTCAATAACCCCGTGTTTTATATTTTTAATAAAATGACATTTTGGGTAACTGCTGCATCCCAGAAATGGAGAACCTTTTCTCGCACCCCGTTTAACTTTCCTAAGGACCAAGTCTGAACCGCACTTCGGGCAAACGGTGTCAGATGCATAACGATCGTGGAGAGATTGAATATGTTCTGATTTGGAAATCTTAGACTCAGATTTAACATCTGATAGCAGTCCGGTAATTCGTTCCACCTCAGCATCTGAGAACACAACTTTCCTGAATTGCTTGATGTAAGAACTCAAACCGGAACGTAATACATTAGATGGGAGTTCCGTTTTGAACTGAACATCACCCACAAACGAGATGACAGGTTGAATGGTGGGCTCACGCACACCGAGATACTTGGACAGGACTTTCTTGTGTCTATGGGTTTGTCTTAATGGGTTTTGAAACTTGTGTTTGGATCTGTAGATAACTTGAGTCCAAGTGGATTGTGTTTCTGAACCATAAATCCAACCTTTGTAATTTTTGGTTTCGACAACAAAGATTCCGAATGGAGAAACAAGGATATGATCGATCTGGGTGGTGCCATGGGATGACGGAATGATCACATCATGGAATCGGTGGTAAAGACGTGAGTCCAAACAGGCCCACAAATTAAGTCCTGTTTTAAGTTCTCCTATCCAACCCTTTAACATTCACTTCCCTTTATTCTGGCCCCTTACCCGCATTGTCTATTTCGTTGGAGCAAAACCAAACCTGCCCTCACAGACGTCCAACTTCTCAACCGGAGAAGCCTTCATTTCCTCAAGTTCCAACGAAAGTTTGAGAAATCTAAACCACTTCCATGTATCAAACAAGGATATTTGGATATATCAAAGGGTGTCACTTCATCCTTTGTTTTGTATGTCACCTTCATTGACCACCCTCCAAGATCACGGCTTTCAAAAGTGTTGTTGACTCAGGAAAGGTTGATGACGTAATGGAAGAAATCGTAAGTCAAATTAAAGTTGAATTTAATTACGAAGACGATGATGAGTGAATGGGCTCAGTGCCGATGCTTCTTTGCCTTTGTTATAGGTCTCTCAAATGGCTACTAATCGTCTCGGTACCAGGGTAAAGCCATATTTCGAAAAGGCGAGAGAGTCGGCTTTACTAGCTATTGAAGTGTATAACAAACCAGGAACGAAATTCAAGTCGGCGGCTTACATCGCACTTATGGTCATCGCTTGGACATCTCTCTTACACGCAATTTTTGTGAAGCAAGGAAAGAAGCCTTATAAAAAGCAAAAGAACGGAAAATACGAAAAAGTCGATGAAGACTATCGTCATTGGGGGTTGGCTGACTGTGCGAATAATTACTGGGATAATGACACATCTAACCCAATGAGAAAGAACTTAGAGTTCTTTATTTCATTAAGAAACAAAATTGAGCATAGACAAATTCCCGATTTGGATTCTTCGATTTTTGGGGAGTGTCAGGCACTGCTTCTCAATTTTGACAGGCTTCTTGGCGAGCATTTCGACGCTAAGTATCAGCTAAGGGAAGTTCTTCCATTCTCGTTACAAATGTTCCCTTCGGGGCAGTCATTCACTGAAGCCGTTAAGGGTAATAAGGATGCCAAAAAGCTAAAGAAATTTATCGAGGACTACCGAACTATGCTGGGTGCCAGTGTGTTAGCAAGTGATCAGTATGCCTTCAAAGCAATCTTTATTCAGGTGTCTAATCATCAATCGGCAGACGCCTTACCAATTCAATTTATTCATTACGACCGGTTGAGTCGAGAGCAGCAAGATCAACTAGGGAAGTTCGTAGTCGCTATGAAATGGAAAGATCCAAACGTCTCAGATGTAGACCTATTAAAGCCCAAGGGTGTGGTTTCAGCAGTCCAGCCACGATTAGGCAAAAAATTTACGATGTATCTACATACGCTTAGTTGGAAGCGATATTCCGTACGTCCGCCTAGCGGTTCCAAAAAGCCCGAGGCTACAAAGCCGCAGTTCTGTCGCTACAATGCGTTACATCAAGGCTATGGCTATACCCTCGAATGGGTAAACTTCCTTGTTAATAAGCTAAAAGATGAAAGCGAATACAAAGCCTTAACTGCCCCAAAGTAGGGCTTGAAAAGCCTGTTCCATTTGGAACAGATAAACCACGTTACAGCGTGGTTTACGGGGAGTAATCTATGGCACTTGTTGAAGGTAATGAAAAACAGCCTTTCCCGGGTCTTTTGCCGGGGGTTTTTCGGGCTTTTTTTGAGGATTTTGACTGGGAATTCTGCCGGGGGGTTTTTCGGGGTTTTTGCGCCGCGCGGCGATACGATCGGCGATAAGAGCGGTGGCATCGGGCGATCGTGGTGCCGGGTTTATCGAAGGATCGATCACACGACGATCGGGAATTGCTTTAGCCAATTTCGGCATTCCTTCCATGCGGGAACCAGCCGCGCGACATGCGCCCAATATCGCGGTGAATGGTTGTGTTCCAAAATGTGGCAAAGTTCGTGGATGACGACATAGTCGATGATCCGATGGGGGGCGAGGATAAGGTGCCAGTTATAGGTGATATCGCCGTTGACCGAACACGACCCCCATCGGGATTTATAATTTTTGACCGATACCGATTGGGGCGTGACCCCGACCCGTTTGGCCAATCTTTCCGTTTTTGCCACCAAATGCCGATGCGCGTGGCCATGATACCAATCGTGCAAAAGACATCGAATGGTTTCCGGCGTGTCCGTGGCCCGGATGGTTGCGACCAGACACCCGCCCTTTAATCGGAGGCAAGGGGTGTCCCCGTTCGTAACCCGCAACCGATAATTCCGGCCAAGATAGGCAAAAACCTCGCCGTCCACATATTTTTTAGGGGGAATGCGGGCGGATTGTTCGTTGCGTTTTTTTTCTATCCAAGGGGTTTGTTTGACAAGAAGGGCGCGCACCCGCCGTTCCGACAAAAACATCGGCGCGCGCACGGTGACCAGGCCGCCGTCCAAGTAAATGCCGACCGATTTTTTCCGCGCCGTTCGGATCACTTTTACCGGAAAGGCAAAGCCCTCGAGCATGCCCATTGCGCCTTTATTCATCGGATCAAACCCTCCGTCGGAACGTCGCGGGGTAACGGCGATAAGATGATCGAGCCGGGGCATTTTGTCGACTCTTTGTCGACCCTTGAACATCGCGCCGATGCCCGTATATGATTGAGTCCCCTTGTGGAAACGTCCCGCTTCGTTATTGACATATCCGGCAAGGCCGCAACCACGGGTTTCTCGATCATGATTGACTTAAAACGTAACCCGAAAGCCCACTGGATCGATTTGGCACAGGGCGTCACGGTCAAAGTGCGCCCGATGTCCGACGTGCTGTGGGATTTGGCTGGCGAGCAGGGCCTTGCTTTGACGCGGGAGTGGCTGAAAAAGATACCTAAAGCAAAAAGCGATGATGCGGCGGTACGCGATATTGGTTTTAGTGCCTTGTTGCGCGCATTGGCGATTGTTGCCATTGTAGACTGGAAAGAGGTCAGGGTAGACGGCAAGGCGCAACCGGTATCGCGTGACGGGATCATCGCATTGATGGATCATCCGGTGATGATGTCGGAATTTATTGCGAAATACTATCTGCCTTGGATAAAGGTCGCCCAATCAGGGTAGATAGTCAGGGTCGATAATCGGGGCGAAATGATTGGGGACGAATGATCGGGGCGTCAATGCCACTTTACCAAGGGGCGGCATTTTCACGCGCGGTTCGGGCAAAAGGAATCTTTGATATGGCACAGGACTTCACCTTGTTGCGCAAACAGGGCTTTATTAACGGCAAATGGTGCAACGGCGATGATGGCCGCTCTTTCGAGGTCGTCAACCCGGCCGATGAAACCGTCATTACCACCGTTGCCGATATGGGCGCGGCCGAGACCGAGCGCGCCATCGCGGCGGCGGCGGCGGCGCTGCCGGCATGGCGGGCGCTGGATGCCCATCGGCGGGCCGAGAGATTAAAGGATTGGTATCGGCGCATTGTCGACCATGCGGACGAACTTGCCCGTCTTATGACGCTGGAGCAAGGCAAGCCATTGGCCGAAGCGCTTGGCGAAATTCACTATAGCGCGTCTTTTGTCGAATGGTTCGCCGAGCAGGGGCGGCGCGTGCGGGGCGAGGTCATCGCCCCCCCGGCCAATGACCGGCGTCTTTTTTCCTTGCGCCAACCGATCGGGGTGGTTGCGGCGATCACCCCTTGGAATTTTCCGTCCTCGATGATCACCCGCAAATTGGCCCCGGCCCTTGCCGTCGGTTGTACGGTGGTGGTCAAGCCGTCGGAATTGACGCCGTATAGCGCCCTGGCCCTGGCCGCTTTGGCCGAGGAAGCAGGCATTCCGCCCGGGGTTTTTAATATCGTCACGGGGACGGATGCGCCAGCGATCGGCCGGGCGATGTGCGCAAGTGTCGATGTTCGGATGGTGACGTTTACCGGCTCGTCACGGGTCGGGAAAATGTTAATGGCGCAATGCGCCGATACGGTCAAACGGGTCGGGCTGGAATTGGGTGGCAATGCCCCCTTCATCGTTTTTGACGATGCCGATATATCGGTGGCGTTGGACGCTTTGATGAAAGCAAAATTCCGCAATTCCGGCCAGACGTGTGTATGCGCCGATCGCGTTTTGGTCGATCATCGCGTGCATGATCGCTTTGTCGACGGGTTGGCCAAGCGTGTGGGGGAATTGGTGATGGGGCCGGGGACGGGCAAAGGCGTCACCCAGGGACCGATGATCAATCAAGCGGCCCTGGATCGGGCCGAACATCGGGTGGCGGATGCCCGGGCCAAGGGCGCGCGGGTGCGGTGCGGCGGCGCACGGTGCGATGGGGCCGGTTTTTTCTTTCCGCCGACGTTGATTACCGGGGCGACGCCCGATATGGATGTCCTTAGCGAGGAAAATTTTGCCCCGATCATTGCGGTGATCCCGTTCAAGACCGAGGCCGAGGCCATCGATCTTGCCAATGATACCCCGTATGGCTTGGCGGGATATTTCTGCACGGAAGATTATCGGCGTATTTTCAGGGTCTCCGAGGCCCTTGAATATGGGATTGTCGGGGTTAATGAGGGCATCGTATCAACGGCTCTTGCCCCCTTTGGCGGGGTCAAGGAATCGGGGCTTGGCCGCGAGGGAGGGCATCGTGGCATCGATGAATTCCTCGAAGAAAAATATCTTTGCCTTGGCCATATGTCCTTTTAGCGCCTTTCCATGCTAGGGTGCTTCTTTAAGATCACGGTCGATATCCGCCCCGCAATCGTGGCAATTCCATGGCTGCGGATAGGGACGGCATCGCCATCACGCCAATATCCCATCCCATGAAAAACACCCCCCAAAAAGCCCCTAAGAAAATTCTTAACCAAGAGAGCCAAAAAGACGCCGGCGATCATGACGCGTCTTGCGATCTGTTTGTGATCGGGGCCGGATCGGCCGGGGTGCGGGCCGCGCGGCTGGCGGCGGCATCGGGGATGAAAGTGGTGGTGGCCGAGGACACCTATATCGGCGGCACCTGCGTCAATGCCGGATGCGTGCCTAAGAAAATCTTTTTTTACGCGGCGGCAGCGGCCGATGCTTTTCGTACCGCCCCGTCCTTCGGCTGGACGATTGGCGCAAGCCATTTTGATTGGTCGGCCTTAATCGCGGCCAAGGATAAGGAAATCCGGCGGCTTGGCCGGATCTATCAATCGCTTCTGGCCGATGTGCATATCGAGCGGCAAAAAGCACACATCGAAGGCCCCCACAGCGTGCGCACGGGCAAGACGCGCTGGCATGCCCGACATATTCTTATCGCGACCGGCGGGCGGCCGTGGAAGCCGCCCATTGCCGGTATCGAGGAAGCGATAACATCGGATGACGTTTTCCACCTTCCCCGTTTGCCAAAGCGGCTGACGGTTCTTGGCGCCGGTTATATCGGGGTCGAATTCGCGTCTCTTTTTCGGCATCTTGGCGCCGATGTCGATCTTGTTTTTCGTTCCGACACGCCGCTTTCCGGATTTGATCGAAGTCTGCGCCAAGGGCTTGTCGATAATATGCGGGACGATGGTATTCGCGTGCACGCCGGATGTCGGCTTGACCGTATCGAAAAACGGGACGGGGCCTTATCGATCCATGATAAAAGCGGCAATCAATGGTCGGCCGATGTCGTGCTGGCCGCCACCGGTCGCCACCCGCGGCTCGATATCGGTTTGGACACGGCCGGACTTGGCGATAGTGTCGATGACCGGGGCTATATTCGGGTCGACCGCGACTATCGCACGGCGGTCAAGCATATTTTTGCCCTTGGTGACGTGATTGATCGGCCGGCTTTAACGCCGGTCGCCATTGCCCAGGCAACCCATGTGGTGGCGGTGTTGACCGGGCGCGCGCCGCCGCCGCCGATTGATTATGATCATATCGCAACCGCGGTTTTTACCGATCCGCCGATTGCCTCTATCGGCCAAAGCGAAGAGGTGGCCCGCGCCGCCGCGCAATCGCCCATTCGAATATATTATGCCCGCTTTCGCCCGCTTAAATACGCGCTGCGCGCCCTTGCCTGCAAGGACGAAAAAGACGCCGGGCCAAAGACCATGATGAAGTTGATTGTGGCCGGACGGCAAGAAACCGTCGTCGGCATGCATATGATCGGTGATGACGCGCCGGAAATCATCCAAGGGTTTGCCTTGGCCATGGGCCAACCGAAATCGAGATTGGATGCGGTCATGGCGATTCACCCGACCAGTGCCGAGGAATTCGTCACGATGCAAACGGCCCACGAATAATTCCCCTTCCGATCATTGCCCCCCGATAACGCCTTGATAATGCCCCGATAACGCCGCCGATAATAATCGGTTTTATCGACACGGCCATGGTTGATGGGCGCATGGTTGATGGGCGCGGGGACGATTACGGCAAAAGGGATAACGGGGGGTAAAGAAACCCGGCCCGGGCCTATTTTAGGTACTGCGGCCCGCGCCAATGGCGATGATGCACGATCGGGGCGGGATAGAGCGCGGGCCTATTTCAGGCCAAGGACGTCTTCCATGGTGTAAAAGCCGGGCTTTTGTCCTTGGGCCCAGCCGGCCGCCCGCAAGGCCCCAAGGGCATAGATTCGCCGATCATTGGCGCGATGGGTCAATTCCAGGCGTTCCCCGTCCCCGGCGAAAATGACGCTGTGATCGCCAATCACATCGCCGCCGCGCATGACGGCAAACCCGATGTCGCCCCGATTGCGCACACCGGTGCGCGGGCGGGCATCGGTCGGATTCATATCCCGACCCAAGGCCGTGGCTAGGGATAGCGCGGTGCCCGAAGGCGCATCGCGTTTGCCGCGGTGATGAAATTCGCTGATTTCGGCATCGAAATCAGGCCCGAGAATAGCGGCGGCTTGTTTTGCGAATTGGCGCAATAGGGCGATACCGAAACTCATATTCGGGGCGCAGACAATCACCGTATGTTGTCCGTATGCGGGCAACGCGGCGGCATCTTTTTTGCCCCAGCCGGTCGTGCCGATAATCAGGGTGGTTTGGGACTGCGCGCATTGCCGGGCCAGATCGATGCCGTATTCGGGAAGGGTGAAATCAATCACCGCATCGGCCGATAATAAGGCGGCGTTGCCTTGGGTGACGATGATGCCGCGTTCGGCATTTCCGGCGGGCGCGTGTTTCGTCCCCGAATCGTCGAGACCCGAATTTCCGACCAGAGCGGCAACGTTCTTGCCGATGGCGGCATGACCGGCCCGT
Organism: Alphaproteobacteria bacterium; assembly: GCA_965277685.1. Lineage (GTDB taxonomy): Bacteria > Pseudomonadota > Alphaproteobacteria > GM7ARS4 > CBDIDI01 > CBDIDI01. The sequence goes on along the minus strand of OZ255830.1, from coordinate 750,366 downwards.
TCATTGGCCCCGACAAGGGCAAAGCGGTCGGAACGCAAAACCTCGGCGGCGACCATGCGACCCATGCGACCGGCAACTCCGGCAACGGCAATACGAACGACATTTTTCACAAGAGGGTTATGCCCGATAAAATGCGTCCTTGCCAGGGTTAAGTCTCTGGCTTAATACAAATGGGTGTGGGAAGAAAGACTTGCGTCCCCTTCGTCTAGAGGCCTAGGACACCGCCCTCTCACGGCGGCAACAGGGGTTCGAATCCCCTAGGGGACGCCATCGTCGTTCGATGCCATCGCCGGCGGCAATATGGGTCAGGGTTAACGTGTCCCCGGTGCTCGACGACTTGACGAGGGCCGCTTTGCCTTTATCGGTAATCAGGGTGTAATAAGCCATGCCATATCCTTCTTATGGGTTAGGGAATGGGGGGTGCGTCTGCTTGACGGGGCGGGTGGATGATAACCTCGCCATATGTCTTGTGGTAATCGCTTGTCAGGATCGCGCCGGGATGGGGATAATAATCGATCCGTGCACTAGAGTTTTGCGCATGCAGCGCTACTTCATTCCCGTGAATAGTGCCGTGATTATGGACAATGATATCGGCGCTACCATCGTTGAAGCCATTAGCAATGCCATAGTCACCCCCGATAATCCGGCCGTAGTTGGTAATCACCACGACCTCGCCAAAATGAAACCTGGAGCCGATGGCTAGTGTCGGAACCTCGACCCCTCGCGGCACTTCATAATAAAAGTAACCCGCCCGTTTCGCATAGGATGCCCGGTCCATCATAATGGCCGGTGGATTGATCCATATCCAGCCGTAATCTACCATATCCGGTGTCAGGATAAATGGATTATCGGCACTATCGCCCGGGGCGGGCGATAGTGCCGAGGCTTTGTTCAACACGATGGGTTGGGGCGGCGCGGTTTTGTCGGTCGGTTCGCCATCTCCGTTTGCGGCGGGTGTGCGATGGCGGTTCAGGGTGGCGATTTCCAGCATCGATGTTGCGGCGCCGGTGCGCAGATGCCCGCTTTGGGATAATTCCGTTTCCTGCCGGGGATAGACCAGCCCATCTTCACGCATCGATCCATGGGCGGCCAAGCGTATCCGTCCCCTGCTCGATAGCCAGAATTTCAAGACCTCCAGCTTCGAGCGTTCGTTCTTCACCGCCAGTGCCACCGCCTCGATCGTTTCAACTTCCTTGCGGCTAAGCCCGGTGTCCGATAACTCGACATCCAAGCGAAAGTGATAGGGCTTGCCGCCATATTCAAACCATTCCTTGACCTGGACGCCCAGTCCCAGGGCATTGAGTGCCGCTTTTAACGCGGCCGGGGTGCCCTTGACTCGATGCACGGCAATCGCGGCCTTGATAACGTCGCGTTTTCTAGCCTCACTCCAGTTGCTGTCCCAAGCATCCACCGAAAGCGCCCATGCCAGAAAAGGCAAAAAGTCCACGTGCAATAAGTCCGGGTTCCATAAATTGCGCACCGGCACCGGTATGGTGTCGATACGCGATGTTGTTGCCGCAAGGGCGTGCTCCAGCGGCGTCGAATGCGGCGGTAAAAGCGATTTTTTATCGTTGTCGGCTATCATGATGCCACCTGTAAATGGACCGCACTGGCGTAAGGGGCGGCGGTGTCCTTAACGGTTCGGCGTTCCAAAGAACGTGTTATATGGGCAAAAACAATCGACATGCCCCCGTTATAAAGAGATGTTCCCCATTGGGTCATGGGGCACCTGCCCCATGTAAAATAAGGCGATCGATCCATGGATGGTCGATGTGCCGACCATAAGCCCCCGTTTATCCAGGCCATCATCCGGGGCCATCATCCAGGGGCGATGCGATTCATCGCATCGCCGACGGCGCCGATCGGGGTGCTCTCAAACCATCGGTCGCGGCCGGCAAAAGTGCGCGCAAACCATCTATCACGTTACAGGCTTGTTTCGTTGCCCCTAATCCATGATAATGACCCCATCGGCGAGGAACGATACGTTCCGGCGATGACGGCGGTGGTGCCGTCCGGGGAAAGCATCACAAAGCATTTATGGGAGGATACTATGGCAGGCAGCGTGAACAAGGTCATACTTATTGGAAACCTTGGCCGGGATCCGGAAATTCGCACGACTCAAAGCGGGATGCGCATTGCCAATCTGTCGATTGCGACATCGGATTCTTGGCGCGATAAAGAAAGCGGCGAACGCCGCGAGCGAACCGAATGGCATCGCGTCGTTATTTTTGACGAACGCTTGGCCGAAACGGCGGAACGCTACCTGCGCAAGGGGTCAAAGGTCTATTTGGAAGGAAGTTTGCAGACCCGTAAATGGACGGATCAAAATACCAATACCGAAAAATATACGACCGAGGTGGTTTTGTCCCGTTTTCGCAGCGAGTTAACGATGCTTGATTCAAAGGGCGAAATGTCCGGTGGCGGGTATGAATCGGCCGGGTCTTCCGCCCCGATGCTCAATTCTCCGGGGGCCAATCCCCCGGGTGCCGATGCCCCGTCCGGAATGCCGGCTAATCCGGGTCAAGGCGGCAAGGCCGGCGGTGGTGTTTCCGGCGGGGCGTCGGAAAGAAGTGCCGATATGGATGACGATATTCCCTTTTAGCCGAATTTTTTCGCCCCGGTTGTTTCCCTAGGTTCTTTATCCTCCCCAGCTTTTTTATACATCCGGATTCTTTCCCTCGGGTCTTTATCTCCTCGGGTGTTCATCCCCTAGATTCTTCATCCCCCCCCCGGGGGTCTTTATCCGTATTTTCTTTGCTATTCTTGGGGCGGATTTGCCGTCCACGGAAAAATATCGGTGTCTGTCCGGTGATTTTCCGGATGCGCCAATCGGGCGTATGGCCCCCGCCTCTTGCCCCCGTCTCTTGCTTTGGTTATTGTTGCCGCTAGCGGGAGTAGCTCAGTGGTAGAGCATCACGTTGCCAACGTGAGGGTCGCGAGTTCAATCCTCGTCTCCCGCTCCGTCTTTCCGTTATGTTTCCCCGTTTTTGTCCCCGTTCTTATCCTTGTCCTCGGCTAGGTTTTCGGTCGATCGCAGGCGAAGGCGGGCCTCTTGCGGGCTAAGCAGATCGAGGGCAATCGCGTGGATATGGTCGATTTCATCGGCCAAAACCCCATAGACGAGGCGATGGCGCTTCAATCGGGGCATGGCATCGAATTGGGCACTGACAAGGCGGATGCGAAAATGGCTATTGCCGCCGGAAGGCGCACCGGCGTGGCCGCGATGGCGGTGGGATTCATCCCGAACTTCCAGATCATCGGATGGAAAATGATCATGCAGCCGCGTTTGAATGCGCGCGGCCATGCCGGATATCGTTCGAATTTTATCCATTCGGGGTGTTCTTTTTTGGTGGTTTTCTTGATCGGACGACCCCATTTTCGCCATATGGCGGGCGCCGGGCCGGTGTTGCCACGCGGCACGATGGTGAAATTCCCATCCTTGAAAAGTGTATCATTCGTGCTATCATCAAATGCAAGGGATAGACGGGGTAGCGACGAGTGTCATTCGATCCGAAAACATATATTGAAAAAATCCATGCCGATGGGCAAGAGGAAAAGTCCCCTTTCCGCCGGTGTGGCCATGCCGGTTGTACCGGCGAGGGTTCATATAAAGCACCCAAGGGACGAAAAAATCCAGGGGAATATTATTGGTTTTGTTTGGATCATGTGCGTTCCTATAACAAGCAATGGAATTTTTTCACCGGCATGTCCCGTGTCGATATGGAAAATTGGCGCCGCCGGGATCGATTCGGCCATCGCCCTTTATGGCCGCTTGGTGGCACGCGCGGCGGGCATGATTATGATGAAATTCCCGATCCTTTCGTTTTCTTCGGCGATGACGGCGCCCATTCCGATCGTCCCGATTTCCAGCCGCAGACCAGAAAAGAAGACGATATGTTGGGGTGGTCTTTGGAAACATTCGGCCTGCGCCGGGTAAGCGGCAAGGAAAGCCTGAAAGCGCGTTATTTAACTTTGGTCAAGCGCTATCATCCCGATGTTACGGGCGGCAACAAAGTGGCCGAGGAGCGTTTGAAATTGATCAACGAAGCCTATCAATTTTTGAAGCGTCGATGGGACGTCTTGAACGCCGATTTGTCCGACTGATTCTTGCCGATTGATTCTTGAATGCCCCCGCTTAAACGTGATCGGATGCCCCCCGGCCGCGCTGGTCGTTCCTTATCATCCCCATCCCCATCCCCATCGATATCCCCACCGGCGACGACGACGACGGCGGGGGAGGCGGTCGCTTCCGATTGCGATGATTCCGGCGATGAACCCGGCAATGACTCTGGCCGAAACGGGGCGGATGCGCCCGATATCGCCCCCGATATCGAGGTGCGGGTTGGCGATCTGTTCGGCTTTGATAGCGATTTGCGCTGTCCGGCGTTTTCTTCCGCGCCCCGAACCGATGGTGCGGCCCGAAAAGATAGTGCATCCCAAATCGATGGGGCGCCTCGAAAAGATAGTGTATCCCGAACCGATGACCCGTCCCGAAGAGATAGCGCGCCCCGAATCGATGGTGCGCCCCGAACCGATGGGGCGCATCGATCGGGGGAAATCACCCATGTTCCGCCGGTCGATCCGGGATATTGTTTCGATCCGGACACGACCCGGGCGATTGTCGCCGGTTTTGCCCGCAATCGTCGGGTTCTGGTCCAGGGTCGGCACGGTTCGGGCAAATCAACCCATATCGAACAAGTGGCGGCACGGCTTAATTGGCCGTGTATACGGGTTAATTTGGATGGGCATGTCAGCCGCACCGATCTTGTCGGCAAAGACGCCATCGTTCTTGACCAAGGCAAACAGGTAACCCGGTTTCGTCCGGGCATTATTCCATGGTGTTTGGGTCGACCGATGGCCCTTGTTTTCGATGAATATGATGCCGGACGCAGCGATGTTATGTTCGTCATCCAGCGACTGCTTGAGGAAAATGGATTATTCACCTTGCTTGACCGTAACGAGGTCATGACCCCGCATCCGTATTTCCGTCTTTTCGCCACCGCAAATACCCTTGGCATGGGCGATGATACCGGCCTTTATCACGGCACCCAGCCGATCAACCAAGGCCAGATGGATCGCTGGCAGATCATCGCGCGCCTCGATTATCTGGATGTGGAGAGAGAATACGCCCTATTGCTTTCTAAATTTCCCCAATGGGATAACGCGGCCGGAAGAAAGCATATTCGATCAATGGTCGGTCTTGCCAACCTCACGCGGGAGGGATTTCGCCGGGGGGATATTTCGCTTGTCATGTCGCCGCGAACATTGATTCATTGGCTTCAAAATCGTGAAATTTTCACCGATGACGTCCAGGCCTTTCATGCCACGTTCTTTAATCGCTGCGAGCAATCCGAACGTGAGATCATTGCCGCCTATTACCAGCGTTGTTTTGGCCGTGAATTAATCGAGGGCGATGCGATGGCGCTAAAAACAGGGTCGGATAACGCACCGGCGCGGGGGAAGAAAACGACCGATCCCGCCGTCCGGTGATGCCGCCGATGGCCGAAAGGTGGGGAAAAGAGGCGGATAAACGGACGATTAAAGGGATGGGCAAAGAGGCGGGCAAAGGATTGGCCGGAGAGGCGATCGGGAAAAACGCGCCGATAAGGGGCAAAATCGTGCGGCCATGAAGCACGCCCCCATGAAGCAAAATCCCATGAACCAAGATCCGATAAATCAAAAACGTATCGATCAAGAATCAAAGGATGCGATTCTGGCGGCGGTATGGCGCGCCCTTTCCCGCCGATCCGGTCGTGGGCCGCAAGACAATGCGCTTGGTGTGTCCGCTTTATACGGGCCGGGGGCATCTTCCCCAAGTCGGCAAGATTCCCGAGGCAGCCCATCCATCCACCCGTCAATTCAGTCGTCAATCGAGGCGCCAATCCAGGCGTCAACCCGCCCGTCGGATCGCCCGCCGGATACGATCAAGGCGCGTTGCTTGCGGCGCGCGGCCAGTGACGGCGATGCCATTGCGCGGCGGTGGCACGATAAGGATGTGCATGGCCGCTATCGTCCGCAACAACAAGGATGGGCATTTGATTGGATGGAAAAGGCGCGGCTTGAGGCTTTGTCCCGACGGTGGTTTCCCGGTGTGGCCGCCAATCTGCATCGGGCCCGATTGTATGCCATGGCGATGCCACGGGATCCCGTCCCCGATATAACGCCCCCCGGCATAACACCCGAGGGCACAATACCCCCCGACAGGATGCCCCCCGAAACAACATCCCAGGGCATAACACCCGAAACAACATCCCCCGAAAAAACATCCGAGAGCAAAGAATTCGAGGGTACCCCATCTTTTGCCAAGCCCCATCGCGCCAAATCCCCCCGGGCCAAGACATCGGAGGACAAGACATCGGAGGGTAAGGCATCGAAGGGCAAAAAACTCGAGGACAAGGAAGATTTTATCCTCAGCGCTTTTGGCGCCATTGCCAAGTCCCCGTGCCCCAAGCAATCGGTATGGTCGGATCGCTTTGCCCTTTACCGTGATGCGCTGCGCGGGGCCTTGGCCCGCCAGCAAGATTTTGCCGTCGTCGCCCGGGCTTTGTTGGATCGTTTTTCGGACGATGTTATCGACCCGGGCGACCCGGGTGACCCAGGTGATATGATGGAACCGGTTCAAAGCCGCGGTCAACAAGGGGATGGCGATAAGGGGCAAACCGATGGGCCGCCATCGGGAAGATCCGAGCAAGAATCGCCATCGCAAGGCCGCGATCGTGACTCGATGTCGGACGCGCCATCGGCAAAGCAGGATATGTCGGTTGTCGATAGCCCGCCATCGACACCATCGCGCGGCGGCCATGCCATGCCCTTTTCGATGCATCCGGCGGCGGCGGCGGGGGGGGCGGCATCGATGCCCTCGTATCGGCCTTATACGACCCGTTATGATCTTTGTGTGCCGGCCCGATCCCTTGCCCGGGATGATGAAATCGCAAAACTATACGCCGGTTTTCTTGAAAAAGTGCGCGATCATCGTGATGTGGTCAACGGGCTTTCGCGCCGATTGCATCGTATTTTGTTGACGCAAAGCCATCATTTTTGGCGCTTTGATCAAGAAGACGGTGTGTTGGATCCGGCCCGTCTTGAACGGGTGATCGTTGATCCGTGCGCGTCTTTGATTTGGAAAAAAGAACGCCGCGATCCTTTGCGCGATACGGTGGTCAGTTTGTTGATCGATAATTCCGGCTCGATGCGGGGAATGCCGATTGCCATGGCCGCTTTATGCGCCGATATTTTGACCCGAACCTTGGAACGATGTGGTGTTCGGGTGGAAATTTTAGGCTTTACCACGCGGGCGTGGAAGGGCGGGCAAAGCCATCGGCAATGGGATCGCAAAGGCCGCAAGCCCCATCCGGGAAGACTGAATGATTGCCTGCATATCGTATATAAAAGCGCGGACACCCCCTATCGAAAAAGCCGATGTCATATTGCCTTGATGCTAAAGGAGGGATTGTTGAAGGAAAACATCGATGGCGAAGCGTTGTTATGGGCGCGCCGCCGATTGCTCCAGCGTCCGGAAAAACGGCGTATTATCGCTGTTATTTCGGATGGTGCGCCGGTCGATGACGCGACGTTATGCGCGAATTTTTCGAATATTCTGGAACAACACCTACGCTTTGCAATCGGGGTGTGCGAGCGCAGTCCCGGGGTCGAATTGATCGCCTTTGGCATCGGCCATGATGTCGGTCGCTATTATCGTCGGGCAGTCACGATCAACGAGATCGATACCCTCGGCCAGGTTTTGTTGGATCGGGTCGGCGATGTGTTTCGTCAATCCGGGAAAAAAAAGGCATCCGCCGATCGTTATCGGGCCCGTTAATCCCGTTCCGCATTATCATGCGCGTGAACCATATCATGCCCGCCGCCCGATCGTTATGGGGCGTATGAACCCCGTCCCGCGTTATTTCAACGATGGTCGGCCGTTTCCCTTTTTTCCTTTTTTCGCAAAGGGGGGGGCTAGATGGTGTCGGTGCGCCATTGCAAGGCGGCGATGGCGGCCCGTGCCAATCCTTCGCCATGGCCGCAATCGTGGCGCGCTTCGCCCTTGGCAAGGGGCAGGGCGAATAATCCATCCCTTATTAGCGCGCGCAGGGCATCGGTTAATTGGATTTCTCCATTTTTGCCCGCTTTGGTCGCGGCAATGATCGGAAAAACCGATGCAGGCAGAATATAGCGGCCGAGGATGGCAAGGTTGCCGGGCGATGTTCCGGGCGCGGGTTTTTCGACCAGATCACGAACCAAAGCGGGCCCCGATAGATTTTCGCCGGATGGATTTTTATGGGATGGATTTTCAGATGCGGCCGCCATGGCGGGTTTCGGTGGTGTATCAAGGGGTGTTCGGGTCGGATCGAGGCCAATCATGCCATAGCGCCGGCAATGCTCGGGCGGGACTTGGACGCATCCGATAATGGCACGAACCGGATCCTTATAATGGGCGGCCATACGGGCCAAAAAGGGTGTTTTGGCGATGATAAAATCATCGACAAGAACCACGGCAAAAGGGGAATCATCGCGCCGGGCATCACCGCCGCCACCGCGCACGGCGGCAGCGGCGCATCCGACCGCATGGCCAAGGCCGCGCGGGGCATCTTGATAGACGCATTCGCTGTGCCGGGCGATCCATTCCAATTGCGCGCGCCATTCTTCCGATGGGGAAAAATCCGGATGGTCGGGACAGGTCTTGGCGGTTAGATAGCTTTTGATTTGTTCCCCCTTATCGTGATCAATCACGCAGATACAGCGCGTGCAACCGGCCGCGCGCGCTTCCATCATCGCCCAATGCAAAAGAGGGATGTTAAGAACCGGCAACAAGGCTTTATTGATAACGCGGGTGACCGGCTCCATGCGTTTCCCCCTTCCGGCAATGGGAAAGACGGCACAGCTTGGGCGTATGTTCCCATTCTTATTCGACATGAGCAGGATCTTTATGGGGCAGGATCTTTATGGGCACGATCTTTGTCGATCAGGGGTAAAAATTCGTCGAGCACGTCTTGGTATAAAGCGCGTTTAAAATCGACCGCAATCGTCGGCAAAACGGTCGGGCTGGCCCATTTCCACGCGCTGAATTCGGCATGGCAAGCACCATCGCCGCGATCGAGACATATTTCCGCATCGGTGCCGGTAAAGCGGAAGGCAAACCATATTTGTTCCTGTCCACGATACCGCCCTTGCCACAACATGGGTTGGATGTTCTTGGGAAAATCATAGCGTCGCCGCCGCTTGCTTTTCGCAAGCAAACGCCAGGATCGGATCGAGGTTTCTTCGAATAATTCACGACCGGCCGCGCGTATCGGGCGTTCCCCGTCATGAACACCCCCTTGGGGCATCTGCCACGGGTCGCCCGTGGTCAAGATATGATCGGGGGTATGATCCTGATTAGGATCGGGGTTGCGGATGATTCTTTTGGCAATAAACACCTGGTTGTGGCGATTAAGCAGGAAAATTCCGACACATGGACGATACGGGATGGATTTTTTATGATCCATATCCGAATGGATCGGCGGCATTATGGGTGACGGTGCCACCGATGCGATCAAGAGGCCGGGCCGCTTGGGCTTTTGGATGGCGGCGTGTCCCGAATGGATAAGGCACGGACAAGGTCGACCCCGCGCAAAAGTTGGTAATCGATTTTCGCGTTATCGGCATCGTCTTGGGGCGGTTCTTGGCCATCGGTGTTTTTTGATGGCGTTGCGGTGGTGTTTTTTGTCTTGTTTTGATCAAGAGGGGCGTTCTTGGCGGCACCAAGGGCCCCGTGCAAATCTTTCTCGCGGCGGGTAAAGGATGTATCCGCCGCCACGATTTGGGCTTCGGGGACGAAGATATCGGGGGTAATGCCATTGCGCTGGATCGATTGTCCGGAAGGGGAATAATAGCGGGCCGTGGTCAGCCGCATGGCGGTCTGACCGTTAAGATTGATGATCGTTTGAACCGATCCTTTGCCGAAGGATTGCTCCCCAATCACGATGGCCCGGCGGTGATCTTGAAGCGCACCGGCAACGATTTCCGATGCCGATGCCGATCCACCATTGATCAGCACGACGATGGGCAATCCGTGGATAAGATCGCCGGGGCGGGCGTTAAAGCGTTGCGCGTCTTCATTTTTGCGCCCGCGGGTGGAAACGATTTCGCCCCGTTCGAGAAAGGCGTCACTGACCGCGATGGCTTGCTCGAGAAGCCCCCCCGGGGTATTGCGCAGATCAAGAACAAGCCCTTGCAGGGTGTTTCGATCGGCGCGCGCCCGTTGGCCCTTATCTGACGGGCCGGCGGGCGGGGCGATCGATGAAACATTGCCCCCCTTGCCCTTTTTACCGGATCGAGCACTATCCGATCGGGCGTTGTTTTGGGCGATGGTCGTGTGGAATTCTTGGATGGCGGCTTTGACCTTGGCGGTGGTTTTTTCGTTAAAAATAGTGATTCGGATAATTCCGACATTTCCGTCAAGATGGGCTTTGACGGGCGATATTTTAATGACCTCGCGGGTCATGGTTACCGGTTTGGGATTTTCGCCGTCGCGTAAAATCAAAAGATTGATATCGGTGCCGGGTAATCCGCGCATACGTTCGACGGCTTCGCTTAAGGTCAAGCCGAAAACCGGCATGTCGTCGATTTCGGAAATGCGATCGCCCGATTTGATGCCGGCGCGCGCGGCCGGGGTATCGTCAAGGGGGGACACGACTTTGACAAGCCCATCCTCCATCGTGACCTCGATGCCAAGGCCGCCGAATTCACCACTGGTCTGCAGCTTGATATCGTTGAACGCCCGCGGGTCTAAAAAGGCCGAATGGGGGTCAAGGGATTGCAACATACCGTTGATGGCGGCGTGGATAAGCGCTTCTTCATCGATGGGATCGACATAGTGATTGCGGGTGCGCTCAAGCGCTTCCCCGAACAGCCGAAGATGACGGTAAATATCGTCTTGCCCTTTTTTTTCGGGTTCGATGCCGGTGGCGGGCAGGCAAAATGCCGTGACAAACACCATCGTTAGGGTCGCGATACGGTATAGACGAGTCATCCTTGCCTCCGGGCATTGGGGAACCATGTGTCAGGGCGGATGGGGTGGCCGTTACGGCGTATTTCAAGATGCAGAACAAGATGGCCCTTCGTTCCTGCGACCGGTTCCGTCGCCATGGCGGCGATCGGTTCCCCGGCGATGACATCTTGTCCGACAAAAACCGATACGCGGTCAAGGCCGGTCATCACACTATGATAACCTTTACCATGATCAATGATAACAATCATCCCGTAAGAACGAAATATTCCGGCATAAATGATTCTTCCGGCAAAGGGGGCGATGATATGAGCGGCCGGGCGGGTCACGATCCGAAGGGCGGTGGTTTGGCCAAAGGTGACCAACTTCATCCGACCGGCGGCGGGGGGGTGGGCTTTTTGTTCGGATAAATCGGGCATCGCGTCCGGACGGGCGGCGCCGGATTTGACGGTCAAGGCATCGATCAACGCGCGCAGATCCCGGTGCCGGCGTTGCAATTCGGCGATGTCTTTTTGTGTATCGCCAATCGCTTGTTCCAAGTCCCGATGTTGGCGCCGGCGCTGGGCCAGAAGATCGGTGAATTGCCGGTGGTCGCGGCGTTGGCGGTGTTGGCGGGCGGCGGCGGCGTCCACGATTTTTCGATGGTGGCCGCGCAAGGCAAGCAGGCGGCGATTTTGATCAAGCAAAGATCGCACCATACGTCCGGCATCGCGGGCAATGGCGTCGAGCAGGAAAGAACCATGGCGCCATGTTGTGCGCGGCATGGCGGAAAAGCGGCGCGCCAGTGGCGGATGGGATCGGATGCGATACAAACGGGCAAAAGCGCGGCCATGGATGTCAAGATGATGCAAACGCATATGGTGCCGCCGGGTCATTTCGGCACCGAGTTGCCGGATTTGGTCTTGATGTTCGTCCCGGACGCGCGCGTGTTCTTGTATCTTGGCGCTTATTTGGCGCAATCGACGGGCAATATGCCGGGATTGTTCGCGGCGCGCGTGCGCTTGGCGATCCAGATCGGCGAGACGGCGGGCGGCCTCGTCGCGTTTTTCTTCAACCCGGCGCAGTTTTTCATATGGGGTTGCCTGCGGGGCCGGGATATTTTTAGGGGGGATATTTTTTTGGGGGATATTTTCTTTTGGGGTGTTTTTTTGGGCGGCATTTTTTGGGGCGGCCATGGGGCTTGATCGATCGTGCGCGGCGGCATCACGATTGACGGCGTGTCTATGCCCCCCTTTTTGCCCTCCTCTTTGGATGCCGGTTTGTCCCCCGACCGGATCCTCGATTGGCCCTCCTTTTTGGATGCCGATGTGTGGTTCGGCCGGTAATACGATGTGCGGTTCGGCCAATGGTTCGGCCAGTGATTTGGTCGGCAATACGATGTGCGGTTCGGCCAGGGCGAGAATCGCCGCTATCACCCCTATATGCACGATTTGCCGGCGGGGTCGGCGGGGCGACTAGGCAATTTTGTCGACCCGTTTGGCCGGGCCGATGATCAACCCCGATGAAGGCATTTCTTTTGGTGGGGTGATATGCATCAATTGCAGGATGGTTGGGGCAATATCGGCAAGCCGCCCGGGCCGAAGCTGGATATTTTGTGCCCCGGCAAGGATGAATGGAACCTGCGAAAGGGTATGGGCGGTATGCGGCAGGTCGCTATCTTCCGCGCGCATGGTTTCGGCGTTCCCGTGATCGGCGGTGACGATGGCAATCCCGCCCATATCGGTGATGACCGGTATGATTTCACCAAGATTTCGATCAACGGTTTCGACCGCCTTAATCGTGGCTTCCAGCGATCCCGTATGCCCGACCATATCCGGATTGGCGTAATTCAAGACAACGAAATCAAAGGTGTTCCCGCGCAATGCCTTGATCAATTTGGCGGTCACGGTATCGGCCGACATTTCCGGACACATGTTATAGGTACTAACGCCCGGCGAGGGGATTAAAATCCGTTCTTCCCCGGGCCAAGAAAGATCGATGCCGCCGTTGAAGAAATAGGTGACATGGGCGTATTTTTCCGTCTCGGTGATTCGTAATTGGCGCAATCCGCGGGCGGCCAATGTCTCGCCAAGGGTGTTTTTCATTTCATCGGGGGCGAACATGGTGTCCAGATAGCGGCTGATCAACAGGGAATATTCACTAAGGCCGATCGCCCCGGCGAAAAGAGGCAGGCGGGGGCGGGTAAAATCGCTAAAATCCGGATCAAGGATGGATTGGAGAATTTGGCGCACGCGATCGGCCCTGAAATTCATCACGACCAGACCGTCCCCGTCCGCGATTCCGGCATAATCGCCGATCACGCAAGGCAGGACGAATTCATCACTGACGGAAATACCATAGCTTGCGGCGATCGCTTGGGATGCCAAGGGATAACGCCGTCCTTTGGCGTTAACGATGGCATGATGGGCGGCGCCGGTGCGTTGCCAGCGCCGATCCCGATCGAGGGCGTAATACCGTCCCGACACCGTTCCGATGTGGACATTATCAAGGGTTGCGATGCGTTTTTCAAACCGGGCAAGATAGGTCTTTGCGCTTAATGGCGGACTGTCGCGCCCGTCCAAAACGGCATGGACACAAACCGGAATGCCGGCCGTGGCGATGGTTTCGACCGCGCATAATATGTGATCCATATGGGAATGGACGCCGCCGGGGGAAAGCAGGCCAAAAACATGGGACGTGCCGCCGGATGCTTTCAACTTGCGCATATAGTCGGTTAGGCTTGCGTTGCGTTGGAAATGACCGTTGCGAATGGCGGTATCGATCCGGCGCAAATCCTGCAGGACGACACGTCCGGCCCCGATATTCATATGCCCGACTTCGGAATTGCCGCATTGCCCGGCCGGAAGCCCGACGTCTTCCTGGCATGCTTTTAAATGGGTATGGGGATATTTCCGGATGAGGGAATCGAAAACCGGAGTCGCCGCCAAACGCACCGCATTCGCACGCTTGTCGCTACGCAGGCCCCAACCATCAAGTATCGTCAGAACAACAGGCTTTGGTGCCCTTCTGGCCAAAGCATTGCCCTCCGGTCAATGTAAAGGCGGTAATATAACATAGTGATGGCGATTGCGCATGGATAATTTGGGCCAAGGATGATTTAGGCCGGGAATGGAAAGCGCGCTTGATCGCGATGCGGGGGATTCGATTACGGCTGGGATGCAGGGCGGGGTGGAAGGCGGGCAAGCAACGCCCGCCCGGCCGCGCACGCCCGGGACATGCTATCGATCGGTTGCCAGTCTTTTCCATTGCCGTCCCGCCATCGATCCAAGGGCAACGCCGCGTTTTTCGCAATCAGCATATGGTGAAAGCGGCGCAGTTTCGGCGATGTTGGCGCATCGGCGATATAGACCGGTTTGCCGAGGCTGCAGACCTCGCTTAACATCGAGACCGAATCGGCGGTGACGATGAATCGCGCCGCCGTCGCCAAGACCGCCATATAGGGATTTTCGCCGCCGTGGGCACGGCGGCGATGTTTCACTCGATCATGGTCGAAAAATCCCGTTTCGGGTGGGGCGGCGGCGATCGGACAGGCAATGGCGGCCTTGGCCAAAAGGGCGGTCAGGCGATGATGGTCGCGCGGTTGCGTGCGCCGGGACGATTGGATGATGACATCCCCGCCGACATGGGCCCGGATGGCGATGATATGCTTGGCAAGACGATCGATATGGGTCGGATCAAAGGCCCCGTGCTTTGATTTCCCGCCAAGCAACACGGCCGTTATGGGCGGCTTTTTCCGGGCGAGTTGGCGGCCGATGGGGGTGTTTGCCGCTTTTTTTAGGGCGGCCGGGTTAATATTATGCAAGGCCCCGTCACTGCGGACGATGTTGCCGCGGCCCGGGCGGCATCGGCGATCATGGTCGGCCGCGATGACAAGATCGAAATGGCGGTATAGAACCCTTGGATCATGGATGTAAATAACGGCGCAGCGATAGCGTCGCTTGGCCGCTAACGCGGGGGCGATGGCCGCCCGCCCGCAAGCGATAACCAATTCAGGGGCGATAACCAAGTCGGGGGCGCTAACCAAATCGGGGGCGTTACCCAAGTCGGGTTGCCCGGCCTTTGTATCCGTTTTTCGGTTTTTCGGTCGGGCTTTGACATCATTGGGGACATCATCGGCGGCGGCATCGGCATCGGGGGCGGCGGCGGGGCGCGGGCCGGGGCGGATATGTCCGGCACCATAGGCGCGGGACAGGGCAAAGGGCCGCCGCCATGCGACCGGCACCGCCTTCCACAGGGGCGATGGTGTGATGGTCCACACAATGGGATCAAGATCGAGACAATGGGCAAGGCCAAGGCATTGATTGCGCATTCCGGCGTGGGATTGGGTGATAATCCAACAGCCGATATGGCGCGCACTCATGGTTGCGATGGCGATGGTTGCGATGGTGAATGAAGGGGATGTTTATGGAAAAGATCGTGTTTTAGCGCAGGGGCAAGAAGGGCCAGACCGATAATATTGGGAAAGGTCATCAGAAAAATCATCGAATCGGAAAAGGCAATCACTTCGTGCAAATCGGCGGCCGCGCCGATGATGATAAAAGCGCAGAATATGATTTTGAAAATATTGCCGGTCAGGGGCTTTTCCCCGAACAGATAATTCCAGCTTTTCAATCCGTAATAAGACCAGGTGATCATGGTGGAAAAGGCAAAAAGACAGATGGCCAGCGACAGGACATAAGGGAACCAATCGACGGCGGAGGCAAAGGCCCGCGATGTCAATTGAACCCCGCGCAGTCCCTCACCGTCCATATAAACGCCGCTTGTCACAATGACCAAAGCGGTCATTCCGCAAACGAGAACCGTATCGATCAACGGTTCAAGGAGGGCAATATAGCCAACCGAAAAAGGATTGCGACTGCGCACCGCGGCATAGGCGATCGGGGCCGAGCCCATCCCGGCCTCGTTGGAAAATGTGGCGCGTTGCACCCCCCATATCATCACCCCGATGGCCCCGCCATAGCCCGCTTCCGGACGAAAGGCCTGGCCCAGGATTTCAAGCAGCGCGTCATCCAAGGCATCGGCATGGATGATCAGGATAACGGTGCAGGCCGCGATATAAAGGATGCCCATAAAGGGAACGACGGCTTCGGTCACTTTCGCAATCGAGCGAATGCCGCCGATGATGACCAAGGCGACGATAACCGCGAGCACCAATCCGAAAAGCCAGCCATATCCGGCATCGTCCAAAACCCCGCCGGAGATGGAGACGATTTGCTCATAGGCTTGATTGGCTTGGAACATATTGCCCGCGCCGATGGCGCCGCCAATGCAAAAGATGGCGAACATGACCGCCAATGCGCGGCCAAGCTTGGGGCTTCCCCGTTCGGCCAATCCGCGGGAAAGGTAATACATGGCCCCGCCCGAAACACTGCCGTCGGCATGGATCCGGCGGTATTTATGGCCAAGGGTGCATTCACAAAATTTGGTTGCCATCGCCAAAATACCGGCAACGATCATCCAGACGGCCGCCCCCGGCCCGCCGATGGCGATGGCGACCGCGACCCCGGCGATATTGCCAAGGCCGACGGTGCCGGAAAGGGCGGCACTTAATGCCTGAAAGTGGGTGATTTCGCCCGGTGCCTTTGGATCGTCGTGATCGCCGCGCAAAACCCGCCACGCCGTACCAAGACCGCGCAGATTGATAAAGCGCAGATACACGGTCAGGACGATGCTGACCGTAAACAGGGCGGCAACGATCAGCGGTATCGGTGGGATCGGATAGAAAACAAGCTGGGACAGCGTGCGCGACAAGGGGCAAATATAGGCATTGATCAAGGCATCGATCGTATGCCCATCGGTGGGACAGTCATCGGCACTGCCGAAAAAGGCCGCCGCCGGTGTCGGGAGTAAAAGCCACCCGCCAAGAACGATCATCCCCCACCGTGTCGTCGATTGCCGCATGGATTGTACCATGGATCGCCCCATCGATCGTAAGGTGGATCGTGCCATCGATTGCCCCACGGATCGCAGGGTGGATCGTAAGGTGGATCGTGCCGTCGATTGCCCCACGGATCGCAGGGTGGATCGTAAGGTGGATCGTGCCGTCGATTGCCCCACGGATCGCAGGGTGGATCGTAAGGTGGATCGTGCCATCGATTGCCGCATGGATTGCAGGGTGGATCGTAAGGTGGATCGTGCCATCGATTGCCGCATGGATTGCCCCATCGATCGCCCCATCGATCGTAAGGTGGATCGTGCCGTGAACCATCGACCGATCCCGCGGGTTGGTTTTTTTGTTCCATGCGCCGCTTGGGCTTGATGGGTGTCATCACGCTGGGTCATGTTTTTGCTTTTAACAGGTTTTATCCTCTCAAGGCAAGAAAAGCGGCCAGGACAGCGATAAGGAAAGCGACCGGGAAAGCAATAAGCAAAGGGTTAAGGAACGCGACCGGGAAAGCGACCGGGAAAACGACCGGGAAAGCAATAAGCAAAGCAATACGGATGGCCGATCGCCGGGGGCGTGCCCCGCCATTATCCCTTTAATCCCCCCGGATGAATCCGTATCCTTATCGGCCCAATTATCGACCTAATTATCAGGGTGATTATCGAAATGCCGCGCCGGGGGGCGGGGATGGCGAAACAATGGCCGGGGGGCAATGAACACAGATAAAAAGTGAATGGGGGTAAAAATCCGGGGATAAGAATATGGGCGTTGGCGCTTATCCGGAATCATCGGCCGGGGATGAAATTTGCCTGATCGGACGGTGAACCCTATAAAGGTGTGGATGATCGATGACAAACGACAGGACCCGACCTATCGTCGTGCCGTGGTGTTGGCCCATGAATTGGCCGATGCAAGCGGCGCGATGATTCGCCGCTATTTTCGCCGCCGCGGCCCCGGCCCCGCCTATCGGGATAAAGCCGATTGCACCCCGGTCACCCAAACCGATCGCGACATCGAAATGCTTTGGCGCCGCCGCATCATCGATCGGTTTCCCGATCATGGACTGATCGGCGAGGAATACGCCCGCCAAGGCGGCAAATCGCGATGGCAATGGGCCCTCGATCCGATTGACGGAACCTTGTCCTTTATCATCGGCAAGCCTTTGTGTGGTTCGCTGATCGCGCTGATTCATGATGATGATCCGGTCTATGGCGTGATTGACCATCCTTTGACCGGCGAGCGATGGCACGGCGGCATCGGCGATAAAGCCCATATGACGCGGGCCCATGGAACAAAATCCGGTATGGAAACGGCCGGGACAATCAAGGGAAGCGGGGCAATCAAGGGGGGCGATCCATCCCGCCTGCCCCGAAATGCCGACAACGGCGATGGATGGCGCCCGGATAACGGCAAGCGGGTGGTTGAGCCATGCCGGAGCCGCACCCAAATCGCCCTTGGCGATGCGGTATTATGCGCCACATCGCCCCATATGTTCGGGACGTCCGATTTCGATCGCTTCGATCGCTTGCGCCGCTGTGTCAAATATGTGTCCTATGGATCCGATTGTTACGCGTATGGATTGCTTGCCGGCGGATGGGTCGATATCGTGGCCGAATCCGATATGAAGATTGCCGATTGTTGTGCCTTGGCGGCGGTGGTCAAAGCGGCCGGCGGCACGATCACCGATTGGGATGGGGAACCCCTTTCAACCCGTTTGACGACCCGCTCCGGCCCGGATATTGATGCTGCGCGTTATCGCGTTTTGGCCTGCGGCGATGGCGCTTTGCATCGCCGGGCTTTGGATGTCCTCGGTCACGCCGGTCAAAAGCGGCGATGATGCAGGCAATGACAACGGTATTATCGCGGGTGGCGGTTTGTGTGGCCGTGGTCGGCATGGGGGCGTTTTCGTCCGGGCCGCGGGCCGGGCCCGAATCGGCGGATACGATGCCCGAAGAGATACGTGCAGAAATACGCGCCGAAATGCCCGAAGAAGCGGCGAAGTTCCGATCGGAGTCGACGGCACGATCGCCACGCGAACCCCCCATACCCGAAGAGACACGGGCAGATGCGGCGGCGTTGGATGGGGCATCGGTCGCTTTGCCGTCGGCGGGAATTGCCCTTCACGGCACGCCGAAATACCCGGCCGGGTTTGACCATTTCGATTACGCCTATCCGGACGCGCCCAAGGGGGGTGAAATGCGCCTATCCGCGCTTGGGCGGTTTGACAATCTCAATCCCTTTATTTTAAAGGGGGTCGCGGCAAGCGGGCTTGATTACCTGTTCGAAACCCTTATGCGGGCAAGCGAGGACGAGCCGATGTCCCAATACCCGTTGATTGCCCAAGCGGTGGCCATCGGCCATGGCGAGGTCACGTTCACCCTGCGTCCCCAAGCGCGTTTCCATGACAACAGTCCGATTACGGCCGAGGATGTCGCCTTTTCTTTCGATACCCTGATGAAGGATGGGCATCCTTTTTATAAATCGTATTTTCGCCAGATTGAAAAAGCGGAGGTTCTCGGATCGCACCGGGTGCGCTTTGTCTTTCGTGATCAAGACAACCGCGAGCTTCCTTTTATTCTGGGCACCGGCTTGCCGATTTTGTCGAAAAAATGGTGGTCCGGGCGCGAATTCGGCAAGACCACCTTGACCCCGCCGATGGGCAGTGGCCCATATAGAATCGCGTCGGTCGATCATCCCCGGTCGATCACCTATACCCGTCTGGCCGATTATTGGGGGCGCGATCTTCCGGTCAATCGGGGGCGATATAATATGGACCGGATTACGATCGATTATTTCCGAGACAGCACGGTCGCGCTCGAAGCGTTTAAATCGGGGGAATATGATTTTCGTTTTGAAAACCAGGCCAAGGCCTGGGCGACGGCGTATGATTTTCCGGCCGTTCGTGACGGTTTGGTCATTGTCGAGACGATCGATCATGACATGCCCTCGGGGATGCAGGGTTTTGTCTTTAATACCCGCAAGGATATATTTGCCGATCCAAGGGTGCGCCAAGCCCTTATTCTGGCCTATGATTTCGAATGGGCCAATCGCAATTTATTCCATGGTGCCTATCGGCGTTCCCACTCTTATTTTTCCAATTCCGAATTGGCCGCAACCGGTCGCCCCGACGCGGGCGAGCAGGCGTTGCTTGCCCCCTGGCGCGATCGCATCGCGCCCGATGTCTGGACCACCGCCTATCGATCGCCATCGACGATTTTCGAGCAAGAAAGCAATCCGGCCCGCGGCTTGCGGATTAATCTGCGCAAGGCGCGCCGCCTTTTGGCCGAAGCGGGCTGGCACCAAGGAAAAGACGGCGTGTTGCGCCGCGACAGCGATCAAACGCCGATGCGGTTTGAATTGTTGATTCGCAACCCCCAATTCGAAAGGGTGGCCGCCCCTTATTTGCGGATATTGGAAAAACTGGGGATCGACGCGAATATGCGCATTTTACAGGATGATTCCCAATACCAGGGACGGATGGAGGATTTCGACTTTGACATGAATGTTTGGGTTTTCCCCTCCAATCTTTCGCCGGGCAATGAATTGGTCGATACGTGGACCGGGACGGCGGCCGACACCCCGGGCAGCCGCAATGTTGCCGGGGTGCGCGACCCGGCCGTCGACGCGATGGTCGGGCATGTCCTTGCCGCCCAAACCCGCGAAGAATTGGTAACGGCAAGCCGGGCCTTGGATCGATTATTGCAGTGGGGGCACTATACCGTGCCCCATTGGCATTTGGGGCTGTTTCGGGTCGCATGGTGGAACAAATTTTCCCGGCCGGCGATTTGGCCGCGCTATGCCTTTACGTTGGATTTTTGGTGGTGGGACGGGCAAAAGGCGCGCGTGTTGGCCGAACGTGAAGCGGCCCTTGATTCAAGTGACGATCACGGCCATGCCGGTCGCTATTGGCTGTTGGTTATCCTTGGCGGTATTCTCCTTATGTTTTGGTGGCGATGCGCCCGCGAACCGCGCCGTCTATGATGGGCGCCGCGGATCAAAGCCGGTTGAAAGACGGATAAACGGGTTCGCCCGGGAAAAAGGGTTTTTATGCTTGCCTATATCATCCGGCGATTATTGCTGATCATCCCCACGTTGCTTGGCATCATGGCGGTGAATTTTCTTGTCGTCCAGGTCGCGCCCGGCGGGCCGGTCGAACGATTGATCGCCCAGATCAAAGGCACCGACGTTGCTTTGGATTCGCGCATTTCGGGGGCTTCCTCGGCCGAAGTTCGAACGAACGCGACCGGGCCCGGAATCGGTCAATCCCGTGGGGATAGCGCGGCGCGGGGCAAATATCGCGGCGCGCGCGGGCTGGATCCGGAATTGATCGCCGATATTGAAAAACTCTATGGGTTTGATCGCCCGCCGCTTGAACGATTCGGCCGCATGGTTTGGAATTATATACATTTTGATTTTGGCGACAGCTTCTTTCGCGATCAATCGGTCATATCCCTGATTATGGAAAAATTGCCGGTATCGATCTCGCTCGGCCTTTGGTCGTTGTTGGCGATTTATCTTATTTCTATCCCGCTTGGTATTCGCAAGGCGATGGACGATGGATCGCCGTTCGATCTTTGGACATCGATGCTGATCATCATCGGCTATGCCGTGCCGGCATTCTTGTTCGCGGTTCTTTTGATTGTCTTGTTTGCGGGGGGAAGTTTTCTCGATTGGTTTCCGCTACGCGGATTGGTGTCGCAAAATTGGTCGCAATTAAGCGGGCCCGATAAAATCATCGATTATTTTTGGCATATCGCTTTGCCGGTTCTCTCACTCACGATTGGCGGGTTTGCCGGATTGACGATGTTGACGAAAAATTCTTTCCTCGAGGAGATTTCCAAACAATATGTATTGACCGCTCGAGCCAAAGGACTGGGCGAGCAAGCCGTGTTTTATCGGCATATTTTTCGCAATGCGATGTTGATCGTGATCGCCGGTTTTCCCGGGGCTTTTATCGGCATTCTCTTTACCGGTTCGGTTTTGATTGAAATTATTTTTTCCCTGGACGGTCTTGGTCTTTTGGGATTCGAGGCGGCCCTTGGCCGTGATTATCCGGTGATGTTTGCGACTCTTTATATCTATACGTTGATCGGATTGGTGATGAAGTTAATCAGTGATCTTACCTATGTCGGTATCGATCCGCGGATCGATTTCGCCACCCGGGAGGGGTGATATGGCCATATCCCCGATAAATCGCCGCCGCTTGGCCGCTTTTCGCGCGAACCGGCGCGGCTATTGGTGTTTTTGGATCTTCATGGTCGTGTTTTTGTTGTCCCTGCAGGCCCCGTGGCTGGCCAATGATCGGCCTTTGTTGGTGCGCTATCAGGGGGATTTTTATGTTCCGATCGCGTTCGATTATCCCGAAACCGTCTTTGGCGGTGAATTTGCGACAACCAGCGATTACCACGATCCGTTTATTGCCGATCGTATCGAGGCGGACGGATGGATGATCTGGCCGCCGATTCCGTATTCCTATGACACGATTGTCTATGATCTGAACGCGCCGACCCCAACCCCGCCGGATCGGCATCATTGGCTTGGCACCGACGATCAAGGGCGCGATGTCGTCGCCCGGATGATATATGGATTGCGAATATCGATTCTGTTCGCCTTGGCCCTGACGTTATGCGGCACCTTGATCGGTATCGCGATCGGTGCGGTGCAAGGTTATTTCGGGGGCGCGACCGACCTTATCCTGCAGCGCCTGATTGAAATATGGAACGGTCTGCCGGTGTTGTTTCTTTTGATCATTTTGTCCAGTGTCGTCACCCCGTCTTTTTGGTGGTTGCTCGGCATCATGGTGTTATTCGGCTGGATGACGGTCGAGGGCGTCGTTCGGGCCGAATTCCTGCGGGCGCGCAACTTTGAATATGTTCGAGCGGCCCGCTCCCTTGGGGTATCGACCCCGGTGATGCTGTTTCGCCATATCCTGCCCAATGCGATGGTGGCGACATTAAGTTTTCTGCCTTTTTTATTGTCGGGCGCGGTAACGACGTTGACGTCGCTCGATTTTCTTGGCTTTGGGCTGCCGCCCGGCTCGGCCTCGCTTGGCGAGATGCTGGCCCAGGGCAAGGCCAATCTGCACGCGCCGTGGCTTGGCGCGACGGCGTTTGTCGTTCTTGCCGTGCTTTTATCCTTGCTTGTTTTTATCGGCGAGGCGGTCCGCGATGCGTTCAATCCCGGCGCGGGCCAGGGCCGGGCCCGATAGGCCCGTGGTGATGACAATGGGATCGGCGGGCCGCATTCTTGATATGCATGATTTGCGGGTTGGGTTTGCCCGGTCGGGGCGTCCATCGGGGCGTTCTCGTCCTTTGGACGGGGGCGGCGATCCATCTTCCGATAGCGATCGGCATGTGGTCCATGTCGTGCATGGGATCGATCTTCACGTCAATGCCGGGGAAAGCGTCGCCCTGGTCGGCGAAAGCGGCTCGGGCAAGACGGTCTGCGCTCTTTCGGCCATGCAGCTTCTTCCCTATCCGATCGCCTTTCATCCCGGCGGCAGTATTCGGATCGGCGGCAAGGAAGTGATGGATGCCGATCGTGCGACTTTGCGCTCTTTACGGGGGCAAGTGGTGTCGATGATTTTTCAAGAACCGATGACGTCTCTTAATCCCTTGCATCGCGTTTCTCGCCAAATCGGCGAGGCATTGACCATCCATCAAAACGTAACCCGTGATCACGTGCGCGCCGCCGTGCTTGATATGTTACGTCTGGTCGGAATCGATCAAGATCGAATGGATGCCTATCCCCACCAGCTTTCCGGCGGGCAACGGCAAAGGGTGATGATTGCCGCCGCCCTTATCAATCGGCCGCGCCTTTTAATTGCGGATGAACCGACCACGGCCCTTGATGTCACGGTTCAGGCCCAGATTTTGGATCTTTTGCGCGATCTGCGCAAGCGATTGAAAATGGCCATTTTGCTTATTACCCACGATCTTGACGTTGTCCGCAGCATGGCCGATAGGGTGTATGTCATGCGCGATGGTCATATTGTCGAGCACGGCACCGTGAAAAAAATCTTTCAAGCGGCAAGGCATCCCTATACCCGCCGTTTATTGGCCGCGACATCGCCGACTCGGATGGCCGCGCGGGCAAGAAAATCGCCCGCTCGATCCATAAGTAAATCAGGGAGTAAATCGGGGGGTGTATCAGGGAGTAAATTCTTGGGCGAATCGGGGAGTAAATTGGGGGGCGGGCCGATCGATCCGTCGACCCGGCAATCGCAAAGCGCGCCGCCGCGACCGGTGATCGAGGCCCGCGCCTTGACCCTGCGCTATGGTTCTCGCCGCCGTTTTTGGCAACGGCGCAAAGCGGAAATGGTGGCGGTGAACGGGGTCGATTTGACCATCTTGCCCGGACGCACCCTTGGGGTGGTCGGGGAAAGTGGGTGCGGCAAGACATCGTTGGCCATGGCCTTGCTGCGGCTTGAAAAAAGCGAAGGGGAGATTGTATTGAACGGCCGGCCGATCCATGGCTTGTCGGGATCGAAATTGCGGCGGTTGCGGCCGACGATGCAAATGGTCTTTCAAGATCCCTTTGCGTCCCTTAATCCACGCCTAAGCATCGGCCAAATCGTCGGTGAAGGCTTGGCCGCGATGGGGATGGATCATGCCCGGCGGCAGGAAAAAGTCCGCGCGATTTTGGATGAAATCGGCCTTGATCCATCGATCGTCGATCGCTTCCCGCATGAGTTTTCCGGCGGACAACGCCAACGCATCGCGATTGCCCGCGCGTTGGTATTGCATCCGAAATTCGTTGTTCTGGACGAGCCGACCAGCGCCCTCGACGCGACCGTCCAAGTGCAAATCGTGACCTTGTTGCAGCAATTGCAAGAACGTTATGCGATCGCCTATCTTTTCATTAGCCATGATTTAAAGGTGGTGCGGGCGATGGCGGACGATATTGCCGTGATGTATGGGGGAAAAATCATCGAGCACGGCGATGCCGACCGCTTATTCAAACACCCGCGCCATGCCTATACGCGCCGGTTGCTGGCGGCGGCCTTGCATAAGGCGCGCGAGTAAGAGGGCCCGGTTTCCTGGCTGCGCCCGCCGCCCATGTCCGTAGAGGGTCGCCCATGCCCCCCGTGTCCTAGACGGGTTGCCGATGCTTCCCCCCCCCCGTGTCCTAGAGGGTCGCCGATGCGCGGGAACGCCCCCCCCGCGCGCTCATGTCGGGATGACGGCATCGGTTTCTAGGGGTCGATGGCGGGGATGGTCTTGCCGGATGGGTGATGGTCCAGATCGTCGATCAGGCGATCGAGGCCCTGTATCCTAGAGGGGTCGCCGATGCTTCCCCCCCGTGTCCTAGAGGGTCGCCGATGCGCGGGAACGCCCCCCCCCGCGCGCTCATGTCGGGATGACGGCATCGGTTTCTAGGGGTCGATGGCGGGGATGGTCTTGCCGGATGGGTGATGGTCCAGATCGTCGATCAGGCGATCGAGGGCCGGGGTCGCGATGCCATAGCGGCGGGCGAAAAACACGACACCGTCGATGATGGCATCGGTTTCTAGCGGTCGATGGCGGCGATGGTCTTGCAGCATGGAGGATGGATGATGGCCGACGGCCGCGCTTGCCCGGATTCTTTGATCGATCGTAATTGGGATGGTGATGCCGCAAGCACGGGCGACCGTCATGACATCTTCCATGATGGCGCGGGCCCGTCGGTGCCAATCGGGGTCTTTGGTCATACGGTCAAGTTCCATCCCCGATAGAACCGAAAGCGGATTAAACGCGGCGTTGCCAAGAAGTTTTGTCCATATTTCCCGGCGGATATGGTGGCGGATGCGAATGGTCAATCCGGCCCGGCGCAACATCGTCGCGATTCTTGTAATACGCGGGCCGATCCGCCCATCCGGTTCCCCCAGCGAGATTTGATCATTGCCGATATGACGGACAATCCCCGGTTCGACCGATACGCAGGCGGGATAGACGACGGCACCGATGGCTTTTTCCGGCCCGATCATGCGCCATTGCCGCCCGCCGGGATCGGTTGGGGGAAAGAATGTTTCCGCCCCGTCCTTGCGGTGGGGGGGATGGCGATAAAAATACCACCAAGGAATACCGTTGTGGGCGGGAATAACCACGCTTTCGGCATCGAGCCAAGGGCGGATATCGGCGGCGGCGGCGTGGGCATCGCGGCTTTTCAGCGCGATGATGACGACATCGGCCTTGAACGGGGCTTTGTCCTTGCCCGAATGCGCGTCGATAATAATCGGATGGCGACGATCGGCGGATGGGGGTGTGTCGGCGGATGGGGGTGTGTCGGTGGGCGATCCGATCATGCGCGGCCCGTTTGCCCGCAACGCTTTTAGGGTTTTTCCCCGCGCGACGAGATATAAATGGGGACAGGTCGGGGCAAGTCGAATGGCAAGATAAAGGCCGATGGCCCCCGCGCCGTAAATAACGATTTTTGTTTGATCCATGGCCGTTGTCACGGGTATCGGGCGGGCCCGATCGGGGGGGTGCTTTGGTTTTGGCGCGCGCCCTTTCCGTTGTTTCTTTCAACTCTCAAGCCATTTCCCTTTTTAATGGAGGGGCGCGACGGGCATCGGCATCGATGGGGGTTTCACGTTATTTCGGTTTGCCGCAAAACATTCCGGCCCGGGTTCGAGGGAATAATCGCGACGGGTAAAGTCTTTGAATGGCCATATTCATGAGGGGATCCATGATGGGATGCATGGGGGGGGATTCATTATGGGATTCATGGGGGGGACGGATGGGACGCCGGGTGAATGGCGGGCTTTTCCTCCAGCCAGCGGCAACTTGACACCAGCGAGCGGGGCTTTATGCCAAGGGCGGCAAATCCGTGCATGTTTTTGGACTTTGATTGTGTGAGGCGCGCGCCCAACATCAAGGCCTCGCCATACGTGATCGGGGCCATCGGAATCCAGCCGGTCAGGAATGCCATGGCCCGGACAAGGAACAAGGGCATGGGCAGCAAAAGGCGCCGGCGCCGTTGCCAGTGTAAAATCTGCCGGAGCAAGGCGCGAAAATGGTAAATTTCCGGGCCGACCAACTCAAAACACCCCTGGAATGATCCATTCAGCGCCGCTTCGACGGCGGCGGCGACATCATCGACATAGACGGGTTGCAGGGCGATGCCGCGCGCCCGGCTTGCGATCGGGCGGATGGCGCGGTGGCGCCAAAAATCTGCGAAGGATGCCCCGATGACCGGCAATATCGGCGAGAATTTGGCCATGGTGGCAAAGCGATTTAAAAATTGATCTTCTTGTCCGACAATGATGCCGGGGCGCAGGATAACGGCCTTTTGAAACGCGCGTTGCACCCCGCCTTCCCCCTTGGCTTTTGAGCGGGCATAGTCCGATTTGGCTTTTGCCCCGGCAGTGATGGCCGATATATGGACCAGTTTTTTAACCCCGACTTTATCGGCGGCAGCGGCAATATGGGTTGCGGCCCGGTGGTGGTAATCATCAAAACGATGACGGCGGGTTTGGCGCAATATGCCGATCAAATTGACCACCGCATCGCACCCTTGCATCACATCGAGAACCCGTTTTGGATCCCGACCGTCGGCACGGAAAACGGTAATTTGCCCGACATTTCCCATCGGCAGAAGAAATTTGGCGCGTTCCGGATCGCGCACGCCGATACGCAGCACGTCGCCGCGCCGGGCCAGGCGCCGAACGACGTAGCGGCCAATGAATCCGGAGCCACCGAAAATCAGAGTCCGGCGGCGGCGATTGGCGGGGTGAAATGACATGAAGCAACTCCATCGTTAAGGCTCTATCGGGGCGGTGCCGATTGCGGCGGTTGGGCCGCGCGCGCCCTTGGTGCCGTTTTTCCCTTGGGTAATTTCCCTGGGGTAATTTCCCTTGGGCTATCCCCCTGATACCATTCTTCCCTTGGGCAATTTCCCTGGGGCCATTCCCCTTGGGTAATTCCCCTGGGGCGATCCCCCCTGATAGCATCCCCCTAATACCATTCTAAGGCCGATGCGTCCAAAGACAGGCGATCCCACACGTAAAGGAACACCGCTTGACGACGGGCGCGAAGGGGCGAAAGGCGGAAGCGCCCATTGTTTTTTCCACCGCTATATCAATATAATGGACAAAAGCCGCAAGGATACAATACAAAGATGCCCGTTTAGCCGGGAGAAAGGGGTCGTCATCCCCGATCGAAAAAAACCCGCTTCTTCGCCCAGTGCGAATCCAAGTGCGAATCCCAGGGCGAATTTGGGCGTTGGTCCCCGCGACACGACGCCGATCGACGTTCCGGATGGCCGATGCGCGGCGAATTTGGGCCAATCCCCATTTCCTTGCGCCCCGCCCCACCCGCTTTATCAAAAAAGGGGGGACCAAAAAAAGGAGGGGATCGCGCGGCGCGACGTTTTGCGCTGGATGATGGCCGGAACATTGGCCGGAACATTAGCAGGAACATTAGCAACGACCGGCTTTGGCGCCGGCGCATGGGCCGGATCGAAAAAAAAGACCACGGCCACGGATTCGTTTGGGGCCGGGCTTGAAAATCCCGCGCCGGGAATCTATGTCCATGTGGGCAAACACGCCCTTGCATCGGCCGAAAATGGCGGCGATATCGCCTGCGCGACGATTGTCGTCGGCCGCGATAAAGTCGCGATCATCGATACCGGACACTCCCCCGCGATCGGCAATGGGCTGCGCCGTGCGGCCCGTTCGCTCAGTTCGGCTCCGATTGCCTATGTCATCAATACCCACGTTCATCCCGATCACATCTTTGGCAATGTCGCCTTTGTCGCCGATGATCCGCTTTTCATCGGCCATCACAATCTTCCGCGGGCCATGGCCAATGTGGGCCCCTTTTATCAACGGCGGCTGGGCGAGATCCTCGGCCCCGAGCAAGCCGCCAAAGCCCGTTTAATCGCACCGCAAAAGACCATCATGGCCGGGCGCGATATGCGCCTTGATCTTGGCGGAAAAAGCCTTCGTATTCAGGCATGGCCGACATCCCATACCGATAACGACGTCAGTGTCGTCGAGGAACATTCCAATACGTTGATCAGTGGCGATCTTTCTTTTGTCGGGCATATTCCGACTTTGGACGGATCCTTGCCCGGATGGCGCAAGACCTTGGCCGCGCTTGGCGATAACGGGTATGCGGCCATCGTTTCCGGCCATGGACGGCCAAGGCGTCCGGTTGGCCCGACCCTTGCCGCCGTTAACGCCTATCTTGCCGTTTTAGAAAAGGATGTCCGCCGCATCATCGAGGACGGCGGAAATGTTCAGGACGCGGCAACCCTTGCGGCCGCGTCGCAGAAAAACCATTGGCTGTTGTTTGATGATTTTAATCCGGTCAACGCCTCGCGGGTCTTTAGCGCGCTTGAATGGGAATAGAGGAATGGGGATAGAGGAGCGGGAATAGGTTCGGGCGGCATATAACACGGAAAAAAATTGTAAAAAGCCCTTTTTTCGATTATAATCACCGCCATATCAAACCCATGGATGGATAAAATGTGGATCGGATCAATACTGCTATCGTTGTTTTTACTGCCGGTGATGATGACCTCGGCGTGGGCCGAGGGGGAATCGGAAGTGTGGGATAGTCTGCGCGCGCAGATGTTTCCGGACAAGGTGATCGAGGACGGTTCCCATATCATGGATATCAATGCCCCGTATCGCGCTTTGGACGCGGCCCTGGTGCCTATTTCCGTGCATTTCAAGCAACCGCAGCGGGATAAGAACTATATCTCCACGCTGACCTTGCTTATCGATGAAAACCCGTCCCCGTTGGTTGGGGTTTTTCGCATGACGCCCCAGACCGGCATGGCCGATATTGCGACACGGGTTCGGGTCGATTCATACACCCATGCCCGCGCGATTGCCGAAACAAGCGACGGCAAGGTTTATATGGTATCGCGTTTTGTCAAAGCGGCGGGGGGATGTTCGGCCCCGTCTCTTTCCGATATGGATGCGGCGATGGCGCGCTTGGGCAAGATGAAAATGAAATTTCTCGAAAACGATAAACCCGGGGTTAAGGATTTGGCCTATGCCCAGCTTTTGATCTCGCATCCCAATTTTTCCGGATTGCAGTTTAACCAAATCACCCGCAGTGAGATTCCCGCCCATTACGTCGATACGATTACGATCCGGCGGGGCGATGATACGATTTTGGAGGTCGAGGCCTCCATCTCGATGAGTGAGAATCCCTCCCTGCATTTTCATTACCGCAGTCAGGGCAACGATGTTTTAAGCGCGACCGTCACCGATTCTGACGGCGCCCGCTTTCAACAGTCATGGAGTCGCCCCGGCTGATAGCGGCTGATATTGCCGAACCCCCATGGGCTAAGAGGACGACGCCAAGGGGCATCCGGGGCGGGCCGGATCGCCCCGGATCGGTGGGTGGGGGGCGGCGGTCGGCCGTGAGGGCGGCGGAATTAAGATTATCGCCGTGCTTTCCATCGGTGATGAATCCACATCCATTGTTCGGGATGGCGCCGTATCCATTCTTCCATCCGCCGGTTGATTCTTATCGTTATGTCGCGCACTTTTCCGGCCATATCCTGGGCCGTGCTTGCGGCGAGGGGTGGCTCGATCCGAATATCAAAAAAAGCGCCCCGGCGAACGCAATGGGCCGGAATGATGGGGGCGTTATGTTTTAAGCTTAAAACGGCGGCGGCCGTCGACGTCATCGCAAGATGGGAAAAAAACGGTACGTTTATTCCTTCGCTCAAGCGTTGATCGGTGACCATGGCGATATGGTAGCCTTCCTTTATGCTGCGCAGAATGATACGTGCCCCGTCCCGTCCCTTGGCCGCCAGGCGATTGGATATTTTCAAGCGCAATTCATAGATTATGCGGTCAACGATCGGATTATTCGCCGCCCGATAGACGGTTAGCACCCGCATGCCGCATTGCCGCACGATCGGCGGGCATAATTCCCAGTTGCCGAAATGGGCAGTGACGAAAATGGCGGGGCGTTGCCCGCGCAATGCCCGGACGTGCTCGATCCCCGTGACGCGAACATGTTTTTGATAGAGCGGCGATCGGGGATTTTCGGCCAATGCCGGTAAATGCGGATATTCGGTGATGGTGCGGCCGATATTTTCCCACATTCCGGCGATGATGGTATCGCGCTCTCGCTTCGAAAGATCGGGCATGGCCAAGGCGATATTATGGCGGGCAACGGTGTTGAAACGGTTCATCGCGGCGACCGGCAAGACCCGCGCGACCCGCGATAGCAAAGCCCCCAAGGCCGATGCCCATGCAAATGGCAGGGCGCGTGAAACGGCGAAAAGGGCGCGCAGCAACAAGGCTTCTTTTCCGTGGGCGATGCGGCGGCGTGATCGGGTCATGTTTTGGATGCCGGATGCATGCGCCGGATATATGTTTCGATCAGGGCAACAAGGCGTTGGCGATCGCCGGTGGCCCATGACAATTTTGCCGCGAGCGGGGTGAAATCATGGCGGGTGATGGTTTTTATGCGCTGGTAATCTTTTACCGTTGTAACGGCAAGGGCATTTTTTTGCGCGGCTTTTGTCGCCAATCGATCAAGATCGGCGCGCGACCATGGATGATGGTCGCCAAACAGCGCCCGCCCGACGATCCGCGCACCGTGACGGCGCAATGAGGCAAGAAATTTTTCCGGAGCGGCGATCGCACTGATGGCATAGACATCGCGGCCACGGACGATTTTCGCCGCTTGCGGGGTGAGGGAAAGCGTTGCTTCGAAAACAGGTATTTTCCAGTCGGCAAAATCGGACGGGGTGACCGTTGCCGGACGGTCTTGGTGGATTAAAACAATGGCATCGGCCCGCCGCCGAATCGATCGCGGCGTGTCCCGTAACGGGCCGGCCGGGATAATCTTTCGGTTGCCCAGACCGTAAAATGAATCGATCACGACAAGATTAATATCGGGGCGGATGAAAGGATGATAAAACCCATCGTCCATGATCAGGATATCGGCCCCGGCGTTGACCGCCCGCGCAGCACCGGCAAGACGATCCGCCCCGATCCAGCAGGGCGCGACGTTGGCCAGCATGAGGGCTTCGTCCCCGACATCGGTGGCGGTGTGCATATGTCGATCGACCCGTGTGGCCGCGATATGCCCGCCATACCCGCGGCTGATATAATGGGGATTATGGCGGTGCTTGAAAGGGCCAAGATCATGGCTAAAGGCGTGGCCGAGATCAAGGGCAAGGGGGGTTTTCCCGGCACCGCCGACAACGGCATTGCCGATGCATAGCGTGAATGCGCCGGTTCGTTTGGGCCGATGGAGCCGGTGGCGCAATCGGTGCCCGGCCAGGTAAAGCCGCCCGAGCGGATCAAGCCCCCACGCCAAGATCCGGGCAAGGGGCGTGGTGGAGTACCAAAAACGGGGCGCGCGCCGCCATCCCGATCGGAGGGGCCAAAAAGACATTTTTACATGCTCGGGCGTCGGTTCGGACGCGCTATTTTCCGCCGTTGTCTTTGTTTCCGGGTGGCCGTGGGTGCGCTTTTCGATGCGGGGGCGGCGATTCCTTTATCCTTTTTATTCTTGGGTAAGGTTCGACGATCGGGCCATTCAATCGCGCGCAACGTCGGAAGAAGCAATTCGCGATAGCGATCCATGATGGTTTTTCCGCGTTGTAAAAACGCCTTTCCTTTGGCCCCGGCTTGACGGTAATAGTGCCGGTCGGTCAAAAGACGCGCGAGCCGGCGGGCAAGATCATCGCCATCATCGATGGCGATGGTGGCACCGGCTTGATCTAATTCTTGGTACATGGTGTGGAATTTAAACACATGGGGGCCGTGTAAAACCGGACAATTATAATGCAGTGGCTCAAGCGGGTTCTGGCCGCCATGCCGGGCAATCGACCCGCCGACAAAGGCGATATCGGCAAGGGCGCAGGCAAGGCCGCTGTCGCCGATCGTATCGATCAGATAGACATCGGTTGTCGCGGTGATATCCGGCTTGTGGGAATGGCGGACAACATCCAATCCACGCCGCCGCAAATCGGCGGTGATAGCGGCACAGCGATGGATATGACGGGGCATGATAATGGTGAAAAGATGATGTTGCCGTCGCAGATTGGCCGTGCTGTCGATGATGATGGCTTCCTCGCGATCATGGGTGCTGATGGCGGCCAGAACCGGGCGGCCCTTGATCGCGGCGCGATGCGCGTGATAGCGATCCCGATCATAGGGCGGGGGACGGGCCATGAATTTCATATTGCCGGCTTCGATCGTGCGCTTGGCACCAAGCAGGCGCAGGTGCTTTTCTTCACGTTCACTCTGGGCGATGCACAGGGTAAAACAGTCGAGAAGATTCCGCGCAAGGGTCGGTATTTTCCGCCATTGGCGCAGGGCGCGATTTGAAATTCGAGCGTTCAGGAGAAAAAAAGGAAGATGCCGTTCCTTGATCAGGGAAAGGGACACGGGCCATAACTCCGATTCCATCCATAAGACGGCTTGGGGGCGCCAATGGTCAAGAAAGCGGGTGACCCACAAAGGCACGTCAAGCGGGGCATATTGGTGAATGACTTTATCGCCCAGACGATGCGCAGCGGTGTGCTGGGATGTGCGTGACGTGGTGGTGAGTAAAATTCGGATATCGGGACGAAGCCGGGCGATAAGGGAAACCAAGGCCACGGCCGATATGGTTTCCCCGATACTAACGGCGTGAATCCAAATATGGGGGCGATCGGCGCGGGGGTGGGACGGATATCCCATCTTTTCTTTAAATCGGGACGCGTCCTCTTTCTTCCGCCATATCCGGATGCGCAGATATATCCATGCCAAAGGCCGTATGATGGCAGCGACATGGCGATATCGTTTTAAAATCGTCATTTCCGCGTTTTTTTATCGGGGGCGGTCGTTTTATCGGCCCGTGTTTTTTTATCGGTGGGGGTCTTTCCATTGGGGTCGGTTTTTTTATCGGTCCGTGTTCTTTCATCGAGTGCGGTCGTTGTATCGGCGGGGGTCGTTTTATCGGGGGCGGTCGTTTGATCCGATGTGGCCCCGGTCGGTTTTGGATGCTTCTTGCGATCGGTGTCAAAAAAGTCTTGGGCGTAAAGAACGCGGTACAAGCCGTCTTTTGCCATCAACTCTTGATGGGTGCCGCTTTCGATAAGGCGGCCGCGATCGAGAACATGGATACAATCGGCATCGCGAACGGTTGAAAGCCGGTGGGCGATAATCAAGCAGGTGCGATTAACACGTAATTGACGCAATGCTTTTTGGATCAAACGTTCGCTGATCGGATCCAACGATGCCGTCGGTTCGTCAAGCAGCAGAATCGGTGTATCGCGTAAAAATGCCCGGGCGATCGAAATGCGTTGTTTTTGTCCGCCGGAAAGGCGCACGCCACGTTCGCCGACAATGGTATCATAGCCGTTTTTCATCTTGCCAATAAAGTCATCGGCACCGGCCAGAAGCGCGGCTTTTTTGATATCCGCGATCGATGCATGAGATTTTCCATGGGCGATATTTTCGGCAATGCTGGTGTCGAATAAATTGATGTCCTGCCCGACGACGGCAAAGTGGGAACGCAGAGAATCCAAGCTAATATCGCGAATGTCATGCCCATCGATGGCAATGCTTCCACCGTTCACGTCATAAAAGCGGATGATCAGGCTTAAAAGTGTCGATTTACCGGCTCCGCTTGGCCCGACAAGGGCGGTGGTTTGCCCGCTCTTTATCGTCATGCGCATACGATTAACGACGATTTCTTTGTTCTGGGGATAAGAAAACGATACATCGTTCAAGTGGATATCGGGTTTTTTTGACTGCAGAACGATGGCGTTCTTTTTATCATGGATGTCCGGTTGGGCATCGATGATGGCAAAAATCTTATCCGCCGCAACAACGGTGGATCGAATATGGGCACTAAGGGCGGCGACCGAGCGCAGGGGTTTATAGGCAAGGATGAAAGCGGTGATGAACGAGAAAAATTCACCCGGGGTGCTATCGCCACGAATCACTTGCGCCCCGCCGATCCAAAGAACGATGCCGATGGCGATGCTGACCATGATTTCCATGGTCGGCCGTAAGACGTTGTATCGCCGCTCCCAAGATATGCGATTTTTCAGAAGATGACCGATTGTCGTGGTCATTTTCTTTTCCTCGTCGGCCCGTGTGTTATGGACGATGATATCACGCATGGAACTGAAAATGCCGCTGAGAAAGGCGATGAAATCGGCCAGTTGCGCTTGGTGTTGGTGGGATATTTTATGGAGCCAGCGACCGATTCGAAAGGACGGGAAAAGGGATAGCGGAAAGAAAACGATAATAATCAACGATAATTGCCAATCCTGGTAAAACATCAATGCGACCAAAAAAATCAAAGTGGCCGAATCGCGCACCAAAACGGTCAGAAAATTAACCAGGGAAGCGTTGAGATGTTGAACGTCATGGGCAAATATCGACACGACTCGCCCGGAGCTGTGCCGATGAAAAAAATCAATACCACAGGACATCAGGCGGGAAAAAAGCCGCTGTTGAATATCGCGATTAATCTGCAATCCGATTTTTCCGGCAAGGACGATTTGGAAATAGGAAATGACGCTTTTCAGTACGGTGATACCAACCAAAGCAAAGGGCATAATCGTTAGGATCAGGATGTCTTTACGGATGAAAACATCATCCATGACCGGTTGAATGACCCACGCCTGTAAGGCGTTGCCCGGCGCGACAATGACCATGAGGGCGATCACCAGCAGCAAATGGCGACGATAGGGGATGATATGTTCTCGAAAAACGCGCCCTAGAATACGATAGGGAAGAATCTCACGCTCGATGTAACGGCGTAGTGAAAAGCGAATACCCAACATGGTGATTTAAAATTTTCCCCGCACCGGAAGCCCTGTAATGGAAGCCTTGCCCCGGAAGGATTGTAATGGAAGGCCCGCACCGGAAACCCTGCCTCGGAAACCCCGTCCCGGAAGCCCCGCCCCGGAAACAATGCGATAACGATCCCCCCCGGTCGGATAAAGATGCGGTGGTGGGGGCTCTCTTTTCCCGCTCAAATCGGCTATCCGCCGTATCCACTGCCAAAGATAAATGCCTCGCGCTGGCGCAAATCTTCTTCCATTTGGGCAAAAACACAGTCGTATAGATCGCGCACCGACACCATCGCGATCGGGCGTTTGTTTTTAATCACCGGCAGGTGCCGAAAGTTGTTTTCACGCATGATCTCAAGCGCCTTGAGGGGCGTATCGGTGCTGGTGATACAATGGGGGTCTTTGGTCATGACGTCACTGACTTTGGTTTGATCCGGCACGGCGCCGACACATAATACCTTGCGGGTTATGTCACGCTCGCTGACGATGCCGCGCAATATACCCTTGCCGTCCACAATCATCAATGCCCCGATATTGCGTTTTTTCATTATCTTTGCCGCTTCCAGAATGCTCTCCTCGCCCCGGGCGGTGATCGGGGAGGATTGTCGCTGGACGATGTCGGCAATTGATCCATGCATAACTATGACTCCTTATTGTTCTCCTTGCCCGATGCCACGGCTTATCGCATCGGCATCGCCATCCCGCCCCTATAGTTTCAGCAAGCGGCGATGAGGTCAAGACCGCCAAATAAAGGATCCGATGGAGCATGATCGACCATGCACGGCGTTGATGGCGGATAGGAACGCGATGGAACGGCCGCGCGCGATGACCGAAGAAGAAAGCAAATCCGATGGCGTCACCGATATGGCGCCATCAAAAGAGAGGCCAAAAGAGCCGCCAAAGGAGGGGCCGGAAGAGAGGCCAGAAGAGAGGCCGGAAGAGAGGATAGAAGAAGGGCCGGAAGAGAGAAAGGGAACATAGGCTTGCCCCATCCCCCCTTCGCGGTTAGACTGCATCTTTAATGGCTTGGGTCGGGCATCATTTCGAGAATCGCAATCTTCTTGGCATTGCCGGATTGTCTTCAACGGCTATTTCGTCCCTGTTCGAGCGCGCCCAATTTTATCTTCGTTCCGGCACGCGCCATAATCCGGGCCCCGATGCCGGTCTTGGGTCTTCCCCCGAAAATACCCTTGCCCCTCTTGGCTCTGCTTCCCCTGCCCCCTTTGGCGTCGGCAAGTGGGCGGTATCCGTGTCGGCAAGGGGCGAGCGATCGGAAGACGGGGCGGAAGACGGGGCGAAAGACCGGAAAAAAGATGATCCGGAAGATGGGCCAAAAGATAATTTAGGGGATAGAAGGGCAACCCATGCCCCTTTGCGTGGGCAGACGGTCATTAACGTGTTTTTCGAAAATTCGACGCGCACCCGCGCGTCTTTCGAACTTGCCGCCCGTCGCCTCGGTGCCGATGTCGTGACGATGTCGATGGCGACCTCATCGATCAAGAAGGGCGAGACCCTGGTCGATACGGCCATGACCTTAAACGCGATGCATCCGGACGTGTTGGTGGTGCGTCATCCGTGTTCCGGTGCGGTTGGCTTGCTGGCCGAAAAGGTCACCTGTGGCGTTATCAATGCCGGTGACGGCATGCATGAGCATCCGACCCAGGCCTTGCTTGACGCGCTGACCATCCATCGCCGCAAAGGCCGGATAGCCGGGCTGGTGGTCGCCATTTGCGGTGATATTCTTCATTCTCGGGTGGCGCGCTCGAATATTGCGCTATTAACGACGATGGGGGCCAAGGTGCGGCTTGTTGCGCCGCCGACGTTGTTGCCGGCATCGTTTGCCCGATTGGGGGCCGAGGTCCATCATTGCATGGAAACGGGGCTTCGCGATTGTGACATCGTGATGATGTTGCGGCTTCAGCGCGAGCGGATGAAAGGGGCGTTTGTCCCATCGGGCGAGGAATATTTTCGTTTCTTCGGTCTTGATCGGCAAATGCTTCAATTTGCCCGTCCCGACGCGTTGATCATGCATCCCGGCCCGATGAACCGGGGCATTGAAATCGATAGCGCGGTGGCCGATGACATGCACCGTTCCTTGATCAGGGAACAGGTCGAGGTTGGGGTGGCCGTGCGCATGGCCTGTCTTGAGATGAGCGCCGCCGCGCGGGAAACCGAACCGGATGCACGCGCGGCAATGGGGATGTGATGCAAGACCCCGGCCAACACTGTGGGCAACACTGTGGGCAAGACCGTGGCCAAGATTGTGGTGGGCGTCATGACGCCCATGCCAAACGCTAATCGGGCCCCCCAATGACCAATGCGTTCGAAAAACATGCGTCCAAGAATATGCGTCTAAAAGATAGGCGCCCAAGAATATGAGTCCGAAAAATATGCGCCCAACAAAAAACGCTCGCTCCGCTAAAGACGGCATTTCCCCATCATCGGCGGCTTTGCCACCGGTAACGGCGCGGGCAACGACTCGGGCAATGACTCGGGCAACGGCGCGGGCGACGCATTCCGGCTTTGCCCTGATCAATGCCCGCTTGGTCGACCCCTATGAAACCGATGTCGTGCCGGGGTCGCTTTTGATCAAGGACGGCCGTATCGATGCGGTCGGCCGGGCGGATGCGTGTTTTGGCCCGGATTGTGTGAAAATTGACTGTGGCGGATTGTGTCTGGCCCCCGGATTGGTGGATATGCGGGTGGTTTTGCGCGGCGGCGGCATCGTGCGGCAAGGCGCAACGGCAAGCGACCTGAAGGCCGCTGCGGCCGGGGGGGTGACGTCTTTGGTTTGCGTTCCCGATGATGATTTTCCGATCGATCAGGCGGAAACGGTGGGCTTTATCCGGCGGCAGGCAAAGATCCAGTCATCGGTCAAAGTGTACCCTTGCGCCGCCCTTAGCCGTGGTTTGGACGGTCGCCATATCAGCAATATGGGTATTTTGGGGCAGGCCGGGGCGGTCGCGTTCGGCGACGGCTGGAAAACCGTCACGTCCAGCCTGGTGATGCATCGGGCGATGGATTATTCGCGCACGTTTGACGGGCTTATTATCCATCACCCTCAAGATCCTTGTTTGGCCGCAGGGGGAATCGTGAATGCGGGCGAGATGGCAATACGACTCGGCCTTGCCGGCATTCCACCGGCGGCCGAGGCGATGATGCTGGAGCGGGATATCCATCTTGTCCGGTTGAGTGGTGCGCGTTATCACGCGGCCCATATTTCAACCGGCGCATCGGTAAAGATCATAGAACGGGCAAAAAACGAAGGGCTGCGCGTGACCTGTGATACGGCGCCTCCGTATTTTGCTCTGAACGAGCTTGCGATCGCCGATTATCGCACATACGCGCATCTGGATCCGCCCTTGCGCAGCGAGGAAGACCGATGCGCGGTTGCCCGGGGGATAAGCGACGGCATCATCGACGCGATCGCTTCGGATCATTTTCCCCGGGACGAGGAAAGCAAACGTGTGCCCTTTGAACAATCGCGCCCCGGCGCGGTTGGGCTGGAAACCCTGCTTGCGGTGACTTTGAGTCTGTTTCATCAAAGGCTATTATCGCTGAACGCCGTCATGGCCCGTTTATCCGGCGCCCCTGCCGATATCCTTGGTCTCGACCGACCGTCATTGACCAAAAACGCCCCGGCCGATGTCATCGTTTTCGATCCGGATCGGCCATGGATTGTCGATCCTTCACGTTTTGTCGGGCAGTTCAAAAACACCCCATTTGATCGCCATGGGGTGCAAGGAATGGTGATGATGACAATTGCGGATGGCACGATTTTGCACTGTCATGATGATTTTGGCCCGGTTCCCCGATCGGTTCCCGCATCGATTTTGACGCAAGCGGAACGTGGCCGATGATGGGGGATACGATCTTGAGCGGCGGCATTGAATGGGGGGTGTTGATGGTGGTCGTTGCCTATTTTCTGGGCTCGCTTCCCTTTGGCGTGATTTTATGTCGCCTGCTGGGACATGGGGACGTGCGCCGGGCCGGATCGGGTAATATCGGGGCGACAAATGTTTGGCGCGTGGCCGGGCGTTATATTGCCTTGGTGACGTTTTTGGCGGATGCGGGCAAGGCATATCTTGCGGTCAAAATCGTTTTTTGGGTTGGCATGATGCATGATTCCCCCTCTTCTTCCCCCTCTTCTTCCGATGGCGACTTTGCCGCTATCGCGGCGCTTTTTGATGGTCATCTGGCCGCTATCGCGGCATTGGCGGCGTTGCTTGGGCATATGTTTCCCTGCTGGCTGCGGGGGCGGGGCGGCAAGGGGGTGGCGCCCACATTCGGGATATGGATGGCGTTTGATTGGGGGTTGGCTTTTTTGGCCGGTTTGGTCTGGCTTGGGGTATTTGCCTGGAAACGGATGTCGTCCTTGGCATCGTTGGTCAGCGTTACCCTCGTCGCGGGACTTGCGGTCATGCCGCTTTTAGGGGGTTTTCTTTCAATCGGATCGGGGGGGGGCGGGGCGGCGCGTGATTTTTGGCTCTTTTCCCCGTTTGCGTCCCCGTTTATGTCCCAGGGTATTCCCCCATTTCTTGCCCTATCGATGGCGGTTCTGATTTGGATACGCCATGCCGATAATATCGCGCGCCTGTATCATGGGCGGGAACACCGATGGAACCATCCCCCCGATGTCCCTCCCGATGATAACGCATCCCCCGATGTATCTCCCAATTCTGGCGCCCCTCCCGATGCCTCTCCCGATGGATAAGCCGGGCCGGTTCGGTTGCCGGCCCCGATTTGTTTGCCGGTTTGGGGGGCATGATCGTCCCGCCGATCGATGACCAAGACCCCCGATCGCAAAGAAAAACTGGAATGGCTGCGTTTGGCGCGCAGCGATAGGGTCGGGCCACGGGCATTTCGCCGTCTCATCGATCGCTTTGGCAGTCCGGCAAGGGCGTTGGAGCGTCTTCCCGAACATATCGCAAGCATGCCGGGCGCGCGCCGTTTGACATTCCCCCCGATCGATACGGTCGAGCGGGAAATGGATAATCTGGAAAGCATGGGCGGGCATCTTTTGATTCTGACCGATCCTCGATATCCGCGCGCCCTTCGTCCCCTGGACGAAGCCCCGCCGGTATTAAGCGTTCTTGGCCATCCGCATCTTTTGGGGCGCGAGGCCATCGCGATTGTCGGAACCCGCAATCCATCGGCGGCAGGGTTGCGCATGGCCGGGATGTTAAGCCGCGATCTTGGGCGTCGTCGTTTCATCATTGCATCGGGGATGGCCCGCGGCATCGATGCGGCCGCCCATGATCAAGGACTCGATAATGGGACGGTCGCGGTGATGGCGGGTGGTGTCGATGTGATTTATCCGCGTGAAAATCGCGCCTTGTATCAAGCGGTGCGTGAATCCGGCGCGATTGTGTCCGAACAGCCTTTTTCGAAAAGTCCATCGCGGCGGCTTTTCCCCCAACGCAATCGCATCATTGCCGGTTTGTCGGTCGCGGTCGTCGTGGTCGAGGCGGCCAGGGGATCGGGATCCCTGATCACGGCCCGCTTTGCCGCCGAGCAGGGGCGTGACGTATTCGCGGTTCCCGGCTCGCCCGCCGATACGCGCACCGTCGGCTCGAACGCCCTGATAAGGGACGGCGCAACCCTTGTTCAAAACGCCGGTGATGTTATTACTTCACTTTCCCGCCAAAGACCCTATCTTTTGGGGGAAGATCAAGATGCCGTCGGAATCGATGTGCGCACCGTTACCGATGGCGATAATGACAAGGAAATAGATACAATGCGGACGAAACTGCGTCAGCTTTTGGGACCGACCCCGATCGATCGGGATGAATTGACGCGCCTTGGCGGCATCGATTCTCGGCACCTGTCCTATCTTTTAACCGAATTGGAAATCGCCGGATTGCTCGTGCGTTATCCCGGCAACCTTGTGGCGCTGCAGGAAGATTGATGCGCGTCGTCATCGTTGAATCGCCGGCCAAGGCGAAAACGCTTGGCCGTTATTTTGGCTCTTCCAGCACGGTGCTGCCAAGTTATGGCCACGTGCGCGATCTTGCGCCGAAGGATGGATCGGTCGATCCCGAGCATGATTTTGCCATGCGATGGCAATTGACCGGCGGCGCGGATAAGAACTTATCCCAGATTAAAAAAGCATTGAAAAACGCCGACCAGTTATTGCTTGCGACGGATCCGGACCGCGAGGGCGAGGCGATCTCTTGGCATATTTTGCACTGGCTGCGCGAGAATACCGATCTTTCCGGCAAGGATGTTCGGCGCATCGTTTTTCATGAAATCACGCGATCGGCGGTGGAAAAAGCCCTCGACCGGCCGCGGGCGATTGATGATCATATGGTCGATGCCTATATGGCCCGCCGGGCCCTTGATTATTTGGTCGGCTTTACGTTGTCGCCGCTGTTGTGGCGAAAACTTCCCGGCAGTCGCAGTGCCGGTCGGGTTCAATCGGTCGCATTGCGGGCCATTTGTGATCGAGAAGATGAAATCGATGCCTTCAAGCCGCGCGATTATTGGACGATGGGCGCCGATTTCCGGCATGGCAGCGATGTGTTTCGCGCCAATCTGGAAATGTTCGACGGGAAGGACGTGGATAAATTCTTCTTTACCGATCAAGCGCAGGTCGACGCGGCCGGCAAGGCCTTGGCAGCGGCCGCCTATCGCGCGGGCAAGCGCGAAACCCGCGAAAGCCAACGCGCGCCCTATGCCCCTTTCACGACCTCGACCATGCAGCAAACCGCCTTTAACCGCCTTGGCTTTTCCGCCGCCAGAACCATGCGTGCGGCCCAAAGACTCTATGAAGGGGACGGTGACGGCGGCGGGCTGATCACCTATATGCGGACCGATTCAAATACCCTTTCCGTCGATGCTCTGAAGGGAATTCGCGATCATATCGGCAAGAATTTTCCGCCCGATTACAAACCGGCATCACCACGGGTATACAAGACCAAAGTGCGCAATGCGCAAGAAGCCCACGAAGCCATCCGGCCAACCGATATTAACCGCTTGCCCGGGGCCGTCAAAATGGATGGGGACGAAGCCCGCCTTTATGATTTGATCTGGCGGCGCGCCCTCGCCTCGCAGATGGCATCGGCGCGGCGGCGGCA
Source organism: Alphaproteobacteria bacterium (assembly GCA_965277685.1). Lineage (GTDB taxonomy): Bacteria > Pseudomonadota > Alphaproteobacteria > GM7ARS4 > CBDIDI01 > CBDIDI01. The sequence goes on along the minus strand of OZ255830.1, from coordinate 707,666 downwards.
TGTGGCGCTCGAGATCGATGAAGGAACGGGACAACACCGATGGCGCGCGGTCGGCTCGCAATTGATTTTTGACGGCTTTATCCGTGTTTGGGGCGGCGAGGATGATGCCGCTACCCCCGTGTCATTGCCGGATATCGCCAAGGGAACCGCGCTTGACGTTGGCGATGTGATCGGCCAGCATCACGTCACCCAACCGCCGCCGCGCTATTCCGAAGCCACCTTGATAAAGCGTTTGGAAGAACTTGGGATCGGTCGCCCTTCGACCTATGCCGCGATTGTCAGCGTGCTGAAGGAACGCCAATATGTGCAGGTGGAAAAAAAGCGCTTTGTCCCGGACGAGCGCGGGCGGATCGTCACCACTTTTTTGGTCAATTTCTTTCGCCGCTATGTCGAATATGAATTCACCGCCGGCATGGAAGACCAATTGGATGAAATATCAAAGGGCGATTTGGCTCGAATTGATATGCTGCGGGATTTTTGGAAGCCATTTTCCAACCAGATCGCGGAAACGTCCAAACTGTCCCTGCGTGAGGTCATCGACCTTCTCAATGAAAAGATGGAGTCTTATATCTTTCGCGGCGATCATGCCGATGCCGCGACGGAAGATATGCGCCAATGCCCGACGTGCGGCAAAGGACGCTTGTCGATGCGTTTGGGGCGTTATGGGCCTTTTATCGGCTGTTCCGATTATCCCGATTGCCGCTATACGCGACCCCTTGGCGGCGAGGCAAAGGATCAAAACGGCACCGTAAGCGAGCCGCGTTCATTGGGGGATCATCCCGATGGCGGGACAATTTCCATTCGGAGCGGGCCGTATGGTCTTTATATCCAATGGGATAAGGAAGCCGCCCCGAAATCGCCGACAAAACCGACGACGAAACCGCCCGCCCCAAAATCGACGACGAAGCAGGACGCCGCGAAATCGCCGCCGAAACAGGACGCCGCGAAAGCGGGCAAAGGGAAAAAAACGAAAAAAGCGGACAAGCCACAACGGGTATCGCTGCCGCCGGGGGAAAATCCGGATGGAATCGATAAAGCCCGCGCGCTTGAATATCTTAAATTGCCCCGCCAGATCACCCTTTGTCCGGAAACCGGCAAGCCGATCGTTGCCGGTATCGGTCGCTACGGCCCTTATGTCGGATGCGACGGGATATACGCGTCCTTGCGCGGGGAGGATACGGTATTTGTCATCGGTGCCAATCGCGCCGTTGATTTAATTGCGGCCGCCCGTATTAAAAAAGCGCAAAACCCGAAAAGAGCGCGGGGTAAAGCCAAGCCAAAAACGACCAAGGCAAAAACGACCAAGGCAAAAACAACCCGCAAACCGGCGGCTAAAAAAAGCAAACCGGGGCCATAAACGCCCTTTGATCGGCCCTATGGTTCTTCCTCGGTTTTTCCGCATATGGATCGGGGCGTTATTTCCTTCTTGACCCATGCGCAATAATCCCTATCTTCCCAAGGACACCGCTTCGATAAAGGAAGAATGCGATGGCAAAAAGTGCCGCGATAAAAATCAAGATGCTTTCCAGTGCGGATACGGGATTTTTCTATGTGACGAAAAAAAATCCCAAGACCAAGACGGATAAGATGGCAAAAAAGAAATACGATCCGGTTGCCCGTCGGCACGTCCTTTTCAAGGAAACCAAAATCAAATAAGGAATCGGTGCGCGTTCGCGCCCCTTTCCCCCCGGCCGTCCCTTTTTCCGGGGATCGTTTGCCCCCCGCCGCCGCCGCCCCCATGTTCCGGCGGTTTTTTTTGCCGCCGCGCCGGTATTCCGGGGGTCTTTTTGCCGCGCGTTTTATTCTTGTCTTGACCCTTTGTCGCCCCTTTGTCGCCCCTTTGTCGTGGGGGGGGGTGGGCTTGATCTTGTCCGGAAGCCGTCGCCACACTCCGCCGTCTAATGCCTCGCGGCCGCCATGTTCTGCCGCCATACTCCGCCCCCCCCATGTTCCGCTGCCATACTCCGCCGCCCCCATGTTTCGCGGCCATGTTCCGATATATGCCCTTGGCAATCGTTGAAGCGAAGGGCCCCAAGCGAAGGACCCCAAGCGAAGGACAAGAAAAAATCATAAAGGGCGCGCATCCGGAAGGCTATGCGCCAAAAAATCAGGCAAAGGCGACTTCCTGCCCGATGCGCAAGGACAGAATCTCGGCGGCATTGGCTTGGTTGGCGGCGATTTCAATCATTCCGATGCTATTCCGGTAATAAAAAAGGGCGCCCTTGGCGCAGTCGGCAAAAACGCGGGCTTTGCCGATGGAAACCTTGCCCCCGGGATTCTTAACGATGGGCTTCTTAACGATGGCGGCGTTGCCGCCGGGATTCTTAACGATGGGATTCTTAACGATGGCGGCGTTGCCGCCGGGATTCTTATCGTTGGGATTCTTAACGATGGCGGCGGTATTGGTCGGGGCGTTGCCGATGGTTGCGTCACCGCCGGGGTTCTTATCGTTGGTGGCGGTATCGGTCGGGGCATTGCCGATCGGGTCGATCCGGGGTCGGTCGGGAATGACGATGGTCGCCTTTGGCGGCGCATCATCGGCGCGATGGGCGGTGATGGCGTTACCGAAATGGTCAATATGGATAATCCGCAGGCAATCATCGGGCCAATCGGGGCGCGCGGTCGGGTTGCCGGAAAGGGGCAAGACATCTTTTTCCGTCAAGGTGCCACAGGCCAGTTTGGCGGCAATCGGGGCAAAAACGTCACGTCCGTGAAAACTCGGGCTGACGCGATCGTGATCGATGTTAATCCGGTGCCATGCGCATTGTTTTGCCCGCCGGGCAATATGTTCAAAAAGCCCGTTGCCCGGGCCGATAAAAAAACGCCCGTCGGCATTGATCATAACCCCCGGTCGGCTTGAGCCAACCCCCGGATCGACCACCGCCAGGCAGATCGAGCCAAGGGGAAGATGCACGGCCAGCGCCGCCAGCAGATACGACGATAAAAAAGGATCCGCCATCGGGGCATCATGGATCAGGTCGACGATATCGACGGTCGGTTTTTTCTCTGTGGCAACAACGGCGGCATCACAGGTGGCCTTGATGGCCATTTTAACTTGTCCGACATAGAATCCGCCGGTGCTAAAATCGGTAAACAGCGTGATCATGGCCATGGCTCCGGAGGCATGAAATACGGCAAAGCGCGGCGGCGGCACAAGAAGAAGATTGCCTTTTCCGCCAAGCAATGGCAAGGTTTATTGCATTGCAAAAAAATGCTTCCGCCCATGTCTTGTGACGGGGTTTTGGCAAGCATTGGCACAGGAAAGGAAGAAATCGTAAATGGACGCAAAAAGCGCAGCCATAAGGGACGCGGAGTTGCATGATGAATTGCACGGATTTTACATTGAGGATTTAACGGAGGGCATGTCATCGGCCTATGCCAAGACAATCGTTGATGCGGACATCGTCATGTTTGCCGGTATTTCCGGCGATACCAACCCATTGCACTTAAACGAGGAATTTTCCTGTGGCGGTGTTTTCGAGGGGCGCATTGCCCACGGTATGTTGACGGCAAGTTTTATTTCCGCGGCGATCGGCACGAAATTACCGGGGCCGGGATGTGTGTATCTTTCCCAGTCGATGAAATTTCTCTATCCGGTCAAGGCGGGGGATACGGTTGTGGCCCGGGTCAGTGTTCAATCGATCGACCGTCGAAAAAGCCGGGTGATCATGGAAACGGTGTGCTCGGTCGCGGGCAAACAGGTTCTTGTCGGGGAGGCCTTGATTATGGTGCCGTCACGCGACACCCGTAAAAGCGTTTAGGTTCGGATCGGGGCAACGACCCCCGCCCCCGCCCGTGATGCAGAAAATCCGGCAGGGGAATCGGTAAACGCCGAAGATGGGGCAGAGGAACGGGTAGAAAATCCGGTAGGGGAATCGGTGGAATCCGAAGATTGGGCAAAAGAATCGGCAGAAAATCCGGCGGAAAAATCGATCGGAGGCGCCGCCGAAGAATCGGCAAAAGGCCAAGCGGAAGATGGGGCAGAGGAATCGGCAAACGGTCTAGCCGAAAATCGGTCGGAGGCGTCGCCGGATAATCGATCGGAGGCCAAGCGGAAGATGGGCCAGAAAATCAGGCGGAAAATGGACTGGAAAATCAGGCGGAAGATAGGCCGGAAAAATGAGACGGAAAAATCGATCGAAGGCGCCGTCGAAGAATTGGTCGAAAACCAGGCAGAAGACCCGGATCATGATGGATTAATCACGGGTTGTTGAGGACATTCTCGTTTGATGCAGATCCGGCGTTCATCTCTGCCGCCCTCTTGCCGTGGGGCGATTGTTGCGATTGGCAATTTTGACGGCGTTCATCGCGGTCATGCCAAGATTCTTGATCGGACCCGTCATCTTGCGTCCCCTGCAGTTGATCGGGCAGTTGATCGGGCAGTTGATCGGGCGGTTGATCGGGCCATCGCCGCGCCGACGGCGGTGTTGAGTTTCCACCCCCATCCACGCCGTTTTTTCTCCCCCGATACCCCCCCCTTCGAATTGGTTTCCATGCGGGAAAAAGCCCGTCTTTTGGCCGGACACGGGATTGATATTTTTTACTTGCGGCGTTTTAATGCTTCCCTGGCGGCGATGTCGGCGCGTGATTTTTGCGGGCGGATTCTGGTCGATGACATCGGTGCAAAAGGGGTGGTCGTGGGCGATGATTTTGTTTTTGGCGCGGGCCGGCAAGGAACGATCGATACCTTGCGTGACCTTGGCCGCCACTATGGATTTGGTGTTGATATCGTGACGACCCTTGCCGATGATAGCGGCCAAAGACTTTCGTCAAGCGCGGCCCGCCGGGCCCTCGAGCGCGGGGATATGGGTAAAGTCGGCGATATTCTTGGCCATTTCTGGTCTTTCAGCGCCCATGTGACGCGCGGCCGGGGACGCGGCAAAACCCTTGGGGTGCCGACCGCGAATATGATGCCGGGCAATGGCATGATGCCGCCCTTTGGGGTTTATGTCGCCCGGGCCGAGGTTTCGGGCCAAGGGCGGGTCGAAAGCGGCCCGGCGGTGGTCAATTTCGGCATATGCCCGACCTTTGGCGGTGCGCGCCGTCCGGTGGTCGAGGCCCATTTGCTCGACTTTAACGGCGATATTGGCGGGTGCCGATTAAGATTGTTTTTTCTGGCCCGGTTGAGGGAAGAAAAAACCTTTGCCGGTGTGGGCGATCTTTTATCCCAGATAAAGTGTGATATGCTTCGCGCGCGCTCCGTTGCGCAAAGGCACAAGGTTGCCCCCTTTGCCCGTTTCGAATCGGAATAAGGCGGCGTTGGGCCATGAATGGTCGGTGCGATTCTTTGCCGACTATGGCCCAGTAAGACCCAATATGACCAAGCATGATTAATCCCGTGGATAATAACAATGAACCATCAACCCCGTGAATGATACCCGCGCCCGTTAATGATAAACGCTAATGATGACCATGCCCGTGAGTGATAACCATGAATAATACCCATGAACTATAAATCGACCCTTGTTCTGCCCTCCACGTCGTTTCCGATGAAAGCGCGTCTTGGCGATCTGGAAAAAGACATGTTAGCCCATTGGCGCGATATCGACCTATCCGGCGCCCGCCGGACGGCGAATAAAACCCGAAAGACGGCATTTGTCCTGCATGACGGTCCCCCTTATGCCAACGGGCATATTCACATGGGGCATGCCCTCAATAAGATTCTAAAGGATGTCATCAACCGAATCCGCTTTATGGAGGGGATGGCGGTTGATTACGTGCCGGGATGGGATTGTCACGGCTTGCCCATCGAATGGAAAGTCGAGGAAGACCTAAGGGCCGGGGGAACCGATAAAGACACGATGCCCGTCGATGCTTTTCGGGCCCGATGCCGGGACGAGGCGACCCGGTGGATGAAGATACAAAGCGAGGAATTTCAACGCCTCGGTATCGAGGCAAACTGGGACGATCCGTATGCCACGATGAAAAAAAAGGCCGAGGCGGCAATCATCCGCATTTTGATGGATTTATTGTGTCGCGGGCATATCGTCCGTGGGGTGCGTCCGGTGATGTGGTCGGTGGTTGAAAAAACCGCCCTGGCCGAGGCCGAAATCGATTACAAGCCCCATCGTTCAAAAACGGTGATGGCCGCGTTTCGGGTGCTTTCGTCCCCATGCGTCGAATGCGTCGGTAGCGATGTCGTGATCTGGACGACGACCCCATGGACGTTGCCGGGCAATCGGGCCCTTGCCTGCGGGGCCGGCTTTTCCTATCTTTTGATTGCGGTCGACGCGGTTGGTGGCGATAGTCTCCTTGCGCCCGGTCGCCGCCTTTTGATTGCGGAGGGCCGCCTTGATTCATCCCTATCCCAGATGGGGGTCACCGCCCACACGGTCGTCCGGCGGTGCCTTGGCCGCGATTTGGTCAAAAGCCTTTGTCGCCACCCCTTTGCCCCGCCGACCGACAATAAGGACGCCGCGAACGGCTATCATCATCCGGTGCCGCTTTTAGCCGCCGATTTTGTCACCCTTGATACCGGCACGGGGTTTGTCCATATCGCCCCGGGCCACGGCGAGGAGGATTTTCGCCTTGGCCGCGCGAATGACCTTGAGCTTGGCGGAACGGTTGGTGAGGACGGCACTTATCACGCCGATGTTCCCTTGTTCGCCGGTCGCAATATCACGGCGGTGACGGGGGCTATTTTTGCCCTGCTTAAGGATAACGGGACATTGTGCGGCACCGGAACATTGCGCCATTCCTATCCCCATTCGTGGCGTTCCGGCGCCCCGCTTATTTTTCGGGTAACGCCGCAATGGTTTCTTGATCTGGAAGCAAGCGGCATTCGCGCGGCCGCCCTGGAATGGATTGACAAGATCGATTGGTTTCCGCCGACCATGCGCCAACGTATCCGCGCCCATGTTTCGTCGCGTCCGGATTGGTGCTTGTCGCGACAGCGAAGTTGGGGCGTGCCGTTGGCGATTTTTTACGATGTTGAAAATGGAGAGCCGTTGCGCGATGCCGGTGTTGCCGCGCGCGTTGTCGAGGCTTTTGCCAAGCACGGTGCCGATGGCTGGCTTGCGGGCGATCCGCGCCGCTTTCTTGGCCCCGACCACGATCCCGATCGCTATCGACCGGTGCCAGACGTATTGGATGTTTGGTTCGATTCGGGGGCCTCTTTTTCCTATGTTCTCGAAGATCGTGACACCCTGCGCGCGCCGGCCGATTTATATCTCGAAGGGTCGGATCAGCACCGTGGCTGGTTCCAATCTTCCTTGATTCTTTCGGTCGCGGCGCGAAGCGCCCCCCCGTATCGCCAAGTGTTGACCCATGGTTTTGTCCTGGATGAAAAGGGACGCAAAATGTCGAAATCGGCCGGTAATGTCATCGCCCCCCAGGATGTGGTCGCCAAAAGCGGCGCCGATGTTTTGCGTCTTTGGGTTATGCTAAGCGACTATGGTGACGATATGCGCCTTGGTTCGCAGTCCTTGGATTTTGCCGTTAATGCCTATCGGCGGCTGCGCAATACTTTGCGTTTTGTCCTTGGCAATCTTCCCCCCGATCATGGTAAAATGGCGCCAAAACCGGCCGAATTGGACGTTCTCGAGCAATGGTTGCTGCACGAATTGTATCAACTGGATCAATTGCGCCGCCAATGCGGCAAGGATTATCGGCTTAATCTTTTTTACGGGCGTTTGTTGCGGTTTTGCACGATTGATCTTTCCGCTCTTTATTTCGATATCCGTAAAGATCGTTTGTATTGCGATAGCCGGGAAAAACGGGCGCCGTGTCTTTGGGTGATGGAAAAGATTTTTTCCTGTATCGTCGCGTGGTTGGCCCCGGTCTTGTCCTTTACGGCCGAAGAGGCATGGATGGCCCGTCAACGTGACTGCATGGCCCCCGATGATCTTGCGAAAGAGGCAAAGGGGACGATACAGGAAAAGGATCGGGCAAAGAATCGGGCGGATGTCCCGTTGGGGCGGGGCAGCATTCATCTGACATCCTTTCCCTCGGTGTCGAAAGATTGGCATAATCCGGACGCGGCGGCGGTGATGGATGCCATTCTTCGTGTCCGCGAGGTGGTGACCGCCGCGATCGAGAGGATGCGGGAATCCGCGGCCCTTCGTTCCAGTTTGGAAGGCCATGCCGATATCACCTTGCCGCGGGATCTTCGATCGGTGATCGGGGATGGCGTCGGCGATGATGAATTGGCCGATATATTCCTGGTTTCGTCATTGCGGCTGATCCCCCTTAATGATGAAATAAAGGATGATGGAATAAAAAACGATGGGATAAAAAACGATGGGGGCACGGATCATGCGGCAAAAGACGATGGGGCGCCGGGCGATCATTCGATAACCTGCGTGATATCCAAAGCGGCCGGTGATAAATGTCCGCGCTGTTGGCGGATTGCGCCGACGGTTTCATCGGATAAGGGCGATCTGTGTGGGCGTTGCCATCGGGTTCTGGCGGCCGGGGCCGATATGGGTCGATCCGATGCCGGCCCGTCATGATGCAAGGATGATGGGGATGACCATGGCGATCGAAAACCGACATAACACTCGGGATACAAAAGGGCGCGGTGGCGGCGATGGGCCGGGGAAAAGTCGCTTTTACCGGCGATGGATGCCGGGTTTGGTGATCGTCCTTTCGGTCGTTATCGACCAAGTGGTGAAAAACTGGGTTTTGCATCATCCCGCATGGCACAACCGGGAAGTGACGTCTTTTTTCGATTTCACGTTGGTTTATAATCGCGGTATTTCCTTTGGTTTATTTTCGAATTGGTCGCAATTCGGCCCGTTTTGGGCGATTGTTGCGGGGGTGATCTGCGGGGGATTGTTTGTTTGGTCGCTGCGGCTTTCCCATCGCGCCCGCATGGCGATCGCGATGATTATCGGCGGGGCTATTGGTAATGTGATCGATCGGATATATCATGGCGCGGTCGTTGATTTTATCGACATTCACTGGGCTGGATGGCACTGGCCGGCCTTCAATATTGCCGATGGTTTGATTTTCATCGGGATATGCCGATTTGCTTGGGTGTATCTTCCGGCGCCCGATCATGCCCCTTGATCCATCGTGGACACGTGAAGGGCAAGGGGGAGGGCAAGGCGACAAGATGCGACCGATACGATTAAGGCTGGAAAAGAGATCGCTGGCGGCATATGTATAGCCCATGAGGTTTTCGATGCGGTTTTCTCCCACGAACGTGATGACGATCCTATTGATGGGTGCGTTATTGTCCGGCTGTGCCGGATGGCGTCAGGATATAGAGCATGCTTTGGGCTGGAGCAAACCGACCTTTAACGAGAAAGACATCCTTGAATCGCCGCCATTGACGGTGCCGCCGGATTTTGCCTTGCGCGCGCCGAAAGATGGATCGCCGCCACCTTCGGAGCAAGTTGCAAAAGCCGAACAAGCGGCGGTGCTTGCCGGACGGGATAAAGCGGTCGCGCCGATTCCAGCGGCGGATGCCCCGCCCCCGCGAGGATCGAAGGGCGGCGGGCCATCGACCCGCCCCAAAAAGGCGTCCCTTGATACTAATGCTACCAATGCACGCGGGGGCACCGAACAAAGCACGAATCCCACGACCCTACGGGAAAAACCCCGGCCAAGATCCCGATCGGCGGGTCAAAATCGCCGTCCTCGGGCACAAAACAATCGCCCGGCCCGGACTGCCTATGACCCGTATGCCCATATTCCACGAGCCACCGATGATGCCTATCGCAAGGCCTTGGGCGCGGATCGGTATTCGGGACAACAACGCGCCCGGGCGCCGTCCGTTGACGATTCTCGCGATTTTTTTGCAGGGCAAAGTGTGGCCGGGGGCGATTCGCGTGGCCCGCGGTATGACGTGCGGGGGCAAGGAAGACGCCCCGCGGTCGAGGGCGGTGGATCATATCGGCGCGGTGGTGGCGATGGCACCCAAGCCGCGAACAATGGCGGTGCGGGCAACAATGGCCGTCCGGACTTGTCGCGGGGGTATACGGACGATACGTTACCGACAACCCGCGATCCGGTTTCGGTGCGACCGGAAAAAAATTGTCGCGATGTTGTAATTGACGTATCCGGCAATTACGTGTGCCGTCAATGACGCGTCTGATCACCGTCGCTCTTTGGGCGATATTATGGAGTAATGTGGCAATGGCCGAAACATTCAAGTCTGAAACGTTTACCCTTGAAAATGGCATGCAAGTGGTTTTGATCGAGAATCAACGAACGCCCGCTTTGGCCCATATGGTCTGGTACAAAAGCGGCAGCGCCCGCGAAGATCGGGGAAAATCGGGGATTGCCCATTTTCTTGAGCATCTGATGTTCAAGGGGACGGAGAAATTTTCCGCCGATACTTTTTCCAAGACGGTGGCGGCGCTTGGCGGGCAGGACAATGCTTTCACATCCCAGGATTATACGGCCTATTACCAGGTGATCCCGCGCGAGGGGTTAGAGCGGGTCATGGAAATGGAAGCCGACCGGATGACGAATCTGCGCCTGGATGACCATAAGACCGTTTTCAGCGAGCGCGACGTCATTTTGGAAGAACGCCGCCAGCGGGTCGAAAATGATCCGGCCGCGATTTTGGAAGAATCGGCATGGGCCGGTTTGTTTCGCAATCATCCTTATGGTGTGCCGATCATCGGTTGGGAAAAAGAAATCGCCAATCTCGGCCCGGATGACGCCCTTGATTTCTATCGGCGCCATTACACGCCGGAAAACGCGATATTGGTGGTTTCCGGTGCGATCGGCTTGGATGAATTAAAGCCGCTGGCAGAGAAATATTATGGCACGATCACGCCGCGCGGTGCCGAAAAACCGGTTGCTATCGCCGAGCCACCGCGCCGCACGGCACAGCGTTTATCCTACTCCAGCGAGCATGTCCGCCGCGCGCAGTGGCAGCGGCTTTGGCTGCTTGATCGGTGTGTGTCCGACCCGGATCAATCGGCGGTTTGCGGCGAGGCCTTCGAGATTTTGGCAAAGGCATGGGGGGGTGGCGCAACGTCGTTTCTTTATCGCCATCTTGTCGTACGGGATAAATTGGCATCGGCCGTTTATGCCGGATATGACGAATGGCGTGATTATGCGGTCTTTTCGATTGATGCGGTTCCCGCCGAAGGGGTTTCGACGGAACGTTTGCAACAAGCGATCGAAAAACTCCTGTCCGAATGGAAGGGCATTGACGATAAAACCTTGGCCCGGGCAAAACGGCAATTGGTTGCTTCGGCGGTTTATGCCCGCGATGGTCTGCTTGGCCCGGGAACCATTGTCGGGGCGCGCTTGGCGATCGGCGACAGTGTCGACGATATCGAACAATGGCCCGCTCGGGTCAAAGCGGTCGACAAGGCCGATGTTGACGCGGCCGCCGATCGGGTGCGGCGTGACCTTGCCCCGCTGACTGCGGTGCTGGAAAAGCACGCCCCCCGTCCCCTGGATAAGTCGACGGGCACGCCGATGCGCCATGGGGCGGCCGGTTGACGGTTCGATCGATCCATTTGGGATTTTTCGGTCACCGGGCCGGCGATCCCTTTCGATCGGAAAGGATTCCGGGCAGAAATGGCTGCGGTCGCGGGCGATCGGTCGTTGCCCAAAGACCGCAACCGGGTCACGATACCCCGATAATATCGACAATCGAGACTTCGATCTTCACACAGGTGGCGTTATGCATTTTTCTTTTTTTTCGCGTTTCTTCGTTTGGCGCTTCTTCGTTTTTCGGGGTTTTGATACTTCCCGGATCGGTTTTTGGACAAAGGGGATCATTATGGCGGCCATCATGACACCGGCGGCATCATTGACACTATCCGCCCCGGCCGGGGCGGTCGATATTCAATCGGTGACAAGCAAAGGCGGGGTGACCGCCTGGCTGGTCGAGGATTCGTCACTGCCGGTCGTTTCCTTGTCGTTTTTTTCCCCGATCGGCAGCGCGGGCGAGGCGAGCAATGTATCGGGATTGACGTCGATGACGGCTTTCCTATTGGATGAAGGGGCGGGGTCATACGATGCGACCGCTTTCCAAGAACGTTTGGAGGATGAAGCCGCCAATATCTCGTTTCATGTTTCGCGCGATAATTTTTCCGGTGACATGCGGTGCCTCAGCGATAATTGCGATCGGGTGGCGGCACTTCTTGCATTGGCGTTGAATAGGCCGCGTTTCGATCCACCCGCGATTGAACGGGTACGCGCCCAAATGATCAGCGTTATCGATCGCAATGAACAAAACCCGTCTTCCGTCGCGCGGCGAACATGGTTTGAACGGGCGTTTTCCGGACAATCCTATGCGTTGAATCCGATCGGGCGCAGGGACAGTTTATCCCGTATCAAGCGATCGGATCTTCTTGCCCGACATAAGGATATTATTTCCGGTCATTTTGATATCGGGGTTGTCGGTGATATTTCCGCCGATCGTCTGGCCGATCTTTTGGATCGGATATTTGTTGCCCCGGCGGCTCTCCAAAGCCGTGCGGCCCCACCCCAAAAATCAACCCCACCTTCAAAATCAACCAAGCCGCCCAAATCAACCAAGCCTCTGGAATCGATCAAACAACGCGGGGTGTTCCGGGTTGAGCGCGACATTAGTCAAAGCAGTGTCGTTTTTGGACTGGAGGGGGTTGGCCGTAAAGATCGGGATTATTACGCGTTAAAAATCATCAATTACGTTTTGGGTGGCGGCAGTTTTAATGCCCGCTTAATGCAGGAAATTCGTGAAAAGCGCGGTCTTGCTTACTCGGTTCATAGTTGGTTGGATGAAATGGTGCGCGCGCCGTTGCTGATGGGGGCATTGGCCACCGAAAACACACGTCTGGATCAGGCTTTGGATATTCTGCGCGCCCAAATTGGCGCCATTGGAACCGACTCGATCACGCAAGCGGAATTGGCCGCGGCGAAAACCTATTTTATCCATTCCCAGCCGGTGCGCATGGGGTCGACCCGCAATCTTGCCCGGATGTTGGCGGCCATTCGCTATTACGATCTCGGCATGGATTATCTCGATCGCCGCCGGGCCATCATTGAAGCGGTGACCGGTGATGATGTGCGGCGCGTGGCCAAGAAAATCCTTGATCCGAAACGGTTATTTATTGTGGTTGTCGGGGCCGAGAAGACAAAAGACAAGATGGGGAACAAGGAACCCGATGGGATAAAAACCGATGGGGCAGAAAACAAGGGCTAAAAAGGACGAAACGCCCCTCTAATGAAAGGGGTAATGCAAAGGGTAATGAAAAAAGGGATTAAAAATGAGACCATGGCGTTTCCTTTGGCCCGGCCCGGGCGCGCCCGTCATGATCGACCAGGCGGATGCGACCACTATCGGTAAAGCGACCGATCACCGTTAGGCGCAGCCCTTCCTCGGCCGCTATCCTATCGAGATCGCGGCGCCGTTGTTCCGGCCACGCGAAAAGCAACTCGTAATCTTCCCCGCCGATCAGGGCGGCGTTTCTGGCCGCTTCTTGGCCAAAGGCAAGCGCGGCCGGGCTTATCGGAAGCATGGCGGGGTTAATGTCGGCCCCAAGCGACCCGGGATTTTCGGCATCTCCAACGGGGGGCGGCGGCGGTTTTGCCCCGATATTGAGATCGTGGCAAAGATGGCCGATATCATTGATTAGCCCATCGGAAATATCCATTCCGGCCGGGGCCGTGCCGCGCAGTCGACGGCCAAGAGAAAGGCGCGGTGAGGGTAGGAAATACGCCCGCTTCAGGGCATTATGATCGCGCGGCGCAAGTTTTTTGGCGGCCATGCCGGTGGCGGCAAGCCGATATAAACGCGCATCCCCCAAACAGCCCGAAACGCAGATAAGATCGCCCTTGGCCGCGCCGATACGGCGCAGAGGCGGCGTGTTATGATCGTCCATCCGACCGATCATGCAGATCGAAAGGGCGATATGCGGCGATCGGGTAATATCCCCGCCGATCAAGGTTACCCCATAGTGTCGCTGATCTTTGTCGAGGCCGGCGGCGAATAGACCAAGCCACCGGTCGGTGAAGAATTCGGGGGGAAGGGATAGATTCAAAAGGTAATGGCGCGGCGTTGCCCCCATCGCGGCAAAATCGGAAAGATTGATGCGTAAAAGTTTGCGGGCAATGGCATCGGCCGGGTCGTCGCGCTCGAAATGGACGGTTTCGATAAAGGCATCGGAACTTGCGACCGTATTCGAAGCCCGGATGATGGCGGCATCATCGCCGATCATATATTTTTGCGGGTCTTTTTCGGGATTTGCGTTGGTTCCTTGCCGATGGCCATCTTCCCCGTTATCGGCAACCCGCGAAAGGGGGGTCAAAAACCGGCGAATCGCGTCAAACTCATTCAAGGGCGGCATGGATATCCCGCAGGCGTGGGCCGATGATCGATGCCGGGGACAAGAATCGTCGACCGATCGAATAACGGATGGGCGGGGGTATGCGTCGTCATTAATTTTTTCGATCGCGCCCGGCAACGCGATCGGCATAATGCTGCAATACGGCGTTCACCATGGCCGTTTCCTTGGTGTCGCAAAAAACCTTGGCCAAAGAGACATATTGATCAATGACGATGGTGGTTGGGGTTCGGCCAAGATCGATTTCACATGCCCCAATCCGCAGGATGGTCATGACAAGGGGTGGCAAGCGCGCCCATTGCCATCCGGAGTGCAGAAGAGGACGCAGCCTTTCGTCAAGGTGGTCGCTTTCGGCCAATACCCGGGCGCTGATATGCTGAATAAAGGGACGATCAAGCGCGGTCGGATGCCCGCTTTGAAGGGCGAGGGCATCGATCGTGTCCATATGATCTTCGTGATTGATTGGCGGCTTGCCGTTGATGGGGGGCGGATCGGTCATGGCCCCGGCATTTGTTGGGGTGCTCGTTGAGGGCGTGTTTGTTGGGAGGGCGTTCGTTGGGGGCGTGTTTGTTGGGGGCGGATCGGCTATGGCCCCGGCGTTTTTTTTGGGGGTATTTGTTGAAGGGGTGCTCGTTGGGGGCGTGTTTGTTGGGGGCGGGTCGGTCATGGCCCCAGTGTTTGTTGAGGGGGCGTTTTCTTTTGGGGTGTTCGTTGGGGGGGCGTTTTTTTTTGGGGCGTTCGTTGGGGTGGTGTCACGGCTTTGCCGCAGCATCAAACGCTGGTAAAAAAATGCGATCAGAACCTGGCGCGATTGGCGGCGTTTTGATGTGGTTTCTTTGTTTTTATCGGCCATGGTCGTGACCTCCCTTGGTTAACGGCGATTTCAATGCGATCATGTCGAGACAGACGCGCGCGGCTCTACCGCCAAGGTTGCGCTGCTTTGGATCGGCGCGAACCCAAGCCTGGTCACGATTTTCCACGGTTAAAAGGCCAAATCCGAGGCATACATGATGGCGATCGCATAAATCGCCGATGCGCCGCGCACTCTCGCGGCAGACAAGGTCGTAATGATCGGTCTGCCCACGGATAACACAGCCGAGAATGACGAAGCCGTCAATATCCTTGAGCGTATGATGGGCCATCGCCAGGGCGGTGGGGATTTCCAGCGCGCCCGGCACGGTGATGACGGTGGTCTTCGCTGTCGCCCGGTTTAAAACGGCAATCGCACCGGCGCGCAGCATATCGACAATATCGGCGTAGAAAGGTGCTTGAATAATGGCAATGTTGGTCATGGTTAACGGGTTTTCTTTGCATCGCTAAGGGATCGGTATTCCATGACCCGCAGGCCATAGCCTTCCAGTCCGGAAATATGGCGGCGACTGTCGGAGAGCAGGATCATATCGCGCACGCCGAGATGACGCAAAATTTGCGCGCCAATCCCATATTCACGCAGATGCCCGGATTCTTGCCCAGATTCTTGCCCGGGTTCTTGCCCAGATTCTTGATCGAGACCCTGATCGGATTCTTGCCCGGATTCTTGATCAAGACGTTCATGCCCGTGCCCTGTCCCCGGAATGTCGGGCGTGATGTCGGGCGGAATGTCGGGCGTGATGTCGGGCGGGGCATGTTGGCGGTCACCGCCGGTCGGGGGTGTTGTGTCGTTACGATGATCGGCCGTGTGATGATGGGATGCGTCCGTGGCATGAAAGCGGTTTTTTTTATGGATCGCCGCAATTTTCTGACTGAGGGCGTTTGGCACGGCTTCGCGAATCAAAAGGATAATGCCCCGATCCATGGCGCCAATGATCGCCATTGCTTGTTGCAGGGCCATTGCTTGTTGCAGGGGTGGAGGATCGATTTTGGTGTCCGGATCGATTTTGGCATGGATATCGTGTCCGAGAATGTCGTTGAAAAAATCCACTTTATGGACTCGCACGGCAATCGGTTTTTCCGGGTCAATCGACCCTTTGACAAGGGCGACATGTTCCGTCGCATGAAAGCGACTCGTATATACGATCAGACGAAAGCTGCCGTTATCGCGGGTATGGAAAGGGATTTGTTCTTTTGCCTCGATAAAGGTTTCCCGGCGCAGTCGCCAAGCAATGAGATCGGCGATGCTTGCCATTTTCAATCGATGGCGGCGGCGAAATTTCTCCAGATCCGGCAAACGTGCCATCGTGCCGTCGTCGTTCATGATTTCACAGATCACGCCCCCGGCAAGCATGCCGGCCCCGCGGGCGATATCAACGGCGGCTTCGGTATGTCCGGCCCGCACTAGAACCCCGCCGTCGCGCGCGACCAATGGAAAGATATGCCCGGGACTGACGATGGCGTCGGGCCCATTTTGGGGATTGATGGCCTCTAACACGGTATGGGCGCGATCGGCGGCGGAAATCCCGGTGGTGATGCCGTCACGCGCTTCGATCGATGTGGTGAATGCCGTTTTTCGGCGCGATTGATTGACCGGTGACATAAGGGAAAGGCCAAGATGGCGCACGCGCTCTTCTTCCATCGCAAGACAAATAAGGCCGCGCCCGTAGCGGGCCATGAAATTGATGGCGGCAGCGGTCACTTTTTGGGCGGGAATGAATAAATCCCCTTCATTTTCACGGGACGGATCATCGACCAGAATAACCATACGGCCATTTTTGACTTCGGTTAGGATCGTTTCGATACGGGCGAAAGGGGATGGATTTTCAGGTGTATTTTTTTGTGGCATGGGTTACTACGCGGGCGATCATATCGGCTTCAAAATTCATTTTTTGGCCAATTTCTAACGCCCCCAAGGTTGTATGATGACGGGTCCATTCAATAATATGGACGGAAAAGAGGCAATCGGACGGGGAGGGGGTATCGATGGCGGTAACGGTGAGTGCGACCCCATCCAAGGCGATCGAGCCACGCGGGACAATCAAGGGCAAGAGGTTTTTCGGCACGCGGCAAGAAAGGCTTAAGCCCCGCCCTTCCGCGCGGCATGCCTCGGCAATGGCCGGGGCATCGATATGACCGAATACCATATGTCCGTCGAGCCGATCGCCAAGACGCAAGGCTTGTTCCAGATTGATGGAATCGCCGCAGGCGCGATCGGCCAGAGTGGTGCGGCTTAACGTCTCCAATGATGCCGTGACGAAAAAGCGGCATCCATCGCCGCGCGCCGTGATACGGGTCACGGAAAGACAGATGCCGCTGACGCTTATGGAGTCACCGGTGCCGATATCGGCCGCAGGCCAAGCGCAGTCGATACCGATTTCTCGATCGCCGCCGTCAAGGGAGTGTAAAACCGCGATTTTACCAATCGTGCTGATGATGCCGCTGAACATGATGTTTTTCTTTACCGTGGATGGGTCAATCGGGATAGACAACACGGCCCATGACCATTTCATCGTGTCCGCACGGATAGCGATGGGACACATCGATGCGTATCGGTTGGTTGGCGCCAAAAGCCCCATCGTCAAGGGGGGTGTCGTAAAGGGGATCGTCAATGGCCGCTTTTGCGGCATGGCCAAGAAAAAACGGGGCACTGAACCAAACACAGTGATCAACGAGTTGGCGGCGGAGCAGCGCGCCGGCAAGGATGCCGCCGCCTTCAACCAACAGCCGGGTTAATCCGGCCGTGCCCAGATGGCGCAGCGCATCGACAAGACAGACATGGTGCCCGTCCGTCTTGGCCGCAATGATGCGGCATCCCTTTTTCTCCAGTGACGCGCGCCTTTTGGCGTTCGCGTCCCGGCGACAGACGATCCAAAGCGAGGCGGGTGCGGTGCGAAGAAGGGCGGTGTCATCCTTGATGCGCAGATGCGAGTCAAAGACGATGCGGGCATGCGGTTTTTTTGGGTCATCCGGCATTGGCATCGGTGAATCGGGTGCCCGATTAAGATGCGTATCACGATGGGACTCGCGGTATTGATCCATGGGAGGGTCAACTTTGGGGATAATGGGGGGGGCAATGGGGGGGATAATGGCGGGATCGATACGTGGGGTAAGGCGCGGATTATCGGCGATGACCGTTTCGATGCCGACGGCCACGCCATCGTGCCGCCGGCGCAGAAAATGGGCCAATCGGTGGGACATCGGGCCGCTAATGGCATAACGGCGACCCATCGTGTGCGGTGTCGTGTGGGCCGTGGGCGGTGGAGCGATGCGTCCGTCAAGACTGGCGGCGGTTTTCCATGTGACGAGGGGGCGCCGATCGCGCACCCGCCGGATAAATCCGGCATGAATGATATTGGCGCGCTCGGCGCAAACCCCTTCTTGGACGGTGATTCCGGCATGGCGAAGGGCGGCGATTCCCTTGCCGTGGTTGCGTGGATCGGGATCCTTGATTGCGATGGTGACTTTTTTTACTCCGGCCCTTATCAAGGCGGCGGTGCATGAATCTTTGCCGCTGTGGGAACACGGTTCTAGGGTGACATAGACATCGGCTCCGCGCGCGTTTTTGGCGGCCCTTGCCAACGCTTGCTTTTCCGCATGGGGGCGCCCGCCATCGCCGGTCCGGCCGCGGGCGATGATATGGTGCTTTTGATTATCCCCCGTTTTATAGTCTTCCATTTTACGATCTGGGGCACAGATGACACAGCCGACGCTTGGATTGGGCCATGTCCGTCCCAGGCCACGCTCGCTGAGGGTCAGGGCATTATCCATCAGAGCCTGCGGATTCATGATCCACCCTTTTTCTTGCGGGCCGGCGTGCTTGCGCGCCGGGCGAAAAACCGCATGAAATCGCCGACACTTTTAAAATCATGATAGACCGAGGCAAATCGAACCATGGCGACATCATCCATTTTTTCCAAACGCCGCATGACTAATGTCCCCAATGTCTTGGATGCGAACTCGGTCTCTCCGCTTTGCTCCAACTCGTTTTGGATACGCACGGCCAGGGCTTCGATTTGCTCGATCTTGATCGGTCGCTTGCGGCAGGCAATCAAGATGGATCGGGTGAGTTTATCAAGCTCGAAAAGTTCTTTTTCGCCGTTGCTTTTCAGAACGGAAAGATTGCGCAGATGAACCCGTTCGAACGTCGTGAATTTGGCATTGCATTGGCGGCAAGTGCGCCGTCGGCGCACCTGGTCGTCACCTCTGTTCGGACGTGAATCGATAACATATGTATCATCATGATGACAGATCGGGCAACGCATCGGCGCATTCGGTTAGAAACGGGATGATGAATAAATCGGAAAGCGGGCGCATAATTCGATGACCCGTTCTTTGACATCCTTGCATCCTTTTTCACCATTGCCCGCGGTGATCGCGTCAAAAACATCGCCGATCATGTGGCCGACCTCGACAAATTCGGCCCGGCCGAATCCGCGGCTTGTCGCGGCCGGACTGCCGAGACGCACGCCCGAGGTGACCATCGGTTTTTCCGGATCGAAGGGAACGCCGTTTTTATTACAGGTGATATGGGCTTGCTCCAAGGCGATTTCCGCCGTTTTGCCGGTTAGTCCCTTGGGACGAAGATCAACCAGCATCAAGTGGGTTTCGGTTCCCCCGGTGACGATATCGACACCGCGTTCGATCATGACATTGGCAAGCGCGTCGGCATTCTCGCAGACCCGGGTAATGTAATCGGTAAATTCGGGCTTTAAGGCCTCGCCGAAGGCGACGGCCTTGGCGGCGATGACATGCATCAAAGGCCCGCCCTGGAGGCCGGGGAAAACGGCGGAATTGATTTTCTTGCCGATATCCAAGTCGTTCGAAAGAACGATACCGCCGCGTGGCCCGCGCAATGTTTTATGGGTCGTCGAGGTCACGACATGGGCATGGGGCAATGGGTCGGGGTGGATTTTAGTGGCGACCAATCCGGCGAAATGGGCCATATCGACCATTAAATACGCGCCAATTTGATCGGCGATGGCGCGAAAACGGCGAAAATCGATAAAGCGTGAATAGGCGCTGCCACCGGCGATGATCAATTTTGGCTTGTGTTCTAGGGCCATGCGCTCGATCTCGTCATAATCAAGCCGGTGATCATCCTTGCGCACCGAGTATTGAACGGCATTGAACCATTTGCCCGATTCGTTGGGCGGTGCCCCATGGGTCAGGTGGCCACCCGCGGCCAAGGACATGCCCATAATGGTATCCCCGGGCTGGAGTAACGCTAAAAACACGGCCTGATTGGCTTGAGAGCCGGAATGCGGCTGGACGTTGACCCATGCGCATCCGAATAATTTTTTCAAGCGTTCGATGGCAAGATTCTCGACCGTATCGACATGCTCGCAGCCGCCGTAATAACGCCGCCCCGGATAGCCTTCGGCATATTTATTGGTCAGAACCGTTCCCATCGCTTCCATCACCGCGAGAGAAACGATGTTTTCCGATGCGATCAACTCGATCTGTTCGCTTTGGCGCTTTAACTCATCCTCGATCGCTGCGGCGATCGCGCGGTCTTCTTGATGAAGGCGGGTATGAAAGAATGTATCGGTTTGCGTGGGCATCGCATCCTCCTATTTAAGATCAATGGCATTCACACGCCGGACATGACGTCCGGCATGGAATTTCGTGGTTAAAAATTGGCGCAGACAATCAAGGGCGGTCTCGACGCCGAGCAAGCGCTCGCCCAAGGCCAATACATTGGCGTTATTATGGGCCCGGGCAAGGCGGGCACAGGTGCCGCTGTGGCAAACGGCGGCCCTTATCCGGGCATGCCGATTGGCGGCCATGGCCATGCCGATACCGGTTCCGCAAATCAAGACCCCATATCGGGCTTCGCCATTTTGTATCGCTTTGGCCAAAGCATGCGCGAAATCCGGGTAATCGACCGGCCGGGCCGAATCGGTGCCGAGATCGCGCACGGTATAGCCCATGGAACGAACTTCCTTGTGCAGATGTTCCTTCAACGGCCATCCGGCATGATCGCTGGCCAGGGCGATCACCGGAACGGCGGGCGGATTAACGGTGGGCGGGCCCGGGGGCAATGTGGATGCGGTATCGGTGGCGGTATTTCCCATGTCTTTTACTTATCCCATCCGCGCCGCCGGGCAAAGCGGGTTTTTTATCGGCCCGGCTTAAGGATGCAGTCCTATTCCGCGCAATCCCGTGTCCTCGGCCAGTGAAAACATGATATTCATATTCTGGACGGCCTGACCGGCCGCGCCTTTGCCGAGGTTGTCGATGACCGAGACGAGAATGGCGCTTTTTCGATCCCGCCCGGGCCACAGGCCGATGCGGCAATGGTTGCTTGCCAAGACGTGATCGGTGGCCGGGGGCGGGGCGCCTTCATCCAAAATGGTGACAAAAGGCGCGTGGCGATAACACGTCGTCAAAGCATGGCGCAGATCATCGAGACGGGTGCCTTCGGTAAGGGTGGTGTGGATGGTGGCGCACATGCCCCGCCGCATCGGTGCGACATGGGGAATGAAATCGATATGGGCCGTGCTTTTCGGCGATCCTGAAGGATGGGACAATGTGTTTAAGAATCCCTCGATCTCGGGCAGATGGCGGTGCCCCGACAGGGCATAGGGGGCGATGGAGGCCTCGCATAGCATGGTTTCTTGCTTTGGCGTGCGTCCGGCCCCGGACAGCCCGGAAACGGCATTGATGATGATGCGTTTCGGATCGATCCGCAATCGGGGTGCGGCATCGGTCCCGGCCCGCGATGATGAGGGCGATGATAAGGGCGCGGATAAGGGGGTGCATAAGGGTGTTAGGGCAAGCAGCGCACAGGTCGGATAACAGCCGGGATTGGCGATCAGAAAGGCTTTTTCAATCTCCGGGCGCCGATGTTCCGATAATCCGTATACCGCCTGATCGAGCAGGTGCGGGGCCCCATGCGCAACCCCATACCAGCGGCGGTAAACGTCCGGGTCCGACAGCCGCATATCGGCGGATAAGTCAATAACGCGAAGGGGGGGCGCGCCGGATTTTTTCTTGGTCTTATCGGCGGCGATGAGGGCGGCGATGCGCTTTGCCCCGACCCCATGGGGAAGGCAGGAAAAAACGACGTCACAACCATCGCCATCAAACCGATCGATATGGGTCGGTTGCGGCAATCCATGGTTTTTATCGGGCGCAATATGGGGCGCGTGTAGCGGCCATTTGGTCGGATCCCGCAGGCACAGGGCGGTGATGGTCACCCGGGGGTGGGTGCAAAGAAGACGCACCAATTCCATTCCGGTATAGCCCGAAGCCCCAAGGATAGCGGCGTGAATATGGTTTTTGGAAGATGTCATATGAAAAGCTACTTTATGCGGTCAGGATGCCGTCTGCAATTCTTGTGCCGCGTTAAGGTCGACGGAAGCAAGAAGAGATGCGCCGCCATGGGCAAGAGTAACGCCATACAGGCGATCGGCACGCGACATGGTCAAAATATTATGGGTAACGACGAGGGCCGGAACCAAATGGCGGGCCAGAATATTGCGTAATACGGTGCAAAAAACATCCAAATTGGCTTCATCCAGCGGGGCGTCGACTTCATCGAGAACGAGAATCGGCGATGGATTGGCGATGAATGAGGCAAGAACCAGAGCCAAGCCGCAAAGCGCTTGTTCGCCGCCGGATAGAAGGGATAAGCGCCGCTGCTTTTTCCCCGGCAGGGTGATAAAGACTTCGAGTCCGAATTGCAAGGGATCGTCTTGGTCTTCGCTTAAGGCAATGCGGCATGCGCCGCCGGGAAAGAATTGTTTGAAAATCACGGAAAATTCGCGCTGGAGAATATCAAACGCTTTCGTCAGGCGTTTTGCCGACCACTTTTCAAGATCGGTGACGGCTTTTTCCAATGATGTTTTGGCTTTTGCCAGATCATCCCTTTCGTGGCGCAAATCGGCGTGGTCGCTTTCTTGTTGTTGTATCTGCTCGCACGCTTGCAAATTGACCGCGCCGATATTTTCTTGAGATCGGCGCGCGGATGCGATTTTTTCCTCGACATTATCCATCAATGACGGGTCGTCATCCTCGGCCGCCATTGCCTCCAATCGATCGGGCGAGCAGTCGAAGATTCGGGTGATTTCATCGTTCAATTCATGCCATTTTTGATCGAGGGATGCGGTCTTTTCCTGATGGCGGATATATTCCTCGCGGCGGTGATCGAAATCGGTTTTGCATTGCCGTTCGCATCGCTCGAGCTCGGCGCGGCGATCTTTGTGCGCTTGCTCTTCTTTTTCACAAAGGATCCATTTTTGGCGGGCTTCGTCACAGCGCTTTTGCGCGTCTTTCTTGGCGGTGTCGAAATGTTCCGGATCGCATTGCAAACGGCTTAAAAGAGTTTTGGTTTTTTGCATTTCCGTTTCAAGATCAAGGCGTCTTTGATTTTGGGTTTTCATTTGTTGCTCGAGGGATTGTAACTCGGTTGTGATTTGCCCATGGCGGCGGCGATGGCGTTCTTGTCGGCCGGCAAGGGCGGCGGCGGTCGTTTCAATGGTCAATAGTTCCGTGCGCAAGGCATCCCGTTTTTCACGTTGCTTATGATCGATCGGCGGTGGGGTTGGAATGGCGGCTTCTTCTTCGTTGATTTTTTCCAGACGTTGGTGGTTGAGGACGGCATTTTTTTGTATTTCCGCACATTGCTTGCGCAAATGTTCCAGTTCCCATTGGTGGCGGGCCCGTTTTTGCGCGTGGCGGGTTTCCTCCTCCATTTTTTTGCTTAGACGCAACGATATCGCCCGCGCATCGGCGCGGGCCCGTTCCAGTTCATTGCGATATATATCGGATTGTTGCGCGATTTCGTCCCTTTTTTGGTGGGCGTTTTTTTCTTGGTCAAGGATGGTGGCAAGGTTTTTTTTCGCTTCGTCCAAATGGGCAACGGCGGAAAGAAGATCGTCCTTCTCCCGGCGGCAAAACCCGTCCCAACGCCACATTCTTCCCTGGCGGTCGACCAATCTTTGGCCCGGCTTTAGATCCCATTGCAAGGCCCGGCCGATTTTCGGGTCGTCAACCACGCCGATCCGATCAAGGCGCAAACGCAAAATATGATCGGCCTGGATATATCGACTAAGGGGGATGACCCCATCGGGAAAGTCCGGTTTTTGATGATCCGTCGGCGATTTCTTATCCCGCCAGAAGCGATCGATCGAACCGCCATCGGATGGGGCGTTTTCGGGGGTGTCTTCCGGGGGCGCGTTTTCGAGACGGGTGCCATCGGATGGGGCGTTTTCGGGGGTATCTTCCGGGGCGTCTTCCGGGGGGGCGTTATCGGATTCATCAAGGTCGCTCTCGGCGAGAAGCGGGGCGGCTAAATCATCGGCAAGGGCGGCACTAAGGCAGCGGCGATATTGGGCATCGGCGCGGATTTTGGTGGCGATTGATCGGGTGTCACCGATCCGTTCTTGCAGGTCTTGTATCCGGCGTTCGATCCGATTCTTTTTCGCCATCATATCGGGCAAAGCCGCTTGTATCTTTTGTTCTTGGCGGGCGTTCTCGTTGCAGCGTTGCTCGGCCTTGCGGACGCGTTGTTCGGCGGCAACGGGATCATCGACCGGTGCGTTTTCGCGGTCGCCGGCATCCGGTGCCGGCGGTATCGATGCGCGGGCATTGTCGTGCCGGATGATGTCGGCATTTAGCCGATCGATATGGGATGCGTATTGTTCCGCCTGTTTGATTCGCCGTTCCCGGTCGCGTTTAAGGGCATCATGTTGCCATTGGGCGGCGACGCGGCGTTGTTCATCGTCGCGTTCCTTTTCTTCTAACGCGGCAATGGCGGCGGTGATATCGGTTTTTCTTTTCCGGCTCGCGTTTGTATCGTCGGATTTCGATTGCGCCATATCATGGTCGATGTCTTTCTTTTCATGTTCCAGACGCTGCCGATTTTGATGGATATTACGGATGAAAAGATCGTGGGCTTCCATATCGGCCCCCAGTTCTTTAACGCGCCGCATCGCGGATTGGCGCTGTTCCTCGTTTAGGCGTTTTTCTTGATCGATGGCGGCCAGTTTCTCCTTTGCCTCGCGCAATGCGGCGCCGATGTTTTCACGCTTTTCCCGGATATGTTCGTGGATCTCGCGGTCGGCGCGCAGACGCATGGCGGCAATACCGGCTTCTTTTTCGGCGGCGGCGCTTTTTTCCGCGGCCGTATCGCGGGCGTTTTTGGCCTGCTCGAACGCGGATTTCGCCCTACGCAGGCGCCCGATCCACAAGCCCCGTTCCAGACGCTTGATTTTTTCGCCCAACTGACGGTAACGGCGGGCCTGGCGTTCTTGTTTCTTCAGTGTTTCCATCTGTTGATCGATCGCGGCCAGTCTTTCATTGATGCGATCAAGATTGTGTTGGGTGGCCCGCAATTTCGATCCCGCTTCTTTGCGCCGGGCCCAAAGGCCGGTGATGCCGGCGGCTTCTTCCAGAATAAATCGGCGATCTTCGGGGGCGGCGGTGATGATGCGGCTGACCTCCCCTTGGCCGATGATCGCCCCGGCCCGCGCGCCACTGGACGCATCGGCGAACAGCAACTGGATATCACGCCCGCGCATGGTGGTGCCGTTGATTTGCCAGAGAGAATGGCCGCCGCGTTCAATCCGGCGGGTGATGGTTAATTGTTTTTCGCGATCCAAGGGCGCGGGCAGGCCTTTTCCGGCATTGGTCACATCAAGGGAAACTTGGGCGATATTGCGGCCGGGGGCGCCGCTTGATCCGGAAAAAATCAGATCTTGCGACCGTTGTCCGCGCAATCGGCGCGGGGAACTTTCCCCCATGATCCAACGCAGGGCTTCGACAATATTGGATTTTCCGCTTCCGTTCGGACCGACAACGGCGGTCATTCCGGCAAGAATCGGCAGATCGGTGGGTTCGGCAAAAGATTTAAAGCCGGCCAGTCGCAGGCGTGTCAGGCGCAATATCTTAATTCCGGTCTTATCACGATCCGTCCAGCTGCTTGTCGATTGCGGCACTGATGGCATCGACGGTCATATCGCCATCATAGAGATCATCGCCGATGATGATGGCCGGGGTTGCTTTGATGGCATAGGTCTTCACGGCATCCAACTGACTCTTTAGCAATGCCTCCTCAATCCCTTTGTTGCCGAGGCATTGTTTGAACTCCTCGCCGGTCATGCCGCTGATCCGGGCAATTCGGGCCAGCGCAATAAGCGGGTCATCGGCACTAATCCATTGCATTTGACGTTGATAAAGCACGTCGATAAAGGGAAAGAAGCCCTTTTCCCCACGACAGCGGGCCAACATGGATGCGCGCAAGGCATATCCATCGAGGGGAAAATCGCGATAAATCCACTGGATTTTGCCGGTGTCGATATATTTTTTCTTTATCCCGGGCAGAATATCTTGATGAAATCGGCCACAGTGGGAACAGGTTAAAGAGGCATATTCAATCACCTTTAGCGGCGCGTCGGCATCGCCGAGATATTTTTCCTGCATCGCTTCAAGGGTGTCGGCAATGACACCATGGGCCGGGTTGCCGGGGGTCAATGCGGCGGCAATGACAAGGCCAAAAACGGCGATCATCGGTCGGCGGCGACGAAGAAAGGATGCGATGGATGCAAATCGGGGTGTATGTGTCATGATGGTTTCCTTTAGGATGGTTTTTCGGAAAAAGAATAGACGCGATAATAACGGCATCCCCGGATGCGGTGATGGCCGATATGACGATTGATGGCGGCGATTAAGGCCGGTTCTTCGTGGCGGATTAATGTGGCGATGGGGCCCAATACCTCAAGGTGCAATATTCCGTTGCCGGAGAATGATGGATTTTTATAACGGCCCTTTTGAGGGGGCGGCCCGGATTTTTCCCCCTCCCCTTTTTCCCCGCGCCGTGAAACGATGCACCGCGGCCAGATAGCACCGATCAAATGAGGGGGGATGATCTGATCCCAGTGATAGCGTAGATCGGATAACAGCATCCGGTTTCGGGCGGGAAAGGCGCGAAGGGCCAAGCCAAGACCATGGGCGGCGCCGTATAATCCCGCAAGCCGTTTTTTCTTGGCGAATGATGACCCCCGTCGGGGGTTTTGCCGCGTTTTACGCGCCATCATGGGTTCGATATTATCCATATTCAGTCCAATCACGCGTTCCTTTTGCGTTGGCCGCGCCCTTGCTTCGGGTTGGCCCGTGCTTGCCGGTTCGGTCTTTTGCCTGGATTGCTTATTTCTTTCCATCTGCTTTTTTCCTCAGGGGGCGTTTTTCCCTTGGGGGGCTTTTACCCTCGACTTGTTTCCTCGATCCGCTTCCTGTGTTCCATCTCCTCGACCCGTTCCCCTCGTCCGTTTCCCCGTCCGTTTTCCGGGTGGCTCTCGTTCGCTTCCCCGCTTTTACCCTCGTTCGTTTCCCGGGCCCGTTCCCTTGTTCCGTTCCCTCGACCGCTTCCTCGTTCGTTTCCTGGGGCCCGCCTTGCGATCATGGATATTTCCAAAGCGGCGGGGGCGGGCGGGCGCGGTGCGCGGGGGCTTGTCATGGGTGAATCCTCGTGCCACCATACCCTGTCCGTGGCGGTGATGGCAAGCTATCGGCCTTTCCACCGTGGGGCATTTAATCGGGGGAGGGGATGGGCGCGGGGCAAAGGAATGGGGCATGACGGAGCATACCGATAGAGCGAAATCCGCGCGTCGATTGACCCGTGCGTTGCAATCTTGGTACCGTTGCCATCGGCGCGATTTTCCTTGGCGGGCGGCGGCGGTATCCCCCGGGGTAAAAATTGGCGATGGATCCGATGCAAGCATTAAAGATGGCCTAAAGCAATCGGGTCAAAATGACGGCGATCCCTATGCGGTATGGGTAAGCGAGGTTATGCTGCAGCAAACCTCAACAAGGGTGGCGGCGGATTATTATCGCCGCTTTATGGGACGATGGCCCGATGTCGGGGCGTTGGCGGATGCCCCTTTGGACGATGTTCTTCATCTGTGGCAGGGGCTTGGATATTATGCCCGGGCCCGGGCGATGCATGCGGCGGCGGTGCGGGTTCGTGACGGCGGCGGCGTGTTTCCATGCTCGATCGATGGGTTGCGTGATCTGCCCGGAATTGGCGAATATATTGCCGGCGCGGTGCGGGCAATGGCGTTTGACAAGCCGGCGGCGGCGATTGATACGAATGTTTTTCGCCTTTTATCACGGCTTGACGGTCGGGAACATCCATCTCGAACGCAACTGCGGGAACGGGCTTTGTCCCTTATCGATCGCGATATTGGGGCCGGGCCGGCCGACACGGCCCAGGCCTTGATCGAGCTTGGCGCCCAAATATGCACCGCCCGCAATCCCGATTGCGGGCGGTGCTGCTGGATGCGTTTTTGCCGCGCGTATCAATCGGGCCGGGTCGAGGATATTCCGGCGCGGCGACCGAGGGCGGCGAAAAAGCGGCGGTATACGGTATTTTTCTGGTGTGAATGGGGCGATCTGGTCCTTATCCGGCGGCGCGGTGCCAAGGGATTATTGGCGATGATGGGGGAATTTCCGTCCCTTGCGTGGCGTGATTCCCCATGGCGGCGGGGGGAAGCCCTTGCGCTTGCCCCTTTGCTGGATGATGGAAACGCGCCTTTGAGGCAAAGGTCGGGAGGGTTGGATCATATCGGCGCGTCGTCGTCGTCGTCGGGATCGGCGATCCGATGGCGGCTGCATCGGGGTCGTTATCGGCATGTCTTTAGCCATATTGATCTTGGGTTTCGGTTGGCCAGTTTGCGGATTCCCGCGGCGGCACGTCCGATTTATCGGGCCGGGCCAACCGGATCGGCATCCATGACGGCCGGCATGGATATGGATGGACAGGAAAAAGGAGAAGAGCGGGTTTTTTGGGTGGATAAAAGCGCGCTTTGCGATCAGCCTTTTTCATCCCTTGGGCGTAAAGTCATGATGGCGATGACTGAATAATATTGCATCGGCATCAAATGTCGCAATCCCCCCCCTTGATGATCCCTTGGGTAATGAGGGGGCGATGAGGGCGGGCCCTCTTGGACGTTTTCGTGAGCGTTTCTTCGGGATGCCCTTTCAGGCGTTACCGAGGGCGTTTTTTGGGGCGGTTTCAGGTGGCGGTCGATGGCCGGTTATGATTTGGTCGGATCGGCACTATCGGCCAGAATGGTGCATCGGTTATGGCCGGCTTGGGCAAAACCACCGCTGACGGCAAAGGATTTCGTGCGATCGCCTTGATGGATGGTGATGACTCCCTTTGGTCGAAGCGAGCACATAATCGGGGCATGGTTGGCCAAAATGCCGATATCACCATCGGTTCCCGGCAACACCACCATGGTGGCTTTTTCCGATAACAGGCAACGATCGGGGATAAGCAATTCCAGGGAAAAATCGTTCACCGGTCTTCCTTTTCCATTTCTTTGGCTTTGGTAAGGGCTTCTTCGATCGACCCGACCATATAAAAGGCCATTTCCGGCACGTGGTCATAATCGCCTTCGACCAATCCCTTGAACCCGCGGATGGTATCTTCAAGGCCGACGAAGGCACCGGGTTTTCCGGTAAATACTTCGGCGACATGGAAAGGTTGGGACAAAAAGCGCTGGATCTTACGGGCGCGGGCGACGGTCATTTTATCTTCCTCGGACAATTCATCCATGCCGAGAATGGCGATGATGTCCTGTAGCGATTTATAGCGTTGGAGGATTTCCTGGACGTTGCGCGCGACTTCATAGTGCTGCTTGCCGGTCACGTCCGGATCCAAAATACGCGATGTCGAATCGAGGGGGTCAACGGCCGGATAGATGCCAAGTTCGGCAATTTGACGCGATAGAACGGTGGTGGCGTCGAGATGGGCAAAGGATGTTGCCGGGGCCGGATCGGTCAAATCGTCGGCGGGGACATAGATGGCCTGTACCGATGTGATGGAGCCTTTATCGGTCGATGTGATCCGTTCTTGCAGGGCGCCCATATCGGTGGCCAGGGTGGGTTGGTATCCAACGGCGGATGGAATACGGCCAAGCAACGCCGAGACTTCGGCCCCGGCCTGGGTAAACCGAAAGATGTTATCCATAAAGAACAACACATCCTGGCCTTCTTGGTCACGAAAATATTCGGCCAGAGTAAGCCCGGTTAATCCAACCCGGGCCCGCGCGCCCGGCGGTTCATTCATTTGGCCATAGACAAGGGCTGCCTTGGATTGGTCTTTTTTCAGATCAATCACGCCGGATTCAATCATTTCATGGTACAGATCATTGCCTTCCCGGGTGCGTTCGCCGACCCCGGCAAAGACGGAATAGCCCCCATGTCCTTTGGCGATATTGTTAATCAATTCCATAATCAGGACGGTTTTGCCGACCCCGGCACCACCGAAGAGACCGATTTTTCCACCCTTCGAATAGGGGGCAAGAAGATCGACGACTTTGATGCCGGTCGTCAGAATTTCGGTCTCCGTCGATTGTTGGATTAAGCTGGGCGCGTCCCGATGAATCGGCGCGCGCATGGATGTTTCGACCGGGCCTCTTTCGTCGATCGGATCGCCGATCACATTAATGATACGCCCAAGGGTTTGCGGCCCGACCGGCACCGATATCGGTGTTCCGGAATCGGTCACTTTCTGGGAACGAACAAGGCCATCGGTGGAATCCATCGCGATGGTGCGCACGGTGCCTTCGCCAAGATGTTGCGCCACTTCAAGGACAAGCAGGCGGCCCTCATGCTCGACATGGAGGGCGTTTAATATCGGGGGAAGGTCGCCTTGTTCGAAAACAACGTCGACAACGGCACCAAGAACTTGGGATATTTTGCCATGCCTGACCTTTTTCTTTGTCGCTTTTTTCTCCGAAGGGGTCATATTGTTCTCCTACAATGCTTCTGCGCCGGAAATAATTTCAATCAATTCACTGGTGATTACCGCCTGGCGGGTGCGGTTATATTCAAGGGTTAGCCGGGCGATCATATCCTCGGCGTTGCGGGTGGCGTTGTCCATGGCACTCATCCGGGCGCCGTGTTCGCTGGCGGCGTTTTCC
Organism: Alphaproteobacteria bacterium; assembly: GCA_965277685.1. Lineage (GTDB taxonomy): Bacteria > Pseudomonadota > Alphaproteobacteria > GM7ARS4 > CBDIDI01 > CBDIDI01. The sequence continues at coordinate 676,627 of OZ255830.1, read as the reverse complement.
AGCAGAGCGCGATAAATCTGAAAGGCCAGGTTGTGGATAAGAAGCCGCGCGAAAAGAACTTCGGCATCCGGCTCGAATAGCATAACCGGATGAATATGCCCGTCTTTCGGTGATGGCGGGGCGGTTTCGTCCTTGGCCGCGGCATCGCTTGCGTGGACGATATCGCCCGTGCGAGGAAACGGAATAAGGCGGTGAACCCGGGTGATTTGACTGATGGCCGAGCGAAAATAGGCAAAGACAATATGGGCGGTTTCGAATTCGCCCTTATGGAACGATTCCATCAAATCTTCGGCAATTTTAACGGCAAAGGGAAATTCGGGAGGCGGCTGGGTATCAATCGGGCGATGATCGATAATCATCGAGCGATATTTTCGGCCGAGTTGATCGGGGGTTTTGCGGCCAATGGCGAAAATGCGCACATCAACCCCCCGCTCGCGGGTGGCATCGATGTCGCGCCGGGCCCGGCGGGCGATCGACGAATTGAACGACCCGCAAAGACCGCGATCGCCACTGGCAACAACGAATAATTGCCGCTTTGGCGATGGCGGCGGCGGGGCCAAAATCGGGGGACATTCGGATGTGGCCGTGTTTTCGGCGGCAACGGCAAGCATCCGTTCCATCGCTTGGGAATAAGGGCGCGAGCGCGTGGTCATATCTTGGGCCCGGCGCAATTTGGCCGCCGCCACCATCTTCATCGCCGAGGTGATTTTTCGGGTCGACTTGACGGTGCCGATCCGTTCCCGCAAGACTTTTAATCCCGACACGATCAGTTTCCTTTTTTCGCCGTTTTCTTCGAATCGGCGCTGAATTGATCACTGAACCGGGCCAGAAAATCGCGCAGTTTTTTATCGGTCGCGGCATCCAGATCGCCACTTTTTCGGATGGCGGCAAGGATATCTTTGCCCCGGCCGTTGATGGCGGCAATCAGTTCGCTTTCAAAGCGGGTGACGGAGGATTTTTCCAAGCCGTCAAGATAGCCGTTAACGGCGGCAAAGATGGTCACCACTTGTTCTTCCATCGGCATTGGTCGGTATTGGGGCTGTTTGAGGATTTCGGTCAAACGGGCCCCGCGTTCAAGCAATCGGCGGGATGATTCATCAAGATCCGAGGCGAATTGGGAAAACGCTTCCATTTCCCGAAATTGGGCCAATTCAAGTTTGATGGTGCCGGCGACTTTTTTCATCGCCTTGGTTTGGGCGGCGGACCCAACCCGACTGACGGAAAGGCCGACATTAACGGCCGGGCGAATGCCACGATAGAACAAATCGGTTTCAAGGAAGATTTGACCGTCGGTGATCGAAATGACATTGGTCGGAATATAAGCGGAAACATCCCCGGCCTGGGTTTCAATGACCGGAAGCGCGGTCAGCGACCCACCGCCCAGGGTATCGTTCATTTTCGCCGCCCTTTCGAGAAGGCGCGAATGCAGATAGAAAACGTCACCGGGATAGGCCTCGCGGCCCGGCGGTCGGCGCAGCAACAGCGACATCTGTCGATAGGCGACGGCCTGGCGGGATAAATCATCATAGAAAATAACGGCATGCATGCCGTTGTCGCGGAAATATTCACCGATGGCGCATCCGGTATAAGGGGCAAGATATTGCATCGGCGCGGGATCGGACGCGGTGGCGGCAACGATCGTGGTATAGGACAATGCGCCATGGTCTTCGAGGGTTTTGACGATGCGGGCGATATTGGATCGCTTCTGGCCAATGCCGACATAGATACAATGCATCTTTTCCGAATCATCGGCTTTTTCATTGATTTTTTTCTGATTGAGAATGGTATCGATGATAATGGCGGTTTTACCGGTCTGTCGGTCGCCGATAATCAATTCGCGCTGGCCGCGGCCAATCGGGATTAGGGAATCGATGGCCTTCAATCCGGTTTGGACGGGTTCGTGAACCGAGCGGCGCGGAATAATTCCCGGCGCCTTGACGTCAACCCGGCGGCGTTCTTTGGTTTTAAAGGCGGCCTTGCCGTCAATCGGTGTTCCTAGTCCATCGACGACCCGACCGAGAAGCTCCTTGCCGACCGGGGTCTCGACGATGGATCCGGTCCGCCGGACTTTTTCGCCCTCGCGAATGGCGCGATCATCGCCAAAGATGACGACACCGACATTATCGCTTTCCAAGTTTAATGCCATTCCCCGTATCGGATCGTGTCCCTCGGGCAGAAATTCGATCATCTCGCCGGATTGAACCTGATCCAGTCCGTATACCCTTGCGATGCCGTCGCCGACCGAAATGACTTCGCCGACCTCGCGCATTTCTGCGCCGAGATCCGCATTTTTGATCTGGCGTTCCAGTAGTGAAGCAATTTCCGATGCACGAATATCCATCACGAAGTCCCTTTCATTAATGTCCGTAAGCGATGCGCCCTGCCAAGCAGAGAATCGTCATACAGGTGCGATTTGGTGGCGATCATAATGCCGCCGAAAATATCAGGTCTAATTTTTTCTTCCAGCTTAAGATTGGCCCCGTCCGGAATGCTTTGGGCCAGCGACCGGCGGACACGATCGCGCATAGCATCATCGAGACGGCGGGCGGTGGTGATTTCGACCTCGACAATGCGCCGCAGTTGCATAATGCGTTGGCGCACCGCCTTGACAACCGGGTCAAGGAGGGCGATGCGGCGTCTGGATATCAGCAATTCGATCAGCTGCGCAAACGGCGCACCGGCGCCGATTCCTTTCGGGGCGGGGGATTTGACAAAAGAAAATATGTGGCGCAAGGCCGATGCCGGGGTGCCGGGATTGGCGATGGTGCGGCGTAGCGGCGCGCTGGCATCCAGAACCATGGCCATGGCCCGGGCGTCATCGTCCAGCTTGCGGCGTGCGTCATCGCTTGGAACAAGGGTGCTTGCCGCTTGCGCGTAACGGGCGCAAATACGGGTAAGGGCGAGGTCTGAAGGCACGGATAATCCCTCACGGTAAGATCCCCAACGGGGAACGAAGAAGACGGTCGTGAACCCCGACGATAAGGCAAAGATCCACTCGTGCCGTTACCTAACACAGCCCCGGCGACAGGGCAAGCGATCCGCATGGGGTATGGGGACGAAATCGCGTGGTTTTTTAAGGCGATCCCCTTCAACCAAGACTTCCGCCGTCCCCCAAGGGACTAAAGGAGGGACTAAAGGAGGAAATTAAGGGGCGCGATTAGGAGACGGGATTAGGAAGCGGGCGGCGCGATGATTTCTTCGGTGGTTGTGGCGGTCGGATAAGGCGGTGGCTCTCCCCTTCAACCAAGACCTCGGCCGCTGCCAAGGGACTAAAGGAGGGGATTAGGAGACGCGATTAGAAAACGGGGGGCGCGATGATTTCTTCGATGGTCTGGCGCGGTCGGATAAGGCGGTGGCGGTTCCCTTCAACCAAGACCTCGGCCGCCCGGGGGCGAAGATTATAGTTGGATGCCATGACCGTGCCATAGGCCCCGGCACTACCGATGACGACAAGATCATTTTTTTCAACCCGGGCAAGGGCGTTGCTGCCCCCACTTTCCCCGCGGGAAAAAATATCGGCGCTTTCACAAATCGGGCCGACCACGTTTCCGACATCGGGGCCGACATCGGGCGCATCGTGGCTTTTTTTGCCCCGAATGGCGTTATCCCGAATGGTGTTATCCGGGGCCGCGACGACATCAATGGGATGGCGGGCATCGTATAGGGCCGGGCGGATAAAATCATTCATGGCGGCATCGATGATGATAAAGCGTTGGCGCGTCGTCGATTTGATTCGGATCGTGCGACTAAGGATGATGCCGGCTTCGGCGCAGATATAGCGCCCCGGCTCGATCATTATATGATCGGCCATATTCCGGCACGGGCGGGCGGCGTTAGCGAGGGCGGCAAGGTCAAAAGGCGGGTCGGATCGGGTGGTGCGCACGGCCATGCCGCCACCAAGATCGAGGCAAGGCACGCGCGGGCCGATATCGCCAACGCTTTTGCATAACGTCCGCCATCCCCGGCGAAATGCGTCAATATCCCTTATCTGGGATCCGATATGGATGGCCAGGCCACGAAAATCGAGGTGCTTGCACCGACGGATACGCGCAACCATGGCGGGCAAGGCGGCGGCTTCGATGCCGAATTTGTCGTCGGCGCGTCCGGTGGCGATTTTGTCATGGGTGGGGGCGGCGATATCGGGATTAAGGCGCAGGGCAACGGGAGCCGTGCGTTTCATCGCCTTGCCGATCGCGATAATGTCGTCTAACTCTTCCGGCGATTCAACATTGAATTGGCCGATGCCGGCTTCCAGTGCGCGGCGAATTTCCCATTCTTGTTTTCCGACTCCGGAAAAGATGATTTTTTCGGGATCGAACCGGGCGCGCAAGGCGGCGGCCAACTCGCCGCCCGATACGATATCGGCCCCACATCCACGCCCCGCGATGATGGTCAAAAGAGAGGGATTTGAATTCGCTTTGAGGGCAAAACAGATCCCCGCGCCAAGCGGCCCAAAAGCCGATTCGAGGCGGGTGACGGCATCGTCGATCATACCCCGCGAATAGACGTAAAGGGGGGTGCCATAGCATTGGGCAAGATGATCCAAGGACACGCCCTCGACATGGAGTATTCCATCGCGCCGGGCCGTGCCGAGAACGGCCGGGGCATCGCGATTTGCCGGTGGGATCACGCGGTTATGAGTCCCGGGGGTATGGTTTCCGGAGTCACGGGTCATCGGAGTCATGGGGCATCGGGGTCACGGGGTTTCGGAGTCACGGGTTTCGGGGGCAAGGATCATTGGAGTCATGGGGCATCGGAATACCTAATTCGGGTAATCATGAGGACCATCGTGGGGATAGCTATCGGGATCTTTATACCCGGGCGGATATTGGGGGGGGCCTTTTACCCCACAGGCCGATAAAAGGGTGACGGATAACAGGGCGACCAAGACCGCGCCAACGATCGTCCGCCGCCGCCGCGTCCAAATCGGCGGCTTTGACCATAACGGCGGGCATGTTTTACGCAATTCCATGGACGGTATCTTATGGCCCATTCGTTCGGCAAGCGTCAGTCAAGCCAACGTTTGCGGGCACTCTTGGCCGCCGCTTGCACCCTTTTCGGGGCGGTGCCGCCAAAGGATGTGCGTTTGTCGGGGGATCCGTCGGCATCGTCGTACATTTCTTGGCTGATGGCCGGACATACGTCTTGCATCTGGGCAAGGGTTAACTCGGACAGGCTCTTGCCCTGATCTTCGCCGATCCGGACAAGGGTGGCGATATATTCATAGGCTTGACGAAAGGGCATATCGGCTTTTTGGACGAGTAAATCGGCCAGATCGTTCGCCCGTCCGCCTTTGGCGACTTCGGCCATGCGTTCCTTGCGAACGGTCATATCGTCAATCATGCCTTTGAGGGCATGAAGGCACAATGACCACGTATCGAACGTATTGAAGACCGGGATTTTATCTTCCTGCATGTCCTTGCTGTAGGCGAGGGGAAGCCCTTTCAGGGTGGTGAGCAAGGATGTCAGTTGGGCAAAAATCGTTCCGGACTTGCCACGGACGAGTTCGGCGGCATCCGGATTGCGCTTATGCGGCATGATCGAGCTTCCCGTCGACCATGCGTCCGATAGGGTGATGAAGGAAAAGGGCTGGGACATCCATAGGACGATTTCCTCGCCGATTCTGGACATATGCACCGCGCTTAGCGCGGCGACGGCAATAAATTCACAGGCAAAATCGCGCGATGACACCGCGTCCAATGAATTCACCATGACCCTGGCAAATCCAAGTTCTTGGGCGCTGAATGTTCGGTCGATGGCAAAGGACGTCCCGGCCAAGGCGGCGGCCCCGAGCGGTGATTCGTCAAGGCGCCGCCGGCAATCGCTCAAGCGGTCACGATCCCGGCCGAACATTTCCGTATAGGCGAGAAGATGATGGCCAAAGGTTACCTGCTGGGCGGTTTGAAGATGGGTAAATCCGGGCATGACCGTATCGTGGTGGGATTCGGCTTTTTTGATCAGGGATTCTTGGAGGTCGCGCAACATGCGGTCGAGCTCGTCGATGCGACGGCGGATCCAAAGGCGCAAATCGCAAGCCACTTGATCATTGCGTGAGCGGGCCGTGTGCAGGCGCAAGGCCGCTTTCCCGATCAATTCTTCCAATCGCGCCTCGATATTAATGTGCACGTCTTCGTGTTCCCGTTTCCAGACAAAGTGCCCGTCTCGAATTTCCTCGCCGATCGTCGTTAATCCGGCGCAGATGGCGCGCGCATCGTCTTTGTTGATGATTCCACACGCTTCCAGCATGCGGCAATGGGCGATCGAGACGTCAATATCCTCGCGCGCTAGGCGCCGGTCGAAATCGACACTGACATGGATGCGATCCATCCACGGGTCATTATCGGCGGTAAAGCGCGCGCGGCGCAGTCGAGCGGTGGTTTTCGGCGGGGGTGAAGAGCGGGCCATGATGAATGTATACGAAACACGGGACAAAGGGGCGACGAGGGGCGGATGATAGCGTAAAATCGAAGATAGTGGTATAGAAAGCTGATGCGGATGAAACGTTCTATCAATCGGTGGGCCCGGGCCCTGGTGATGGTCTTGATGATGCCCTTAACGATACCCCCGATCACGCCTTTGGTGATGGGTGTTTCGGTAATGATGGGCGTTTTGGGCGGCATGTATTTTTTGTCGGGCAATCCGGCATCGGCCCGCGAATCACCATCAAACCGCGAGTCCGCGCCTGCCCGAGAATCGCCATCAAACCGCGGGTCGACATCGGAACTGGAGCGGTGTCCGGCCGCCCTGACCCAAGCCTTTGCCGAGGGGGCGAATGACAAAGGGGACGGCAAAGGGAACGGCGATGGTCTTGGCCCGATGCTGCCTTTGCCGCCGCCCTTACCGGACAAGCGGATTTGGTCCGGCCTGGATGGTGGCCCGGATATTGCCCCGGATGGTGCCGTTTCCCCGGCTCGATGGGTGCAATCCTTGGGCACAAAGCGGGGCGTGGTGATCAATTTTTGGGCAACATGGTGCGCCCCATGTCTTTTGGAAATTCCATCGTTGATTCGTTTCGCCGAAAAAAACGACCTCCTCCTGATCGCGGTCCATATCGGCAAGCCCGATGGTCTTTCGGCCTTGATCCGGCGCCATGGCTGGCAATCGCTGCGGATGGTGTCGATATCCCTTGCCCATGCCCGGCGTTATTTCGGTGTTCGATCGATTCCCGCAACTCTTCTTTATCGGGGGGATGCACCCCCCCTTGCCCGCCCCCTTGCCCGCCATGATCATCCGTGCCGATGGGATGGATAACGCCATATTCCCTATATTCTCCCTATATTCTAAGGTGTCGACCACGGGCCCATAGGCCAAAACCGATCATATCAACGCCGATAACGCCAAAGAAATCGTGTTCATGGCTTGATAAGTTATCGCACCTTGCGTATATATCACGCCTTGCGTATATATTTCATGTATATGGGCAAGGATATATCCATGCCGTGGCGGATGGGCATTGCGTCGTGACGGGGGGTCATATCCGCCGTCTTCGTGGCGGGATGTGATAACCAGACGAATGATAATAACAAGACGAATGATGGGGTGGCGCCGATGCCGAAAATGAAAACGAAAAGTGGGGCAAAGAAACGCTTTCGGATTACCGGAAGCGGCTTGATCCGTCATTATGCCGCCGGCCGCCGCCACGGCATGATCAAGCGCACCCCCAAAATCAGACGGCAAAGCCGGCAAAGCGCGATCAGTGCCAAACCGGATCAAGCGATTATCCGCCGTTTTCTTCCTTGGGGGCGACCGTGATGCGGGGATGGTTTGACCCGGCCCGCTTTCATGGTGGCGCATCGGATAGAAGCATTAAAGGGGAATGGGCATGACCCGATCCGCGTCCAGTACGGGTGAGCGTCGCCGTCACAAAAAGATTCTCAAACGGGCAAAGGGATTTCGTTCGCGCGCCCATAAAGTTTTTCGCGCCGCCGTCCAGCGGGTCGAAAAAGCGTTGCAATACGGCTATCGTGATCGCCGCACGCGCAAACGTGATATCCGGAGTTTGTGGATCAGTCGGATCAACGCCGCAAGTCGGGCCCATGGGCTGCCTTACGGCCGGTTTATGGACGGTCTCAATCGGGCCGGGGTCGACTTAAATCGCAAAATCCTTGCGGATATGGCCGTGCGTGACGGCGATGCCTTCGCGACATTGGTTGCGCAATCGAAAAAAGCCCTGCCGGAAACACTCGACTCGAGACAGGATATCGCTGCCGGGCGTCAGTGACGCCCGCTTCGTTGTTAATTGCGCAAAGCGCGCGATGACTGATCCGGCTTCTTTGGAAAAGCAATGGCGTCAAGACGCCGAGGCCGCCGCCGATGTGGACGCGCTCGAGCGCCTGCGAGTCGCCATTCTTGGCCGCAAGGGGGCGTTGACGGCTCTTTTGCGCGCGCTTGCCGATATGAATCCGGCGGATCGGCGTGTGCGCGGCAAGCAGCTGAATGTCGTCAAACAAAGAATCATCGGCGTGCTCGAGAAGCGTCGCGATATCCTTGTCCGGGCGGGGCGGCGGCGGATGCCGATCGATGTGACCCTTCCGGTCGATGTCCCGCCGGCCGGTACCGTTCATTTAATTCGCAAGGTGATCGAAGATATTCGGGCAATTTTTGCCCAAATGGATTTTTCGACCGCTTTCGGCCCCGATATCGAGGACGACTTTCACAATTTCACGGCCCTTAATATCGGCCCGGATCACCCGGCCCGACAAATGCATGATACGTTTTATCTCGATTGTCTGGATGATGAAAACCGACCGATGGTATTGCGGACTCATACATCACCGGTCCAGATTCGCACGTTGCTTCAAACCCCGCCGCCCCTTCGGATTATTGCGCCGGGGCGCACCTATCGCAGCGATTCGGATCAAACCCACACCCCGATGTTTCACCAGGTCGAGGGGCTGGCCATTGGCAAAGACCTTCATATGGGGCATTTGAAAAGCTGTATAGAGCGATTTTGCCGTTCTTTTTTCGCCGCGGGGCAGATGCCTGCCCCAGAGTCTACCCAAGAATCGACAGGCGCATCCGCCCCGGAATCCGCTCAAGAATCGACAGGCGCATCCGCCCAAAAATTGGCTAAAGATGTTCATTTGCGATTTCGTCCCTCTTTTTTTCCGTTCACCGAACCTTCGGCGGAGGTCGATATCGGCTGCTCTTTTGAAGGGGCGACATTACGCCTTGCGGGATCCGGACATTGGATGGAAATTCTGGGATGCGGCATGGTCCATCCCAAGGTTCTTCGGGCATGCGGTGTCGATCCGGAACAGTGGCAGGGATTTGCCTTTGGCATGGGGGTCGAGCGTTTGGCCATGCTGAAATACGCGATTGGCGATCTGCGGACGATATTTCGTTGCGATCAACGCCTGTTATCCCATTATGGATTTGCTGCGGGGGATAGAATCGGATCATGAAAATCCCTTTAATTTGGCTGTATGATCATCTTGACACCGCCGCCTCGATCGACGATATCGCCGATGCCTTGACCGCCCTTGGGCTAGAGGTCGAGGCAATCACCGGCGCAGCGGGGGGCATCGAGGGGCAAGAACGTCCCCTTGACCATGTGCTTGCGGCAAGGGTGATGGACACTGCGGCCCATCCGGACGCGGATCGTTTGCGCGTTTGTCGGGTCGATTGCCATGGGACGCATACGGTGGTCTGCGGGGCGGCCAATGTCACGGCCGGCATGATGGCGGCGTTTGCTCCGGTCGGATGTCGGCTTCCCCATGTCGATTTGGTGATCGGGCCGCGCCGTATCCGTGGTGTCGAAAGCCGGGGCATGTTGTGTGGTGCCGATGAATTGGGATTGCCCGGGGATGGGGACGGTCTTCTCGTTTTGCCGCCCGATACCCCGATCGGAACGCCATTATCGAAAATCCCCAAACTGAATGATTCACGAGATGATTCACTGAATGACTCAGGGAATGATCCGGTTATGGATATCGCCCTGACGCCCAATCGTGGCGATTGCGCCGCCATTCGCGGGGTCGCCCGTGATTTGGCCGCGGCCGGTCTTGGCCGGTTAAAGCCGATGCCGACGTTATATGCCGGGCCGAATGGCCCGCAGGAAGTCAAAAACGATGCGATCCGGGAATGTTTTGATTGTCCGATACGCGTGCAGGCGCGGTTTGCCGAAAAAGCGGGGCACGATCGGGACAACGATTCCCCGCATCCGTTTTTCGCGGGGCGTGTTATTCGCGGGCTAACCAATCGAGCGTCGCCGCCTTGGTTGGTGCGGCGTTTGCGGGATTGTGGGATGAAGTCGGTATCGGCATTGGTCGATATCACCAATTATTTCACGATCGATCGATGTCGGCCGTTGCATGTTTTTGACGGCGATAAGATCGGCGATCGATTGGTTTTGCGGGACGCCAAAAAAGGGGAGGTTTTGCGCGCTTTAGATAACAAGGATTATGCCTTGGCCGAGGGTGATATCGTTATCGCGGATCACGAACGGGTATTGGCATTGGCGGGAATCATCGGCGGGCATAAAAGTGGTGTTCGGGCCGAAACCCGCACGGTTTTTCTGGAAAGTGCCTATTTCCCGCCATCGCGCATCGCCCGAAGCGGCCAACGCCTTCAGATTGAAAGCGATGCCCGTTATCGATTCGAGCGCGGGATTGACCCGGGGTCGGTCTTGCCCGGGTTGGACGCGGCGACCCGGATGATTTTGGCGTTATGCGGGGGCGAGGCAAGCGCACCGACCCTTTGTGGTGCGCCGCCGCCGCCGCCGCCGCCGGTTCGTTTCCGCCCCGAGCGCGTCCGGTCGCTTGGCGGGGTTTTGGTCGATGCCGCGCAATGCCACACCATATTGACCGATCTTGGTTTTGCCTATCGTGACGATGACCGATGGCAAATACCGTCTTGGCGGCATGATATCCACGGCGAGGAAGATATGGTCGAAGAAATCCTGCGGGTGCGCGGTTTCGATACCATTGAAGCGCAAGAACTGCCGGCCCTATCGGGGGCGACGCCAGGAATGACGCCGGGAATGACGCCAGGTATGACGCCGGGAATGACGCCAGGAATGATGAAGGGGGGTATGACGCCGGGAATGACGCCAGGAATGATGAAGGGGGGTATGACGCCGGGAATGACGCCGGGAATGACGCCGGGAATGATGAAGGCGGCGGGGTATTCCGACGTGATGCAACGGCGAAAAATCGAACAGGAAAAATCATCGGTGATTGCCGATTTTCTGGCCGGGCGCGGCCTGCATGAAACCGTTGGTTGGTCGTTCATTGATGAAGAGGCGGCCCTTATGTTTTCGGATGGGGTCTTTTCCGATGCGCTTTTCTCCGATGCCCCTTTAGGGGGGGCATCGTCGGATGGGGCATCCCCCCCTTCGTCATACGATGGGGTCGCATTGGGCCATTCGACCCGGGCCCAAGCAAAGCGATCGGTCGCGCATCGTTTTGAAAAAAGCAAAAAAAACACGAAAGATTCATTGGTGCGGGTTCAAAATCCGATCAGTGTCGATATGGCGGTGTTGCGCCCGTCGTTGCTTCCCCATCTTTTGCGCGGGGCAAGGGATAATTTCCATCACGGCCGTAAAAGCGTGTCCCTTTTCGAGATTTCCCATGTTTGGCCACCTGTCGGCGATGGGCGGCCGGATCAAACTTCTGTCGTGGCGTGGATACGGGGGGGGCAATGGTGTCCGGCCCGCTGGAACGGCCCGGCCAAAAGCGTTGATTTCTTTGATGTTAAAGCCGATTTTATTGCCCTTTGCGCACGATTGAGAATCGCGCGCAAAGATATCGTTTTCGTTCCCTTTTGTCCGGTTCAAGACGGGCCGGGTGCCGATACGCCCCCCCCGATGCCCGCCGATACGCCCCCCGATAGAGCGGATCGGGACAACACCGATCGCTTTGCCCGGCGCCCCGCCCCGCCATGGCTTGTCCCCGAGGTGTCGGCCCGGATTATGATCAAACGGCAAGGGGCATATCGCGCGCTTGGTCTGATCGGTGTCGTTGATGCATCGTGTCTGGATATCGATTATGCCGGCGATGTCATTGTCTGCGAGGCGGCTTTGTCCACCCTTGTTGGCGCGTCCCTTCCCGCCGTGGGTGGGCCGCCGCGTCTTTCCCCATTTTTGCCGATCGAGCGCGATTTTGCTTTTACCGTCGCATCGGGCGCGCCGGTCGGTGATTTATTGTCCCGCATCGCCGGGGTCGATCGGGATCGCATCACCGATGTGCGTTTGTTCGATTTATATCAGGGTGAAAATATTGAAGAGGGAAAAAAATCGATCGCGGTCAGCGTTCGGATTGAAAGTGTGGAAAAGACTCTGCGGGATAAAGATATTCGCGCGATTTGTGATAAGGTCATTGCGACCGCGCGCCGGTTTGGCGCGGCATTGCGGACGGAAGGGAAATAGATTTTTCTTATGCGTGTTTTGTCGCAACGACCGTCAAGGGCATGACGCCCCTTTCGCATATCCGTAATTTTGCCCTGATCGCCCATGTCGATCACGGTAAATCGACCCTTGCCGATCGCTTGATTCAACGTTGCGGCACGGTCGAGGAACGGCGCATGCGCGATCAAATTCTCGATTCGATGGATATCGAGCGCGAGCGCGGTATCACGATCAAGGCCCAGACGGTTTGTCTTCCTTGGCGGGCCAAGGATGGAACGCATATGGTTTTGAACCTTGTCGATACCCCCGGCCACGTTGATTTTTCCTACGAGGTAAGCCGATCCCTTGCCGCCTGCGAGGGATCGTTGCTTTTGGTCGATTGTGCCCAGGGCATTGAAGCGCAAACCCTTGCCAATGCCTGGAACGCGGTCGAACACGATCACGAAATCATTCCCGTTTTGAACAAAATTGACTTGGCCGCCGCCGATCCGAAAAAGACGGCCGATGAGATATCGCAAGCCCTTGGCCTTGATCCGGCAAGCGCGATTCCGGTATCGGCCAAAACGGGTCAAAATATCGATGCGATCTTGCGGGCGATCGAGGAAAGATTGCCCCCGCCAAAAGGCATCGATACCGCGCCGCTCAGCGCGCTTTTGATCGATAGTTGGTATGATTCCTATCTTGGCGTTATCGTGTTAGTGCGGGTGCGCGACGGGTTTATTCGCAAAGGCATGACCTTGCGGATGATGTCGGTCGACAAAAAGGTCAAAGCGGAAATGGTTGGCGTTTTCACCCCGGCCAAGCGGGAACAGGACGCTTTGGGGCCGGGTGAAATTGGCTTTGTTTCGGTCGGGGTTAAGGACATCGCCGATTGTCGGGTCGGTGACACGCTGACGGATGACCATCGCCCGGTTGCGGTTCCGCTTGCCGGATTTTCGCCGCGATTGCCGTCGGTGTTTTGCGGTTTTTTCCCCCATGACGGTCAGGATTTTGACCACATGCGCGATGCTTTCGACAAATTGGCACTGAACGATTCTTCCTTTAGTCGCGAACCGGAACATTCCACCGCCCTTGGCCATGGTTTTCGGTGCGGATTTCATGGATTGCTGCATCTTGAGGTCGTCTATGAACGATTAAAGCGCGAGTTCGGCCTTGATCCGGTCATGAGTGCGCCCAGTGTCACGTACCGTTTTCGGCAAACGGACGGACGCATTTTGGAAACCGGCAACCCGGCAAAAATGCCGGAACAGACAAAAATCGCGCAAATGGAAGAGCCATGGATCGAGGCATCCATTATCACGCCGGGCGATTATCTCGGCAGCGTTATGGATCTTTGCAGCAAGCGGCGCGGCGTGCATAAAAGCCTTGAGTGGGCAGGGGAAAGAGCCATCGTCACTGCCCTTTTACCCCTTAGCGAAGTGGTTTTCGATTTTACCGATTCGCTCAAATCGCTTTCCCGTGGCTATGCCAGTTTCAATTACCGGGACGGCGATTGGAAGGAAGCAAAATTGGTCAAGGTCGATATTTTGATCAATGGCGAGAAGGTGGATGCGTTTTCTTTTATTGCCGACGGGGTGCGGGCGGAAAGACGCGGGCGCCATTTATGCGAGCGATTGAAGGAATTAATCCCGCGCCAGTTATTCAAGGTTCCCATTCAAGCGTCGATCGGGTCGCGGATTATTGCGCGCGAAACGGTTGCGGCGATGCGCAAGGACGTCACCGCAAAGTGCTATGGCGGCGATATCAGCCGCAAGCGCAAATTGCTCGACAAGCAAAAAGCCGGTAAAAAGAAAATGCAGATGGTCGGCAAGGTCGCCATTCCGCAAACGGCCATTATCCAAGCCTTGCGCACCCGCGATGAATGAAGATCGGTGTGATCGGTACGGCGCGTGCCATCGTGACCGTGGCCTTTAATGCCCCCGATGATGAATGGCCCAAAATGGATTGGCCAAAATGGCCTTCGATGCCCCCGATGGTTAAAGAGCCAAAAATGAATTGGCCCAAATGAATTGGCCCCAATGAATTGGCAAGAACGGATCGATCACTACGTCAAGGTGACGAAATTTCCCCGCTCGCTTTTCCAGGCGGATGACGGGCGGGTCGTTGGCACCTGGATCATGGGGAATGATTATCGGGTCGGATCCCATTATTACGGGGGCTATCCGGCCGGTTATCTAAAACGGGTGCGGGCTTTGTTTCCGGACAAGAAAGCGGTATTGCACGTTTTCAGCGGCAAAGTCGATCTGGCGGTTTTTCCCGGTGATACCGTCGATGTTCAAGCGCGTTTCGGCCCCACCTATGTTGACGATGCCCAAACCCTTGAAAGCGTGCCCCTTGAAAAATACGATCTTGTTTTGGCCGACCCGCCCTATAGCGTCGAGGATTGCGAGCACTATGGCACATCGATGGTGCGCCGGAACAAGGTGATGCGTGCCCTTGGGCGTTTGCCGAAAGGGGCGCATGTGGTTTGGTTGGATCAGGTTCTGCCGATGTATCGCAAGGATGTTTTTACGATTGATGCGGTTATCGGGATGTGGAAATCGACCAACCATCGCTTTCGCGGCATTACCATTTTTTGTCGCCGATCTTGATCCGGGCCGGTTCGTCGTTGCGCTCGACAAGGGTGGTGGTGGCCACCCACCAATCTTTGCAAGCGGCAATCTTTTGGTGGGCGCGCCGGGCCATCGACGGCTTTTCAAACAATCCAAAACAGGTGCTGCCACTGCCGGACATGCGGGCAATCAAACATCCTTCGCATCGGCTAATGGTATCGAGAACATCGCCGATGGGCGGCACTCTGGCTTTGGCAACGGCGGTTAAATCGTTGCGCCTAGCCGACAGGTAATCAATCAGGTGCACGCGGTTGGTCAGGTCTTTGACCACCGCGCTTGAAGGGGAAAAAGGCCCATCGAAATCGGCGAATACGGTTTGGGTCGAAAGCGGTATGCGCGGATTGACAAGAAGCATCGGGCACGGGTCGATATGCGCGAATGCGCGGCGTTCTTCCCCTATCCCGTCGGTATGGGCGGCACGGCCGTCAAGGCAAAACGGGACATCGGCGCCGATATCCAGTGCGATTCGCCAAAGGGTTTTTTGCGGGATAGACCAAAGATCGGATACGACCCGCAAAGTGGCCGCGGCATCCGCGCTGGCGCCACCGATACCGGCGGCGGCGGGAAGATTCTTGACAAGGTCAATGGCGATGGGCGGCTTTTTTGCGCCACCGGCGCGCCGAATGGCGTGCCAAATTAAATTATCCGATCCGTCCGGCACATGACCGGCAAAGGGTCCACGCACGCGCATGGGGGTGCGATCGACCGGTTGATCGGTTCGTTGTTCGGCCAATCGGTCGGCCCGTCGGTCGGTTCGTTGTTCGGCCGGTTGTTCGGCCAATCGTTCGGCCCGTCGATCAGTTCGTTGTTCGACCGGTTGTTCGTCCCGTCGGTCGGTTGGGCAGATCGTGATCGTATCGCCCATATCGGCAAAGGCCATCAATGATTGCAAGCGATGATAGCCATCGGCGCGCCGTCCCAATACATGCAAATAGAGATTGATTTTTGCTTTAGCCTTGACGGTTCGGGATTTGACGGTTCCGGACTTTATGGCGCTAGCCTTGATGGTTTGGGACTTTATGGCACTAGCTTTAATGATTCGGGCCTTGATGGTTTGGGCCTTAATGGTTCGGGATTTGACGGTGACGTCTTTTGGCATCGCCGACGGCATGGATGACGGTTTTTTGCGTGTCACGGCAGATCGGCGGATAATTTTCGTTGCAGTGCCATTTTATCCCCGCGGTCGGGGGAAAGATTAAGGGCGCGCCGCCAATGATAGCGCGCCTCGCGCCGCCGCCCGACTTTGGCCAAGGCATCGGCCAGGTGATGGTTGACGTCCGTTTCCAGGGGAAGAATCTCGGCGGCGCGCTCAAGATAGCGCACGGCCTGATCAAAATCGCCCTGCCGAAATAAAGTCCAGCCATAAGAATCGATGATATGTCCGTCATCGGGTCGATGGGCAAGGGCGGTTTTAAGAAGGGTTTGAGCCTGATCGAGGTTTTGATTACGGTCGGCCCAAGCATAGGCAAGATAATTAATGACGTATGGATCATTGGGACGAAGGGTCAGGGCGCGTTGTAAATCTTGCTCGCTGCGCGGCCAATTGCCGCTGCGCTCAAGGGCGATCGCCCGGGCATAGTAAAGATGCCAAAAATCGGCATTGCGGGTCGTTTCATCGACATCGGCCAAGATGCGATCATAGATTGCCACGGCTTGTTTAAAGCGTTCCATTGCTTGCAACTGATTGCCGAGAAGATTGAGAATCTCATTATCTTTTTGATATTGGGTGGCGAGTTTCTGGAGTTTTTCCAAAGCCCGATCGGGTTTATCGATATGGTTATGGGCAAGCGCCGCGGCGATGCGGGCTTGGCGTGACAAGGGGTTGGATATGGGAATGCTTTCATAGGCACGGATGGCCGCCCCGGCATTGCCGAGGCGTTCGAGACATTGCCCGCTTAGGAGTGCGCCGGGCGCAAAATCGGGCATCAGATATTCCGCCATTCGGCCATAGCGCAGTCCGTCTTCGTAAAAACCCTGAATTTGGGAATCGTACCCGGCGTGCAGAATTGCCGCCCCGGCCCCATGCAAGGCATTGATGATCGTCCGGTTGTGATGATCGTCGATCAGTGCTTTTTGATAGATGGCAAAAGGCCAAGCGAGCAGCGATCCGGCTTGTTTTTGGCCGGTGATGATGCGCCGGGCGGATTCGTCTTTCCCGTCCACATGGAGCAGCAAGGCATGATGGAACCGGTAAACGCCGTGGGCGTGATAACGTTGGGATGTGGATGGATTTTTGGCCATGGTGATGGCTTCATCCCGTTTTCCGCTGCCGAATATGGCCCATATCCGCAAGAGTGCGCCGGCCATGGCTTGCGGTGGAACATTCGATGTTTCGGCGTGGGCGAAATATTTTTCCGCCGTGGCATAGTCAAGGTTGCGCAAGGCATCGATGCCACGCTGGAAGGCGATCCAATAAAATAAGGTCGCGTCGCCATCATTGGCGATGGCTTTGTTTTTTTCAATATCCAAAAAATCGGAACGGGAAGGAAATCGGTCAAGAATATCCCGAGCGATCATTTCGGCGTGTTTGACTTGGCCGTTGGTCAAGGCGGTAAGATAGGCGCGGCGGCGCGCATCGGCGTTTCCGTCAAGCCGATACGCGTGGTTCATATGATCCAAGGCGGTGGGAAAATCGCCGTTTTTATGGGCGATCCATCCGGCCAGATAATGGCCATAGCCACCCTGTCCGGGCGTTGTCGCGGCCGCCGCCGGAAGCACCGTTCCGGCCATGATCGCGCATATTATAAAAACCGATAGGGCGGCGATGGTCCCAAATCCCCTTGAAATATGGTTCGGTTGACGATGCACCGGTGCGCCGTGGAACGGGAGGAAACATGATCGATTTTGGTCATTTTCTTCCGATGCGGGCAGGATGCGTTTGAATAACGACGGCATTTTACATGTTGGGATAATTAGGGCCGGAGCCGCCCTCGGGGGTCGTCCAGTCGATGTTTTGCCCCGGGTCTTTGATGTCACAGGTCTTGCAATGGACACAATTGGCGGCGTTGATCTGAAGACGGGGCGTGCCGTCGGCCGGTGTTATTATTTCATAGACCCCGGCCGGGCAATAGCGTTGTTCCGGTGCCTGATATAAGCGCAGATTGATATCGATCGGGACATCGGCATCGTTTAGCTTGAGATGGCATGGTTGATTTTCATCATGGGAAATCCCGGCCAGATAAACCGATGCCGTCCGGTCAAAGGTGATCACGCCGTCATGCCCGGGATAGGTGATTTTTTTCGCCTTGGCGACGGTCTTAAGGCAGGCATGGTCATGGCGATGGCCGAATGTCCAGGGCGTTCGCCCGCGCAGCAAAAACGTCTCGAGAGCACTATAGATCAACCCGCCCCATAGTCCGGCCCGAAACGCGGGGCGAATATTACGCACGGTTTTAAGTTCCCGCCAAAGCCAGCTTTTTTGCAGACGTTCCGGATAGGCATGGACTTCGATGGCGCGATCGGGACGGGTGTTCGTATCGCCGGGGGTCGTGTTTTTCTGTGTTTCATTTTTTTGAGATGGATCCTTTGTCCCCCTATCTTTTTGCGAAAGGGCGGCAAAGACGGCTTCGGCCGCGACCATGCCCGATTTCATCGCCGTGTGTGATCCCTTGATCTTGGGGACGTTAAGGAATCCGGCACTGCACCCGATCAATGCGCCGCCGGGAAAGGTTAACTTGGGAATCGATTGAAAGCCGCCCTCATTCAGAGCGCGGGCGCCATAGGAAATACGCCGTCCCCCGGCCAGTAGGGGGCGGATACTCGGGTGGGTCTTGAAGCGTTGGAATTCTTCATACGGATCGAGCCATGGATTGGTGTAATCAAGGCCGATGACAAAACCGATGGAAAGCTGCTTGTTATCAAGGTGATACAGAAACGAACCGCCATAGGTACCCCGATCGAGAGGCCAGCCGATCGTGTGCATAATGGCACCTTGATCGTGATGCTCGGGTTTGATTTCCCACAATTCTTTAATGCCGATGGCATAGGTTTGGGGGTGGCTTGCGCGGGCCAGTGAAAAACGCCCTATAATATCCTTACTGAGGGATCCGCGCGCCCCTTCGGCAAGAAGGGTTTGCCGGGCATGCAGCGCGACCCCGGGTTGCCAGGTGGCGGTTTTTTGCCCATTGCGATCGACCCCCATATCACCGGTGATCACGCCGCAGACTTGGCCATCCGCGCCGATAATCGGCTTTGTTGCGGCAAAGCCGGGGAAAATATCGACACCAAGGGATTGGGCTTGTTCGGCAAGCCAGCGGCAGACATTGCCCAACGAGACAATATAATTGCCGTGGTTGCGCATCGGCGGGGGTGTCGGCAGACGCCACGAGCGACGCTTGGTCAAAAAGAAAAAGCGGTCTTTTTTGGCCGCGACCGTCAAGGGCGCGCCGGTCGTTTTCCATTCGGGGAGAAGTTCGTCCAGGGCGCGCGGTTCGATCACCGCTCCCGATAGGATATGGGCACCGACCTCCGATCCTTTTTCAAGGACGCAGACGCTGATGGGGGTGCCGGCCTTTGCGGCACGTTGTTTTAGCCGGATCGCCGCGGCCAATCCGGCGGGACCGGCACCGACGATGACAACGTCGTATTCCATCGTTTCACGTTGGCCCTCGTCCGATGGATCGGGATTGCCGGGGCTTTGGGTGGCCGGATTGTCGGTGGGTGAATCGGCCCCCGCATTGGCACCCGCATCGACAGGTGTACGGGTGGGTGAATCGGCACCCGCATCGGCATCGACCCCCGCATCGGCCCCGGCATCGACCCCGGCATTGGCAGGTGTGCGGGTGGGTGAATCGGCGGTTGAATTGGTCATTGAATTGGCGGTTGAATTGGTTATTGAATTCATGGGTGGGGGTGTGCCTCCTGCTTGGTTCCGATCGCTTTGAATGGCCTTTTATGGCGCGGGTGGCGGTGCTACAATCCAAATGGTTACACGGCCATAGTAGTTGAGAGATAGAGTGGACGAAAGAGACAAAAATATTTTTTTCCTTACCGGCGGGCGCGACGGCGTGGTGAGGGCCATCGAATGGTTGGCCGATGCCGGTGTGCGCGATCCTTTGGACATGCAAACGGTACCGCCGGGCGTGCGCCGCGCGCCCGACAAAAGCCATTCCGACAAAAGCCATTCCGGCGAAAATCAGTTCGACAAAAGTAATGCCGACAAGGGGGCACTCGACAAACGCCAGTTCGACAAAAGTAATGCCGACAAGGGGGCACTCGACAAGGGGACGGCAATCCAGTCCCTGCCCCCTTCATCGGCCCGTGATTTCGCAAATACGGGCGCGGGTTCATCGCCGCCCGCGCCATCGTCAAATGTTCCGCCCGCTTCGCCATCGGGATCGTCCGATACGCGGGTGGATCCGCGTCCCTCGACCGCTTCTTTGCCGCCTTCGCCCTCGCCGAATGTTCCGCCCGCTTTGCCATCGGGATCGTCCGATACGCGGGGCGCTTCTTCCCGTGATGCATCACCGCCGACACCGGCGAAAAAATCGGGTCGAGAAGAAATCGCAAATACGGGAACCCCCGGGGATCAACATCTGGCCGTGACCTTGGCCGGAGAATGCCAAAGCCTTGCCGATTTGAAGTCTCGAATAGATGGGTTTACGCAATGCCCACTTCGCCAGACGGCAGAGAACACGGTCTTTGGTCGTGGCGCGGAAGATAGCGATCTGATGATTGTCGGCGAAGCCCCCGGCGATGAGGAAGATAAACAGGGCAAGCCGTTCGTCGGGGCCAGCGGACAGTTACTCGACGTTATTTTGGCGGCGGTCGGTTTTGCCCCGGATTCCGTTCGTATCGGCAATATTTTACCGTGGCGACCGCCCGGCAATCGCACTCCCTTGTCCAGTGAGATTTCCCTCTGCCTGCCTTTTATCGAACGCCATATCGCCCTTGTTCGACCAAAGATTTTGATTGCCCTTGGTGGGGTTGCGGCAAAGGCATTGCTTGGCCGGACGGATGGGATCACCATGTTGCGGCGTCAGTGGTTTTCGTATGAAAGCCCCCAGTTGCAAAGGCCAATTCCCCTAAAACCGACCTTTCATCCGGCCTATTTGCTTCGCTCTCCCGGACAAAAACGCCTGGTGTGGCAAGATTTTTTGGCCATTCGGGCAAAGCATGACGGGTAATGATCCGATGGGGGGCGATACCCCGGCGATGATCCGGATGGGGGCGGGGCGATGTCCGTCATGGTCTATCGTTGAGCGGCTTACCCCCTATTGCTGAAACGCCAACCCTGTTGAACCGCTAATTCCTATCGTTGAGCCGCTCGGCCAAAGGCGCGCGCGGGGGCGATGGGTGCGGGACGATGTCCGCCATGGTCTATCGTTGAGCGGCTCGGCCAAGGGGGGTGAAACGCTAACCTTATTATTGAGCGGCTAGAACCTATTGCTAAGCCGCTCGGCCAAAGGGGCGCGCGGGGGCGATGGGTGCGGGCAAGAGGGCGGTCAAACGCGGCTGCAATTACGGCAATGGACCATGACAAAAAGCGGCAGCGCTTTGATTCGACGCCGGTCGATAACGGTAAAATTACCGCTTTCCAAGCAACTATCATCGAAATCGGCGCGCCAGCCGATCCAACCGGCATAGGACGAGAGGATTTTCTCGAAGCGCAACAGCGCGGGCGACGAAGAATGAAAATGATTGACGATCAGAATATCGCCGCCGGGTTTGCATACCCGGGCCATTTCCCGACATAGTTGATGGGGATCGGGAGTGACGGAAAGGACGTGATTGGCGACGATGATGTCAAAATGGTCATCGGGAAAATCACTCTTTTCCGCGTCGACCAATTCAAGGGACTCAACATGGGGCATTCCCTTGGCGCGGCGGCGGGCTTTTTCAATCATACGTTTGGAAATATCAATGCCCGTGATTTTCTTGTCGCGGTGATACAGCGGTAGGGATGCGCCGGTTCCGACCCCGATTTCAAGAACCCTCTCCCCGTTTAGGCGATTGACCTTGGCAATGGCGGCGCGGCGGCTAAAAAGGGTAAAAAAGCCAAAGGTTTGGTCATAAAACGCGGCCCAGCCATTGTAAATATCACGCACGTTGCCTTGATTAAGGACGCCGCGTTTCGACATCCAGCGGCGATGTAGGGATGGGCGCGTATCTTGGCGTCGTTTGTCGATTTCCCGCTTCATGGACGGACGGCGCCTTTAAGGCCTGCTCGCATCATGGGAAACAAGGGGGAACAAGAGGGAACATCGGCAACCAAGGAGGCCGAGATATCCATCACCAAGGAATATTGCGTGTCTATGATCATGGGTGCTCCTCCGCAGTTTTTGCGATTGCCGGAACAAAGGCCGCTTACGGCATGATCCGACCCGTTGATAAACGCTCGACTTAATATAAGGAAATCATCGCAACAGGCAAGGGAACCATGATTGCGCTATCGCTCTAATCCTGGGATGGGGCGACGTCGTCCGGGGAAGAATCCGCTTTTTGATTTTTTCTATCCTCCCACGGGGGGGCATCGGCCGGACGGGCCGATTTTTCTTCGTTATGGCCGTTGCTTGGGGCGGTGGCCGATTGCTGCATATTGACAAGGCGTTGGTAATGCTCGGCATGCTGATAGAGGCTTTCCGATATCACGCGGTCGCCGGTTGACCCGGCATCGCGGGCCAAAGATTGGTATTTCTCGGCCAATTGATGCGGATTGCCACGCAATTTGACCTCCGGCCCGTTACTCTCGATCGTCGTGTTGCGTGCCGGTCGACGATTATTGTTTCCCCGCCCGCGTGGGCGTTTGTTGAAATAATTGTTGTTTCTTATCATATATCGGTTCTCGTCATGGTTTGTTCCCTTCGCGCCTTATATATCGGTTCTTGTCATGGTTTTTTCCTTTTGCACCCTTTCCCCCCTTCGTATCCGAGAATCCGGGTAATATCTAAGGCGTGCCCTTGGAGCCCGTTTTCTCGCGCCGTGACCGTTTTCTTAAACTCTTCAAAAGCAGGAGCCTTCGCCCCCCGTCATTGTCGAATGATGACCCCGCCCCGTCCGCACGAGCAAGCGGCAACAAAGGTATGACAGAAAAGCGTGAAGCTTTTTTTGCCTATTCCATGTACCGCGCTAAGCTTGGCCTTCGGATGCCCCGTTCGTTCCGATCGTCATGTGTCGTGAACCCGACCGAAGGGTTTGATCCAAGCGGATCCGAGGACTGCGCCGTCGGGCGGCGTCCCCGTCCGCATTCATGGGACTTTGTGGTGCGATTGTCAAGAGAGTCTTGGGGGTAGCCCCCGATTAGCGGTTGATGCGAATGGCCGTGATGCCCGCCCGCGATGCCCGCCCGCGATGTTGGTACGGGATGAACGTCCGCGATGTTGGCTTCCGATGTCCGCCCCCGATATCCGATTGCACACGGGTGGTGCGAAAGGGCAATGCGAACGGACGGGGCGAACGACCGATGCGCACGGTTGGCGTTTGGGCGCCGTTGGGGCAGCGTTTGGGCGGGGGGGCATTATTCCCGAATGGGATATGCGCGCGCGATCGACCCCCCCCTATTAAGGGTCGGTCACGGTAATCGTGATCGGGTCGCCGGCCATTCCCGCAATCGGGTAATGATACGCGTCCCCGAGAACCAGTTGCAGGGTATGGCGACCCGGCTTGAGGTCGATTGTCGTTTCCGTTTGTCCGCCGCCAAAATGGAGATGATGGGCATCGGCCGGAATCGGCTTATCGGGGTCGAGATCACCGGCATCGATAAGAAGATGGTGATGCCCGGTATTTTCGCGTTCGACCCCGGCCGGGGCGACCCCCCGCCCGCGCAAGCCAAAAACAACCTTTATCCGTGTTCCGGTTCGGGCTTTGTCCAAAGGAGAAATAATATAGGGGCCTTCCGCATCGGCCATGGCCGAATGGGCCGGCGGTACGGATATGCCGATGATCATCGTTATGCCGATCGTTATGACCGTTATCGCGGATATCATCATGGGCAGGATCATGGATAGGGACGAAAAAAGCGATGGCATCGAAACGCGGCATCGGGGGGAATTCTTCATATGATTCATAGGCGGTACTCTCTTGGTTATGGGGTTTTATCTATGGGTTCTTTTTAGTTCGTTCGGAATGCGGTGGCGCGAGGTTGCCCATATCATGATTTTTAGGCGGTGATGCCCACATCACGATATTGGGCGGATTGCACGGGTGGATTCCATGGGGTGGATTGCATGGGGGCGGATGGGGGTCATCGGGCAATGGAGGGGGCGCCGGGGCAACGGGTTATGGCTCGACGATCTCGAAAGATGACGAGGCAATCCGGAAGACGCGCAACGGCCGAACCGGCAATCCATTGGTGTCCAAGGATTCAAGGCCACTAATCGTGCCGTCAAGGCGGCGGCGGTTGGCGATGGCAAGGCGCACCCCGTCATAAACAATATCGGCAATGGCCGGTGGAGAATGTCCGTAAAGGGCACGGTATCGCTTGGTAAAGGCATTTTTTTTATCCGTATTCGGGGCGGCAAAAAACGCCCCTTCCAAAGCCGGTTCATTCCATAAATTCTGTTCCGTCCAACGCCCGTCCAGAATGATCGTGGCGGCTTTGGTATCAATGTCATGGTAGGACAGCATGGTTGCGACATCAACCAAATGATCCGTGGCCAGAATAAGCGCGTCATAGGCAAATTGGCGCACCGGCGCGGCCGGATTCGCATGATGGTCCGGATCGTCGATGATCCCGACATCATCCATCGTGCGATCGGCAAAATCGGCGATCCATGGCCCGCGCGGGGCGTTGGGATCGTAGAGATAGACCTCGTCCAGGGTGGCGGTGCTATCGCGGAATAGAACATCGAGGCGGTCACGGATAATATTCGCAAATGGCCCCCTTGGCGCAATCAGAGCAAAGCGGCGCGCGCCTTTTTTTATGGCGAAAGCGGTGGCGCGGGCGATCTCTTCCTCGCGCAGATGGCCAAGGATAGACGTGCGGTGCGTGACCACCCTGCGATCGGAAGAAAACGCAACCAAGACACGATCGGTGTTATCGGCGGCCGCGGCCACGGCATCGGCGTAAACGGGCCCAAGAACGACCGAAGCGTGGCTTTGTCCGGCGGCGGCGGCGGCTTTGGATGCGCCGGCAACGGTCGATCGGGTGTCAAAAGGGACGAGGATAAAATGATCGTCGTTGGCATCGAACAGGGCCATTTGGGCGGCGTTGAACAGGGCGCGGCCAAGGTGGGATTTGCTTCCGCTAAGGGGTAAAAGAATGGCGGCGCGGCGCGGCTGCGCTGCGGGTGCTGCATCTTGCCCTTTCTCTTTGGGCCATTGTTCTTCGGGCCATTTCTCTTTGGGCCACTTCTCCCTGGGCCATTCCTCGCTTTTCGTCCGGTCGCTATACCTATTCTCTTCGGGCCATGCTTCTTCGGGCCATTGCTCGCTTTTCGTTCGGTCGTCCGGTTGCCCGGGGTCGGGTCGGGGCCGACGCATCGCCGGATCCGGCGATGCGCTTTGATCGTGTGTATCGATTTGCGGTTGTTGCGACCCGGTGCCGGTCGCGGCATCCGTCGGGATAAAGGGGGCATCGGTATCGATCGGCGGTGGCGGCGGTTCGTTTGTGGCCGGATGCTGGCAGGCGGTCAAAGCAAGGGCGAGAAACACCCATCCGAATGGGGGGACAAAACGCCTTTGGACGGGGGGGGACAATCGCTTTGGCAAGGGGTGCGGGAAGAGTGTCCGATCTGTGCTATAGTGGCCGGTGCCGTGACGGCAGCGCCTAATCATTGTCGTCGCTTTGTCAACATGTGACATGGTGATCTCCGATGCTGTCCAAGGGTATATTATATATCGTTTCTCTTTCAATCGGAAACACCGACGATATCGGTATGCGCGCCCGCGCCCTTATCGGTGATTGCGATGCCGTTTTGTGTGAAGACGCGCGCGCCTGTTCACGATTGATGGGATATGCCGGTCTGCGTCCGCGCCGCTTGATCAGCTATCACGAACACACATCCCCGGGCAAAAGGGATGCGCTGATCGATCATATTATCCGTGGGGCAAGCTATGTTCTCGTCAGCGATGCGGGCACACCATTGATCAGCGATCCGGGCTATCGGCTGGTTCGCGCGGCCATTGCCGCGCGGGTCCATATTCGGGTCGTTCCCGGCCCATCGGCGGTGCTGGCCGGTTTGGTTCTTTCGGGACTGGCAAGCGATCGGTTTATGTTCGCCGGATTCCCGCCCCCGCGTTCGTCCGCCCGGCGTCAATTTTTTACGGAATTGGAACCGATAAAGGCAACATTGATCATCTTTGAATCGCCGCGCCGTCTTGTCCGCTGTCTTGCCGATATGGTGCCTATTTTTGGCCCGCGTCCGGCGGCGGTGATGCGGGAGATGACAAAGACATTCGAGGATATACGGCGCGATGATCTGTCGAAATTGGCGGCCTTTTACCAAGACGATGCACCGGCAAAGACGGTGCGGGGTGAAATTACGATCGTGGTGGCCGGGCGATCCGACGGCCCGCCGGATATCGAGGCGCGGCGCAAGCAATTATCCGAGGATATGAAAACGATGTCGGCAAGCGCCGCGGCCCGTCGGGCCGCGGGGGATGGATTTTCCCGATCGACGGCGTATCGCTTGGCCCTTGAAATACGGGAACAAAATCGGGGGATATCCGGTTCTGAGTCCGGATCCGACATAAAAAGCGAGGCAAAGGATCGGGCGAAGACGGGCAAAGAAACATGAAAAAAGCCGTTTCATGGATGGCCGTGGATGGGTGCCGCGTGTGGTCGTGGGGGCCGGGTGTTATATATGGATGATACGGGCATGGGCGCTAGGTGCCGGATGGGGGTGCCGGATATGGGCGTCACGGATGCCGGGCGCGGGCATGGGGTGCGTGCGCAATAATCCCGCATATAGGGTGCGGGATCGGGCCCGGCGGCGTGGGCGGCGCGGCGAATGGGTGGCCCGTTTATGGTTGCGGTTGCATGGCTATCGCATCATTGCGCGAAATTGGCGGGTGCGGGGAAAAATCCATCTTGGGGAAATCGATATTATCGCGCATCGCGGCAATACCCTGGTTTTTGTCGAAGTCAAAAGCCGTAACACGGATTATCTCGATCGCGATTGCCCGATCCGACCGGCGCAAAAAAGGCGGCTGCAAAAAGTGGCCGGTGCCTTTCTTGCCATCCATCCAAATTATGGCACCGGTGTGATACGCTATGATATGATTATGGTCGATCGGGGGTGGTTGCCCCGTCACTTGCGCCATATTTGGGAGGATTAAAATCAATGACCGGACGTCTTCTTGTGGTTTGTGATCCCCTTGCCGAATTATCCCGTGAAAGCGATTCCACCCTTGCCTTGATGGAAGAAGCCATTCACCGCGATTGGCGGATATTTCACGCCGATATATCCGATTTGATTCTGGATCACGGGCGCGGTGGCGCATCGGTGGCGGGGGTCGCGCATGATGCCGATCGATCGGCATGGACCATCGGCGAGGCCGGGCCGGCATGGCTGGATGGTTTTGACGTGATTTTAATGCGCAAGGATCCCCCGGTCGATATGGCCTATCTCAGTGCCTGTTACATTCTTGAAAGGGCGGGAAGCGCGTTGGTCGTTAACAGGGCGGCATCGATACGTGATGCTCCGGAAAAGATTTTCGTTACCGATTTTGCCGATTTAATGCCGCCGACCCTTATCAGTGCCTCCGCACGGGCCATTGGCGATTTTCGCGCAGACCATGGCACGATTGTGGTCAAATCGCTTTACGGCAAAGCCGGACAAGGGGTGGTGCGCTTGAATGTGGATGACCCGAATATCGATGTTTTGCTGGAGTTTTTTGACGGTCTTTATCCCGGCCAGCCATTGGTTGCCCAGAAATATCTGCCATCGGTGAGCGATGGCGATAAACGGATTATCCTCATCGACGGCAAGGGAGTCGGGGCGATGCTGCGGCTTCCCGGAAAAGGTCAGTTTCGTTCCAATTTGGCCGCCGGGGGCAAGGCGGAAAAAGTCAAAATGGATGACCGCGATCACGATATCTGCGCTCGAATTGGATCGGCCTTGCAAGAAAAAGGTCTGATTCTTGCCGGGATTGACGTTATCGGCGGCATGTTGACCGAAATCAATGTGACATCGCCCACCGGAATTCGCCAGATCGATGCGTTTGATAACACGCGCATTTCGGCCTGTTTTTGGGACGCGGTCGAACGGCGTCTTTGATTGATCGTATAAGGGATCGATCGCATCAGGGATCAATCGCGTCATTTCTTGGACTTCGGGATCTTCGTGCGGGCGATGGGATTTCCCCCCTGGATCTTTCTGGGGATTTCATCTCGTATTTTATGGGGGATTTTCCTGGGGATTTCCCCCGGATTTTTCTGGGGGCCGCGTAAAAAATCTCGTTTTGGTGCGGAATCGGGATAGAATAGCCGATCGTAACGTATCTTAAGGGACGGTGGGGGGTATGGTTGCTCGTATTTCAACCTTGGCTTTTCAGGGTATGGATGCCATTGATATCGACGTGCAAGTGCAAATGGTACCGGGATTGCCTTCCTTTACCATTGTCGGCCTTGCCAACAAGGCCGTGGCCGAATCGCGTGAGCGTATTCGCGCATCCCTCAGCGCGATTGGCCTTGCCCTTCCGCCGCGCCGGATTATCGTCAATCTTTCCCCGGCGGATATGGTCAAGGAAGGCACCCATTTTGATTTGCCGATTGCCCTTGGTCTTTTGCGGGCCATGGATGTTCTGGCCGAGGACGAGGTGGCATCCTATGTGGCGATGGGAGAACTGGCCTTGGATGGCGGGCTGACCCCGGTGATTGGTGTTTTACCGGCGGCGGTACACGCCGCATCCCAGGGCAGCGGCATTATTTGTCCCGCGGCCAACGGGGGACAGGCGGCGGTCGCCGGCGAGGTCAATATCGTTGCCGCCGATCATCTTTTGACCTTGGTCGATCACCTTAAGGGACGCCGGTTGCTTGCCCCGCCGGAGGGCGCGGTATCGGATGATAACGGCGCTTTATGTCCGGATCTTGCCGATGTCAAAGGACAGGAAAGTGGGAAAAGGGCACTGGAAATAGCGGCGGCGGGCGGCCACAATCTTCTTTTCATTGGCGCACCGGGGGCGGGAAAATCGATGTTGGCCGAGCGCATGCCCGGAATCCTGCCGTCGATGTCCGCGCGTGAGGCGATAGAGGTGGCGATGCTGCATTCCTTATCTTCCGTCCATGGGGTCGATGATGGATTGTGCTTTCGGCGTCCCTTTCGGGCCCCGCATCATTCGGCGTCTCTTCCGGCGCTTGTCGGGGGTGGCGCGCGGGCTAAACCGGGTGAAATATCCCTTGCCCATAATGGCGTTCTTTTCCTCGATGAATTGCCCGAATTTTCGCGCCCCGCGATCGAGGCCCTGCGCCAGCCCATGGAAAGCGGGCAAACGTTGGTCGCGCGGGCCAACGCCCATATTTCCTATCCGGCCCGATTCCAGTTGGTTGCGGCGATGAATCCGTGCCGCTGTGGCATGTTGCATGATCCGGCCCAAGCGTGTTCGCGCGCACCGCATTGCGCCCATGAATACCAGGCTAAAATCTCCGGACCGATTTATGACCGTATTGATTTGCATTGTGAAATTGCCCAAGTCGATCCCAAATCCCTTCGGGATCGGCATGTGCCGTTGGCATCGTCCCGGGTGGCCGGACGGGTGAAGCAAGCCCGCCATCGCCAAAAACAGCGCTATGCCAAGGATGGGATTACCCTTAATTCCCGCGCGGGGGATGCGATTTTGGTCAAAGCAACGGCATTGAACGCGGCCTGTGAAAAATTATTGGATCAGGCGATCCGCGTGTTTCGTTTGTCGGCGCGGGGATATCATCGGGTTTTACGCACCGCCCGGACGATCGCGGATCTGGATGAAAGAGAAAACATCACGGACGCGCATATTGCCGAAGCGTTGAATTATCGCCGCCTTCCCCCCAAGCTTCACGGCAAGGTGCCCTGATATGGAAAAGCGGTAATATGGAAACGCCCCGATATGGAAACGCCGTAATATGAGGAAGCCCTGATATGAAGAAAATCATCGCGCTGTTTTTTGCCCTGATCTTTGCGCTTGCTGCGCTCGTTGCTTTTTTTATCGCCACGACCGATGTTGCCGATATCAAGGCGGCGGCACTGGATAAGGCGTCAAAAGCGACCGGCCGCACGGTCGTTCTGGACGGGGATGCGGCGTTATCCTTTTTCCCCTATCCGGCCGTGCGTCTTTCCGATGTGCGGGTTATCGATAACGATGGCGGCGATTTTTTCACCGCTCGCCGATTGGATGTCCGCATATCATGGCGATCGTTACTCGGCGGTGCGCACGAAATCGACCGATTATTCGTGAAGGGGGGCGTGTTGCGCCTGCGGTCGATGGTTCCGGGGGACGATGAAGGGGACATGGATGCGTCGTCATCGGGGCAAAGCACCCCGGGACAAAGATCCTCGCGACAAAGCACCCCGGGACAAAGAGCCGCGCGACAAAGCACCCCGGAACAACATGCAACGACGGGTCAAGGGGACATGGATGCGTCGGCATCGGGGCAACGCGCAATGACGGGCGCGGGCGCATCGTTATCGAAAACCCCCCTATCCGATTCCGGTGATGTTTCCGGTGATGTTCGGCCAACCCGTGCCCCGATCGACCCGAGTCCCCCTGCGACGGATGCCGATGTTTTGTTTTTGCGCGATATCGTGGTCGATGATTCACGGATTATTTTTTGCGACCGCGCCGATCATTGCCATCGGCTCGATATTACGCATTCGCGTTGGAAAAGCGATATATCGACTTCTTCTCCCGTGCCGATTGCCCTGCACGGGCAAGGGGAGGTTTCCTATCGGGGGTGGAAAGGGATCGCCCGCATATCCGCAAGCCATCGTGGTCGCGACATGCACTGGCGGGGGTGGTTTGGAATCGATGACGCGTTGGAAGTGACGATGACCGGATCCGTTCCCGAGGGTGATTTCAATCGCTGGCACGCCGGGGTGAAAATCGTCACCACGAACGGGTTGGCCTTTAGCCGCATGTTAAGCGCGCGCCTCGGCATCGCCGATTTGAGTGCTTTTTTGCACCCCGATCAAGGGGCAAAGAACCAAGAATCTTTCTTGGCGGCGGTATTACGGGCGCGGGAAAAAGGGATTGCGGTCACGGATTTGCGTTTGCGCTCGCCGGTTTTATCCGGGGAGGGATCGGTCGATATGGACGTGGCGGATGGGGCTATTGCCGCAATTCGGGGACAGGTCGATTTTCATCCGGTGGACGCATTTGATCTTTGGCAAAAATGGCAAAACGTCGCATCGACCCAAAATAAAGGCGGAACCGCGCCCCCGTCTTTGACGAAGATCACCGAATTTGAGAGCATGAAATTGGAAAACGGGGGATCCGGGGGCAAGGGAGGATGGGCCGATACTTCTTTTCCGCATATGACGTTGGCGTTCACCGTTCCGGCGGTGCGCTGGTCGGAACGATCGGTGTTTGATGTCTCCGGCACGTTGCATCATGAAAAGGGGCGCCATGAGGGCAACCATGATAAGGGGCACCGTGACAAAGACCATCATGAAAAGGGGGGGCACGACAAGGGCCATCATGAGGGCAACCATGAAAAAGGCCGTCATGAGGGCAACCACGAAAAGGCCCACCATGAAAAGGGCAATTGGAAAATCGATGGACTGAAAGCCGATGTCGCCGGCAGCACGGTTTCATTTTCCGGCAAAGTTGAAAAAAATCGCTTGGACGGGACATTGCGTCTCGATTCGAAAAACAGTCGGGCGATCGTCGATTGGGCCGGGATCGATACGGCCGTGCCACCGGGCAAGCCCGTGCACGTCGAAATGCGAATCAATGCCGGGGTCAACGATATCGAAATTAGGCAGGCATGGGCAAATATGGATGGGCATATTTGGCAAATGGCCGCCGATTTTGTTCCGGAAATGCCCTTGCGCATGGGGCTTGTCGTGCGCGCCGATACACTTAATTTGGATACCGTGCGCGGGTGGATGGCGGACGCGCGACCCGTTGATGCGGTCACCTTGGAAAATATCACGGATGGGCCATCGCTGCGCTTTAGTCCCGCGTTGAGGGTTCATATGCGCGCCCATCTTGGCCGCGTGATCATCGGCGGACAAAAAGCCGAGGATATCGATGTGCAAGCATCGCTGGAAGATGGGGTGATGACCGTTCGGTCGCTCGATTTTATTGTCGGCCAAGGCATAAAGGGGCGCATCCATGGACGACTGGCCGCGATCGACAAGCAATCGGGTATCGATTTAACGATGCAATTCGATTCTCCTTCCGTGAAATCTTGGGTTATGGGCGATTGGATGGCCGATGATTGGGCATCGTTTGTGGATATTTCTTCCGATCAACCGGTGCAAGGCAAGGTGACCATCGCCGGTGGGACGGATATCTGGACGGCGACGTCGCGCATTGCGGTCGGGCGTGACGTGGTGGTCGTCAACGCCGATCGTCATGCCGGCCATGGCGTTCGCGGTACCTCTTTCTCGGGGACGGCCCGGATGCGCCTTGATGCGGGCATTCTGATGCCTGCGGTTAAGGGCAAGGGGGTGCGGTTGGCGGGCAAATGGCAGATGCGCGATAACCTTTTCATTGTCCGTGATGTGGCCGGATCCTGGAACAAAGGGGCGTTTTCCGGTCACGGTCGGATGGATTATGCCCTTGAACGCCCGTTGATAAAGGCGGATTTGCGTTTTGCGGATACCGATCTTTCGGTTTTTCTGTCCCCCGATAAAACCATCCCGCCAAGAGCGGGCCGATCGCGCGCGAAACCCAATGCGTCCGGAAGCGATGGCGGTGTGTGGAAATACTGGCCGAAGATCGACGCGGCATTGACGTTATCCGGAACGCGCTTGGTTTACGATCACTGGAAGGCGCTTGATTGGGGCGCGCAATTGCACTTGGATCATGACCGGATTCATCTTCGTGATTTTCTGGCGGGTATCAACGATGGCAAGATACGCCTTTCCGCAACGGCCGAGCGCAAGCCGAAAACATTCACCATGCAAGGGGCGATTCAATCGATGCAGGCGGGAAAGCTGCTTGATACACCTTTGATTTCTCTGAAAAACAGCCGCATCGACATGGATTTTGACGTGCATAGCCAAGGCGATGATGGCGTGGCCTTGCGGCGGGGATTAAGCGGCACGGGCAATTTTGCCTTAACCGGGGACGTGAACGCGCAAAAGGCACTTGCCGGGGCCGGTTTCTTTTTAGGCGGCGCCAATCCCTTGCAGACATTATCCGAAGCGATCATCGGCGTGCTTCCCGGTATTAGCAAACAACGGGCGTCGTCGACGATTGTCGGGACGATCGCGATGGATCGCGGTCTTGTCCGCAGTGACGATTTGCGGCTTGTCTCGGCGATTGCCAACGCGCACGGACATGCGTCTTTATCCCTGGTCAGCGAGGCGGTTCATACCGGTGTCGATATCTATTTTACCCAAGACGAAGATCGACCGATACGAATCAAGACCGAAGGAACGCTGGGCGATCCCTTTGCCCGGGTTAGGGTACGGCGGGTTAACAAAACGCCGCCGGTATTGCCGCCGCCCGAAGCCGCAACGCCCCCCACGATTTTTTATCCGGCAACGGATGGTGATGCCCCCCGGGCCAAAGATCCCCGGGTCAAAAATCCCCCCATCAAAGATCCCCGGGCTAAAAATCCCCGGGCCCCCACGCGCCCATCCCCGGGCCAAAAGAAGAGCCCCGCTTTATCCGCCCCGGCCCGGATCATCGATCGGATTTTGACGGAGCTTCCGTTTTGACGATTCCCCGTTTTTCGATCGGCGGGGCAATGTAGGGATCACGCGCCGTCTTTTCGGGTGCCGGCGCGGATCATCGATTCCAAACAACCCCGGATGCAATGGGGGTATGGTCGGGGGGGATAAGGATCACGCGCCGTCTTTTCGGGTGCCGTCGGGGGGCATTGATTCCAAACAACCCCGGATGCAATGGGGGTATGGTCGCGGCGGATAAGGATCACGCGCCGTCCTTTCGGGTGCCGGCGGGGGCATCGATTCCAAACAACCCGGATGCAATGGGGGTATGGTCGGGGGGGATATGGTCGCGCGGCGCAAGGGTCGATCTTTTGCAATGACCTTGGGGGGTAAATCGACTATTTTTGCGCCATGGTTGAAAACACGATCACAATCACCGGCGCGCGCGAGCATAACCTGAAAAATATTTCCGTGACGATTCCGCGCGGGCAATTGGTCATCATTACCGGTCTTTCCGGGTCGGGAAAATCATCCCTTGCTTTCGATACGATCTATGCGGAAGGACAGCGCCGCTATGTCGAGAGTCTCTCGGCCTATGCCCGCCAATTTCTGGAACGGATGTCAAAGCCGGATGTCGATTCGATTACCGGCCTCTCGCCCGCGATTTCCATCGAACAAAAATCAACGGCGCGCAATCCGCGCTCGACCGTGGCGACGGTGACCGAAATTTACGATTACCTGCGATTGTTATATGCCCGTGTCGGCGTGGCCTATTCACCCGCGACGGGAAAGCCGATAACGGCCCAAACGGTGTCCCAGATGGTCGATCGGCTGATGGCAGCGGGAAATGGTCGGCGTTTCTATTTGATGGCGCCGGTCGTTCGCGGTCGCAAGGGCGAATATCGCAAAGATATCGAGAACTATCGCCGCCGCGGTTTCCAAAGGGTGCGTGTCGATGGAACCCTTTATCGTATTGAAGACGTCCCAAAATTAAAGCGCAATATCAAACACGATATCGATATTGTCGTCGACCGAATCCAGATCCGCGACGATATGGAAGGGCGGCTTGCCGATAGTTTTGAAATCATTTTGGAACTCAGCGATGGATTGGCCCATGTGGTCGATGCCGATAATGGCGAGACCATGGTGTTCTCTTCGCGCTTTGCCTGTCCGGAATCGGGATTTACCATCGATGAAATCGAACCGCGGCTCTTTTCCTTTAACAATCCCTATGGGGCGTGTCCCGAATGCGACGGGTTGGGGCAGCTGCGGTGTTTTGACGCGGCCCTGGTGATTGGCGATGCGACCCTATCGCTGCAGGATGGCGCAATCACCCCGTGGGCAAAGGGAAGACGGCGCGCGAATGATTATTATTCCGCTCAAGTCATCGATTACGCGTGTGCGGTCGGGGTCGATACTTCCGTTCCTTGGGGGGCGTTGCCGCAGGCAAGCCGCGATATGCTGATGCATGGCGGGGCACCCGACAAAAAGGGTCGCGCGCGCGCGGGCGATGTGGAGGGGGGTGCTGCCTCCGGCTCCGGCGCGGGGGGGAAAAAGCCGGGGGCATTCAAGGGTGTTCTGGCCATGCTTACCGCCCAGCATAAAAGGGCCGATGCCTGGCAGCGCGAAGACCTCTCTCGATACATGAGTCGTCATCCGTGTCCGACGTGCGCGGGGCGGCGATTAAAGCCCCAGGCCCTTGCGGTCAAGATCGATGATAAGGATATCAGCCAAGTTGCGCATTTGACCGTGGCCAAATCGCGCGATTGGGCGTGCGGGTTGATGGCGAAAATGACGCCGCGCCAACAAGAAGTCGCGCGGCCTATCCTCGGCGAGATTGGCGAGCGCCTCCGGTTTTTGAACGACGTTGGCCTCGGCTATCTGACTTTGGCGCGGTCGGCGGCAACGCTATCGGGCGGCGAGGGCCAGCGCATCCGCCTTGCCTCCCAGATCGGTTCGAAGTTGACCGGTGTCCTCTATGTCTTGGACGAGCCTTCGATCGGGCTGCATCAGCGTGATAATCGCCGCTTGTTGGATACGTTGTTGCGGCTGCGCGATCTTGGTAACACCGTGATCGTGGTCGAGCATGACGAGGAAACCATTCGGGCCGGCGATCATTTAATCGATATGGGCCCAAGGGCGGGAATCCATGGGGGCAAAGTGATCTCCCAGGGCACTCCGGATGAAGTCATCGCTTCGGGCAAGGGTTTGACCAGTGATTATTTATCCGGTCGCCGGAAGATACCGATCCCTCGGCGGCGTTCCTGCGCCAAGGTGCGGCATATCGCCGTCATCGGTGCCAAGGCGCATAATCTCGAGAATATCAATGTTTCTTTCCCGGTCGGCCGGATGACCTGCGTGACGGGTGTTTCGGGAAGTGGCAAATCGACTTTGGTGATCGATACATTGTATCGCGGGTTGTCGCGTATCTTGCATGATTCGCGTCAACCCGTCGGCGCGTGCAAAAAAATTCAAGGGGTCGAGGCCATCGATAAGGTGATCGATATCGATCAATCGCCGATTGGGCGCACGCCGCGTTCCAATCCGGCCACTTATACCGGAACGTTTACCCCGGTGCGGGAATGGTTTGCGTCTTTGCCGGAGTCCCGGGCCAGGGGCTATAAGTCGGGGCGTTTTTCCTTCAACGTCAAAGGCGGACGATGCGAGGCATGCCATGGCGACGGTCTGGTGAAAATCGAGATGCATTTTCTTCCCGATGTCTATGTCTATTGCGATGAATGCAAAGGCAAGCGCTATAACCGGGAAACGTTGGAAATCACCTACAAGAAGAAATCGATCGCCCAGGTGCTTGATATGACCGTGCGTGAAGCGTTGGATTTCTTTTCGGCGATGCCGCAGATAAGCCATCGGCTGCAGACGTTGGATGCGGTCGGGCTTGGCTATATCCGTCTTGGCCAGCAGGCAACGACCCTTTCCGGTGGGGAGGCACAGCGCGTTAAATTGGCCAAGGAATTATCGCGCAAGGGGCAAGGGCGGGCCTTGTATATCCTTGACGAGCCGACAACCGGATTGCACAGCGATGATGTGCGCCGCTTGCTGGAGGTCATCCATCGTTTGGTCGATCAAGGCAATACCGTCATTATTATCGAGCATAACCTCGATGTCATAAAAACGGCGGACTGGGTTATCGACCTTGGTCCCGAAGGGGGCGATGGCGGTGGCCGGGTGATCGCGGCCGGCACCCCCGAAACCATCGCGCAACAAAAGTCTTCCTATACGGCCCAATTCCTGGCCCCGTTATTATCCCCGTCTAAATAATATCCCCATCCAAATAACATTTCGGGGCGAATGATATTTGGATTTTAAATAATATCGCGGGCGGGCGCATCCTTGATCAATCGCGCTTTTTGGCGACCGGGGCCTTGGCGGCGGCGGCGGTAAACCAGGGCGGGAACGTGACATCCAGCGCGATGCCATGGCTTGTAACCGCAGAGCCCCGGGTCTTTAGCGCGGCCTGCAATGGCTCAAGGTCAAGCAGGGCGAGACCCAGCACCCCCCCCTCTTGGTCGTTGCAGACAGAACGGATTGTGCCGATCGGTTTGCCGTCTGCCATAACCGGATCGCCGTGTTGCGGTTGACCGTTGCTTTGAAAGGGCACGGCGCGGCGGCGCATCAACCCGCGATAATACACGCGCGCGACCCCTTCTTGTCCCATATAACACCCTTTGTTCCAGTCCAGAGCGCCGAGATAATCAAAATTATATTGGGCGGGAAGGCTTTTCCCGGGGTCCATATCCCGACCGGCGTCGCTTAGTCCCAGGGTCAGGCGGCGGCGATCATATCGGTGATCCTCTTGATTCGGGCGATGATCTTTTTGGGTGGGGCCAAGGCAATGTTCGGCCCACACCCGTTTGCCCATATCGGGGGTGCGTGGGTCGTCAAAGATATATGTTTTACCATTTTTTTCGCCATGTGTTCTTTCGGCGTTTCCCGGTCTATGGGGTTGGGCCGTATGGGGTTGGGGCGTATCG
The DNA here is from genome assembly GCA_965277685.1 of Alphaproteobacteria bacterium. Classification (GTDB taxonomy): domain Bacteria; phylum Pseudomonadota; class Alphaproteobacteria; order GM7ARS4; family CBDIDI01; genus CBDIDI01. The sequence goes on along the minus strand of OZ255830.1, from coordinate 638,979 downwards.
GGGGCCAAAGGGGCGGCGGCGGGGGCGGGCGCGGTTGATGATGGGGGTGATGGGCGCGCGCCTAATTGGGCGGCAACGAAAAGGGGCATCGGGGCGATGGTGACATCCCGGCGCAGGCGATAGCGATCCAGTCGCAGGGCAAGATCGTCAAGGCGTGCTTTTTCCCCCTCAAGCAGAAAAACCGTGGGATCGCGGAAAAGAAAAAAATCATGAAGCCATCGTCCCTGGGGGGTCAGCAAGGCACCCCATGCGGCGGTGCCAATGGCCATTTTCTCGACATCGACCGATATCAATCCTTGCAAAAAGGCAGAGCGGTCGCGCCCCCCCACGGCAAGAACGGCCCGGTCATCCAAGGGGATCATCGTGTCTTTCGATTCTGTCTCCATCGGCTGTTCCATCGGTTGTCCTTGTCCCATCGGTTGTCCCGTCGGTTATACCACCGGTCCTATCGGTTGTCCTTGCCCCATCGGTTGCCCCGTCGGCTATCTCTATCGATTATCCCGTCGGTTATACCATCGGTCCCATCGACGCTTAGCGTCCGGCGATCAATTGCTCTAACGTCATCGCCTTTTTTCCCAGTTCTTCCTTTAATTGGCGCAGCATCGTTCGGATAATCATCGGCCCATGATAGACAAAGGCGGTATAAATCTGAACCATCGAGGCACCGGCCGCAAGACGCTGGAACATATCCTTTCCATCTTGACAGCCGCCGGAACTAATCAGGGGAATGCGCCCTTCAAGGCGGCGATGAAAATACCGTAAATTGGCCAGCGACAAGGCCCGTAGCGGCGGCCCGGAAAGCCCGCCGACACGAAAGCGTTGCCGTGACACGAGGCCGTCCGGTCGGCTTAATGTCGTGTTCGCGATGATCAGGGCATCGATGTCCTCCCCCAGGGCGAAATCGGCAATCGCGCGCCGCATCGCCAGTGGGTTGTCGGGACTGATTTTGATGGCGATGGGAACATCATGCCCGCCGCCGCCCCGGCGGACATGGTCGATGATTCGGGCAAGGTTTTTTTGCTCTTGGAGAGAGCGCAGGCCGCGTGTATTGGGACTGGAAATATTGATGGCGAGATAATCGGCAAAAGGCGCGACTTTCGCCGCTCCATATCCGTATTCGCGGGCGGCCTCGACCGGATCATTGGCGGCGGATTTACGAACGCCGAGACTGACGCCAAGTAACTGCCCGGGCGCGCGATAGGGGCGGGCGTTCCGGATACGGCCAAGGGCGCCGGATAATCCGGCATTGTTAAATCCCATTTGATTGATCAAGGCTTTTTCCCGCCGCAGTCGAAAAAGGCGCGGTTTGGGATTGCCGGGCTGGGCCATCGGCGTCAAGGTTCCGGCTTCGACCCCGGCAAAACCAAAGGCGAAAAGGGCTTCAAGGGCTTGCGCGTCCTTGTCGAATCCGGCGGCCAGCATAAGGGGATGATCGACTCTGTGCCCCCACAAGGACTGGGAAAGATCCCCTTTCCTCCCTTGTCCCTCGTGCCCTTTTTCCCCTTCCCCTTCCCCTTGGCGCGGCGATGGATCTTTTGCGTGGGCCGGATCGGTGGCGCGGCGGCGATGGGGCAGGACGATTTTAATCGCGCGAAGCGCGGTGATGGCGATCGTATGGGCGAATTCCGGCGGTAAAAGGCGCAGGAAAATAATAAAGGGGGACATCAAAAGGGATAGCATGCGGGTTCAATCCCGTCGGAGGAAAAGGAAACGACAAGCGCCCATCAAACAACCAAGATACATTGAATGCGCCGTTATCGCCATGATCCAAAGACGCGGCAAAAGGTAAGGTGCCCATGATAGAGGGAAGATGCCGTCCGCTCAACTTAAGAATAAGGGGCAAAAATCGAGGGTCAAGAAGTTGATTGCGCCCTTTCTTATGATGATGTTCGCCCCATTCATGACCGATACCGGCAATCGGGCCGGGTGCCATGGGGGCGCATTTGTCGTCCGAGGGCGGAAAATCAGACAATACCAAACTTGCGGATAAGGCAAAGATTGGCTACAAGCATGGCCAATCAAGGGATAAAGACACGATGCGCCGACTTAGCTCAGTTGGTAGAGCGACGGATTTGTAATCCGTAGGTCGGGGGTTCGATCCCCTCAGTCGGCATGGTCTGTATCCCTTGGAAAATAAGGGCTAGAGAGAAGAAGACGACACCCGCCTTTTTTTAATGTTTTGCCAATTTTTCCGATTGTTTTGCCAATTTGGGTAATTTCATCGCGCCGGCCTTTGCCAAAGTGATGCGATAAGCATCATAATAATGGGATATTTAGCTTTGGCGGCGTTATACGCCTCCATGAAGGATGCAGAGCCAATTTTGCTTTTGCGCCGGTGATGCCTAAGTGATTTAACACCGCCCCTTGGATCGCAAGCCTCCCCGATCCGTAATATCGTCGGCATCTGGAATCCGTTGCTGTGGGGGTAGGCCAGAATGAATATTCTTTCTCGGATTTGGGGCAGATTAAAGGCGCAAGCCGGTATAACTTGCCATTCCGTATCATACCCGATCTCGTGAAGGTCACGCAGGATGTGTCCAATGATATTTTTGTGAAGAAGCCTTGGGCTATTCTCGACGAGCGCATAGCGGGGTCGTAATTCGCGTATGAGACGGGCATCTAAGCCCAAGGGATAGCGTAAGCCAAACGCAGGGAAAATCACATTGTCGAGGTAATTGCGCGCGGCTTTCACCGGGGGTGGATTGGCAAGGGCAACGGTTTTGTTTTGAATCAGGGATGCGGCGGGGGTGGTAATATCGCCCAAATATGCTTTGTGTGCATCATGCAGCAATGCGATGCTTTGCCGGTACCTTGGCGGAAACAAAAAGCGAGTGTTGCGCCACGCTATAAGGTAGGCGGGTGCGCCCCGCCCACCTTGGCATGTTGGCAATGGCGCACGCGATGTCGTCCAAGCGGAACCCCCCAAGTGAAGAACGGTCATTGTCATTAATAACCATAACGATACTCCCAAAGTTGTTACACAAAGAGAGGGAGGTGGTGATCACACCACCAGCGGAGGGGATTTCGTAGGAAGGTCGTGCGAACTTCACCCAGGATGGGTTTACATCCTGGCCCCCGTGCCGATAGAGATGTTTTCCATCCCCCCGTTCTATCGACAAGGATTGGATGGTTGTGCAAACGCCGACACCGGTCAAGGCGGCGCATGGTGGGGGCTAATTATCTTTTAGATAATCATTGTTCGCCGAAGCCTGGGGGTATTGTACTTTTTTTCGACCCGTGGTACTTTGCAATTTTAACCACGGAGTATGTAGCATGGAGTGGGATCAAAGAATTGATAATTATGTGCGCGAGACCAAATTTCCACGCTCTCTATTCAAGGCGGAGGACGGGCGGGTTGTTGGCGTATGGATAATGGGCAATAATTATCGGGTTAAATCGACTTATTACGGGGGCTATCCGGCAGGATATTTGAAGCGTATCAAAGCCTTGTTCCCCGATAAAAAGCGTATCCTGCATATCTTCAGCGGCAAGGTAGATGTAGCGTCACTTCCCGGCGATACAGTGGATATTAATCCGGATTTGAAGCCCACGTATCTTGATGATGCCCAGGATTTGCAACGCGTTCCCCTGGGGGCTTATGACCTTGTGCTTGCGGACCCGCCCTACAGTGTCGAGGACTGCGACCATTACGGCACATCGATGGTCAAGCGCAACAAGGTTATGAAGGCACTGCAAGGGCTGGCAGTTGGCACGCATGTGGTGTGGCTGGATCAGGTCTTGCCGATGTATCGCAAAGACGCTTTTAGTGTAGAGGCGGTAATCGGCATGTGGAAATCGACTAACCACCGATTTCGTGGCATCACGATTTTTTGCCGGGCGTGAGTAGTTGAATGGCTACAGGTCGAGCAGTTCACGAAGCGGGCGTGCGAAAGCCTTTTTTAGTCTGGATTGAAAGCCGCCACTTCCGTATTGTGTCATATACCGTATCAGGCGACCCAATTGCTCGTCGTTTAGGGCCACTGTATCGGAATTACGATCCAATTCCCTTATGAGTTGGCGGTGCAATTCCTGGTGACCGCCACTACCTGATGCTCCCCTGATCTCTGCGATCTCGGTTTGGGTTAATTTCAACTTTATATGTCTGGGATTACGCACAGGAATAAGATTATATCGTTAGGTCATTTTGGTCTGCAAGTCAAGCGCACATAACTTCCTGAGTGCGCCCAGTAGTAGGCTATATACCCCCCTTGGTTGTTTGAAGATTTCTATTTTAGGGGTTAACGCTATGGTGCGTAGTCTATTGATGGCGTCGGGCGTTTTGGGTTTAGCGGGTCTTCGACGGTGCTTAATTCCGCCGGTCCGAAAGATGTCTATGATGTGGTGGTATCCACGCCACGCGCCGACGGCGCCAAGTGTGTGATTACGGATGCGCAACGCACCATCTACACCGTCACCACCCCGGGGAGTGTGGCAATTGGGGTAAGAAACCGGCGACTTAACCGTCGTCTGTGAAAAAGATGGTTTCAAAACGACCACGACGGAAATATCTGACGAGATGTCCGGGGAAATTTGGGGCAACCTGCTTCTCGGCGGTGCGGTGGGCGTTATCGTTGACGCTGCATCGGGTGCCGGATCGCGCCCACCGGGTGAGATTATGATTTGGATGGAGCCGTCAGTTTTCGAATCAGGGCAAGATCGCCAAAAATGGTTGTGCGCTAAAGACGAAGCCGAAAGTGCCCGGCGCCACAAGCGGCAAGGGGATCAAAAACAAGCCTTTGGGGCGCAATAGTAGTCTTCCTTTATCCTGTTAGGCACCGCCAGTCGCGGTAGCGAGGTGAGTAGCGTCACGAGATCGTCCGCATGGACGATCTCGTGCACAGCATAGATAGGACTTGGAAACAGCTTGCTCAAGGGAAGTTTGTTCATGCCCCGAAATAGATACGAATGATCTATTTACCAAGCATTATTTTCACTATCAGCAATCTTGTCCGTAGTCTTTCCTTCTATTTCCGCCATAAGGAAAAGGCACGCTGGCATTATTATCATTTTGTTCGCTATCCGTAATTTCATCCAAGAAATTCACATCAGCAACAGCTTCCAGTTTCTTTTTGGCATCATTAAAAATTTCCTCGTAAGAATTGGGGATGTTTTCCTCACCTTTTGTAATGCTCATAAAACCCTCCGCATATCTAGTGATGAATGTATATAGCCTTTTATGTGACATTTAGCTGAATAATAATCGACACATAGACCATGATAGTTTCGGATACGACGACTTAATCCCTCGTTTTCACCAAAGTTTTTTATTCTCAGACCGACTTCATTTGACAATTCCAGCATTGATATGCCTCGCCCATGAGAATGCCACTTTTTAGCATCACCTAAAATTTTCGCAATATTTTGTGCTTGTTTTTTTTTCTTACTGGCACTCACTTTTTTACCATCCTGCTTCCAATCCTTGAATTTATATTTAACTAGCCACTCTGTGATCAAGGCTTCACCATGATTAATGCTCTGTTCAATATGGAACAGCACTCCAGGGTCAAACTTCTTAGTCAAAAATGACAATTGTGCCTTTAAGGGCACTTGCGCTTCGTTAATTTCTTTTGTTAATTCTTTGAACTTGGATAAGTAGCCAACACCAGGAACCATTTTTCCATCCAAACGGTATTGAGGATCAATGGGGCCCAATACAGAGTAATAATCCATATGTATTGAATCACCGGATAAAGCAAGAACGGTGCCTGCAGAATATGCGTAATCCGGTATAATAAATGAGACCTCTTTGTAATGTTTACGCATCACTGAAACCAATCTCTCAACCGCCTCCATAGTTCCGCCAGAAGTTTGTAGCATTAGTGCAAGGTGGCGTATCCCAGATTTTTTAGAGGTGCTAGTAATGGCCTCTATTACGACTCGGAATTCTTCATCAAGTGGCGATACAAGAGGACAATTTATGAATATAAAATCGCTCTTAAATTCTTTGGACAACTCATCATTCATCTGTCTTAAGACAGATGTTGAAAGCTGATCTACCTTTATTGCTTCCATCTTTTTTTTGCAGCCCTCCTAGCAATCTCAGTGCGTCGCATAGCTACCAAAGGCTTGTAGTGTAGCACGTGCGGCTTTGCGGTTCAACCGCAACAACCTCCACCCGCATCCGTTTGCGCCACTGCACCACATTATCTTTTAGGGCGAATTGGCTTCTATCCCGCGGCGCCCTCATCAGTTTGTAGAGTTGCACCTTATGCGCGTCCCTTCCGAACCGTCCAAGTCGCCCAGAAGCAAAACGCCGTCATACCTAAAGAAAAACCAATAATTGGATTCGCCAAGTTCGTTGCCGTATAGATTGGTGGCGTTGATAGCGTAGCACACTGTATGTCCGTACGTTATTTCCTGCCCCAACACTTGGTAGTCCTCTCTTGGTGGGATCACAAGGCGGTATCTAACACTGGATGGGTTGTAGAAATAATCCTTCATCAACTCCTTGATCGGTGTTTCGTAGTCTTGGGGCGGTGTACCGTAGTCGGCATTTGCCAGATCGCTTTTTGTCGGTGTGAGTATGCACGCCGTCACCACGGAAATGGTAGCGGTGAGGACGGCGATATGGAGGGCTTTTACCGCTTGCACTTTGGAAATATCGGGTTGCTATCTTCCTCTGCCCAGATCAGTCTGCCGTTCGTGCCAAAGAAGAAATAATAGCGCGTCTCGCCTACATACGCGCCGTAGCTGTTTTTAGCATTGACTAGATAACATACCGCATGTCCGTAGCGGGTCGTTAGGCGCAGTGTTTTGTAATCCGGATAGGGGGCGTTGACCAGGCGGTATTGCGCGCTCAATGGGTCTTTTAGATAACTTCGCATGTGATTTTTTATTTGCTCTTCGTAATCCTGTGGCGGGGCGCCGTAGTTAGCATTCGCCAACTCTTCCTTCGATGGCATGGCGCAAGCCGACAAAAAAACGCAAAATAAGGCAACAACTTTTGCCTTCATAACGCCCTCCTTAGTAAGTAAATTATTCAAGGGTAATACTATCTTGACTAGAAATTGCCTGTCAAGGTGGATTGCCTAGCTTCGGCGTTACTTAACCCCCTTTCATCCGTTTGTGCAACTGCACCACGTTGTCTTTTAGGGCATTCTTGATGGCGGCGACGCCGTGGATTGGTTGATTCATTATCGGTCTATGCCGAAACAAGATGCCCTCGCCACGTTGGGCTTGAGCAGGAGGGGTCTACCGTAGTGCCTTCCCCCATGAGCCGGCGGCGCGCACAGCCGGTGCATTTCAAGGCGCCTCCAGCGTGGCGGGGCGCGGCGGTTGCCGCCGCCGCAGGGCGCCGCCGTGCGTCCTTAGCGCAAAGCAGGAACAAGATATCAAGCAAATCCTTGCCCTTTGTCGGGATTTGCACGATTTGCGGGATGATAATGTGGTGTTGCAGTATTTGCGCTCGCGCGATCTTTGTTATCACCCGTATCTCTATCACCCGAACGAGAAACACAAATTGCCCGCTATGGTGGCAAGGGTGCGCGACAGCGCGGGGCAGATCACTGCCCTGCACGAGAACCTATTTGCGATGCGATGGGCGGTAATATGAAGGGTCATCATCAAAGATCGGAATGCCGGGATAATGATGCGCAAGCACAGCGCGGCAAAAAGCGTCTTGCTCGCAAAAAGCCACAGTCTCATGTCCGGCACGCTCCATGCCAAGGGCAAAGCCGCCAATGCCGGAAAACAGATTAAGAGTGCGCATCTTCAGTGTGTGATATTGGGGTTATCCTCGTGAAGAACGGCCTTCTTGATATGTAAATATGGCTCTTTCGCGTAGATGCGGAATTGGAAGCCGTCTTTGAGGATATCTTTGAAGACATACTTTATGCCGATTGCGATTCCGGCAATGATTGAATACAAAAAGACCCGGCTTTACTGGTTTCTGCAACCCTTTGACGATCGGTATATCCAACAATTCCATATCATCCCCTTCCTATGATGCGCTTGGCACCGGTGGTTTGTTCGAGGCGGGTAGTGGCGTTCAGTTTTGCCTCGCGAATATGGGGTTTGGTGGGGATGGATTTTGACGGGGGCTTGATTGTCGGGGCATTGTGGCGGTATGAGTGGTTGGCGGCGAGGGGGTCGTCAGGTGGCCTTTGGGCCATTGCCGGGCGCCATCAATGGGCGGATGGCGCAAAATGTCGAGGTCGCGATGAAACGCGGCCTCGACCTGGATGGGCGGCGTCGAGGTGATTTTGGCGATGTCGACCGGCGATAAGCCGGATATAGCCGGATAGGGCGATGCGCCGATCCGCACCCAAGGGCGCGGTGCGATATTGATGCCCCGCCCCGCCGGTGATGGCGATGCCCCATTGGCGCAAACGCCGGTTGCGAATGATTGAAAGCCCGAGGTCGACCGGGGATGGATTTATCCCGAATACGCGCGTGGGGTCTCGGCAGATGGTTAACCGGTTAACTTATGGGTTACCCGCCGGTGATTCCGGTCGGAAATCCGCCGTGGAGAGCGGGGTGGCGGTGACCAAATCGGTCTATTTGGTCGTCTTTGCCGGCGCGGGACATGCATCGCCCTTGTTCTTTCCGTCTTTTTTTTCCGGTTTTTTTCCCCGCCAGGCGTGTCCGGATTGGTCAAGGCGCGGGGCCGGGCGCAGGGGGCTTTCCAGTCCGGATATGCGCACGGGATTACCGGCCATGGACGGGCCTTGGGGGTCGGGGCGCACGATCATGCCGCGGGCCCGGACATGGGGATCATGACTGATATCGGCGATGGTGTTGATGGGGGCTACCGGCACCCCGGCCGCCAGTAATTTTTGCAACCAGACGTCACGGCACCGATTCTTGAATAAGGGGGATAATATCGCCTCCAGCGCGTCTTGATGATGATTGCGTTTCGCATTGTCGACAAAGCGGGGATCGCGGGCAAGATCGGCGTGGCCAAGAACCCGGCACAACCGCGCGAACAAAACGTCATTACCGGCGGCGATGGCGATATCGTCTTGGCGGGCGTTTTTGCTGCGAAATGTTTGAAAGGGTGTGATTGAAGGATGGCGCGATCCGGACGGGCGTGGCACTTGACCGGAAATGCCGTAACGCGCGATCGCGTTTTCAAGCAAGGATATTTGACAATCCAACATGGCGATATCGACATGACGCCCCATGCCGTCGCTATGGCGGGTATGCACGGCGGTGACAATGGCAAAGGCGGCAAAAAGACCGGCGGCAAGATCGCCGATGGATGTGCCTGCGCGTGTGGGCTCGCCATTTTTGCTGCCGGTGATACTCATCATGCCACTCATGGCTTGGATGATAAGATCATAGGCCGGGCGCGAACGATAAGGCCCCGATTGACCAAAGCCACTGATACTTGCAAGGATCAGTTTTGGCCGGGCCCGATGCAGATCGTCCCAGCCATAGCCCAATTTTTCCATCGTCCCCGGGCGAAAATTCTCAACGACAATATCGGCCGTGTCGAGGAGGGTTTCAAAAACGGCGCGGTCGCCTTTCCGCTTTAAATCAAGGGCGATGCTTTCCTTGCCTCGATTAAGGGAATCGAAATAGGCGGAGCGGCCTTGATGAAACGGGCCAAAGCCGCGGGCATCGTCGCCGCCGCATGGGTGCTCGACCTTGATGACGCGCGCGCCCATATCGGCAAGTAACATGGTGCAATAAGGCCCGGCGAGAACCCGGGTCAGATCAACGACGGTCAGATCGGCCAAGGCCCCCTTTGCCGTTTCTTTGCCCATGGCCCCTTTTTTCGCTGTCCCTTTTTCCTCGCCCATGGCCCCTTTTTTCAGTGTTCCCTTGACCGTGCCCATTGCCGCATGGGTCGGATGCTTAGGTGCCATGGCGATCTTCCCGGCATGGCCGCAGAATGGAAAGCATTATGAAAATCGTTGGGGAAAACATCACGAAAAGCAGCATGAAAAACATTAGGGCCGGGAACGGAAGGGCAGAAAACGGAGGCGCGGGCAATGATTCAGCCATGGGCATCGTTTAAAATGCGGGCGGCATCAAGCGCGCCATACGACACGACGGCGCGCGCGCCGGCCCGAATAAAAGCGGTCAGGCTTTCGATCAAGGCCCCCGCATAATCAAGCGATCCGGAATCGGCAAGGGCCCTGAGCATCGCATATTCGCCACTGACATGATATCCAAGGACCGGGACGGGAAATTTTCTTGCCGCGCGCGCGATCACGTCAAGATAGGGCAACCCCGGCTTGACCATGATCATATCCGCCCCTTCGTTGATATCGAGACGGATTTCCCGCATGGCTTCATCCCCATTGGCCGGATCCATTTGATAGCCGGACTTGTCCCCGTCAAGGATGGTCTGGGTTTCTAACGCTTCGCGAAAGGGCTGGTAAAAATGGGAGGCATATTTGGCCGCATAAGAACAGATCGCGACATTGGGATAGACGCCGCCCGATTCCGTTCCATGGTCAAGGGCTTTGCGGATAGCGCCAACGCGCCCGTCCATCATGTCCGATGGCGCAACGATATCACAGCCCGCATCGGCCAGAACCAGGGCTTGTCGGCATAATGCGGCAACGCTTTCATCATTGGCCACTTCGCCGTTATGGATAATGCCGTCGTGGCCGTGCGATGTATAAGGATCAAGGGCAACATCACAAATTATGCCAATGTTGCGCGCCGATTTTGACCGGCACAACCGGCGCACGGCCCGGCAGATCAGATTATCGGGATCAAACGCGGCCGATGCTTTTTCATCGCGCTTTTGCGCGGTCACCGTAGGAAACAGCATTAACGCCCGGATGCCTTTATCGATCGCATTTTTCGCCAGTTCCTCAAGCTCGTCTATGGTGTGGCGTTCCAGACCGGTCATGGACGGGGCGAGGCCTTGAATATGGCGGGGCATTGCATCCTCGCGCAATAAAACCGGTAATATCAAACGATCGGGACTAAGGCGATGTTCACGTAATAAGTCCCGCAGCCAAGTCGTGCGGCGATTGCGGCGAAGTCGTGTTGTCGGGTAGGTTGCCCCCGTCCGGGATGTCATTTGGCTAACCTTTTGGTTTTAGGGTTGATCAAGGATGGTCCGCGGGCCGCCTTGTGGTACAGCGTATTGCGGATGGATGCCTTTATATCCTATTTTTCCGTTTATGGCTCTTATGCTTTTGTCGATATCGGCGGTTTTACCGTTTTCCTTGTGCGATGACTATTCTTTCCGATTATAGGCATTTTTTACGCCGCCGATCCGTGGCCGGTCTGGAACGTTTTTTTGCGCGCCCGTCGACCCCGTCCCGTCCCGGGCGGGCGGTGATTAACGGGCGCGAGTATATCGACTTTTCCGGTAATGATTATCTTGGTTTATCGCGCCATCGCCACCTGGCCCGGCAAAGCGCGCGCGCGGCCCGAAAATGGGGCAGCGCAAGCCGTGGCTCGCGGTTGCTGGCCGGTGATTTGCAAATTATGAACGACCTTGAAAAACGGATTGCGACCGGGGTCGGCAAAGACGGCGCGCTTCTTTTCTCAAGTGGGTTCCAGGCCAATATATCGGTGATTGCGGCCCTTTGCGATCCGGGGTCGGATGATCCAATGGCCATTGGATCTTCCGCGACATCGGTTTTTTCCGATCGTTTGAACCATGCCAGCATTCATGCCGGATGCCGCTTGGCCGGTATTCGTCAACATCGTTTTCGGCATCTGGATTATGCCCATTTGGACGCGTTGCTATCGCGTTACGGCAAAGAGGCCGGCCGGCGGTTGATCATTTCCGAAACCGTGTTCAGCATGGATGGTGACCATGCCGATCTGGATGCCCTTTCGGCTTTGGCCAAGCGCCACAAAGCCATGCTTTATCTGGATGACGCGCACGGATTTGGGGTGTTTGGCCGCCATGGCTTCGGGCGGGCGGCCCATCGTCCGGCCGATGTTATCGTTGGCACCTTCGGCAAGGCCGCGGCATCGATCGGGGCCTATGTCGCGACCGGCGCGGTATTGCGGCATTACCTGATTAATCGGTGTGGCGCGACCATATATTCGACGGCCCCGGCCCCGCCGACGCTTGGGGTGGTGGCGGCGGCATTGGATATATTTGCGACACAACCGCATTTGCGTCGCCGCGTGCGCAACAACGCGGCGTTTTTACGCCGCCGTCTGGGGATAAAGGGGCCGTGCAACAGTCCCATCGTTCCGATTTTGACGGGGGATATATCGACGGCGCAACAGATGGCGATCGATCTTGAAAAAAAGGGTTTTTTGGTTCCGGCGATTCGCTATCCGACGGTGCCGAAAGGAACCGAGCGTCTTCGTATATCCCTATCGGCCGCCCATCGCCAAAGCGATCTTGAGCGTCTGATCGATGCGTTATCGCCTTTATGGCAAGCATCGAGGGCGTGATCATGCGCGCGGGCATCGACGCATGACACCCCTTGTTCTGATCCATGGATGGGGAATGGACGGGCGCGTATGGCGGCCGATGATTCCTTTTCTGCGCAAGGCCGGATATGATCGTATTCGCGTTTGGAATTTAGGATTTTTTGGCGATTTTGATTGCCCCGAACCGGATAAGGGCGCGGTAATGATGGGTCATTCCTTGGGTTTTTCTTGGGGATTGCGCCACCCGCCACCCGGCGGATGGCAAGGGGCCATCGCGATCAATGCGATCGCCCGGTTTAGCCGCGCCGTTGATTGGCCTTATGGCGTCCATCCACGATTTATTTCTCGGATGCGGCGCCGGTTTATCATCGACCCAAAGGCAACCTTGATCGATTTCCTGCGAGCGTGCGACATTTTCGAATGTCCGGATGCAAAGGCCGATTGGTCACGGCTGCAAGATGGGCTGGATTGGCTTGAACGGACGGATTGCCGGGATGACGTGCAATCGCTTCCCCATCTTTTTCTGACCGGCGGGCGCGATCCTATCATGACGGGGGATCGATTGCCGAAAGAATACCCGCACCATCATTGTTGCCTTGATGGGGGGCATGTCCTTCCCCAAAGTCATCCGGATTGGTGCGTTGCCCATATCGAGGCGTTTCTATCCTTGAATCGGTCGGGTGTTTCCTGATGTCCGATGGCATGGCCGGTCGAATTTCGGATCGCTTTGGGCGTTATCCGCAAAGCTATGATCTTGTTGCCGATCTCCAGCGTCGAGTCGCCCGCCATCTTGCCCGGCGCATATCCGTATATGGGGTCAAGCGGGTTTTGGAAGTTGGGTGCGGCACCGGTATCCTGGCCCGCGCGCGCCGTCAACAGCCGCCGTGTTCGGTGTTTAGTGATTTTTCTTTGCCGATGCTCCGCCGGGCCCGGGAGCTGCATAAAAAAAACGATAGCAATGGCAATGCGGCGCGGAACATGGATGATCAAAATGTGTTCTGGGTGGCGGCCGATGCGGCGCGTCCGTGCTGGAAAAACAATAGTTTTGACGGAATTTGCGCTTCCATGGTTGTGCATTGGTTCGATCAACCGGGGGATGTTTTATCCCGATTGGTTTCCGGCCTTCGCCCCGGGGGTATTCTTGCGGTGTCCTTTCCGGCCGTTGGCTCGCTTGATCGATGGCATGATATGTGCCGCGATTACGGTTTGGGCAGTGGGCCGATCGACTTTCCCGATCCGCGGGCGATTGCCGCCGCGTTGACATCGTGCGTTGTGGTGGAGGAGGATGAAACGATCTATGGTGCCGATTATGATCGGTGCCGTGATTTTGTGATGGAAATGCGTGATCTTGGCGCGCTGGCATCAAGGGCGGGGCACCGACCGAATCCGGCCCGATTGCGCCGCTTGTTACGGGATTCACGGGCGTTGCGCGTGCGGTGGCGTATTGTCACAATGATTGCCCGACGCGGCGTTGCCGCGTCATAGAAGATAAACCCGGCGCGGTGTTGCCGCGTCATAAAAGATAAATGCGACGCGGTGTTGCCGTGTCATAAAAGATAAATGCGGTATTGCCGCGTCATAAAAGTCTGGGAAATTCTAGGAAAGTCCGGGAAAGGCCATAAAAGACAAACCCCGATGCGGTGTTGCCGTGTCATAAAAGATAAATGCGGCGTGGCCGCGCGGTCATATCGAAGATGGCGTTGATCGGCGCAATAATGAATGGTGTATAGGGATGAAAACGGCCCATGAATAAGGTTAGCGACGGTATTTTTATCACCGGCACGGATACGGGCGTCGGTAAAACTCTGGTTGCCGCTTGGCTTCTCGCTGTCGGTGGTTTTTACTGGAAGCCGATCCAATGCGGGCTTGACGATCGCGGGCACGGCGATAGTGAAAAAGTGGCGCTTCTTTCGCCGGCCGGTAAAGATGCCATTATCGATCCGCGTTTTGTTTTGCAAGCGCCGCGCTCCCCGCATGAAGCGGCGGCCAAGGAATCGGTGGTGATCGGTTCCGATGATATCGCCCTTCCAACCGGTCGATATCCCCTGATTGTCGAGGGAGCCGGCGGGGTTCTGGTTCCCTTGGCGCGTGATTGGCTGATGATTGACGTGATGGCGGCGCTTCGGCTGCCGGTGGTATTGGTTGCGCGGACGGGACTTGGCACGATTAATCATACTCTTTTATCGATCGAGGCATTGCGCCGGCGGGATATACCGATTGCCGGTGTCGTTCTTAGTGGCGCGCGGGATGATGCCAATCACCGATCGATCCGCACCTTTGGCAAGGTCGATATTCTTGCCCGTCTGCCCCTTCTTGACCGACCGTTCGAAAGACGCGATGGCCATGTTTTTTCCGGGCATCAAAAGATCGGCCGTGCTTTATTTCAACGCTTGTTCGGCGATCGATTGCGAGGTGGTGATGTCTGATCGATTGCGCGCGCGGGATCGGCGTTACGTTTGGCACCCTTTTGATAGCGGCCAAGATCAACCGGTCACGATTGTCGGGGCCAAGGATTGCTGGCTCACCGATGATCGGGGAAAGCGGTATCTTGATTTGATCGGCTCTTGGTGGGTTTGCTTGCACGGGCACGGGCGACAAGAAATTATCGATGCCATCCATCATCAAGCGAAAACATTGGATCATGTTTTATTTTCCGGATTCACCCACCGCCCCGGTGTCGATTTGGCGGATCGTCTGGTTGCGCTCGGCGAAGGTGCGATGGATCGGGTTTTTTATTCCGATAACGGTTCGACGGCGGTGGAATGCGCGCTAAAGATTGCCTGGCAATATTGGCATAATAAGGGAGAGAAAAAGCGTCGCCGTTTCCTCGCGTTTCAAGGCGGCTATCACGGCGATACGATCGGGGCGATGTCGGCCGGTTTCTCGTCCGGTTTTTACGCGCCGTTCGCGGATCTTCGCCTGCCTTTTTTATTTGCTCCTTCGGTATATACGGCAATGGGTGACAATGCCGTATCGCATCATGAAGAAAAAGCCCTTGTCCGCCTGGACGCCATATTGAAAGAGCATGGTGACACCCTCGCGGCCGTCATTATCGAACCCTTGATTCAGGCCGCGTTCGGGATGCGGATGTCACGGCCTTCATTCTTACGTGAAGTGACCGATCGGGTGCGCCGGACCGGCGCTTTAATCATCTATGACGAGGTTTTCACCGGTTTTGGCCGCACGGGCGCAATGTTTGCCTTTCTTAAGGCGGCCAGTGCCCCGGATATCGTATGCCTGGCCAAGGGCATGACCGGCGGGGTGATGCCCCTTGCCGCAACGTTGTGTCGTGAGGAGATCCATGCCACATTTGCCGCCACCTTTGCCGGGGGCCCGGATGATCCGTCGAACAACCGAGAAAAGCCGCAAAAGACACGCAATCGAACCCATTTCGCCCATGGCCATTCCTACAGCGCCAATCCGCTTGGGTGCGCGGCGGCCCTTGCCGCGCTTGCGCTTTTTGATCGGGATCAATCCCTATCCCGCATCGCCGATATCGAAGCCATCCACCGGCAATGGTTGGATCGCCTGGCGGCCCTGCCGCATATTCGTCGCTGTCGGGTGATGGGCAGCGTCGCGGCGTTTGATGTCGGCGATCAGGGTGTTTATGGCGGCGCGTTTTCCCGCCGGTTAAGGCATCTTTTTATGCAGCGCGGCTTGGTGCTGCGCCCGCTTGGTAATGTCGTTTATTTATCCCCGCCATATACGATCACACCGACGGATCTGGATTTGGCATGGCGCACGATAATGGAGGTGTTATCGCAAATAGATGACGGATAGGCCATTGCGGCACGATGCGATGGCGCAGGTTTTTCTTGAAAAAGCATGGTTTTCGCACCATATGTGAAAACAAGGCGGTGTTTTCGGCGTAGCCGTGTCGGGGTCGGGGCTTTTTGGCATTAAGCAACGTTGGCCATTTTGGCTGTCCTTATTTGGATCCGGGATTTTGATCTCGGGTTTTTGATCCTGGCGGCGGTTTTATGAATTCTCTTGGCATTACCGGATTTCGTGACATCGTCGCATCGCTTCTTGTCTGGCTGTCGGCGCACACCGGTTATGCGATGCCGGAAAATATTCCCGAAGTCCATTTCGTTTCCCGCGTGCAACTGCAGGCCCTTGCGTGCGCCGGACAAGAATGTCCGGTGATTGCTTTTCATCACCATGAACGCGGCATTATGCTTGAGGATTCTTTTGCCAAGGTGATGGGGCTTTGCGAATTATCGATTTTATTGCACGAATTAACACATTTCCTCCAGCGCCATCAGGATGGTCTGGATTCCGGCCCCGGCCCGGGGGCGTTGGCCTCCACCCGCTCGCAGGAGAATGATTGGGCATTGCGAGAGATGGAAGCCTATCGCCTGCAAAAGGCATTTTTGGATCAATACGCCTATCGTTATCGTCCAAAAGAGGTGCATTACGGCTATAACTTTCGCCCCGGTGCCGGGCAGGGACATATTTATACGCGCGGCGGTTGCCAGCGGAGTAAATCGGGGGTTTTAACGTCCCTTGCGCGCTGAATTTTGGCCCGTTCAATCGTGATCCGTCGGATGCCCTCGTTCGGTGGTGCCCGGTTCAATCGTAATCCGCCGGATGCCCCCGCTGGGTGGTGCCCGGTTCAATCGTAATCCGCCGGATGCCCCCGCTGGGTGGTGCCCGGTTCAATCGTAATCCGCCGGATGCCCCCGCTGGGTGGTGCCCGGTTCAATCGTAATCCGCCGGATGCCCCCGCTGGGTGGTGCCCGGTTTGGTCGGGCGGCAAAGATCGCAATCGTCATTGATATTGACCTCAATGGTATCGATATGCCCTTCCAAGGCATCATAAAGCACCAATCTCCCCGTGAGGGGGTGACCGATGGCGAGTAGCGTCTTGATGGCCTCGATGGCTTGCAGACAGCCGGCCAAACCGGCAACGGCACCGAGGATTCCTTGATCGGCGCAGTTGCCCGCCGCCGGGTCGGCGTGGGGAAATAAACAACGATAGCAAGCCGATCCGTTGCCAAGAACCATAATCTGGGCCTCGAAACGCCGAACCGCGGCAAAAATCACGGCAATGCCCAGTCGATGGCATGTGTCATTAATCAAATAGCGGGTGGGAAAATTATCCGATCCGTCGATAACAATGTCATAATCTTGGATGATATCTTCGGCGTTATCGTGATGGATGCGTTGGGGATGGACTCGACATTCGATATCGGGGTTTAGACGGTGTATGGCTTTGGCGGCGCTGGCCGCCTTTCCCGCGCCGATATCTTTATCTTGATGGATGATTTGCCGCTGCAGGTTGCTTCTTTCGATATGGTCATCATCGACGATTCCAATGGTGCCGACACCGGCACCGGCAAGGTAAAGCAACGCGGTCGAACCAAGCCCGCCGGCACCGATGACCAAGGCCTTCGAGCGCAATAGTCGCATTTGCCCCTTGCCGCCGATTTCGGGAAGAATAATATGGCGGGCATAGCGTTCCATTTGCCCGGGATTAAGGGAGGCACCGCCGCGCCGCACCTTTTTAGCGTTGATCCGCTTTGCCCCGGCAACGGTCATTGTTTGGCTAAACGGCCTTCGTCGAACAGATCGGTCGAGAGATAACGTTCCGCAAATGATGGGATGATAACGACAATCATTTTCCCTTGCATGGTGCTGCGTCCGGCGACTTCAAAAGCGGCGGCAAGGGCCGCGCCGGAGGATATTCCAACGCACAGACCCTCCATACGCGCCGCTTTCAGAGCGGTTGAAAAGGCATTTTCATTGCCGATGGTAAGAACCTCGTCGATGATATTCGTATCTAATATCTTAGGAATGATACCGGCCCCAATTCCTTGGATTTTATGCGATCCGGCTTCTTCCCCCGATAGAACGGCAGAATCTTCCGGCTCGACGGCAATCATCGTGATGTCTTTGCAACGCTTCTTCAAAACCTGCCCCACCCCGGTGATGGTACCGCCGGTGCCGACCCCGGAAATGACACAGCGCACCTGCCCGTCCGAATCACGCCAGATTTCTTCTGCGGTGGTCGTGCGATGAATATGCGGATTGGCCGGATTTTCAAATTGTTGCAATAAAATCGCGTTTGGGTCTTTTTCGACGATCTCGCGCGCTTTGGCAATGGCGCCCTTCATCCCTTTTTTGGGATCCGTGAGTTCCAGTCGGGCCCCCATAAGCCGCAGCATTTTGCGCCTTTCGATCGACATGCTCTCCGGCATGGTCAAAAGCAATCGATAGCCACGGGCCGCGCAGACAAAAGCAAGGGCGATGCCGGTATTGCCGGAGGTCGGCTCAACAATCAGGGTATCGGGTTGAATCGCGCCCTGTTTTTCGGCCGCGTTAATCATGGCCAAGCCGATGCGATCCTTGACCGAGGCCAGGGGATTGAAATATTCGAGCTTGGCGACGACATCGGCTTTGGCCCGATAGTATTTAGTCAATCGCGGCAGGCGTACCATCGGGGTAGAGCCAATGGTGTCTAAAACGGAATCGTAAATCCGGGGGGTGGATGGCATGATCGAAACTCCTTTGTCTCGTTGTGGGTATTTCGTTGTGGGCATCTCGTTGCGGGCGTTTGGTTGTGAGCATTTCGTTGCGGGCGTTTGGTTGTGGGCGTTTGGTGGCGCGGGAAAAGAAGCACCCGGGATAAGATCGCAGTATAAGATCGCGGGTTAAGATCGGCGTCATTCGTGATTATATGGAAAAGTCATCCTCTCCATTCTTTTCCCGCTCGACCCCCGATTTGCGGGCGCGTTGGCATAAATCCTCAATGGTGATGGTGGCCAGATGTCGAATGAGATAGCGGTCAATGTCCTGCCAGAGCGGGACGATCACACGATTGGCCATGATGGAATCGTTCATGTTGCGCGGGGCATTTTTGGTGCTGACGGCCCGGCAGATTTCGGCGATGGTAATGCGGCGCCGTTCGCGGGCCAGACGATAGCCGCCGGAAGGACCGCGCAGTCCGACCAAAATGTCGGAACGGACCAGCTGTTGTAACATTTGCTCGAGATAGCGACCGGGAATTTTCTGACGCCGGCTTATGTCGCGATGGCGGACCGGCACCCCCCCGGCATGATAGGCGATATCAACGACGGTTTCGACGGCGGCAAGGAATTTTCGCGATGGCGCAAAGGTGCTTATGGTCATCGGTTGCTTGGTCGTCGGTCGGATTTCATGGGGTCGGATTTCATCGGTCGTTTGGTCATGGGGTCGGATTGAATGGGTCGGGTTTCACGGGTTGGATTTTTCGCCATGGTTGCGATCGGTTTCAAAATCACCGGTTGACCCAAACCCTCCGCTTGCGCGCTCGCTCGCGTCAAGCCGATCGGTTTCGATTAAATCGGCCCTTTCGATCCGGGCCATAACGGCTTGGGCAATGCGCATGCCGCGTTTAATAATAAAATGAGCGTCCCCCATATGGATTAAAATAACGCCGATCTCGCCACGATAGTCGCTATCGATGGTTCCGGGCGCATTGATGATGGTGACGCCGTGTTTGATCGCATGTCCGGATCGCGGTCGAATCTGAAGCTCGTGGGTGGGGGGAAGCGATATGGCAATACCGGTCGGGACAAGGAGGCGCTGGCCGGGTTTCAGGGTGACATCGTCGTCTACGGCGGCGACAAGATCAAAGGCGGCACTTCCGCTTGTGCTATAGCGGGGCAACGGTAAATCGCGACCATGGGCAAGGCGTTGGATCTTGATTTGGGAATTTGCCATGATCAAGGCCTATCCGGCATCGGTGATTGTCACGATCGATGCGCGTGCATATGCACGGCGATGCGACGGGCAAGTTTGACGGCGACATCCCCCTTGCTCATACGGGGCCAGACTTCATCCTGGGTGCCGGTCATTAATGTAATTTCGTTGTCGTCGCGTTCCATGACCTTGCCGTCGGAAACATCGTTGTGAATCATCCAATCGCAATTCTTTTTCGCCATTTTTTCTTTTGCCCGGGCAGTGTCGGTCGATGTTTCTGCGGCAAAGCCGATGACAAGACGCGGGCGCCGGTTTCCGGCGGCGCAAATCGATGCCAGAACGTCGGGATTGGCGGTCAGGGACAGAGTGGGTGGGGCGTGTTTATCGGTGATGATTTTATCGCGGGCGGGGGTGCTGACCCGCCAGTCGGCAACGGCCGCGGCACAAATCGCGATATCACGCGGCAAGGTATCCATACATGCACGATGCATGTCGCGCGCACTCTCTACAGGCATGGTCGTCACGCCGGCGGGCGGTTCAATGTGACTGCGGCCACTGATCAATAGCGTGTCTGCCCCTAAATGGTGAAGGGCGGCGGCAATGGCATGTCCTTGTCGCCCCGATGACCGATTGCTGATATAGCGCACCGGATCAATCGATTCCAAGGTGGCCCCGCTTGTGACCAGCGCCGACATGCCCTTTAAATCCGGTTGCGCCGTGGTCAATGGTGGTGTGGGTAAGGGCGGTGTAAAGGATTGCAACGCGCGGACGATAGCTTCCGGTTCGGCCATCCTTCCGTGTCCGACTTCACCACAGGCCAGATTGCCTTGTTCCGGATGAATGATGATGACGCCGTCGTGATGCAACGTCTTTAGGTTGCGCTTGGTGGCGGGATTCGTCCACATCCGGACGTTCATCGCCGGGGCGACCAAGATCGGTTTATCCCGGGCAAGGACAAGCGCCGATGCGAGGTCATGGGCCATGCCACAGGCCATTTTGGCAAGAAAATCGGCACTGGCCGGGATGACAAGAATGCCATCGGCCCAGCGCGACAGCCGAATATGATCGAATCCGTCATTGTCGGTGTCGTCAAATAATTTTTCCAGCGGTCGACGACCGGTCAATGCGGCGATCGATGTCGGGGTGACAAAGTGATGCGCGGCGGGCGTCATAACGACCCGCATCGACCAACCATCATCGCGAAGACGCCGAATGACATCAAAGGATTTGATGGCGGCGATACCGCCGGTGATTATGATGACAATATTTTTTTTCATTTTTTCCCGCGTTTCTATCCCGTGTACGGCACATCCGGTCTTTTGCGCGCCCAATTTTTTATACCAGGTCTTTTGTGCCAGGTCTTTTACCCCTGGTCTCTTGCGCCCCTAATCTTTTGCGCCGGGCCTTTTGCGTCAATGAAATTTACACACCGCCCGCGTATTTAATAAGGTAATCAAGATACCCGCAACTGGCAAGGTTGATATCCCCTCGAAATGGGATGCACGACCGACCGGTCGGCGGTGGCACGGGATGATTTGACGGGGCTGCGTGGGGAAGGCCGCGTGGGGCAAGCGTGGAATGGGATGGTTGTCCAGGGCCGCGTGGGGCAAGTGTGGGATGGGATGGTTGTCCAGGGCCGCGATGTTCAATCTTGGTTGGGCGCAGTCAAGGATTTTCGCCCAAATTTTAATTCGGATTTTAGTCCGGATTTTAATTTGGGGCGGTTCATTGTCTTGAGGCATGCTTTCGCCTAATGTATCCCGATCGACGTGATTTTTTATGATGCCGCATATGGATATTATGACACATACGGATTCTGCTTCTGCCACCCCCGATTCTTTGGAGACTCTCGCCAATCCATCCCCGGAAAAATTATGGATGGTGCGGTTAAGTTGCCCCGAATTCACCTGCCTCTGTCCCAAGACCGGCCAGCCGGATTTCGCCCATTTGGCCATTGATTATATCCCGAAGGATCGAATCGTCGAAAGCAAGTCCTTTAAGGTTTTTCTGCATAGTTTCCGCAATCGGGGCATTTTCCACGAGGCATGCACCCTTGCGATTGCCGATACGTTGTTGGCGGCTCTCAAGCCGATATGGCTTCGCATCGGCGGCTATTGGTACCCAAGGGGCGGGATTCCCATCGATGTTTTTTTTCAAACCGGCTCGCCGCCAAAGGATGTCTGGATCCCGGAACCGGGCGTGTCCTCTTATCGTGGCCGGGGATAATATTTCCGTCTTTAAGGCGGCGATGGCGGCAAAGCGCCCATTGTTGATGGGCATTGTCAATGCAACGCCGGACAGTTTTTCGGACGGTGGTCTTTATCACGACGGTGATGCGGCGGTGGCCAGGGGACGGCAATTGTATCGGGAAGGCGCCGATATCATTGACGTGGGAGGCGAATCAACCCGGCCCGGTGCCACCCCGACCACGCCGGACGAAGAATTGAAACGGATCGTGCCGGTTGTGCGCGGTCTTGCCGATGCCGGTATTCCGGTGTCGGTGGATACGCGCAAGACCGTGGTCATGGAGCATTGCTTGAAGGCGGGGGCGGTCATGATTAACGATGTCAGCGCGCTTTCGGATGACGGCGCGGTAGAATTGGTAAGCGCGGCAAAGGTGTGGGTTGTTCTTATGCATATGCGGGGGGATCCGACGACCATGCAGAATGACCCACGGTATAATGACGTCGTTGGCGATGTCTGCGCGTATCTTGCCGGTCGGATTGATGTTTGCATCAAATCCGGCATGGCCGAAGATCGGCTTATCGTTGATCCGGGTATCGGGTTTGGAAAAACGGCCGAGCATAATCGCCAGTTGCTGGCATCGATGGATCGGTTGTGCGGTCTTGGCTATCCGGTGCTGATAGGCGTTTCACGCAAGCGTTTTATCGCCGCCTATAGCGATGAACGGTTGGTGCAGGAAGCCGTGAAAAGCGACGATGGGGATCGCGGCGATGATCCGGATCGTCGTTACGGCAAGATGCCCCATCATCGTTTGTCCGGGTCGCTGGCCGCTGCCCTTTTCAGCATCGCTCGGGGCGCGCGTATCGTGCGGGTGCATGATGTGGCCGAAAGCCGACAAGCAATTTCGGTTTGGCAAGCCCTGTCTTGCTGATATAGTGCAAGACATCGCCTGTTGACAGTGACAATGCCCCTTACGACAAAGCCAAAAAACACCCGATGGAATGGCAATGCCGATGGCGGACAAGCGGCCGGTGCCCGCGCCGGTCATTCCGGCCCTTCCCCATCCGATATGCCCGATATGTCTAAATCGTCCAAGACGTCCGATATGCCTGAGATACCCAAGACGTCCGAGACATCCAATCCGCCTGAGGTATCCAAGACGTCCGATATGCTCGATGGGTCTAAACCATCCGATACGTCTAAACCAAGGCTTTTCGGTACCGATGGTATTCGTGGGCAATCAAACCGCTATCCGGTGACAGCCGAAGTCGCGACAAGGGTAGCGATGGCGATCGGCAGTCGTTTTTGCGGTTCGCGCCGTCATTTGGCGATCATCGGCAAGGATACGCGTCTTTCCGGATATCTGCTCGAGCCGGCCTTGACCGCCGGTTTTGTCTCGATGGGGGTTGATGTCATTCTGGTCGGGCCGTTGCCGACACCGGCGGTGGCGATGCTGACCCATTCCATGCGCGGTGACATCGGGGTGATGATTTCCGCCTCCCATAATCCCTACCACGATAACGGTCTTAAATTCTTTGATGCGGATGGATACAAGCTGTCGGATGATTGGCAAGATGCGGTCGGCAATCTGGTGCGATCCGGAATCGATGAAAAAGACCGCGCGTTGCCGGCCGATCTTGGCCGGGTGCGGCGATTGGAAGATGCGCGCGGACGCTACATGGAATATGTGAAAAACGTCTTTCCCGGGAAATTTGGCCTTAACGGCTTTAAGATTGTGGTCGATTGCGCGAATGGCGCGAACTATAAAATCGCCCCGACCGTTCTTTGGGAATTGGGCGCCGATATAACGGTGATTGGCGATCGCCCGGATGGGATCAATATTAATGAAAAATGCGGGGTGACCAATGCGGCGATGTTGCAGGCCGCGGTTCTGGAAAATAAAGCGGATATCGGCCTTGCTTTTGACGGCGACGGGGATCGGTTGCTGTTGGTTGACGAGACGGGATCCATTCTTGATGGCGATCATATTATGGCCTGGATTGTCGCGGGGAATAAGGATAAATGGCGCGACGATCACCCTTATATCGTCGGCACGGTGATGAGTAATATGGGTCTTGAAAATTTCGTTCGCCAAAATGGGTTGCAATTTCTGCGCACCCCGGTCGGGGATCGGGCCGTTGTTCGTGCGATGACCGAAAACAAGGCGCGTCTTGGCGGTGAAGCCTCGGGGCATATCGTTCTTGCCGATCACTCGACAACCGGGGATGGTTTGGTGACGGCGCTCGAGGTTCTGTCGTTGCTTGTGCAAAGCCATCGTCGGGCCAGTGCCATTCGATCGCTTTTCACGCCCGTGCCGCAACGCCGGCGCGATATTGCCTGTGATGGAGTGGATGTTCTGGCCGATGCCGATGTCCGTCGCCGCATTGCCGACTGGCAGAAAAAACTCACGGGGGTTGGGCACTTGGTTATCCGGCGTTCCGGAACGGAGCCGATGATAAGATTGATGGTTCAAGCCGAAGACGAAACGATGGTGGCCCAAGTGATGGATGATATCGGCAATGCGATTTGCGCGCGCCAGGATAAAGCGTGCCGGGATAAAGCCTAATTGCCCTATTTTCCGAATGTCGCGTGACGTTTCGATACTCCATTGAATGGGGGGTGATATGAAACGGGACGTGGGCAAGCATCGGTCTAAGATTCTCGTTATTGCCGGTCATGATCCATCCGGGCAGGCCGGCCTCCATTGCGATATTGGCGCGGTGACGGATTGCGGGTGTGCCGTCGTGTCGGTGATTAGTCTTTTGACCGACCCGTCTAGTCATAAGGGCGGCCATAAGGACGATCACGGGGGTGGTCATAAATCCGGTTATGGGGGCGGTCATAAAGCCGGGTATCCATCCGGCCATAAGGACGATCATAAGGACGATCACGGGGGCGGTTATAAATCCGGTTATGGGGGCGGTCATCCATCCGGGCTTGAAGCCGGTTATGGGGGCGGTCATAAAGCCGGGTATCCATCTGGGCATAAAGCCGGGCATGGGAATGTCCGGTGCTGGCCGGTATCCGGCGATGTGATCCGGGCGCAAATCAGGGCCGCCCTTGCGGCGGGATCCATCGATGCCGTTAAAATCGGCGTTCTGGCCGATGGCCCGGCGGTTTTGGCGGTGCGTGATGCGCTTGCCGGAATGACGGTGCCGGTCGTGATCGATCCGGTTTGGCGCGCCCATGCCGGTGGGTTGCTGCACAAGGACGATACGACAATGGCGATGCTGGAAAGGGATTTATTCCCCCGTGCCGCCTTGATAACCCCAAATCTCGTCGAGGCCGGTCGATTAACCGGTCGGACAATCGGTGACGATTCGATGATCGAACAAGCGGCCCGCGCCCTTGCCGCGCGTTATCGCACCGGTGTCTTGGTGAAGGGCGGCCATTTGCCGGGGGATTGGGTGATCGATGTTTTCGCGGATGCCGGTGGAACATCGACAACCTGGCGGACAAAGCGCATTGCCGGGGGTAATCTGCGCGGAACCGGTTGCCGTTTGGCCAGTGTGACCGCCGCGCATCTGGCCCGCGGTGATACGATGTTGCGGGCGGTGGCCAAGGGGCGGGCGTATATTCGCCGGTTGCTTATCCGCCGGGCTAAATCGGATGCGTAACGCCTTGCTAAAAACCGTGCCGAACGCTGTAATCGTGGCGATCAAAACGATATGAAGGCGACAAGTTGCAGAAGATAATAATTTTTATCATGGATATCGATGCCGATGGTTTGTTCCCCCCCTTTGCCCGGAAACAAGACCCCGGCAACCGGCGAGAAGGTCAGCCATTCTTTTGGTTGATAGCGTAGATAAAGATTGATTTCATTGCCAAGATGCCGCGATGTTACCGTTGTGTCGCCCGCTCCTTTGGGCCGGCGGTCATAGCGAAAATCGTAAAACAGCAATCCGATTTCGGAGACGTCCATATGCCCCGGATAGGCGCGAAGGCCGATCTGATGGACGCGCAGATTGGTGCCGGTTATATATTGGCCGGTAATTTCACCGTAAAACCAGTTGCCATAGTTATCCCCACTGGTAAATAAACGATTGAACCCGTGATCGATTCCGTCATCATCGTGCCGATCGCCACTAAAACGCGAGTAACGATAAAACAGATGCGGTTTTGTCGAAACGTGATCAAAGTGATAGCCCGCTTCGCCATACCAAGCATATGCGTCCATTTTATGCTTTGTCCGACTGTTTTTTTCCAGCACGTATTCAAAGGCCAATTCGGCATTCGCCCATTTTGGCGATGACCCCCCAGATGATGCCCCCCTAGATGGTGGGTGTGAATCGCCGAGGCGATCAAGAATGGCCAATGGCCGCCCGCGCCCGCGCGCCGCAACGGCAATCATATCGGTAAGTTTGAATTCTGCACGCGCGTCGGTGATCTTGAATCCATACAGACCGATCGTTCCAAAGACATCATCGTGCCATTCGCCATTCGCGCCGACAAGACGCGGTGATCCGAAATCGCGGTCGGCTTTCAGATAAAAGACATCGAATCGGACGGGGTTGCCGTTTATGCGGGCGATCGCGCTTTGGGAAAAGGAAAAACGCCCGCCCAAATACAACCCGCCGTCGATTGCGGCATCGGCATTGCCGTCTTCGATCAGGAAACCGTCACCGACTTTGAAAGTCTGGCGACCGAAAGAAAGATCGATCAGGTCTTCGTGGGGCAATAAGGACGATGATTTCCATCCTATATAGGCGTATTCGATGTCGGCATCGCCCGGTTGATGAAAGGTTCCGCCGCTTGCATCGGAAGTGCCGCGGGTGGCGGCGGCAATACCACCAAGAGATCCGTAGAATTGCCCCCCGTCCGTGTCGATCGATCCCTTGACATAGGGAATGGCAAAGCCTTCATACCATCCGATGTTTGTGCGCTTTTTGCCGCCGGGGGTTTCCAGCCCGGCACCAAAGTTTGTACCGTAGGTTTTAAATAATCCAAGGGCCCCATCAAACAAAAAGGAAAGTTTGATGTCGTCTTTTTGATAGAGGGTAATCTCGCCGTAGGCCGGACTGATCGTTAATAAAAAAATCGCGATCAATGCGGCCCATCGTGCCGATCGTGCACGCGGCATGGGGGTGCGTTGCCGTATGCGAGAAGGGGGGGGTGATGGATGCATGATCGATCCTCTTCGTTGATACAAAAGCACAACGGCCGCCGCATCATCGATATTCGGCGGGCAATGGCCGCAAAAACAATTTCGCACCAACCGGTGGAAATGGGCACCGGTCACTATCCAACAATTTTTGCCTATGGGACAAGAGAATTCCCGAAAAGTTCGCCCCCATGTCTATTAAAGAGTGTCTATTAAGGACGTCTATCAAGAATGGCCAAGAGCGACAAGCAATCCTTGGGATGGGTGGGGGTGCAAGAAATCCGCTTTTATCGATGGCCAAATTCGATCGTGTGCATCCGATTTCGCGTATCGAGCCGTGGGATAAAAGACACATTCGGGTCGGCCATTTCAAGCAAGCGCCCTTTCGATCGGTATTTTGTCCAATTCCCGTTTCTCGAAGTTCCGGCAAGGAATCGATCAATGGGGGTTGTCGGGGGATATTGGAACTTTCTATGATGGAATCCATGCCCGTTCCAAGCAAGACCCCCACCACGCCCAAAAGCCAATCGGGCAAAGGCGCTGCCGTTATGATTCAAGGCACCGGTTCGGGGGCGGGAAAGTCTTTGCTGACGGCTATTCTTGCCCGTTTTTATACGCGTTCCGGCTTGGCCGTGCGTCCGTTTAAGCCACAGAACATGTCGAATAACGCAACGGTCTGTGCCGATGGTGGCGAAATCGGACGGGCCCAAGCAATGCAGGCGATGGCATGCGGGGTTGCGCCGCTACGGGATATGAATCCGATTCTGCTTAAGCCGCAGTCCGGGGGCTCGGCCCAAATTATCGTCAACGGCGACGTGTCGGGGTGCGCCCATGCGCGTGAATGGCGGATGATGGCCGGTGATTTTCTTCCCGATATTCTTGCCGCCTATCATCGATTAGCCGCTCGGGCCGATCTGATGTTGGTGGAGGGGGCCGGATCCCCATCCGAGGTCAATCTTGTCGGGCCGGATATTGCCAATATGGTATTTGCGGAAAAGGCGGATGTGCCGGTGATTTTGGTTGTCGATATCGAGCGGGGTGGGGCGCTGGCGGCACTGGTGGGTACATATCGTCTTCTTTCCGTGGATCGGCGTCGCCGAATCAAGGGATATATCATCAATAAATTTCGTGGCGATCAAAGTCTTTTGGCCCCGGCCTTTCCGATCATCCGCCATCATTGCGGTTGGGATTGCCTTGGGGTGATGCCGTGGTCGGACAAGGCCCATATGCTTCCGGCTGAAGACAGCCTTGATTTGGCCGGACCATCCCGCAATTCCTTAAGGTCTTCATCGGTTTTCCCATCCGTTTCTTTGGCGGCGGCGCGGGGATGTTCTTCGGGTAGGTCTTCGGTTGGGTCTTCGGGGCGCGGCCGGCGGTCGGTGCGGATTGTCATTCCGAAACTTCCGCATATCGCTAACTTTGATGATTTTGATCCCCTTTCTCAAGACCCCGGGGTGGATGTCATATTTGCCGATGATGCGCCGTTGCCGTTGGCCGATCTGATCATCCTGCCCGGTTCCAAGGCGGTGATCGAAGACATGCGCTTTTTGCGCAAAAAGGGATGGGATATTGATATCAAGGCGCATGCGCGCCGGGGTGGATGGGTGCTTGGCATTTGCGCCGGGTTTCAAATGCTGGGTCGCTCTTTGCGCGATGATCGGGGGCTTGAAGGTGTCGCCGGCACGGCCCGGGGGCTTGGTTTATTGCATGTGTCGACCGTCCTTGGCGGTAAAAAAACCCTTGGCTTGGCCACGGCCCGGCATCGGGCGACCGGGGTTGCGATCAAGGGATATGAAATGCATCTTGGCGTCACGCGTGGGCCGGATTGCCGCGCCCCTTGTTTGGATGATCATTCCTGTCTTGATGCCGGCGCGGTGCGTGGCCGGGTCGAGGGTCTTTACCTACATGGTATTTTTTCCGGGGATGATTTTCGCCGCGCCTATCTGAACCGGATCAAGACATGGAATGCATCGCCATCGTCGCGTGATGACGGATCGCATGCACGGCGAATCGACGATGCGTTGAACGGATTATCGCGCTTGGCCGGAAAATGTCTTGATACCCGGCGGATTTTGGCGATTGCCGGCGGTTAAGGGTATCGGCGGTGCAACGTCTTATCTGTGGCCGGGGAGGGGCGCGGCGGGCGCGGTTGCTATCGGCGTCTAAGGGTGTCGGTTGCGTTATCCATTAGAGGGGCGCGGCGGGCGCGATTTCTATCGGCGTCTAAGGGTATCGGTCACGTTATCCATTAGAGGGGCGCGATTGTTATCGGCGTCTAAGGGTATCGGTCACGTTATCCATTAGAGGGGCGCGGTTGTTATCGGCGTCTAAGGGTATCGGTTGCGTTATCCATTAGAGGGGCGCGGTTGTTATCGGCGTCTAAGGGTGTCGGTCACAAGGGCCCCAAGCAGAACCACATTCCACGCGCAATACATCCAGATTAAAAACAGCGGCACGCCGGCCATTGCACCGTACAAGGTGGCGTAACTTCCACTGGAAACATAGAAGGTGAATAGGCTTTTCAAGATGGTAAAGCCGGTCGATGACACGATGGCGCCGATGACGATATACCGGAGTTTAATTCGGCAATGGGGAATGACGATAAAAAGGAGGGAGAAAAAAACCGTCGCGACCAAAAAAGGCGAGGCCGCCTTGATGACCGCACTGATGGTCGATGGGATCGCAACCCCCTGCCATTGACGGGATAGGGACAAAGATATCGCCAGTAATACCGGCGTGATCGTCAACACCGTCCAAAATCGCATCAGGCGCGATCCCCAGAGGCGTTTTTCCTTAACGCGGAAGATGTCGTTAAGGGTGTTTTCAATGGTGGCCAAAAGAAGAATCGCCGTAACGGCAATACCGCCGATACCAAGGGCGGTGAGTTTGGTTGCGTTATCGACAAATGTTGCGATCAGATCGCGGGCTTGGTCGCCGAGGTGGGGGGCAAAATTACTGAATATCAGAAGATGGATATTCTCACGCGCTCCGTCAAAGGCTTTGAATCCGGATAATATGGCCAAGGTCACGGAAAGCACCGGCACCAAGGCGAGAAGGGATGTATAGCTGAGCGATGCGGCGATGCGTGTGCATCCCTCATTGATAAAACGCCGATATATCAAAAGGACGATGTCGCGCCCGGAGATTATATATCGGGCGATTTTATGGGGCCGGATCGTCATATGCTAGATGCACCCGGATATGTCTTTTTTGCCTGCATGTTGATTAAGGATCCATATGTGTTTTTCCAAATACGCTTTTCCCGCTTTCGGATATCTGTATTCCCCCCCTCAAGAATATCGGCAGGGAATATCGATAAAGAAGATGGCCAAGCGGTATTTTCGGCATTTTTCGATCGATCGGCGATATTCCGGCTTGCTTCATCCCGTTTGCTGCATCCCTTGGTCTAGGCAAGGACGTAGCGTCCGGGCGCGTCTTCGATGGGGGGAAATTGCTTGTGTCCGCCCGGGGTGCGGGCATCGACGGATGGCCCGCATCGCGGTTTGATCCAATCCATCCAATCATTCCACCATGATCCTTGATGAAACCGGGCGCTATCGGGCCATCGGTCAAGATCGCCGGACGATACGCCATCCGTCCAATAGCCGTATTTATGGCTTTGGGGTGGGTTGATGATACCGGCGATATGGCCGGATCCGGAAAGAACGAGCCGACGCTTGGACGATGAAAAATGGGATG
Organism: Alphaproteobacteria bacterium; assembly: GCA_965277685.1. Classification (GTDB taxonomy): domain Bacteria; phylum Pseudomonadota; class Alphaproteobacteria; order GM7ARS4; family CBDIDI01; genus CBDIDI01. Next base: position 608,009 of record OZ255830.1, on the reverse strand, counting down.
ACCCGCCAAAAACGGATTTCCACGGGGCAATGTGGTCTTGTCGTGTGGCGACAAAATAACTATCCGCGGTGATCCGGCCAAGATCGATTTTTGTACCGGCAAGAGAGATCGCATCTTTTTCGATTAAGCGATTCTCGAGATACATCTTTCGCAGATAAAAGCTGTGCATGGCTTCGGGCATGCGCGTCGAGTCGTTATTCCAAAAAAGAAGATCGAAAGGAAGCGGGTCGCGGCCAAGAAGATAATTGTTGATAACGAAAGACCAAATAAGATCGTTGGAACGCAGCATGTTAAAGGCAAAGGCCATCTCCTCGCCGGCCAGGCATCCTTCCTTGTGCATGCGTTTTTCCATCGCTTTGACTTGTTCCTCGTCGATAAAATTGACGATCGGGCCGGGGTCGGAAAAGTCGACCAGGGTGGCAAGGAACGTCGTGCTGGCGACTTTATTTAATCCCTTTTTCCCGTGGTTCCCTTCGGCATCCGTTTTCTTATGTCCCCCTTCGACATGCGCCTTTTTCCCGTGGTTCCCTTCGGCATGCGCTTTTTCCATCTGCGCCCCTTCCATCTGTGCCCTTTCCATATGTGCCCTTTCCATATGTGCCCTTTCCATATGTGCAAGCGCGGCGGCCAGCAAGGTGCCACCGATGCAATAGCCGACGGTATGGCATTTTTCGGCGCCGGTCACGGCCAAGGCGGTGTCGATTGCGCTGAGGACTCCCTCGGTCAGATAATCGTCAAAGGTTTTATGGCGCAGACCGGCATCGGGATTAACCCAAGAAATCATAAAAACGTCCAATCCTTGCTCGAGGGCGAATCGAACAAAGGATTTTTTCGGATTAAGATCGAGGATGTAATATTTGTTGATCCATGGGGGAACGATCACAATCGGATCCCGGTGCACTTTTTTAACCGACGGGGCATAATGAATCAGTTGCATCAAATCATTTTCAAAAATGACCGCGCCCTTGCTAAGGGCGATATTCTTGCCGATTTTAAAGGCGTTGCGATCACTCATGGAGATCGATAAATGTCCCGGCGCGCGCTCAAGGTCTTTGATGAGATTGGAAAATCCGCGCACCAGATTTTGACCCTTACTGGCCAATGTTTCCCGGATCACTTCCGGATTGGTCATGAGAAAATTGCTGGGGGATATCGCGTCAATAAATTGTTGGGCGTAGAAATCAACCTTGCGCGCATCGACGTTGTCCATGCCTTCGACCCCATGGACGGTGCGCAAAAACCATCGGGAAAATAACAAATAGCTTTGACGTATATAGGAAAAGATAAAATGGTCATGCCATGCATCATCGCTGAATCTTCGATCTTCGTTTGTTTCATCGACCGAATGGCCTTGCCACATCGCCATCCATGATTGCCAAAAATCGCGTTGGGCGTGGATCAGATAATTGGGGTCACTGATTATCCGCGCGTTCATTTCAAGAAATGCCCGGCCGATATTAAAAGGATCGGGATTAAAGGACGGATTGCGACTCATAAAAGAGCGCAATATCTCGCCGGAATGGCGCGTTGCTTGCAGGAAAGAATCGCGTAATGCATCTTGGTGATCGATATTTTGGTCGCGCTCGTTGGCCATGGTTAATTATTTCCTTATCCTTTTTTCGATCCTATCGGGCTTTTGATCATGCCGGGTGCCGGTGATCAAGCACGATGACAGTGATCCGATATAGATCATCATCCGTTTTACCGATTCCCCACTATCAATCCGTGTTGTTCCCAATCGCGCACCCCCATCCGCCAGGTTTATTTCGGGGGGGTTATTCCGGGGGGCATTTCTAAATATAGGGCGTTTTCCACACCGAGAAGTCGGCAAGCGTTTTAAGAATTCTATTTTTGTGCTATGGGAAAGGGAAATGCAAGAAAGTTTACTGTTGTTCAATGTTAATACCGACCTTTACCAACGCTATTCCCGTTTCCGTTTTACTTTGCGTCATGCTTGCCGGGTGTTCTGCGCCTTCCACATGGTACGATCCAACGACTTGGTGGGGGGATGAAGAAGACACCGTTATTGTCGAGCCGGTCAAAGATAGTGCCGATATCGAGGATACGTATCCCGAATTGAGTGACGTGCCGCCCGCGCCCGCGCCGAAAAAACGTGAAGACATCGTTGATCAGTTGCGCTCGACCGATGTTGTCGAGCGACGCTATATCGATGAAAAAATGCCGTCAAAGGGCGATCGAGGCATGGCCGGGAATGATTCATCTTCTCAGATTGCGGCGCGGCCGCTTCCACCGGTTGGGCGGGTCGATGAAAAAGACGATCGCCGGGCAATGGGCAAAAGGTCGCGCGATTTGGGTAAAGTGGCGCGGTCGGGCCAGCGGGCGGGCCGCACGGTCGGGGCGAAAAGACGCGCGCGCACCGCCGTTCGAAATCGTCCCTTTGATTCAACAATAGCGCGCCGCCATACGGGACCACGTCCGAAAAGGCAGCTTCGCAACAACGGGCGGGCAAAGATGTCGACCCGCGCCGGTCCAAGGTTAGGATCACGCGAATCGGGGGCACCGATACCCCGACGCGCCCAGACCCCCGCAACCACCCCCCCGACCACATTGGCGACCACCCCCGCAACCACCCCCGCAACCACATCGGCAATGGGGTCAACGCCCTGGGCCGGAATACCACCGGCGGGCCGGAGCGATCGCTCCCCCCCGCCCCCACCCGATCTTGGCGGGGGTGATTATCCCGTCATAAGCACCGGGGGCGATCGTTATTCTTCGTCCTATCCTCCGCGTTGGGATGCGCCTTTTATGGTTGTTCGATTTGCCCATGGCGCGGCGGCGCTTTCCGATTCCGAGCGCAATCGCATCAAAAAACGGGCCAAGACGATCGGTGCCCATAAAGGAAATTTCTTGGTTATCGGACATGCATCTTCTCGCACATCCGATATTGATCCACTGCGGCGGCGGTTGGTGAATTTCGATGTTTCCGTTGACCGGGCCCATCATGTGGCCAATCTTCTGGCGCGGCTGGGGTTGATTTTAGTACCATCATCATTGAAGCGCGATCGGACAGTGATCCGGCCTCCCGTTCCAGGCTGGATCGGGAAGGGAAAAATCGGCGCGTTGAAATCTTCCTTATCCCGCCATCGCCTTGATCGCATCGTCGTTTGTAAGGATTCTTTCTTGATGGCAAAGTCTTTCTGATGGGCGGTGTTTGCGCGCGGGCGAACCTTCGTGTTGCTTTGGCCGGGGCGGGGACGATAGGGGCGGGGGTCATTGCCTTGCTTTCCGATCATCGCTCGTCGATTATGGCCCGATCCGATTATGGGATATCGATCGTCGCGATCGCCGATCCGGATGTATCCAAAAAACCGGCATCTCTTTCAAAGCCATCGCCGACTTGGTACACGGACGCGCGGGACATGTGCCGCGCTATCGATGCGGATGTTGTGGTTGAATTGATTGGCGGTGCCGATGGCCCGGCGCGCGAGTCTGTCGATATTGCCCTGCGTCGCGGGCTTCATGTCGTCACGGCAAACAAGGCCATGATGGCCCATCATGGCGATGCATTGCAGCAGTTGGCCGATGACAACAAAGTTGCGCTTTGTTTCGAGGCGGCGGTTGCCGGGGGAATACCGGTTATTAAAACACTGCGGGAAGGATTGGTCGCAAGTCGCATTACGTCCATCCGCGGAATCCTTAATGGGACGTGCAATTATATCCTTAGCACGATGGCTCTTAACGCGATGTCCCCTAACACGGACGGTGATGGCGGTGGTTTTTCCGATATCTTGGCAAAGGCCCAGGAAAAAGGATATGCCGAGGCGGATCCAAGTTTTGATATCGATGGGGTCGATGCGGCCCATAAGCTGGCGATTTTGTCCTCGCTGGCATGGGGCGATACGGTTGATTTTAAATCCGTCCAAGTCGAAGGAATCCGCCATATTTCCCTGGATGATATGCGTTGCGGTCAAAAACTCGGTTATGGCCTCAAGCACCTGGCGATCGCCCGAATGGAAAAGACTTTGGTTCAATCGGTTCATCCTTGCTTTATTCGAAACGACGATCCCTTGGCCGGTGTTGATGGCGTTTTTAACGCGGTCACCATTGCCGGTGATGCGATCGGTCGTTTGACGTTGGAAGGGCCGGGGGCGGGCGCGTTGCCGACCGCCGGGGCGGTTGTCGCCGATCTGGTCGATATTGCCCGCGGATATTCGGGCAATCCGCCGTTATCGGTCGCCAAGGCACCGGTGACAACCAATGACGCGACGGTCAATAATCGAACCGTCAATGATCGGCAAGGGGCTTATTACGTGCGGATTAATGCGCTGGATCATTCCGGCGTGATGGCGGATATTTCGGCCGCCCTTGGCCGATATGACATTTCGGTCAAGACAATCAGCCAAACCCCCGATCATGACGCGGGCCGGGGAACACCGGCGGGCGATGGCTTGGTCGTGCCGATCGTTATCACGACCCACAAGGCGCAAGAGAGTCATATCCGGGCGGCGTTGGCCAAAATCACCCATATCAAAAGCGTCAGGGAACCTCCGGTTATGATAAGGATCCTATCCGATTGATGGTCGATGCCGATCGGGCGATCGTCCCGGCTGGTGATATTCCGGTCGCGCGACCGGCCCGCGATATTGCTCGACCGGCCCGCGATATCATTCGATCGGCCCGCGATATCATTCGACCGGCTTGCGATATTGCTCGATCGGCTAGATATGGTGGCAAATCTCACCCAATCTTTTGGTCAGCAGAGCGTTCTCCCGATAATCGACGACGGCCACGACTAAGGACGGGCCGGTAAAGGCAAAGGCCGCTTCCAGTGCGGGGGCAAGGTCTTGGGGTTTATGGACATAGCTACCGTGCCATGAAAATGACTTGGCAAGGTATAGCCAATCGGGATTGGAAAAGGACACATGGTCGTGTTTGCCGAACATCGAATCTTGTTTCCAGGCAATCAGACCATAGGCATTGTCCTCCCAGACCAATATGGTGATATTCGATTTAAGCCGCGCCGCGGTTTCCATTTCTTGGACATTCATCAGAAAATCACCATCGCCGGCGATTCCAAGGATGCGCCGATTCGGATAGACCATATGCGCGGCGATCGCCCCCGGCAGGGGTTGCCCCATCGAGCAAAAACCATTGGGAATCAAGCAGGTGTTGGGAATGGAGCGGTGCAAATGGCGCGCGATCCACATTTTATGGGCCCCGACCCCGGAAAGGACGATATCGCGTTCGCCGATCAGACGATCGACGTCGTGCAGAATTTTCTGCGGGCGGATCGGCCCCTCGCCCTGATCAAGGCGGTGCCGGGACAGATCGGTCGTGATCTTCTTGCGGATTTTATTCTGATAGGAAAGATCATAAGAGGGGGTTTCCCCTTTTCTCATTTCCGTGATGATTTTCTGCAGGGCGCGTGAAATATCGCCGACCAGTTCCAGCTGGGGACGGTAATGGGCATCAATTTCCGCCGGTAGGAAATCAATGTGAAGAATCGGTTTTTTTCCATCCGGATTCCATAATCGCGGGGGATATTCAACCAAATCATAGCCGAGGGTAATGACAAGATCACAGTTTTTAATCAGATAGAACGCGTAATCGCGTTGCTGTAAGCCGATGGTATAAAGATAATAGGGTGCGTCTTTGGGAACACAGCCTTTGGCCATAAAGGTACTCATCACGCCAATGCCGGTGCGCTGGCAAAGCTTGCGCAAAGAGCGGCTGGCCCGCTCGCGGATGGCGCCGTTACCGGCGATGATGATCGGATGTTTGGCTTCGCGCAGCATGGCGCAGGCCTGTCCGCAGACTTTGTCATCGGGTTCGGGGCGGCGAAACGATGATGGGGCCAAAGGCTTTGCCTTGGTATCCATGCGGGCGACATCCTCGGCCAGTTCAAGATGGACGACCCCCGGTTTTTCTTCCCGGGCCAAACGGGCTGCTTTGCAGATGATTTCCGGGATGGTTTCAGGGCGCAGGATCGCGTGGGACCATTTGCTGATCGGTCGATACATGCTGATCGCATCCATAACCTGATGGCTTTCCTTGTGCAGGTTTTCCGTAACGGCCTGTCCGGTAACGACAATCATCGGCGCGCGATCCATATGGGCATCGGCGGCACCGGTGATGACATTGGTTGCGCCCGGCCCCAGAGTAGCAAGACAAACCGCCGGTTTTCCGGTCAACCGACCATAAATCGATGCCATGAATGCGGCCCCCTGCTCGTGGCGTGTTAGGACGAAACGAATCGAGGAGTTTGCCAAGGATAAGATAAGGTCTGAATTTTCTTCCCCGGGGAGTCCAAAAATATGGGTAATGCCTTCGCGTTCAAGGCATTGGACAAAAAGATCGGAAGCTTTCATGGCAATGGGTGTCCTTTGTTGGGCGTGGATTGCGGTTGCGGGAATTTGACGTCCCGATATTTGTGTTGCGGTCAAGGGGGCATTGTTGCATATCTAAAGGCGGTGTGGAAGTTCATGCACGCTTGATTTTGATCGTCACCCGGTCGACACGCCGCCGCTTTTTGACCGGTATTTTCCGTTTGGCATGGCCGCCGGTCATGGTGGGCGTGTTCTTGGCGTACCACGAAAACGGTGGGTTGGCCGAGTGGTTTAAGGCACTAGTCTTGAAAACTAGCAAGGGGGAAACTCCTTCCAGGGTTCGAATCCCTGACCCACCGCCATTTCCCCGTTTTTTGATACGTAAAAAGCCGCCTAAGTGACGCGCTGCAGACGCGCTGCATCGGGTTTTGGGTCTTTCTTTGTAACGCGACAGATGGTTTGCGCGCACTTTTGCCGACCGCGACACTTAGGATGATAGCACCCCGATCGGCGCCGTCGGCGATGCGATGAATCGCATCGCCCCGGTTGATGCCCCGGTTGATGCCCCTAGTTGATGGCCTGGATAAACGGGGGGCTTATGGTCGGCACATCGATCCATTGATCGCCTTATTTTACATGGGGCAGGTGCCCCATGACGCAATGGGGAACATCTCTTTATAACGGGGGCATGTCGATTGTTGTTGCCCATATAACACGTTCTTTGGAACGCCGAACCGTCGAGGACACCGCCGCCCCTTACGCCAGTGCGGTCAATGTACAGGTGGCGTCATGATAGCCGGCAACGATAAAAAATCGCTTTTACCGCCGCATTCGACGCCGCTAGAGCACGCCCTGGCGGCAACCACATCGCGTATCGACACAATACCGGTGCCGGTGCGCAATTTATGGAACCCGGACTTATTGCACGTGGACTTTCTGCCTTTCCTGGCATGGGCGCTTTCGGTGGACGCTTGGGACAGCAGCTGGACGGAAGATAGAAAGCGTCATGCGATCAAGGCCGCGATCGCCCTGCATCGGGTCAAGGGCACCCCGGCGGCGTTAAAAACGGCACTCAACGCCCTGGAACTAGGCGTCCAGGTCAAGGAATGGTTTGAATATGGCGGCAAGCCCTATCACTTTCGTTTGGATGTCGAGTTATCGGACAGTGGATTGAATGAAAGCGAGATTGCCACCATCGAGGCGGTGGCACTGGCGGTTAAGAACGAACGCTCGAAGCTGGAGGTCTTGAAAGTCTGGCTATCGGGCAGGGGACGGATGCGCTTGGCCGCCCATGGATCGATGCGTGAAGATGGGCTGGTCTATCCCCGGCAGGAAACGGAATTATCCCAAAGCGGGCATCTGCGCACCGGCGCCGCAACATCGGTGCTGGAGGTTGCCACCATGAACCGCCATCGCACACCCGCCGCAAACGGAGATGGCGAACCGACCCATGCGCTTGCCCCGCGCCAACCCATTCTACTGGACAAGGTGTCGACATTATTGCCGCCGTTAGGGACAAGTCGATACAACCCGATCATTGTGCGGCGCATCAATCTTTACGGAGAAACAATTCGGGCTCGGGGCATCGAAACAGATGCGCGCGTATTCTACTTTGAAGTGCCGCAAATAGTGATATTGCAGTATTTGAAAATATCCAACCGGTTCCCTCCCGATAGCACCATCGTCATTATTAATCGTGGTGCCATCGACGCACCACAGTGTGGAGTTTGGGTGGCCCCAAGGGGTCTAGGTCGCCATTTGGTGGTGCATAATTACGGGCGCATCAAAGGAGTGACTGAATTTTGCACTTCCCGAAAAGACATACGCATATCCCTTTACCGCTATGGCACCGCTTATACGGGGTCGACGGACGGGGTCGACAAAATCTACCCGCGCCGCCCATCGGACGCGCCACCCATTCCCTATCAGGATAACGAAGAGGAGAGATAGATGTCCTACTACACCCTTATCACCAAAAAAGGCGCCCGGGCACTGGTCAGCGCATCAAGCAACGGCGACAAGATGAACCTGACCCATATCGCGGTGGGTGACGCCAATGGCAGCGCGTATGAGCCGACCGAAGCGGCGACATCTTTGCGCAATGAAGTGTGGCGCGGCGAAATATCCAACATCGCCCCCCATGAAGACGATGCGGCCTGGCTTGTCATCGAGGCGGTGATCGGGCAGGCGGATGGCGGGTTTAGCGTGCGCGAAGTCGGCGTATTTGACGATGACGGTAATTTGTTCGCGATTGGTAAATTTCCCGAAACCTACAAGCCGCAAATATCGGACGGCGCGGGCAAGGAATTACTGCTGCGCCTTATCTTGCAGGTATCCAACGCCGCGAATATCAACCTGACCCTTTCCGGCCGGGCCGTGGCAACCCACGAATTTGTCGCCGATAAGGTACTGGAACACAACACCGATTCACGTGCCCACGCCAATCTGCTGCCGGACGCTAGCACAGAAAACAAAGGCAAGGTGGAACTGGCCACGCTTTCCGAGACCACAACCGGCACCGATGACGACCGTGCCGTCACCCCGTACGGATTGAAATGGGCCTTGCCGACCTTGGTGCCGGATGCCAGCACATATAAAAAAGGCAAGGTGAGATTGGCCACGTCTTACGCGACCCAAAAGGGCACCGATGAGGCCAGCGCCGTCACCCCGGCCGTATTGAAAGAGGCCTTGGCGACCTTGGTGCCGTCCGCCAGCGTATATACCGAAGGCAAGGTGAAATTGGCCACCGACACTGAGACCAAAGACGGCACCGATGACGACCGTGCCGTTACCCCGTACGGATTGAAATACGCGCTTCCCACTCTGATGCCGGACGCCGGCACATATAAAAAAGGCAAGGTGGCACTGGCCACGCTTTCCGAGACCCAAAAGGGCAGCGATGAGGCCATCGCCGTCACCCCGGCGGCTTTGAAAGAGGCCTTGCCGACCTTGGTGCCGGACGCCGGCACAGAAACCAAAGGCAAGGTGGAATTGGCCACGCCTTCCGAGACCACAGCCGGCACCTCTGCCGTCCGCGCCGTCACCCCGGCCGGGCTAAAATCGGCTTTGGAATCGACGGTGCCGACCTTGGTGCCGGACGCCGGCACAGAAACCAAAGGCAAGGTGGAACTGGCCACGTCTTTAGAGACCAAAACCGGCACCGATTTCCGCCGCGCCGTTACCCCGGGCGGATTGAAATACGTCCTTGCCGGAAAGGAATATATACGGCTTGGCCCGGTGCAGAACGCAAGTTTTTTCTCTACTAGTCACCCTCGCACCGGATATACAAGAAGAGAATCGTCTTTGGACGATATGGATGAATGGAACAATCGGACAGACGTGGCTTATTGGCGCAGGAGATCAACGTTCACCTCGGGAACACTACACCCTACGACGGACAACACGAGGCATGTTTATTTGCGGAGCGTCAATTTCTTCCATCCGGAGAACACCGTGATCACACGCCGCGCGCCTTACATTTGGATAAAGGGTGGTAACAAAATATATGAATTAGAAATTTCTTATCGGCGTATTTTGGGGGATTAAACCATGCCATATTTATTTATCAATCAAGGGTCAAAAACCTTTAACTGCCTGGCCGAGAGGCGCGAAGACGCGCTGGAAGAGGGCTGCGATGTTTTTGACGTATCGGCCAAGCGGGTCGAAGACCTGCCCATGCCCGAGGGCAAGAACCTAGAGAGCGCGTTTCTGGTTTGGGACGCGGCCCATCGCCGCTTTATCGAACCTTTGGACGCCACGCCGACCGATGGCGATATTGCCGATGCCCGCGATGCGGCGATGCGGCAAGGGGATGCCTTGGCCGCCCGGGCCCGCCACGCGCATCTAACGGTCGGCGATGGACAGGATTTGGTCTATCAGGCCAAGTTGGATGAAGCGCGCCGGTTCTTGGCCCCCGATATCGATCGCACGACCGGCCCGTGGCCGTATTTGGACGCGGAAGCAAACGCGGCCGCGATTACCCGCGAACAAGCGGCCGGTGCCATCATTGCCAGGCGAGCCACGATTGATCGTGCCCTGGCCCGGATTGAGCAAACCCGCCGCACGGCCAAAATTGCCCTAGCCGCGGCCACTACCCTTGACGCCATCGATGCCATCGTCGCGGGGCTTGATTTTGCCCCGGCCGAGCCGGCAACCAATTCCTAAAACGACAAAGATCGCGACGTCGCATGAATATTCCTCCGTTGGCCTGGTCATTGGCGTGGTCATTGGCGCAGCGTTTGGTAAGGGTTATCACAACGTCTTTGTCACCCGTGAGCAGTGGGTGAAAAGGTCGCAAACCATCTGTCGTGTGCTCGCAAACCATCTGTCGCGGTGACCTGCCCATATCGCCCCGCATACAGGGGTTTGGGTCTTTCTTTTATATCGGGGGGCTTGATGGCGGAGGGGGTGGGATTCGAACCCACGGTACCCGTGAAGGCACAACGGTTTTCGAGACCGCCCCGTTCGACCACTCCGGCACCCCTCCTTGGTTTTACTGGGTCAATGAAACCCTGATCGTGGTCGGGGCGAGAGGATTTGAACCTCCGACCTCCCGTCCCCCAGACGGACGCGCTAACCAGGCTGCGCTACGCCCCGTTCACGATGCCGATACCATCATCGCCGCTTACGGATAAGTCAATAGCGGCAAGTGATTTTGATGGTTATTGTCGCCTCCCCCCACGGGATAGATCATATGCGCCGGGATTAATCTTATGTTTTTTGGGCAATTCTTACCGGCGGCGTAAAAGAGCCGACATCGGGAAGCGATGGTGCCGATTTTTTGGGTGGCGATTTTGGACTTTGACGTTTGACTTTTCCGGTTTTAATCAGTGTCTGGACATCATCGCCACTGAGTGTTTCGTATTCGAGCAAGGCCTTGGCCAACGCATCCAGTTGGCCGCGATGTTTTTTCAAGATGGCCCGCGCCTTGTTTTGGCCTTCTTCGACGATACGGCGAACTTCCTCGTCGATCATGCGCGCGGTATCATCGGATATGTTTTTCCGGCGGGCGACCGAATGCCCGAGAAAGACTTCTTCCTCGTCCTCGGAATAGCGCAGAGGGCCGAGCTTGTCACTCATCCCGTATTTGGTCACCATGGTGCGGGCAAGATTCGTGGCTTGCATGATGTCATTGGACGCGCCGGATGTGACTTTATCCCCGCCGAAGATCAATTCTTCGGCGGCACGACCGCCAAATGTCATGGCGATCCGGGCCCTGATTTGGGCTTTTGTTTCACTATAGCGATCTTTATCCGGCAAATTCATCGTCACGCCAAGGGCGCGCCCGCGCGGAATAATGGTCACCTTGTGCAGTGGGTCGTTGCCTTCGACATGAATTCCAACCAGCGCATGTCCGGATTCATGATAGGCGGTGAGTTCTCGCTCCTCGTCACTCATCACCATGGAGCGACGCTGCGATCCCATCATCACTTTATCCTTGGCTTCTTCCATCTCGGCCATGGTGATCAATTTTTTATCGTGTTTGGCGGCAAGAAGGGCGGCTTCATTGACGAGATTGGCAAGATCCGCGCCGGAAAACCCCGGCGTGCCACGGGCGACAATGCGTAAATCGACGTTGGGGGCAAGGGCCACTTTTGCGGCATGAACGGCAAGAATTTTTTCCCTTCCGGCGATATCGGGGTTCGGCACGACCACCTGACGGTCAAAGCGACCCGGGCGAAGCAACGCCGGATCCAGAACATCGGGGCGGTTCGTGGCCGCGATTAAAACGATGCCTTGATGGGTGCTAAAGCCATCCATTTCGACGAGCAATTGATTCAATGTTTGTTCCCGTTCGTCGTTGCCGCCGCCAAGTCCGGCGCCGCGATGGCGACCGACGGCGTCAATTTCATCGATAAAGATGATGCAAGGCGCGCTCTTTTTTCCTTGTTCAAACATGTCGCGCACCCGACTTGCCCCGACCCCGACAAACATTTCAACGAAATCGGATCCGGAAATCGTGAAAAACGGCACATTGGCCTCCCCGGCGACGGCGCGGGCAAGCAGGGTTTTGCCGGTTCCCGGCGGGCCGACCAAAAGGGCTCCTTTTGGGATTTTTCCGCCCAGCTTCTGGAATTTACGCGGATCCTTTAGAAACGCGACAATTTCCTGCAATTCTTCTTTTGCTTCGGTCACCCCGGCGACATCGGCAAAGGTAATCCGTTCGGTTTGTTCGTTCAGCAAGCGGGCTTTTGAACGCCCGAAGCCAAGGGCTTTGCCGCCACCGGACTGCATTTGGTATAATAGAAAGACCCAAACCCCGATCAGCAATAGCATCGGGAACCAAGAAATCAGCACGTCAAAAAATCCCGGTGATTTTTCTTGGGGCGGCGCGGCGCGGATAAGAATTTTTTTCTTTTCCAGTCGTTGCACAAGTTGCGGGTCGTTGGGGGTATAGGTGGAAAAGGCGTCCCCGTTGGTCCAGTGGCCTTGGACGGCATTGCCGCGAATGATAACATCGCGCACTTTTCCTTCCTCGACCGAAGACAAGAACTCGGAATATGCGATCGCTTCGACCGTTTCGCCTTTGCGCCGTTCCTGAAGGAAGCTAAAGGCGAGGATTAAAAACAGACCAAGCCCAAGCCATATCAGAATATTGCGTCCCATGTTTGCCATCATCGGTGGATAGTAATCAGCTTATACGCTCGAGCGCAAGACCGGAATGTCACGCACGCCGCCGCCCCGATGCGGCAACCCCCAAGAACCCGTCGACACCCCGTCGATATGGGGCCGATTAAGGATAGGCCGGTTAGCGGTAAGTCGGGAACACGAATGGCAACGCATAGTCCCACTAAGATGGAAAGGAATGGCATTATGTCAATCATTATTGAGGGTCGATATATCGAAAATCGATCCACGCCGTCATGATTCCTATCAAGATGGCGTAACACTTTGGGCATGGGGGAAAAACCCATGGGCCGGTGTCCAGCGCACGCCAATTTTCCAATCGCGCTTGATGCCGATGGCATCAAGCGGATCGTGCGAATCGATATCGACGAAAGGAAAATGGGGAAGAAGAACGGAACGTTGCCGGTAATACAGCACCGGCAGCGACGCGATGATTTGATGGGGCGGGCGCCATGGCAGTTTTTTTGCCAGGGTTCGGGTGACACCGGGCAGATCATCGGATGAAAGAGGTCGCCAGCACCAGTTCTTGTCGGTTTTTAACGGGGTGTATGGGCTGCCCTTGTGGTTTTCGTGTTGGCGCAAGTCCATCGTAAGCGTAAAGCGCCGATCCCAAAGAATCGATTTTCCGGCCGTGACCGGCCCGATGGCCATGGGATGGCCGATGGCGTGGGGTTCGCGGCAGATGATGATGATATCGCGCCCGTATCGGCGGCGTTTCAAAACCAGGCATCCATGCAAGGGTACCGTTGTGCGACAATCTTTGATCACGTGATCGATCAAAAGACAAAGGCTTTTCCAGCGCGGGCGTATACGGCTTCCCGAAACACAGCGCAGCGCGGCGGCAAGAATACGTGGCAGGGTATCGCCGGTGCAATCGCAAAGCCGGGCATGATCGATGCCGATGGCACCCATTTCATCGGTGCGGGCGATGCGTCCGGCAGCGGCCGCGCTCACTTCCTCGAGGGTGGCGCGGGCCCGCGCCATATGACCGGCGCTTTGGATGATTCGGGATCGGGTTAATCCTTCCTCGGCAAGGATTGGGGCGGCCTGTCTTATCCGCACCCGGGTAAAGCGGCGGTGCCGGTTGGATGGATCGTCAAACCATTCCAAGCCATGTTTCTTGCCATAGGCGCGAAGACAGGCACCGGGGATATCAAGGAAGGGACGGATGATTCGCAGCATCGGCCGATAGGCAACGGTGGCCATGGATGCCAATCCGTCGACACCGCTGCCGCGGGCAAGACGGCCCAGAAAGGTTTCGGCCTGGTCATCGCCATGATGGGCAAGAAACAGGTGCAACACCCCGTGTGACGCGCACCATTTGCCCAGTCTATCCATTCTTTGCTGCCGCCACATGGCTTGGAGGTTGCGCGGAAAATCATCTTGATGGATGTCGGTGCAATCCCCATCCTCTTTTTTTTGGATCGGCAGGATATGGCAAGGGATGTTGAGGCGTGCTAGCCGTGCTTGGCCGTGTTTCGCTTCATCGGCACTTTCTTTCCTGGCCCGATGATCGACAATCAGACCGCTGAGGATTCCGCCTTTTTTTTTCAACCACCGGCTTAAGATCCAGGCCATGGTCGTGCTATCGCCGCCGCCGGAAACGCCGACGGCGATATGGGGATGGCGTTCAAAACCACCGATGCGATCGAGTTTTTGCCGGATGCTATGGTCATTCAAAACAAGGCAACGTCCGTTACAATCGCAATGGGGGTCGCAATGGGGGTCGGATGGGATCATGACGTTCTTTATATGCAGCCTCGGCATATGTATCCTTGGCATATGCGACAATGGCACATGCGGCAACGGATGTTACCCGCATTGCAATTTTTGACGCTGGTCTTTTGCTTTGATAAGGATGGACGCGGGGGCCTTGGGGAATTTTTTGCCGATTTCGCCAAACACCTGGCATGACTGTTGTTTATCGTCCAGTGCTAAAAGAGAAAACGCCAGTTTTAAAAGGTTGTCCGGGGCTTTTTGCCCTTCCGGGTCTTTTTTATAGGCTTGCGCGAATAAAACGGCGGCACGCGAAAAATTCTTTCGAACATAATGGGTCTCCGCAATCCAGTAGCGGGCGTTGGATGCAAGCGGATCATCGCCGTCTTGGTCGAGGAACGACATCAGCGCATATTCGGCTTTTGCAAAATCTTTGTTGAGCAGGAATTGCATAGCGTGGTTATAGCGCTGCTTGGGGGTGTCGCCGATAAGGGTCATGGCGGTTGATTGATCGGATGGGGGCAATGCGGCCACATCGCCCGGCGATGTCGGTGCGTCGGATTCTTGTCCTTGGGATACGTCCCCCGGTTCAGGCGCTTGGGATTGTGTTCCCTGGGATCGTGTTTCCTGGGGTTCCGTTTCTTGGGATTCGTCCCCCGGATGGGATAAAGGGGGACTAAAGGCGACATCGGTATCGGCAAAGGGGTCATCCCCATCGCGATTGGCTGAAGCTGCCGTATCCGTTGTGGTATTGTCGGTTCCGGTCACGTGTGACGACCGGTGGATTTTTTCCTCTATGCGATCAAAGCGATGGATGATTTCTTCGATCATTCCGCGCAATTGGGCAATTTCGGCCTCGATCTCGCCGATTTTGACGTGGAGTCGGGCCCCCTCACTTAAAGACGTGGATGGTTTTTGATGATCTCGGGTTTCCGTTTTTTGCCGAATGTCGCCATTGCCCGCATGCGCGATATCGATAACGCCGCCCATGATCATCGGGGTGAGTAAGAAAAGACGTCCGATAAGCCCGAGCCGTCCGATAAGCCCAATACGAAATAAAAAAATACGCGCCATTGTCATAAGTGCCTTTACCGACCCATTGTCAATCGGATCCCATTTCGATGCCCGATGCCCGATGCCCGATGCCCGATGCCCGATGCCCGATGCCCGATGCCCGATGCCCGATGGATAAATGCGCATCCGGCTCTGCCCGCAAAGACGCATTCCATCCCTTATTTTATGCGAGGGCGCACAGGGACTCGAACCCTGGACCTGCTGATTACACGTCACGTCGGTTTTCACCGCCTTTCGCTTTTCCCCTTTACATCGGAGGAAAAAGACAAAGTTCGTGACCCGGACCATCCCATCACCGTATCTTCGTTTGAACCCTTTGTTTCGAGCGTAAAGCCCGACATGCAAAGCGTTTCGGCACCCCGTTGCGAATATCATATTCCAAACAGGACACCCCGACACGCGGGTCGGACGCGAAGAGTTAGGCGGGCGCCGTCTGGCCTCTACACCTTCCATGCCGATAATCTATCGACGTGGCTTGGCTCGGGATTGCCATTTAATTGAAGGGTTCCCCGAATTTGACGCCTGTTCACCCGGCCGTTTCCTGCCGAGGCTCCCGATTTGTTAAGAGTCAGCTGCTCTACCAACTGAGCTATACGCCCATCGCTAGGACAGGTTATCGCGTTCTTTTTATCGGTGCAAGGTGTTGATGCGATTTCCCTATGGGAATGGGCCGGATTTTGGGTGGTATGGATTGATCGTTAGCCGAAGGGCGGTGTTGGAATCGATGCGTGGTGGGTAAAAAATATCATATGGAGCAGATTGCCCGGTTACTCACAGAATATGCTTGAACATGCAACGGACAGAAAATATCAAAAGGGTGTTTTTACGCCTGAAGGTATGGATTCTTGTCGCCGCCGGTGGCAAGTGCGCTGGCTGCGAAAACGATTGTCGCGCAAAAAGGAACGGCAATCTTCGAATCAAGCCATTGTCGCTTTTCTTCGCTCCCATCGCTTGACAATGTCGGTTCCGTTGCCGGCGCGCCGATTTGATTGGCGCGTCGATTTTGGTTCGGCCCGGCAATGGGTCGGCCCCGGTTCTCGCTATTTATGTTTTCGTCGCCCGCGCCAACGCACCATGGATGCGTCTTTGCGTGGCCATCTATTTGGGGATGGGCCATCTTTTGCCGCATCCGTGCCGCGCACCGGCGATCCACCTGCCGATGCAAAAACCGGCCTAAATGTGCCTTCTTGGCGATCATCAATGCCCGTGGGACGCGATCGTGCCATGGGGGCGGGCGATCGCAAAACGGGCTATTTAATAGGAAAAAGGGTGCGCTATCTTCGCCATAGTCCGTTTCTATCACGATCCATGCGGGCCAGAATCCATGGCGCGGCGTTAATTCGTCGCCGCCGCTTTTTGTATGGTTCGTTCTGCCGGGCGGTGGCTTCGGAATACACGGCCGCATCGGTGTTGCGCCAAGTGCGCGGATGGACACCGGAGCGGTGGGAAAAAGCCCGAAAGACGTTGACGAAAGAATTGATCCAAGCCTATGGCGTTCTTGGTGACTGGATGGAATTGCACGAAAAATTGGCGCATTGGTATCGCCTCGATTCAAGCAAGAATGATGCCTTTATCGCGGTGATTCACAAATCGATTGCGCGGGCCGCGGCATGCCGATGCCGGGTGTCTTTGTCTTTATCGGCGTTGGGGTCGGCGTTGGCGAGATGATGGAAGCGCGGCAAGTCGATTTTAGGGATGATTCCGCCTTCCGGATCGGCGTTGGGGTCGGCGTTGGCGAGATGATGGAAGCGCGGCAAGTCGATTTTAGGGATGATTCCGCCTTCCGGATCGGCGTTGGGGTCGGCGTTGGCGAGATGATGGAAGCGCGGCAAGTCGATTTTAGGGATGATTCCGCCTTCCGGGTGACTAAGGGCATGATGGGTGTGCCGGTGATGCCGTCTTGGGCGTTGCTTCTATCGGGGGCGTTGCTTCTATCGGGGGCGTTGCTTCTCGAAAAATGTCGCCCGAAGAAATGCTGCCAAGAAATGCCGACCGAAAAATAAGGGGAACGTTATGATTGATATTCCATCGCTGATTGGACAAAGAGTTCAAGGCCCGGTTCGCGCGGCCCAAAGTCACGGAACGCAACAATTGAAAGGCGTGGGCAAATTCTTCGGGCGGATGGTTAATTGGTTCTCGCAAAAATTGCCCGGAGCGGGCAAACGGGCCGAGCGGCATAATAACGCGATTATCGATTTTATCCAAAAAAGCAATCCGTCCCTATCCCCACATGGGGTGCGCAGCGCGGTCGATGCCTATGCGACGGCGGGCAAGACGATGACGGCGCGCCAAGTGCGCCAGATTACCGTAAGGTTGCAACATGTCGGGCAAAGTCCGGTCGGAAAATATCTGGATCACCATTCTTTTCAAACACAGCAACGTCATGTCATGGGCCAGGTAAGTCGGCTAAGCAATGCGATCGATCAATTCAATCCCGGGCAATTTGTCGATACGCCGGCAAAAACGTTGCTGGCGGAAAAGCCATCTCTTTTTCAGCAGGTCGGAGACCTTAAACAGCAAAAGGCCGATCTTCTTATGCGTGGAAATCGTCTGCAGGTCGATATGGAACAGGAAGGCATCACGGTCAACAGTCTGCACCACCCTTTTATCAGCGAGTTGGACACGCTTAAGGGAAACAAGGCGAAACAGCTGGATAAACTGCACACAAAATTGCGGATTGCGATGTCCGATGCGTCCGGCCCGTCCGCGCCGTCTTCCCAAGGAATAAAAGAGGGGACGAAGGCCGGAAAGAAAGGCAAAAAATCCGTGCGCATGGATCTTAATGCGCATGTTCGTATGTTTGACAAGAAAGACGGCACGACCATTGGTCCCGATTCACTCGAAGCCACGTCTTTCGAGGATAGAGACAGGGATGCCAATCCGGCGCTGAAGCGCACATCATAACAAACATCACCCCTTTTTATCGCGCGCGACCATAGGATAAAAAAAGAAAGGGAATTCCGGCGACGGGAAGCGCGCCGGTTTATCGGTGGTCGGGGTCCGGTCGATGGATGCGCATGGACGCGATGATGCCGAAACCAAGCATCATCGAGATTAAGAAAGAGCCGCCATAGGATAAAAAAGGAAGGGGAATTCCGACGACGGGAAGCAAGCCGGATACCATGGCGATATTGATAAACACGCAGCTAAAA
Organism: Alphaproteobacteria bacterium; assembly: GCA_965277685.1. Classification (GTDB taxonomy): domain Bacteria; phylum Pseudomonadota; class Alphaproteobacteria; order GM7ARS4; family CBDIDI01; genus CBDIDI01. The sequence goes on along the minus strand of OZ255830.1, from coordinate 589,153 downwards.
AAGAGGGTCGCAAATCCGACGGTGAAAACCCGTTCGAAAGTCGCGTGGGCCCGCAGGGCAAAATAAAGACAAACGGCCAACAGCGTTCCATAGAGCAAAAGCAAAAACGCGCTGCCTGAAAATCCGATCTCTTCCGCCAATAGGGTGAAGATAAAATCGGTGTGCTTTTCGGGCAAAAAATCAAGATGGCTTTGCGACCCCTGCATATATCCTTTTCCGTTCCATCCGCCGGAGCCGATGGCGATTTTCGATTGCAGGATGTGATAGCCACTGCCCAAAGGGTCGGATTCGGGATCAAGAAACGCGAAAAGCCGTGCCTTTTGGTAAGGGTATAAATAATTCCATGCGATCGGCGCGCCGCCAACGACGGCCCCGATAAGGAGCGCAAAGAGCCAGAGGCTTTCGCCGGCAACGAACATGGCCGCCAGTCCACCGACAACGATCAAAATGGTGGTTCCAAGATCCGGTTGGATAAGAACCAAAAAAGCGGGAACGGCAATGATAATCAGAGGCGGGATGAGTGCAACGACCGGTATACGCGACCATTGCGACATTTTCTGGTAATAGGCGGCCAGGGTCAAAATGAGGCCGACTTTAACGATTTCTGCCGGTTGAAAGCGGAATAAGCCAATATCAAGCCAGCGATTGGCCCCCATGCTGACATATCCCGAATAGGGCAATAACAAAAGACATGCCACCCCGCCCAGATACAGTGGGAATGCCATTTTCAGCCAATTTTTCGGAGACGTTAAGGCGGCGATGAAGAATATGACAAGACCGGCTATAAAGCGTTGAATATGGGACGATGCCCAAGGATCAAATTGGCCGGCGGCGGCGGAATACAGGAGGGCGAAGCCGACGGTGACCAATGTTGTGATAAGAGCAAGAAAAAACCAAGGCATGCGCCGTAACTTGCGCATAAGCGTATGGATGGCACTATCCGCGTTTTTTCGGGTGAGATGGCCGACGAAAGCGTGCATCATGGTGTTTTCCTCATTTCCTCTTTTCGGGTGAGATGGCCGACGAAAGCGTGCATCATGGTGTTTTCCTCATTCCCTCTTTTCGGGTGGGATGGCCGACGAAAGCGTGCATCATGGTGTTTTCCTCATTTCCTCTCGGCGGTGTGAATGCTCTGGGCATAGGTCAAAAGATCGCGCACGATCGGGGCGGCGACCTTTGATCCGGCCCCGCCATGCTCGACCACGGCGGCGGCAACGATTCGCGGGTAATGCAACGGCGCATAGCCGACAAACAGGGCATGATCTCGGAAACGATAAGGCACATCGTTCGGATCGGTATTATTTTCCCGTTCCTCTTTGCTGATCCGGCGCACTTGTGATGTGCCGGTCTTGCCTCCCATGCGCCAATTTTTATCGTTGATGCGGGCCTGATGGGCGGTTCCTTGCGGGTGATTAACGACCTCTTCCATGCCGCGATGGATAATATCCAAGAAACGGGCCGGCACGTCGATGGAAGGAAAGGATGGGGTCTCGCCTTCGCCAAGGGGCGTAAATCGCGGGACCACGGCGGTGCCACCATTGACCATGCGGGCGGTCATGACGGCAAGTTGCAGCGGGGTGGTCAGGATATATCCTTGTCCAATTCCGGCAATCACGGTCTCCCCTTCGAACCAGGGTTGCCCGATGGAGCGTTTTTTCCACCCGGGATCGGGCATCAGTCCATCGGCGCATCCGGGGAATATTGTACTCCAATTTCGGCCAAGACCGAATCGGCGTCCCATATTGGTGATGGCCTGAATGCCGGTGTGTAATGCGGCCTGATAAAAATAGACATCGCATGATTCGCGCAGGGCTTTGTTCATATCGACCAAGCCGTGGCCGTGTTTCTTCCAGCAATGAAAGCGTTGATTGCCGAAATCAAAATGGCCGGGACAAAAGACCGATCGGTCGGCGTCTATTTTGCCGCCGGCCAAGGCGGCCAGGGCAACGATCATCTTGAAGGTCGAGCCGGGGGCGTATTGTCCGGCACTTGCGCGGTTCAGCATCGGCAGGCGGGGATCCGTGTTGATCGATCGCCATTGTTCATGGGTCAGCCCTCGGCTAAAGGCATTTGGATTGAAACCGGGGCTTGATACCATTGCCAGCACCTCGCCGGATCGACAATCAAGAACGACGGCGGATGCGGTTTTATCGCGCAAACGGGCGGTTGCAATGCCTTGCAAGCCCGCATCCAAAGACAGCTTCAAAGGATCGCCCCGTTTGGCCGCATGAACATTCAAATTGCGAATTTCCCGGCCATGGGCATCGACTTCAACCGTTCGGGTTCCTTTGGTGCCGCGCAATTGACGGTTGAATTGTTTTTCCATGCCGATGATTCCGATTTTTTCCTCGGCGATGGCATCTTTTGCCCGGGTGTCTTTGCCGACATGCCCAAGCACGTGGGATAAGGCGTTGCCGACGGTGTAAAAACGTGATTTTTCAACGACGACCTCGACGCCCGGTAACTCGGCGATATGCACGGAAACACGGGCCATCTGATTCCAACTAATGTATTCGGCGATGGAAAAGCGTTTGTCCGGACTCTTTTCAAAAGCCGCTAAAAGGCGGTATTTTTTCTCCGGAGAAATCGGGATAAGTCGCTCCAAGCGGTGCAAGGCATCGCGCATTAACGCGGGATTGGTGCGCTCGAGGACGATTTTATAATCATTGCGCAGATCGGCCAGAATATGATTGGATCGGTCAAAAATGATACCGCGTCCGGGAACGATGGGTTTGACGGTGATGCGATTTTTGTTTGAAAGGGTGTGATAATGCGCGTGCTGGGTGATCTGGATGGTGTGCATCCTTTGCAGCAAGATGAGCAAGCCCACGCCCTGCAGGCCACCGATCAGGACGGTTCTTCGGCTGAAGCTGCGGGACTGATGATGGATGCGTTTCATGGTTGACTCTTTGCCGGTGACCCTAGCGCCAGAACGTGCGGGCCAAGAAGGTGTTAAGCCAAGCGAGCAATGGAAGAAACAGAAAAAACGCCGCGCTTGTTGCGGTTATCGAGATCGGCAATGCTTCGAGGGATATATGGTGACGTATTTGGACAATGCCAGCCAAAGCGATGAAAAGAACGGCGATGAGGGTACTGAAGGCGAGCCATACCAGCCAAAAAGACCGACGCAGAAATATACGATACTGGTTGAACGCAACCATGCGGACGATCAGATAGATGACGGCATGCAAGCCGATCGGTGCGCCACTGATGATGTCCTGCAGGCACCCCACGAGGAATACGTGACTGGAAAAAAGAAAATCGGCCCGCATCAAAGACCAATAATAAATGGCGATGGCCGGCAATAAATTAATGAAGAGAGAGGCGCCGGGCGCGGGTATCGTGCCGATGACAAGCAATAAGATCAAAACCGCGAGAACGACGATATAATCGAAAATATGGCGAAGGACATATAGCATTGTGAAAAGCGTCTAGCGTGGGGCTGATGGGCGGTGATAATCAAGAATGCGGACCCAATCCGATTGGGCCGGATCGGCAAATAGGCGCACGCGATATTCACCGTTTTTTTGCGCGGGCAAGACTTTACCGATGGCAATACCGGCCGGAAAGCGCCCGCCCCGGCCGGATGTAAAGACATGTTCCCCCACCCGTGGGCGACGATTTTCAGAGTGTTTCAATATCGGATCAGGATTGCCGTCACCGCTTAGAATGGCGTTGCTTAGACTTTGTTCCATAAGCACGGGAACCCTTGAATTGAAGTCGCGCAAAAGCAGTATTCGGGAAGACGCGTGACTAACGCCGATGGTTTGTCCGACAAAGCCGCGCCGATCAATGACCGCTTGTCCGCTTGCGACCCCGTCCCTTTGGCCGAGGGCGATAAGCAGGGAGTGTTCGAAAAGATTGCCCGCATCGGCAATCACTTTGCCGGTGATAAGGGTCGGATGATCCGGTGGTTTTAGGGCGAGAAGACGGTGAAGTTGTCGGTTTTGCGCGTTAAGATGGCGGTACGTATTCAATTGCGCGCGCAATGCGATGTTTTCATCTTGGATGCGGGCGTAATTGTCGCGCAAGCTCCACAGGGTGCGAATATTATCGATTCCGGCCCCGATATGGGATGGGATATCGCTGAATATCTTCATGACCGGCGCAAAAACATCCAACGATATTTTCGATAACGACGACACGGTCGTTCCCCGATGCAAGGGGACGAGGGTCATGACCACGGCCAGAAAAAGAAAAAGAAAAAGCGAGCGTCGTTCACGCAAAAAGCGAAGCGGAAAAATCACCCTTTGGGTGCGTAAAAGCGGAAAAAAGGTGAAAAATTTCTTGGTGTATCGGCGCTGAGATTGGATCATCGGGGGCGCGGGAAGGGGATCTCCCTCCTAAATATCAATCAGAACCGTCTTTAGTGTCTGCATTTCTTCCAGACATCGCCCGGTTCCCATGACGACACATGATAGGGGATCTTCGGCAATCGTGACGGGAAGATTGGTGACCCGCCGCAAAACCAGATCCAGATTCTTCAAAAGGGCCCCGCCGCCGGTCAGGACGATTCCCTTATCGATAATATCGGCCGCCAGTTCAGGCGGGGTATCTTCCAAAGAGGCGGCGACCGCATCGACGATCGAATTGATCGATTCGGAAAGACTTTCGGCCATTTGTTTCTGGGTGAAGATGATTTCACGGGGAATGCCTTTCATGACATCGCGCCCTTTGATCGGCAATGTCTTGCCCTCGCCGTTGCGTGGGCTGGCGGCGGTGCCGATTTCTTTTTTGATTTTCTCCGCGGTACTCTCCCCAATCAAAAGATTGTGATGGCGGCGCAAATAACTCACGATCGCCTCGTCCAACTTATCACCGCCAATGCGGATCGAGCGTGATGACACGATGCCGCCGAGCGACATGACCGCAACTTCCGTCGTGCCGCCGCCGATATCAACGATCATCGATCCGGTCGGCTCGGTGACCGGCATGCCCGCGCCGATGGCCGCGGCCATCGGTTCCTCGATCAGATAAACGCGTCTTGCCCCGGCCGCTTCGGCCGATTCTTGTATGGCCCGTCGTTCCACCGCAGTCGATCCGGAAGGGACGCAAATAACGACTTGGGGACTGATGAATGTCTTATGTCGGTGCGCCTTTCGAATGAAATGTTTAATCATTTCTTCGGCAACGTGGAAATCGGCAATGACCCCATCGCGAAGCGGGCGGATGGCCCGGATATTGCTTGGCGTTTTGCCAAGCATCATTTTGGCTTCATCGCCGGTGGCAAGAACGCGGATTTTGCCCCGCACCTCGGTGATTGCAACGACCGAAGGCTCGCGCAGAACGATTCCCTCGCCGTGCATATAGACCAGTGTATTAGCGGTGCCAAGGTCGATCGCAAGATCCGCCGATATCCATTTCATAAGTCGTGAAAACATCTTTTTTCGTCCTTTGCCCGAATGTCCGTGGCGTTAAATGCCGCGAAGTGTTGGCCGTTGTTCGGATTTTACCGAAGAGGAGCTTTTGCTTCCCTTCATTAACAGTCCGTTAAAGGCATTAATATAGGCTCTAGCGGAAGCGCACAAGGTATCGGCATCGGCGCCGCGGCCAAAGGCGCTTTTGTCCCCATCTTCAAGCTTGACCATGACCTGGGCCTGGGCATCGGTGCCGCCGCTGATGGCATCCACCCGATAAAGGGCTAAACGGGCGTGGCAATCAAGGGCTTTCGCGCTTGCCCGGAACAAGGCATCGATGCTGCCGGAACCAACGGCACTGTGTCGGCGTTGCTTGCCATCGACCGTAACGACGATATCCGCCTGTTGTCCCTTATCCGAATCCGAACGAATACGCAGCGAAACAAAGCGGGCCCGATCATTGTCGCGCATGACTTCGTCATCGACGATGGCCATAATATCCTCATCAAAGATTTCTTTTTTCCGATCGGCCAGATCCTTGAAGCGAAGAAAGGCATCCTCGACATGGTCGGGGGGAATATCGACATAGCCAAGGTCATCCAGTTTGCGTTTAAACGCATTGCGACCGGAATGTTTGCCAAGAACGAGATTGGATCGTTTCAATCCGATCGATTCGGGGGTCATAATTTCATACGTGCGGGCATCCTTAATCATTCCATCTTGATGGATGCCGGCTTCATGGGCAAAGGCATTGCGACCGACGATGGCTTTATTCGGCTGGACGGGAAAGCCGGTGATGGCCGATACCAAGCGCGATGCTTGCGCGATTTTTTCGGTTTTTATATCGGTGTGATAGGGGGCCATATCGGTGCGTGTATGCAAAAGCATGACGATTTCTTCCATCGCCGCGTTTCCGGCTCTCTCCCCCAACCCGTTGATCGTGCACTCGACCTGCCGCGCCCCGGCCAGAATCGCGCCCAGTGAATTGGCGGTCGCAAGGCCAAGATCATCGTGGCAATGGGCGCTTAATACGGCTTTGTCGATATTGGGCACACGCCGGCGCAGCATGGTGAAAAGCCCGGCAAATTCATCGGGAAGATTATAGCCCACCGTATCGGGAATATTGATCGTAGTGGCACCGGATTGAATGGCCCGTTCGACACAGCGACACAGAAAATCGTGATTCGAGCGCGATGCATCCTCGGGCGACCATTCGACATTATCGCTATAGCGGCGGGCGAGGGTGACACTATCGCCGACGGCTTCCAAGACCTCTTCCGCAGACATCTGGAGTTTCGAGCGCATATGCAACGGGCTTGTTGAAATGAACGTATGGATGCGGCGTTTTTCCGCCGGTTGAAGGGCCTTGGCGGCGTGTTCGATATCGGCCACTTTGGCCCTGGCAAGGGCGCAGATAACGGGGGTCTTGGCATTTTTTGCAATGGTATGGACCGCCAAGAAATCGCCTTTTGACGCGGCCGGGAATCCGGCTTCGATGACATCGACGCCCATATCTTCAAGAGTTTGGGCCAAGCGCAGCTTTTCATCCAGAGTCATGGAAGCGCCGGGCGACTGCTCGCCGTCACGCAAGGTCGTGTCAAAAATGATGATTTTTTCGGTTTCGCGCATGGTCATGCCATATGTAATAGCCCTGGATATGATATGGGGCAATCGTCATAAATAACGATCATCATTGTCATAGGGGCTGTTTTGTTCGGTGCCTCGTTATATCGGCGATGGGTTGTTATGCCGGTTTGCCCCCGGCGAATATGGTCGATCGATCGCCGCTTGGATCGCCGCTTGGATCGCAAAGGGGGTGGCGCGCGTCCATATCCGATGCCGATGTCCCAGGGATTACAGGCGGCGGTTGCGGTCGGTTCCTTGCCGATGTCCCATGGGTTACAGGCGGCGTCCGGTTGCGTCTATATCCGATGCCGATGGCCCAAGGATTACAGGCGGCGTCCGGTTATAGGCGGTTCCTTTTTTATACACCCGTTTATTCTTTTTGGCCCATGTTTCCGATCGGCCCCTACGGATCAGCCCCTACGGATCGGCCCCTACGGATCGGATGGCGCGTATTCGGATCGGCCCCTACGGATCGGATGGCGCGTATTCGGATCGGCCCCTACGGATCCGGATGGCCTATCGGATGGCGCGTCTTCGGCGATGGGATCCAGGCCCCATCGGGCGCGCCGTTGTCGAGACAATGGAACGGCGCATGATCGATCGAAGGATCGCCAAATGGGGCGGGCATGGTTGGAATGCAATCAATTTTTGCTTGGATCGACCAGGCGGCCTTTGGCAATCCATGGCATCATTTCGCGCAATTTTTGGCCGACCTCTTCGATCGGATGATCGGCTCCACGTCGCCGCCGGGCTTTGAATTCGGGTTGTCCGGCCATATTTTCCAGCATCCATTTTTTGGCAAAGGCACCGGACTGAATATCGGCAAGGATATTCTTCATTCGGCGCTTGGTCTTGTCGTCGATGACACGTGGGCCACTGATATAATCGCCATATTCGGCCGTGTTGGAGACCGAATAACGCATATTGGCAATGCCCCCTTCATAGATTAAATCGACGATCAACTTGACTTCATGCAGGCATTCAAAATAGGCCATTTCGGGCGCGTATCCGGCTTCGGTCAGTGTTTCAAAACCGGCTTGAATAAGAGAGCTTAGCCCGCCGCATAATACCGCTTGTTCCCCAAAAAGGTCGGTTTCGCACTCTTCCCGGAAGGTGGTTTCGATGATTCCGGCCCGCCCGCCGCCAATGGCACCGGCATAGGCCAGTCCTAACTCTTTCGCGTTTCCCGAAGCATCCCGTTCGACCGCCAGCAGACAAGGAACGCCGCCGCCCATCTTGAACTGGGCCCGAACCGTGTGTCCCGGTCCTTTCGGGGCGACCATGAACACGTCGAGATCCGCGCGCGGGTCGATCAGACGAAAATGAATCGAAAACCCATGGGCGAAAGCCAGCGCGGCGCCGCGTTTGATATGGGGTGCGATTTCTTGCGCATATAGTTCGCGGTGGATTTCATCCGGGGCAAGGATCATGACGATATCGGCCCATGCGGCACCATCGCTTGGCGATGTGACCGTAAAGCCGGATTTTTTGGCTTTGCTTGCCGATGCCGAGCCTTCGCGCAAGGCGACCCGGACGTCATCGACCCCGCTATCGCGCAGATTATTGGCGTGGGCATGTCCCTGGGAACCAAATCCGACGATTAAGATTTTCTTTTTTGTGATGATCTGGGTATCGGCATCCTGATCGTAATATACCCGCATGGTGACGCTCCTAAAAGTTATGCAAAATTGGTGTTAATCAAATTCTATGACGGAATCATCGGTTGTGCCCCGCGGCCAATCGCAAGAATGCCGGTGCGGCACATATCGACCAGCCCAAGGGGCTTCATAAGATCAATGAAGGCGGCAATTTTTCCCGGTGCTCCAGTGATTTCAAAGACGAAAGAGCGCGGCGTACTATCGACGACCCGCGCCCGGAAAATATCAGCTATACGAAGAGCTTCAACCCTTTTATCGCCGGTTGCGCACACCTTAATCAGGGACATATCGCGCATAACGCATTGCCCTTGGGTGGATAAATTGCGCACGGCATGAACGGATACGATGCGGGAAAGCTGGGAATGAATTTGATCGATCACATTTTTGTTTCCGGATGTGGCAATGGTAATACGCGACAAGTGTTGCCGATCGTCAATTTCCCCGACCGTCAGGCTTTCGATGTTATATCCCCGTCCCGAAAAAAGACCGATAACCCGGGCCAGGACGCCGGGTTCATTATCCACTAAAACCGCAAAAATATGCTGGCGGACGTCGGTATCGGTATTGGGGGATGGGTCTTTTTTCACCATATCAGACTAATACCATGCCTTCCTCGCTGTCGGTCGGATCGGCTTTATCCTTCGGCCCAAGCAACATTTCATTATGGGCGGCACCGGCCGGAATCATGGGGAAGCAATTTTCCTGGCGGTCAACGCAAATATCGGCGATCACGGGGCCTTGATGATCCAGCATTTCGCCGATCACATCATCCAGCTGTTCCGGCTTTTCCGCGCGCAGGCCATGCAATCCGAAGGCCCGGGCGAGGGCGACAAAATCGGGAAGCGATGCGGTATAGGATTGGGATATCCGGTTATCGTAAAGCAATTCCTGCCATTGGCGAACCATGCCCATGTAGTGGTTGTTGAGGATGAATATTTTGACGGGAAGACGGTATTGGACGGCCGTTGAAAGTTCCTGAATATTCATCAGGATCGATGCCTCGCCGGCAACATCGATCACCAAAGCGTCCGGATGCGCGATTTGCACACCGATCGCCGCCGGCAATCCATACCCCATCGTGCCAAGACCGCCGGACGTCATCCATCGATTAGGATGGTCAAAACGCAGATATTGGGCCGCCCACATTTGGTGTTGTCCCACTTCGGTCGTGATATAGGGATCGCGGTTCCGGCACAGATCATTCAGGCGATCCAAGGCATGTTGGGGGCGTATCGTTTTTTTGGCCGGTGTATAGGCCAGGCATTTTTTTTGCCGCCATTTTTCAATCGTTTTCCACCATGGGCGCAGGTCGCGCATTTTTTTGCCCGATTGATCTAAAGATTGATCGAGGGATCGCTCAAGCGATGTCAAAATTTCCCGACAATCCCCCAAGAGAGTCAGATCGGCACGCACGCTTTTGTTAAAGGACGATGCGTCAATATCGATATGAATACGTTTTGATTCCGGTGAAAAATCACGGGTTCTTCCGGTTACGCGATCGTCGAATCGGGCGCCGATGGCCACAATTAGATCCGCGTGGTACATCGCCATATTGGCCTCATAGGTGCCGTGCATGCCCAACATGCCGAGGCTTTGTCGATGATGGGTGGGAAAGGCCCCCAGTGCCATCAGTGTTTGCGTCAGGGGCACCCCCGTTTTATGCGTGAGCGAGCGCAGCTTTTGCGATGCCGCCGGGCCCGAATTGATGACCCCGCCACCGACATAGAAAATCGGGCGACGCGCGTTCAGCAGCATCGATATCGCTTGTTCTATCGCATCGTTGTCGCCTTGGGTGGTCGGGCGATAGGTCGGATGGGAAAAGCGCCGGACGTCGATTGTTTCGTACGGGGCTTGATCGATCTGGATGTCCTTGGGGATATCGACCAAGACCGGGCCGGGGCGGCCATGCGTGGCCACATAAAAGGCCTCGCGCAGCCGTTGGGCCAAGAAAGCGACATCCTTGATAAGATAATTATGCTTGGTGCATGGGCGGGTAATCCCGACGGTATCGGCTTCTTGGAAAGCATCGTTGCCAATCATATGCGTCGGCACCTGTCCGCTGATGCAAATCACCGGAATCGAATCCATCATGGCATCGGTTAGACCGGTGACCGTGTTCGTCGCCCCGGGGCCGGATGTCACCAAAACCACGCCCGGCTTGCCGCTTGACCGCGCGTATCCTTCGGCGGCATGGACGGCTCCTTGTTCATGCCGGACAAGAATATGGCGCAAGCGTTTTTGCCTGAACAGGGCATCATAGATCGGTAAAACCGCACCGCCGGGATAGCCGAATATGGTGTCGACGCCGTGTTCCTCCATGACTTTGAGGAGAATATCCGCACCGCTCAGCATCCGACTTTTTGAAGCGGTCTTTGCGGTGGATGCCTTTTTTTGTCTTGCGGTCATGATGCTATCGGTGTTCTCGGGATGGCGGCGGGATTCTCGGGATGTATCGGTTGTCGGATTCTCGGGATGGCGGCGGGATGTATCGGTTGGGGGTTGGTATCGGATTTTCGGGATGGCGTCGGTTTCCAAGGGGGGAATTGTTGATGGGAAGGCGTGAAGGCACTTTGGTTCGCAAGTTTAGCGGAACAATGTGGCTAAGCAAGGGAAAATCATTGCTTTTTTCGGTGAAGTGCCGGTCGGGAATAGGGCCGTCGGGAATGGGCCGGTCGGTGAAGTGCCGGTTGGGAATGGGCCAGTCGGGAATGGGGCAAGCGGGGGGGAGGCGACACGGTGATGGGGCAAAGCGGGATGGCGTCATCATGAAAGGGCAATCGTCGGGTAATCACCGGGTAATCGTCGGGGCAATTATGGAGTGGGGCCGGGGCCGGGGTCGGACAGTCGAGATATCAAGGCGGATAGGTCGTTGTTTTGGCGGAAAATACCGGTATGGCGCCAATCGGGAGTGGGCGAGTAACGCCGTATCCAGGCGACCTGACGGCGGATAAAGCGTTCGATCTGGCGTTGGCTTTGTTCGATGGCTTGTTCCAAGGTGCATTCCCCATGCAAATAGGCAAGCAATGGCTTGACGCCATAAGCATGGATAAGGGGGCTTTTAGTGTAATCGGGCAGTGTGCTAAAGCGGCGCACTTCCTCCAATGCCCCCCCTTTGATCATGGCGTTAAGGCGCTCTCTTGCCCGTATCGACAAATCCTTTCTATCGGCATCGATGGTAATGACGAAAGGAGCGTCCCTTGCCGATGGCGGGAGGGCGTGCGGTGCGGCTCGGTTCGGATTGTCCGATGATTGCTTATTTCGCGCATGCCAATAGGAAAGCGAGTGTCCGGTGGCAAGGATCACCTCAATGGCGCGCATGATTCTATGCCCGTCATGGGGGTGCAGTTTTTCCGCGCCGATGGGATCATGGTATTGGAGGCACCTATGCAGCCTGCGCGCGCCAAAGCGCCGATGGGCATGACGCACGCGTTGGCGTATGGTTGAAGAAATGGGTGGAATCGGGGCGAGCAAGCCAAGAAAAGATTGAATATACAGCCCGGCTCCGCCGACGATGATGACGTTTTTCCCGTCATTATGGGCGTGATCGACCTCTTCGCGGGCCATGCGCAGCCATTCCATCGCAGAACAGACATGATCATGGGGCAGCACCCCATAAAGCCGGTGCGGGATACGGTCGCGCTCGTCCTTGGACGGGCCGGCGCTTAAGATGGGCAAATCGGTGTAAAGCTGGATTGCGTCCGCGTTGATAATAACGGGCCGCGCCTTTCCGCCCTTGGCCCTTCCGCCCGTGGTCTTTCCACCTTGGGCCTTTCCGCCCTTGATCGGGCGGCTCGCTTGACTATCGGCCAAGGCCAAGGCCAAGGCCGATTTACCGCAGGCCGTCGGCCCGCACAAAACAATCGTTTTGGGAAATATCGTTACGGCTTGTCCTCAAGCGATAATGTGACAAAGCGAAGATCGCCACGACGACGGATAAGAAGAAGGGCGAATTTGATCCCCCGTTTGATGGTTTCATCCACGTATTTCACGACGTCATCCGGGGTCTTGACCGGTCTTTGTCCGGTTTCGACGATGATATCGCCGGGTTGCAGTCCGCGTTCGAGGGCAACCGAATCTTGCATGATATCAACGATCACGACACCGCTATCTTCCGTTGAAAGACCAAAGCGCATGCGCAAGGAATCATCCAATGGCGAAAGTTTCAGTCCGAGTTTTTCAATAATGGTGGCATCGGCGATCGCCACCCCGGCCGGTTTGTCGACCCCGGCATTTTTCTCATAGGCTTCCAAATGGCCAACGGTCACGGTGAATTGTTGCGATTTGCCGTTGCGCCATACGACCACACGGACTTCTTTATCGATTCCGGATTCGGCAACGATTCGTTGCAGTTGCCGCACGTTATCGATCTTCTTTCCGGCAAAGGATAAAATGACGTCACCCGCCTTTAATCCGGCCCGTTGGGCGGGCTGGCCGTCGGTTACCATGGCGATCAATGCGCCCTTAACCCCGGATAGACCAAGGCTTTCGGCGATTTCTTCCGTGACCGCTTGGATCCGGACGCCAAGCCAGCCGCGCGTGGTTTTACCATAGAGCGACAATTGATCGAGAACCCATTTTGCGAGATTGGACGGAATGGCAAATCCAATGCCGACACTGGCCCCGGTGGGGGTGAAAATAGCGGTGTTGATTCCGACCACCTCGCCGTCCGTGTTAAAAAGAGGCCCGCCGGAGTTCCCACGATTAATGGATGCGTCCGTTTGGATGTAATTATCATAGGGGCCGGAATTAATATCCCGTCCCCGCGCGGAAATGATGCCTGCGGTGACGGTGCCGCCCAATCCAAAGGGATTGCCGATAGCCATGACCCATTCGCCCACTTTGGCTTTTGACGAATCGCCCAGTCGCGCGAAGGGAAGGGGCTTGCCCGCCTCAATTTTTAAAAGAGCCAGATCGGTTTTGGGATCGCGCCCAATCAATTTAGCCTTGAACCGTTGGCTGTCTTGAAGAATAACCTCAATCTCGATCGCTTGCCCGACAACGTGGTTGTTGGTGACGATATGCCCGTCGGCATCGATGATAAAGCCCGAGCCGAGAGAATGGACATTGCGCGGTCGATCCGGCGCGAAGCGTTCGAGAAAATCACGAAAGAAATCCTGGAATGGCGATCCGGGCGGGAAGGGCGATCCCGGCGGAAAGGGAGAGGGCTGGTTCGGCATTGGCGCGGGCGCGGTTTTGACTTCTTGCGTGGTCGAGATATTGACAACGGTCGGAAGCAATTTTTCGGCGATGGCGGCAAAATTGGCGCCTTCGGGTTGGGCGGCGCGAACCGGCGAATAGAAGGAAAAAGCCACCATCGATAGGAAGAGAGTGGCGATTCCCAAAAGCCCCCAAAGCCGCCCCGTGCGATGGCGGGGGCGAGGGCGGGTGCGGGACGGTAACATGCGAGAAGAGAAAGAAGAATGGGAAGACAACACGGATGCATTCCTTTTTAGATGAGTCTGAATAGATTTATTCCGCTAGGGACGGCAACACCATAAAGGGAAAAGATGTCTGTGACCTGAACGAAAGCAAGGGTTTTGTTAAAATTCTTTGGTCGGCGTTTGTCTATCGTTACCGACGATCTGCGTCTTTTCCCTGATTTTCTTCTGGGTCTTTGTCGCCATGACGGGGATCAAAATAGCGGAGAAAGTGATTATCCGGCGACATGATCATGGTCGTTCCGGTATCGCTAAAAACTTTCCGATAGGCGTGCAGACTACGGTAAAAGGAGAAAAAGTCGGGATCGCGACTGAACGCATCGATATAGACCCGGATCGATTCCTCGTCGCCTTGCCCGCGCAGGATCTCACCTTTCTTGCGGGCATTGGCAACAATGACGCTGCGCTCGCGCTCGGCCTTGGATCGGATTCGGGTCGCGGCTTCTTCCCCCTCGGCTCTGATTTCGCGCGCTTCACGGTCACGCTCACTCTTCATTCGGTCATAGATGGCTTGCGAATTGGCCTCGGGAAGGTCGACGCGGCGGATACGGACATCAATGACGCTGATGCCGAGATTGCGCACGTCATCGCCAACCCTTGTCGTGATGTCGCGCATAATTTCGGCGCGATCGGATGATAATAAGTCTTCAATATTGACCAAGCCGACCATATCACGCACGGCCGATGACATGACGTTGCGCAGGCGATCGACCAACGCCCGCTCGGTTCGTACCGTGCGCCGGAACAAGAGTGGATTATCAATGCGATAGCGCAAAAAGGAATCAATCAAAAGACGCTTGTTGCCAAGGGCGATGACCTCCTCGACCGGGGGGGCGTAATCAAGCACCCGTTTGTCGTAATATCGGACGTTTTGCAAAAACGGCAATTTGACATGCAGGCCGGCCTTTTTTTCGATGCGCTTGGGGTCACCAAATTGCAGAACTAGGGCTTGCTGCGTTTCATTGACCGTGAAAAACGTCTGATAGGCGACGATTCCGGCAAGACCCAATACCACCAAAAAAACGATCAGCAGTGTTTCCGATTTCTTCATGGATGTTTTTTTCTTCGGTGCCATAGCGAATTACTTTGCGGTTTGTTGCCGTTGTTTTTCGAAACTCGAGCGTGGCATGTCGGTTTTGTCGCTATGGAATTTACCATCGGACGGTTTCAACCCGGGGGTTTTCAAATCGGGTAGGGGCAAATAGGGTATCAGCGGCGCGGCCTCGCTTGAATCAAGGATGATTTTGCGGGCGGGGGCCAGCACCTGTTCAAGGGTTTCGATATAAAGACGCTTGGACGTGATCTCCTTGCCTTGATTATAGGCTTCCAGCACCGAGACGAAGCGCTGGGACTCACCCTGTGCGCGGGCCAGTATTTCTTGCTTATATGCCTCGGCCTGTTGGATGATTCGCGCGCCCTGACCGCGGGCTTTGGGCAAAACCTCATTGCGATAGGCTTGGGCCTGGTTGCGGATGCGCTCTTGATCGGCCTTGGCCCTTTGGACATCGCGAAAGGCATCGATGACTTGCTCCGGCGGATCGACTTTTTTCAACTGAACTTGGACGATCTCAATGCCGGATTGATACATGTCCAATGTTTTTTGCACCAACTCTTGCGTGCGTTTTTGAATGGCGATGCGTTCCCGGGTCAAGATATCTTTGATCAGGCGCTGCCCAATGACCTCACGCATGGCACTTTCCGTCAATGCCTTGACGGTCATTTCCGGATTTCGAATATGAAAGACAAAGGCTTGCGCATCCTTGATCTGCCAAAAAACGGCAAAATTGACATCAACGATATTTTCATCACCGGTCAGCATGAGGCTTTCTTCCGGAACCTGGGTGTCGCCGCCGGCTCTGCGGCTTGATGTTCCGGAACTGCGAAAACCGACTTCGATGCGGTTGACTTTCGTCACTTTCGGCGTGAGCGCTTTTTCAATCGGCCATGGCATGTGTAAATGGAGGCCCGGCGCGGTCGTCCGCACCGCTGCACCAAAGCGCAGGATGATGCCTTCCTCGTCGGTATCGACATAATAGACGCCGCTAAGCAACCAAAATAAGAACAGCAATCCGGCCCCGATCAAGGATGCCCCGGGGGAATGGCGGAATTTCTTCCACCCATTGTGCAAGAAGTCCCAATCACCGCCACCGGGCAATTTCTGCGGCGGTGGTGACCATTGCTTTTCTCCACCACGCGGGCCCCATGGGCCTTGTTCGCCACCGTTATTTTGAGTCCAAGACATAATGATTAAAATCCGCTATCGGATGATTCCTTGACGATCTATATACCTTCGACATTAGCCGATGGAAAGGATATAAGACGATATGGGTTCGAAAACGACAATATTTGCACATTATTTTAATTCCGTCTCTGCCGTTCACCGTTCTTCCTTGCGCGCGCGGCGATTTTCTTGCGCCCGTCAAGGGACGTGATCATCCGCGGATGGCCACCATGGGGATCGTGTTCATATCGCCGGGGCGGGCTTGGACTTTTGCTTGATTGGCGCGGGGGGTGCCCGACCCGGGGGTCGAGCGGCCGGAAAAGATCAAAACATGGTTGAAGAATCGCAAGCCCGTCCACCGGTCAATGAGGGGGATGTGCGCAAAATTCTGGCGAAAATCCCGTTGCCGCAATCCGATTTATCCGTGCTTGATCGGGTTGTCGGCATCCACTTGCGCGCGGATCATGTGAACTGTGTCCTCGAATTACGGGACAAGGGCGATTATTCCGGACTGGAAACCGAAGTCATCAAGGCCCTGTGCGCGGATGCCGCGATCAAGTCGGCAAAGGTGATTTTTACATCCGACAAAGGCGATGCCAAATCGGCACGGCAGCGTACGGCCCCGGATCCAAAGCCGGTGCCCGGTATTGCAACCATTTTGGGTGTGGCCAGCGGCAAAGGCGGCGTTGGCAAATCAACGGTGGCGGTTAATCTGGCCCTTGCCTTTGCCGCACGTGGGTACAGGGTCGGAATTTTAGATACGGATGTCTATGGGCCCAGTGTGCCGACGATGCTTGGCCTGAAGGGGAAACCGTCCCTCGATAAGGACAAGCGTTTGATCCCAATTCAAAAATGGGGCATTCAAGCAATGTCCATGGGGTTGCTTGTCGAGGACAATGCCCCGGTCGTCTGGCGCGGGCCGATGGCCACGCGCAGCGTCGAGCAAATGCTGCGTTTGACCAATTGGGGAAAGCTGGATGTTCTTGTCATTGATATGCCGCCGGGCACCGGCGACGTTGCTTTGACGTTGGCGCGAACCACCCGGATCGACGGCGCCGTTTTGGTGACGACACCGCAACATGTGTCTTTGATCGATGTCGAAAAATCCCTGTTGATGTTTCGCCGGGTTAACGTGCCGGTGCTTGGAATCGTTGAAAATATGTGTTTCTTTTCCTGCCCTAAATGCGGCGAGCGGACGACCGTTTTTCCCGGTCGCGGCATTCGCCGCCTTTCCAAAACAAGCGGTATTCCAATTCTTGGTGAAATCCCTCTCTCGCCGCGTATTGCCGATGACTGTGACCGCGGCGCACCGACGATGTCGGATCCCGACGATCCCATCGCGACCGTATACAAGGACATTGCCACGCGGGTCATCGATAGCGCGTGTTTTGCCTCTATCCGTTCATTGCCCCAGCATGCGTGAATATCCAGTATGCGTGAATATCGGGCGCGGGTAAAGATAAGGTGACGGGCTAGCCGCCAAAAATCTTGCGAAGATTATCTAAGCCACCGCTGTAGATGTCTTGAATCGTGTCATTGAGTTGCTTCATCCCATCCGCCGACGGATTATCGGCGGTGAAGTCACACGACCATTCCACCTCACACCCTTGGGGGGTTTCGGTCACTTTCAACGTTGCCTCGTAATTCTTCATCGGTAGCGGGCTTTCCAAAATGCGATAGCGATAGCAACGCTCGCTTGTATCCATGTGGGTTAATTCTTCGACCACTTTGGCCCCTCCGGTTAAATACAAGGTTCGAACGCTTCGGCCTTCCTTCGGGTGGTCGGTTGTTTCGCATTTTTCGACGGCCGGATGCCATTGCCCGAAGTTTTGAAATTTTCCGATCAATTTCCAAACATCGTTTCCGGATGCCCCCAGGGGGGTTTTTAGAGAAAAGGTTGCCATGGCATCTCCTTTGGGATTTGGGGTGGGTGTTGGGGGTTCGTGTCTTTGTTGTGCCGTGGTCGTGCCGTGTCGCGAGGTTCGTAGAAACGATAAGCGCCAAGGGCAGTAACCGGCACCATTATACATTTCCCGGGGCATTGGCGGAAGATATTTGCGTGATCGGTACATGTCCGGGATGGCCGGTTGTTGATTGCCGCCGCGGGGTTATTGATCGTGGGCATCGGCAATCGCCGCTGCGGGATTATTTATTGATCGTGGGCATCGGCAATCGCCGCTGCGGGATTATTTATTGATCGTGGGCATCGGCAATCGCCGCTGCGGGATTATTTATTGATCGTGGGCATCGGCAATCGCCGCTGCCCCGGCCCAAGGGGCCCCGGCAAGGGCCAGAAGAAGCAACGCCGCCAGTGCCCATACGGCTTGGGACGGGTCGGTGTTTCCGGCGACCGAACGAATGGCGCCGCCGCCAACGATCAATATGGGCACTTGCAGGGGCAGGACGGTCAAGGCAAGCAGATTGCCGCCATAGCGCGATCCCAACGTCAGGGCGGCACCGATGATTCCGATCAGAACAAGGCAGGCGCTTCCCATCGCCAGCAAAGGCAGGATCGTGGCGATGGATTTGCCGCTCCATCCGTTCAGGGCCAGAACCAACCCCGTGCCGACCAGCAGGGGCAGGGCGGTTAAAAGCCAATGGGCAAGGCTTTTGGCCAATACCACGCCTTCCATCGGGAAGGGAATAAAGGCAAGAATTTCAAGGGAGCCATCCCGCCAATCATCGGCGAATATATGTTCGAACGATAATAATATGGCAAGCAGCATCAAAAGCCAGGTGAACCCGGCGACGGATTCGGGTTGCAGGACGTGTTGATTGTCGCTTAGGTGGAGCATCATCAAGGCGAGCAGAAAAAACGCCAATGGTAGGGCGATGTCGAGGGGGCGGCGCAACACCACGGCCATTTCGCGGGTCAAGAGGGCGATGAATAATATCATTGTGATGCACCATCCGTAGGGCCATCCATAGGGCCATCCGTATGGCCATCCATATCGATGTGGCGGATTTTCAATCCGGAGGGGGTTTGGCTGGAAAAAATCACGATACCGCCGTTACCGGAATAGTGGCGGATGCGGTCATCCAGCATGGCACAGGTGGCCGGATCCAAGTTGGTATGGGGTTCGTCAAGCACCCATAAGGGGCGATTTTGGAGACATAATATTCTTTCGATTGCGGCCCTGCGCTGCTGTCCGGTGGAAAGGGAAAAAAGTGGTGATTTGCGCCATTTTCCCGGATTCTTAAATCCGATCGGGGCATCCGATTCGGGTTCTTCCTCGATCGTTTTTGCAGACAGCAACGCGCGCCACAAGTCCAGATTGTGCTTTGCCGTCAAGTCGCGTTTCATGCCGTTGCCATGCGCTAGATAGGCGACGTTACGCCGGTGATTTTCCTCTCTGTCGGCAATGGTGTTCGTCCGCCATAAAATGCGCCCCCGATAATGCCGGGACAGGCCGGCAAGGACGCGCAGCAGACTGGATTTGCCCGATCCGTTGGCCCCGACGATATTCAGGATATGGCCTTGGCCCAGAGAAAAATTCAAAGCCTTGGTAATCATTTGCCCGTCGCGATATATGCGCAGACCCTTGACACTAAAGATAGAGGCACTCATCTGATTGTATATTCGACCTTCCGATAGCGGTATCGGGACAGCTTCCCCTTGCCCGAATGCCTTGCTCATGCCATATTTTCAACAGATAGGAAAGATTGCCATGCGCGTTTCCATCGGCGGGACCGCATGATAAAGGAAAAGATATGAGTGTCGGCCTTCTAATACGCACATGGCTTTATGGGGAATGTGTCGGGATGGACGCTTTTGGTAATCGTTATTACCGGCGCAATCCCGCCCGACGTTGGCCATCGCCGAAAAATGGGCGCGAGCCGCGTTGGGTGCTTTACAAAGATGTGGTGGAGGCGAGCCTCGTCCCGCCGGAATGGCACTCTTGGCTGCACCATACCAGCGATGCCCCTCCCTCTCGGCGGCCACCGTTTAAACCGGCTTGGGTTTTACCGCATTTGGCCAATCGTACGGGTACGGCCGACGCGTGGCATCGCCATGGGTCATCATTGCGCAATGACCGGCGTCGACCCGCGCGCGGCGATTATGTTCCGTGGTCTCCGCAATCCGACCCCCAATCCGACCCGCAACCTGACCGGCAATCCTCCCCACAATCCGACCGGAAATCGAAAAGGGGCGATCGATCATGAGGCGGCGTTCTCTGACGATATGCGTCGGGGCCGGCCCACAATTTGACCGGAACGAGCGACGGGGCAATCGATCATGAGCCGGCGTTCTCTGACGATATGCGTCGGGGCGGGTATGTGGGTATCCTTTATCGCCTTTATCGTGTTGATCTCTTTCCTGCGCTCGGACCTCACCCAAGGATATCGTTTGCAGGCATCTTTCGGTCAGCTCGGCGGGCTTAAAACCGGGGCGGGCGTCTACGTTAGCGGCATTCGCATCGGTAAGGTGATAACCCGCTCCCTTGGTGATAATTATCGCCCGTTGGTGACTTTTTCCGTGCGTGATTCCATTCCATTGCCCGATGATTCGTCGGCATCGATACAAACCGATGGATTGTTCGGCAGTCAATTCATCACCCTTGAACCGGGGGGCAATGAAACCTTTCTCGGGGACGGCGATATGGTCACGTTTACGGAAAGTGCGATCCCTTTATCGCGCCTTCTCGATTTAATTATCGAGCGCGGGGTCCGCACGAGAAAAATCGATATGAAAAAGGATGCATTATGAAAAATCGCAAATTTGAAGCGGCCTTAGGGGCTTTTGTCTTGCTTATCACGACGTTTGTTGCCATCGCCGGCTATCGGTCGATTATGTCCCAAAATACGTTGGATCATTACGCCCTGCGCGCGGTGTTCAGTGACGTTGGCGGAATCGATAATGGTTCGGATGTGCGCTTGAATGGGATTAAAATCGGTATCGTTCAATCCCGTTCTTTGGATCCGAAAACGTACCAGGCGGTCGTGGTGATGGCGATCGATGCGGGGGTTCGCATTCCCTCCGATTCCAAAGCGGCGATTTCCTCGGAAGGGGTGACGGGGGGCAAATATATCGCGATTGAACCGGGTCATTCGAAGGTCATGCTAACCCAAGATACGCCCTTTGAATCGACAACGCCGTATCGTTCAATCGAAACCCAAATCAGCCGTATTATCTTTCTCGCGACCAGTGCGGCCGAGTGATCATGGGCCCATGCAAAGGTTGTTTAACGGTTGCCGATGGCTTCTGATCCCGACGAAACATGGACCATGCCGGTATGGCGCAATCCCCAAGGGGAAGTGCTTGATTGTGATGAAAAGGTGCGCATTCTCGAGGAAAACATCCATGATATTGCCCTGCTTGTCCGTGATGTCTTGGAAGACGGCGTGCTTATGGGATGCGATGAAAAACAACTCCGTCAAGTTATTCAAGATATTGTTCGCCATAGTCGACGCCAAGAACATTCCTAAGATCTCACCCTGGCCGATCTCACCTTGGCCGATCTTATCCCGGTCGATTTTACCCCGGCCGATCTTCCCCCGGTCGGCTTTATCCCGTTTGGCTTTGGCCCAGTCGATCTTACCTTGGCCGATCCTACCCCGGTCGGCTTTGGCCGCTTGCCGATATGCGTTCACCCCGGCCCGGCGTGGGGGTGGTTGCAATTTTTAATTTTCCGCGATCGTTTTCTTTTCATCGGTGGTGCGGGTGTGGCGTCCTCGTGTCTTTGGGGTTTCTCGGATCGGTGATGGGGCAATGGTCGTTATCGGCGATGGCGGCACCGACGGCGGATATTGCTCATTCCAAGGTGGTATTGCGTGGATTGAATAAAGTGACCGCCCATGTTTCCCCCCTGGTCGTTCCCCTTGGCGGGCAGATACGCTTTGGAACGATCACGATCATCGCGCGATCATGTTATAAACGCCCCCCGCAAGAAACACCCGAATCGGCCGCGTATCTGACCGTTCGAGAAAATCAAAACACGGCCGACGGGGGGGGCGACGGGGGCGACGGGGGGGGCGGCCATTTCGATGATAGGGCCGATAATAAGGCCGATAGCCATTCCAATAATAGGGCCAATAATAGGGCCAATGATAAGGCCGATAATAAGTTCGGCAAAATATTGTTCTCGGGCTGGATGTTCGCTAGTTCACCTGCGCTTTCGGGATTGGATCATCCGATTTACGATCTTCGCTTGATTGATTGTGTCGATCCGTTATCGGAATAGGACTGACCAAACCGGGAAAATGGGCGTGTTCGGTAATGGCATCGGCCAGCATCTTTTTATAATTCTCCCGAGGAATTTCGATAACGCCAAATTGCGTGAGATGCCGGTTCACGAATTGCGTATCGAGGAGTTGATAGCCCCCTTCTTGCAAATTCCGAACCAAGTGGCATAAGGCAACCTTAGAAGCGTCACGTTGTCGGGAAAACATACTCTCTCCGAAGAAAACGGCGCCAAGACTTATTCCGTACAGCCCCCCGGCCAAATCACCGCCATTCCAGCATTCGATCGAATGGGCGTGTCCCGCCTTGTAAAGATGGATATGCAAATCGATGATTTCCTCGTTGAGCCATGTATCGTTGCGCGCGGCGGTTTTTTCCGCGCATGCCCGAATGACTTGCTCAAACGCATAATCGCAACGAATCTGCCATGGGTGAGAGCGTAAAAAACGGCGCAACCGCGAAGGAATATGAAACCGATCCAAGGGCAACACGCCGCGTTTATGGGGATCGACCCAAAAAAATGTATGGGCGCGCCGCGACTTGGCCATCGGGAAAAGCCCCTGGCTATAGGCATGCAGAACAATTTGCGGGTGGAGGAAGGACATATGATCAAGATGGGGCGATCATTAGGGGGCGATCATTTTTTCCAGCCAGTGAATATCGTAATTGCCGTTAATAAAATCGGGGCTTGCGATCAATTTTTGGTGCAGCGGGATCGTGGTATCGACACCGGTGATAACGAATTCTTCAAGCGATCGGCGCAGCCGCATAAGGCATTCGTTGCGGCTGCGTCCTCGGACGATCAATTTAGCGATCAATCCGTCATACCAGGGCGGAACCTCATATCCGGCATAGAGGGCCGAATCAACCCGCACATCCAGCCCCCCGGGTGGGTGATAGTCGCTGATACGGCCGGGGCAAGGAATGAACGTTTCCGGATGTTCGGCATTGATGCGGCATTCGATGGCGTGGCCGCTGAACACGATATCTTTTTGCGTCAGCGATAACGTGCCGCTGTGGCTGATGCGGATTTGCTCACGAACGAGATCAATATCGGTGATCATTTCCGTGACCGGATGCTCGACCTGCAGCCGTGTGTTCATCTCCATAAAGTAGAACTGTCCATCTTGGTAAAGGAACTCGATGGTGCCGATATTGTCATAGCCGACGGTTTTCGCCAGCCGCACGGCGCATTCGGTAACGGTTTTACGATCCGATTCATTAAGGGCCGGACACAAGGCTTCTTCACATAATTTTTGATGTCGACGCTGAAGGGAACAGTCTCTCTCTCCCATATGGATGACATTGCCCGCGGTGTCGGCAAGAATCTGGATTTCAATATGTTTGGGGGCAAGAAGGTATTTTTCCAGGTATACGTCGTCTTGAGCAAAATGATTTTTCGCTTCGTTTTTAACGATGGCAAAATTTCTTTCCAATTCCTCGCTATTGCGGGCCAGGCGTATTCCGCGGCCACCGCCACCGCCACCGGCTTTTAAAATGACCGGATAGCCGATTTTCTCTGCCGTGCTTAATGCTTCTTTAAGGGATGCCAAAGCGCCATCCGACCCGGGTAAAATCGGGACGTTCGATTTAAGAGCAAGGTCGCGGGCTTTGATTTTATCCCCCATCGCCGTGATGCTGTCGGGTTTGGGCCCGATGAACACCAGTCCGTGATCCTGGACCATGCGGGCAAACGTTGCATTTTCCGATAAAAAGCCGATGCCGGGGTGAATGGCATCGGCCCCGGTTAGGTTCGCGGCGGTTAAAATGGCGGGAATATTAAGATAGCTTTTTTCCGCCGGGGCCGGGCCAACGCACACGCTTTCATCGGCCAAGCGGACATGCATGGCGGTGGCATCGGCACTGGAATGGATCGAGACGGTTCGAATGCCCATCTCGTGGCAGGCGCGATGAATACGCAGTGCCGATTCTCCACGGGCAGCAATCAATATTTTTTCAAACATGTTTTTGGATGATGATGTTAGCGATGCGGCTGCAAAATCAAAAGCCGATCGCCAAATTCGGCAGGATCCCCTTCCGAGACGAATATCTCACCGACGATTCCCGCATGGGATGCGGTGATCGGGTTAAAGGTTTTCATCGCTTCGATCAACATTAAGGTATCGCCTTTTTTAACGTGTTGACCTTCTTTTACATAAGGCGGTTTGCCCGGTTCGGAGGCAAGATAGATCGTCCCGACCATTGGCGATGTCACGACGTTTTGTGTTTCTTCGGCGCTCGGCGGCGTTTCGTCCGTGCCCGTATCCTGGTTCTTGCCTGTGCCGTCACGTGGGTGCGGGGCGTGTGGCGCGGTGGTTTGCTTGCGGCTGATGCGCAGTTGGAGTTTGCCGTCGTTGAACTCGATCTCGTTCAGGTCGTGGCGTTCGAGCAATGTGCTTAAATGCGCCGTCAGATCGTCGAGTTTACGATAACTCATGATGTGCCCGTGGTGCCTTCATTCGATGAATGTTTCCGTTTGGCGTAATTATTTTGACGGGAAAGATGTTGACGAAGGGCACTCAACGCAAGGAGATACCCATCAAGGCCAAATCCACCGATACAGCCCAATGCGGCGGCGGCGATATAAGAATGATGACGGAATTTCTCCCTCTTCCATATATTGCTGATGTGCACCTCAATGGCCGGGAGCGGGCAGGCATTAAGCGCGTCAAGCAAGGCAATGGATGTGTGGGTCCATGCACCGGCATTGATGATGATGCCATGATGATGTTCGTTGGATTGGTGGATGCGCTCAATCATTTCGCTTTCATCATTGGTTTGGAAAAAATCAACGGTGATCGATAATTCCTGGCCGTGGTGACGGCATCGTTCCTCAATCTGGGCAAGGGATATGCGCCCGTATATCTGGGGCTCACGCTCGCCGAGCAGATTCAGATTCGGTCCGTTTGCGATCAGAACATGGGCGGGCCGGGTGGGCAATGGTCAACTCCAAAAAACGGGCCAAAAGAATAAGCCAAAAAAATGGGACGCATGATCCTTTTTCGTGCGTCGCATATTCCGGAAACGTAAAGGGTAGTTTATGCAATGCACCAGTCCGTGCAAGGAGTTTTTGCGTCACGCCTTGCGCTTTTATCCGCTTGCTTGCGGTCTTGTCCGCTTTACCGACTTTTTTATTTTCTTGCGTCCCGCGGCGGTGTATACGGCATCGTAGCCGTTTACCCCGATGGCGGATGCCCTATATCTCGTGCCGCCGGACGTTCGGCGAAAACGAATCGTGCCGGCGTAAGTGGATCGTGCCGGTGTAAGCGGATCGTGTCGGTGAAAACGAATCGTGTCGGCGTAAGCGGATTGTGCCCTATATCTTGTGACACCGGAATTCCGGTGTAAAAAAATCATAAAAGACGACCTTGCCATGATGATATTTCCAACCTTCGATGGGCGCGATATCTGCCCCGTCATCCCCCGATGGCGTTGATGCGGGGCGACATCCCGGCCGATAACAATGCGTGTCCTCGGTCCAAAATTGGGCGCTTTTTACGCGACCATGACCCGCAAACACCATGCTTGATCATGGATGTTGACGCGGTTGCGCGACGTTATGTCCGGTTTAAAGATTCTTTTTTTGCCGATGCTTCGCCTTCTTTTTCCGGTCGGATTTTCTATGCGTTGAAAGCCAATCCGGCAAAAGAGATCATCGCCCGCTTGCGGGCGATGGGGTGTTGTTTTGACGCAGCCAGTTACGAAGAGATCCGCAAATGTCTTGAATGCGGGGTTGCGCCGGAGGCCATCTCTTGGGGAAATACGATCAAGCGCGACGATCAAATCGCCCTTGCCCACGCCAAGGGGGTGCGTTTGTTTGCTTTTGACAGTATCGAGGAATTGGTCAAAATCTCTGAAAATGCGCCCAATTCGAAAGTCTTTTGCCGGATTGAAACCGACCATCATGGTTCGGTGTGTCCGCTTAGTGCCAAATTCGGCTGTACTGCGGCAGAGGCCGCTTTGTGGTTGCGGCAGGCCCGCCAATTGGGGCTTGAGCCATATGGCATTTCTTTTCATGTCGGTTCCCAGCAGATTGAACCGGGCCAATGGCGCAATGCGATCAGGGCGGCGGCGGCGATATATCACCATCTTCGTGAAGAGGACGACATCCGCCTGCCGATGCTTAATTTGGGGGGCGGCTTCCCGGTTCATTATCGCCATGATGTGCCCTCATGGGCCGTTCTTTTTCGGACAATCAAGGAAGCAATACGGCAATATTTTGCCGGTTTCATCCCTCCCGATATCGTTTTCGAGCCGGGGCGGGCCATTGTTGCCGATGCGGGTATCATTCGCAGTCGGGTCCTTTTGGTCACGTATCGCCGCCATTGTGTGCCGCATTCGGCATCGGATCGATGCGATGGTTTGGATATCGGTGCGCCCAAAAAAATCGGCAAGGATGCGGCAATCGGCGATAAAATGCGCTGGGCGTATATGGATGTCGGGCGGTCAAATGGACTGACGGAGGCCGTCAATCATCGCATTGTCTATCCGGCGTGCGAAGAAAGGGCATCCTCCACGGGGCGGGTCAAGACCGTATTGGCCGGGCCGACGTGCGATTGGAGCGACGTCTTGAACGATCATTATCCGTGTCTTTTGTCCGATCGATTGGCGGTTGGTGATTATCTGCATTTGCACAATACCGGTGCCTATACCCAAAGCTGTTCGACCGTTGGCTTCAATGGTTTTGCGCCTTTGTCGTCTTATCTGTTATAAGGGTGCGTGGTCGCGGTTGTCGTGTCCGTTGCCGATGCTATGATTTGTTGGATGGCTTCGGGCGCGGACGGGGCGTGCCGATGATCGGTGCTCTTGCGCCGTCGCGTCCTATTTCTCGGAGAGAACAATGAAAATCAATGCCAATAAGATACGGCCGGGAAATATTCTGGCCCATAAGGGACGCCAATGGGTGATCTTGGACATCGACATTATGCAGCCGGGTAAGGGCAACGCGCTGATCCACGCGCAGATGCGCGATATCGCAACCGGTATTAAAAGCAAAGAAACTTGGCGCACCCAGGAAAGCGTTGAAAAGTTGCGGGTCGATGAAAAAGTCTGTTCCTTCCTCTATCGTCAGGACGATACCTTGACGTTCATGGATGGGGAGACGTTCGAACAATACGAATTGCCGGTCGGATTATTGTCCGACGGGATTCGTTTTCTCCAAGACGGAATGAACGTGACGCTGTCGCTTATTGACGGCAAGGCCGTTTCGGCCTCTCTTCCGGCAACGGTCATTATGCGCATCGACCAGACCGAACCCGTCGTCAAGGGACAAACGGCGTCGTCTTCTTATAAACCGGCTATGTTAGAGGGTGGAATTCGTATTATGGTGCCGCCCCATATCGCGTCCGGGGACAATATCGTCGTCAATACGGTTGATGGCACATACGCCGAACGGGCGAAGGTATAATTGCATGTATCCTCTTTCTCCGGTTGTGACCGTTATGCAAAAGGCGGCGTTTGCCGCTGCGCGGCAATTAAAACGCGATTTTGGCGAGGTCGAGCAACTTCAGGTATCGCGCAAGGGACCGGCCGATTTTGTTTCCAACGCGGATACGGGCGCGGAGGAAATTCTTCGCTATGAATTGGAGCGTATGCGCCCGGGCTGTTCGTTTCTGGGGGAAGAATCGGGCGCACATGGGTCGGATGGGGATGGCGAATGTTGGATTGTCGATCCGATTGATGGGACGTTGAATTTTCTTCACGGCATTCCCCATTTTGCTATTTCGATCGCTTATCGGGTGAATGGCCGTATTGAATCCGGCATCGTTTATGATCCGATCAAGGATGAAATGTTTCGCGCCAATCTTGGCCGGGGGGCGTTTTTGAACGATCGCAGAATTCGTGTATCGCAACGCCGCAATTTGCATGAAGCGATGTTGGCCACGGGGATACGATCCCAAGCGGATGGGGATTACAATCGCCGGGTTTTGGCGCGCTTGGCCGCCGTTATGCCGCGCAGTGGCGGTATTCGCCGCAGCGGTTCGGCCGCCCTCGATTTGGTCTGGATCGCGGCGGGGCGTTATGATGGTTTTTGGGAAAGCGCGCTCAAAATCTGGGATGTTGCCGCCGGTATCTTGATCTTGCGTGAAGCGGGCGGTTTGGTCGGAACACCCGATGGCCGCGGCGATCCTTTTGACGGCAGGGATATTGTTGCGGCCAATGGTGCCCTATATCGGGAATTGACCGATGTCATTGCCTCGGCCACACCGGATTCGCCAGAATCTTAAAAATTATCTTAAAAGTGGCTTAAATCTTTTGGGGTCTTAGATTTTTTAGGGCCTTCGTTGTTTAAAGGCTTCGTTTTTTAAATATGGCGCGATGCGCAATATTTGCCATCGGCGAAACCGGCCTTTATAATTCCGGTTCCCGCCCGATGATCCGGCGGGGCAACAAAGTGGGGCGCATGGCCTTTCGGTTTTTGTTTTTTTCACAATCGCGCACGCGCCGATCGGGCATGGTGATATGTTTGGTGTGGCTGGTTGGTCTTGCGACCGTCGATGGCATGGCGGCCCCGACGATCATTGATGGCAGACCCGATGATCGCGATGTCATTGTGATTCCGCCATCCGCGCCTTCCTCCCCATCCCCCCGGATAAAAAGCCATCCGACCGATCCGTATCGGATGGGTGATTGGGGTCGGAGTCGTGATTGGGGTTGGATTCGCCTCTGCCCGCCGCCGCAGATATGCACACCCAGTGAGATGGGCAAGATGGGCAAGATGGGCAAGATGGACGGCGATGCGCGTGCGCCAAGTCCCTTGCGCACGCCTAAAGCGGTGCGCAAGACGGTGCCGACAAAGCCCAAAATAACAAAACCCAAGACAATAAAACCCAAAATAACTAAAAATGAGGGGGCGGCAAAAAAGAAACGGGTCGCCGATCAAAAGCCGAGACAACAAACGGGGCACAGAAACCAATCAAAAGAAGCGCCCCCGCCTTCATTTGATCCCCCGTCTTCATTGGATAAAGACTATGATGTGCAAAAAAGGGTATTGCCCGCGATAGGCGGCGAATCCTTGAGTGTGCCTCCTGCCCCAGATAGATCCCCAGATAGATTATCAGATAGATCCCCTGACAGATCCTTGGGCAATTCCTCGGATGGGATGCCGGGTGGTGTGGGCGCGGTGGGTGAATCGGGCCGTGGCCCCGCCGCCGTCGTGTCTCCCAAAAAAATTGGAAAAAAAGCCGGGAAAAAAATTGGAGGAAAAGCCGGGAAAATGATGGAAAAATCCATAGATGATTCGGCGGACGATTCGGCGGACGATTCGGCGTCGATGACGATGAAAGATGGAATGGCGCGCGGCCCTTCCGGCTTGCCGCGCCGCCCATCAATGGCGGGGCCGGACAATCCGTCCCCAAGCACCGATCGTTCCCCAAGCATTCGTAAGGGCGTTGATATATCCGATGGCCGGGCCCAAGATGGAATGGTTTTTTCACTGACATTCACACCCGGACGGGTCGATATCGATGATGCCCACAAGAATATTTTGACCGACGCGAGTTCCAAGGCGCGCGCGGAATCGAAAAAAATCAAGGTTTACGCCTATGGTGCTTCGGATGCCGCCGATTCGAATGCGGCCCGCCGCCAGGCGTTCAAGCGGGCGCTTGCGGTGCGCGCTTTTCTGGTCGAGAGCGGTTTTTCCCATGGTGATACGATCTTGCGGGTGATTGGTATGCCGGATGATGGGTCTCATCCGGATCGTGTCGATCTGCGCCTTATCGGGGATGATCGGTGATGGCACCGATCGGTTTTTTACCAAAGAGCGTCATGCACCGTCCTTTGCCACGACTTGTCCGCATGGTCATAGCGTTGCTGGCAACGGCATCCTTGGTGTTCGTTTTATATGGGACGTTGGTGCACTTTTTTCTGGCCAATCCGGTCATTAACGGCATTATCGCGGCGGTCTTTTTGCTTGGCGCGATGTATCAATTTCGTTGCGTTTTGATGCTTTATGCCGAAATCGTCTGGGTCGAAGGATGGCGCATGAAAAATCTGGCATTGCGGGTCAAGCCGAAATTGCTGGCCCCGATTGCGGCCGTTTTGGGGGCGCCGGGCAAGGAGTTGAACCTTAGTGCCCTGTCGGTTCGTTCATTGTTGGACGGTATCGGGTCACGATTGACGGAAAGTCGCGAAATCTCCCATTATTCGATCGGTCTTTTAATCTTTCTTGGGTTGCTTGGCACATTTTGGGGGTTGCTGCAGACTCTGTCGGCGATTAGTGGGGTCATCGATGGGTTGGGCCAAGGAGTAGGGCAAGGAGTAGGGCAAGGGGGGGTAGACCAAGGGTTAGACGGGGGATTAAGCCAAGGGGCCCGGTCGGATTTGGATCCATCTCTGGCCTTAGAGCAGTTGCTCCAGGGCTTGTCGCTACCGCTATCCGGGATGAGTACGGCGTTTAGTTCGTCGCTTTTCGGTCTTAGCGGGTCGCTGATCCTCGGCTTTTTGCATTTGCAGGTATCGCAGGCGCAAAATCGTTTCTTTAACGATCTCGAGGAATGGTTCGCCGGGGTCACCCATTTGGGGCGTGGCGGTAATGTGGAAGATGACGTCACTATGCCCGCCTATATGGAGGCTTTGCTTGGTCAGACGAATGAGAATCTGGAAAAATTGATCGGCGAATTGCGTTCCGGTCACCGGCGCGGCGATGATTCCGGCAGGGCCATAGAGCAATTATTACAGCGCCTTGGAACCGATATGGATCGGGGCCGGAAAGAGGTCGGCGAGCAAATCCGAAATGAAATTCGTCTTCTTGCCCGTACTCTTGCGCGGACTTACGCACAAGACGCGCGGCGGGAAGGGGAGGGCAGCGACGATCCTAAGCCCGAATGAAGAAAAACCCGTCGTCACGATAATAGACGTTAGAAGCCGAGGGTGATCAAAATACATTATGCATGGATTTAGGGAACAGCGCCGAGCGGATTATATCTGGCCGGGCTTCGTCGATGCGCTGGCGGCACTTTTGATGGTGTTGGTCTTCTTGATCATGGTGTTTACGGTCGGTCAATTTCACCTGGGTGAAATGCTTGGTGATCGTGACCGGACTCTTGATGATTTGCGTCTTCAAATTGATGATTTAGCCCAATTGCTTTCCCTCGAGAAAGAAAAAAGCGATCGCATGTCCCGGGAAATTGACCAATTATCCGCAGGACTCTCGGATGCCTATGCGGAGGGTGAGAAATGGCGTTTGGCGGCGGCGGAAAAAGATAGTGAATTAGAGCGTCGTCAACGCGTGATTAATCTCCTCGGGCAGGAATCAAAGGGGTTGCAGGCGGATTTGCGCGAATATCAAAAACAATTGCAAGAATCGCAAGATACGCTTGTTGATGCGCAAGCAAATCTGGATCAGGAACGGCAATTAGGCGTGCGTCAACGTGATCATCTGGCCCGGTTAACCGCGCAAATCGGCGCCCTTCGCGAGCAATTACAGCACCTTGCGGCATCCCTTGATGCGGCCGAGCAAAAGAACCGCCAAGATCAGGTAAAAATCGCCGATCTCGGTCGGCGTTTGAATGTTGCCTTGGCCGGAAAAGTGCAGGAATTATCGCGTTATCGTTCCGAATTCTTTGCGCGGTTGCTCGATATTCTCGGTCGGCGAAGCGATGTGAAAGTGGTCGGTGATCGCTTTGTTTTTCCATCTTCCATTTTATTCGATTCGGCATCGGCCGAATTGGCACCTCAAGGCAAGGAAGAATTAAGAAGCCTTGCCGCAACCCTGGTTGAGGTCACCAAAACCATTCCGGATGATATCGAATGGGTGTTGCGCATCGATGGCCATACCGATGCGCGCCCGATTAACACCGATCGTTTTGCATCGAATTGGCACCTGTCGAATGCCCGGGCGCTTTCCGTCGTCGCGTTTCTGATCGAGCAAGGGATCGAACCGCGGCGCCTCGCGGCGGCCGGATTTTCTCAGTACCATCCGCTTGATCCGGGATTGTCCCCTGAAGCGCAACGGCGCAACCGCAGAATAGAAATGACGCTGACCCGCCGATAGGTGTTTTGGGTGATGCAAAAGATGCTTTTTTGGGTCTTGCTCCGGCGGTGGTTCCCTTCCTAGTGTTCTTGGGTGATGCAGAAGATGCTTTTTTGGGTCGGTCTTGGGCGCTGGAACCGGTGAAATATTGCAGTGCCGCGTTATTCGTATCCCTTTGATTCGGCATTGCGATGCATCGATAACGTTCGTTCAATGGCCGTTACCATGGCTTCCACCGCAAGAGGATGGGGTCCGATATGAGGGGCGATCTTGATCCGTATATCGTTATTCAACGCAAAATCATGCACCGCGTCCCGCACCCTTCCGGCCAGAACGCCGTCAAAGAGAAGATACGGAAACACCGTGATATCACGCCATCCTTGTTGCGCTGCATTTTTCAGGCCGGTGGTAATATCGGGTCGGGCCGTGCCGGCAAAGCATATCCGTGATTCGGAAATGCCGGTTTTTGCGGCAAGATGGCGGGCGATATTTTGCACCTTCGCATTCATTGCGTGATCTTTATGTCCCCGGCCAACGACGAGTAATAACGTTCGATTTGGCGGATGCCCGGCAAGATGCGTGTCTTTTGCGGGATGATTGTGCGCCTTTTCGGCAATGGCCGTTTGCGCTTGCTCTATGCGGGCGCAGGCGGCTTGCCAAAGACATGGATCCGCGCCGATATCCGCAGTCATGACGGTTTTTATATCGGGGTGGGTGCGCGAAAAATGACGTACAATATCGGGAATATCATGGGTCAGGTGGTGTCCCGCGAAAAGCATCAACGGTGCCGTAATGATGGTTTCATACCCTTTCCGAGCAAGACGATTAAGGGCGACATCAATGGTCGGAGGGCAAAATTCAAGATATGCCAGTTCTACCTTTAGAGGGGCCATTCGGCGGGCGAGTTGACGTTGAAATTGGCGGGTTTGCGCGGCGGTGGCTTGCACCCGACTGCCATGCCCGCAAAGAAGGATGGCGCAGTCATCGGCCGGACTCAATGGTTGACGTGGTTGTTTCCCCATTTCATTCTTGGGATACCCATGATCTTTGTTCAGCATGATATTATCATTTTGGTTGCGGCCCTCGTTTTTGAGGCGTTGGCGGGAAAGCTTTTCTTTCATCTTTTTTCCTATATAGCGCATCCCGTGCGTTTTGTCGGCTGGGGAATAGATTTTGTTTCACGCATTGGGCTAGCGTTGACGAAAAGACCGTTTTATCGCCGTATTTTGGGCGTTTTGGTTGCGATCGGCGCAATTGTCCTTGCGGCCATGCTCGGCATTGTCGGTCAATCGATATTGGCCAAATGGACATCGATCGGGGGACGGGCGATCGGCGTGACCCTTGAAATCGGCATTGTCGCCATTTTCTTTTGTCAGTACGAATTGCATGAACGCATACGAAGGGTCATGGCGGCCTTGGCCAAAGGCGATAATTTGGCGGCGAGGCGCGCTTGTTCCCATATTGTCGGACGGGATCTTGACCCGGATGATACGGGGGCGATGGCCCGCGCGGCCATTGAAAGCGGGGCCGAGAATTTGAGCGACGGTATTATCGCGCCGGCCTTTTTCTATGCGCTTTTTGGCTTGCCGGGCATATTGGTTTACAAAACGATCAGCACGATGGATTCGATGATCGGTTATCGAAGCCCGCAATGGCGTGATTTCGGCATGGCGGCGGCACGTATCGACGATGTGGCCAATTTTATTCCCGCTCGATTATCGGCACTGATCATTATCCTTGCATCTTCCATGACGGGCGGGCGGGCATCGGCGGCATGGCGATGTGTGTGGGGCAACGCGTCCAGCCACGCGTCACCGAATGCCGGATGGCCCGAGGCCGCGTTTGCCGGGGCCCTTGGGGTATCCTTGGCCGGGCCACGCCGTTATGGAACCGTGCGGGTCAACGATCCGCTGATCGAGCCATCGGGGGGGGGCCGAATGCCCGATGCGGATGATATCGGGCGCGCCCTTCGTCTTTATCGGGGCGCGTGCGCGGGCCACATTGTGATGTACGGCGTAATATCCGGCGTGATAGGGGCGTGCTATGTTTTCCCGGGCATGATCTCTTGATGGTGTCTTTAGGGGCGCTCGCCGGCTACGTTTTCCCGGGCATGATCTCTTGATGGTCGTTAGGGGCGCTCGCCGGATGGGAGGGTGGAGGCCGATGGTTCGGCTAAATCCCTGTCGATGATTGGTGTATTCAATGCTTTTTCCAATTTTTTCGATAGGGAGTCACGGACTTTGCCACGATAAATGATGGTATCGACCGGCAGGTCGCGTCCGTAATACGCGTGATTTAGATCCCGGCGCGGGTGGATATAGG
This sequence comes from Alphaproteobacteria bacterium, assembly GCA_965277685.1. GTDB lineage: Bacteria > Pseudomonadota > Alphaproteobacteria > GM7ARS4 > CBDIDI01 > CBDIDI01. Next base: position 554,377 of record OZ255830.1, on the reverse strand, counting down.
TTCCTTCAATATTTAAACCGACATACAGCCCCTTGTTCATCGAGTAGCTGTAGATATCGGCAAAGGTTGCGGTTGCCGATGCCGACGCGCCGATGCCGACGGGGCCGGCGGCAACACTGACGTCGGCACCAAGTTTGACCCGCTGGGATAAAATCGATTTCAGGCCGCGATCGGTCATGATGGCGAATACCACTTCCGAATCATGCAGGCCGATCTGGGCACCGAAACTGGCCCCGCCGAGGGTATAGAAGGTAGGGGGGCTCCACTCTTTACCGTGATCCCCGCGGCGCACCGATAAAACCCCGTTGCCGCCTTGCCCGCCGATGATAAAACCGCCACGCAAAATGGATGGAAAAATCATGATGGCTTTTGCTTTAGGAAAAGTTCTATGGAGGCGCACCATGGATGCTGATTCCAGCATGTCCTCAATACTATAGGCCGCCGCGTCGACCAGTCCGCGACTTTCGCGCCGATCTTTTTTCATTGCCTCGATGTCGGATTGTGATTGTTTTTTCTGGGCCGCCTTTGGCGCGCTATGATCGTCGGCGAAGGTTGCGGTTGTTCCGACGAGAAACATACCGAATAAAAGAACGACAAGGGATACGAAAGGGCGCATCGACACCTCCTACAAAGTGGGCACATCTCACCTCACGATGGATAATATACGGATATCCTACATAAGGATATGGGCTTGCTTCAAGCACGCTGTTTTCGTTTGCGGGAAAAGCCGAATGGGCCCGATATCGGGCACGACCGAAACGGCCGGATTTTTTCGATCCCGCACATAGAATCCGGGAATAGGGCGGTGTTCTGGCCGGGTCGGATCATCGGATGATCAGAAAGACTCTCCTTTAAGAGTCCGGGCAAGTCCGGCAATCACCATGGTCACGTTATCGGCCAAATCGCAGGCATCCTGATTAATGGTGCCGATATGGTCGCAAAAAATGCGGCTTGTCGGATGGGGCGATATGGCGCCAAGTCCCACTTCGGACGATACCATCACCACCGGTGTTTGCATTTTGGTTAATGCGGTTCGGGTTTTTTTCCATTCACGGATCGGATCGCGGCCCTTGTCCATGACATTCATAAGCCATAATGCCAGGCATTCGATGAGAATCACCCGTCGTTCCTTGTCCTGATTGTGCAGTACCGTTGCAAGGTTAAGCGGCTCTTCAATCAATAGCCAATTCTTGCCGCGCGTTTTGCGGTGTTGTTCTAGCCGCTTGCGCATTTGCGGATCATTCTCGCTCAGTTTGCGATCGCTTGTGGCGATATAGCACCCACCACCAAAGCGTTGCTCGATCAATGATTGGGCAATGCGGCTTTTCCCCGATCGAACGCCGCCAAAGATGAACGTTAGGGGCGCCAATTCGGGTTTTTTATGCGTGCCGGGCATGGGCGCCGATGGGGGCGCCGATGGGATGGGATGCACCTTGTTCCCATGTTTTCTGCGATGCTCTCTATCATCCTTTTGGGGCATTGCCGTGATGTTCATTCCGTCAACGGACCAATGGGTCGTATTTCCGTGAAAGCTTAGCCGGGTGAGAGAGAGATAGTGCAAATCAATACGAAAAACGCGGTCAAGATCGATGCCGAGGGCGTGGGCAATCGCGCAGCGAATCACACCGGCATGGGCAACGGTGATGATATGGCGCGGGCGGCAAGAGGCATATTTTGCGCAGCTTGCCCGGATCGTCGTGACAACCCGATGATAGAGGTCACGAAAACTTTCCCCGCCGGGTGGACGTAGATCGACGATTTTTGATCCCGGCATGTCTTCCATCGCGTCATAGGGGGTGCCTTCCCAATCTCCGAAATGCTGCTCGTTCAACCCGCTAAGATTGTGGACGGTGTGCGGTCGAATCGATGTTCCGGGCCAATCTCCGAAATGCTGCTCGTTCAACCCGCTAAGATTGTGGACGGTGTGCGGTCGAATCGATGTTCCGGCCCGGGCATCGCATAAGGCTTGGGCCGTCTCCTTGGCCCGCCGAAGGTTGCTGGAAAGCCAGATGACATCATCGGCTTTTTGATCCGCGGAACAATATCGGGGCAAGAGGGGGATCAGATGGGCGGCATCTTTGCAGTCGGGGCGCCAGTCGGTGGCCCCCATGAAGCAATGCGGACGGAATTGATGACCGACAATGTCCCGACTTTCCGCAGCATGACGAGATGGCCTATTTTCTTGCCCTTCGGGAAGGGGGAATAAAGGCGGGGCATGGCGTATCCACCACCAATGGACGGGATGATTCTCGGCCATTTGATTCTTGGCCACTTAATGACCGATGGCAAGGGATGCGATGACCGTCACTTGCGTGATTTGTTGGATGGCACCGCATAGATCGCCATTATATCCGCCAAAACATGACCGGCATATCATGCGCCACGCGGCGACGGTCGCGACGATGGCGATGATGGCCTGAACGGTGGCGGCCAAGCCCAGTATGATAAGGGCGATGCCGAATCCGAAAAGGGCGGCAAAGCCTGCCTGATAACGATTTGGGGCACCGCCATTTTTGGCAAGTTCGGATGATGCGATCGGCGCTAGCGTTGCGGCAAAAATAACGATGGCGGTGCGGGAAAGAACGGCCGCGGCGATGATCGATGCCCCGGCATTCGAAGGGGGAATATGGCCAAGCAAGAGGATTTGTCCGCCGATGACAAGAATCAGCGCGCTTGCCCCGGCAACGCCGATGGTCGGGCCGGCATGAAGGATGGCGATCCGCTTTTTGCGCCTGGCCGCGCGCGTCGCGCCGCCGCCCGGCGCGGCCAGGGCATCGGCACTATCGGCAAGTCCGTCTTCATGGAGAACTCCGGTTATGATCATCCATACGGCAAGGGTGGCAACGGCGGCCACGCTTGGCGGTAGCCCAATCGCGCCGACCAGTTGAAAAACGATCGCGCCGACAATGCCGATGCCCAGTCCAATCAAGGGAAAGGTGCGCATTATCCGACCCATATGTCCATTTAGGGACGCATCGTGATGTCGGATTGTCGGAATCCTTAATAGAAAAGATGCCGCCGCGCGACAATCGTCCAAGAAACGGGCAAGATCCTTGCGATTCGGGTAATGCAAGATATTGGAAAAAGGATTGTTTTTGGAATGTCTTTTCGCCATGATTGCCGATCTTGATGGGAATGGAATATCGTGTGTCTCCTTCCAGCGTCTTTAACGTCTTTTCGTTTTTCATACCAGCAAAAATCTTTTGTCCTTTGTGTCCCATTTTTCCGATTTTGATGCTTTGCGCCAATGCCTGTCTTGCTTGCCCGGTCGCGATCAAGCCGCATGGGATGCGGTTTGGCAAAGGGATCGCCAACTGACCAAGCCACCGGGGTCGCTCGGTCGATTGGAAGAGATCGCCGCATGGATGGCCGCATGGCAGGGAAATGCGCGCCCGCAGGCGGAAACGATTAAGGTGCATGTATATGCCGGTAATCATGGGATTGCCCAACATGGGGTCTCCGCTTTTCCATCGCAGGTGACGGCGCAAATGGTGGATAATTTTCACCGGGGCGGGGCCGCGATTAATCAGATATGCCGCGTTTTTTCTTTTGATCTTCATGTCGAAGCGCTTGATCTTGACCGCCCGAGTGCCGATTTCGGCACGGAACCGGCGCTTAGCGAGGCCGATTGTCTTGCCGCAATGAAGACCGGGTTTGCCGCCCTTGGCGATGGGTGCGATCTTTTATGCTTGGGGGAAATGGGTATCGGCAATACCACGGCCGCATCGGCGCTGGCATGTGCCATCTTCTCGGATCGCCAAGATCAAGATCCGTCCCGGTGGACCGGTTTCGGTACCGGCATCACGCCGGCGATTAAGAAAAAAAAGCAAGCGTTGATCGCCCGGGCCTTGCGCCGTCACGGCGATTGTCCTTTTGATCCGCTGTATGCCCTGCGTTGTTTCGGAGGGCGCGAAATGGCGGCCATTGCCGGTGCCGTTATTGGCGCGCGGCTATCATCGACCCCGGTGATTTTGGATGGCTTTGTCGCAACCGCTGCCGCGTCTGCTCTGCATCAATGCCATCCCGGATCGTTGGATCACTGCTTGATCGGACATCTCTCGCAAGAGGTCGGGCATCGTCGGTTGCTGGATAAAATTGAAAAAGACCCGGTTTTGCAGATGGATATGCGTCTTGGTGAGGGAAGTGGGGCGGCTCTTGCCGCGGCATTGGTCAAAAGCGCCGTTTACTGTCATAATGGCATGGCAACTTTTGGTCAGGCCGGTGTTAGCGAGAAGAATGTTTGTTGACATGTTTTTGGAAAAGATTTTTCCGGATATGGGGTAATGACGGGCATGGGGAAAAGGATTAACGGCGCGATACTTTTGGTGATGTCGGTGGCTTTCGGGCCAATATGGGCCCATGCTGGGGATCTGCATATCACCGTTCAAAAATTTCGCTCGCCGCAAGGCGTGGTTCATATTTCCGTTTACGATGGCGAGCAATCCTACGACGCGGAAGATGATGCCGTTCGCATGGTATCCATCCCCGTCGAGGAAGCGATGCGCGGTATGACATTCGACGGTCTTGCCGGCGGGGAATATGCCGTCACGCTGTATCATGATGAGAACGACAATGGCGACTTGGATATGAACTTTTTTGGGATTCCGACCGAAGGGTATGGTTTTAGCAATAATGCCAAACCGGTCTTTTCCAAGCCCGACTTTGATAGGGTCAAAGTTGTCGTCGGCGATTTTGACCGCACCGAAGCGATCATCGATATTCAGTATTGGTGATCACCGGCACGGATGATCGATGTTCAGTGTTGGTGATGACCGGCACGGATGATCGATGTTCAGTGTTGGTGATGACCGGCACAGGTGGTCAATGGTTCAATCCGGATATATGCCATATTGGTGATCACCGGCACGGATGATCGATGCCGTGATCATCGATGTTCAGTGTTGATGACTACCAGCACAGGTGATCGATGGTTCGATCCGGATATATGCCATTTTTTTGCCAAAGGTGTTGACGGAACTCTTCCCGGCGTCCTTGATCGGTGCCGGTGTCACTGCGGTGAATGCCGCTTAGGACAAGAAGCGAATCGATGCCAAAATCACGCGCCCCCTTAATATCGGTGCGCAACGAATCACCGATGGCGAGGATTTTTTTCTTGGCGGGACACGGAATGGTTTTAAGCGCGCGTTGATAAATCCCGGCATAGGGTTTTCCGTGATAGCGAACCGCACCCCCCATGGTTTGGTACGCTTGTGCCAAAGCCCCGGCGCAAATGATGCGTTTTTCCCCCCGGATCACCTCCAGATCGGGATTAAGGCAGATCATGGCAAGCCCGGATGCCGCCCCTTGCTTTAGCGTATCATGGTAATCCTCGACCGTGTCCGTATCCCCCCATGGGCCGGAGTTGAGGATAAAATCGGCATCCGCAACGTGGGAGACCGGCGTAATATCCAGTCCTTCCATCATACCGGCATCGCGCTTTGGGCCGATCATAAAGCATCGTTTTTGAAGAGACGCATAGAAAGAATCCTCTTTTTTGTGCAGATGCTGCCAAGCATCTTCTCCCGATGACAAGACGGCATCGTAATCCCGCGCGCTTATCCCAAAGGTGGATAATTGATGGCGAATGATGTCGGCGCGCCGTGGGGCATTGGAAAGAAAAATGATATTTTTGCCCTTCGCACGCAATTGCCGCAGGCATTGATGGGCCGGGCCGAAAACCGACAAGCCATTATGCATAACGCCCCATAAATCAATCAGAAACAGAGTATAATCGGAGGCTATTGCGCGAAGTTCCTGAATATGGGCCACGGATGGCACGTGGCGATCGCCGACAATCGAGGGAACCATAAGAAAAATCCAAGATCGAAAATCGGCATTGTATCAAACGAACCGCCAACGAACGAGGATATAAAGCCTTGACCTTGGCGGCAACTGTACCGATAGTAATGGGACAGTGCACGAGTGACCGTTCTTCTTGCATGAACCAGGTGGTTATTTGATTATTCAAAATCGAATTCATGGTGCGGCTTCGCGCAAAAGGAATGAAGGCAGTCCGGGTGGAAGTATGCTTGGCTTTGCAATAACCGGCGGGATATTCTAATCATGAGCATTCGTCCTTGGCGTGACGTCAACCGCCGCAAAAGCCGGATGATTAATGTCGGAAAGGTGGCCGTTGGCGGCGATGCGCCGATCACCGTCCAATCCATGACAAACACGCTGACATCGGATGTCAAGGCAACCATTGCCCAGATCAGAAAATTGGAAGTTGCCGGCGCCGATATCGTTCGTGTTTCTTGTCCATGTGCCGAATCGACAAAGGCATTAGAGGAAATCATCCCCGAGGTAACGGTTCCGATTGTGGCCGATATCCACTTTCATTATCAACGCGCGATTGAGGCGGCTGAAGCCGGGGCCGCATGCCTTCGGATAAATCCGGGCAATATCGGCAAGGCCGAACGGGTGCGTGAGGTCATCGCGGCGGCCAAGGATCATGGGTGTTCGATGCGCATCGGTGTCAATGCCGGTTCTTTGGAACGCGATTTACTGGAAAAATATGCCGAACCTTGTCCCGAAGCGATGATCGAATCCGCTTTGCGCCACATCCGGATTTTGGAAGATAATGATTTCACCCAATTTAAAATAAGTTGCAAGGCATCGGATATTTTCCTCTCGGTTGCGGCTTATCACGGGCTGGCCGATGCGTGTGATTATCCACTGCATTTGGGAATTACCGAGGCCGGGGGATTGATGAGTGGGACGGTCAAGTCTTCCATCGGACTGGGCGCTCTCCTATGGGCGGGAATCGGCGATACGATACGGGTGTCTCTTTCGGCCGATCCGGTGGAGGAAATAAAGGTTGGTTTTGATATTCTCAAATCTCTTAATTTGCGCCATCGTGGCGTTAATATTATTTCTTGCCCATCTTGCGCGCGCCAAGAATTCCAGGTTATTCCGGCCGTTTCCGAATTGGAGGAGCGATTGGCCCATATTAGCACGCCAATGACTCTTTCGGTGATCGGTTGTGTCGTCAATGGCCCGGGCGAGGCCCGTGAAACCGATATCGGCCTAACCGGTGGCGGTAACGAGAACCATCAAGTCTACCTTAACGGTGAGAAACATCACATCATGCGCGAAGGCAATCTGGTTGATCATTTGGTTGATTTGGTGGAAAGCAAAGCATCGGAGATCGAAGCTGCGGAAAAGATAGAGTCGCAACAAGCAAAATCAGCCACGGTTTAGGGTTAAGGGATGGGCGCGATGAAGTTGCGCTGCGTGCGCGGGATGCACGATTGGCTGCCGGATCAAGAATGGCGACATCGTTTTTTGATGGATCGCATTGCCGCGATCACCTTGCGTTTTGGCTATCGTCCGATGCGCACGCCGATTGTTGAACATTCTTCCCTTTTTACCACGATGCTCGGCCGACATACGGATGTGGTCCATAAGGAAATGTACGGTTTTTGCGACCGGGGAGGGGAGAATCTCTCTTTGCGTCCCGAAGGCACGGCCGGCATTGTTCGATCCTTTGCCGCTTCGCCGCCGCCGCCCTTGCCGTGGAAGGTGTTTTATGCCGGGCCGATGTTTCGCCGTGAACGACCCCAAAAAGGACGATTGCGTCAGTTTCACCAAGCCGGTGTGGAAATGCTTGGGTTGCGTGACCCGCGCGCCGATGCCGAAATTATCACTATGGCCAAATACGTGTTGGATGATTTGGATTTGCGCGGCACACTTTCTCTGCGCTTAAACTTTCTTGGGGGACACGATACGCGCAAGCGATGGCGAAGCGCGCTGACCGATTATTTGACCCCGTTAAAATCTGATCTTAGTGCGGATTCATCGCGGCGACTGGATCATAATCCACTGCGCATTCTTGATTCGAAAAATGAAAAAGATCGTTTGATGTGTCGCGATGCTCCCCTTGTTAATCAATTCTGGACCGATTCGGAAAAGGATTTTTTCGATCGGGTTCAACACCACCTTGCGCATCTAGGAATAGAATTCACGCTCGCGCCACGGCTTGTCCGTGGTCTTGACTATTATTGCGATACGGCGTTTGAGTTTGAAAATTCGGATCTTGGGGCCCAGGCAACGGTGCTTGCCGGGGGACGTTATGATCCGATGGTTCGGGCAATGGGCGGCAGCGAGGATACGGCCTTTGGTATCGGATGGGCGGCGGGCATCGAACGTCTTGCCTTGCTTAGCGATCCCCCACCCGAAGATATGCCCTTGGTCCAGATAGCGGCGATGGATACGGATCTGGAAGATCGGGCATTGTATCTTGCTTGCGACTTGCGGCGCCAAGGCATTCGCGTTGCCTATTCTTTTGGCGGCAGCTTGACCAAAATTCTGCGTCGCGCGGCGGCGGCAAAAATTCGCTTTGTTGTCATATTGGGCGCGCACGAAAGTCATCACGACCGGGTGATTGTCCGTGATTTGGTATCGGCCGGTCAGGTGGATATGGATCCTTTGGATCTATACGCCTATTTATCGCGATCTTAAAAATATGAATGCCGATAGATTTGATAAATGGTGCTCTCGTCACCAAGAACTGGAAAGTGAAATGGCGCGCATTGCGGTGGGCAGTCCCGATTATGTGTTGCTGGCAAGGGAATACGCCCGATTATCGCCGCTTGCCCAATCGGTGACAAAGATGCGGCGATTGCAGCGTGAATTGTCCGAGGCGGAGGATATCTTAGCGCAATCCGATCAGGATAAAGAATTATACGATTTGGCCCATTCCGAAAAACGGAAACTTGAGCAGGACATCGCGCAATTGCGCGATTCTCTCGACCGTCATGACCGTGATTCCGACGATGATCGTGATGTTATTTTGGAAATTCGAGCGGGAACCGGTGGCGAGGAGGCGGCCTTGTTCGCCGCCGATCTGATGCGCATGTACCAGCGCTATGCCGAACGCAAGGGATGGACATTTGAAATTGTCGAGCATAGTGAAAATCCAATCGGTGGATTGCGTGAAATGGTTGTCAATATTGCGGGCAAGGACGTGTTTTCGCGGCTGCGCTATGAATCGGGAACGCATCGGGTGCAAAGGGTGCCGGTGACCGAATCGGGGGGGCGCATTCATACGTCGGCGGCAACGGTGGCGGTTCTTCCCCAAGCGGATCCGATTGATGTCACGATTGATCCGAGTGATTTACGTGTTGATGTTTTTCGCGCATCCGGACCCGGTGGGCAATCGGTCAATACCACCGATTCCGCGGTGCGTGTAACCCATATTCCCAGCGGCATTATTGCCCAGTGTCAGGATGAAAAATCCCAACACCGAAATAAGGCCAAAGCGCTTAATGTTTTAATGGCAAGGCTCTACGAAAAGCAGCGCCGGGAGAGCGAGGAAAAGCGTGCCCGTGACCGACGCAGCCAAATCGGTAGCGGGGATCGGTCACAACGTATCCGCACATATAACTTTCCCCAAAACCGAGTCAGCGATCATCGCATTAATCTCACGTTGCATAAATTGGCCGCCGTTCTTGACGGCGAATCTTTAGATACGGTCATCGATCTTCTTTCTCAAGCAAGAAGGCTTGAGGAATCGGCCTAGAGAAGCGAATGGTCGCAAAGACCATATCGATGGATCCACCCCGGGCCGGTGTTTTATTAAAGCGGGCCCGGAATCTTTTGCGCCGGCATAAAATCGACGATCCATTGCGCGAGGCGCGCTTGATCATGGGGCATGTCACGGGATGCTTATCGGTTCTTGATCTGGATACGGATGCGCCTTTGTCACGTGATACGCGGCGCGCCTTTTATCGGTTGCTTTTTCGCCGTTGCCGCCATGAACCTTTTTCTCGATTGTGTGGGCGGCGCGAATTTTGGTCGCTTCCCTTCATGATTAACGAGCATACGTTGGATCCGCGCCCGGACAGCGAAACATTGATTGAAGCGGTTATGGATTACGCCCTGAGTCATACCAAGAATCATGCCCTGAATCATAACAAGGATCATGTCAAGAATCATACCAAGGATCGCTATTATCCTTTTTCCATCATCGACCTTGGCACGGGCAGTGGCTGTTTGTTGTTATCCTTGTTGACCGAGTTGCCCCGCGGGCGTGGCATTGGCATTGATATATCCCGGTCATGCCTGGATGTGGCCCGGCGTAATGCCATGGCCTTGGGATGCGATAAGCGTGCGCATTTTATCGCGTGCGATTGGACACGACCCATTCAAGGAAATTTCGATATCATCATTTCAAACCCACCCTATATTGCGCGCCGTAAGATCGCGATGCTGGATCCGGATGTGCGGGATTACGATCCCTTGATGGCGCTTAATGGCGGGTCGGACGGTATTGCATCGTACCGAAAAATATTGCCCGATATACGCCGGATGTTATCCAAATCGGGACGCGCTTTTCTGGAGATCGATCCGGATATCGCAAGCGCGGTGCAAACCCTGGCGGAAAGGGTTGGTCTTCGGGTTATGGCCGTGCGCCGCGATTTGGGCGCACGGCAAAGATGTTTGGTTCTTCAGGACACGGGGAGTCGCTGAAGCCGATATAGAACCGCGGCAATCGCCGCGCCCAGTGTCTGGGCCAAAATAAACATCCAGATATCACCATGCATAATGCCCGATGCATTGGAGGTGAATATACGCCCGATGGTCACGGCCGGATTGACGAAAGCCCCCGATGAAGTGAATATCCCGGCGGCGAACAGAAATGCACCGACCGAAAAGGCGGTGACCGACGCATTTTTTTGATCGCTGCAGGTCAGGACGATATAAACGAGACCAAAGGTGCCGATTAATTCGGCGCCGAACATGTCCCATCCCTCGCGGCTAATGGTGGACATTTCCACCCATTCCGTGCCGAACATAAGATTGGCGGCTATGGCACCGATGATGGCACCGATAATCTGAACGACGGCATAGCTAATAAAACGAATATCGGTCATGCGTGGCCCGGCAATGAAAACCCCAAGCGAGACGGCCGGATTGAAGTGACCGCCGCTAATCGGGCCAAATGTTGCGATTGCCATGGCGAGTATGGCGGCGGGTACGGCGGCACTAAGAAACAAGGTATCAAGCCCTGCCTCCATCGATTGTGATATTGCAAAAGATGATCCGACGATCGCCATAACGAGAAAGGCCGTGCCGATCATCTCCATGACCAGGGCGGTATTTGAGCGTCCTTTTTGCATTGTTATGCTCTCCTTATATGTTGTGAGTGGTGTTTTTCGCTTTCATCTTGTTGCGATGGTTGCGATGGGAAAAGTCGTTCTTCACGTTCGTGAAGAAAGATACGGATATTCTTTTTCAGCATGGAAAAAGCCTTGGAAAAAGCTTCGCGGCGCACCATTTCATCGCCTTCGACTTTGACGGGATCGGGAATATTCCAATGGACAACCGGTTGTTTGCCCGGCCAATAAGGGCAAATATCTTGAGATGCGCTATTGCATGTCGTGATGACGCAATCCATCTTCGGTGCTTCGGGCAGTATGAATTCTTTCCAATTTTTCGAACGCAACCCCCAAATGGCAAGCCCATGCTGGCGGAGAATATCAATAGTATAGGGATGCACCCCGCCAAAAGGGTGAGAGCCGGCGCTATAGGCCCGCATTTTCCCCTTCGCCATGGTATTGAACAAGACTTCGGCCATCACGGAACGCGCACTATTTCCACTGCAGAAAAAGATAACCTTTTCAACCGCTTGGGACGGCGTGGGGCGAAGTAACTCGCTACATAGGCTTGGGTTATTGCCACAACATCCTTCGGTTAAAAAATGAACCAGGGACTGCAAGCCATTCAGATCGGCAATATAGATACTGTTGCGTTGTTTCCGCCTCGAGACGACCAATCCGCCGCGCTCCAACTGGGACAGATGAAAGGATAGATTGGATGGGGATACACCAAGTTCGGCGGCCAAGTCGCCGGCCTTTACCCCATCTTGGGCACGGCTTAAAAGGATTCTGAAAAGCTTTAGGCGCAACTCGTTTCCCAAAGCCGAAAAGGCATGTGCAGACTGGGCAAGGGTGCAATCCATGAAAAATTCACTCACCTTTACACTGGGAATCGGGAAGAACGGTTATGCTCTCAGGGATACCACGAACGGAAAAATTTTCATAGTCCATCGTCAATGCGTTGGCGATCCCCTGCGGGGTCATTTCCACGGATAATTGGAAAAATGGGACTTGTTCCTCCGCGTCGTATTTATAATAGGACAGAAGCACGGGCCAATAGGTCGTTAAAGACCATTCGTCGGTATGTTTTGGTTTTTCTAAAGGACGCCGAGGAGAAATGAAGGTGGATATATAGTATGGCCCATCGTCATTGGCCCCATCGAAAACCAAATTATTGATCACCTTTTTTCCGTCACTGGCCGCATTGATAATGGTTTGCAGATGCGCGGCCGGAAAAATGGCTTGGGGCGGCAGGGGGCGTGAGCGTTCCTTTTCGCCTTTCGATTGGCGGTGTTCATAGATTACGTTTTTTGCCGCATCGACCCGACCTTTTTGGTGGAATACCCGGCTTTTATTGTGCCATTGGGTCGATTCGAATTCATAGGCGTCGTGTTTTTCCCAGCTGGAAAAACGACTCTCGATTAACGTTTGATAGCCACTTCGGTCACTGATGTTCAAGACAAAATGTTGGTAGGATGTTATTCCCTTGCAGGCGCGGCGCGATTCCATGGTCATGAATCCCTGCGCGTCCGCGATATCGCTTTCTTGTCCCGTTATATGTTTAAGGGTTCGGTTTTTATCCAATGATAAAAGATAGACCGCGCGATAAGAGATAAGGTCGGCAACGGCCGGCCCGGGATGAAGACCGGCCGCCAGCCCAAGGATCACCGCGACCCATACCGTCCCCGTCCGGGAAAGCCACTGCAATATCGCTTTTTGCCTTCGTGTCATCGATTAGGATCTTTGAATATTGGTTGTGGCCCATCCGCCGTCGGTGCATGGGCGGATAGCATTTTGAACGGCATGATCAAAAACCCCAATCATTACCCTTTCATACCCCGCCCCAGCGAGCGACAGAGCCTTCCCGCGTTGCGTGCGCAAAACTGGCCGCCGTTCATCTCCCCGCATTGCCGTGCCAGTTCGGACAGACAGGCACGCATCTTTTCCACACTGGCGCCTTTGAGGTTTTTCCACTCCGGGTCAATCGCAAAGTGGCAATGCGTCGATTCCCCTTTTGGGGAATGGCATTCGGGTTTGTCAAAGCCCTCTCGATGGGACAACGCATCGCCCGGCATTAGAAATGCAAAGACGGCAAAGGAAACGATCGTGAGAAAAACGTTTCTTGATGGGTGGTTGAATGGGATGGGCATGGGAATAATCCTTTCCTTTGTATAGTGTCGGTTGTGCAATGTTAGGCGCGCGGATGGGCCTTGTCATAGATACCAGACAATGCGGCCCGATCAACAGATGTATATATTTGTGTTGTGGACAGAGATCGATGGCCAAGCAATTCTTGTATGATCCGCAGATCACAGCCATTGCCGAGAAGATGGGTGGCAAATGAGTGCCGTAGCGCGTGTGGGGTGAGTGTCTCGGGCAGTCCCAATTGGCGGCGTAGTTGACGCAGCATTTTTTGGACGACCCCGGCTTGCAGGCGCTTGCCGCGCACTCCCCGAAATAGGGGCCCTGCGGGTCGTCGGGTCGAAGATCGGGCGTTAAAGCGGGACTCTTCGGACGGGGAAGAATGGGACGGGGAAGAATGGGGCGGGTTATGATCGATCGTTGCCGTATGGCCGTATTCCGCAAGCGCCCGGCGCACGGCATTCGACAGAGGCACCGGGCGTGATTTTGATCCTTTGCCGCGCACGGTCAGCGATTGGGCGATCTTCCCTCCGGCATCGTAGATATCGCGGTAATCAAGGGACAGTGCCTCGCTAATGCGCAACCCACAACCGTAGAGTAAAATTAATAAGGTTTGATCCCGCTTATGCACAAACGCGCTCTTTTGGGCGATCACTGTGACAGGATCCCCCGCCGCTTCAATCAAATGACGGGCTTGTTTGTCGAGTAATGCGCGCGGCGCTTTACGGTGTTGGCGTGGCCCCCGGATAACCGAGAATGCCGCATTGTCGATACCATGATGGCGCGCGACAAAGCGAAAAAACCCACGGATGACACTGACGGCGCGTGCGGTTGATGATCGCGCATGGTGGATCGATTGCCGATGGGCCAGCCACGATCTTCCGTCACTGCGGGTAAGAATGGCGAGGTCGCGCGCCGATAAAATCTTGCCTTTGTGGGATGCCATGAAGGCGAAAAAGGCGAATAAATCTTCTTCATAGGCCTGACAGCTATGCAGCGATAATTGCTTTTCTTCCCGGATCCAGCGTTGCCATTTCTCAACTAAGTCGCGGGTATCGGCACGAATACAGGACGACCAGTTTTTAGAGTGCCGCTTTCCCGTGACACGTGAAGCATCCGCGGGGGTAATATCCGGTTTGGTTGTGCCTTTTTTCACCGTTCGATTATACTCCGTCATATGGTGATCGTATAGCTTTATGGTATTTCCGCATTGGCTATCATGGCTTTAACGTCCGGATGACGAAGACGGATCATCTTTCCTCGGTGCGATTGTTGACGGGTTTTTATGGGTTCTTTCCGCTGTCAAATTCTGTTGCCTTTGCCAATGGAACGCTTGTTCGATTATGTCACGGATGAACCGGTTGATCCGGGCACGCTTGTTCATGCGCCGTTTGGTGCAAGGCATTTGATGGGATGCGTCTGGCGCCAAGGGATTGGGGATCGACATCTTAAAGCGCAACAAATCAAGCGCGCGGATGCGATATCCGGCGATGTGCGCTTTGCCCCATCCTTTCTTACATTTATCGATTGGATGGCCGAATGGACATGCATCCCGCGCGGATTGATTTTAAAGGCGGCTCTTGCCCCCGGGGCGGGCCGACCGGGCCATATGTCGGCAAAACTATCGGCGCCGGCGATCACCCATCTTTCCCGTTGTTTGAATGATGCGGCCCGAGATATCGGCCGACTAAGTCGCAAACGCTTGCAGGTTTGGGATATTTTGGATTCGGGATCGATGCCGCCATCATTGTTGCGTCAACGGGCGCAATGTTCGGATTCCGTCCTGCGCGGGATGGTCGATGGGGGTTGGCTGCGCAAAATTAAAGTCAAGGAAAGATGGGATACGGTCAATCCCGATTTTTCGACCCCGTGTCTTTCGGCGGATCAAAAAAGGGCGGCCGACGCTTTGTCCGCATCTGTCGACAAAGGGGGTTTTCGGGTCACATTTCTCGATGGCGTGACGGGATCGGGTAAGACGATGGTCTATTTCGAGGCGATCGCCAGTGTTGTTGGCCAGGGCCATCAAGCTTTGGTCTTGGTGCCGGAAATTGCCCTTAGCGAACAATGGTTAAAAGCCTTCAAGCAAAGATTTGGGACAACGGCATTGGCCTGGCACTCTTCCCTTTCGCCGGCTTCCCGCCGCCGGTGCTGGCACGCGGCCGCAAATGGGGATTTTCCGGTTATCGTTGGCGCGCGTTCGGCCCTTTTTCTTCCTTTTCGGCGGCTTCGTTTGATTGTTGTCGACGAGGAACACGATGCCACATTCAAACAAGAGGATGGCTTGGTTTATCACGCGCGGGACATGGCGATTGCGCGCGCCAGAAGCGAGGGGGCCGGCGTTATTCTTTCTTCCGCAACACCATCGCTGGAAACCTTTAATAATGTCAAACAGGGTAAATTCGCCCATGTCGTGTTGCCATCGCGGTTTAAAAATATCGCCCTGCCCAAAGTGGAGCTGGTCGATATGCGCAAACAAAGCGATATGGGCCAGCGCTGGATATCCCCGTCTCTTGAAAAACGCATGGGCGAGACCTTACGGAAAGGTTTGCAGTCGTTGCTATTTTTAAATCGCCGTGGGTATGCGCCATTGATGATCTGTTCGTCTTGCGGATATCGTTTTCAGGGGGATCCGTGCGGCAATGCGTTTGTTTATCACCGCCGCGACGATACCCTTTTGTGCCATCACTGCGGCATACAAAAGCCATTGCCGGAACAATGCCCATCCTGTCATCAGGAACGTCCCTTCCGGCCATGTGGCCCCGGGGTCGAGCGGTTGTTCGAGGAAACGGTCCGATTATTTCCCGATGCGCGGTGCTGCATTATTTCCAGTGACTGTGGGCGCGATGCTTTGATGGAGTTGTTGGACCGGATTGCGCATAACGCTTATGATATCGTTATCGGCACCCAGATTATTGCCAAAGGGCATCATTTTCCGCATTTGCATTTGGTTGGGGTTGTCGATGCCGATTTTGGATTATCCGGTGGCGATCTGCGCGCGGCCGAAAAGACGTTCCAGATTCTTCATCAAGTGACCGGCCGGGCCGGTCGGGGCCAAAAGCAGGGTCAAGCGGTCATCCAAACCTATGACAAAGATGCGGCGGTTATGCAGGCGTTGGTGAGTGGTGATCGGGAAACATTCCTGGACGAGGAAAGCGACCTGCGCAAGCGGTGGCAATTGCCGCCCCACGGTCGTTTGGCCGCATTAATTGTTTCGGGAACCAATCGGGAAAGGACTTTGTCGGTGGTGCAAAATCTTGCCCGGGCCGTTCCGATTGTCGACGGTATCCGTGTATTGGGCCCGGCTCCGGCGCCTCTTTTTATCGTACGGGGGCGGTATCGCTGGCGTTTTTTAATCAAGGCGGGGATAAATGTCCGTCTTTCCGGTTTTATGCACCATTGGTCTCGATCGCACACGAAGGACAAGGACGTGCGTCTTTTGATCGATATTGATCCGTTTAACTTCCTCTAGTGTTTTTTCATCTTGGCGGTCTTTTGCCTGGATGGCATATGGCGCGGCCAAGGCCTTGACGGCAGGCCGACCATTGACGGGGGGTTGATCATTGACGGGGGCGGGCGGCTCTTTGGTCGGTTTATTCGGCCCCATTATTTCCCGGCGATTTCCCCCCGGCGATTTCCCCCCGGTAATTTCCCCCCGGTGATTTCCCATGGCGATTTTCCGTGGCCGGGAAAGTTCACCCTTCCAAAGGGGGCTGGGATATGTGGTGTTGTTCAACCTTGACAATGCGCATGATATTGGTCGATCCGGTAATACCGAAGGGCACCCCGGCGGTGATCACCAAAAGATCCCCGACATCGGCGATTTTTTCTTTCAGGGCAATGCGGCATGCTTTCTCGACCATGTCGGAAAAAGAAAGAACTTCGGATGTGTTCACGCTGTGAACACCCCACACCATGGTTAGCTGGCGGGCCGTTGTCCGTTCGACACTTAGGCCAAGGATTGGCCTTCCCGGTCTTTCCCGGGCCGATAATCGCGCGGTCGATCCCGACTTGGTGTACGTGATGATGGCGCGCGCGTTAAGATTCTCGGCGGCATTGGATGCCGCCGTGCTGATGGCGTCACTGACGCTGGGGCGGGTTGGTGGATGCCAATCGGCAATGGTTTTACGATAATGGGCATCCCCCTCGACACTGCATAGCAGTCGCTCCATCATCTCAACCGATTCGATGGGGTAGTCGCCGACAGCGGTTTCGGCAGACAAGGTCACCCCATCGGCACCTTCGTAGACGGCCGTTGCGACATCGGAGGCTTCCGCCCTGGTCGGCAGGGGTACACGCACCATCGAATCGAGCATCTGGGTGGCGACAACGACGGGCGTGCCCCGTTCGCGGCATATGCCGATAATGCGTTTTTGCTGAATCGGAATGATTTCCGGTGCCATCTCGATACCCAGGTCTCCACGGGCAATCATCACCGCATCGGACGCGTCAATAATATCGGATAAATTGCTAACCGCTCTGGCATTCTCGATTTTGGTTAGAAGATGGACATTGCCGGCGCACATATCGCGCACATTCTTAACTTCCCGTGCGGTTTGGACATAAGACAAGGCGATCCAATCGGCGCCCATATCGAGTCCGAATTCAAAATCGGCGCGGTCTTTTTCGGTTAATCCGCTTTTCTCGATTGAAATATCCGGCACATGCACCCCTTTATGATCGGATAATTCCCCACCATGGATGACCTCGGTGTCGATCGATGAAGGTCGACAATCGGTGACCCGTAGACGGATTCGAGCATCATCCAGCAAGATATACATATCCTTTTTGACCGCATCAAAAATTTCCGGATGGGGTAATTGAACGCGTTTTTGCGTGCCCTTTTCCGGACTGCGATCCAATCGCAAATGGTCGCCCGGTTTCAGCCATATGGATCCTTTCGTGAATGTTCCAATGCGAAATTTAAGCCCCTGGAGATCGACAATCACACCGATAGGGCGATCCAATCTCTTTTCCAGCCGACGGATATGATAAAGGCAGGTGCGATGCTCAATATGGGTGCCATGGGAAAAATTAAGCCGAAAGACATCCGCTCCGGCCTGGAAAAGGGATTCAATTTTGGCCGGCGGGCAACTGGCCGGGCCAAGGGTCGCGATAATCTTGGTATTACGACGGCGCATATCTATCCCTTGTTGCGATACCATGACCGGCATCCGGTTTCCGTCGTCGGCGCATATCATCTATCCCTTGTTGCGATACCATGACCGGCATCCGGTTTCCGTCATCTTTGCCACGACACCGGCTTTGATGTTTTTTGCCACGGATCGTTAAAATCATCATATCAGGCATAAAATCGTTTTGCTGTTTTGTATAGGGCTATTATCGGCTCCATCATCTTTATCGGGACATTAGAGAAGTTTTGCCCCCGATCCGGCAGTGGGGGGGCAGTGGGGGGAAACGATCATCATCTTTATCGGTGCGTGTAAGAGGAAAAAGAGGCGGGACGAAAAGCATCTTTCGCCCTTCATTTTTGGGGTGATGCGCGACCGTAAACATCCTCAAGGCGGACGATGTCTTCCTCTTCAAGAATATCACCAATCTGAACTTCAATAATCTGCAAGGGTTCCTTGCCTTTGTTTTCAAGACGATGATGTTCACCGCATGCGATATAGATCGATTGGTTTGGCGTGAGGACAAGATGATCGTCCCCTTTGGTGACATGCGCATGTCCGGCAACGACGATCCAGTGTTCAAAACGATGATGGTGATATTGCAAGGATAGAATGCCGTCCGGATCGACCGTAATTCTTTTGACGATAAAATTTCTTCCTTCATCGATTATTTGATAATGTCCCCACGGTCTGTGGCATTTGGCTCGGGATTTCGGTTGGTTGGGGCGCGCTTGCCATTGTTGACGAATACGGTCGATATTTCCGGTTTGTTTGCGATCGGCGATCAATGTGACGTCGCTGTTGGCGGCGATCACCATGTCTTTCAATCCCAATACGGCGATCGAATGTGAATCGTCGGCCATGATAAGGTTATTGTTGCTGGCTAAGGTCGTCACATCACCTTCTATGTCGTTGCCGTCCGGGTCGAGGTTTCCTATTTCTTGGCGGACACGGAAAAGATTTTCCCATGATCCAATATCGATCCATCCCAGTCGATTAATCGGAAGAACGGCACTATCGTTGCTTTTTTCCATAACGGCGCGATCGATCGAAAGATTGGGGCATGCGCTGTATATTTTCTTCGGAAAGCGGGTGAAAGGATCGGCCTCTTTGCGTTCATGCCAAGCATCGGCAGCGGCTTGATAAATGTCCGGGGCCCATTGGCGGATTTGCCCAAGCAGAGTGCGAGCACTCGAAAAAAACATCCCGCTATTCCAATAATATCGGTCGCTTTGAATCCATTTTGCGGCCGTTGCCTGATCCGGTTTTTCTCTAAAGCGGCGTATGGCCAATACGTCTTTGGTCGAACCGTCTTCGGCTTCAATATAGCCATAGCCGGTTTCGGGATGGTCGGGATGAATGCCAAAACAGATGATTTTCTTGGTCGCGGCAACGGCTGCTTTGGCCATGGCGTCAAACAGGGCGGCGGGGTTGCGGATCGCATGATCGCAAGGCGTGATAAAAAGGAGCGGATCCGAATTTTCACCCTCGGCGAGCGCTTGAAACGCGCCGATTGCCACGGCAATCGCCGTCCCGGCGCGACATGGTTCAAGAAGAACACGTTGCGTGCGGTCAAGATGGTGCGATCGCAAAAGCGTCTGTTGACTTTGTTCGCAAATAATCCACGCTTTTTTCTTTAGCGGCGTGAAACGATCCAGGGTGTCCGATAAAAGATCACGTTTTGACAGTAGGGGAAGGAACTGTTTTGGTTGTTCCCGGTTTGACTTTGGCCATAAGCGCACGCCGCCCCCACCACAAAGAACCAGGGGCTGCACCAATGTCAAAGAATCCGTCATGCTTGTATCGAGCGGCCGGAATCTTTTCTCGTGATCGAAGCAAGGTCTTCACGCACCATTTCAGCCACCATATCGGGGAAAGAAATTTGCGCTTTCCAATCCAGTTTTTTATACGCTTTTTCAGAGTTCCCACACAGGTGATTGACCTCCAAGGGTCGAAAATAAAAAGGATCTATCGTGACAAGAATATCGCCATTATCGGCATTCTTGCCCACTTCCTCAATCCCGTGGCCTTCCCAAACCAGGCGAATATCAATTTGGGCGAATGCAAAATTAACGAATTCGCGCACACTGTGGGTGATGCCTGTGGCAAGCACATAATCATCCGCCTGTTCTTGTTGCAACATGGCCCACATGCCGCGGACATAATCCCGCGCATGTCCCCAGTCGCGCTTGGCATCAATATTACCGAGAGTAATGGATTTTTGGGTTCCCATTTTGATTTCCGCAACGGCACGGCTGATTTTACGGGTTACAAAAGTTTCTCCGCGGATCGGACTTTCGTGGTTAAAAAGAATGCCGTTGCTGGCATGCATACCGTAAGCTTCGCGATAATTACGGGTGATCCAATACGCATATAATTTTGCCACGCCATACGGGGAACAGGGGGCAAAGGGCGTGTTCTCATCTTGCGGGGGTGGCATATTGCCATACATTTCCGATGTCGATGCTTGATAAAAACGGACGGTTTTTTCCATCCGGAGAATACGTATTGCTTCAAGCAATCGTAGAGTACCGACAGCATCGGCATTGGCCGTATATTCAGGCGTTTCAAAGCTGACCTTGACGTGGCTTTGCGCGGCAAGGTTATAGATTTCATCAGGTTGGACGTGTTGTACGATACGAATCAAGTTGGTCGAATCGGTCATATCGCCATAGGGAAGGAAAAATCGGGCCCGGGCGTTGTCACCGTTTTTTCGATGATTGCCAAAGCGATCGTAAAGGTGATTGATGCGATCCGTATTAAAGGATGATGATCGGCGTTTAATTCCCCATACCCGATATCCTTTTTCGAGTAGAAATTCAGCAAGATAGGCACCGTCTTGGCCGGTGACACCAGTGATAAGGGCCGTCTTGGTCATGCATCAACCTGCTTTACTGCGATAATAGCCAACACCCCCGCACAGACCGACATCGGGAACACAGACCGGGGCCGGAGTGGTAGAAGAGAGCGGTGGAAGTAGAGGACGGGGGCATTACCCCCGTCCTCTGCCTAACGAAATCCGACTTTAATAGAGGGAAAGAGAGGGAACGGAGTAGTAGTCATCGCCCGGATCGACCGATCGGGCGGATGACGGAACGGACCGCGGCGTGTTCGATGGCTGACGATAACGGGATGACGCACCATCACGGGATGACGGCGTATATTCGTCATATCCCGCACCGTTGCCATTGTAATAAGGCAGTTCGGATTCCGCTTCGTCCAAGGCCTCATCGGTGATACGCGGCTCACGCAGGGTCGGCTGGGCGGGTGCCCCTTCCGGCGCCGGCGCCGAGTCATAATACGAATCGTATTCATCATACTCATAGTATTCCTCGACAACGTAATCTTCTTCAATCCCATCAACCTCTTCTTCAACCGGTGCCGGCGTTTTCGGCATGGGCTTGGCTGTTCTTGGGATTATTTTCCCCCCGCCTTCGAGCGATTCAACGCTTAACTCACCGATAAGAATGCGGTGGCGCATATCGTTGGAACGGCGCACGGCATCGGTGAGGGTGGCAATATCATGATCGCCGACCTCTTCGGGTAATGGATCAAGACCAAGGGAGGCATAGATGACCGTTAAAGAATCACGCAATCCCGAATATCGCCGGTCGAGTTCAAGTTGGGATGCAATGGCACGGGCACCGGCCTGAATGGATTCCAATTCATTGGCATCACCGGCGCGCAAAGCATCGCCGACAACGGTATCAATTTCACGCTCGACATCATTGAACTTAAGACTCTGGGCAAAAAGCTCTTTTGCCGTTGCGTGCTGACGCCATGCCAGATTGACCTGGGTGATCGCCGCCATAATCACGGCAATTTTGCGCCGCTTGGCAAGTTCTTCCTTGTTCCGGGCAAGATCGAGTCGTTTCGGGGCCGTTATAAGATTGACCAAATTCCAATTGACACGGGCGGCGGCCTGCAACCACGTGCTATTCACATCGAAGCTGTTGGACGTATAGTTCGTTCCGCCATTGATGTTGATACCGGGCAATATGCTGGTGAACACCTTGCTGATTTCCGTCGAACTGATCCGTTCATTGTATAATTGGGCCCGAATGTCCGGACGCCGCCGCAGGGCGATGTCAATCAATTCTTCAACGTTAAGGGCAATCTCGGGAATATCGGACGCATAGTCCGCGGGCAGATCCAATTCAAATTCGGCGCCGACCGGCAAAGCCAAAAGAGACGACAAGGTAACGCGAGATATATCCAACTCGGCTTTGATGGTGCGGATGACCCGCTCGATCTCAATCAAGGTTTCCCGATCGCGCAGGTTACGGAGCGGATTGGAAAGGGATTTGCTGCGTTGTTGCGATAGGCTGAAAAGGGCGCTTTCGACACGGCGCAGAATGTCATCGACCTTTCGGTTCATGGCTTGGGCACTGGCGGCCGCCCAGAAGGCGTTCTCGACTTCGCGGACGATGTTTTGAATGGTTCGACGGCGATTTTCCTTGGCAATCAGATAGCGATCGGCCGATTGCTTAGCGGTAAAATAGCTGAGGCCAAAATCAAGCAAATTCCAGTTGAAAGCAATGTCGCCGACATAGATCTGCCGGTCGGACGACGTTGAAGCCGTGCCGGAAGGATTCGGCTTCAGATTGTTGCCGGTGCCGGTTGCACTAAGGCTTGTCTGTTGGTTATCGCGGATTGAATATCCGGCGTTACCGATAATGCGCGGAAGCAGGGCAAGCTTGTTGACGTCAAGTTGGGTTTGGGCAACGACTTCTTCCATGGCCGCAAGGCGCATTTGCAAGTTGTATTTAAGGGTTCGAGCAATGGCTTCTTCCAAGCTAATGGCACCGGCAATGGCCTCCTGCCCTTCAAAGATACTATCGGCATCATCGCGGATATCACCATACCCTTTTTCATAGCTAATGGGCTCGGGTGAAAGCGAACACGCGCCGATTAAAAAAGCTGCCCCCGCAACCATAAAAACGGAGCTGGCAGAACGAAAAAACTCCTTCATTATCTTCCTCACTTGTATAATCATCAGATAAAATTTAACGGTAGACGAATAAAAATAACAGACAAACTCTTATCCTAATGCATCGAAAACTATCGGGACAAAGTATCAGTCCAAAGATGCTTACGTCAACCCCCGGAGTGAATTCTGCTTTATTTCCAACAACTTCCCTTTTCCAACGATTAATCATTTGTCGTGGAAAAGTAAAGATTCATGAAAAGGTGGCGTGTTACCGCATTCGGTGATGCGGATCATTTTTGCCCGTAGCCCGCCCCGGTGCCCGCACATATGTCTTTGCCGCATCCCTTTCAACATTTCTCGGATGAAAGGACAAAAAATATATTAGTGAATCCATACATGGAGTGACCATGGAGTAAAAAAACCGACCGACATCCATGCCTGCGCGAACATATGGATCATCATATTCTTGCAGGGAGGTGGCGTTCGCATTTTCGGGATGAAACCCGAATCGGCAGCGCCTGAGCAGGGAAGCATGGCTTTTTTTTTCAAGCGGTCGACCGATATGGATCGACCGTCTTTGCGCCGGTGTCGGCGGTTCCGGTGGTTATCGTCCGTTGAATCCGGAGCAATTGCTCTCGAGCCAAGGATTATGCTTGACGCAAGTCCGATGCATGCCGTCGATGCGGCGGCGCCATCGGATGGCGTTATTCCGGTAGCAATAGGGCCGACAGCGACAGGACCGACAGCGACAGGGCCGGTAGCAACAGGGCCGACAGCGATACCCGAAGACGGCGGCATACGCAGCGGAGGAGAGGCGGCCGGCCTTGACCCGTCTTTCGTCAAAGCGCGGGATGATCACGAACAATACAAAGATCCATCGATCGTGCAGTCCTCTCCGGATAGTTCAACGATTCTTTCTTTTCACCCCGGTGACACGGTGCGTAAAATTTCCACCCGGCCCGGAGAAGCGTTGCTTTTTGAGGTGCCGGAAGGGGATGAAGAAATCGGTTTTGTCCGGGTTGTCGGTGGCAAGGGAACGGTTTTTTCCATTGATCGAAGCAGCCGGGAAAAAGGATTTGCAATCGATCCTATCAGTGGCACTTTATCGTTTAAGTCGATGGGCGATGTTGATCTTTCGGGAAATACTGGATGGCCGGTGCATATCCTCTTCGGTCCCGAGAAAAACACGGCCCTGACCGTTCGCATACGCATCGACGATACGAATCAAGCGCCCGTATTTCCCGAAGGAAGCCACGCTTTTCATCCGGTTTTGCCGCCGCAATCACGCCAATCCGATCCCGATGCTGCGAATGATCCCGATCATGATGCCCATATTATATGGGCAAGCCCGTCCCAAATCGGACAACTGCGGGCGAGGGATCCCGAAGGGCGATCGGTGCATTATCAATTTTATGACCCGTCCGACCGGGCTAGAGCGCATCAATTCGGAATCATCCTGGAGCGCGACGGTTTGCTTCGCGCCGGACATGATAAATTGCCGGAAACACGGCAAGAATTTACACTGCGCTTTGTCGCTGTTGATGAAAAGGGGCAGCGCAGTGCCCCGCTTTCGCTGCCATTTGCGATGGTGGCAGGGCAATCGAATGAAAAACGTTACAATATTCTCGCTAAAAACCCGCTTCCAAGCACATCTTTGTCGGTGCTGCCGGTCGCATCGGATGATCTTGTCATGGCCGGGAGTCCCAATTCCCCGCAAAGGAATTCGGCCGGCGGAAGCCAAGAAGCGGATAGCGGCGATCCCGTCGACACGATAGGTGTCGGTAATCCTCCGGGTGTCGATAATCCCTTGGGATATAATAAAATTCATCGTATCCCTCCGGGCCTCACGGCGGACGAAGCCGCATCGAGGGCATATTCCCTATCCCTTGATACCGGTGCGACGGGAATAGAGCCCGGGCCGGATGGAAAATGGAGAATCGATCATACCATCGGGACGATCGGGATACTCCGTGCAAGGGGCATTTCGGATAATCTTTCAAGCGTGCGATTTGGTTTCGTTGATCCGCCCGGGCCGGATGGCTTTTCGATTGATGCGATATCCGGTGCGCTGCGTTTTCATCCCGGCAATGTTCGCCCCCTCCCTCGGGATATCGTCTTCAGCGTATATGCCGGCGGCGATAAAAAAGCCCGCTTGGTACTGCCCATTCACATTCAGATCGAGCAAGACGCAAGGTCGGTAATTCAAGATATGCCAAGACCGGGAGGCATCGCGTCCGGCGCCGTTCATCGCCCGCCTAACCCGGATGATCCGGATGAAAAAGAAAGAGAGCCATCCGACAATGGGCCGACAAATCCGGCCGTTGATCCGCTGAAAACATCTCCGGGGGTGAATGGAAATAATCGTCCGCAGGAAAGGATGACGATCCGGCCCGGAAGGCCGTTCATTAGGGACAATCGATCGCCGACGGAAGATAGGGTGAAGGCGGGTATCGGTGCATCCCCCCTTGGTGTTGTTAATGGCGTTGTTAATGGTGATGACGAAGGGGGCGTTCCCGTCGACTCGTCACTAAACACGGTGAAAAAAGACGCTACGGTCGATAAGGTGGCGAAAACATATGCCAATGACGATGGCAGTGATGCGGACGAGGGGGGCGGCCCGCCTGCGGATGATCGGTCGGCAGATGATGCAGAAGATAAGGTGATGGACGATGACGCAAGGGTTGTGCCCGTCGTCCCGCCACCCAATCCGATCGACCCGAATAGGGGGCAGGGCAACACCCCGGCGCCCGACGATATGAACGCGCCCGACGATATGAAGGCGCCCGACGATACGAATACAAACGGGCCAGGCGATGCCGATACGAAAGGCGATCAACGTGACGATGGCGGTGATGCGGACGAGGGGGGTGGCCCGCCTGCCGATGATCGGTCGGCAGATGATACAGAAGATAAGGTGATGGACGATGACGCAAGGGTTGTTCCCGTCGTTCCGCCGCCCAATCCGATCGACCCGAATAGGGGGCGGGGCAACACTCCGGTGTCCGACGATATGAACGCGCCCGACGATACGAATACGAACGGGCCAGGCGATGCCGATCCGAAAGGCGATCAACGTGACGATGCCGGTGATGCGGACGAGGGGGGTGGTGCGCCTGCCGATGATCGGTCGGCAGAAGATGCAGAAGATAAGGTGATGGACAATGACGCAAGGGTTGTTCCCGTCGTCCCGCCACCCAATCCGATCGACCCGAATAGGGGGCGGGGAAACACTCCGGTGTCCGACGATATGAACGCGCCCGACGATACGAATACGAACGGGCCAGGCGATGCCGATACGAAAGGCGATCAACGTGACGATGGCGGTGATGCGGACGAGGGGGGTGGCCCGTCCTTGAGGGACAGGCCGATAAGAAGGGATGCGGTTATTCCTGTTGGCGATGACGGAAGGGGCGGTGACGGAAGGGTTGTTCCCGTCGTCCCGCCGCCCAATCCGATCGACCCGAATGGGGGAACGGCCGATATTCCGGTGCCCAAGGACGTTCACGCGCATGGACACGATCGTGGGCATGGCAATGTCGCCGATGGGGGAAGGCATCATATCCCCCGGCCGATGCCCCCTAGGGGATATGGCGTTCCTTCGGCCGGATATGACCGTGACCGCGATGGGTGGCTGCCCGGTCGCCACGCGTACGGTGTCACCGGGGCACTCTTCCGTCCTTTATCGGATAGCGATGAAGAGCGTGAGGAAGAAATAACCGATCACGAGGGGCAAGGACCGGCAGGAAAGCTATCAAAGGCCGATTCGAAAGGATTGCTCCGCGCGCGCGATGATGGCCTTTTGCCCATGCGTGACAAGCGGACAAGGGCCAATATTACCGATGTCTCGATGGATGCCGATGGGACGATAAAAGCCACCATTGATCTTGACCCGGGCGAAACCCATCTTTTTGTCCGTCCCCTTCTTGCCAGAATCCATCACCGGGTCGGGGTATCCTTGGATTCTTCTGCCGATATTGATGTTTTATCCGATACGCCGGATTGGTTGCATTATCATGCCCTGGATGGGACATTGATCGCAGATGCCCCCGGACGGAACGGCGCGTCCCTGATGTCTTTCACGGTTACCCGCGGGGGTGAGGGAGTGCACCATGTCATCCTTGCACTATCGCATGGGCCGGCATTATCGCATGGAGATTTTCCGTCCATTTCGGAAGACACGCCCGATGATATACCAGGGGACACCATTGCATCGGTGGATCATCCCGATGCAATGACGATTGCTTCCGTGGGCGCGGATGGTGATGTCGGCCCGTTTTCTGCGGAACGATAGAGCGATATGCCCATGATCGACCCATGGCATGGGTGAAAAAGGATGCCCCTTAAAAAGGAGTTCCCCCCAAGAGATTTCCCCAAGATGTTCCCTCAGCTCCCCCAAGAGATTTTCCCAAGAGATAGCCAAGGAGCAAAGGGGGCAGTGGGATGCCGCAATGGCGTTTTATGATGCGATCGTTTGGTTTTTTTTCGGTTGGCCCAAGGCGATATCGACCATCTGGGCCGCTTGGCGGCCTTCCCATATGGCGTGGACGACAAGGGATTGCCCCCGGCGCATGTCCCCGGCAACAAAAACGTTTTTATGGGATGTTTGATAATGGTTGCCGCGTACATTTCCCCTTTCGTCCAGGGCAAGGGCCAGTTCCTTGACCACGGTATCGTGAATCGGATGGACAAAGCCCAGTGCGAGAAAGACAAAATCGGCCGGAATTCGAAAAACACTATCGGGTTTTTCCGTCATCACCATGGATCCGTCGCTTTTTTTGTTCCACTCGACTCGAATCAACTCGATTTCTTTGACGCGGCCGTTATCACCGATGAAGGATTTGGTGGAAACGGACCAATCGCGCTCGCACCCTTCGGCTTGGGACGATGATGTGCGCAACCGGATCGGCCATTGCGGCCAGGTCAGTCCTTTGTCCTCGTGGTCGGGCGGTTTCCCGAGAATTTCCAACTGGGTGATGCTTTTGGCTTTTTGCCGGTTGGCGGTACCGATACAGTCGGAACCGGTATCGCCACCGCCAATGACAACCACGTGTTTGCCGCGCACATCCATCCTATCGTCGATTGTATCGCCGTAAGCGCGGCGGTTTTGCCGAACCAGATAATCCATTGCAAAATGGACACCGGCAAGATCGCATCCGGGTTGTTGCAGGGGTCTTGGTTGTTCGGCCCCGCCGGCAAGAACAACGGCATCATAGCGTTGGCTCAAATCAGCGGCCGATACATCGGCCCCGACATGGCAATCGGTCCGAAAGGTAACGCCTTCGGCTTCCATCTGGGCCATGCGAAAATCAATCAGAGTCTTATCCATTTTAAAATCGGGAATCCCATAGCGAAGCAACCCGCCGATCCGGTCGTTTTTTTCCATCACCGTTACGGCATGCCCCTTGCGGGCCAGTTGCTGGGCACAGGCCAAGCCGGCCGGGCCGGATCCGACAATAGCGACGGATCGGCCGCTTTTTCTTTCCGCCGGACATGGTTTGATCCAGCCTTTTTCGCGCGCTTTGTCGGCAATCGCCCTTTCGATATCTTTGATTGAAACGGGTTGGTCGATCAGATTCAAGGTACAGGCGGCTTCGCATGGAGCCGGGCAAATGCGCCCCGTCATTTCCGGAAAGTTATTGGTGGCATGCAGGACGTCACTGGCCTCTTTCCATTGGTCTTGGTAAACCAAATCATTCCAATCGGGGATGACGTTATGGACCGGACATGCCTGATGGCAGTAAGGAATGCCGCAGTCCATGCAACGCGCGCCTTGGTCCCGCAGAGTTTTGGTCGGGGGCATGCGGACGAATTCACGAAAATGCCGGACTCGTTCCGTCACGGAAGCATAGGAATGATTCTCGCGCTTGATTTCTAAAAATCCGGTCGGCTTGCCCATAATATCCTTATGCCACCTGTTTTGACGGGGGTTTGGCCGACGCTTGCTTGCGTTGCAGGGCGCGGCGATAGTCGAGCGGCGTAACCTTGACGAATTGCCCCAAGGATTGGGGCCAGCGATCCATGATTTGCCGCGCTCGGCCGCTTTTTGTATAGTGATAGTGGCGCTCGATCAAGGTGTAAAGGCGGTCTTCATCGTTTTCCAATGGGCTTTCCATCAGTTCTTTTAGCCCGGTCACCCAAATCTTTTCCGAGTACATCTTTTTTGGGTGGGTGGATCCGTCGATGGCCCGGGGTTTCATCAAGGGCGTGATATCGACCATTTCTTGATTGCATCGCTTTTTAAACGTCGCGCCGGGATCAAAAATATAGGCGATCCCGCCACTCATGCCGGCGGCAAAATTGCGTCCCGTATCGCCAAGAACGACAATGCAGCCCCCCGTCATATACTCGCAACAATGATCGCCGGCCCCCTCGACGACGGCAACCGCCCCGGAATTGCGCACGGCAAAACGCTCTCCGGCGACACCGCTGAAATAGCATTCGCCGCCGATCGCCCCGTATAAGACGGTATTGCCGATGATGATATTGGCGGCACTGTCCCGTTCGGATGGCGGCGGGACAATGATGATCTTGCCGCCGGAAAGCCCCTTGCCGACATAGTCGTTGGCCTCCCCTTGCAAAGAAAGGGTAACGCCATGGACCAGAAATGCGCCGAAACTTTGGCCGGCATGTCCATGCAGGTCGATATGGAGGCAATCCTCGGGCAGTCCTTCATGGCCGTGTAATTGGGCGATTTTGCCGGACAGCATCGCCCCGACGCTGCGGTCGGTGTTGCGGATTTTACTTCGGATCAAAGCCGGTTGACGATCGGTGATGGCATTGTGCGCCCGGGCGATGATTTTCCGATCCAGGATGTCTTTGATCGGATGTTCTTGCCGGCCGGTGTGATAGCGTTGTTCCGGACGATCGGTTTTTGGCGCGTATAGGATAGGGGCAAGGTCAATCCGATGGGCTTTCCAATTCTCGACCGCCTTTTTCGTATCGAGCCAATCCGAGCGACCGATCAGATCATTAAATCGTTGCACGCCTTTTTCGGCCATGATTTGGCGCACTTCCTCGGCGACGAAAAAGAAGTAATTGATCACATGTTCGGGGGCGCCGGTGAAGCGCTTGCGCAATACGGGGTTTTGCGTTGCAATGCCGACAGGACAGGTGTTGAGGTGGCATTTGCGCATCATAATACAGCCGATGGAAATAAGGGGCGCGGTGGAAAAGCCGAATTCATCCGCGCCGAGAAGGGCGCCGATGACAACGTCGCGGCCGGTCCGCAGCCCCCCATCGACCTGGACGGATATGCGGTCACGCAATCGGTTCAAGACAAGGGTTTGCTGTGTTTCCGCCAGCCCTATTTCCCAGGGCAGTCCGGCATGTTTGATCGATGTCAGCGGGGATGCTCCGGTGCCGCCGTCATACCCGGAAATCGTGACGTGATCGGCGCGCGCTTTGGCAACACCGGCGGCGATGATGCCAACGCCGACTTCGGACACGAGCTTGACGCTGATTCGGGCCTTTTCGTTCACGTTTTTCAGATCGAAAATCAGTTGGGCAAGATCCTCGATCGAGTAAATATCATGGTGCGGCGGGGGGGATATCAAGCCCACCCCCGGGGTCGAATGGCGAACCGTGGCAATCACGTGGTCCACTTTATGCCCGGGCAGTTGTCCGCCTTCGCCGGGTTTTGCCCCTTGGGCGATTTTAATCTGGATATCGTCGGCATTGACCAGGTATTCGGCCGTTACGCCAAATCGGCCGGATGCCACCTGTTTAATCGCCGAGCGCATCGAATCGCCGTTATCCATGACGCGAAAGCGATCCCTTTCCTCCCCGCCTTCGCCGGTGTTCGACTTGCCGCCTATTCGGTTCATGCCGATGGCCAGCGTGGTATGGGCCTCGCGCGAGATAGAGCCAAAAGACATCGCCCCGGTGGCAAATCGTTTGACGATATTGGCGGCCGGTTCCACATCGGCAAGGGGGATTGGCCGATTGGGGCCGCGTATTTCCATCAACCCGCGCAGGGTCAAAAGATGCCGACTGCGGGCGTTGACGTGCTCGGCAAAAGAGCGATACTTGTCCGGCAGATTTCCCCGAACCGCATGCTGCAGGTCGGCCACGCCGGTCGGTGTCCATGCGTGGGATTCACCATCCATACGAAAGGCGTATTCGCCGTCATCATCCAGTCTTTGGATGTCTCCGTTGTTCCACGCGGCGTGGTGGGATTGGCGGCTGTCCCTTGCGATTTGATCAAGGCCGATACCGCCAATCCGACTCGCGGTGCCGGTAAAGAACCGATCGACGAAGGATGAATCGAGACCGATGGCATCGAAAATTTGAGCCCCGCAATAAGAAAGATAGGTTGAAATGCCGATCTTCGACATGATCTTAAGGATGGCTTTGCCGATGGCTTTGCGGTAATTGCGCTGCGCTTGGATTGGATCGATTCCTTCTTGCGGGGCGGTGCGCGCAACCATTTCCAAGGCCAGCCACGGGTGGATGGCTTGGGCGCCATAACTGCCGAGCAAGGCGAAATGATGGGGTTCGCGGGCCTCGCCGCTTTCGAGAACAATCCCGACCGACGTGCGCAGTCCCCGGCGGATAAGGTGATAATGGACACCGGCCGTGGCAAGAAGGGATGGAATGGCGATATGTTCCGCATCGGTGTTGCGATCGCTGAGGATCAATATCCGATATCCGTCCCGGGTCGCTTTTTCGGCTTTTCGGCACAGGGCATCAATGGCCGCTTCAAGGTCGCCCTCATGATTATCGGCATCATCACTTGGGCGATAGGGATAGCATATATCGACGAGAATGGTTCGTATCGGGCTTTGGCGGCGTGGTTCGTCATTATGATCGCGATGGGCAATCCGGCTCAATGACGCCATCTGGGTCACGTCAAGGATCGGATGATTCGTTTCCAGACGCATGATCGCGCCCGGATCGTCCGGGCCGAAAAGCGGTGATTTGGCCCCGATCAACGTGGTTAAATCCATCACTAATTCTTCCCGTATGGGGTCGATGGGCGGGTTGGTCACTTGGGCAAAGCACTGCTTGAAATAGGTGTACAGCAGTTTGGCGCGCGCGGACAATACCGACACGGGGGTGTCATTGCCCATCGATCCAATCGGCTCCATGCCGTTTTTCAGCATCGGCTTGAGGTAACATTCAATATCTTCGCGATTATAGCCGAAACCGGCGGCGATCTTGGTTATGTGCGTGTGCGTGGGCGGGCGCGGTTGATCGGTCGTGTCGTTGCCATCATCGCCGATATCGTCAAGACGCAGGGTCGAGGAATGGTACAGCTTTTGCCATGGACGTTTCTTGGCCAGATCGTTTTTGATTTCAGCATCATCGATAATGCGTTTGTTTTCAAGATCGGCAAGAAGGATTTTGCCGGGTTGCAGACGCCATTTTTGAACGATTTTGGCATCATCCATATCGACAACCCCACTTTCCGATGCCAGAACGAGAAGGTCGTCATCGGTTATAAAGTAGCGGGCCGGACGCAATCCGTTGCGATCGAGAACGGCACCGATCTTGCGCCCGTCGGTAAAGGCGACCGCGGCAGGGCCGTCCCAAGGTTCCATCAGGGTCGATTGATAGCGATAAAAATCGCATACCGGCGTGTCCAGGTTCGGATTGTTGTTCCATGCTTCCGGAATCAGCGTCATGACCGCCCGGGCGATGTCATAGCCACCGGCAAGCATGATGGCGAGGGCATGATCAAGACAGGCCGAATCCGACATGTTTTCCGGAATCATCGGGTCCAATTCTTGCATCTTTGCCGCGATTTCGCCCGTGCCGAGGGCGCGTGCGCGGGCCTTCATCCAGTTCAGGTTGCCGCGCAGGGTATTGATTTCGCCGTTGTGGCATAAATAGTGGAACGGTTGGGCCAATCCCCAGGATGGAAATGTATTGGTTGAAAAACGCTGATGGACAAGGGCAAGGGCCGACGTAAAATCGGCAGCGGTGAGGTCGGGAAAGAAATTCCGGAATTCATCGGCGATGACCATCCCCTTATAAACCAATGTGCGCGATGAACAGGACGCAATGTAAAAATCACCGAACGCCGCATCCCGATCGGCCATGGCGGTGATGGCGTTTTGGGCTTTTCGGTGGATGAAAAACAAGTGCCGCTCGAAATCGTCCCCCGTTTCATGATCGTCTTTTCGGGGATCGTCTTTTCGGGCGATAACCGCCTGGGTGATGGTGGGGGCGCAAGGGGCGATGCTTTCTCCGAGGCTTTGGCGGTTGGTTGGAACATCGCGCCAACCGATAAAATGCTGTCCCTCTTCCCGAACCACCGCCTCGAACATGGCGCGGCAACGCTTTTGGCACGATCCGGAAGGCAGATAGACCATGGCAATGCCGTATTGCCCGACCGGCGGCAATGGCGTGTCGGCCATGACGCGGCGAAAGAACCCATCCGGAATTTGAACGGTCATGCCGACCCCGTCACCGGCTTTGGGATCGGCACCGACCGCGCCGCGATGGGTGACGTTGCACAGGATCGATAACCCCATATCGATGATCCGGCGGCTTTTACGGTTGCGTATATCGGCGACAAATCCGATGCCGCATGAATCCTTCTCGCGGCCCGGATCATAGAGTCCTTGCGCGCCCGGATTGCGGGCACCCGGTTTGCGGGTATCATTCGGCACCCCCGAATTTTGCGTATTTACGCCTTGCCCGCCCAAGATCGAACGGGGCGGGGGCG
Source organism: Alphaproteobacteria bacterium (assembly GCA_965277685.1). Lineage (GTDB taxonomy): Bacteria > Pseudomonadota > Alphaproteobacteria > GM7ARS4 > CBDIDI01 > CBDIDI01. Next base: position 520,408 of record OZ255830.1, on the reverse strand, counting down.
GGATATGGCGGGCGTGTTTGTTCATGGGCGACATATGGGGCAACGCGCACGGGACATGGCAAACACCTTTCCGGAAAAGAAAAAACTTCAAGACTCCGATTCCGCCACCCCTGCGCGGCGCATCGGATTGATGGCCCGACCGATCATTCCGTCTATCCCCCGATCGGCGAAATATCATGAACCTTATCTATATTAGGCAATACGTCGGCTAAAAAAAAGAGCATTCATCGCCAATCTTATCTATAGCCCCGTATCCATGGGCCTTTATCGATGCCCCTCATCGCCCCTTGCTGCCCATTATTGCCCCTTGTTGCCCCTTGTTGATGGATCGGGGCGCTCGCGCATTGGGCCCAGGGGCATGACAAGGGGCATGGATAAGGGGGCACGGCAGCGGGATATGCCGAAAATAGGCGCATATCGGGATCGATGGCGGGCGTTGTTCGTCCATTGACCGCCCTTGGCACATATGGGCATAGTGGGGAATGTGGGACGATTCCAAGATGCGCGTGAACGATGGGCGCGGGCATGATCGCCACGGTTCGCAATAAAGGCGATAAAAATGTCGGCGAATGCGGAAAAAAAGGGCGGGGCGCCGTGAAAAAAAAGGACGGAAAAAAGATGGACGGATTGGCGGTGATGCGCCGGGTATTATCCGCCGAGGCCGAAGGCCTGCGGATGGTGGCCGATTCCCTGGATGCCAAGGCGCAACAAACACTGGATGCTCTTTCCGGACTGAAGGGGCGGGTGATTTTCACCGGCATGGGAAAAAGCGGTCATATCGCCCGTAAAATCGCGGCCTCTTTTTCATCGACCGGCACACCCTCCTATTTTATCCATCCGGCCGAAGCGTCCCACGGCGATCTTGGTATGATCAGTCACGATGATGTGGTCGTGGCCCTGTCGAAATCGGGCAATACGGCCGAATTGCGCGACATTGTCGCCTATACCCGCCGCTTTGGCATTCTTCTTGTCGCGATATGCGGGCGCGGTGACACCCATCTTGCCCGGGCTTGCGATATCGCCTTGTTGCTTCCCGATGTGGGCGAGGCGTGTCGATTGGGCCTCGCGCCGACCACATCGACGACGATGATGCTTGGGTTGGGCGATGCGCTGGCGCTGGCGTTGTTCGAGATGGCGGGCGCGTCATCCCAATCGTTCGGTCGCTATCATCCGGGCGGACAGCTTGGCCGGGGCTTTATCCGCGTATCCGATGTGATGGCCCAAGGGGATGACATTCCCTTGTGCGCCCCCGGGTTTGCGATGGATAAGGCATTGTTGATTATGACGGGCAAACGGTTTGGTTGTGTCGGCATCGTCGATACGGATGGACGGCTGATGGGGATTATTACGGATGGCGATTTACGCCGCCATATCAGTGACGGTTTTTTTCATTTGACCGCGGCCGAAGTCATGACCCGGGATCCCCATACCATTGCCCCCGATGCGTTGGTGGCGGCGGCGGTCGGAAAAATGAACGATGCCCAGATTACGAATCTTTTTGTCGCCGATGACAAGAATGTCGTGCGGGGAATTTTGCATATTCATGATTGCCTTCGCGTCGGGGTGGTGTAACGGCCCGCCGCTTTGTTTTCCGGCCCCCCCAGACATTACCTCAAGGGATTACCCCGCCAAGACGGCACCTTAAAGACATTACCTCAAAGATATTAACCCCCAAGGCATTAACCGGGCGGCGTTATCGAAAGGGACGTGATAATAAAAGGGGGGTATGGAACGCGCTGCAATAGGGGGTGGTATTCTTGCCGCTTTGCCTTATATTCGTGTTCTTGTCGCTTTCCCTTGTCCGGGCCCATGGGTAGCCTATGGGTGTATCGATCCGTATGGGTGTATGCGTGATATGGGCGGCGGCGATCGTACACGAGGCGGGGGGTTTCGGCCTGTTTTGCCGAACCCGTCGGGTGTGTCCGCCGTAAGGCGACCACCCCCCCCATGATGTCATGATGTCATGATGCCCCATGGATGTCATGATGCCCCGTGACGCCGATAACGCCCCGTGGTGCCCCCATGGTGCCCCCATGGTGCCCCGTGACGCCCCCATGGTATTCTACGCCGGGCGTGGGGATGCGGTGGTCGGGGACGGGTTGGATGGCCCCCGTAAAAAACTTTCTCCGCCCCCCTTTAAATATATTACTTGCGACTATATCAAGAAATATGCTATCATAGCAGCGCCCTTTTACACATAAGGTTTTATGTGGGGGTGTTAAGGTCAGGGACTTTGGATAGACATCCGGGGTTTTTTTGGCGCCGACACGTGAGTTTACGGAGGTACGCGATGTACAAGGACACAAAATCGCTTTTAACCGGTCATACCGGGGGCAACGACGCAACAACGGTGGATGTAAAGGGGAAATCCCCGACCGGCAAGGGTTGGGGGGTCAAGGATCCCTATTCGGCGATGGTGGCGCTTGAACCGCGCATTATGCTTGACGCGGCGATCGGCGGAACGGCGGATCACGCGGTCGATATGGCGAGTGACAATCATGTTCCGGTCGCACCGGGTGACGATTCTGAAGGCGATAACGGTTTGTCCTTGCCGTTCGCGCCGAATGCGCCCCCGACCGATGCCCATGCCGAAACCGCGCGCCAGACAAGTGGCGCGGGCCGCAAAGCCGATATTCTTGATACCCCCGCAAGGGATCCGGTCGAGGTGTTGAGTGATGGCCAATCGGGCCAGGTGCAGGAGGGAAATACCGAGACGGAGTTGAATACTGCCGCCTTTCCTATCCTCAGGAATTCCATCGCCATACAGAATTCTTTGAATTCATTCCCTGCAAAAAATCTCGTGACTGGCGAAGGAGTTGCCGTGAATGACAGGCCCGTCGAACTGTTCCGTGCCGGTTTTGAAAGCGTTTACGGCCCGGATAACAGTCGAACATCAACCGCCTATGTGGCGGGGCGGCAATATGTATTCGGCATTGACACCCCGATTAGTGATCCCGCTGTTTTTAGTTTTACGCTTACCGGGGAGAGTGCCACTTTATTCGAAACCCCGGTCATTAAACAGGCGGAGTGGAGGTCCCTGAGGGCTCGAAAAGGTCCAACAGAGGGACTTACACTCGTCCTAACCGCAAAGAGTGGTGTAACCATACCCGGGGTTACCGGTAATTTTAATGCAAATGGCCACGATTTCGCCATCACCGGCACGCTGACGCAGGGGGGGCAACCCAATGGCGAGCCGGATAAAGTACGTAATGTGTCGATTGCATTGACGTGGTATGATCCAAAGCCGACCATACGCACCGATTTGTTTGTATACGAGGATTTTTCCCTATACACGAATCCGGATGGTAGCTTGAGGCCAAAGGGGCTAACAGTGTTGGGGAGGGGCCCAGTACACGACGACACGCAAGTTGTCAGGAAGGCGCCGTCATCGAGCGTGGAGATTAGGCCCGATGGGTCTAGTGTCGTGAAAATGGACATTAGTCTCGATGAGTTTAGGGCCTTTGGCCTCGTCGTTGAGGACCCCGATTCGTTTGGCTCCTTCATTAATGCTCTCAGCAACGCAGACAGCGGGGCTCTTGGTTTGCAGGTGCCCACCATGCCGCCGGGGTTTTATGCCAACTTTAAGGTTAGCCATGTGATTGACCCCGACGCAGACGCAAGCATTCCTAATACGAACGAAAGGAAAATGGTCATTCGGTTTGCTAGACTAGATCCGCGAGGAGTGCTGCCACTTCCCACTTTGAATGCGGATGGGGAGGCGGAATTTCGGTTTGCGGGTACCTTTAAAGATGACTATGGGAACACAGTTGCTTTCGATCGGACATTTTCCATCCCTGTTCGGGATTTTAGGTTGATCGAGAATGAGGGGTGGTCCGGCGGTGCGGCAAGTCTTGGCGGGCAGGTTGCCGCGGAATCGAAAGACAATACATTCACCTACAGGGGCCCGGATAGCTCGATGTTATTCAAAGTCGAGGGCAACAACGGCAGGGCAGGCTTGGGGTTTGCATTGACGGGCGATAGTGCGAATCATTTTAACGCCCCGACATTTGTCACGAGCAAACAGATCGTGGGTTCGAAGGAAATGCTGAATGTAGCCATGAGCGTAACCCTCAAGAATCCGCCGGATGCCAGTTGGAGTAAAGGAAAAAAGAGTTTTACCCTAACCGGCACCCTTACCCAAGGAGAGAAAACATTTGACGTCAGCCGTACCTTTGATGTCGTTGACGCTCGGGTTGCGATCGATCAAAGCGGCATTGTCTATCGGGATTCGGCAAGCGACAACTTTAAGAGATTGGAGATGGGTGATGGTACCACCCGGCTCGATTACCTTTCGAATCGGCAATTCGGCATTGTCGTTACGGATTGGGACAGTGCGCAGGATTCTTTTGCGGTGGAGTATTTGGGCGCGGCCGCGGATGCCTTTGTGGCGGGTGGTCATCAAGTTTTCGATACTTTTGGGGGAACCGCCAACGAGATAACCCCCCAAGTCGCGGGGGCGGCTGTGCCGGCCAACGGCCAGAGGGTTATTGTTTTTAAGAAAAATCCCAACTTCGAACCGAATGTCGATGCCAATCCAAAACAATTTAAGATAAAGGTTTATGATCGGAAGGATAAGCGTGTCGATTCAACTTTCAGTGAGATCGATAAGTCGTTTACTTGGAGGGATCTAAGGCCCTCGGTCAAGACGCAGTCGCTTTATTATCGCGATGGTGATGCGGGGGACTTTACCGAGGTGCCGATGGAAAATGGCATTCCGTACAAAGCCGACCGACAAATCGCCCTTGAGATCAATTACGTGCCTGTTGCGGGTGCGGCGCCCTCCTTTAATTACAAAGGCGACAGCGGCCACTCGCTATACGACACGCCGACCGTCGCTAAAGCGAATGGCGATAAGTATTTTCTGATCTTTAAGGAAAAGGCAGGCATCGATCTTGCCGGGTCGAGTTTCGGTTCCACAGGCAGGCATAGCGTCTCGATCGCCGGCACATTCTCTGACAGGCCAAATAATCTTTCGGGGGTGCAGGAATTTGTTATTGGGGATGGGGACGTATCGATCCGTTTTATCGATCCCAGGCCCCATATGGATACGAAGCGGGTTTTCTATCGTGATGGGACGGGCGACTTTGCCGCGCTTGACGGCAGTACGGGTGCTTTTACCGAGGTGGCCGACACTGAAAAAATACTCTTCAAGCCGGGGCGGCAATTCGCCTTTTTGGTTCGGGATATCAATGCGGATGGCACCCCTAATGATGGTGCCCTTAATTATGAATTCGACCCGCCCAATACGAATTACCAGTGGAAATTTATTAATAATGGGCAATATAGCGGGTCGAATGGCAGTCTCGTAACGGATCAAAAATTCATCGTTTTCGGCCTCAAGGCACCCCCCGCCGGCCTTGGTGTCGCTGGTCCCACCGGTAATGTTAACGTGAACTTTGGCGGCACGCTTTATGACGGACTAAAGGGTGCCGATGGCGTGCTTGATAGCGGAACTGTAATGCCCACGGTGTCTCTCGTTGATGGGCGGCCTCGGGTTGATATGGACAAGGTTTTCTATCGCGATGGTGCGACCGGCATTTTCAAGCAGGCGACGGGAAAAGATGTCGGATTTCGAGTCGGTCGACAAATTGCCTTCATGTTCGAGGATCCGAATACCGTTGATGCGAATGCTTTTAGCTTTGCGCTTCCCGATAATGCCCCCGACATTGTGGACCACCAATTTGTGGGTATCGTGACCGATGGTCGTTTTACCTCGCGCGATGGCAATACCGTGGATTTACAAACCGTGGATTTCCAAGACAATCGGAAATTTATCATTTTTGAGGCAAGGCCGGGGTATGTGCCCCCGCTGACGGGCGGGCGTACCACGGCTAACGTTAATGGTACATTGAGTGATGGGGAATACAACGTTCCGGTTTCGGGGGTGCAATTCAATTGGGTCGATTCGAGGCCCGCTATCGATACGGCGCATCTATTTTATCGGAAAGGTGAATCCGGCGCCTTTACCAAGGTTACGCCAAGCGCGGATCAAGAATTATACTTGCAGGGTGGGCAGCAATTCGCTTTTGAGGTCACGGACCCGGATACGGACATCGGCTTTACCTTCCTCTTAGAAGAGGCTCGTCCATTCACAACCCTCCCTGTGGAGGGGAACGTCGAGTATGGCGTTGTATCCGGTGAAGCGGCCGGTCCCACCAAAAAATTTCTTATCTTCCAGCTGGCGGATGGCCCTCTGCCATATGATGATGACGGCAAGGCCACGATTAGGGTAAAGGGAAAGCTTTATGATGGGAATCAGGGCGCTTCCGGGGTCAAGGAGGCATCTTTGGATCATGCGTTCGATGTGTATGACCCAAGGCCTAGTTGGGTCAAAGGACAAGTTCTTTACCGAGATAGCAATAGCCGTGTCTTTAATGCCTTACCCGCGGGGATTGGCTCCATCCTTTATAAAGAAGGGCGGCAATTCGCCTTTGTGATTAAGGGTAGGGATACGGCGAATGGCTTTACCTTTGCGCCTCCTACGGGTGGGTATGGGGCCTATACGCCCACCATTGACAACGCGGCTCGTTATATTGATGAAGCGGGTCAGCAGCAAACATCGCCCGTCGTTTATTTCAACCGGGCAACGCCCGCGACGACGGGCCCCTTCCCGGGGGGCGGGACCTTCACATTGGCCGGAACGCTTCACGATGGGGTGGCCGGTGGCGACGGGGTGGAATCTATAGATTTTGTGGAAACCATAAAGCTGGTGGTGAGGGCCAAGCCGACGGACGAGGTCATGAGCTATTCCGCCGATGATAACGCCTTTAAGGCTGCCGCTGATAACCGAGTTGACTTTGCATGGAACGGGAAAATTGCGTTCGAGATACCGGTGACGAGTGGTGAATATACCTTTACATTCGAGGGCAATGATCATTTTTATTACGATGCAAGCCCGAAAATCACATACGGTGGGGCATATGTCGATGGTCCTTCAGGGAACGTAGGCGGCATCGGTCAAATTATCTTCACGCCCAAACCGAATCTCGTGCTGGCCAATCCGAATGGCTTGGTTCAAATGCGTATTAAGGGCACGTTGCAGCCTACCGGCGGGGGCGCCGGTACTCCTTTTGAGCGCTCTTTTGAGCTGGCCTCCGTTCCGGCCGAGATAGAGTCCCGTAACCATGTCTATTTTAGCGGTACTGTCGGATACGCGCCCTTGGCGCCCCGGGGCATTTTGACCTCCTTGCGTACGGTGGGCGACAACAGGGTGCCTCATCTCGATGGGCACTCGATTATCGCTCAGCTCAAAGGCACGGGAAGCATCGGGCGGAAGTTTGCTAATTCTATTGCCTTTGAGCCTGCGGAAGGCTCCGATCTTTCCGGTTATGATATTACGTTTAGTGGCGACAAGGAGTATCTTATTCTAACGCCAAAGCAGGGTACTAAGCCGGGCTTTGTCGATGGGAAGAAATCCATCGACATCAAGGGCACCGTGATTACCCGTGGTGTTGTGGGTTTTGGTAACGGAGGGGCATGGGTTGATACGTTTGATGTCGGGGTGTCTTTCACTCTGTTCAATCCACTGTTTTATCGGGATGGAACAAGCGGTGACTTCACGGCGGTGAATGATGACCGGATTGACTACCGGCCCTATCGGCAAATTGCCTTTGAAGTTGGGGGTGGTTCCTATGACTCCTTTGCGTGGACCCCACCCGCGGGTTATCGGGCGGCGGAAGTCGTCACGGTGGGGGATCGACAATTGGTCGTTTTTTCACCGGATGTGGCATCCCCTCCCGAATTTTCTGGAGAGGTTGGAGAGAAGTCCATCACTTTTGCGGGCGGGCCTGAAGGCCAGAACAATAATGCCTTTAGCCGGGCCGTGGTCATAACCAATTTGGGGCCGGAATTGCTGCAGTCGGCATCGGGGGTGAGGGTATTTTATCAACAAAGAGACCCTTATAACACCTTTGTCCAGCAGGGGGCTGATGGAAACGTCCCCTATGTCGCGAATCGGCCGATTGCCTTCGTGATTAAGGATCGCGATACGACGGATGGCTTTGTCTTTGAATTTGACGGTGGCAAGCATCCGTATTATGAGGCTCCGGTTTTTCTACCGGGGAGTTATGAGCTTGGCCAATTTGCCGCTCGGAACGAGGAGCACAAGCGCTTGATGGTCTTTAATCCGAAGCCTGCTTTGGCGAGTGCGAATATCGATTCCAAAGAAATGGTCATTTCCGGGACGCTGTACGACAAGGCGAAAGGCGAGGATGGGGTTCAGTCTCTTCGTATCGATGAAAGATTTCAGCTTGTCGATGGGCGCACCTCCGTGGATAAGGGCAGGGTGTTTGTCCAGGTAACGCCGGCCAAGGGCGATTCCGAGGCCGTTTTTGAAGAGGTGGCAGCCTCGACGGATGCTGCGGGCAATTATCACCGGATTGGGGGTGCGACGGTTTTCGGACTTAAGGTTGACGATTTTGATGCGACAGAAGGTGAGCTGAGTTTTGCTTATGAAGGCGACAATGGTGCGGGCAAAGAGCAATTGGCCACTTACAAGATTCGCAAAGTCACATATGAGGATCTGAATGGGAATGTCATGATCGGTCAGAGGATGTTGCTTTTCACCCTCAAGCCGAAAGCCGATCTGGGTCTTGGTACCGACGGCATCACATTTACCCTCAAGGGTAAGTTTAGGGATGCAGGGGTGGATTTCCCCGATTCATCCGATAGTGTTGAGATTGAGGAGAGGTTGTTCATTCCCGCTCCCACCGTTGAGCCGGTCCCCGTCCCCCCCGCCCCCACCGTCGATACGACGAAGCTTTTATATCGGATGGCCGGTAGCGGTAATCTTTTCCGGGAGTGGCCCACCACTACCAGGCCCGCTAACGCGCCCGCTAACACGCCCGAAGGCGTGATTGCCCATACGCGTGCAAGATTTCCTGAGATTGCCTTTGTCGTTAATAATCCCGCCCCGTCGTTGACCTTCACCGCCTCGGCGGACAGTCACAGTGGTTATAGTGGTCGCATCGTTACGGATGAAAAATACGTCGGCACGGCCGGTTTTGCAAAGGATCAAACCCTTGTCGTTTTCACGCCGACAGAGGCCTTCATTGCTGCAAATAACGCAGGCGGAGGGGCGACATCGAGCCTGAATATTAACGGCAAGGTTAGCAATGGAGCCGGCGGAGAACATACATTTTCGAAAAATCTTACTTTTTATCAGAGGGCCCCGCTGCCTAACGGGCGAATTTTGTACCGAGATGGGACAAGCGGTCGGTTCAAGGAGGCACCGGGCGGTCGAGTTTTCTATAAGCCCAATCGCCAGATTGGTTTTTATGTTGAGAAGGACAACGGGTCTAATGCATTCCGATTTGGAGGGATCAAGAATACGGATTTTTATAAGAAATTGAGTACTTATCCTAGCTCGTCACCGGAAATGAACATACAGATTGAAGGCGACCAGCATGGACGCCATTGGGCGGGCATTTTCGTTCCCAGGGACCCCACGAAGGTGCCGATTTATAATAGTGCGGGCGAGAGTCATATCCTGATACAAACACCTTTGAGTAGTAATGTTGGTAATACAGGTCTCAAGGCTGTGGGTGGGACCTTATCCGTCACCCTGCTTGATCCGGCGCCCAGGGTGGATCCGGCAAAGATTCTACATAGGGCTTCGGGCGATGGTCCTTGGGCCGAGGCCGAGGGCAACAAGGTCGACTACAGGCCGGGGCAGTCCATTGCCTTTGATATTAAATATGGCATATCAAGCGGCCCCATTGAATTTGATTTTAATGCGGAGATGTCATCGGGCATGGACGGTCTTTCCGTGAGCGTCGTTCCCGGTATTCCTGGGACTGCGGAAAATCCCGGTACTCCGCCTCGGCTTGTTTTGAGTCCTACGGATCCCGCGGCGAATTTGTTGGCCAGTAGTATAGGAGGCGAGAAGCGCATCGTCCTAGTCGGCACGTTGCGTGACGGGGCGGCCGGTACTGACGGTGTTCTGACGAAGGAGATAAGTGTAACATTCGATCTGGTCGACAAAGCGCCGAAAGCAAAAATGGTGGACGGTAAGGCAGTGTGGCTATACCGGGATGGTGCGATCACCGCAGGCAACAAGACGTTCACGAAGTGGGATGCGTCTGACCCGATAGCCTATCAAAAAGATCGCCTATTTGCCCTTGTGTTCGAGGATCGCGACACGGAAAGAGGATTTACATTCACGCCGGATGCCGACGCAAGCCCGAATAGTCATCCGCATTATACGTCCTCATTCCCCACGGGGGGGGTCGATTACGACCAGTTGAAGAATCAAAAAGCCATCGTCTTCCAGTTCAAGCCCGGGAGGAAAGTACTTGCGCCCGATTTTAACGCGCAGGGTGAGGCCGAGATTAAGATCAAGGGCCGTCTTGCCGATGAAAGCGGTAATGCTTTGGAAATCGATCAATCCTTAACGTTGTCGAGCCCGGCGCCAAGAATTGAGCCCGAGGTGTTGCTGTATTCGGATGATAATGGGGGCACGTTCAAAGAGGTGAAAGATAAGCTTACCTATAAAGCGGGGCGGCAGATTGCCTTTGTCATCGCGGATCGCGATAGTGATCCGGATGATATTAAGGCCGGCACTGTCGACTATTATGGGGCTGGATCCATCCTTAAAAATAAGAGTTATACCCTTCCTAACACGGAAAATTCTAACGCGGCAATTTCTCGAAGCGGCCTCACTCTTCTGGCGTTCACTATTCCGGCCGGGACCCCGACATATGATGCCGATGGCAAGGTGGAAACGACCATTACCATCAACCTGCGTGATGGTAATTTCGGTGAACCGAAAACCAACATATTTAATACGGTGCGGGATGTCGTCTTGTTTGATCCGAAACCCGGTGTGGTCGAGAGGTATCTTTTGTATCGGAACGGGCCTGCGGATGGCTTTAAAGAGGCGATAGGCGGCGAAGTAGACTTCAAAGAAGGTGCCCAGTTTGCCTTTGTGATTGACGATGTCGATACGCCGCATACTGGTTTTACATTTGTTGCCGATGATGGCCATAGTAGCGGTCTTACCCACGAATTCGTTAGCCTTTCCGCTCCCGATAAGGGGGGTGATGGGTCGTCGAAGCAGACGTTGTTGGTTTTTACTGTCCCACCCGGTAGCCGGCTTGTCGATGGGCGTAAAGTTCTCACGATTTTCGGTACATTGACTGATGATGCGAGTAATGAATTTAAGATTGCGCGCGATGTGTCCTTGGTCCAGCGCAATCCCATTATCCTGCCGACCATGTATGTGCGAAGCGGAGTGAGGGAAACCGGGTCGGATGGAAGAGTGGTGTATAGCGGTGATTTCCGGGAAGTCCCGGCCCCGGCAACAGAGGGGGACAAACGGTCTATCGACTACCACGGAGGCTACCAGCAGTTTGCTTTTGAAGTCGTCGATGGTGATACAATCAAACATTTTCTATTCACCCATGATGACGGTCCGGCGAGTTCGACGGTTCTTGACGGGGCCAATAAAAAGGTGAAAGCGACATTCAGTCCCTCGGAATCGTATGTCAGGGCGAGCGGAAATCGGGGGGAAAATAGGAAATTGATGATTTTCGAACGCCCCGCCGATGCACAGCCTATCTTTGATGATCAAGGATTATCCACGCTTAGGCTTAAGGGCATATTGGGTGATGACGGTTTGGACAGGGCGAGGGATGTTGCATTCGACGTGGAATTTATTCACCGCGATACAAGGCCGCGGCCACAAGGTGAGCTATTGTACCGGGATGGCCCTGGGCAGGATTTCCGACAGGTGGCGGACGGGGCGACGGCCGGGGAGATTGGCTATAAAGCGGGGCGGCAGATTGCCTATATTTTCCGTGATGCCGATACGAATAATCCATCCGCCTTTAGTTTTAAGTTTGCCGATTCTGCGGATGGTACGAAGGGTGAGGTAGGTGCGGCGAATAGTGCTTTTTGGGTCCAATTCTTGACCAATCAAACGTTTCTGACTGCAGAGGGGACGGTAAAGGTACAAGAGATGGATGAAAATGGTGTCGCGATTGGCGATAAGCGCGTGCACCTCGTCGTTTTCAATATGAGGCCTGATTTTTCCCCGGTCTACGATGCCGGCGGTGTTGTCGGCGGTAAGACAAAAAGCATCTCCATTCTCGGCGATATTAACGATGGAACACACGAGGAGAGGATTACAGGCCCGACCGACATCGTTTTTGTCGACCCCAATCCCAGGTTAAGGGATAGGTCATCGGCTGATTCCGTTGTCGCTTTAAGCAGCGCCCAGGCAACGGGTGATTTGGGCGCTGTGAACGACCCGAAGGAGACGGGCATATCATTTAATCGCGCTAGGATATTGACCCAACGGATTGCCTTTTTGATTGATGATCTCGATTCGGATAGTGGGATTACGTTTACGTTCACGGGCGGAAATCATCCCTATTATAATGCGGAAGTGAAAGAGGAGAGATACTACGATTCAGACATAGGGGAATATGTAACCCACAACGTACTCCTCCTAACCCCAAAGGCGGATGCCTTGAAGAGTCTGCCGTTTTCTTTGAAGAATAGGAAGAACACCATCACCATCGAGGGCACCCTTACCGATTCTGACGGCAATACAGGCGAAGTGAGTCGTGAGTTTCACTTTAACGATACATCGCCCTACTTTGATACGACGAAGATGTTCTACCGGTACGATTACGACAGCGTGTCCCCCTTCAGGGAGGCGAAACCCACGGATGATTTGCTGTATGGGGAACATCTCGAGATTGCCTTTAGAGTTGACGATCCCCAGTTGGATGCTTACCGTGCCAAATATCCTAACCGAGTTTACGTCTCTTTTGATGCTGGTGAAGGCTGGAACCGTAATTTTGAGGAGGACGTGGCTTACGTTTACGATCGGGGCTATATCGACAAAGACGGTAACCGTGTAAAGGGTCAATTATTATTAAGGTTTAGATGGGCGTCAGATGCCGGTCTTGACGCCGGGGTGAAGGAGGAAATTTCTTTTCCGGGAACTCTGAGTGACAGAAATGACGACGATCCGTCGTTGAAAAATTCACACCCGGCCGGTCTGCCATCTATCACCGTCATCGGTGCCTCGGGTTTCGAAAATGGCGCTATGTTGCAAAAGGTCGAGGGACCGAAAGGGGAAGTATTCTTTGTCCCCGTCAAGAAGGTGGCTAAGACGGATGGCAGTAGTGGCATGGACAATGTGATTTCCTACGCGAATGGAGAGAGGCCGACGATTGCCTTTGTGGTTCCCAATTCTGCTGCAAATAGCGGCAATCATCAATTTAATTTCGATGGTGATGTAGAGCATCCGCTTTATAAAAAGGCGACATTCGATTATGGGGCGAGGTTGCGCTTGAGCAAGGATGCGACCGATGATTTTAGGGGCGGCGCTCTTATGATTTTCGAGCCCAAAGAGGACATTGTCCCGGCGCATGTATCGGGGCAATATCAAGCGAGAATCAATGGGCAGCGTGTCGAGGGCAACTCGGGCGAGAGCGGTTACTATAGCAATGCATTCGATCAGTCTTTCATTATTGATGGGGTGCCGACGGCAAAAGTTGCGCCCTCTCTCGATTCATCGATTTTATTATACCGCGACGGCAGCGGGGCTTTCAAACAATCGCGTGCGAGTAACGTGGTGCCCAATGCCGAGGGACGCCAGGTTGCCTTTGTGTTTAGCGATCCCGATACGAGTAGTGGTTTTACGTTTGAGTTCGAGGGCGGAGGAAGTCATCCCTCATATGAAAATCCGGTATTCGAATACGGGGTATCATATACCGATAAAAACGGCGCGACCGTAGCCGGTCAAAACGTTATCATCTTCAAGCCCAAGGGGGTTGTTTTTCCCGTCAATGAGCGCCGGAGTGGGCCTATTACCATTAAGGGTACACTGCGTGACGGGGCAGAAGGCGGATTCCAGGTAGAGGAGGCCGCCGTTGACCGCACGTTCACTTTGGTGAACAATGTTGCCCCCACCATTGTGGGCGGCGCGGTTTATTACCGGGATGGAACAAGCGGTGACTGGACGCAAGTGCTCTCGACGGATGGCATTGCCTTTAAAGAAGGTCGGCAGATTGCCATTCTCTTCAAGGATGGCGATACGGATGGCACTAGCGCTTTTCAATTTGTGCCGGCTGCCGAGCATAGCGCGAATTATCGGACTGTGACCTATCAAGCCGGGGGGCAGTATCTGGGCACTGATGGAACGAATAAGATTATCCAGGGTCGGGTTATCATTTTTACGCCTTCGGAAGATTTTTCTCCCACGTATGACGGTAACAATCGGGCGACGGTGACGTTTAAAGGTACTCTTCATGATGGAGTGCCGGGCGGGGACGAAGTGAATTCGAAAGATTTTATGTTCGATATCAAACTGATCGATCCCGACATCAAGGTGGATAAATCGAAGCTGTTATACCGGGATGGGGGGACGGGTCCCTTCAAGCTGGCGGAAGGTGATATAGATGGCGTACCCAGAGAGAGGCGCGAACGCGAATTTGCCTTTGCCTTTACCGTTACGGATCCGGCTATCATCGCTGCCCTTACCCCTAAGAATCAGTTTGGCGCCAAGGTCAGCGAGGACGGTTCAGAGTTTGAATTTAGTAGCGATTTAGACTTTGAACCTAGCGCGGATCCGGGCGAGGATGGCGGATACATCACCGATCCGAGTTTCCGTGGCAATCAGTCATACATTGATGCCGGTGGGAACACGGTGGCCAATCAAAATCTTATGATCTTTAAAATGAAGGACAAAACGGAGGAAACTGAGGGCGAACCTGAGAAAAAATTGCTCGAAAATAAGTTCATAAACACAAACAGAGAGGCAAATTTTGTCCTGAAGGGCCAGATCGTTGATAAAAGAGTGGGGAGCACGCTGGACAAAAGTGAAGGTGATGGTGCTGTTGATATTGAATTCACTTTGATGGATCTTTCCCCCACGGTGGATGTGTCCCGGCTGTTGTATCGAGATGGGAAAAGCGGCGCCTTCAAGCGGGCAAGCGGCACCGAAATTGCCTATAAACCCAATCGTCAAATTGCCTTTTTGATGGAAGATATCGACTCGAATCTGGGCGATTTCTACTTTGAAGCAGGTAGCAAATTTCCCCCGGGTTATGAGGTGGGGGGGTATGACCCGGCGGCGTATGGGGAAGCGGGTGGCCAACTGCCGTTGTTCGAGGAAGTGACCTATACCGATGAAGATGGGAATAATCCGGTCGAGGAGCAAACCGTCATGATATTCCATCCCAAAGAAGGCAAAAAAACGACTACCGACGGCGAAATAGTCTTCAGACCCGTTTTTGTTGAAGGAAAAGAAACCATCAAGTTCAATGTTAGATTGAGCGACGGTGCCAAGACTCTAGGCACCGGTCAACCGAGCTACACTTCTCTAGTGGAAGGGGAATTCACCCTGACCCATTCGAAGGGGGCGGAGATCACTGTTACCCCCGCGGCCTATGGCACGGCGGGGACGGCGCTTTTGATCGGTAGCGGATATGAAGATGACGTGACCGGCAATCCGATTAATGTCGTGGATGGTTTTGTCCCGGGGCCGGGTGACAAAAAGGTGTATTATCTCAGCGCGGGTAAAAGCGGGATTGTCGCGAATCTTGGTGGGGTCATTGACGGCGAGGGATGGAGTGGTGAAGCCACGGATACAGGGTGGGACAACAATGTCGCCGAGGCCACCGCGGCCAGGACCAAGGCCGACGAGGCCAAGGCGGCCAATGCCGCCAATGCCGCCAGTCTCGAGACCGAGGCCACCAGGCTCGAGAACATTGTCACCAGGCATTTCAAGAACAGATTCAACGCCATCTTTACCATTGATCCCAAGACTAATGAGCTGTCTATTCCGGAAGAGAAAGCGCGCTTTCTTACACTTGAGCAGAGGTACGGTTCTTTTAGGGTGCGCCTGATGAAGGGACCTGACTTTAGCAAAGGGACCGGTAACCCGTATGAGAGCGGATTGGACCAGACCCATGATATTCACTTCCGGATTATCGGTGGGGTCGACCCGGTCGCGAAGCCGGCCTTTACGAAACCCGAGGCCGTCGAGGGAATCAATGTATTTGAGCAGCCCGATGCTCCCGATGCTCCTGATCTGTTGGTGTTCGATACCGATTTGGAGATTCCCGAGGATGGACTTGTCATTGCGCAATCCAGCTTGGCAAGGAACTATTTATCGTATGCGCGGGGCAAGGACAGCAATCATCGCGTTGGTATCAAGATGCGGAGAGATGGCGCCCCCGTTGCTGCGGACAAGGACGCTTCGGGGCTTTATCTGCTGTCTCTGCCACAGCACTCCGGTGATACGGGATTGCGCCTTGGCTTAAGTGTCGATTTCAAAGCGGTGGCGGATGCCCGGGTCGGTGTGCGAGGACCATCGGATGTCGAAATGCGCGCCTTCTTGGTTGACGGCAATGGAACAAAGGTGGCCGGGACTATTCCCACCGGAAGAAGCGGAGATGGCCTGCCCTCTCTATTAGGTGATGGTAGCGCAATTTCTTTCGTGTTTTCTTCGGACGGGGTTCCCGACGTTGAAAGCGATGCTTTTCAACTTCAAGTAAAGGAAGATCAAGGGGCGTATATAACGACGCCGGAACCGCGCTTTAGCGCCGTGATGCGGGGTGATACCGGTACAGAATACAACGTGCACTATCTTGACGATGGTGCATATGGCGGATCTCAAAACATGTTAACGATTGAGATTACCAAGGACGGCACGGGTGACGTCGTGGCTGCGGAGCTGCCGAAAATTAGTGAGGTTACCGATCAAGCGGGAACGGTTTTAAGCGAGGACAAATTGAACGGCATGGTGAATGATGCCGGTAACGTCTATTCGTTGTTGACTGGGAAAAGCGCCCAGGTATTCAAAATCCGGACGCTTGCCGAGGTAAGCGGCGAATCATTCGTTCCAAAATCATTCAAGGTGGAAGTGGGCGGTGAAGAGTATAGCTTCACTTTTATCAAAACCAAGTATCGTGCGGTCTTAGACAATCCATCGATCGATCCGGCAAAGGTGCCGTTTTCTTTGACGGCACGGAATGGTGGTGGGGGCGATCCCGTCGCCTTTGTTTCCGGAACGTCGACAACGACGATCGTGGCCAAGAACCTTGGCTCGGATGATAGAACTCGTGGCACGTTGCCGCGTTCTTCGAATATTCGGGCAACGGTGCAGCCAAAGACCGTTATCGACAATCTGTATGATGTCGTGACAAAGAATATTCAGGCGCCGGGTGCGGATGCTTTCCGGACGTTGCGCGGTGGCGCAGATAGTGTGCCTGGAACGGTGGCGGCTTTTGTCGATGATAAGCCCTATTTGTCGACATGGCTTGGGGACGGCGTTGCAGGCGTTGCTAGTGATGATTACAATGTTAATCGTGTCGCGGCCCTGCGGGAAGTTTTGGACGGCTTGGACTATCATCAACGCCCGGGATACCTTGGGTTAGCGCATCCATTAACCGTCTTTACCGATGGCGAACAGGAGAGGGGAAATATTGGCACGGATGGCACGTGGACGGCTTCCGACCAAGGCATATGGGGGCGCAGTAAGATTTTCAAAGGCGACCGGCTCTATGTCGACTTGCGCAATGGCAATGTGCACTTGGTGGATGTTGCGGCGAGTGATGTCAGTAGCCCCGGCGCCACCGATTTATCGATTGGGCTGACCTCCGAATTCTCTTCGGACTTGCGGGCGAGTATCGCCGCTGGCTTGGAGAAAAGAAAAAGCATAACCGAGGCCTTTAACAAGAATAAGAACGAGGGTACGACCAATGCCCTTCCGCCGGATATCAATAATCGGCCCGCTAACGCCAATAGACTACTCTCCGATAACAAAAATGCGGGTGATGCGGCAGAAGCAGAAATTGGCCGGTTGCGTGGTAAAATTAGTGGGTTGCCTCAAAATCCGGGGAACAGGCTTACGGAGATCGAAGAATTGCGCAAACGGGTTGACGGCGGTCTTGGCGCCCCGGATGCGGGTACAAGCGAATCGGCCCAAGAACAGGCGCGGGACGGCGTTCTGGCTCAACTGAACACGGACATCGCCGATCTTAAGGTGTATACGGAGCATCTGCCGAAGCTGGGGTCGGTTGGGAATAATGAAACCGTGGGGGATGCGCGGGGGCGGTTGTTGAATGAGATCAAGGGGGCGATGAAACTCGCATATGTCACCAATGGTGATTCTATCGAGCTTCGCGCGGCCCTTGATCAATTGCGTGCCGGTGGGGCTATCGATCCGGATTCATTGACCAAGGAGCAAGCAATCGAAATTGCCAAGACAATCACGAGTGATTTGGCAAATTTCGACCGATTGACGAAGGCTGTATGGGATTATTACAAAGCGACCGACGTGCTTGGGACGGAGGTGGATACGTATAACACGCAAGCGGGATTCGATGCATTGGTGAAGGCCAAGCGCGGAGAGTTGATTAAAGTGGTGAACAAATTCTTCAATGATGTGCTAGCCGCTAATGCACAGGCCGATAATGCACCGGCCGGTAATGCGCCGGCCGCCGGTGTGCCGGCCGATAATGCACAGGCCGGTAATGCACCGGCCGCCGGTGTGCCGGCCGATAATGCACAGGCTGATAATGCACCGGCCGCTAATGCGCCGGCCGATAATGCACCGGCCGCCGGTGTGCCGGCCGATAATGCGCCGGCCGCTAATGCGCCGGCCGGTAATGCGCCGGCCGCTACAAATCTTATCGATGAAACCAATGAAGAATCGGCCAACAAGGTGCTTGAGCACGCGAACGTTCTGAAGCGTGTCATAGGGACGGCCGGGACAGAATTTGACCGGATCAAAGAAGAGTACAAAAGGGCGGCGGGACAGGCTTTTTCCGAAGCCTATAGTGCCGAGCAAATGCTTAATGCGGCGACTGCGGCAAAGGATGATTTGGAGGGTCTATACGAAACGGCGGCGGCGGATGATTATCAAGCGAATGCCACGCCCGCGCAAATTTTAGGATCAATCCACGGTAAATTGGTGATAGAGATCCAGAAGTTTCGCATCGCAAATGGTCCAAGGGATGGCAGTACTCCCTATCCCGCTTTGCCGGAAGTGACGGATGCCGGCGCGGAGGCCGTGTTGAGGCAGGCAACTATAGATGCGCAGAAGTTTCTGGGTGAGCGTCAAGAGCAAGTTAGAGGATTGGGTGCGGAGAAGGATCGGCTTACCCAAAAGGCGAATGTTGAAAGTTATTATAAGGATCGAACCAAAGGCTCTCCGGGAACATATGGGGAGGAAAAAACGGCAAGTGCGATGTTTAATGAGGCGGTGGCAAAAGTGCTTGATGCGCTTAAGGCTTGGTCTAAATCCACAGGAGATGAGGATCAATCCGATATTACCGTTGCCGGTGTTGTCGGTGAGGGTGTCCAAACTACGGCCATCAAGGGCTTTATTACCGCCGAGTTAGAAGATGGCACCCTTCATGGGGGCGCTGCCGACGAAGGGTCTTCTTCTTCTTTCGATGCTGCCACCGGCGGATTCAGTGCGACGGACGAAGCGACGCGAAATACGGATGTGGAGACATTCATCGATGGTAATACGGTCGATGCCGATGCGATTCGGGGACAAATCACCACCCTTATCAACAGTTATGTCAGTGCGATTGATGAAGCGGATAAAAAGATCGCGAAGAATGAAAATTTGCCATCCAATGTTGTATTTGACGATCCTGATCCTGATGTTTCCTCGTTGCATGAAGAGCTGAATAGGGCGCTGAAGGTCATTGAAAAGGCGGGTCAGACACGTACTAGTTTCAATACAGTGGTCGGTTCCGGGGGGACGGGTGAATCTATCGTTGCGATTGAAACCCAATTGCTTGACATCGCTAGGAAGTACGATCACGCCATCACCTTTTTAGAAAACCAGGATGTCGCAGGTACGCCATCGGATCCGGCCGAATCCACCGATAATCCAAGCGCCACCGTTGCCTTTGCCGACGCCTCAACAAGGGTCAATGCTTTCATTGATCGTTACGAGACAAAGAAGGATTGGGTGAAGAGGATCTTCGATAAATTTACCGGGGAAAAGCGTTTGGGGGAAACAGCGGGGGAATCATCGGCCGGACTCAAGACCGCGCGCGATCAAGCCCTTGCTAATCTGGTCGTCAGATACAATGCCTATATCGACGCGATTACAGAGGTGGGGAAGACTCACTCCGATATCAGTACGAATCTGGCTAAGGAAACGGACTTTGATACTTTGGCTGAAGTGGCCGCGCAGAATAAAGAGGCTGTTACTGCCAAAGGAGCCACGGTCGTCAATGATATTGTGACGCTTAAGGCGAAGGTGGAGGCAGCTAGGCTAAAGGTGGCCGCCGAGATTCAAACAACGATGAATGGGGAGACGAATGTTGCGAATGCCAAGCAAGCCCTGGTCACGGATTATAATGCATATGTTAGGGCACTGAAGGCGGCGGCGAGTCATGATTTTGTGACGGTAGCCGGGGTAAGCGAGCTTGTTGAGCTTACCGTTAGCAGCTTGCCGAGTGATCCGAGCGAATCCATTGGTACACTCAAGAATCTGAAAGGTATGATCGAAGAGGCGCTGCAAGCTACCATTGACGCTACCGCAAGTGACGCGGATACGAGTGCGAAAAGAACACCTTTGAATGACAAGCTGGTCGATTTGGTCGAGGAATATAATAAATATATTGGTTGGGTTGAGGCCTTGGAAGCCGTGGATGGGGTGGCCGATACCAATCAGGAGAGCCAAGAGGCAGGCTTGGACACCACCGGTGACGCATCCAATCTTGACGATAATGCCGCTATCGCTAGGGCACGAGAGATCTCGGGTAAAATTACCGCGCTTAAGAAGGCGCTGGACGATGCCTATCTTTCGGTTGAGCCACTTCGAGATACGAGTGCCAAGCGCGCTGCTTTGGTGGGAACCATTCGTGACTTGACCACCATTTACAACAATGCGTTAGCCCAATTGAATGGCATCAATCTTGCAGAAACCGGGATCACGCGGCCAGAAGACGTTCCTGACCCCCTGCCTGCCGTCGTCGGGAATGCGGAGGGTAAAGACAACGCGCAAATTCTAGCGGATGCCCGTACGCTTTCAACATCGATCGCGACGTTGAAGGCTGCTATCACGACCATAGATAGCAAATATCAAGAGTGGCTAACCGGTCAGGGGCTGGGGGAGCTGGATTCGATTTTGGCAGCGACAGAACCACCGTCGCAAACGGATTTGACGGCGAAGCGTTCGGCTTATACAGAGGCGATCAGGGAGGCGGAAACGGCCGTCAATGCCGCAAAGAATATTGAGACGGGGGCGGATCATTTTGCCGGGTTGGATAGTTTGAATACCGCCGCTCTGACCAGTCGTGCGAATAGCGCCTTTGCGGATGTGAAAGAGCAATTGGAGCAGATTGCAGCGGACGGAACGATAGAAGACACTGCTGCCATTAATAAGCTGGTCAAGACATACAATGAATATATTGATCTGCTGACAAAGGGGAACAATATTGACGGCGTGAGTGTGGACAATATTCCGGCCAAGGCCGGGGATGTCCCGGATGATGTTGCGGAGAAAACCGCATATCTGCAGGGATTAGGGGACAATGTCGCTTCTCTGATAGAAAAGGCAAATCAGTTGAATCTCGGTATCAATATACCGGAGGAGAAGACGAAGCGGAACGCGAACGTCAAGGCTTTGATCCAAGGGTATGAAGTCAGAGTGGGGGCGCTAAACGCCGCATCGAATCTGAGGACGCCGGGGCTTAACATTAATGGTGATCTTCCATTCGACCGGGGAATCGAGGCGGCAGGGGGGATCGATCAATGGATCAAAAATCGTTTGCCTGTGTTTAAGGGATACGTGGAGAATGTTAAGGCTGAGTTTGAACGTCTGAAGGGTATTAATGATCATACCACAGCGTTGGAAACGGCAAAGAATGAGCTGGTTACACAGATCAAGAAATATTATGGGGCTTATGGCTTCCGTTTGGATAAGGACCCCGACGCTTATGTGGAGCCGACCGGGACACTGGCTAAAATAGTAGCCCGGCTGAATGCAGATGTTGAGGTAACGGAACGAATGATCGCTAGTGCGCCTATCGATCCCCTCACTTTCCTCAGTCTATATGGTCACATAGATCGGGAGGATAGTGAGATAGTAGCCTACGGGCGAGCGTATGATTTGGCCAGGGTGAATTTGAGGGATCGTAATGGTAATGCGATAGACACGTACAAGGTAAAGAGAGCTGGGCCGGTAATAGGTAGAACGGTGCGAATGCCTATTTCCTCTATTTTTAAGGTTTTGGACTATGCCGGCCCCGAACGCAATGGCAATATTGATACAATGTGGACAAACATGGCCTTTGTATTGAAACTGGACGCTAATCTTCCTAATCAAGCTGCTAAGCGTGCGGCCATACGAGAGAACGCGGTGGAATTTAGCATTAAGGCGAGGGCCTCTACTTTGTCTAGATCGCAGCGTGAGGCATTGCAGGGGGTATTAGGGCGTCTTAACAAAGAGAGGGGCAGGCTTTCAACGGCCGTCACGGATAGCTTTACGAAGATTGAAACACTTGGGGTGGATGCGACTCTCACTAAAGCATCTGTCGATAATGCGGTAAGGTCTTTAACTACTGATACTGATCTCCTCGACGACCCGTTGACGACAACCGCTGCCTACACTTCTGTCGACAAGGTCACGAGTCTCGTGAAGCTTAAGAGTGATTTTGACACTCTTCGTGGGACGAATCACGATGGGACGGGTCACGAAGGGATTAGACCGTTGGCAAGTTTGGCAGGGAGACTGGCGCGCTCGCAAGCCAGCGCTGATTTGACTTCGGCCAGGGGTAAATTGCAGGCTGCCGGTGGTACTCAAGGGGAGGCCCTTTCGCATACCGCTATCAATAATCTGCAAAGTCAAGTTACCACCCAATCGAATGCCCTGCCCTCGGCCCGGGCCTTCAAGTCCAAGATGGAACTCATCGTTGGCCAAGTGGGTGGTGCCGGGACGACCCCGGATTATGGAAGTATTGCCACCGATACCCTGGACGACCATAAGGATGCGTTGCAAACGGCCAATGATATCGCCGTGGCAACGCAAAGCGCGGTTGATAGCATTGCAGGGTTGGGCGCGGCCAATGCCCGCCATTCGGTCATCAATGATCGGAAGGATGCCGCCGATACCGCGGCTACGCAGATGCAGAATGCTATTGATACCGATCCGGTTCATCGGACGAAAGTGGATGCCAAGGCGGCTTTCGATAATGCGTTGGGGGCGATTAATTTGGATACTCGGAAAGCGAGCTTGGATAATGCTGTTGCATTCGATAAAAACACTGACCTGAGCGGAATTTTGACGGACGCGGTCAATGGAGTTTTGACGGACGGGGTCGTGGGCGAAGGGATAAACAGCGCCTTTACGCATACCAAAATTGAGGAATTAAAAACGGCGTTTGCTACCGCCGGCTCTGCATATACAAACAACCAAGCCACCGTCGCTACGGGTACAAGCGCAGGGGGCAAATTGAATAGCATGGGCCTTGCGGCCAGTGACTTTACAAATGGCGAAACATTGAAGATGAGCCTTAGGGACGAGGTGGCAAAGAGGGTTATGCGCCAAGCGTTTGAAGCGTTGGAGCGGGTTACGGGTGCGAATGCGAATGCGGATGCGGAGCACAGGGAGCTTAAGAGTAAGGTTTCCAAGTGGCTTCGTTTGCAGACTTACAACGCCATGGTTGCGGTATCCGAGTTGGAGCGTTTGAACCGTCTCAATACCGGTGATGACAGTCTTGCGACACTGCGAAGTATCCCGTCGAATAGTAATATCGAGGGCAACGTAAACACGATACAAGGACGGGTAGACGCGTTGAATATATTGAAAGCCGGGGATATGAATAGGCTGATTAACAGATGGGCGGCGGTGCAGGAATTGATCAATACGCATGCGGGGGGCAATGCGGATGCCAAGCCAAGCTTGGAGGTTTTGCGCGACCGGCACTCGAAATTGGAAAGATTGAAGACGACGACGGGGACCGTTTCATTTGAGAAACTGCTGGGTGAATATCCGGGAAAGGCCGAGCTATTGCCTCGATATTCGGCAGTGAAAGGGAGTTTCGGTTATGATGATTTAAGGCAGATCAAGGATACGGGAATTGCCGAGCTCAAATTGGCCGAAGCGTTTTTGGCAAAAATGAAAAATTTCCTCCACCATACCGGGTTAGTAGTGGATAACTCCGTCCCGAGCATTGGTGTTGAAGTTGAAGGGGGGGGCGCTACGGCGAGTATCTCTTCCTCGAAGCCATGGGCATACGCGGCAATCAGAAGCGGTCTTGAGGCGGCTAAAAACAAGGCCGGGCCGCTGGCATCGAGTTTGAGCGATGTCGATGGTGTGATTAAGGCGAAAGGCGATTGGCAGAAGCGGACGAAGGCGTCTTTGGATACCGAAAAAACGCGGCTTGAAGGGAAAATCGGTAGTCTAACCGAGGCGAATGTTGTTGCGGAGCGGACGATCCTCGCGCTGATTAAGCAACTGCGCACGGCGTGGGAGACGGAGCAAATCAAAAGCTATATCGATACATACGCGGGCGCGGAACAGCTGGGTGCCCGTAGTTTGACGGTGACGTTTGAACCGGATAAGGAGCCGGAGATTAAGGGGTGGATCGAGGTTGATGAAGATGCGGATATTCTTTCCAGGGTCTCTTCCGATCTTTCTTCCGGCACCGTTACGATCAACTTTGATAATACGGTGGACAAGACACACCCACAGGCCATCGCCATCATAAAAACATCCGATGGTATCAAGAGGGTTGAATTGGTTAACCCGCTGGATGGACAGACGGATAGTCAGATCGAGGAGATGCGTGCGAACGCCGATAAAGGATCGTTGAATGCCCGGGAGAGCGATTTATTAAAGCAATGGATGGCGTGGACGTATTTTGAGGTCAAAAAGACGGGTGGTCACTATTATCTGGCGCGTAAGGCCGGCGTTAAGGAGAGTGATATATTCGGAAGCGATTCGCTCGCTCTTAGCGAGAATGGTTTGAGTGGCAAGCACATCCAGTCCTTTAAGCCTTTAATTCGGGCGTACGGTGTTTTTGGTGCCCAAACGGTAACACCGCCGGGCATGCCCGATGATGGAGAGCATCCGGATCTGTCGTTTGATGTCGATATGTTGCGTCCATATCAAGGCCGCACCGGTTGGACCCCGGTAACGGAAGCAGAGGTGACGGATGTTGCCGGTGATATACACCATAGGACAGTCACGAACCATAATGCCGATGGCAAGGTTGTCGTCACGATCGGACAGAGGTTTGTAAACGAGAAAAAGATCGGTACTCTGACAAACCGCGTGCCTGTGTCTGTGGGAACCCCTGGGGCTGCGGGAACCGGTCACGCCGTGATGTATCTTTCA
This sequence comes from Alphaproteobacteria bacterium, assembly GCA_965277685.1. Taxonomy (GTDB): domain Bacteria; phylum Pseudomonadota; class Alphaproteobacteria; order GM7ARS4; family CBDIDI01; genus CBDIDI01. The sequence continues at coordinate 495,084 of OZ255830.1, read as the reverse complement.
GATGATACTGCCCACGCCGGTGTGTCCTCTGCCGCGGGATTTGAGAAAAATGGACTGACGTTAAAGATTGATGGAGGCGGAATCGTCTCTCTTAGCGGCACGCCGGATCTGGGCCAAGATGAAGAAGGCAACAATAAAAAATCGGGTACGGTCACCTTCACACTTCAGCCGAGTATGGTGGAAATTCCGGGCACCACGCTGCGCGATGCCGAATTTGATAAGATCACCATCGAAATCGTCATTCCCGATGTTCCGGACCTTGCCGAGCAGGCCGATGGGCAGGTGGATCACCAGCAAGGGGACGTCCGTTTTCTTGCGCCAAGGGACGGATTGACGACGCCCGGGCCGAATAAACATCACCTCTCGACCGAAGCGACAGACGGTATTTTGTTCCGCATCCCATTTAAATCAACACAGGCGGAATTTAGAAGCGCTACGATGGTCGTTACCGCTACCGGTGACGGCGCCGCCAATCTTAATCTTAATGATATGTTTAAGGTGTGGAGGTCTCAAACCGATACCGCCGCGTTGGATGTTTATTATCTGGCGCCGGCAAGTGAATTGGGTAAACACGCCTTGGGGGGTGTCACCGTCGAATTGAAAAGTGTGACGGTAACCGATAATTACGGCAGTCAAGAGACGTTTGTATTAGGCAGCGGGGAAGCGCCGCTGTCGTTATCCTTTGCCAAAAGACCGAGTGCGGATGCGGGTGCGTGGGCGTTTAGTTCGGATACGGCGGCGCATCCCGGCAGTACATATGATGCCGGTCAGAAGACCTTTAGTATTCCCAATCATCGGAGAGCCGCTGAAATTTATGTCGGCTCGTTCGAGCTTAAGACAAACAACGATGATCCTATAGCTCAGGGTGATGTCATTCAGCAGGCTTTAACGGTGACGGTCGGTAAATCCGATGGATGGCAATGGGGCAATGATTTTGTCGTGAAGCCGCCGCAAGGCGCGACCGGTCGTTTCGATGTTTATCTGAAGCCGTCCGGCGGTGCGCTTGTGGCGGATGAACGAGATGCGAAGATTCCCAGTCTGAAATACACCATTGAGGGAACGGTAAATGGCATAGAAGTGACTTCGGGCGAGCAAATATTGAAGATTGTTAAAATCGGTGGGGCGGGCGATGTTATCCGACAGCATCCCAGCCAATCGGAAAGCGGGCCGGGTTCTTACAACTATGTCGACAATGCCGGTGGTAATTTGCTTTTCATTCCCTTCTATCTGGGCGATGCCCCGGTGACGATAAGCAATCCGGAAGTTGTCGGTGGGCCGGCGGGGCTTTTCCGCGCTGCGGTTGGTGAGGCGCATAATTCTAATCACCTGCTTCTTAGTGTTGCGGAAGGCAAGACTTTGAAGGAGATTAATGGGCGGGCCGAATTGACGTTGAAGGCGACGGTTGGGAATGCCCCGGTTGACGGGGCGCCTGCGTCATCGCAGGGCTACGTTGATGGTGCGTCACCGGGGGGTTACGTTGCCGATATCAAGTTGGTGATTACGGCCACGCCGGCACAACTTCTTGCTGAGGGCGCAAATCAAGAACTTTCCTTTACGGCGTCCGGTGCCCCACGGTCCGTTATTAGGGTCATCCCCGGTGGAGAGGGCGAACAAAGTCGCGAAGTGCTGATGGTAAGGGAGCGGAAGGTTGGCGAGAGGCTAACCACAGATCCGGATGCAAACGGCAACTTCCCGAAATCCTTCCATATTGGGACAGTTAACATCGAAGGCGTGACCGATGCCGGGTATGAATTGATCGGTCCGACCGATGAACCTCTGACGCCGGACGACAATGGATGGGTAAAGCGCAATTTTAACGGGACATATATATATTTTCATCCGCTCAGCGGAAGGATGTATCTTGCCGGTAATAACCCGGCTGATCCGATAACGGTGGCGGTGCGGGCATTGCCGGGTTCCGGCGTTGACATTGGGACGGTCGTTACTGCACTGAACGGCATCGGCGACGATGTGAAGGAAGCCGTCGGCAAGCCGGATAATGCTTTCGTGACGTTCTATAATAAATATCTTAAGGGTGATAATCCCGATAATGCGATCGATGATTTCTTCAGCAAAGCCGGCAATTTATCCGCTGAGGATGTGCAGGATTTTATTCCTAGCATTGATTGGTTAAACCGGAATATCATTGCTGCGTATAATGAGGCACGCACAATCGCCAGGGCCCCGCTTGCCCGGGCAACCGACGTTCAAAGGGAAAGGATGGGATTGTTTGCCAGCACGAAATCTGCCGTTGAGAAGCTTTATCGCTTCTTGCGAGATGGTGAAGGGTCGGCCACGGAATGGCTCACGGTCACGCTTGATGCGAAATATTATTCTGCTGAGGCTGAGGCTGATGCCGGTGCTGAGGCTGATGCCGACGCCGGTGCCGGTGCCGGTGCTGATGCCGCTGCGCTTGCCGACAGAAAACTCGAGGCCGCATTGAGGGAAGTGTTGGGTCTGTCGGATAATTTGGACGGTGATGTGTCGGATGAGTTGGGCGATGATCAGGAGCCGAATATACCGATTATCCCGGATCTTTATCGTGGAATCGCAATTCAGTCGGATACAATGGTTGCGACCACTGAAAAGTCGGAATTTCCCGGTGTTTATAAAGTCGGTGATAAAGACTTTCATTTCACTTCCGCCCTGCCGGCCGGAAGGACTCTTTTGGAAGTGAATGTCGGGGAAGAGGTCGCCGATATCGACATCACCCCAAGTGAGTTGATTGATGTGCTGATTTCCGAGAATAAGCAGAAGATCACTTTCGTGACCAAGGAAGGCTATTCCCCGAAATCGGAAACGCTGACGGTTGTGATCACGGATGTCTTTGGCAATACGGATTCTTCAGACAGGACCTTCACCCGTGTTAAAGTTCGCGAAGCACCGGCCAGTTTGAAGATCAAGTCGGGTCGGCTTGACACGGAGGAAAGTATTGAACGCCCGAACGAGGTTGAAGATGGTGCCGCTTGGTATCCTTTATTCACGGTCGCGGGGGAAACAATTGACGTTCAGATGCGGTTATCCGACATTTCGAACGGTCGACCCTTGACTGGGGTGAATACACCGAAGGCGGAGGATATCACCGGCGGAAAAATTGAGGCCTTGGGTGCAGCGATCACGCCGCCGCGCTTTACCTTGATTATGAAGCCCGTATTCGATGATGGGTCGGATCAGATGACTATCAAGTTCGAGCCGGTGCATTCGATCGGTCAGGACGGAGAGGTGACGGGGAAGCCGTTCTATCTTGTCATTAACAAGGTCGAAAAAGAGGTTGAGAGTCTGTCATCCGATAAGGATATTCCATCGATTAGAGGGACGGAATCACTGCCTTCAACGCAGATCGCCGATATAGATGGGGATGCCTTGGATAAATTGGCTGCGACAAATGAAGCGAAAAAACTCGACCCGATTATCAACGGTCATCTTTCTTATCCATTGGATGGCGCGAGATTGGATTTATCGGATCCGGATGTGGATGGATCGGAAGATCGGGTGGTTTCGAAGGCTCGGATTATTTTTATTCTTCCCCCCAAAGAGGGTGCCAAAACCGATGATGTTGATGTTGTCGCCTGGCCCATAGGCGTTACGGACAATCCAAAGGCGGGTGAGTTTATTTTACCTTACGACAGTGTGGCTACCATACAGGGTCTTGTCGATGCGAAATCGGAGCCGCGATACAATCGTAATTTCGTTCTGGAATATACGCTTAGTGATACGAAAGGCGAGGTTGAGCCGGCAAAGTATGTGCGCTGGTTACAGATGACGTATCATAGCGATACGATGGATCCGGGGGTAATAGAGGATAATATCATTGCGTCCAATGGGGTTTTAAATCGTTCTCGTAATGCGCAGGATGGCAGTTGGTTGCCACATGCTAATCTTGTGTTCCGATCGGACAGATACTTTGTGCGCATCGCAGGGGATAAGAAGGATACCTCGAAGTATTATAAGGAAGGTATATCGGATGTTTACGAGGATAGCGGCGTTCAATTTAAGGCCCGATCGGTTGGTCTTAGCAAGGATATTTTCCAGGGATATATCGAGGAACTAGAGGTCAGTTTCAGGAGCGCCGGTGCCGATGATGCGGCGAATAATCGAAGGGCCGTGTCGAATGGGGACTTTACGGTAGATCTGCCTTTGATTGTCTTCGATAAACAGTCAAATACCAGGCACTCCTTTATCAAGACGTTTACGGTGCCGGCCATGAAGGTTGCGCCATCCGAGCCTATTTATGACGTTATTGCCGATGGCCTCTCGAGGCGGGTTGAAATACCCGTGGATGGAGGCAAGGTGATGGGACTGGCACTGGATAGTCGAGATGGGGTGCATAACTGGAAGCATATCGGCACCGTTCGGATCGGTGGTGGTGTCGACTTGAATAATTTGGATGGAATTGCCTTTAATCCCAATGGTAGAAACGACAATTGGGATTATTACATCCCGGTTGATAATGCCGTTGCTGAAAATTTTGAGCCATCCGGCTATGCGCCGTTAACCAAGGGTTTCTACATCGGCATGTCTTTGGATAAGGTTAAAAAGATGGTGCGGATTTATGCCCGCTCGAGGGGTGCTATTGACACGACGGGTGGGGCGATGTCGGCCGATATCCGAATTCGTTCCGCAATGCAGGAAGAGCACTCCATTCCGGTATGGTTCCAATTCGAAGATGGGTCGCTTGCTTTATCTCTTGCGGATATACCCCGTCTGACCAAAGAAATGCAGACCACTATCATAAACTTTGGTGATAGCGGATATGCCCAGGAAGTACAGATAGCAGCCGACAGGATTGCCGACGGACAGAGTGGTGCCGAGGGCGATCAACCTTCGGATATCCTTTCCGGGGAAAGCATTGCCGATCCATTCGAACCGGCGTCTATCGCCGCTCGTTCCGATACGGCTGTGGCCGGTATATCCGGATCGGTGCCGCTTGCGGCCCGTTTGGGGGTTGCGGCTCCGTCCAGTCCGGCCGTTAAAGCGGCAAGCAATGCATACACCTCTCTGCCGGGGGCGGTATCGATCTTGCCGTTTGCAACCAACAGGATTGCCTCGGGCAGTGAATACTCCTTCTCCGACTCACGCGTTGATACTCCTTCCAGTGCCGGTACTTCTCTTGATGACGTGCCGCTGCGTGCGCCTCTTGCCGCGCCGACAACGGCACCTGATAGCTTTACGGACTCGGCCCCGGTTCCCACGGTTCCGGAAACGTCGAGTGCTCCATTCACGGATCCCGCGCCATCCAGTGCTCCGTTCACGGATCCGGCATTGCCCGGCTATGATGGAACGACGGGCGATAAGGATACGAGTGTCGAGGACATCGAAAGCCGCAATGGCATCAATCAGAGAGAGGAAGAAGAGGAAGAAGAGAACTTGGATGCCGTGGACGGTGAAGAGAATGCCGGAAACGGAATCTCGGACGGTAATGTCTTGGCTAATCTTGAAGGCATCGATGACGGAAACAAACTCACCGTTGATTTGGGCGGTGCCCCGATCATTGGATTTTCCGATCTTCCCGAATGGTTGCGCTATGATGCGGGACTTGGCCGGTTGGTTGGTGTTCCCCCGACCGGCGTTGACGGCGATGTCGCGCTTGCGGCCTATCTGGCTTCGGGTGAAACCGTGGCGATGGTTGTCGATACCCGGGATGGTAAGGTCAAAATGCCGATGACGGCAAAGACCGGAAATGAGAGCGCCCTTCAGCAGAATGGTCGCAAGACCAACGGGCAGGAAGGAAATGGATCGACATCGTTGACCAAACAGGTTGCAGGACAGCAGCGTTCCGAACGGCTTGCCGATAGCTTGGATCTTCTCCAGCAGATCAGCGATAAGGAAAAGAAGAGTAGCTAATCATCCTTCGCGATATTGTTCGTATTCCGGTCGGGGCCTTTTTTCTTGGATGCCACCCCGCCGGAAACGACCGGGGTTCGGTGTAAGGCCGGCGGATTTCTCGGCGCTGGATGCGCACCTGGGGTTTGAATTTCCGGATTATCCCTTTGTCCCAATCAACGTTGCGACCGGGGTTCGGTGTAAGGCCGGCGGGTTTCTCGGCGCTGGATGCGCACCTGGGGTTCGGATTTCCGGATTATCCCTTTGGGCCAATCAATGTTTCGACCGGGGTTCGGTGTAAGGCCGGCGGGTTTCTTGGCGCTGGATGCGCACTTGGGGTTCGGATTTCCGGATTATTCCTTTGGGCCAATCAACGTTCCGACCGGGGTTCGGTGTAAGGCCGGCGGGTTTCTTGGCGTTGGATGCGCACCTGGGGTTTAAATTTCCGGATTATTCCTTTGGGCCAATCAACGTTGCGACCGGGGTTCGGTGTAAGTCCGGCGGGTTTCTCGGCGTTGGATGCGCACCTGGGTCACTTGATTCTTCTTTCGCGATAAAACACTAAAGGTAAAGTTTTTGAAACGAAACATATGCCCTTCCTCCGGCAGGGTGCGGGCTTCGTGAATAATTAATCCGGCAATGGTCGCGGCTTCTTCATCCGGCAAACTCCAGTCGAAGCGGCGGTTTAGATCACGCAGCGTGACATCACCGGAAACGATGACGCTTTGGTCGGGTTGGGGATGAATGTTTGATGTCGATCGATCGAATTCATCGGCAATATCGCCAACAATTTCTTCCAAAATATCCTCCAGCGTGACGATCCCGATCAGGGCCCCGTATTCATCCACGACCATCGCGAAATGTTCCCTGCGCCGTCGGAAGGATTGCAATTGCTTAAGAAGAGATGTTGTTTCGGGAATAAACCAGGGCTTTGCCGTAGCGGCGATAATATCTTGTCGCCGGATCGGTTTCATGCCCTGCAGCATCGGCAAAAGACTGCGCACGTGCAAAACACCAATGATGTTGTCCGGCGAATTCTGCCATAGAGGAATGCGGGTGTGGGGACAGCGCATCGCTTTTCGCACGAATTGTACAGGGTCGAGATTTGCATTAAGGGTGAAAACCTCTCTGCGATGCACCATAATTTCATCGACTTCGACATCATCAAGATCAAGAATCGAACGTAACATCGCCCGTTCTTGTCGTTCTTCCATGCCCGATCGGGCGTGGAGCTCAATGATGCCGCGCAATTCTTCCTCGCGGGCGGTGCGGCTTTCCCCCTGGGGGCCGGCGCGAAAAAGTCGCAAAATGGCCAGGACAATAACCTGCAAGGCCGTCGTCAGCGGCGTTAGAACAATAATTAAAACATGGATGATCGGAGCCGTGCCGAGAGAAAGCCTCAAAGGATGGTGGAGGGCATAAATCTTTGGCAGAATCTCGGCGAAAATGACAATCATCGCCGTCATCAATAAGGTTGCGTAAAGAACCCCGGCTTGGCCGAAAAGAGAGATGAGGGCGCTGGTGGCTAATACGGATGCAAAAATATTGGCCAAGTTATTGGCCAGAAGAAGCGAGCCGATCAATTTTTCTTTCTTTTTCCTCAGGTGCTCCGTGCGTTGGGCGCGCCAATTGCCTTCGCGGGCCATTTTGTGAATGCGCCCCCTTGAGACGGCGGTAAGGGCCGTTTCTACCCCGGAAAAAAAGGCGGATGCCGCAATCAAAGCCGGAATTGCGCAAAGAGTCAGCCATACTGATATGTCCATGGTCTTATCTCCAAAAAAGTGAAAATCGTGCCGATATTAATATGAATGTTGGGGCCTCGGCGTGATGGCCCGTGATCATTAGCGATACCGTGTTTGCGTTCCGTGCCTGGATTATCGGGGGGTATATTTCCCGTTGCGTCTTTCTCTATGGTTTCACACTCTATGTTTTTAGGGGGTCTTTAGGGGGACGGTTAATTCTTGCCAAGTATCGGCAACGGCGGCGGCCGGGACATCGGTGGCAATAAAGGACTTGCCGATATCGCGGGCTAAGATCATCGATAGTTCGCCATGGCGGGACTTTTTATCTGCCTGCATAAAAGAAATCAATCGCTTGGCGGTTATCGATATTTTATCGTGCGGAATATCGTCAAGACGTGTTGGTAGGCCGGATTGACGCAGATGATGTTCGATCCTTCGCGATCGTCCATCGGGACAGTGGGAAAGCTTTTCAGAAAGCAGAAATGCACCATGAAGACCGATGGCTACGGCTTCGCCATGGTTGATGCGATCATTATAGCCAAAGGCGGCTTCGAGGGCATGGGCAAAAGTGTGGCCAAGGTTAAGCAACGCCCGCCGGCCACTTTCCTTTTCATCGGCCTCGACAATAGTGCCTTTGGCGTGGCAGCAACGCATCACTGCTTTGCGGCAAAGATGCGCTTTGCCGGCAACGATATCCGAACCGTTTTTTTCAAGCCAATCAAAAAAAGCCGAATCGTTAATCAATGCGTATTTGACGATTTCGGCATAGCCGGCCCGCATTTCCCTGATCGGCAGGGTTTTAAGAAAATCGCTATCGCACAAGACGCATCGGGGTTGGTGAAAGGTGCCGACAAGATTTTTCCCGTTTTTGGTATTGACGCCGGTTTTGCCGCCAATCGCACTGTCGACTTGGGCCAGAAGAGTGGTGGGCAGATGAACCAGGTCGATGCCGCGCAAAACGATGCTGGCGGCAAATCCGGCAAGGTCGCCAATAACACCACCCCCGACCGCAAGAAGGCAACTGGAACGCTTGACCCCATGATCCAGCATCCAATCGACAATCGCCATTGTCTGGCCCGGGTTTTTGCTTGCTTCCCCACCGGGTACGATCCGCCAGTGTATGGGGCATTTTTGGTCCATAAAGAATTTTTTCAAATCTTCCTGCCACAATGCGGCAACGTTTTCATCGATAACGATAAAGACCGGTGCAATCCGTTCGGTGATGATATGGATTTTGTTCTTCAGAAGTCGGGATCCGATAAAAACATCATAGCCCGGGTCAAGATTCACCCGCACGGATGTCATATTGTTATCCGTATCGGACAAGGAAGGGGTTTTATGGGGCATCGGTGCTGTCATGTTAAATCGGTGGGCGAACCCATCCCTATGGTGCAACACATAGCGCGTGTGGCGCAATAACGATGTCTGGATAACGGGTCACGACCGATTGGATGAGGATCGAGGCGGGTGCGGAATCCCATGCCGGGCAATGGCGGCAAGGATTTTTTTCAACACTTCCCTGCGGTTATCATTGCCGATGACGGTGATATCGGCCAAAGCGTATGTGCTTTGCCTCTCGGCAAAAAGACGGGCGAGGGTGGATTTTTGGTCGCCATCGGCAAGCAGGGGGCGGGTGTTGCGGTGACCAACGCGCCGGTACAGAACCTCAAGGGGGACGTTTAGCCATATGGATAAAGCCTTTTTCCGAATGGCCCGCCGAATATGGTGATCCATGAAAGCCCCCCCGCCCAGTGCAAGAACCCGGGGGTCTTGGCATAATTGATCGATCACGATATCGCGCTCCCATTGCCGAAAGGTCTTTTCCCCATGCACGGCGAAAATTTTGTTAATGGTTAGCCCCATACGCTTTTCAATGATGTCGTCGGTATCATGGAAAGGAAGATGCAACGCTTGGGCAAGCAGTGAACCCATCAGGGTTTTCCCGCTTCCCATCATTCCGGTGATGACAAGAGACTGGGGTGGTTGAGCCATTGCGCACAATCGATCCGTCTGTTAATGCTGACCGTAGGTAACCCTTCCAGGATTTCGAACAATGGACAAAAGCATAGCGTATTTTCGCGTGACTGCCATCCTTATCGTCGCGTCGATTGTTGGGGGTATTGTTTTTCTGACCTTTGTCGATATGGCACCGCCCGTGGAAGATGTTGAAATCGTGTTCCCGGTGTCCGAGCGCTAGTTCTTATTATTTTGACGGATCTTCCTTGATGGATCGCTTGATGGATCGTTTGGGCTTGGTTGGGGCGATATATGGGATAACGATGGCATCCATTCTTGATCCCGATTTTGGATTGCGTTGTGTCGACAAGACGTTTGGTGCAATGCGCTTTGGCTAAAGATGGTCGATAAGACACGTTTATTTCGTCGAGGCGAGGACACCGTTAGCGGTCGGGCATGGCATCTTCGTGATGTGGACGAGGATCGGGTGCCGGATATCGCGCGAAAGTGGGGTGTCGATTCTTTCCTTGCCCGCCTTTCTCTTATTCGCGGCATAAAGGATATGGCATCTTTTATGCGGCCGTCAATGCGCGATGAGACCCCCGATCCGTACGTTCTGGTTGATATGAAGAATGCTTGCGAGCGCGCCGTCAAAGCGATCGAGAATGGGGAAAAGATCGCCATTTTGGGCGATTATGATGTCGACGGCATGGCATCGGTGGCATTGCTGCAACGTTATTTGAACGGTATCGGTATAGGCGATGTCGAGACGGTTATTCCCGATCGTCTTAGCCAGGGATATGGCCCTAACACGCCGATCATGCAGGAATTGGCCCGTAAAGGGGTATCTCTTGTCGTTACTATCGATTGTGGCATCGGGGCCAAGGTAGCACTGGAAAAGGCCCAGTCGGCGGCGATGGATGTGATCATCGTCGATCATCACGCGGTGCCCGATATATTGCCATCGGTCTTTGCCGTCGTCGATCCAAAGCGTCAAGACGATACGAGTGGGTTAGACGATCTGTGTGCCGGCGGTCTGGCCTTGATGTTTGTGATCGGTATCAACCGATGTCTTCGCGGCAAGGGATATTTCAAGCAGCGCGAAGAGCCGAATTTAATGCGTTTTCTGGATTTGGCAGCGATGGCAACCATTTGCGATATGGTGCCTTTGGTCGGATTCAATCGCGTGATCGTGGCACGCGGGCTTAAGGTTATCGATAATTTGTCTAACCCGGGCATTCGTGCTCTTGCCGATACGGCCCGGGTGCAAGCGCCTTTTACCGCTGCCGATATTGCTTTTTCCCTCGGTCCGCGTCTGAACGCATGCGGTCGTATCGGCCATCCGTTGCAAGGCGTTGAACTGCTTAGCCGTGATGATGGTGCGCGGGTTTCTTTTCTGGCGAATCGTTTTGACAATCTTAATCGGGAAAGACAGAAAATGGAGCGGGTGGCGATGGATAAGGCGGAACGGGAAAATATGGATAAGGCGATGATTTTTGTTTCCTCCGACGAGTGGCACCCCGGGATCATCGGATTGGTGGCGGGACGACTATGCGAGAGGTTTCGCCGCCCGGCCTGTGTCTTTTCCTTGACCGATGATGTGGCCATCGGTTCCGCACGCAGTGGGGCCGGTATCAATATCGGGGCTTTGATCCATGATGCGAAAAAAGAAGGCTTGATCGACAAGGGCGGCGGACATGCCCAAGCCGGTGGCATGACGTTATCTCGGTCTCGTTTGGTAGACCTGCGCCATTTCTTTGATACCCGCCTTGGCCGGGAAGATATGACGGAACGAATGAAAAAGAATAACGCAAGACCGATTGTTCTTGATGCGCGCATCCCCAATGCCGAAAGCAGCCACTCTATTTCACGGGTTCTTCAATCGATGGAGCCGTTTGGTATGGGCAATCCGGCACCACGGATTGTATTGACCGGTGCGATTTTGAATAATGTCCGCATTTTCGCCCACCATCATATCGGCGCCCGGTTACGCAGCGGTCAGAAAGGCAATATGGATATGCTGGCCTTCCGCAGTGTCGGCACGCCCCTTGGTCAAAAAATTATGGCATTCACGGGAACGGCCGTCGATGTTGTCGGTTTTTTGCGTCTTTCTCGGCGTGGATACGGTGAATTGCATGTCCATGATATTGCCGTGGCCAAGGCAAAAGATCCCGATATAACCGAATATTGATATCGGCAGGCTTGATTTTCCTCGCCCTGACGCTTACAAAATATGGCTCTGACCCCATCGTCTAGAGGCCTAGGACACCGCCCTTTCACGGCGGCAACACGGGTTCGAATCCCGTTGGGGTCGCTTTATTCTTATTTCTCTTGGCGCGCGCGCCCGGCAGGATTCGAACCTGCGACCTCCGCCTCCGGAGGGCGGCGCTCTATCCAGCTGAGCTACGGGCGCGATGACGCGACATTAAGACATAATGATGCGCCTGACAATTCGTCGTTGGGATTATTTATATGCATGATCGGCGGAAAGCCATGGCGATGACCCCGGTATTTTTCCGCCGGTCATGAAATATGGGGCCGCCCATGGCCGATTCTTCAGTGCGAAAAGCGCGCAATGATCGCGCAATGGTTGGGCAATGGTTGGGCAATTTGGGGCGGCGTCTGTTTTTTAACGGGGCGGCATTCGGTTGCGCATCGGATGCTGGAAAATCATTCGAGGTGGGGGTATACAATGGGTGGTGATTTTATCTTCCTCAAAAACATCCGCCGCTGATCACACAATACGTGACAAAGACATGGCGAACGCACTGCGTTTCTTGGCTGTTGACGCGGTCGAACGGGCGCGCTCCGGACACCCCGGAATGCCGATGGGCATGGCCGATTGTATGCTTGCCCTTGCCCGGGACGTTTTGGTTTTTGATCCATCGGCGCCGGATTGGCCCAATCGTGATCGCTTGGTATTGAGTGCCGGGCATGGGTCGATGCTGCTGTATGCGTTTGCCTATTTGACCGGCTTTGCCGATACCTCGATTGAAGATATACGCAATTTCCGGCAGTGGAAAAGCCGCACCCCGGGCCATCCCGAGCGCGGTCATACATCCTGCGTCGAGACGACCACCGGCCCCTTGGGGCAGGGGCTTGGCACGGCGGTTGGAATGGCCCTTGCGGAAAGGATGCTGGCCAAAGAATTCGGGTCTGATCTTGTCGGACACCATACCTATGCCATTGTTGGTGACGGTTGCTTGATGGAGGGCATTTCGCACGAGGCTATTTCTCTGGCCGGGCATTTGGGGCTTGGGCGGTTGATTGTATTGTTCGATTCAAATCGAATTTCGATTGACGGGCCGACAAGCCTTTCCGGTAGTGATGACCATCGCGCGCGTTTCGGCGCAAGTGGTTGGCACGTCCAGGATATCGATGGCCATGACCCGGATGCCCTTGTGCGGGCCATTGATGTTGCCAAAACATATGATACGCGCCCGTCCATGATCGAGTGTCGTACCATCATTGGATTTGGCGCACCATCCGGGCAAGGCCGCGCTTCTGTCCATGGTGCGCCGCTTGGCGAAGATGAAATCGATGCGGCGCGCAAGGCGTTGCATTGGAATCATCCACCCTTCCTGATTCCGGAGGATATTCTTCTCACGTGGCGACAATTTGGCCGTCGAGGTGCCGATCGCCGAAAAAAATGGGAGATGGTTCTCGACCGTCATCCGAAGAAAGACGAATGGAATCGCCGGATGCAGGCCGATTTGCCGAAGGGGTGGCAGAAATCGATCCGGCGGTGCGCTATGGAATGGGGCAAGCGGGCACCAAAATGGGCCACCCGTCAGTCTTCCGGTGAAGTTCTTAATGTTTTAGCGCCGATCGTTCCGGAATTGATTGGCGGGTCGGCCGATTTAACCGGATCGAATAACACCTTGCCAAAGGGCGCGCATATCATTTCTTCGCCCGATTATCGGGGAAATTATCTTCATTATGGGGTGCGCGAGGTTGGTATGGCATCCCTTATGAATGGCTTGGCCTGTCATGGCGGCTTTATTCCCTATGGGGGGACTTTTCTTGTTTTTTCCGATTATTGTCGCAGTGCCATGCGCCTTTCGGCTTTGATGAAAATTGGGGTGGTTTATGTGATGACCCACGATTCGATTGCCCTGGGTGAAGACGGGCCGACCCATCAACCGATCGAGCATTTGGCAGCATTGCGCGCGATGCCCGGGCTTCTCGTTTTTCGTCCGGCCGATGCGATTGAAACGGCCGAATGTTGGGAAATCGCTTTGCTTCGTCGCCGCCAGCCCAGTGTTTTATGTCTCTCGCGTCAGGGCTTGGCCACTTTCCGGACCGATTCAAAGAAGAATCTATCCATGTCCGGTGCCTATGCGGTGGCATCCGTGCCGGATGGAAAATCGACCGATATCAGTTTTCTTGCAAGCGGTTCGGAGGTGTCTCTCGCCCTTCAAGCGCGTGATCGGCTGGTCGGGCATAATATCGGGGCAAGGGTGGTTTCGATGCCATGTTGGGAATTATTTGAGGAACTCGACGAAAAAGAAAAGATTCGTATTCTTGGCCCGAACACGCTGCGCATTGCCGTTGAAGCGGCTTCCGGCTTTGGTTGGGAGCGCTATACCCATTCTCTCGGCGCGGCCGGTGGGGCGATTGTCGGCATGACGGATTTTGGGGCATCTGCCCCGGGTGACGATTTAATGCGTCATTTTTCGTTTACCGTCGAACATCTTGTCGATACCGCGCGGCGTCTTTGCAAGCAACGTTGAATCAAAGGGATGTCCTTGTTGCGATCGATAGCCGCTCATGCCGATCGGCTGCGCGGCCGGCGGGTTTTCTTGAGAATTGACGCAAACGTCCCGATGCGGTCGGGACGCGTGCATGACGATATGCGTATCCGGCATGTCTTGCCGACCATGCGCATGGTGATCGATAACGGCGGCACGCTTGTCCTGGCATCGCATCGTGGGCGTCCAAAGGCTTGTTTCGATGACGGTTTGACGATGGCTCCGATTGCTCAAGCAATCGGGCGGCACCTTGGCCGTGACGTGCGTGTGATCCGTCACGACGGCGATGATGCCGGTTTAATGTCCGCCGATTCCGAGCCGGTCAAGATGCTGGAAAACCTACGTTTCTATCCGGGAGAGGAATCGAACGATCCCGATTTTGCCCGCGCTCTTTCAAGGGTTGCCGATATTTACGTCAATGACGCTTTTTCCTGTTGCCATCGCGCCCACGCCAGCATCGTCGGCATTCCCCGTTATTTGGACTCTTTCGCCGGTCACGGTCTGGTCAACGAAGTCGAGACCTTGGCCCGTTTTTGGCAAAAGCGGCGCCGGCCATGTTGCGCGATTATAGGGGGGAGTAAAATATCATCAAAATTGGGGCTGTTGACGCATCTTCTGCCGCAGGTGGATCACTTAATCATCGTTGGGGCGATGGCAAATACGTTTATTTTTGCCAAGGGGGGCAATATTGGCTCGTCCCTATGCGAAGAATCGATGCGGGCGCAGGCATTGGATATCTTGGCCCGGGCCAAGCAAAAAGGAACGGCGGTCTTGATCGCCGGTGACGCGGTTGTGACAAGCCGATTGACGGCTGACGCACCAAGGCATATTACTGATTCTCAAGAGGTTGAAAAGGGTATGATGATCGTTGATATCGGTCCACAAAGTCGCCGTGCCATTGCATCCGTGATAGGGCAATGTCGAACGGCCTTATGGAATGGTCCGGCCGGGGTTTTCGAGTGCGCCCCTTTTGCGGACGGCAGCATCCGGATATGCGATGATCTGGCGTTGGCAAGTCGGAAGAATGGATTGATCAGTATCGCCGGTGGTGGCGATACGGCGGCCGTTATCGCCCGGTCTGGAAAGGGGGATGATTTTTCCCATATTTCCACCGGTGGCGGTGCTTTTCTGGCATGGCTTGAAGGTCGGGAACTTCCCGGCATCAAAGCCTTAAGGGACGGCCGGCATGGCTTGAATGACGGAAAGATGGACTAATGCCTCTTGTTTCGATGCGACAACTTCTTGATCACGCGGCAGAGAATGATTATGGATTGCCCGCGTTCAACGTCAATAATATGGAACAGGTTCGCGCCATCATGCAGGCCGCGGATGATTGTGGCGCCCCCGTTATTTTACAGGCGAGCCGCGGGGCCCGCGCTTATGCCGGTGATATTTTCCTGCGTCACCTTATTATTGCCGCCATTGAAACGTGGCCGCATATTCCCGTTGCCATGCACCTTGATCACGGCAACAATGTTGCGACCTGCATGTCGGCGATTGCCGCCGGATTTTCATCGGTGATGATGGATGGTTCGCTTGAGGCCGACGGTAAAACCCCGGCTTCCTATGACTATAACGTTGCGATTACGCGAAGGGTTGCGGAAAACGCGCATATGGTCGGGGTCACCGTTGAAGGGGAATTGGGATGCCTTGGTTCCCTTGAAACGGGCAGCGGCGAAAAGGAAGACGGGCAAGGATTTGAAGGCACGCTTAGTCGAGAAATGCTATTGACGGATCCGGATCAGGCGGCGGACTTCGTGGCATCGACGAAAGTCGACGCGCTGGCGGTCGCGATTGGAACCTCTCACGGGGCGTATAAATTTTCACGCAAGCCAACGGGTGAAATTCTGGCGATGGATGTGATTCGGGCCATTCACAAAAAACTTCCCAATACCCATCTCGTCATGCATGGATCATCTTCGGTGCCGCAGGATTTGCAAGATTTAATCAATGCGAATGGCGGTTCTATGCCGCAAACTTACGGTGTGCCGATAAAGGAAATTGTCGAGGGTATTAAAAACGGCGTTCGCAAGGTTAATATCGATACCGATTGCCGCATGGCCATCACCGGAACGTGGCGCGCGGTTGCCGGACAAAAGAAGGCCGAATTCGATCCAAGGCAATTCAGCAAACCGGCATACGCCCGAATGGCACAATTATGCGCCGAGCGATATCGCGCTTTCGGTGCTGCCGGCCAAGCCGCCAAAGTCAAAATCCGGTCTTTAAGCGCAATGGCAGACCTTTACGGTCACGGATAGGCGCATGCCTAAATCCGTTAAGGTTGCCCCTTCGATTCTTGCTGCCGATTTTTCCCGTCTCGGCGAAGAGGTGCGGGCGGTGGATCGGGCCGGTGCCGATGCTATTCATATCGATGTGATGGATGGGCATTTTGTCCCCAATCTCAGTATGGGGGTGGCAACCGTATCCTCTTTGCGCAGATGGACAAAAAAATGCTTTGACGTGCATCTGATGGTTTCCTGCGCAGAGCCCTATATCGTGCCTTTTTCCGATGCCGGTAGTGATATCGTCACCGTCCATCTTGAAGGGGAAGGAAATATTCCGGATCAATTGGCCCGGATTCACCGCCTTGGTAAAAAAGCCGGACTTGCCCTTAATCCGGATACCGCAGCGGATAAGTTATCGCCGTATCTTGATCGCATCGATCAAATTATCGTGATGGGGGTGCATCCCGGTTTCGGCGGTCAGGAATTGATCCCTGCGCAATTGGAAAAATCGCGTGTGATTCGGGCGATGGTTGGGCATCGCCCCATCGATATCGAGATCGATGGCGGAATTTCCACGGCCAATGCGGCCCGGGCGCGCGCCGCCGGTATTGATATTATGGTTGCGGGTACCGCCGTTTTTGCCGCCGCCGATTATAAAGCCGCCATCGATCGCTTGCGCGGCGATCCGTCGTAATGGCCCATGATTATCGGGATGCGAATCGCATCCCTTTGGCCAGAGTGGGCGCGATGAAATGGCACACATTGGCAAAACAAGCGGAAAAATTGGCAAAACAGAAAAAAGGCGGATGTCGCATTCTTCTCTCTAGCCCTTATTCTTCAATGCATTGAGAGAGCGCGCCCGGGAGGACTCGAACCCCCAACCTCCTGATCCGTAGTCAGACGCTCTATCCAATTGAGCTACGGGCGCGTTGTTGTCTTAGGTCTTGAAAAATAAGGCCTGATTTTTCAAGACCTGCGGATTCGCGGACGATACGATAATCCTTGTCGTGTTGTCAAACTCTGACCTTGCCATTATCGATCATGGTCTTCTTTTGCCCTTTGCCCGCCGCTTTCAGGGTCTGTTTTTGCATGGCTATGCATGATCGGACGGAGCCATCGGAATAAATTTTTATCGACTTGTAAAATATTGCCGGATATGCTGAACCCCGTATTGTCGTGCGCGGCGGCTACCGGGTCGTTGGAGTATGCGGTAATAACGGAACTTCGTATCAGGGAGGTACGTAATGGTTAAGGATGGCATCTTTGATTTTGGGGCAAAGCCACCGTTCGGGGCAAAGCCATGGGCGATGTTCGGGACGATGCTTGCGCGTTTTTCTGCGATTTGTGCTCTGGCGATGACCTTGGTCGGTTGTTCGATCATCCAAAGCATTGAGGAGACCATTTGGCCTTCCGATTACGAAGATGACGATAGCGAAGCATTTGACACCATTCCCTCGTCCGGGGAGACGGTGGATGTCGCGCCGATTGCCGAAAGATCCGTGTCCCCGATCGATAGCGGGGCGGATATTGATGCCGCAGCCCGCCGGGCACGACCTTCGGTCAGACGTGGTGATGTTGGACCGGCGCCGGGCTTTAATCCCTCGGATGCGACGTTTGTCGGTGGCAGAATTGCCCGCATTCGTTATGATTTCAATGGTGTGCGTGCCGCCTTGAAGCAGCACCGTGATGCGTATGCGAAGTCCCGCACGGCCTTGATCAAATCCCAGCAATCCTATCATGGGTTGGTATCGGCGATAAAATCACGCCTTAGCACCGGAACCACCCCAAGCAATCCGATTTTGATCCGGCAATGGGTCGAGGCCCGTCGCATTACCGATGCGATCAGTCGTGATCTTTGGCAATTGCACCTGATTTCGAATCGAATCGCCGTTGACAGCGGAATGTTGGATTATCTTCTTCAGGGGGCTCAGGCGGCGTATTTCCTCCCCGGCGGCGTTGATAAGGATCACAATACGCTTCGGATTATGGAAGGTGAGATCGAGCACGTGCGCCTTGCGATCATACGTTTTAAGACGAATATGGAACGGTACATCGATTCGCAGTCGCGCTACCTTAATCAACAGCGCTTGGATATGAACAATCTGGATATTGCCGTTCAAAAGGGGCGGTTTATCGGTGAGCGCTTTAGCAATATATCCGATGCGATGCCGCCGGCCTTGGCGAGATCGTCCAACGGTAAAGGATCGGCCGTTTCCGGTTCTCTTTTAATGGTGATAAAATCTGCCGATCGGGTGGGTAACTATGAAGATAGTCTTTATCAAACGTTACAAAAAGCGTTGGACTCTAATCCGGGGGTGCGTTTTTCGATTGTGGCGGTGACCCCGGCCGGAACCCGGGCCAGGGAAGGCGCGGGAAATAGTGCGGCGGTGCGGCGTAAAGCCGAAGAAGTCATGCGGATTATGGCAAAAATGGGTGTGCCGCCCGAGCGTACCCGGCTTATCGCGATCAGCGATAATATTGCCGATAACGAAATTCGTATTTTTGCGAATTGAGCATTTCAAGAGTGCGATTACGTCATAGAAACCATGGATGATAGCCGTTTCTCGCAGCTGGCGGGTAATCTTCTCTCGGATCTTTTTGCCAAAATTGAAGCTGTCGGCGACGAGGCGGAAGAACCCTTGGATGTCGATTTTGATGGCGAGGTCATGACGATCGATCTTGCCGATGGGCGGCAATATGTGATCAACAAGCATATGGCGTCGCGCCAAATATGGCTTTCGTCACCGGTATCGGGGGCCAGCCATTATCGTTTCGATGACGCGACGGAACGGTGGGTTAATACGCGGGAGAATAATCCCGATTTTGTCGATACTCTTTTCGCCGAACTTGCGGCGATAACCGGAAGTGATTTCGGCCCGGGTCGGTAAAGGAATATCATTGCTATGGCGAAGACCGAGACCCCGTCGGGTGAGATAGGCGCGCCCGCGCCCGATTTTGATTTACCGGCGGTGGATGGGCGGCGTTATTGCCTTGCCGACGTGCGTGGGAAAAACGGCTTGGTTATGGCTTTTATTTGCAATCATTGCCCCTATGTTAAAGCGGTGATCGGACGCCTTGTCGATGATCTTGGCATGTTGGCGGAAAAGGGCATCGGGGCGGCGGCGATCATGCCCAATGATGGGGAATATTATCCGGAGGACAGCTTCGACAACATGATGGCTTTTGCCCGGCGGCATCGTTTTTCTTTTCCGTATATGATGGATGCCGACCAGAAAACGGCGCGTGCTTACGGCGCGGTTTGTACCCCTGATATTTTTGGCTATAACGGTGATCTTCGTTTACAATACCGCGGACGCATTGATGATAGCGGCATGGGCGATGCATCATCGGCAAAGCGTGAACTTCTTGAAGCGATGACGATGGTGGCAACCACCGGCCATGGTCCCGATGTTCAGGTCGCGTCGATTGGTTGCTCGATTAAATGGAAAAACATGAGGAAAGTATGATGGCAGATCCAATTTTTCGTGAAATTGATGAAGAAGTGCGGCGTGAAAACATATTGAAATTATGGCGGCGATTCCGCTATTGGATCATCGGTTCCGTGGTGACGGTGATCGTCTTTGTCGCAGGTGGTCTTGGCATTATGGAGTACCGTGAAATTCAACGGCAAGACTGGGGGGATCATTTATTGCGTTCCTTACAGAGTGCCGATGAGGAAGGCGCGGCGGCGGCTCTTGATCGATTTACCGAGATTGCCGACGATGCGTCGGGATCGTACCGTATCTTGAGTCTTTTTAATGAAGCGGCGATGCAGGCGCGGTTGGGGAATACGGAGGAAGCGATCAAGATTTATAATGATCTGCAATCCTTTGCCCGACCGGATCATTTGCGCGATTTGGCAACCTTGCTTTGGGCCTATTATCAGCTTGACGGAAACAATGATGCCGATCTGAAAACACGCCTTGTCCCGCTGACCGGCGATGATTCCGCGTGGAAATACTCGGCCAGGGAAATCATGGCATTTCTGGCGTATCGTCGAGGCGGCAAGGATCAAAGCCGGATTCTTTTCAAAGAGCTTGAGAGCGACCCGCAATCCCCTGAAGGCATTCGGACACGAGCAAAGCAGATGCTGGCCGTTCTCGGTCAATGATTCAAGGAATGGGGGAATGCGATTTTGGTTGAATAATAACGTTTCCACAAGATTTGTTCTCATTGCGTTTGTCGTTCTTTTGTTCACGGGGTGCAACTATTTCGAGGAAAAAGAAGAAATTCTGCCGGGTGAACGTGTTGATGCTTTGCCGGCCGTGGATGCACGGAAGATCCCGCCCGGGATCGGTCGCGAGCGCACGGTTTACTTGCCAAGGGCGGTTATCAATGCGGACTGGCGACAGCAGGGCGGCGATCCATCGCATGCCGTCGGCCATCTGCAGCTGGCGGAGAAAATTACCGGTGTTTGGGATAAGGATATCGGTGATGGAGGATCAAGCGAGCAGGTGCTTCTTGCCATGCCGGTGGTGGCGGATGGACACGTCTTTACCATTGATGCGCGTTCGCTTGTTCACGCGTATCGCCTTGAAGACGGGGCTGTCCTTTGGAGCCGGGATTTATCCGATGACGATGAAGACGCCCTTTTAGGCGGCTTGATTGCCGTTGTCGACGGTCGGGTTTTTGCCTCGACCGGCTATGGCAAGGTTTTCGCGATGTCTCAAGACAGCGGCACGATCTTATGGTCAAAAACATTGCCGGTTCCGATTCGTTCGGGGCCGACCGTTTTTGAAGATAAAGTTTTTTTTATCACCATTGATAATCAAACGATTGCTCTTGATGCCATAAGCGGCCGGCAATTATGGTCGCATATCGGTATCAGCGAGGCGGCCGGTATCCTCGCCGCTTCCAATCCGGCGGCGGCGGACGGTCTGGTTATTTCGGCCTATTCCTCCGGCGAGGTGTATGCGCTGCGCACGTCAAACGGATCCGTCTTGTGGAGTGATTTTTTTACCTCCGGGCAACGTTTTGACGCATCCTCGATTGTATCGGATATCGCGGCCATGCCGGTGATCGATAATGGCAAGGTCTATATCGTCAGTTTTGCCGGGCGGTTGATTGCCCTTGATTTGCGTAGTGGCCAGCGGGTCTGGGAACGTGATATCGGTGGGATCCAGACACCGTGGGTCGTTGGCGACTATTTGTATATGGTGACCAATAATCAACATCTTTTGTGCCTGGATCGGGATAAAGGTATAGTTCTATGGGCGGCCGCGATGCAACGTTATGAAGATATCGAGGATCAAGAGGATCCCATTACGTGGAACGGCCCTATTCTGGCCGGTGATCGCTTGATCGTCACGGGTTCAAATGGGGCGGTGGTGTCCCTTTCCCCTTGGACGGGAAGGCTTTTAGGCAGCATTCAATTCGGCGAGGCGTTTAAGATCGCGCCGGTTGTCGCTTCGGAAACATTGCTGCTGCTGGATGATGATGCCAATTTGCGGGCAATCCGCTAGGGGGATGATGGATGGGTGCTATCATTTCTATTGTCGGGCGTCCCAATGTTGGCAAATCAACCCTATTTAACGCACTGAGTCGTAAGGCGCTCGCGATTGTCGACGCAAAGCCGGGGGTGACGCGGGATCGACGTCAGTCCAACGCTTTTTTAGGAGATTTACGCTTTACCTTGATGGACACTCCAGGGTGGGTTGACGACGGGGAAGAAGGGGACGAAGCCCTTCTTGCCGCCGGCATGCGGGAACAGACATCGCTAGCGGTCAAGCAAAGTCATTTCGTGCTGTTTCTGGTCGATGGAAAGGCGGGCCCGAACAGTGCCGATGCGGCTATTCTAGGGCGGCTTCGTCGCATGGGTCGTCCATTTGTTCTGGTGATTAATAAATGTGAAGGCAATGATGCGCGTTTGTCGATATCCCAATTTTGGTCGTTAAACGTCGACGATTTTGTGGCTATTTCGGCAGCCCATTGCCAGGGCTTTGACGCTTTATACGAGTCGATTGCCCCCTTCATCCCAAGCGACAAGGAATTGCACGGCCACACGGTGCGCTTTTTACGTCTGACCGTGCTGGGGCGGCCGAATGTCGGCAAATCGACACTGATTAACCGGATCGTCGGAGAAAATCGCCTTCTAACGGCACCCACGGCCGGTGTGACGCGCGATGCGGTGGTGCTTTCGTGGCAACGGGACAAGCATCGTTATGAACTTGTCGATACCGCCGGTATGCGCCGTCAAAGCCGCTCCACGCTGGAGGATATGTCTTTGTCCGCGACTCGCAGGGCCTTGCGTTTGACGCAGGTGGCGTGTTTGGTGGTATCGGCATCTTCGGCGCTTGAAAAACAAGATATGGCTATTTTCGCGCAGATCCTTAAGGAAGGGCGCGCGCCATTGATCGTTATTAACAAATGCGATCTTTGGCCCCGTCGGTTATGGCGCCGTTATACGGATGCCATGGTCGGTTCGCTGCCGCAAGCGCGCGGGGTCGAGGTTGTCGCGTGTTCGGCGCTTTCCGGTGATGGCGTGGATCGTATTTTACCGGCCGCTGCGGCAACGATTGTCCGGTGGAGTACCAGGATCGACACGGGATTGCTTAACCGTTGGTTGAAGGACCATATCGAACGGCATCCACCGCCGAGACTTGGCGGACGGCAGCTTAAGATTCGCTATGTCACCCAGGTATCCACCCGTCCGCCGAGTTTTGCCTTATTTGCCAATTTGCAAAAGCATATCCCTCAATCGTATCTGCGATACCTGAGCAACGGATTGCGGGCCCATTTTGCATTGGACGGTATGCCGGTGCGGCTGCACGTGCGAAAATCGGCGAATGCGGCTTAAATTCCTCGGTTTTATGATCGATTTTTGCAGAGGAAAAAGCCGATCTATGATGTGGATCACTGGAATAATCGCTGGAATATGGCTGGATCTGTCCCCGGCTTTGGCGGATGATATCGATACCGACCCGCAGCCTAATTTTGCTCTTATTGCCCGTGGTTGCATGGGGTGTCATGGCATCGACGGCAATAACCGCGCGGGCATGGCATCGATTGCGGCTATGGATCCCGAGGTGATGTATAAAATCTTGGTTGGTTATCGCGATGGAACGAGGGAATCAACGATTATGGGGCGTTTGATGCGCCCCTTTTCCAATGATGATATTGATGATCTCGCACAGTTCTTCGCCCACCTGCCTTCGGATGCGGCATCGTCGCCATAGGGCTGTGCCATGAAAAAAGGCTCTTCCCCATATCGGCTTCAAAATCGTTCCATGCACAGACGTTCATTCCTTCGATTGCTGGCGGCGGCGGGCGTTTTACCGGCCATGTCCGGGATGGCAAGATCGCGACCAAGGGTGGTCATTGTCGGCGCGGGGTACGGGGGGGCGACCTGTGCGCGTTATTTGGCCTATGCCAATGCCGGTATCGATATTGTCTTGGTCGAGGCATCGCGGTTAATCCACACGTGCCCTTTCAGCAATTATGTCATCGGTGGTTTTTTCCATATGGATGATCTGACGTGGTCGCTGCGCGGGCTGGAACAACTTGGTGTAACGGTGGTATGTGCCCGCGCTTTGGCCTTTGATCCAAGCCGGAAAACCCTTACCCTTGATGACGGACAGAATCTGACCTGGGATCGATTGGTTCTTTCCCCCGGCATCGATGTGCATACATCGGCGATTGAAGGATATGATGCAAAGGCGGTGGCGGTGATGCCCCATGCGTGGAAAGCCGGGCCGCAGACCCTTGATTTGGCACGGCGGTTGCGGGCCGTCAAAAACGGTGGGGTTGTTGTTATCACGGTACCCGATTATCCCTATCGCTGTCCTCCGGCACCGTATGAACGCGCGGCCGTGATGGCCTGGTATTTGAAGAATCATGGCCGGGAGAGATGCAAAATCCTGATTTTTGATGCAAAGAGCGCGTTTACCAAACAGGATTTATTTCGCCAAGGATGGGAGCAATTATATCCCGGCATGATCGAATGGACGGGGGGCGATGATGCGCGTTTGATTCGTGTCGATGCGGCAGCGATGCGCCTTTATATGGCCGGTGGTGATACCGTGCGATGCGATCTTGCCAATGTTATTGCGCCACAGCGCGCCGCGAAAATCGCACGCGATGGCGGCCTTGGCCGTCGCGGTCCGGAAGGTGGAAATTGGTGTCGGGTGAACGGCTTTACCCTTGAATCGCGAGAGGTTCCCAATGTGCACGTGCTGGGCGATTCAATCGTTCCCGGCGATATGCCCAAATCGGGCTTTGCGGCCAATGCGCAAGGTAAGGCGTGCGCCGCGGCGTTGGTTGCTATTTTGCACGAGCGCAGCGTCCGCGCGCCGGTTTTTATGAATGTCTGTTATTCGCTTCTCGGGCCGGATTATGGCATTTCGATCGCAGGGCTTTATCGCGCCGGTAAAAAACGCATCACGGCAATCGGAGGGGCGGGCGGCGTGTCCCCCTTATCGGCGGATCGATCCTTTCGCCGGCGTGAGGCGCGGGCCGCAAGGGGCTGGTACGAAGCGATGGCACAAGAAATGTATGGGGTGAACCGGGGACGCGGGTAAAAAGGGCAAAGTTGAAAATTACGCGCGGCCGATGATCTATTGGGGCACGGCTGAAAAGAGCGGTTATTCGTGCGCGGTCGATGATCTATTGGGGCACGGCTGAAAAGAGTACTTATTCGCGCGCGGTCGCCGACCTAGCGATGCCCGGCGTCCAATTCATCCAGTAACGATAATTGGCATTGGTCATCGCGTTCTTCATGATCCCGCAGCCGTATCGGATAATCACCGGTAAAACAGGCATCGCAATAGCGTCGATCCCGGTCGCGCTTGCCGTAACCAAGGGCTTGATACAACCCGTCAATCGATAGAAATTCAAGACTATCAACGCCAATTTCGGACGTCATCGCGTCATTATCCATCGTTGATGCCAACAACTCTTCCTGGCGCGGTGTATCGATACCGTAAAAGCACGGATGTCGTGTCGGCGGTGACGCAATACGCATATGGACGGTTTTGGCCCCGGCCCGGCGTACCATATCGACAATTTTACGTGATGTGGTCCCGCGCACCAGCGAATCATCGACCAAGATGACGTCTTGCCCTTGCAAAAGACCGCGATTGGCATTGTGTTTTAGTTTAACGCCGAAATGGCGAATGGAATCGCTTGGCTCGATGAAGGTACGGCCGACATAGTGGTTGCGGATAATTCCTAAATCAAAAGGAATGCCGGAGGTTTCGCTGTAGCCAATAGCGGCGGCCACCCCCGAATCGGGCACCGGGACGACAACCGATGCCGCACAGGGGCGTTCTTTCGCGAGGTAATGGCCGATACGTTTACGGATTTGATAGACGTTTTTTCCCTCAATGACCGAATCGGGGCGGGCAAAATACACGTATTCAAAAATGCAAAAACGCGAATTGCGCCGGGCAAAGGGAAACGACGATCGGGCCCCCCGTGCGTCAATATAGATCATTTCTCCGGCCTCGATATCACGGACGAATTCAGCGCCCATGATATCAAGAGCACAGCTTTCCGAGGCCAAAATCCACGCATCGTCAAGCCGGCCGAGGACCAAGGGACGGACTCCTTCCGGATCGCGAGCACCGATCATGCAATTATCGGCAATGGCGATGATCGAATAGGCACCTTCTACGCCGCCCAGGGCATTGGCGATTCGATCCTTTAGCCCCCCTTGGTTATTATCGGGCGCGGCCATGAGCTGGATGATGACTTCGGTGTCGGTCGTTGATTGAAACAAATGCCCGCGCGACACCAATTGGTCACGCAAGGACATGGCGTTGGTCAGGTTGCCGTTATGGGCCAGGGCAAAGCCACCAAAGGAGAATTCGGC
The DNA here is from genome assembly GCA_965277685.1 of Alphaproteobacteria bacterium. GTDB lineage: Bacteria > Pseudomonadota > Alphaproteobacteria > GM7ARS4 > CBDIDI01 > CBDIDI01. Next base: position 468,779 of record OZ255830.1, on the reverse strand, counting down.
AAATAGCGGTTGAATATTACGCGTCGACATCTCGCCATGGGTCGCATAGCGATTATGACCAAGGGCAAGATGGCCGGGCAGTTGCTTGATGATTCGTTCCTGGGAAAAGATATCGCCGACTTGGCCAAACGCGCGATGCGAATGGAATTGTGTTCCGTCAAAGGAAACAATGCCGGCCGCTTCTTGGCCGCGATGCTGGAGTGCATGCAACCCCAAAGCGGTAAGAACTGATGCTTCACTGTGGCCGAATACCCCGGTCACCCCGCATTTTTCGCGCAGGGATCGGCGCAGCGAATCGCCGTTGGGATTTATTTTATCTATTCTGCGGTGAATGGAAGAAGGGTGGTTTTTGCCCGGAGTAAAGACCATGACTAGGGATTATCGGGTGGAATATCGTGCGTGCCCCCCGCGTCCTTGGAATGGTCTTTTTCGGCGGAGCGGTCTTCCTCGGTCGGGCCAAGCGGGATATCGTATCTCTCCGGAACAAATGATGTGATGAATTTGGATAACGGAAAAATAATCGCGAAAGAGCGCGATTGCGTGATGAATTTGGGTTGCTCGGAAAAAGGCACGGCATAAGAAAGGAGGATATAGGCAAGACAGATAAGGAAAATGGCCCGGACAAGGCCAAACGTCAGCCCGAAAAAATGATCGAGGTGTCCGGACGCTTCCTTTAGCCGTAAGGCCCCGACGATGATACTGCCGACAATGCGCAAAGCGATAAAGGCCAAGATAAACAATGCCGGGCCACTGGCCGTTTGGACGAGTATGTCATCGCCGATATTAAGGGCGATCCAGGGGCGTAATTGCGGCAATAGATAGATTGGTGCGAGGCACGCGCCGACCCAGGCGGCAATCGTGATGACTTCACGGACAAACCCGCGGCCAAGGGAAAAAGACGCGGAAATAGCGACGAAAATAATAACGCCACCATCGATGATATTGGTGCTTAAAAAGCTCATAACGGTTCTGAATCTGGCTTATCGTATAAGCGTACGGGATAGCAAGAAAAATCGTTACGATAGGCCGATTAAGTCACTGCGTTTTGGTATCAAGAAATTGGCGCAGATGGGTGTTTTTTGCCTTGTTCATTTGCGCCACCGTTCCATGCCAGATAATCTTTCCTTGGTGGATCATGCCAATTTTATGGGCAATTTGGCGGGCGCTTTCCATATCGTGGGTAATGGTGATCGCCGTGGCCCCCAATGTATGTACGCAATCACGAATCAAGCGGTTAATAAGTCCGCCCATGATAGGGTCAAGGCCGGTCGTCGGTTCGTCAAAAAAAAGTATCGAGGGGGAGGTTGCAATTGCCCGTGCAAGGCCGACGCGTTTTTTCATGCCGCCGGATAAAGCGTCGGGATAAAGATCGGCAACCGATGCCTTTAATCCGACTTTCTTAAGATGGGACGGCGCGCTTTGCGCGGCGGCGGCAGGGGACATTCCGCGTTGGCGCAAAGCAAAGGTGATGTTATCGCGGACATTCATCGAATCAAACAATGCCGCGCCCTGGAACAAAACCCCGCATTGATGAAGAAAGGCTTCGTGTTCGGGATGGTTGGGCTGGCTTTTGGGCATCCCATCGATCAAAATATGACCGTCATCAACATCAAGAAGCCCTAGTATGGATTTGATCAGAACCGATTTCCCGCTGCCCGACGCACCGATGATAACGCAGGATTCGCCCGGCATGATATCGAGATTGATGCCCCTTAAAACGTGGTTGGAGCCAAAGGATTTTTGGACCGAACGTAAACGGATTTTCGGGGTCTGATTCGCTTTCATATGACTATATCGCAGATTTCGTTAATGCGTGAAGAAGAGGCCTGTAATCAAATAATTAAAGGAAAGGATAAGGATGGACGAACTGACCACCGCCATCATGGTCGCCCGCCCGACCCCTTCGGCCCCGCCGCTTGAGTAATACCCCTGATAGCAGCCCATCAGGGCGACGATAAAGCCAAAGACGGCAGCCTTCACCAATCCCGATAAAACATCGCTTATCTCAAGGAAATTCCAGCTATTGATGATGTACAGGGATGGATTAAAATCGAGTTTGAAAACACAGACCAGATAGCCGCCGAATATGCCGATGATATCGGCGACAATCACCAGTAACGGCAAGGATATGAGACTGGCGATAACCCTTGGCGCGATCAGATATTGAAATGGATTAACCGACAATGCGCGCAGGGCATCGATTTGTTCCGTGACGCGCATGGTGCCGATTTCGGCGGCCATCGAAGCACCGACCCGACCGGCGACCATCAAACCGCTGAGAACCGGGCCCAATTCCCTGGTCATCGAGAGAACAACGATATTGGGAATCGCGCTTTCGGCAGAAAAGCGGGAAAATCCGGTGTAACTCTGCAAGGCCAGAACCATTCCGGTGAAAATTGCGGTCAGGCCAATCAAAGGAAGGGAAAAGTAGCCGATACTCCAAATTTGGTGGAGAATTTCCCGCCCGTAGAATGGCGGGCGTGTGCTATTCGCCAAAGTTCGACCGATAAAAACGGACACTTGACCGCTGGTATGAAGGAAATCGAGAAAAAGGCGACCGATATGGGTAAGAAATAACATAGGGGGGATAGGGGGATGCTAAAAATGGATCAATAACGGATTTTTGATGATAAGGCCGTGGCTTCTATGTCCTTTCCGGGAGATTATCTTCTTCGACCGGATTAGTAAACCGAGTGAAATTCTCGTCGAAATGTAAGTGTATATTTTCGACCCTTCCGTGTCGATTTTTTGCGATCATGATTTCGCTGTGGCGCGCGACTTCCTCGTAGCGCTCTTTCCACTTTTCGAATTTTTCCATTCGTTCCGCACTGTCCCCTTCTTGGGGCTCGCGCGGTTTCGAACGATAGACATAATAGGCTTCGCGATAGATAAACATGACGACATCGGCGTCTTGCTCAATGGCACCGGATTCGCGCAAATCGGCCAGTTGCGGCCGCTTGTCATCACGATCTTCAACTTTGCGCGACAGTTGGGATAAGGCGATCACCGGGATATTCAACTCCTTTGCCAACGCTTTTAAAGAGCGGCTGATTTCCGAAATTTCCACGACCCGACTATTCATAGAAGCCCGCGAGCCGGTTCCGGAAAGAAGTTGAAGATAATCGACGATAATCATATCCAGTCCGCGCGTGCGCTTTAGTCGCCGGGCCCGATTGCGCAATGTTGCAACATTCAAGGCCGGTGTCTCGTCAATATACAAGGGGGCTGCCTCAATTTGCTTCGAGACCTCAAATATTCGGTCGTAATCGGCCTGTTTGATATTGCCAAGTCGAATTTGGGTGGCGTTGATTCGGGTCATTTCGCACAAAATCCGCGTCGCTAACTGCTCGGCCGACATTTCCAGCGAGAAATAGGCAACGATACCCCCCTGTCGGCGTTCGGCTTTATCGTTCTTCATGCGCTGTAAAGCAGCGTGCCAAGCGATGTTTGTCGCCAATGCGGTCTTTCCCATCGATGGGCGGGCCGCAACGATGACCAAGTCGGATGGTTGCAGTCCGCCAAGACAATGATCGATCCGATTAAAACCGCAAGAAAGGCCGGAGATCCGATCATAGTTATTTAAGGCATTGGAAACACCGGTCAGCGCTTTTTCCAGAGTCGCGCTAAGGGGGGCCAGTCTGTTTTGGCGCTGATCATCTTCACTGATACGGTAGAGTGCCTGTTCCGCATCCTCGATTAATGTATCGGCGCTAATATCGACGCTTGGCTTGCTTGCTTCGGAAATCAATTCGCTGGCAGTGGCGACCAAAACCCGGCGGAGTGCCAAATCATGCACGATTTCCGCATAGGTTTTGGCCGATGTGGTAAGAATGGCTTCCTCGACCAGGCGGGCAAGATATTGGCCCCCGCCAATGCTTTCCAATGCTTCTTCCGCCTCAAAATTTTGCTTGAGAGAAATCGGATCGGCAATGCGTTCTTGATTGATCAGGCTGCCGATGGCGGTAAAAATCTTGCTGTGCAAAGGATCGGCAAAATCATCCGGATGGATGATTTCGGATATATTTTCATAAAAGCGATTATTGATCATTAACGCGCCAAGAAGGGAGCGCTCCGCCTCATAGTTGTAAAGGAGGTGATAACTTGGGCCCGCTTGTCCCGGACTATTTGCGGCGGTGTCCCCGGCAAAGGGCGATGATGGGGTATTTTCCCCGCCGTTTGCTTGACCCGGCCCATTTCTTCCCTGCCCGGGGCCTTGTGCTTGACCTGGCTGATTTTTTCCCTGCCCGGGGCCTTGTGCTTCACCCCTAGGGTGGTCGGCGTTTTCTCCGGAAGGGACAATGCGGACTTTGGCTTTGGTAACGGTACGGGATGGCGACGACATAATACCGTCCATCATATATCGAAGTCATGCACCGAGCCAATGCGCACATGCGTGGGTTGAAGCAGAAATCGGGGGACGCTTTGTGGATTATCGGGATAACTTGGTCGGGGCTATATAATCGTGGGGTGCCATCATGATGGTGGTCGGCGATTAAAACTCGGCGGCGACATGTATACCCAACCAAATGACATGGGCGGCGATCAACCCGATGGCGCCAAGCCGCGGCACTCCACGGCATAGGAGAAAGAACCCGGCAAGAGCGAGATATGCCGCATTCATCACCCACAGATCGAAATGAAGAATCGAGGGCGCGATGCGCAACGGTTGAAAGAGTGCGGCGATAGGCAGGACGAGAAGCAGATTAAAGATACAACTGCCGATAATATTGCTGGCGATAAAGGCGCTTTGTTTTTGCCGTATGGATGCCCAAATCGCCCCCAGTTCCGGCAGTGACGTGCCCAGGGCAATGGCGGTCAGACCGATAAAGACTTCCGGCAGACCGATCAGGCGCGCCATCGTGATGCTTCGTTCAATCATAATATTCGCCCCGACAAGCATCAGTATAAAACCGGTGACAAGCAAGAGAGACGATACGCCCCATGCGATCCATGGCCGGCTGTGTTTCTGGATAATGGGGGGCGATGCGCTGACCGGACGAAACAGATAGATCGCGATATGAATGGCGATCAGGACGATGGAGGCGACCACGGCGATATAGCCGAAATATCCGTTAAACGTGGCAATCGTGAAGATCAAGGATGCGATACCGAGAATCGACAAATCCAATTTGAGGGTTCCGGAACGGAGAGGAATCAAGCATCCGGCAATACCGGCGAGAAGCAATAGATTGGCGATATTGCTGCCGACAATATTGCCGATGACGACACCATCGCTGTCTAACAAAGCCCCCTCGACACTGGTGACCAGTTCGGGCATCGACGTGCCGAAACCAATGATAAAAATACCGGCGGTCGCCGGGCGCATTCTGACCAATCCGGCAATTCTTTGGGTTGCGGCAATAAATCCCTCCGCTCCCCCAATCAATACGCAAATGCCAATCGTGAACCAAAACAGATGAACGATCACGGATTAGCATCCGATTGATGGGCACGCATTTTGGATACCCATTGTCGCCATCGGGATGGCTTTTTAGTCATTTGCCGGCTTTCTTTATGGACTAGGATTTTTCCTGGCTTGTTACCGGCGGCGGCTTTGCACCGGCCATGGTTTTCTCCGATGAAGGGGCTTGCTTCGATGAAGGGGCTTTCTCCGATGAAGGATCGGGGGGTGCCGTGGCGTCATCGGGTTTTGCGTGCGATTCGCCATGATCTTGAGGGGCGTTCGCATTCGCCATATCCGTATTTGTCACATCCGCATCGGCCATAGCGGTGGTTTTTTCGGCTTCGACCTTGCCGGTCGATTGCGCGTCGGCAATATCATCCGCGTCCGTTGCGGTCGGATTCGAATCGGTGCTCAAGGCATCGACGCTTGGGTCTTGATCGGTATCTTTCGGCGGCGGTGGCGGCGGCGGCGATTCCAGGGCCTTTCGTTGCGCGGTGGCCTCATCCTTGCTGCGGGCGATATTAATCGACACGTTGCTGATAACTTCGGCATGCAAAACGATGCGGCATGTCTGAATGCCGGTGGATTTAATTTTCTCTCCCAACTGAATTTGGGATCGATCGACGGTAAAGCCTTGCTTGTCGAGAGATTCGACAATATCGCGGGTGGTCACCGATCCATAAAGACGCCCACTCTCGCTGGCTTGGCGAATGATGACGGCTTCCTCACCCTCCAACTTAGCGCCGACCATTTCGGCTTCCTTTTTCTCCTTCAGATTATCGGCTTCGAGTTGATGGCGCCGCGTGGCAAAGGCATCAAGATTGCTTTTGGTCGCGCGCAGGGCATGGGCACGGGGCAAAAGGAAATTGCGGGCATATCCCGGGCGCACCCGAACGGTATCGCCGATCTGGCCCAATCCCAAAATACGTTTAAGAAGGATGACCTGCATGATCACGCCTATTTCTTGGTGTAGGGTAAGAGAGCGAGAAAACGCGCCCGTTTGATGGCCTGGGCCAATTTGCGTTGTTTTTTCGCGCAGACGGTACTGATCCGGGCCGGGATGATTTTGCCTTGTTCGGATAAAAAACGAGACAGCATTTTGACATCCTTATAGTCAATTGCCGGAGAATTCGTGCGAGAAAACGGACACTGGCGCCGATGGCGCCGAAAGGGGCGAAAACTCCTCTGGCGTCCGCGTCCGCCGCGTCCATCGGAATCGCCGCCCATCGGGCGATGGGGCGGGCCTGAACGGTCTCTCTCGGTTGGCATGTCGCGTCCGCCGCGTCCACCGGAATCGCCGCCCATCGGACGATGGGACGGGCCTGAATGGTCTCTTTCGGTTGGCATGTCGCGTCCGCCGCGTCCACCGGAATCGCCGCCCATCGGACGATGGGACGGGCCTGAACGGTCTCTCTCGGTTGGCATGTCGCGTCCACCGCGACCACCGGAATCGCCGCCCATCGGGCGATGGGACGGGCCTGAACGGTCTCTTTCGTTTGGCATGTCACTCATGTTCTTGGATCCTCTTTATTCGCCGGGGGCGTGGTTTCTTCCTTTGCCCCGTCGGCATTGTCCCCTCTGTCGCTTCGTGCGTGGGTATCGGGCCGTGTGTGGGTTCCGTGGGCATGGGTGCCATCTTCGCCTCTAGTCCGCGAATCACCGCGATTTTGCGGCATATCCCTTCTTTCCGGGCGGTCGTCACTGCGGCGATATCCGGGTTTGTCGTCTTCCATGGGGCGATGCATGATGGGTGATTGATCCGTGCTCACCGCGTCGATTCGGGTGGTCAAGCAACGCAGGGTATCGGTATCAAGCTTCATTCCACGTTCCATTTCTTGAACGGCTTTGGAAGGACCATCAATGTTAAACAGAAAGAAATGCCCTTTTCGATTCTTGCGGATACGGTAGGCAAGGTTAAGCAAACCCCAATTTTCACGCTTCACGATTTTGCCGCCCTCTTTGTCGATGGTACCGGCATAGCGATCGGCAATCTTGACCGCAGCCGCGACCGACAGTTCTTGGCGAATGATAAACACACTCTCGTAAAGGGACATAGTTTGTTTTTCCTTTTGTCAACAAGTTCCTATGCAAGGCGCGCACTATACCCCAGACAACAAGAAGCGCAAGGTTTTTTGAAGTCTATCGTGCGGCTTTTTAACCCTGCCCTATCAAGGGTCGGGGGCGTGGTTTCCAATCATGGGGGCAAGGTGGCTTGAATACCCCTTGACAGTTGCGGTCGTCGCGGGCTGTGATGGCGCGTATTCAATCGGTGCGTATTAAAATCGGTGCTTGGCCGTTGGCGCTCGGCATCGGGGGCGCAAGATACGGTTCATCGCGCGCGATTATAAAGAGGTGGAATTAATAGTGCTGGCATGCGTTTTCCCCGGACAGGGATCACAAAAAGTTGGTATGGGGCGCGATCTGTCCGATCATTTTCCCGAAGCCCGAAAGGTATTCGAGGAGGTCGAGGACGCACTTCATCAGCCACTCACCAAAATGATGTTTCATGGGCCCGAGGACGCGTTGACTCTGACCAGGAACGCCCAACCGGCCATCATGGCCCATTCGATCGCGGCATTACGCGTGCTGGAAAAAGAGCTTGGCAAGCCCTTGCCGGACGTTGCGGCATGTACGGCGGGGCATTCTCTTGGCGAATATTCGGCTTTGGTCGCGGCGGGGGCTCTTGATCTTGCGACATGCGCATCTTTATTGCGGATACGTGGATCGGCGATGCAGGAAGCCGTGGCCCCGGGAAAAGGGGCGATGGCCGCGATTCTCGGCTTGGACAAATCGGCGGTCGAGGATATTTGCCGTGACATCGGCGGTGTGTGCGATCCGGCCAATGATAACGCACCGGGACAAGTTGTCGTTTCCGGGCAACGCAAAGCGGTGGAAGAAGTGGCCGATCGTGCGCGGTCGGCGGGCGCACGCCGGGTGATGTTTTTGTCGGTCAGCGCACCGTTCCATTGCCGGTTGATGGAACCGGCGCGGCGCAAAATGGAAGAAGAACTCAAAAAAGTTGTCTTTTCACCGTTGACCTTGCCCTTGATCGCTAACGTGACGGCGATGCCGGTGGCGGACGTTCATCAGATACCCGATCTTTTATCGGCCCAGGTCGAGGCGTGCGTGCGGTGGCGCGAAAGCATCGAAAAGATGTGCCATGATGGGGTGACACATTTTATCGAGTGCGGCCCGGGCAATGTTCTTGGTGGACTCATCCGGCGGATCAGTCCCCAGGCGAAGGTCGCGTGTCTTGGCAAGGTTGAGGATATGGATGCGATGTTATCCCTGATATCAAAGTTATAAGGGCAAAACTATAAGGGCAACGATTATGATGTTTTCCATAGAAGGTAAAAAAGCTCTCGTCACGGGGGCATCCGGTGGAATTGGCGGGGCTATTGCCGTGGCGTTCGCCAAGCAGGGGGCACAGGTCATTTTGGCCGGGCGTCGTCGCGCTGCGCTTGATGAAACGGCACGGCGGATGGATGGCGACAACCATCGGGTCGTATGCGCCGATCTTGCCGATGACGGCGATGTCGAGCGATTGCGCGATTGCATACGTGCCGAGAAAATTGATCTTTTGGTCAACAATGCCGGACTTACGCGCGATGGTCTGGCGATGCGCTTACCGAAAAAAGATTGGGATGATGTCATGGCCGTTAATCTTGCCGCTGCCTTTCGGCTTAGCCAGTCCGCCCTTGCCGTCATGATGCGCAAGCGTTGGGGGCGTATCATTTCCATTTCATCGGTGGTCGCCAGCAGCGGTAATGCCGGTCAAGCCGCTTATGTCGCATCCAAGGCGGGGTTGGAGGGAATGACCCGCTCCCTCGCGCGTGAGGTCGCGGGAAGATCGGTGACGGTCAATAGCGTTGCTCCCGGCTATATCGAAACCGCGATGACCGCTAAAATGGATGAGGGGCGGCGCACCCGTTTATTGGAGTCCATTCCCTGTGCCCGACCGGGAAACTGCGATGAAGTGGCGGCGGCCGTGTCTTTCCTTGCCAGTGAAGAAGCGTCCTATATCACCGGACAGATACTGCATGTTAACGGCGGTATGATCATGACATAATAATTGACGTGTGCTGACCTACGGGGTAACTGAAGGGGCGCTTGAACCGAATTTCACCGTTTTTTTCGGTGGCGGTTCGTTGCGCATAATTTAGTCGAGGATCTGTTTTGAATGAAAGGGATGGATTTATGAGTGGTACCATGGAACGCATCCAAAAGATTGTGATCGGACATTTGGGTGTTGCGGCCGATAAAGTGACGAAAAGCGCGAGTTTTATTGATGACCTTGGTGCGGATAGTCTTGATACGGTCGAGTTGGTGATGGCATTCGAGGAAGAATTCGGATGCGAAATACCCGATGAAGCGGCAGAGAAGATTTTAACAATTCAAAATGCCATTGATTATATCGACAAGCATGCCGATGGTAGTGCCTCTTAGGGATCGATGCGTGGGTTATGCGCCGTTTTTGACAAGCGCATGCTATTCGTCCCACTCTGGGTTATCTCACTTTGGGCCATATCGCTTTGGGCTATCTCGCTTTGGGCTATCTCGCTTTGGGCGCGGGCCGGCCGGCGTGCTTTTGGATAGTGCGCGCGCACGGATGGTGAGAGATATCTAATGCGATCTTCGGGAAAGAGACGGGTTGTTGTCACCGGCATCGGCTTGGTCAGTCCGCTTGCCTGCGGGGCAGAGGCCACATGGAAACGATTGATCAACGGGGATAACGCGGTTGGTCCGATTGTCTCCTTCGATACGACAGACCTTAGTTGCAAGATTTCCGCGCAGGTGCCGCACGTGGTCGAGGGGCAGAAGAATGCGCCGCATTTATTTGATCCGGATCAATGGGTGGCGGCGAAAGAAAGACGCAAAATCGGCTCGTTCATTATGTATGCTTTGGCCGCGGCCAAGCAGGCATTGGACGATAGTGGTTGGAATCCGGACGGCGGTGCCGATAGCGACCGTACCGGGGTGATCATCGGATCGGGTGTCGGCGGACTGGAAAAAATCTACGATGCCTCGATCACCCTGCGCGACAGGGGCGCGCGGCGCGTGTCTCCCTTTTTCATTCCATCCAGCTTGATCAATCTTGCATCCGGCCATGTTGCCATTGCCCATGGTTTGCGTGGGCCGAACCATGCCACGGTGACGGCATGTTCATCCGGGGCCCATGCCATCGGCGATGCGGCAACGATCATTCGCGACGGCCATGCGGACGTGATGGTTGCGGGCGGGGCGGAAGATGCGATCTGTCGACTGGCGATAGCGGGATTTTGCGCTTTGCGGGCCCTTTCCACCGGATTCAATGACCATCCCGAGCGGGCTTCTCGCCCATGGGATCAAGGGCGGGACGGTTTCGTTATGGGTGCGGGAAGCGGCATTCTTATTCTTGAGGAATACGAACATGCCCGGCGGCGTCAGGCCCCGATGTATGCCGAATTTAAAGGTTACGGTATGTCCGGCGATGCCTATCACATAACGGCGCCGAGTGCGGATGGATCGGGGGCCTTTCGAGCGATGCAAGCCGCCCTTTCGGATGCCGAAATCCCCCCCGATCGGATCGATTACATCAATGCCCATGGAACATCGACGCCATTGGGCGATGAAATCGAGTTGTCGGCGATGCGGCGCTTGATGGGGGATCATATCTCGCGACTTGGCGTATCGTCGACAAAGTCATCGATTGGCCATCTTCTTGGCGCGGCGGGCAGTGTCGAGGCCATTTTTTCCATTCTCGCCATGCGTGACGGCGTGATGCCACCAACACGTAATCTGGACGCGCCGGATCCTTCCTGTGCCGATGTTAATCTTGTGCCGCATCATGCCCAGGAACGTTCTCTTTCCTGTGTTCTTTCCAATTCTTTCGGTTTTGGCGGTACCAATTCATCTCTGATTTTTTCACGCCTATAGGGCGTGGATAGGCCAAGGGGCGGGTGAGCATGACCATAGCACGTCGTGTGGTTTTCTTTTTGGCGGTCGGGGTTTTTAGCGCCGCGGTGCTGATCGGCTATGGTGTTGCCTGGCGCGGAATCACGACCACGACCGTTGAAGTGATTATTCCCGATCGTGCGTCCTTGCACCGAATCGCTGCGATTTTGGAACGGCGCCGGGTGATTGATCTTCCCCGTTTATTTACGGCGGCGGCAACCTTTGTCGGGGCGGAAAAAAAATTGCAAGCCGGGCGCTATATCATTCCTGCCGGGGCAAGCATTCTGGCCGTTTTGGATATGATCCGCCGCGGCGATCAGGTTCCGTATCGCCTTACCGTGCCGGAAGGATGGACGGTGGCCGATGTCGTTGCTCGGATCGATGCTATCCCATCCTTTAGCGGCACGATCAAAAGTCTTCCGGAAGAAGGAAGCCTTCTTCCCGATACGTATTTTTATCCCTTTGGATATGATCGCTCTCGCATGGTGCGGGATATGACGGTGGCAATGGACAAAGCGTTGCGGCGCGCGTGGTCGGATCGCGATCCCGGCCTTCCTTTGGCAAATGCGCACGAAGCCCTTATTCTCGCCTCTATCGTCGAGAAAGAAACCGCCTTGGCCCAAGAGCGACCGATCATTGCCGCCGTTTTTTTAAATCGATTGCGGCGGGGTATGCGATTGCAGTCCGATCCGACGGTCTTGTATACCTTGCAACGTTCCGGCCATGGCACTCCCGCGCGGTTGGGCCGGGCCGATTTGAAAGCCCCCGGCCCTTGGAATACCTACCTGCACGAGGGGTTGCCGATGACCCCTATTTGTTTGCCCGGAATCGATGCCGTTCGGGCGGTGTTGCACCCGGCATCGGTGGAATATCTGTATTTTGTTGCCGACGGTCTTGGCGGGCATGTCTTTTCACGCACTTTACGCGACCATAACCGCCATGTGCGCGCCTTGCGCCGCGCGCGCGCGGCGCGTGCGGCGGCACCATAGGATGGAGAATTGCCTCTGGATCGTTTCCATTCGCGTTCCAATTGGGTAAACATAATCGTTCTTTTATTCGATCTTCGGGTTCATTCCTTCGGCACGTTCATATGTCACTGACGCAATCATCGATTCTTCTTGTTGTTTCATCGCCTTCCGGGGCCGGTAAAACAACGATGACAAAGGCTCTCCTTGCCCAAGCACAAGGGCTTGTGATGTCGATATCGGTGACGACGCGTCCCCCCAGAAGTGGGGAGGTGAATGGCAAAGATTATATTTTTGTCGAAAATCGACGCTTTGACGAGATGCGCGACGGCGATGCCTTTCTCGAGCATGCCCACGTTTTTTCCCACCGCTATGCCACGGCCCGCAATGATGTTATGCGCCACCTTGATCAAGGCACGGATGTATTATTCGATATCGATTGGCAAGGGGCCCAGCAGCTGCGCGAAAAAATGGGCAAGAGGATGGTTTCCATTTTTATTTTACCACCATCGCTATGCGAACTTCGCCGTCGACTGCATGGCCGCGCCCAAGACGATATGGCGGTGGTTGAAAAAAGAATGTCCATGGCAAAGGGCGAAATCGCCCATTGGCACGAATATGACTATGTTGTTTTCAACAACGATCTCGGCAAAAGCGTTCGCGTCCTGGAATCAATCCTGATGGCCGAGCGCCATCGGCGCAACCACCGTTTGGTTGCGGGAACGGACAAGGCCGAGATCACGAAGGCCCTGGCGGTGGCCAAGAAGCACCGGCGCGGACAAGATCCCAAAGTGGACGCTTTCGTCCGGTCTTTATCATCGCCGCCCTGATAAGGGGACTTTTTTCATCCGGTCTTTATCATCGCTGCCCGTGTGGGGATTTTTCTCTCGTCCGTGTCCGGCGCTTCGGTTGCCGGTCGATCCCGCTGTTTTGAGACCATGCAAGGGCAAGGCGGCGATAGTCATCGATGCTTAATTCTTCGGCCCGCAAGGATGGATCGATCATGGCTTTCTCGCATAGTTCCCGGCTGTCGTTGGTCAGTGTCGATAGCGCCCGGCGCAGGGTTTTGCGCCGCTGTGAAAACGCGGCTTTTGCAACGACGACGATATCTTTCCATAAATGCGGGTCAGAATCGGTGCGTGGGGTCAGACGAACGACACTGGACGTGACTTTGGGCCGTGGAATAAAGGCACTTGCCGCAATATCGAACATTTTCCGACAATCCCATACATGGCGCAGGGCAACGGAAAAGCGCGAATAATTTTTGCCGCCTTCGGCAAGAAGGCGTAACGCCACTTCTTTTTGTAAGGTAAGGGTGATCGAGGCATAGCGATCGGCAAAGGGCGTCCATTTTAACATGAGGGGGGTTGAAATATTGTAAGGCAGGTTGGCGACAATGGCGATCTTGGCCGTATCTTTTTGTATGTCTTTTGGCCGCATGTTTTTTTGCTGCATGTCTTTTGGTCGTATGTCTTTTTTCACGTCTTGTTTGATATCGGCATCGCCGGTATCGGTATGCGGTCGGTCGACAGCATCATGCGGATCGGTATGCCGATCGCCGACAAGACAATGGGGATCCATATCCAGGGCATCCCCCGCAATGATTTGCAGTCGGCCGGTCCGGCATTCCGGCCACCCTTGCAAGGCGGTGGCATAGCGATGATCCTTCTCGATGGCGATGATTCGTCGGGCCGGACTTTCAAGGAGCGCCCGGGTCAGACCGCCGGGGCCGGAGCCGATCTCAATCACGTCTTTACCGGTTAATGATCCGCAGCTACGGACAATCCGTCGGGTGATATTAAGATCATGCAGGAAGTGTTGCCCGAGTCTCTTGTTCGCACCGAGTTTGGCCAATGGCGTCATATCGGGCGGTGGCCGTGCGGTCATATAGGCAAGCTGGAATCGATTTCGAAATTTCGAACGTGCGGCATCACGGATCGGTTTGGCACCGATGCATGGATAGGCGGTGCGCGGTACGAATGGCTTCGATTAAACTCGAGCTATCGGCCCGGTTGCTTGCGGCAATGTCCAGCGCCGTTCCATGACCGGGCGACGTGCGCACGATATCCAGCCCCAAGGTAATATTGACGGATGCTTTAAAATCAAGGGTCTTTAAGGGAATAAGGGCTTGATCGTGATACATGCAGATAACGGCATCATAGGCGCGACGGGCATCCGGATAGAAAAGGGTGTCGGCGGGAAGCGGTCCGTCGATGTGGGCGTTGTTCTCGCTTTTGATCCGTTCTTTGATCCGCGCGATTGCGGGGCTAATGATCGTCTGTTCTTCCAAGCCCATGGTGCCGTTTTCACCGGCATGGGGGTTAAGGGCAGCAACGGCGATACGCGGTCGGGGGATGGAAAAATCCTTGTTCAGGGCCATGGCGGTAATGGTCATGGTGGCTTCCAGAATATCCGAGTGGAGGTGTTTTGTGACATCCTTAAGGGCGATATGGGTGGTGACCGGAACAACCCGCAGATGGGAGTTGGCAAGCATCATCACCGGGGTTTTAACCTTGGATAAATCCCCCAGCATTTGCGTATGTCCCGGATAGTCAAACCCGGCTTCATACAAGGTTGCCTTGTGGATCGGGTTCGTGATTAGGGGTGCGCCGAGTTTTTTGGCCCACATAAATCCTTGCGTGATGCTTTTGATCACCATTTTCTGATGGCTCACCGCAGGATACCGATTGCGAACTACAACCGATGCGTAACCTTTGCCGAGAACGGGAAGGGCATCGGGAAAAACGGCATGGGCCTGATGCGGATCATCGATCGCAATGATATCGGCATCGATATTGCAGTCGCGTGATCGCGTGCGATAGAGATCCGGATCGCCGATCACAAAAAACACGGGGTGACGATGGGGTGTGTCCGTATCCTCGGGTGGTGCGTTTTTCAAAAAACGCCAAGCTTTCAAAGTTATTTCCGGGCCAATGCCGGCCGGTTCCCCCATGGTCAGGACGGATGGAGGGGGCAACGGGTGATGGGCGTTGGGCAGTGGTGGTTTTGATATGGTCATCCGTTTGGAGGGACGGATCGCAAATGGATATAAGCCCGGCGTCGAAGATCCTGCATTTGCTTTTCGGACATTTTCTGCAGTCGTTGCAGTTCCAGTCGTTGCAGAATTTGATCGCGGCCGGGAAGGGATGTTGCCGATATCGGCTTCGAGCATAATTGCAGTAAAATGGTATTACTATCGGATTCGGCAATTGGCCGGCTGATTTCACCTTCATTCAGGGGCAGCACGGCGTTGCGGATATGTTCGGGAAAATCGGCGATTTTAACCTGGCCAAGGTCGCTAATCACAACCGTTTCAAGGGTGGATGCCGGCGATGCCGAGCACGAAGCGGTTGCAAGATGTTTGCGGACGGCTTCTTGCAAGGCATCTATCTCGGGGTGATCAATCGATACGGGTAAGGCAATTTTCTTCAATGCGACCGTTGCCGATGGATTGTCGCCAATGATCCGCTTTTGATGGATCAAAAGAATATGGATGCCGTTACGCGCCTTCACCGGGGGGGAGACATCGCCGACCTTCGTCCGGGTGACGGCATCGCGTAAATCACGATCTATTTGTCCGTGGGTAACCCAGCCGATATCGCCGCCGAGCACGGCCGATGCCGATTGGGATAATTGCCGCGCGAGGTCGGAAAACCGCACCCGACGTTCGGTTTTCTCGGTTGCCCGGATCAAGGCAACGATTTCCTGCCCTTGGGTCAAAACACGCTCGTGGGATTCAAGGTCGCGGAACGGAAGATAGATTTCAAGAATCCGGTATTCGTGTTTTCCTTGATTTTGCTTATAAAAATCGATCACGGTGTCGATTTCTTCTTCGCTGATTTGAATGCGTGGGCGCAATTGCGAGTCGACAAGATTTTGCCAGAGAAGTTGGTTATGGAGTTGTTCGCGGAACATTTTCACGGGAATGTCACGCGATTTCAAATACCCCTCAAAATCATCCACCGAGATACCGTTGGCCGCGGCAATACGGGACAGGGCTTCATTGACTTGTTGGTCGCGCACGGTCACGCGGTTACGTCGGCTTTCCTGTTGCTGCAATGTCTCGTCGATCAGGTTTTGAATCGCCTGGGGTCGGATACGGTCACGGTTTTCCAGGGTATCTTCCAGCCCCAGCACCTTTAGCATGAAGACGATCTTATGATCCATATCCTGATATGAAATAATCGCGTTATTGACGGTGGCCGCGATGGCATCAAAGCCCTCATGATCTTCGGCCTGATCGTCGGCCTGATCGTCGGCGTGGGCCGATAGGCTTGAGGACGCATCGATGATTTTCGTTAATGGCAGAGGGAAAAAACCCAAAGAGACGATAACCGGCCATATCGCCATCCGGCGGCGCAATATGCCCATTTTCGGCGCGGAGGGGCGGCGGGCGGATAATCGACCGTTTTCCCATCGATTGCTTACCCGTTGATTGCTTACTATGTGACGATGCGTAATCATGATTTTACTAGAGTAAAGATTCCGTATTCCAAGACGATCCCAGATTTTTAAATATAATGCTAAATAGATAATTTGCACTAGGCTCGTAATCGCGGTCGCGGTTGTACTGCTTGCTAAAGCCGAAACTGAAGCCGACGCAATCGCCCAGATACACAAGTTTAGTGGCAAAATCAAGCAGATGCCCTTCCCCGACCAGGTCATATGAGGCGGTGCTTCGCACATTCCAATAATTCAAAAAATCGTAGGAGGTGCCCATATTGATTTCATGCCTTCGGGCCGCGTTGCGCGTGGTCGCGCCCGCCTTGATATTGATATAGTCCACGTCCATCCCGAATCGCTTTGTCGTTAGGACGGCCGACACTCCATTGACCTTCAGGGACTGACTTTCGTAGTTGAACCGATAGCGATAGAAAAGTTCCATTAATCCGACGGGGGATGATTCGGCAATGGCGATGCGCCCGACAATATCGGATAGGCGTTTTTCGTTCCCCGGCGATGTCGAAAGCTCGCTTTGCAATCGCAGACGATAGCTTTGCCCGATGAGAAATGAAATTTGCCCGTCTTGTAATGTGCCGCGATCGCTCGTTTTCGGCCCACGATTGGCATAGCGGTAAATATCATAACGCAGTCCATAGTCGACTCGATGGCCCCCATCGAGACGATCCCATCCGTTTCTGCGATTGGCAACAAAGAGGTTGTTTTCCTCCCATTCATAGTCGGTGCTATCCTCGTTGGTGATGTCCTTTTCAATGCCGACATTGGGGGCTAAAACCAGCATGGAAATAGGCTCTAGGATGCTTGTCGTATTCTTGCCAATTCGGAGCAAGGGGTATTTCCATGTCAGGCTCGTATTCCCGAAATAGCGGCTTGTACTGTGCGATCGGCGTGCTTCTTCAAGAGTCGTCGGGTCTTGGGGCGGCGTCCATATGGGCGGTCTTTGGGTCAGCGATAAAGGCGCGTTCTCGACGTTGTAGTAATCGGCCCGAACATTGCCGTCGAGGCGGAATATATGGCCTTGCTCGGTTTTATAAGGCAAAGAAAAACCGAGGCGATTGACAAAACGCATGCGCTTGCTGCCTTTTTCACGTGTCAGGTGGTTGATGTTGCTATCCCAGCTCCAAAAAGCGCCATAGCGGTTTGGAATTTGGGAAAAATGATAGGATATATCGGGCAGTATGGTCGGCACGCGTTTTTGCTCGACGTTAATCCGTTGATCCTGGAATGCCAGGAGTTCGCCGGTCAGATAATTGCGACCTTGAAATCCTTCGGCAAAAATACGGCTGGTCAATGACCGTGCTCCGCCGAAATTATAGCGGCGCAGATAGGTGTCGTCGCTGGCGCGATTAATATTAAAGCCCCAGCGCATATTCCGGTTGACGACAAATTGCCCGTGTGTTTTGACGTGGCCGCGCATGCGCCCGGTTCGAATTGGATTGTTGCCGGCCGCGGCGGCTTTCGGTTGGGCTTTGCCGGATGCTTTCGGTTGAGCATCGCCGGATGGGGCGGCTTGGGCGCCGCCGGATGGGGCAACCGCTTGGGCTTTGCCGGATGGGGCAACCGCTTGGGCATTGCCGGTCGCGGGGGATTGAGCATTTCCGGATGGGGCAACCGCTTGGGCATCGCCGGATGGGGCGGCTTGGGCGCCGCCGGATGGGGCGGATGGGGCATTTCCGGATGCGGATGCTTTCGGTTGGGCTTTGCGTGATGCCGGGGCGGGCGGGGCGGCGTTGGACGTGGGGGCGTAGAGGTCGCCACTGGTGACGGAGCCATCAAAATCGACATAGCCTCTCCGTGTTCTTGCCCGGCCTTGAAGGTGCAGAATCGGACCCTGTTTGGTCGTGATGATCGGATCGATCGTTATATCCGCATGGGGCCCCAGTGTTTTAAAATAGGGGGTCGATGTCATCTGACCCAAGAGTGATGAGCTGCGCAAGGTCGGGGTCAAAAAGCCGTCTTCGCGCTTGACGCTTGAATCGAAGTGGGAAAAATACGGCAGATACATCACCGGAACCCCGCCCAGTTCCATGACCGCATGATGATATATCATGCGCTTACTCTTGCGATTATGGATGACTTTGCGCGCCTTGATTTGCCATAAAGGGGTTTCATCCATGGATCGTCCGCGTTTGGTTGCACAGGGCTTGCAGGCAGAGTAAACGGCACGATGGACCGTGGTTTTGTGCCCTCTTATCGATCCACTCCGCGCGGCGATACGGGATCGATCGGCAAGAACGATGCCAAGGCGGGATAACTCTCCTTGATCCAGTTGCTGATTTAATTGGGCCCGATCGGTGAAAATGACATCGCCCCCCTCCAGAAGGATCTGGACATTGCCCTTGGCGATGGCGATTTTCTTCTTGGCGTCAAAGGTGACGGTATCGGCGATCAGCACCCGTTCGCCATAGACAAGCTCGACATTGCCGGTGGCGATATAAACGCCGTTATCCCGTTGATGTTTGAAGCTGTCGGCGGCAATACGTACATCGTCGGGGGCATCGGGCGCTTGAGGGGGGCGTACATCGTTGCGGGCATCGGGCGCTTGAGGGGGGCGTACATTGTTGCGGGCATCGGGCGCTTGAGGATCGGAAGTTCGGTCAAAAGCCGAGGCGGACGTGGAGGCAAGCAGCAAGGCACCGACCAAGATGCTTTGGATCATTTGGATCGAGGGTATATTACGCATCGCTCATATTATCCGTCCTCGGTATGGAAAATAAAAGCAACGCTGAGCAAAAGACCAATGAGGAGCGGCGCGATAAGAGCCGGGATAGCCGGGAGTTTTTGCGATAATGCCAGCTTGTAAAACATGTTATTGACGAAATAAATGATAAAGCCGCCACTGATTCCGATAATAATGAGCCAAAGGCGGCTGCTCCTTAGATTCAGGCGCAGGGAAAAAGCCGCACCGATCATAAGCATAGAGACAAAGAAGAACGGCAGGGCAAGAAGAGAATAGTAGTAAATCTTGTGCCGTTTTGCCGATAATCCGGCATCATGCATCAATGCGATGAAGCTGGGCAGTTGCCAAAACGTGAAGCTTTCCGGACGGGCGAAATTTTCATACAGCCGAGGAAAATCAAGATCGGTGACATAACGATAGTTATACACATCGAGGGGCATGCGATTGACCGCAAAGATCTTGGCTTGCGGGAAAAGCCAGTACCCGTCACGGATAAGGGCATGGGTTCCTTCGATGCGTTGCTGAAATTGTCCGTCACGATCCAGCAGGAAAATGGATGGACGGATAAGTTGCTTGTTTTTCTGTAAGACGCCATCCATGTGGATGAGAATTTCGGACTTGCCGCGATTTTCACGCAACCACAATCCGGAATTGGAAAGGGTGACCAGCTTGCTTGCATTTCGCTCGAGATATTGTTTTTCGAGATTCTCGAACCCCTTGTTGGTCAGCGAGATGACCGGATTAAGGACGGTGATATTGAAGATGCCGATAAGAAAGGCGAGGCACAATCCGGGGGCGAGGAACTGCCACGCGGAAATGCCGTTCGATCGCAAGGCAACAAGCTCTCTGGTATGGAGAAGATGGACAAGGGCAACCATCGTGCCCAAAAGAATGGCAAAGGGCATCAGCACCTGCCAGAACGAGGGAATTTTATAGACGGCCATCAAGATCACGACGGACCACGGAGCGGCGGCGGAGGCCGTGCGGCGGAAAAGCTCGATGAGGTCGATCAGAAAGCCAATGGCGGCGAGAAGGGCAAAAACAATCAAAAACGCGCGCAGAAAATTCCAAGCAAGATAAAAGAACAGGGTATAGGAAAGGCGCGCGCGCATGAATGGAATCCTAGGAAGGCAAATGACGGCGGTACAGCAGACGATACGAACCGTAAAGAGCGGTCAGGGTTAAAAGATAGACAAAGCCGAGTGCCCAGATGTTTTTTTCACTGTACCGCGACAAGCCCAGCATCAGCAATTCCAGGGCGAATATCGCGCCCGTTGCGGTGGCATAGCGCCACGTGTGGGGATGGCGCGGCAACGCGTGATGCAGGGTCGCATAGAGGGCGATCATGGCAAATATGATCGAATATAAAGGCAGCATGATGCGATAATGCAGGTGCGCGATCAGCAATCGGCGTAGGTTTGTATCTTGCATTTCTTCCGGGCCGAGAAAAATGAGATCTTTAAGATACCGCTCTTCCGGTCGGTACCATCGCGGGTTCGCATCGTTATGGCCATCGTCCAGATCAAAAACATAGCGATCGAAATCAAGAAGGGAAAATTCCCCCTTTTTTTGATTGACGCTTTGTCTGGATCCCTTTTCCAGTATGAAACGGACACCGTCTTTTTGATTCAAAACGCGACCGCTTTCGGCGATGATGGTTTTTGGGATTTTGGGATCTCGGGTATCGTGGATAAAAATACCACGAAATCGGTTATCGCTTTCCTTGGCCCGAATATAAAAGGTGAAATGCCGATTGGTGTCGATAAAAGTGCCGGTGCGCAACAGGGATGATATTTTGACATTGCGCAATTCTTCGCGCAGATCGATGAATTGACGCACCCCCAGGGGCATCAGATACAGCATGACAACATAGCCGATGACGGTGATGACGGTGGCGAATAAGATGGCCGGCCGGGCGAGGTCGACAATGCCGATCCCACCGGCTTTGAAGGCCGCGGTCTCGCTTTCTCGTTCCATGCGGGCATAGGTAAATAAAACGGCGATAAAGGTCGCTAGAGGCAGGAAAACGGCGATGAATTTCGGTGTCGGCAAGAAGGACGCGCGAAAAAAAAGCGGCCACGAGAATCCATACGCAAGAATAATCTCGAACGTTTTAAGGGCATTGATCATCCATGTGATGATGATCAAAATACCGATGGTCATCGTGAAAGAGAGGAAGAGCTGGCGCAGAATATGGCGGGAAACAGTGGACATGAATATAAAAAACAGGTTTTAATAAGGTCGTCGGATGTGGATGGTCTTGGTATACGATTTCCGGGCAAGATTTCCGTCTTGCCATAGATGATGCACTATCGATGATTGGCTTCAGTCTTCCGACATATACAAACGCCCGCGACCCTTGATGGAGACCCGACCATGATGAATATCCGTTTTGTTAAAAGCCACTCGGCCAAGATACCCTCCGCCGCTGCCGTCGTCTATACGAAAGCCCGCCTTTGCCGTCGTTTGCAGGTTTTGGATCGGGATCTTTCCGGCGCGATTTCGGCAATGGTTGCGGCCGGTCGATTCGAGGGGGACACGGGCGAACATCTGTCCCTTAATCTTCCGGCGGATGCGCCGTTCTCGCGGCTGCTGTTAATCGGTGCGGGGGATCCCGATAAAATCGACGATACCGCTGCGGGCGCGGCCGGCGCCGTCCTTTTCCAGGTGGCGGACAAACTTGGCATGGCGGATATCACCCTGTTGGAGGCAGACGACACGGCCGTGTCCGCGCAGGCATGGGCCCATGGTGTCGCGTTGGGGGTTTTGTCCTCTTCCTATCGATTTGACCGTTATCGCACGACCATGAAGCCGAAAGAAAAACCATGCCTAAAGGGGCTTGACGTGATCGTTGCCGATCCGGATGCCAATCGTGATCTTTGGGCAAAACGTGGTGCGATTATGGATGGGGT
Organism: Alphaproteobacteria bacterium; assembly: GCA_965277685.1. Taxonomy (GTDB): domain Bacteria; phylum Pseudomonadota; class Alphaproteobacteria; order GM7ARS4; family CBDIDI01; genus CBDIDI01. Next base: position 446,423 of record OZ255830.1, on the reverse strand, counting down.
GTTTTTGACTCGTGATTTGGTCAGCGAACCATCGAATGTTCTGACCCCGGCCGTATTTGCGGATCGGATATCCGATTTGGAAAAGGTGGGTGTTGATGTTGAGATTCTCGATCTAAAAGCGCTGGAAAAATTAAAAATGGGCGCGTTGATCAATGTCGGTCGCGGATCGATACGCCCCCCTTACGTGGCGGTGATGCGTTGGCGTGGCGCGCGCCAGGATGCGCCATTGGCGTTTGTCGGCAAAGGCGTGACTTTTGATACCGGGGGCATTTCCCTTAAACCGGCCAATGGCATGGAAGAAATGAAAAGTGATATGTCCGGGGCGGCGGTGGTGACCGGTCTTATGCGGGCACTGGCCGCGCGCAAGGCCCGTGTCGACGCGGTCGGCGTGGTTGGTCTGGTCGAAAATATGCCTTCGGGCAATGCCCAAAATCCCGGTGACATTGTCACATCCATGTCCGGCCGGACGATTGAAGTTTTGAATACCGATGCCGAAGGGCGTTTGGTTCTTGCCGATGCGCTGTATTACACCCGCACACGTTTTTCCCCCCGATTGATGATTAATCTGGCCACATTGACCGGTGCCATCGTTGTCGCGCTTGGCGAGGAATACGCCGGCCTTTTTTCCAACGACGATTCTCTTTCTTCACGTATCATTGCCGCCGGCAAGGACACCGGCGAGAGAGTCTGGCCGTTCCCCCTTGATGATGTCTACGATAAAATGCTTCGTTCTCCTGTCGCGGATATGCAAAATATTACCGGCAAACGTGGGGCGGGCAGTATTACGGCGGCCCATTTTCTCAAGCGTTTTGTCGGCAAAGTCCCTTGGGCCCATCTTGATATCGCCGGGGTATCCTTTCGCAAGGAAGCGCGTGGAATGACCCCTGCGGGGGCAAGCGGTTTTGGCGTTCGTCTCCTCGACCGTCTGGTCGCGGCCCATTATGAATCATAGCCTGATGAATCATAGATTGCGCATGCGAAAAAGGGGCGCTTATGTCTGATGCCAAGGCGGGCATTTATTTTTTAGCCGACGATAAAAAGGACGTTGCGTTACGGATATTGCTGGAAAAATTACGCGGGCAGGAAAAAAAAGCCGTGGTGATGGTGGCCGATCGGCAAAGGGTTGCGCAAATTGATACCATGCTCTGGACGTATCGACCGAAATCCTTTCTTGCGCATGGGCGGGACGGCGATGATTTTGCCGATAAACAACCCATTTGGATTAGTGAAAAGCCGGATAATCCGGCCGGTGCCGATGTTTTGATTATGCTTGAACCAATGGCCGGGGTGTTTGCGGGCGATCAAAAAGCCAAACAAGATGCGTTCATCGACCGGGGTTTTAATCGCTGGATCGTGTTTGTCGATCCCGATGATCAAGGCGAGGTTTCCAATACGCGCACGCTGTGTGATGGATGGCAGTCGCTCGATTGTCCGATAGATGCCTTTCATCAGCGTGACGGACGTTGGTACAAGCTCGACACACCGGCCGATTGGCCGGTGGCACCCGACAATTCCGAACGGATATCTTCCCAATCGTAAAGCATAACCCATACCCGCACCCATACACGCACCCATAAACGCAAAGGACATTTATCGTATGCGCATCGAATACACCTTATCCATCATCAAGCCGGACGCGACAATGCGTCACATCACGGGCCAAATCATTGCCGTGCTCGAGAAATCGGGGCTTCATATCGTCGCCCAGAAAAGACTGCATCTAAGTCTTGATCAGGCGCGCCGTTTTTATCATGTGCATAAAGAGCGTCCGTTCTTTGATTCCCTTTGTGCGTTTATGAGTAGCGGGCCGGTCGTTGTCCAGGTGCTGAAAGGCGAGGATGCCGTGGGTCTTAACCGCCGCGTCATGGGTGCCACAAACCCGTCCGAAGCGGCGGATGGAACCATTCGCAAGCAATTTGCCCGCTCGATTGAGGAGAACAGCGTTCACGGCTCCGACTCGACCGAAAACGCGGCCAAAGAAATTGCTTTTTTCTTTTCCGAGTGTGAAATCGTCGGCTAGACGCCGTCGATTAGATAGGGTCGGCTAGATGGGGCCGGTTGGATAGGGTCGGCTCGACGTCTTTCTCGACCGAAAACGCGGCCAAAGAAATTGCTTTTCCTTTTCCGAGTGTGAAATCGTCGGCTAGACGTCGTTGATTGGATGGGGCCGGTTTTGGATAGGGTCGGCTCGACGTCTTTCTCGACCGAAAACGCGGCTAAAGAAATTGCTTTTTTCTTTTCCGAGTGTGAAATCGTCGACTAGGCGTCTGTCGGCTAGATGGGGCCGGTTGGATGGGGTCGGCTAGACGAGTAATATTTTCAGTGTGACCAAGATGGCGGCAATGCCGACCGTTGTCCATGTGGTCGCATGGACAAAGCGATTCCAGTCTTGGCGGTGGCGCTCAATTTGCTTTTTACTGATTTTCATGACATCATCCCCAATCTATGATTCGTTGTCTGTGGTTCTTTTTCGGCGGGATATTATAATAAAAGGATCACGGCGACAAGAGATTGTCTTTGGGGGACAGCCTTTGGCGGCTTTTCTTTAGGGGGCCTTTAGGCGGGCCTTTATGGGGGGCCTTTAGGAGGCGGGGATGCCCGGGGATAACCCTTGAATAAGAGAAAAGATACGGACACCATGAGTACCTCTTTTGATCTTGCGGCATTGGCCAAGATTATCCGCACGCGCCGTGGCACCGATGCCCAAACATCATGGACGGCACGCCTTTTTGCCCGGGGCAACGGTGCGATCTGCCGCAAGCTGGGCGAGGAAGCCCTTGAGACCATCTTGGCGGCGATGGAAAAAAAGAATGGCGATAAGGTTCCGCTCGTTAAAGAAAGCGCCGATCTGATCTACCATTTGCTTGTCCTTCTTGCTTTTCACGAGGTCGACTTGGATGATGTGCTGGAGGAGTTGGAAAAACGCAGCCATCGTTCCGGTATCGCCGAAAAGCGGGCGCGCCAAGTCACGTAAGTCCCTTTAGTCACCAATTGGGGAAGTGAAGATGCCGATGGACTATGACGATAATAATATTTTTGCCCGTATATTGCGCGGCGATTTACCGTGTCGAAAGGTGTTTGAGAATGATCATGTTCTCGCCTTTGACGATATCAATCCGCAGGCCCCCGTCCATGTTTTGGTTATTCCAAAGGGATCCTATCGGACGATGGATGAATTTACGCGCCGGGGCAGTGCCGAAGAAATCACCGCCTATATGCAGGCGCTTGGCGCCATTGTCGAAAAATTGAATTTAACCGCTAAGGGCTATCGTCTTTTGGTCAATAGCGGCGTGGATGGAGGGCAAGAAGTGCCCCATCTTCATGTGCATATCTTTGCCGGGCGACCCCTTGGCCCGATGTTGGCCCCCGATGTTGACCCACCAATATTGACCCCCTGATGTTGAATTTGATGCCGGAACATCCATAAGTCCCGCTTGCAGGCGCTTGGTGCCATTGTCGAGGAATTGAATTTAACCGCTATCGTCTTTTGGTGAATAGCGGCGTGTGTCGCGTGCTCGCAAACCATCTGTCGCTGTAAGGCGACACTTAGGATGAGAGCACAAAGGATGCGGGATAAAGCGGGTCAGTTAGGGACACGGTGGGACAAGGACGCTATGGTGGGTGCGGGTTACGGGGCATTGTGATGTGCTGGCAGGGCATCAAAAAGGGTGGATCACCGCGACAGATGGTTTGCGAGCACCCGGATCGGTGCAACGCCCGATGGGATAAGGGCTAGAGGTGATTTTGCCATTATCGGAACTATGCCGCAAAAGGGAATAGTTCCAAATTAGGGGAATAGTTCGCCTGTGAGGCGCGGTTTTCTGCCATTTTCATCAAAACCCGATGGGGAAAGGCCCCGGATTTACGGCATTTGTGAATCACAGGGGCTATAGAGCTATAGATATACAGCTATAGGTATATCAGAGGACAAAGTCGGCCAATCCCCGCCATAAACTGGCGATATGTCGCTCATGGCCGCTATATCACCGATGAAGGTTCAAGGAACGCTATTCGCCTGGGATGCGGCCGACCCCGGTGGACGAATAGGAAATCGAGCGCGAAAGGCGCATCCGCACGATTGAAGCGCAATAGAGGGTTTTCGCTCTCTCTATATCGAAGGGGGCGACCCCTCAAAAGATAATCCTTGCGGCTATCGACGCCCCCCTTTTCCCCTTTGCAGGGGAAACCGGTTATTCAAGCGACCTTTCAAGGGCGGCTTGATTTAATTCTTGCTCCATCCATGTAACGGCGCGATCGTAATCGCGGCGCGGCATGTCTTCCCAGCTATGTAATCCGGTATCAATATACGCCTTTAACGCCATCCATACCTGATTGCGTGACCGACCACTGATATCGGCCAGTTGATGTCCGATATCCTGAATATGCGCTTTTGTTGTTGCATAACTAAAAAACTTGAAAAGTTTGTATTATGCATACTGCAGAGGTTGCGAAAAAATGCAATCGCCGCGGGGGTGCGCAACATCCCCAACCCGCACGCTCCTGTTTCAAAGCGGTAAATAAGTCGCGACGGGCTTCCCGCAAGGGAACTTTCCATCGTCCCCTTACGGGGAACCCGACCGGCCGGGACACCCGACTTTCCGGCAGGCGCGGCGATCACACCCATAATATAGGGGCGTGGGGCGTTTTTGGCAAATTTTCGGGATGGATGATGCCACCGCGCCAAAAAGTTTTTCCCCTGTTTAACGGCGCGATTATTCACCCGCTTCAGGTGGTGACTTCAGGGCGTTCTTGCCAGTGAGTTGCCAAATGTTCAAGATATTGTCGAAGTCGATTATTCGGGATGAAGTTTCATAACTATGCATTGATTTGCACTCAAAAATTGATCGCGCCGAATCATTGCAATGGGGTCAGTCCTCTTCGCTAAGCACAAGGAAGCGTTTGCCTAATAGCGGCACAACATGATCCGTGTCCGAATTATTATCGCTAGGCCCCGGCATTTCCTTTGAACAATATGGGCACTTCATAGTTCGCATGGTTTCCATGATTTCCTGACTCCTTGAGTTTGTATGAAGGGATGGGGGGATGGGGGATGGTAGCAAATCCACCTAATATACACAACCAAGGGGGTCATTTGCGAAACTAAAGCGGGTTTTCTAGTGGCCGCTTTTGTCCCGACTTTTAACCCGATAGGGGTGTCAGTGGTCACCCTGACGCTTGGGAAAAAGGGGTTTTATGATCGTCTTCTTACCTTATGGAAGGAGGCCGATATGGCAAATAAGAAATCCGAAAAGACCAATCCCGCGCCCGGCGTGAAAAGCGATCGCGCACCGGCGGCAACGGGCAAAAAGCCCCCATTGATACCCTTATCAATACCCGAGGTGATACCCCTATCAATACCCGTGGTGATGACGGAACAACGGAAATGGGCGCCACCGGCCACACCGGCGACCCTGACGGCGCGGCAAGTCGATTCCGCCACAATCGAGTGCAACGTCGCCCCGGTCGCCGATCGTGATCTGGCCGGATTCGCTTTTCGCATCGCTCCCCAGGGCGAAAGCCTTGCCACCGCCCGCGATTGGCAACGGGCCCGGCAACTGAATATCCAAGCCGCCCCGCCCCAACCGCGCATGGCCGCCGGGGATACGATGGCGGCATTGATGTATCGCATCGGGCCGGTGCCGGGCGGGAATTGGACGATTGGTGTCAAAGCGGTCGATACGTCCGGCAATCTATCGCCCGGTGTCGCCAGTGCCGATATCCACATGCGACCCCATTTTAATTTCATCGATGATATTGATCTGATGGCCCAAAAAACCCGCCGCTTGACCGGGTTTTTAGACATTGATGGCAAATTGGTGCCAACATCGACCCTTGCCCCGCGCCGGCGTAGTGTCGGCGAATGGAACACCTTTTGCCCGGCTCCACCGCCGAAAAGCACCTTGCTTTCCGGGCGCATCGATCTTGGCAGTATCCAGCGCGGCATGACCGTAAGCTATGATGTCGGGGCCATCCTCGGTTTTGGTCGCCCGGATGACGAAAGCCCGGCTTTGACGGTCTTTATCCGCAATGAAGACGGTGCCCGGCCGGATGTCTGGATACCGTTCAACGCGGGCTTTGTTACCATCACCGGTCGCCGTTTTCGGGTCAAAGTCGAAAGCGACAATCGGCGCGGCCGTTCGATCATTACCCATATGCGCGTTCTTTTTGACTTGGTCGAGATATCCGATGCGGGCGGCGAGGTTGCGGTGCCGACCGGCGGCACGCCGATCGTGTTCAAACGTGCTTTTACCCGCCCGCCGGATATCGCCCGCACCGCCCTTAATGACCGTGATCACTATGTCACCCTGGCCGATTGGACGACAAGCGGGGCGACCTTACACGTGCGCCGCCGCACCGATAATCGCCCGGCCGGCGATACGGTGCGCTGGTCGGCGCGCGGTGTTTAACGATGCTATTAAACTAAGGAGAAACCCTATGCCCCTTCGCATTTCCATCCCCGATATTACCAACCCGTCCTCGACCGGCTTTGCCGACGAGGCCGTCAAATCTTTTCGTGAAATTGCCGATAAAGCGTCGAGCGGTGCCGATCTTGCCGCCCAGCGCGTGCCCTTGGCCAATGCCGATGAAACCGCCAAAGGTGTTGCGACCGACAAGGCGGTAACGCCCTTTGGCCTGCGATTGGCGCTTGGTGATATTATCACCGATGCCGATGAGCAAGCCAAAGGCTCGGTGCGTTTTGCGACCGAGGAAGAAGTGCTGCGCATGACCTTTGATAAGGTGGCAATGACCCCTTATGACGCGTTTTTGTTTCGCCAGGTGGAGATTGAAATGGCTTGGTCGAAGAATACGCCCGGCGTCTATACTTGGGTGGTGCCGCGCCATGTGAAAGGGGTCGAGATCACCGTTCGCGGCGGAACTTCCGGCACAGATGTCGATCGCGTTAAATCCCCCCGGCATCGCGGTGGGTCGTCCTCTTTTGCCAATCTTATCACCGCTATATCCGATCAGGTTCAAACCGAAACCCGCGCCGTTAATCCCGGCACGCGCTTTAGCATCACCGTGGGCGCGGCCGGGGCGCAGGGGCCAAGAAAAAAGAAAAGGGAAAGTTATAGCTACACCACTTACGTGGGGGGCCAGTATGGAACCGCTCACGGAGCAAGACAGGTTACGAGATCCGGATGGCGTCAGGTTTGGAAGGACGGGCACCCGGGACGTGCCGGAAGCGTTTCCATCAAATATGTAAACTTTACGAGGGAATCATCATGAAGCAAGTGCGTGTTGAAAATGGCAGGGTCGTTGAAGTCGCCCCCGATGGCGCGGTGTTCCGGCCTGGAATCTTCATCGAGGCGGCCAATACGGTTGATCTTGATTGGCATTATGACGATGGGCGTTTTACCCCGCCGTCGGCCGAGAGCATCAAAGCCGAGCGCAAGCTCGCTTTAACATGGACGAGGGAGGACGCCCGCAAGCAAGTCGATCGGATAGCGGAGGCGGAGCGCGGCCGATATTTAACCCCCGGCGATGGTCAGTCCCTTGTCTATCAAGCCAAAGCGCGCGAGGCGATCCGCTATACCGCTGCCGATAGTGATGCCCGCCGCACCGGCCGCTGGCCGTATCTAACGGCCGAAAAGGGTATCACTGCCCGCACCTTGTTGGATGTGGCCCGGGCCATCATTAAAAGAGCCGGATCGGTCGATAAAGCCCTGGCCTCGATCGAGGCCACCCGCCTTGACGCCAAGGCCAAAATCAAGGCCGCGACAACGCCGGAAGAGGTCGCGCGCATATTCCGATCCATGGAATTCCCCCGGCCCGATTAAGGCGGGGTTCGCGGTGTTCGCGCACCGCAAACAGGGGGACGTTCCCCTACGATCACAATGGCCAATCATGGCCGCCCCGCCACCTGTACACAGGCGGGGTAACGATAGATGGGAACGGGGACTATGACAATGGAACCAACCGCGCCGGTGCTTCCGGTCGCGCCGTATGTGGGGGGAAAACGCAAGCTCGCCAAACGAATTATCGAGGTCATCGATGGCATCGCGCACACGACCTATGCCGAGCCGTTTGTCGGTATGGGCGGCGTCTTCTTGAGGCGATCGCGCCGTCCATCGGCGGAAATCATCAATGACTACAGCCGTGACGTGGCTAACTTCTTCCGCATCCTGCAACGCCACTATGTGCCATTTGTCGAAATGCTACGCTTTCAAATCGCAACAAGGGCGGAGTTCGATCGCCTATCCAAGACCGATCCGGCAACGCTGACCGATCTGGAACGCGCGGCCCGCTTTCTCTACCTGCAGCGCACCACATTTGGCGGTAAAGTCCAGGGGCGGAACTTTGGGGTTTTTTTGCCCGGGACAAGCCGCTTCAACGTGACGAAAATAATCCCGATGCTGGAAGATGTCCACACACGCCTGACGCGGGTGGTGATTGAGTGCCTGCCTTATGCTGATTTCATTCGCCGCTACGACCGGCCATATACCTTGTTTTACTGCGATCCGCCCTATTGGGGGTCGGAAGACTACTATGGTAAAAGCCTCTTCACCAAGGCCGATTTCACCATCCTTGCCGATCGATTGGCCGGTATCAAAGGCCGCTTTATCCTATCGATGAATGACGTGCCGCCGATCCGCGATCTATTCGCTGCCTTCACGATCATCAAGGCGGACACAACCTATACCTTTAATGATAAAAAATACAAACCGGCCAAGGAATTAATCATCACCAACACCACCTAAAAGCAGTGCCAAAACGACCATTTCGGTGAGTGAAAAGGTCGCAAACCATCTGTCGTGTGCTCGCAAACCATCTGTCGCGCTACAGCGCTACAGCGCTACAGCGATGCCGTGATGGGCGGGGGCAAGATGGCTCCGGCGGCAGGACTCGAACCTGCGACCCGACGGTTAACAGCCGTCTGCTCTACCAACTGAGCTACGCCGGAACAATGCCCTCGTCATTGCGGTGACGGGGACGGGGTGCATATTAATCGAAAACATGCGTGGAATAAAGGGAGCAAAAACCATCCGCTCGCAAGGTTAAAGGCGATACGAAGGCGCGGGTCGGAATCGAACCGGCGTGGACGGATTTGCAGTCCGCTGCATGACCACTCTGCCACCGCGCCTTATGCTTCAACCTTGGAAGATGTTCCGAAAACTAAGGGGTTGGGCATGGTTTGTCCAGAGATGGTTACCCCGACCGACCGGAATAGACAAGTGATTGGCAACAATCCACGACTCCTAAAGCCACAGACTTAATCCGATTATTTTGCAGCGGTTCGCCGGTTGGGCCGAAAGGATGATGGTCGATCAACATTGATTTGTAAGGGCGATTGCCGGGCAAGAAGCGCATCCGGATCAAGGGGTTGCGTCGAGGGGCATAGAGTCGATGAACGCACACGTGCCGAACGCGCATAAGCATCGAATTTAGTGGCGTATATCCTGCGCCTTTGATAAGCAGATTGAAGTGGCCCCGTAGCTCAGTCGGATAGAGCGACAGATTCCTAATCTGTAGGTCACAGGTTCAAATCCTGTCGGGGTCGCCCTCTCAAGTCATTGAGAAATAAGGGGTAGAGATAAGAATTCTACATCCGCCTTTTTTCTGTTTTGCCAATGTGTGCAATTTCATCGCGCCGGACTTTGCCAAAGTGATGCGATTCGCATCCTGATAATAATGGGCTGTGATGCCAACGCTTTGGCCGGTGGAAGCATAGTGTCATTATCGTTCCGGAGGGCGGGGCATTCGCAGACATGGTCTAAGACCCCCCCCATGAATTTGGATGAAGGGGTTTGGACAAAGGGATTTGGATGAAGGGGTTTGGACAAAGGGATTTGTGGTGATGGTTACGATCGATGCTCGTCCAATAACGATTGCAATCGTGCAAAGGTTGCGGCGGTGTCGATCGGACATGGCTTTTTCATCAGAAGGTCTTCGGCCTGGGCCGCCCGCTCTAGGCTGTGTGTCCCCATCGGGCCGATCGCCTGCATGGTTTTTTGCATATCCGCCAATTGGCCACTGCATTGCAAAACGATGTCACAGCCCGCCGTAAGGGCTTTTTTTGCCCGTTCATCCAGTGATCCGTCAAGCGCCTTCATATCAATATCGTCACTGATCAAAAGCCCGTCAAACCCGATTCCGGTTCGGATGACACCATCGATCAATCGGGATGACCACGTTGCGGGCATATTCTTGTCGATCGATTGGTACGCGATATGGGCGATCATGGCCATGGGCATATCGCGCAAACGTCGAAAGGGAAGAAAATCATCGGCTTCAAGCGCGGCAAGCGGCGCATCGATATATGGCAGATGCCGGTGGGAATCGACTTTTGTCCGGCCATGGCCGGGAATGTGCTTGATAACGGGCAAGACATTTTGCTCGATCAAGGCCTCGGCGCAAGCCCGTCCCATACGGGCAACCCGATCCGGATTGCGGCCGAAAGATCGCCTCCACATAAAGCATTTTTCATCCGAAGGAAGGTCAAGAACCGGCGCGCAGTTGACGTTAATACCAAGATCGCGCAATTGCGCGCCGATCAGCCCATAATTCAACCGGATTGCCGTTATCCGATGATCGCCCAATCGGGCCAGTTCCATCGCTCCGGGATGGTGATGCCAATGGGGGGGGCGCAAACGGGCCACATCGCCGCCTTCTTGATCGATCAGGATGACCGGCGCGTGGTCACAGCAATCGCGCAAATGGGCGATCAAGGCGCGCAGTTGGTGGCGATCGTGGCAGTTACGGGAAAAAAGAATAAAGCCATAGGGATTGACCGCCCGGAAAAAACGTTCCTCGTCCGCCTCAAGATGGGCCCCGTTGGGCGCAAAAATAACCGCGGCCGGTGGCGGCGCGGTACGGATCGATGGCGATCGATTCACGGCACAAGATAGCGGGGGCGCGATGCCGGTTGCGGTTTTGGTGGGGTCTTCCTCTCCATCGCTTTGCCGGGTTAATTTTTTAGGGGTTGGTGGTGGCGGGCGTATGTTTTCCCATTCGCACGGGAAGGCACCGGATTTTGACCGTTTTCAGGTTTTCGCACAATTTGCGGGCGGCCTTAATATCCGGTAGGGACGTGGCCTGTACCCGGTGGAACGATCCCCTTCCGGCGATGGTGATATCGGTGACCGTGACCGGTGCGCCACCCAGAAGATGGGCATATTGCGAGGTGATTTTCTCGGCATAGGAAAGGGCTTTGTCCCGATCCTTGAGCGAGGCAAATTGGACACCGTAAGCACCGCCTTTAGGGGGTTTGTTCGATAATGGCGTCGTGACCGATTCTTGGGCGGTGGACGCATCCCGAGCGGGTGGGATATTCGGAATGATATCCGATATCTTGGCCGTCGGGGGGGCGCCAAGCGTGTTCGCGGCGGCGTTGGCCCCAATATGATTGCGGGCACTTGAATCGGCGGCGGCGGGAACCTTTGTGGCATCGATCCCGTCGGTCATGGAGGCCGTGGATGACGCAAGAGCATGACCGGATTTGGCCCCCGCCGCGCCCGGCGTGGATGGGGGCTTTTGCGTTATCGTTTCGCTTTTCGGGCCGGCAGGGCCGATGGCCCCATGTTTGGGCGTTTGGTGCCGATCGCTTGTTGCATGGGGGGCCACATGGGGGGTCGTATGGGGGGCCGCATGGGGGGTCGTATGGGGGGCCGCATCCGTTGCCGGTTCCTTTGCCCTGTCTCTCATTTCATCTTTTGTTTCATTCCCCGTCTCGGGGGCATCGGCGGTGCTGAATACCGGTTTTCCTTCCTCATCAAGCAAGCCGAGAACCAACGAATCATGAACCAAGTCAGGGCCGGATGCGGGCGGAAGCGCCTTGACCGGAGCACCATCGGCAACAATGGTCGGTGGATGAATATGGCGGCCATATTGATATCCGATGATATAGCCAATCCCGCCAAAACCGATAAGGGCGGCGGCATAAGCGATCATCATCTTTGCGCTTGGGCGGTGGGTGTCCGGTTTTTGCCATCTCGGGTCAGGATTTTTGTGGCGGCTTTCAAAGGGGGGGAAGGGACGCTTCATGATTGTTTCTAAGCTCCTGCAACGGTTCGATCCCAAGGACTCTAAGTCCGCAGGCGAGGGTGGTGGCACTGGCACGGATCAGCGCGAGTCGGGCCTTGGTTTCTTGCGGCTTGTCCGATTGCAGAAAACGCAGAGCCGCTTGTCGGTTGCCCGCACTCCACAAAGCGTGAAAGCGGGATGCAACGTCCTCTAAATAATAGACTACGCGATGGGGCTCGCGTGTCAAGGCTGCCTCCCGCACGCATTGAGGCCAAAAGGCCAGACACTTTATCAATTCTTTTTCCCGGGGATGCTTAAGTAACGACAAGTCGGCCCCATCGCCGGATGGATCGGGGGATGGATCGGGGGATGGATTGGGGGCGGAACGCATGACGGAATGGCATCGGGCATGGGCATATTGAACGTAGAAAAAAGGATTGTTGCGGCTTTCGTCTTTGGCTTTGGCAAGATCGAAATCAAGGGGAATGTCGCTTCTTCGGGTCAGCATCGTAAAGCGTATGACCCCGGCGCTGAGGTGGTGCAGGGCTTCGCTTAGAAGAACGAGGTTCCCGGCTCTCTTGGACATTTTGACTTTGCTTCCATCGGCGCAAACGTTGACCAGGGCGACCATGGTGACATCGAGATGGGCCTTGGCATCACTAAGTGCCGTTAGCGCGGCTTCGACACGTTTGACATAGCCGCCATGATCGCGTCCCCATATATTCATCATTTTGGTAAAGCCGCGCCGGTATTTATCGTAATGATAGGCCGCGTCGGAGGCAAAATAGGTGGCGTTGCCATCGGCTTTTCGCAAAGGACGATCCTGATCGTCGCCAAACAGAGATGAACGGAACATCGGCAGCGGTTTTGTTCCGGCCTTGCCTTTATCTCCTTTCGGCCCGGGGGGAATGGCGTTGTCAATCAAATCCTTTTGCCGCAACCGATCAATTGCCAATTCAACCTTATTTTCCTTAATTAACGCCTGTTCCGAGGTGAACACATCATGATGGACACCAAGCCTATGCAAATCCGTGCGGATCATCTCCATCATCCTATCGAGGGCATCTTTTTTGATCGTTTCGTATGCCGCTTTTCGGCCTTTTTTTTGCCATTCTTTGCCATCACGGCGGAAAATCTCTTTTGCCACGTCAATCAAATAGGTGCCGGGATAGAGTCCCTCGCCGGGATCGGCGATGGTCTCGCCACAGCATTGGAGGTATCGTATCCAGACCGATTGGGTCAGGGCGTCAATCTGGACACCGGCATCGTTCACATAGTATTCGCGTGTCACCGGATGCCCGATACGTTCCAGTAATGCGGCAATCACATCGCCGACGACGGCCCCGCGCGCATGTCCGATATGCATCGGCCCGGTCGGGTTGGCCGATACATATTCGACATTGATAGGGGTATTGCGGCCGATATCGGATCGTCCCCAATCATCATCGGCGTTAAGGATAGAGGCGATCACGGATTGCCAGAATGAATCGGTCAAGCGCAAATTGATAAACCCCGGCCCGGCCTTTTCGGCGTGCGCGATAGCATCATGTGTTTGCAGATATCGGATCAGGTCGTCGGCGATAGAAGGTGGCGCGCGGCCCAATATTTTGCCTAGAACCAACGCCGCGTTGCAGGCCATATCGCCATGTTTGGGCGTGCGGGCCGGTTCCAAGGCAAAGACCGGTATGGCGTCGGGCGCGATGGTAAAAACGGTGCCGATTGCGTCAAGGACGATGCCGCGGATGATTTCATAGCAGTTCATGGCGCGTTTTTATTTTCTTCGGCATTGTCGCCGTTATCTTTTCCGGCATTGCCTTTGGATGGGGCGCGGACAATCCATTTTTCCCGGACAATGCGGGCAAAGTCATCGGTCATTCCGGCAATATAATCGGAAATGCGCCGCGGATTGGATATCGATGCGTCGCTTTCCTGCCATTCACGGGGAAGATATTCGGGATGATGGAAATAGGTATCAAATAGTGTGCGGATGACGGCCATCGCATTCTTACTTTCTTTAATAACCTTTGGATTATCATACATTTTATCTTTTAAAAATGCCCTGAGGTTGGTGATATGGCGGCCCATTTGCCGAGAAAAGGCAATGACGGGAATATCGGCCCGGCGAATATCGTCAAGATTGGCGGGATTAATCCGGGCAAGATTGGCGCGGCTTTGCTCGATCACATCATGGATCATCATATGGATGGATTGCCGCACGGTTTCGTGGCGCAGGCGCGCTTTTTCGATTCCCGGATATCGGGCGTTGATTTTTTCCAGGATGGCACGTGTCATATCGACTTTGGATAAATCGGCAAAAGTGAAACATTTGGCGCGCAGCCCATCATCGATATCGTGATTATTATAGGCAATATCGTCGCAGATAGCGGCAATTTGGGCTTCGATCGAAGGCCATTGGTCAAGGTGCAAGCAATGCTTTTGATCGTTATACGCGCGGATCGACGCCGGCGCATCATCGATGGTGGTAAAACGGCCATTGTGCTTGGCGATGCCTTCCAAAGTCTCCCAGGTTAAATTCAGTCCGTCAAAGGAAGCGTAGCTTTTTTCAAGATCGGTGATGACGCGAAACGTTTGTTCGTTATGATTGAATCCGCCAAAAGGGGCCATGGCCGTGTTAAGCGCTTCCTCGCCGGTATGACCAAAGGGCGGGTGGCCAAGATCATGGGCAAGGGCAATGGTTTCGCTAAGGTCTTCATCGACACCGAGAATACGGGCAAGGGAGCGCGAAAGCTGGGCGACTTCTAAAGAATGGGTTAGGCGGGTGCGGCAATACCGGCCGTGATATTCAAGAAAGACTTGGGTTTTTTGCTCCAGTCGGCGAAAGGCGCCGGAATGGATAATGCGGTTATAATCCCGTTGCCAGGGGGTTCGATATGGGTCGTCCGGTTCGCTGTGGTCGCGTCCCGGACTTGCATCCGGGGTTGATCTGTACCTATATAAGAAGTGTATCGGGCGATGCCGATGGCGTGTGATCGTCATGGGTTTATTGTCACGGATTTCTCGGTGTGGGATTTCTCGTCATGGATTGCTCGGTATGGCATTTTTCGGTGTGGGATGGGCGTTATGGAAAGGAATATCCGGATGGACAAGGTCGAGGCAAAACCGCATCCTTTTCATCTGACGGAAAGGGCGATTAGCCGTATCCGTTCGGTGAATGAGGGCAAGAAGCATTTACGTATCGCGGTGCGTGGTGGTGGATGTCAAGGATTCTCCTATGTTTTTTCCCTCGATAACACGGTCGGTAAGGATGACCGTGTGTTTAATTTTGGCGCGGCCAAATTGGTTGTTGACGACGTTTCTTTGGGTTTCTTGCAGGGTTCTCAAATCGATTTTACCGAAAATATGATCGGTGCGCGTTTTGAAATTAACAATCCCAATGCAACCTCGTCATGCGGTTGCGGCTCGTCCTTTAACGTATAGCCGATTTTTGATGAAGATCGCTAGTTGGAACGTTAATTCTATCCGGGCCCGGTTTGCCCATATGATGGATTTTCTTCAGACCGAAAAACCCGATGTTTGTCTTGTTCAGGAACTTAAGACGGCAATCTTCCCCGAGGACGATATCGCCGATCTGGGCTATAATATTGCCGCTTTCGGGCAAAAAGCCTGGAATGGGGTGGCGGTGCTATCGAAATATCCCTTTGACGAGGTACGCCGCGGCCTAACCGGCAAGGATGGGGAGCAAGCGCGTTATATCGAAGTCAGCATCGCCTATGGGGGGACAATGTGGCATTTGGCCTCCTTTTATCTGCCCAACGGCAATCCTATCGATTCACCGAAATTTCCGTTCAAGCTTGAATGGATGGAGCATTTCGCCCAACGGGTCGGTCAATTGATGGCCCGGGAAGAGCCTTTTATCCTCGGCGGTGATTGCAATGTTTTGGATTTGGATGATGATTGTGAAGACATTCATCGCTGGGGCGATGATGCTTTGGCCCATCCCAAGGTTCGGCAGGCGTACCGTTCTATCGTTTTTTCGGGACTAACCGATGCCGTTCGCATCTTTCATCCGCAAGCCGGGGTCTATTCTTTTTGGGATTATCAAAAAGGGGCATGGGACAAGAATGACGGGATTTTAATCGATCGCCTTCTTCTTAGTCCGCAAGCGGCCGATCATCTTTGTGATGCCGGTATTGTCAAATCCATGCGGGGTCGACCGAAAGCATCCGATCACGTGCCCGTTTGGTGTCGTATTAACGGCGTTTCCACATAACCCATCTTGAGGGACAGGCGGCAAAGGACAACGTTGCGCAATAATGCGGTGCTCCCGCCCGACCCGCCCGACCCACCTTGGGGGGGGCAACGCTGCGCAATAATCAGGAAGAGTAATACATTTTGAATTCGATCGGATGCGGCGAGATTTCAAATTCTTCGATTTCTTCCATTTTTAATCCGATATAGCCATCGATCAGCGAATCGTTAAAGACATCGCCGCGCTTAAGAAAATCGCGGTCACTGTTCAAATGCTCTATGGCTTGGCGCAGGGAACTGCAGATGGTCGCAACATTAGCGCTTTCCTGGGGGGCAAGGTCATATAGATTTTTATCGAGAGCCTCGCCCGGATCAATGCGGTTTTCGATACCGTCCAGTCCGGCCATTAAAAGGGCGGCAAAGGTCAGATAGGGGTTGCCGGAAGGATCGGGAAAACGGACTTCAACGCGCTTGCCTTTCGGATTGGCGGTATAGGGAATGCGGAACGATGCCGATCGATTGCGCGATGAATAGGCGAGGAGAATCGGTGCCTCAAACCCGGGGACGAGTCGTTTGTAACTGTTTGTGCTGGGATTGGTAAAGGCGTTAAGGGCGCGTGCGTGTTTCATCAGCCCGCCAATGAAATACAGACATTCTTGCGATAAATCGGCGTAACTGGTGCCGGCGAAAATGGTCTTGCCGTTTTTCCATAAAGATTGGTGGACATGCATGCCCGAACCATTATCACCAACCACCGGTTTGGGCATGAAGGTGGCGGTCTTCCCATAGGAATGGGCGACCATATGGACACAATATTTGTATATCTGCATATAGTCGGCCGATTGCGTCAATGTCGAATGAGAAAAGCCCAACTCGTTTTGCGACGGGGCGACTTCGTGATGGTGTTTTTCCATCGGCAGTCCCATTTCCTGCATGACACTGACCATTTCGGCCCGCAGATCGTTCATCGAATCGACCGGAGAGACCGGAAAATATCCGCCCTTGATGGCCGGTCGGTGGGCACTATTGCCCCCTTCAATTTCATCGCCGGATACATATGGCCCCTCTTCCGAAGAAATCCGGTAGGACATATGGTTCATATCCGTTTTGAAACGAACGTCGTCAAAGACGAAGAATTCGGCCTCCGGCCCGCAATAAACGGTGTCGGCAATACCGGTCGAGCGCAGATAGGCTTCGGCCCGTTTGGCCGTTGATCGGGGATCCCGCTCATAGCCTTGGCCGGTACTCGGCTCGATGATATCGCAGAAGATAATCAACGTGGGCTGCGCGGTGAAGGGGTCCAGAACCGCACCGTTCGGATCCATTTTTAAAATCATATCCGATTCACTGATGCCCTTCCATCCGGCAATCGAAGAACCGTCGAACATAAGCCCATCTTCAAAGGCATCCTCGTCAATCGTATCTGCCGTTTGGGCCGTGTGCTGCCATTTGCCGCGACTATCGGTAAAGCGCAGGTCGATAAATTTGATGTCCTTGTCCTTGATAAGTTTCAAGACTTTTTTGGGGTCACTCATTAATGGTCTCCTTTATGATTTGCCGCTATAGGGGTGTATTCCGTTGCCGGTTCGTCCCTATTATAGGGATCGTGCACTAGATCGCATCCTTGTCTTTTTCACCGGTGCGGATGCGCACGGCATGTTCGATCGGGGATATGAAAATTTTGCCGTCGCCGATCCGTCCGGTTCGCGCCGCTTCGCTGATCGCTTCGACGGTTCGCTCGACCATGGTATCGGGAATAACGACCTCGATTTTGACTTTGGGTAGAAAGTCGACGGTGTATTCTGCCCCACGATACAGTTCGGTGTGGCCTTTCTGACGACCAAAGCCCTTCACTTCACTAACGGTCATGCCGGTAAATCCGATGTCCTGCAGAGCATCTTTCACATCGTCCAGCTTGAAGGGTTTGATAATGGCTTCAACCTTTTTCATTGTACCATTTTCCCTCAACCGTTCATCATCGTAATCATCAAGGCAAAAATCCCATCACCTTGCACATGCCTACATACATTTTTTGCGGCGCGCACTCAAGGATTTATCGGATTTGGGCGCGATTATGGGCTTTGCACCCAATCATTAAGACGTTCCAGCATGGTGGCGATCCGCGATTTGCGGCAGGCATAGGAGAAACGTATATGGCCTTTGCCGCAATCGCCGAAATGATGACCGGCAATCGCGGCAATGCCGGCATCTTCGAGAAGCGCATTTTGAACCGCTCCGCAATCGGTCGCGGGGTATTTTTGATGACGAACGCGGGCAAAGGCATAAAAAGCCCCCTGGGGAAGTTGGCATTCCACACCGTCCATCCGATTCAGCCCATTGACGATAAGATCGCGGCGCTCTTGGTATACGCGCATCCTGTCACGGATAAAGCGATCATCGCCGCCAAGGGCGGCGATGGCGCCATGCTGGGCGGCAGCATGAACACAGGAATGGCAATTGGAGGCAATCGCGCAAACCCCTTGATAGATCTTTTCTTCCGGCATGACCGCCCAACCAACGCGCCATCCGGTCATTCCCCAACTTTTCGAGCACCCATCGATTAAAATGGTTCGCTGACGAAGTTCAGGGAAGGAAAAAGCGCTCGTATGGGTCAAGCCGGAGTAGATCATTTTGCCGTAGATCTCGTCGGAAAGAAGGTACATATCGCGATGGCGTGCAAGAAGTTCGGCCAACCGCTGCCAATGTTGCCGCGGGATGATCATTCCGGTCGGGTTGGAGGGCGAATTCAGGATAATCATGCGGGTGCGGTGATTGATTTTTTGCTCTAACGCATCGATGTCAAAGAGAAACCCATGATCGCTTTGATGGTCAAGCGCGACCGGAGTGGCCCCGGTAAAGGCAATCGTGCCGCGATAGCTTAAGAAGCCCGGATCGGGGTAAATAATTTCGCTTCCCTTTTCACCGACCGCCATGCAGGCATAGAAAATGGCGGCTTTCGCGCCGGGGCAGACCAAAATGGTATCGGGATTGATATCCATCCCCAGTCGGTGATGGATATCCGCGGCAATGGCGGTGCGCAGCGCGGGAAGGCCGGTGCCCGGGGTATATCCATGCAGTCCATCGCGAAGGGCCTTGATCGCCGCTTCGACGATGGCCGGTTCGGGCTGAAAATCCGGTTGCCCGATACTCATATCAATGATGTCACGCCCGCTTTTTTGCAGTGCTTTGGCACGGGTCATGACCCGAAAAGCACTGTCGGCCTCGAGATGGTTAAGGCGTTTGGCAAGATCCATGATGCTTCCGGAAGGTGGGGAAACGCGAAGGGGCTTTATCAGAAAATATGGGGTGGCTGTCAATTGGTAACTTTGACAAATTTGATTGTTCTATCTATCATATAGACCATATGGCCGGTTGCTTTTTAAGGGCTGCCGGATGTTTTTTCGGATGGAAACGGGTTTTTCGGATGAAAGCGGGGGTCGGTCGGCAAGGTCGGCCCGGGTTCTCTCGGTCGTCTTTGACGAATGGCGGGCGGAACGTCTTTGTCCGGACGGCAACCAATGGGTCGGTATCTTCATGCCTTCGGTTTTATTCATCCCAATTTTGTAGAGGTTCGGTTATGCGTATCATTGTTCTTTTTGCCTTTGTGTTTCTGCTTTCCGCTTGTGGAAAGCATGATCAAAAACCCCATTGGGAGGTTGAAGAAGCATGGCGCGCGGAGGGTTTTGCCCAACCCGAATCGGTGGTTTATGATCCGCTTCGGCAAGTGTTCTTTGTGTCGAATATTGCCGGTGATCCCGATAAGATGAACGGGGAAGGGTTCATTTCGATTGTGTCGACCGGCGGCAATATCGATTCCCTCAAATGGGTTGATGGGTTGAATGCGCCCAAGGGCATGGCCTTGTCGGGACGTGATTTATACGTTGCGGATCTGAATGCGATCGTCAAAATCAATGTCGATGACGGCACCAAGGTGTCGTATCCGGTTGCCGATGCCGGTTTGTTAAATGATGTGACGGTGGATGCCGATGGCAATGTCTATGTTTCCGACACGTTTACGGATACCATTTATATCCTGCGTTCCGGCACCGATACGGTCGATGTCTGGTTGCGGGATGCGCGTCTGGAAGCGCCAAATGGGTTGTTTGCACGTGACGACGATATCGTCGTTGCCGCGTGGGGGCCCCTTTCCGGTGATGGGTTTGCAACGTCACAACCGGGGCGGATCATGGTCGTGGATCGCGACACTATGGACATTGCCCCCCTTTTCGTGCCGCGATTTGGCAATCTTGACGGGATAGAGCCTTTGGCCGCCAATCATTGGCTGGTCAGTGACTGGGTTGCCGGCAAGGTTTTTATCGTTGATGCCGACGGCAACGAACATCCGCTTGCCGATCCGGGAAAGGGCAGCGCGGATTTGACCTATGTGGATACGATGTCGATGGTTTTGGTACCGATGATGATGGATGGTTCCTTGATTGCCTATCGCTTGATCGAAACCCCCGGTGATGGCGGATGATCCCAAGCAAGACGATCATTCCAAGGATCGAAACCCCCGGTGATGGCGGATGATCCCAAGCAAGACGATCATTCCAAGGATCGAAACCCCCGGTGACGGTGGATGATTCCGATGTTGTTGCCCGCCAAAGATCGAACCCCCCGGTGACGGCGGATGATCCCAAGCAAGACGATCATTCTAAGGATCGAAACCCCCGGTGACGGCGGATGATTCCGATTTGCCCGCCAAAGATCGAACCCCCCGGTGACGGCGGATGATTCCGATGTTGTTGCCCGCCAAGGATCGAGCCCCCCGGTGATGGTAGATGATTCCGGTGTTGTTGCCCCCGGTTATTATTCGCCGGTTATCATTCCATGCGATATATGTCCCGTGATGTATATTATGGGCCGATAAGGATATTCCGATGCTTGGGTATCGTCGTCACAAACGTTGGCTGAATGCGATCATACTGGTCGTCGCGGCGGGATTGCCCTTCTATTTCTTAGCCCACGCCTTGATGGGCGAAAGAGGGCTTTCTGCCTTGCGCGAGCAACGCCAAGAAGTGTCGGCGCAACGGCGGGATGCGCAAAATCTTGCCGTGTATCAAAAACGGCTCGAGCGCGAGATCAAGGCACTGAATGCCGATACGCCCGATCCCGATATTCTGGAGGAACATGTGCGCCAATCCCTTGGTTGGAGTGCCTCCAACGAGCATATCTTCCTGGATAAAGCCAAGGATCCCGATCGTGATGCGTATCATGATCGCCCGGATTAACGCGCCGCGATCATTCCTCCAGATAGCGCCGGTGCAGGTGGGATTTGAAGGCATCCGTACCAAGGGCGGCGCCGCTGGCTTTTAGAATCAGGGTGTCGCCATCATAGAACGATGCTTTGGCGTGCAGATTTTTCTTAAGCCATTCGCGCAGTTTTGTAAAACGTCCCCGGGCCAGTTCCTTTTCGATATCTTTGTCGTCGGCGCGGGCGGCCGCGAATAATTGGGCGGCCATCAGGGCGCCAATGCTATAGGATGGGAAATATCCCCACGCGCCGCTGTACCAATGGACATCTTGAAGGCATCCTTCAATATCGTTATCGGGTGCTATTCCGATGGTCTTCAAACTGGCGTCGTTCCATGCGGCGGGTAAATCGGAGATGGTTAAATCCCCTTCAATCATGGCCTTTTCAAGCCTATAGCGCAGGATAATATGGAGTGGATAGGTCACCTCATCGGCATTGACCCGAATTAAACTGCGCTCGACCTTGCGATACAGGGCAAGGATATTATCCATCCCCCATCGCCGGTCATGGCGGTCGTGATGGGCAAAGGCCGATTGGAAGAGATCCAGGCAATAATGAATAAAGGCCCGGCTTCGGCATGCCTGCATTTCAATGATCAGGGATTGACTCTCGTGAAATGCCATGGAACGGGCCGCGCCAACGGGTTGATAACGCCAACGTTTCGGCAATTGCATTTCATACATGGCATGGCCGCATTCATGCATGATGGCCATGACGTTCTCGCTGAAATCCTGTTTGTTGAAGCGGGTCGTGATGCGAATATCGTCTTGGGCACCGCCGCAAAAAGGATGATGGGCAACGTCAAGGCGCAAATCGGTAAAATCATCCCCCATGCATGCCATCAGGCGCCGGGCAAGCGCGTGCTGATCCGTGGGGGAAAATGGCCCCCTAGGTTTTTGTGGGGGGTTTCCTCTTGCTTGCCTTGCGATGATCGCATCAATCATGGGCGGTAGAAAAGATTCAAGATCGCTAAAAAGCGGTTCTATCGTGGCACCGGTAAGACCGGGATCGAATAAATCAAGCAGAGCATCATACGATCCTCGTCCCGACGAGCGGGCCCGGGCCGTTTGTTGAACCAGGGATAAAAGGTCGGAGAACTCCGTCATGATATCGGATAAGGAGCCGTCGTTTTCGCGGCAGTATCGCCATGCCATCTCGCATTTTCCGGAGGCTTTGGCAAGGGCATGGACCAGATCTCCGGGCAATTCTTGTTGCTGGTGATGGATGCGTTCCATTTCACGCAGATTTGCCGCCTGCCAGGGCGATAGTTTTTCTTCCCGTGCCGCCTCCAGCCATTCCTTGACCTGTGGCGATACAAGCAAGGCATGTTCGGATTTTTCCATCAGGGCAATTTGTTCTTGGCGACCGTCGCCGCCATGACGGGGCATCATCGTTGCTTGATCCCAGTGCAGGATGGCCGCGATGTCACCGATCAATCCGCGTTTGTGGAACACGCGTTCCAGGTTTTGATAGGCGCTAAGAGGAGACATACAAGAAGACCGATAAGAAGACTAGCGTGCGCGGTAATACGAGATGGCGCGCAAGACGGCAACGACCGCGGCGACAAGGGCAAGTGAGAACCAGGTCAAGGCATAGGATAAATGATTATTGGCAAGGGGTTCCGGCCGGGATCTTTGGACAAGGAAAGCGGGGCATGGATCCTCGCATAATGCCTCGATGTAATGGGTCGGTGGTTCTTTTTGGAACAGTGAAACGAGGCCGATATGGCGATGGATAATTTCGGCATCCAAGGTTTGCCGTTGCCGATCTCCGTGACGGAACCAGCGATCTTTTGCCGGAACCGGACGAAGAATGCCTTTGATTGTGACCGGTGATGCTTCTTGATGCGGCCGGTTTGTGAATGCGGCACGGTCATGATCGGCAAGCCATCCCCGGTCAATCAGGACATAATGCCCGCTATCGGTGACGATCGGGGTTAATATTTGTTTGCCTTGGATGCCGTGGCGTGGACGGAATGCCAATTCTATTCCGGCATCATGACGATAGTTTCCATCAATGCGAACCCTTTGGAAATCCTTTATCGCATCGTCATCAAGGGTGCCGACCGACTGATAATCAAGAACAAGGGGCGGGGCGGCAAAGGCGATGGCCCGTTTTTCTATTTGGGCGATTTTCCACTCTTGCCGTTGCAACTGCCAGAATCCAAGGGATATCAAGGTCGCGACGATCAAAAAGGCGGCGCATAAAAACACCAGAAAGCGCGGATGGATCAATTGTTTTATCATGGGTTTTGCCATGGGTTTTGCTAGGGGTTTTGTCAGGGGTTTTATTATGGGCGCGTTATCGTTGCGGTGTCATTATCAAAGCCGGGCCGTTGGAAAGGATGCGGTCATGGATGATTAAAAATGCCCCCGGAACCCCCGGATTTTTCCACCCAGGTTTTTCCGTTTTTCACGCACGTTCTCCTGTCCGGGCAGGTTAGGTGGGTCAAAGATTTTTTTGCCGGACGTTATAGCGATGCCCGCAGGCCATAAAGAAGGCTTTGATGTGGCGCAGCAACCAAAGGGCTTGGGGGACAAGCGCAACCGTAAAAACGATGACGAAGACCCACAAGGATGGCCGCCAAATGATTTCAATGGCGATGGCCAAGCCCGTGTTGATCGCCCCGAGAATCAAGATGGCAAAAGCGGCCGGGCCGTCCTCGGCATCCAATTTGGCCAAGGACAATCCACAGGCCGGGCATTGCCGATGGGTTTTTAGCCAGCCGGAAAAAAGGCGCCCATCGCCACAACCGGGGCAACGCAATCGCGCGACGGTATGGATGAATGACCCCAAGCGCATGGGAAGAAACGACCCTAGGCGCTGTAGACCCAATACACGCAGGTGAAAAGAAACAACCATACGACATCGACAAAGTGCCAATACCAGGTTGCCGCTTCAAAGCCGACATGGTGTTCGGCGGTAAAGTGCCCGGCCAAGCCACGAAATAGACAGACGATCAAAAAGATGCTGCCGATGACGACATGGGCCCCGTGAAATCCGGTCGCCATGAAAAATGTGGATGGATAGAGACCCTCTTCAAAGGTGAATTCGGCAATATCATATTCATGAATCTGAAGCATGGTAAAGCTTATCCCAAGGACAATGGTAAGGGCCAAGCCAAGTAAAAAGTGCTTGCGATTATTGACCCGAAGGGCGTGATGCGACCACGTGATGGTCGCGCCGGAAGAAAGCAATACCAAGGTATTGAGAAAAGGAATTCCCCAAGGATTAAAGACTTTGTCGCGCATGTCTGCGGGCGGCCATTCGCCCCCAAACACTTCGGTGCGGGAAATCATTTCGGCACTGCCCGTATTGCCCGGATAGAAGGCCCCGTCAAAAAACGCCCAAAACCATGCGGCAAAAAACATGACCTCGGAGGCAATGAAAAAAGCCACCCCATAGCGCAGGCCAATTTGGACAATCGCGTTATGGTGATTTTCCCGCTCGGCCTCGTGGATGACATCACGCCACCATCCGATCAGAACCAGGACAAGGGCACCAAGTCCGGTATAAAGCAGCCAATGCCCTTCATCGTGCATGAACAGGATCAATCCGTAGGCGACCAGAAATGCGGCTACGGAAGCAAGGAACGGCCAGCGGCTTGGTTCGACGAGGTGATAGGGATGATGTTGTTCGCTCATGACGGGTTCTCCTGTGCGGTTACTCTTCCAGATCTTCAGCCGGGAAAAATGTGTAGGACAAAGTGATGGTATCGGCATTTTTCAGCAATGGATTATCTTCAATCGCCGGATCAATGGTGAATATGATCGGCATTTTTGCCGTTTCTTTGCCATTAAGACTCTGCTCGTTGAAACAGAAGCACTCAATTTTATGAAAATATTGGGCCGCCTCCATGGGCGTGACGTTGAACATGGCCATGCCCCGGCGTTCTTCGTTGCTGCGGTTGGTGGCATAGTAATGCACTTTTTTTTCAATGCCGGCCCGGGTTTTGATGAATTTGCTTTCCGGATAGAAATTCCAAGGCAGGCGCGTCGAGATATTGTTATCAAAGCGAACGGTAAAGTCCCGCGTGCCGATGCGGATGTCGTCTTCGGCGGTTTCTATCCCCTGCGATATTTTCGGCGTTCCGCCATAGCCGGTAATTTGACAGAACAGACGATAGAGCGGCACCGATGCCACGACCAAGGACACCATGACGGCAATGGCACCGATCAAGATGATAACGGTGCGTTTTTTTCCTTTGGTGAGGGATCGGGCGTTTTTCATTGCCGCCTGTTTCATTGCTGCATGACCTTGATCATGGAAACGAAATAGACAAGCAACGCAAGCCCGCCAAGGACGGATCCCAAAGCAAGGTTGCGTTGTCGCCGTAATGTCTTTGCGCCAATCGCTTTTTGCGGCATTTTTTTCGATATTTTTTGCGGCATCTTTTGTTTGGACGTCCCCCCGGATCGCGTTCGGGCCGTCGCTTTTTTGCCGGTTGTCGAACGTGCTTTGATCGACTTCATCCTTCCGGATCGGGATGCGGCGGCGGGTTTTTTTCCGGTGGGTGGGGGCATGTTTTTAAATTAGCCAAGCAGGCTTCTGGCGAAGGCGTCGGCGACCAAGAGGATGAAAAGGACGTAAAGATAAACGATGGAAAACAAAAAACAGTTGCGCGCGCGTTCTTGGGACGGATCCAAGACAAGCCGTGCGGCGCGAAAAACAAACCCGACGTTAAGCAGTATTGCGCCGATGCCGTATACCGCGGTGCAATAGCCGAGGGGCCAAGGCGCTATCGATACGACCGAAAGAACCAAGGTATAGAGAAGGATATGGATGCGCGTGGCGTATTGGCCATAGACGACCGGCAACATCGGCACCCCGGCCTCGGCATAGTCATTGGCGCGGTACAGGGATAACGACCAAAAATGCGGCGGCGTCCAAAGGAAAACGATGAAAAACAACAGCCACGGAAAGGCGGATATGGTGGCCCCGGTGGCGGCCCATCCGATCAAGGGGGGAAAGGCACCGGCGGCACCGCCGATGACGATATTTTGGGGCGTGCGTCGTTTCAGCCAGAATGTATAGATGAAAAGATAAAACGCGGCGGAAAGGGCAAGAAAAGCGGCCGCAATCGGATTAAGCGCGAGTCCCATCAACGTGACGGCGGCAACGATAAGGACGATTCCATAGCCGGCGGCATCCCCCGGGCGGATCGAACCACGCGGCAAGGGACGGTTTTTGGTTCGGGCCATTTGACTGTCGATATCGCGTTCGAACCACATATTGACGGCGCCGCATCCACCACTGGCAAGGGCGACGCAAAGAACCGCGGTGAAGGCAAGCAACGGATGCAACGGCATCGGCGCGACAAGAATACCGGCCAGTGCGCAAAAAGCGACCAACGCACTGACCCGTGGCTTAAGAAGGGAAATAAAATCCCCGACCGAACTTTCGGTGCCAAGCACCGTCCCAAGATCGGTCATACCCGTTTCGGGGCGCCCCCCCGTCGGATTGGACCCGGAACGATTGGATCCGGGCCGGGTCAGCGTATCGTATGACGAAGCCGCGCGCGCCATTATTGCACCCCACGCACCTGCGGCAATTTATCGTAACTGTGAAAAGGTGGCGGCGAGGACACGGTCCATTCCAAGGTGCGGGCGCCATCCCCCCATGGGTTGGCTCCGGCTTTGCGTCCCTTGGCGAAGGCATGAATGACAACGAAAATGAAAAATATGGCCGCAGCAAACGAGAGATACGCGCCGATACTGGATACCATATTCCATCCGGCCAGCGCGTCCGGGTAATCCGGAATACGCCGCGGCATACCCTGAAGACCGGAAAAATGCATGGGAAAGAAGGTCAGGTTCACGCCGATGAAGACCATCCAGAAATGAATCTTGCCCAGGGTCTCGCTGTATTCCCGGCCACTCATTTTTGCAAACCAGTAATAAAAACCGGCAAAAATCGAGAACAGTGCCCCCATCGACATCGTGTAATGGAAGTGCCCGACAACGTAATAGGTATCGTGAAGGGCGGTATCAATGCCGGCATTGGCAAGAACAACGCCGGTCACGCCACCGATGGTGAACAGAAAAATCATGCCCAAGGCAAACCACATCGGTGTTTTTAACTCGATTGATCCGCCCCACATGGTCGCAAGCCAACTGAATATCTTGATGCCGGTAGGCACGGCGATAATAAGGGTGGCAATCATGAAATAAGCGCGGGTATCGACATCCAGTCCGACCGTATACATGTGGTGGGCCCACACGATAAAGCCGATAAAGCCGATGGCGACCATCGCATAGGCCATGCCGAGATAACCAAAGATCGGCTTGCGCGAGAACGTCGAAATAACCTGCGAGACGATACCGAAACCGGGAAGAATAAGGACATAGACTTCCGGATGCCCAAAAAACCAAAAGAGATGTTGGTAAAGCACGGGGTCGCCGCCGCCTTCGGGACTGAAGAAGGTGGAACCGAAATTACGATCGGTCAGCAACATGGTGATGGCACCGGCCAGAACCGGCAGTGACAACAGCAGCAAAAAGGCGGTCACCAGAATCGACCAGACAAACAGCGGCATGCGATGCAGCGTCATCCCGGGCGCACGCATGTTAAAGATGGTCGTGATAAAATTGATGGCACCGAGAATCGACGAGGCACCGGCCAAATGCAGGCTTAAGATGGCCATATCAACGGCCATGCCGGGTTGTCCATAGGTACTCAGTGGGGCATAGACGGTCCACCCCGTGCCGGCCCCGCCATCGACAAAAACCGATCCGACAAGCAACGCGAGCGATGGAACCAATAACCAGAAACTCACGTTATTCATGCGGGGAAAGGCCATGTCCGGCGCCCCGATCATCAATGGGACAAACCAATTGCCGAAACCGCCCATCAGGGCGGGCATGACCATAAAAAACACCATAAGCAAGCCATGGGCCGTGATCATGACGTTCCACCATTGGTAATTATCGCCGATCAGTTGCATGCCCGGCTCGGCGAGCTCGAGGCGCATCATCAAGGAAAACACACCGCCGAGAAGACCGGCGATAATGGCAAAAATCAAATACATCGTGCCGATGTCTTTATGATTTGTCGAATAGACGTAACGTCTCCATCCGGTGGGATGGGCGTGGGCTTGGGTGTTCATGAATGTTCCTCCCCTTGGCAAAGGATCGGTAGCGATCCTTTGGCTTGTGAAACAAGTTTTAAAGTATGGATAAAAGTGACGATGATAATCTTGTTCTTGATGGTGCCTTGATGGTTAACGTTCTATCGCATTTCCTTGGGATCCGGCCGGGCGTTGCCCCCGTTGCTATGGATCCCATTGCTATTGACCCCGTTGTTATTGGCCCCATTACTATTGACCAAGGACTTCCAGCGCTTCCTTGCCACGGTAATAGCGAAGCCACTCCTCGAACTCGCCTTCGGAAACGGCCCGAATGGAAATCGGCATAAAGCCGTGGAGAAGGCCGCATAATTCGGAACACTGCCCGTAATAAAGGCCTTCTTTTTCGATTTTGAACCATGTTTCGTTCAAGCGTCCGGGAACGGCGTCCATTTTAACGCCAAGGGAAGGCACGGCCCATGAATGAATAACCCCGTCCGGTGCCGAGATAATTTGAGCCCGCACGATCTTGCCGACCGGCAAAACCAAGGTTTCGTCCGTGGTTAAAAGGCGCGGTTGCCCTTCCTCCAGATCTTCTTCGTCGATCATCTGGGCATCAAAGGTCAGGTCGCCATGGTCGGGATATTGATAATTCCAATACCATTGGTGTCCGGTGACTTTCAGCGTCATATCGGCCTGGGGAATGTCGCTGGCGAAATGGAGAAGGCGGAACGACGGAACCGCGACGATGACCAAGATCAAAGCCGGAACGACGGTCCATAATATTTCAAGCGGCGTGTTGTGGGTCATTTTGGACGGCTTGGGATGAACCGAAGCGCGAAAACGCCACACGATGTAGAACATCAGCCCGATAACGAATACGACGATGGCAACGATGATCCACAAAACCAGATCATGCAGGGCGACAATTTCGTGCATCACCGGCGAGGCCGCGCCCTGAAATCCAATTTCCCACGGTTCGGGTTGGCCGATGATATTGGCGGCGTGAACGGTCGATGCGGCAGACAGGGAGACGGTAAAAGCGATGATAAAGGCAAAGCAAAACCGGATCCCGCGCCCTATGGCCATGGCGACGGATATGCCTTTGGCGTCCCTCAATATGGTCGATGGGGCGATCGTGTTTGACGGCCACGTTGGTGAATGGTGTGTTGTGCAGGGGTCCCCCATGACGTTCCTCCCATGTGATTGCGGCGCATCCCGACCAAAACCTAGTCGCCGTGGAAGAGCCACTTGTCAATATGCCGCTTGCGACCAAGCGAGCGATCGGGCGCGAATGTAACAAATGGCTGAATGACAGGCAAGCATGAATCCGACCAAAGGAATTTTTAGCCCGTGTGCAGGCATGGATATGACTGTTTTTTTTCGCTTCGCGGAAGGGGTTTTGATGATGCGTTTGCGCGGAGGTGTCTTAACCTATTTCCAAGAGGGCATATTGGAAGGGGATATATTGATGAGCGGGGACACCATGCATCGGGCACTATGTATCGGGACTTCCCCGTCGCAGGTCGGCGCCGAGGAGTCCGAGCTTGCGTTGCAGCGACGCATAGCCGCGATCGATATGGTAAATGCGATGAATGGTGGTTTCTCCCTCGGCGCAAAGACCGGCGATGACAAGGGAAAACGACGCGCGCAAATCCGATGCCATCACTTGGGCCCCGCGCAGATGCCGACCGCCGTCGATATCGGCGGTATTATGACGGATGGCGATACGTGCGCCCATTCTTTGCAATTCGGCGGCATGCAAAAAGCGGTTTTCAAAAATGGTTTCGGTGATGCGGGATTCTCCCTTTGCCAGGCACAAGACGGTCATTGTCTGGGCTTGCAGATCGGTCGGAAAGCCGGGAAAGGGCGCGGTTGTGATATTGCAACGGCGCAGTTCTTGCGGATCGCCGTCAAAGCACAGCGTGTTTGCGATTTGCTTTGGGACGATGCCGATGTGGGCAAAGATATCGCGTGTCGTATCGCCAAGCAGGGAAACGTCAAAATCGGTCAACCGGACGGATCCGCCACAAGCGGCGGTCGCAAGCAGATAACTGCCGGCCTCGATCCGATCGGCCATGATATTATGGCTTGCCCCGTGCAGTCGGTCTTTGCCCTCGATGCGGATGGTGCCGGTTCCGGCCCCTTCGATCCGCGCGCCCATGCTTTTCAAGCATTGGGCAAGGTCGATGATTTCCGGCTCGCGCGCGCAATTTATGATTTCGCTCTCGCCCTTGCTAAGGCAGGCGGCGAGAATGGCATTCTCGCTGGCCCCGACCGACGGCTTGTCGAGGACGATCCGATTGCCCCGCAACCCGTGTCGCGGTGCGCGCGCGACGATATAGCCGTTTTCAAGAACGATAGTGGCGGATAACTGCCGGAGTGCCTGCAAATGCAAATTGACCGGCCGCGCGCCAATGGCGCATCCGCCGGGCAAAGATACTTTGGCCTCCCCGCATCGGGCAAGAAGGGCCCCCAAAAGAAGAATCGAGGCCCGCATTTTCCGAACCAGATGATACGGGGCCTTGGTCGATAGCGTTCGGGCCTGCAATTGCATGGTGGCATGGTCGTGATCGGCATCGATTTGAACACCAAGATGGGAGAGCATCGCCGCCATGGTATCAATATCGGCCAAACGCGGCACATTGGTTAATCGCAGGGGTTCGGGGCTAAGGATGGATGCGGCCATGATCGGCAGAGCGGCATTTTTCGCGCCGGTGATGGGAATGGTTCCGACAAGACGCCGCCCGCCTTTGATGAAAAGAGAATCCATCCCGCCCCCTAGCCGATGTTCGATGTATCGGTGTTCGGTTTATCGGTATCTGATGTATCGGTGTTCGATTTATCGGCACTTGATGTACCGGTATCTGATGTATCGGCATTGGATGGATCGATGTTCATCGGGGCGATCGCATCCATATGCGTTTGTCGAATCGATTCGGCCCGTTCGAGATCCCGGGGGTGATTAATATTGAAAAATGGATCGAAAGGGGTGGTGTCATAGCAACAATCGGCACGGCGGAATTGCTGCGTCCAGGCATCGATTTTACGCACTCCTTGGGTGCAAAGATCGTGGTGCAGCCGATCGGCAAGATGGACCGGCCACAAGGCAATGGTGGGATGATGGCGATCGCCGCTTTTGGCACGGATGATATCCGCCCCGGTGCGCCGTCGTTGCGCGTGTAGGCGCGCAACCAAATCCGCGGGTAAAAAAGGACTATCCGTCGTGACCGTGACCAGAAAGCGTTGTTGTCTGCGCCCGGCCCACAGCATGCCGGTCAGCACCCCGGCCAAAGGCCCGCAGTGGCCGTCGATAACATCGGCGATTAACGGCAATCCGAAATGGGCCGGATTATTTTTGGATCCATCGTTTTCCCCCCCATCTTTTTTGGGGGGATGCAAAGCGGCGGCGCCGGCGGCGGGAATATTGATGGCCAAGGGATACAGTTGCGGGGTCATGGCATCGATGACATGGGCAATCAGGGGACGTTTGGCCAGTCGGCAAAACGATTTATTGCGCTGCATGCGCCGGGACTGCCCGCCGGCAAGAATAACCCCGGCCGTCATGTCGGCCGTCATGATACGGTGTCGGTTGGGGCATCCGCAGGGTCGGTTCCATGATCCCGATCGATGATGCGTTCCATTCCCGACAGAACGGTAAAGCGTTTGCCGCGCGCCCGTCCGATCAACGTCAGGTCGGCTTGGCGCGCCAATTCGACGCCCCATGCGGTAAAGCCGGAGCGAGAAATCAGCACGGGAATTTCCATCTGGACGGTTTTGATGACCATCTCGCTGGTGAGACGTCCGGTCGTATAGAAGATTTTATCGTGGGGGCGGACTTTCTTCAAAAACATATATCCGGCGATTTTATCAACGGCATTGTGGCGGCCGACATCCTCCATATAGATAAGGGGTCGATCGCCCCGACACAACACACAGCCATGAATGGCCCCGGCCTTCAGATAAAGGCTTGGCATCGTGTTGATGGCCTTGCTTAGTCGGGTAATCCAGGAACGGTGCATGGGATATGCGCGATCGAGAACGATATCCTCGAATTTTTCCATAACGTCACCGAAAACGGTGCCGACCGCACAGCCCGAGGTGCGGATTTTCTTGCGCATTTTCTTTTCGTAATCGGTTTTGCGGGTGGTTCGGACGATGATCGTCTCGATTTCCGCGTCGTAATCGATGGCCGTTATCGTATCGCTTGCCTCGATCATGTTCTGATTGATGAGATACCCAAGCGCGAGATATTCGGGATAATCGCGGATCGTCATGACGGTGACGATTTCTTGGTCATTTAGGAAGATGGTTAAGGGTTTTTCCTCGACGACATTAAGGGCGACGTCGTTGCCGTTATGATCCGTGCCGATCATGCGGCGGGTGAGACGGGCATCATCGGGATCGGGCCGGATGACGGCCGGATCGCCATCGCCCGCGGGCGTGTCCCGTTGGTCGTGGGTCGGATCAGGGGTCGGATCAGGGGGGCGATGATGGGCCGGATTAGGGGCCGGATCGCCATTCCCCGCAGGCGTGTCCCGTTGGTCATGGGATGGATTAGGGGCCGGATCAGGGAATTGATTGCCCTGTTGGTCATGGGTCGGATTAGGGGCCGGGTCATGAGTCGGATCAGGGGGGCGATGATGGGCCTTGGTGTCGGGTGGCGTCGGATTCATGGCGTCACTATGCGATGGCGTCACCGACTTATCAAGTGGGCATCATGCACGCTCGGGGATAAGGTTTTGGCGCCTTAAAGAATCTTAAATGGATGCCCGGTATCGTCCGTCGGGGTCTCCCATGGGCGTTTTCGGGGGCTTCCATTGGGACGGTGGGGCGATGGGGTGTGTTATTGCGCGGCGGCGATGTTCATGCTAGGTAGCGGCGCGGCCTTTTGAATTCTTGGAGCGTATTGCCGGGGGCATTCTTAAGGTCGGATTGCCCGGGTTGGATTCCTGGGGTTGGATAACTAGGGTCAGGTTGCTGGGGTTGGATTCCTAGGGTTGGATTCTTGGGGGCGTGGAAATCGGCAAAGGACGCACATGGCGTCTTTTGATTGTTCTTCGGCGTTAGGGCATGGCCATGGGGCCGGGATATTGGCGCGTGTTCGATCGACATTCGCGGAAAAAGGATAGTATGACTTGCCGTAACGTGACCGTTGTCGGCCTTCAATGGGGCGACGAGGGAAAGGGAAAAATTGTCGACTGGCTTTCCGGGCAGGCGGATGCGGTTGTCCGTTTCCAAGGCGGGCATAATGCCGGACATACCCTTGTCGTCGATGGCGAGGAATATATCCTTAGCCTCGTTCCTTCCGGTATTTTGCACGGGGGTACGCTTTCTTTGATCGGCAGCGGTGTCGTCGTCGATCCGTGGGCGTTAAGCCGGGAGATCGATGCCCTGGAAAAGCGGGGGGTCGATGTATCGGCCCAACGATTGACGGTTGCCGAAAATGCCGTGGCCATATTGCCCTCTCACGGGCGTTTGGATCAAGCGAGGGAGAAAAACCGTATCGGGGCGGATAAAATCGGCACGACCGGTCGGGGTATCGGCCCGGCCTATGAAGACAAAGTCGCACGGCGGGCCGTGCGTCTTGGCGATCTCAAAGATCCGCCATTATTGCGTGAACGCTTGGATCGGCTTTTGGCCCATCATAACATCCTTTTGCGCGGGCTTGGTGAAAAGGAGGTCGATCCGAACGCGACCTTGTCCGAGTTGACCAAGATCGGGGCCCGGATAAAACCGTATATCGGACGGGTATGGCAGAAAGTCCAATCCCTTCATCGGCAAGGGCGCCCGATCCTGTTCGAGGGCGCGCAGGGAACGATGCTCGATATAGAATACGGCACCTATCCTTATGTGACGTCGTCCAATACCCTTGCGGCCCAAGCGGCGATCGGTTCGGGAATTGGCGCGGATGCCCTTGGTTACGTCCTTGGCATTGCCAAGGCCTATACCACCAGAGTCGGGGGCGGGCCGTTTCCGACGGAATTGGACGATGATATCGGCACGGCTTTGTTTGAACGGGGGCGCGAATTCGGCGCGGTGACCGGAAGACGGCGGCGGTGCGGTTGGTTTGACGCGGTGTTGGTTCGCTATGCCTGTCGCCTTTCCGGGGTGCATGGGGTGGCGCTGACGAAATTGGATGTTTTGGACGGGGTCGATGAAATCCGCATTTGCACGGGATATCGGTGGCGTGGAAAAACGATCGATTATTATCCGCATGCCTATCGCGATGGCGGGGATGAGGCATTGACCCCGATTTATGAAAGCTTTCCGGGCTGGAAATGCGACACGCGATCCTTGCGCGATTATAACGATATGCCAAAAGCGATGGCCGATTACGTCCGCGCGCTTGCCCGCGCGATCGATTGCCCTTTGTGTCTGTTATCGACATCGCCCCGGCGCGAGGACACGATCGTTATCGATCATCCTTTTTCCGGACATCGCGGCCAAAGCACCGAATAAAGCCGATGCATACCGCAATCTTCCGGACATCGCGGCCAACGTACCGAATAAAGCCGATGCATACCGCAATGGGCGGCGCAAGGGACTATATCGCGGTAAGATAAGGGTGTAATCTGGTGCGATGAACGCGACGCTTTCGATTGATTCTCTTCGCCTCGGCATGCCGGTGTTGTTGGCCCCGATGTCGGGTGTCAGCGATGCCCCTTTCCGCCGTATCGTGGCCTCTTTCGGTGCGGGGCTGACCTTTTCCGAAATGATCGCCGGCCGGGCGATGATACGGGACGTTCCCGACGCATTGCGCCGGGCTAAACCGACCGATGATAATACCTTGCATGCGGTGCAGATAGCGGGCTGCGAGCCGGATATCATGGCCGATGTCGCCCGCATTTGCGAAGATCAAGGCGCCGATTTGATCGATATTAATATGGGTTGTCCGGCGAAAAAAATTACCAATGGATACGCCGGATCGTTTCTTATGCGCGATGCCGTGCGCGCGGGCGAAATCCTTGCCCGTGTCGTTTCTGCGGTGCGTGTACCGGTGACGTTGAAGATGCGCACCGGTTGGGATGACGACCATCGCAATGCCCCCGTTTTAGCCAAAATCGCGCAGGAAGAAGGGATTGCGATGATTACCGTGCACGGGCGCACACGGTGCCAGTTTTATCGCGGGCACAGTGATTGGGATTTTATTGCCAAGGTGAAACAAGCGGTCACGATTCCCGTCATTGCCAATGGCGATATCGTCACCTTTGCCGATGCGCGCCGGGCCCTGCAATGTTCGGGCGCCGACGGTATCATGGTCGGTCGGGGGGCATACGGAAAGCCGTGGCATTTGGCGCGGATCGCTTCGTTTCTTGCCGACGGCCCCGATGATCGGATCCTTGCCCCGCCGACAATGGCGGTTGTCCATCGCACGGTCATGACCCATTTCGACGCGATCCTATCGCATTACGGGTGCGCCCATGGCGTGCGCATTGCCCGCAAACATGTCGGCTGGTATTCGCGCGGGTTGCGCTATGCTTCCGCGTTTCGCCAACGATTTAATCGGATCGACGATGCGTCCCTTGCCGTCCGTGAACTCGACGCGTTCTTTCGTGCGGCCGGGCCGAAAAAGGATGAAACCATCGGGGCCGATCATGACCCATGCGTCGATGGCGATGATGATCGGCCCCTTCCGGTATCCGCGCAGGATACCCCTTGCCCATCGGCCCTATGATGGCGGCCGATCGACCGATGGCGTGGTTGCGCCCGGCCATACGTCGATCAAAGGAAATCATGGCGATGCTTTGGTGGTCAACGGGCAAGGACGCCGATCGGCCGATCGGCAAAACAAAACCGGCGTGGCGGCGGATGAGTGTCGTCATTCCCGTCATTACGCTTGTCTTAATCTTTGTTTGCTTGGCGCTGGTCGCGATTTTATCGGGGTGGATCACGATTGCTTCGGCGGCGGATACGGTGCAGGCATTGCTTGGGCTAAGTGGCGCTTTGCTGCTTGTCATGGCGGGTATTATCTGTCGGCGAATCATCATTTTGTGGCGGGTTCGGCAAAACGGCAAAAGCGGCTCGAAAATGCATTTGCGCCTGTCGCTGATTTTTGTCTTGCTCAGTGTTATTCCGGCCTTGATTGTCGTCGGTTTTTCCGTTCTTTTCCTAAACATTGCCCTGCAAGGCTGGTTTTCCAATGTTGTCCGCACGGCTATTTTCCAGTCGAATGCGGTCGCCGGGGTATATCTTCAAGAGCACGAGCAAGCCATTCGCCACGATGCTTTGGCCTTGCGTGGGTATTTGGATCAAAATGGGGCTTTGTGGTACCATGACCCCGCTCTTTTCCAGGCAAAATTGGCCGATTACGCATCGCGCCATTCCATCAAGGAAGTCGTTATTTTTGAGCGCAGCGGTTACGTTTTAGCCAAGGCGCATACCGGCTTTAACCTGCGCCTCGAAGCCGAACCGCCACCATCCGCGTTTGCCAAAGCGATCGCCGGGGATATTGCTATTATCACCTCTGCGCAACGGGATCGGGTTTGGGCGTTGGCGCGTCTTCAACGCCCGATCGAGACCTATTTGTATCTTGGTCGAGGAGTCGACTTTCGCGTCCTTGATCACATTGAAAGGGTCAAGGTCGCGGTTGATTCTTATCGGGATTTGGAAGGGCGGCGATCATCGATTGAAGTCAGTTTTGCCGCGCTGTTTTTGATGATCACGTTATTGTTTGTGCTGGGGGCTTTGTGGGCCGGATTGTCGTTGTCCAACTCTTTGGCCGTGCCTCTTTCACGGGTCATTGACGCGGCCGACGATATGCGGGCCGGAAAACCCCATATTCGCCTGGAAGAAGGGCGCCAGGATAACGAAATCGGCATTCTTGCCCGCGCCTTTAATCGAATGGCCCGCCAATTGGGGCAAAAAAGGAAAGAGTTGCTCGAATCAAACAAGGAGCTGGATGTCCGGATCAAGTTTATCCAGACGGTTCTTGGCGGGGTTTCGGCCGGCGTTATCGGTCTGGATACGGACGGGCGCATCGACCTTGCCAACCCGGCATCATCCCATCTTCTCGGGGTTGACCTGAACCGGGCCAAGGGCGGTTTTCTGGCGGACACGTTGCCCGAATTCGCGCCGTTGCTTGATCAATTGACGGGGAATGGGGCACATGGGTCGGCGGTGGTGAAAAGGCCGCGAAAAGCCGCTTCCGGCAAGATGCGACCGGTCGATGATAGCGTGGAGGGGGAAATATTATTCAACCGCCGTAAAGGGACGGGCAAACGCCATTTGCTGGTGCGCATTTCATCCGAGCGATTCGCCGCCACCGTGACCGGATATATCATCACCTTTGATGATGTGACGGAGTTGATCCAAGCCCAGAAAAATGCCGCTTGGGCGGAAATCGCCCGGCGCATCGCGCATGAGATTAAAAATCCCTTGACCCCGATTCGATTGGCGGCGGAAAGACTGCGCCGTAAATATGCCACCCAAATCCATGACGGCAAGCAATCCTTTCTTGAATGCACGGCAACGATCGAGCGCCATTCCGGCGAATTGGTTCGGATGGTCGATCAATTCTCGCGGTTTTCCCGATTGCCAAGCCCCAAGTTCGGCAATGTCGATGGCGAGTCATTATGCCGTCAGGTTTTGGCGTTGCAAAAAATTGCCCATCCGCATATTGATTTTTCCTTTATGGCCCAATCGGATCGGGGGGAAAGAAAAGGGAAAGGATCGCGGGCCATCGCGCTGTATTGCGATGCCGGTTTAATGGCGCGGGCACTAACCAATTTGGTCAAGAATAGTGTCGAGGCCATCGGTGCGGTGCCGCCGCCATCGGCCCCCGTGGTAAAGACCCCGGCAGTAAAGACAGCCGCGGCAAAAGCCCCCGCGGCAAAAGCCCCCGTGGTAAAGACACCCGCAGTAAAGACAACCGGGGCCAAAATAAGTCTTTCCCTAAAACGCCAAGATGGACATATCATGATGGATGTGTGCGATAACGGGCCGGGCTTTGACGGCAATGATCCATTGCGCTTTAGTGAACCCTATGTGACGACCCGCAAGGATGGCACCGGACTTGGTCTTGCGATTGTCCGCAAAATTGTCGAAGAGCATCGCGGCAAACTCGTGCTGGAAAACCTGGCCGGTGGTGGGGCAAGGGCCCGAATCGCGCTTGTCGACAAGCAATCTTCGGCCGCTCAAAAAGACGATCGCCCCAAAAGATGACCCTCAAGAGATGAGCACCAGGATGACCACCAAGATGAACCTCAAAAGATGAACCCCCCCAAGATGAACCAAGATGAACCCCAAAAAATGAACCGGGAAAAACAATGAAACGAGGGACGCGGCGGGCACCCCGCGCACACCGCCATGATGCGCGTGCCCGAAAGGCATTGTGCGAGCGCGGGGATTCTCGATGATCGCCCCGGAGGCAAGAAACGATCCGGATAAGGACGCGGCGGCCGGACGCATCTTAATTGTCGATGACGAGAAAGATATCCGCCACTTGCTTGCCGAATTGCTGAGCGATGAGGGATATAGCGCGTCCGCCGTGGCCGATAGGGCGGCGGCGAACGCCTATCTGGCATCGGAAACGCCGGATTTGGTCATTCTCGATTTATGGCTGAAGGATGACCGTCAGGGCGGGATGACGATTCTTGCCGATTTGCGCCGCAATCATCCCGATTTGCCGGTGATTATCATCAGCGGCCACGGCACGATAGAAACCGCATTGGAAGCGGTGCGCGGGGGCGCTTATGATTTCATTGAAAAGCCATTCCAGGGCGAAGATTTCATCCTTAAGGTCGCCCGCGCGATCGAGACGTCGAAACTGCGTCATGAAGTGCGTTCGCTTCGATCGAAAATCACCGAGGATATGGTTCTTTCCGGCCGTTCCAATCTGATCCGGGAAGTGCGTGATACCCTGGCTAAAATTGCCCCGACCAGCAGCCGCATTTTGATATCGGGCGAGGGTGGGGTCGGCAAGGAATTTTTCGCCCGGCGCATCCATGCTTTGTCTCCTCGTGCGCACAAGCCTTTTGTCGTGGCCCGCTCGGCCGCCGTTACGGCGGAACGTTTCCAAGATCAATTCCTTGCGTCGGATGAGAAATCGCCCGGTTTTCTCGCTCGCAGTGCAGGAGGGAGCTTGTATCTGGACGAAATATGCGACCTTGCCCCGAGTGTGCAAGATAAGCTCATTGCCGTATTGCATGAGCTGGAAAATATCGATGTTGACGATCAAGAGAGCATCCGGATCATTTCCTCGTCGCGCTATGATTTGATGGACAAGGTTGCCGATGGAACGCTGCGCAAGGATTTGTTTTTCTTTCTCAACGTGCTTCCGTTGCGGATTCCGCCCCTGCGCGCGCGCCGCGATGATATCAAGGTTCTGATTGACAAATCGATGGCGGCCGCTTCCCGTACCCAAGGCCTGCGGATGCGGCCGATGGACGACGCGGCCATGACCGTTCTGCAGCAATATGCGTGGCC
Source organism: Alphaproteobacteria bacterium (assembly GCA_965277685.1). Taxonomy (GTDB): domain Bacteria; phylum Pseudomonadota; class Alphaproteobacteria; order GM7ARS4; family CBDIDI01; genus CBDIDI01. The sequence goes on along the minus strand of OZ255830.1, from coordinate 406,509 downwards.
CGGTAATATCCGCCAACTGCGCAATGTGATCGACTGGCTTTTGATCATGTTTTCCAGCGGCGGGCAAAAATCGATCGGGGTGTCGATGTTGCCCCCCGAAATAACGGGAAGTGACGTGGACAAAAGGGGGCATGGCATGGAAATGGAAAGCTGGATGGATTTGCCGTTGCGTGCGGCCAGGCAGAAATTTGAAAAGGATTACCTTCTGGCTCAACTTGCCGATTGTGACTATAATATCACCCGAGTCGCCCGGCGTATCGGCATGGAACGCACCGCCCTGCATCGCAAGATCAAGGTGCTTGATATTCCACTCGAGCGTTCCTTCGATTCTAATTCCGACGACGCGTAAGGGAACGGTATCCGGTTATGAAAATTATTATTTGCGGTGGTGGTGTTGTCGGCTCGACAATCGCCCGTTATTTGGTATCGGGCAATAACGAGGTGACGGTCATTGATCAGGATGCGTCCTATGTGAAGGAACTGGAAAAAGGGATTGATATTAAAACGATCAGCGGCAATGGCGCGCGTCCCGATGTGTTGGAAAGCGCGCGGGCCGGTGAGGTCGATATGCTGATCGCCGTCACCCAGTCCGATGAAGTCAATATGGTCGCCTGTCAGGCCGCGTCTTTTTTCTTTAATGTGCCGACCCGGATTGCCCGTATTCGCGACCAACGTTATCTGGACGGGCAATGGGGTCGTTTCTTTGGCCGCGAGGCGATTCCGATCGATGTGACGATTTCACCGGAACGGGAAGTGGCGCAATCGATCGGCCATCATCTCGAGGTGCCCGGATCGTTTGAATCTCTGTTCCTTGCCGAGGATCGGATCGGCGTCATTGCTTTGCGATGCCATGAAGGGGACGAAATGGAAGGGTCCACGGTTTCCGAATTGCCGGCTTCGTTGGCCAATGCCGATGCGGAAGTGGTCGGTCTTCGCCGCGAGGGAAGCTTTATCGAGATTTCCGACGAGAACAAGGTTGCCGCCAAGGATATTCTTTATTTCCTGACCCGCAAGGAGGGCATCGGCCCGTTGATGGTGTCGTTGGGCCGGCCGTTGCGGGATGTCCGGCAAATTATTCAGCTCGGCGCCGGCAATATCGGGATCGCCTTGGCCCAGATTATCGCACAGCGTTTTGCGGATGTGCGATTGAAAATTATCGAGCGCAACCCCGAGCGCGCGGCCCGGGCCTATGATTTATGCAAAGGACAGCTGAATGCCAACCAATTCAGCATTATCAAGGGGGATGGGCTTGACCCGCAAATTCTTGCCGAAGCCAGCGTCAAGACCTGTGAGACTTTTCTGGCCGTCACCGACGAGGACGAAAGCAATATCCTCGCCTCGTTATTGGCCAAGCATTATGGGTGTCAAAGAACGGTGGCGTTGGTGAACAAGCCCGATTATGACGAATTTATCACCGACCTTGGCATTGATGCGGTGATCGATCCGCGGACTTTAACGATTGCCACGATTTTGCGCCATGTCCGGCGGGGGCGCGTGTTATCGGTGCATCCGGTTGCGGATGGGTCGGGTGAAATTCTCGAATTCGAGATTTTGAAAACATCATCCTTGGTGGGCACGGCATTGTCCAAAGTCGATTTGCCCCATGGGGCGCGTTTTGGTGCGGTTCTCCGTGGCCGCGAGGATATTATCCTGGCATCGAAAGACCCGACCGTGCGTGAGCATGATCGGATTATTCTTTTTGCCCCCGGTCGCGTTGTCGGCGAGGTCGAGAAAATCTTTGCCGCCCGGTTGGAGTTTTTCTAGCGCGTGTTCGATATTGTCTACAGCAACGGGTGCTATGGGCCTCGTCATCGGGCCCATATCGGAATTGATGACAGGGGCTTTCAATTTGCCGATAGCGTCTATGAATTGATCGCGCTGTATCGCGGGCAATTATTGTCCTTCGATGCCCATATCGATCGCTTGTGGCGTTCCCTCGATGCGTTGCATTTACGCTCGCCGTTGACGAGAAAAGCGTTGACGATGGTGATCGGCGAGACGATTCGCCGCAATCGGGTACAAGATGCCTTGGTGTATATCCAGATTAGTCGCGGCAGCGCCGTTCGCGCGCATGTGCCGACAGATCATGCGATGGCGCCCTCTTTGGTCGTATCCCTATACCCACCGATCGATAATGTCGATGATTTGGCGGACAAAGGCGTTGCGGTCGTAACGACCCCCGATATTCGTTGGAAGCGATGTTCGATCAAAAGCACGGCGTTGATCGCGAATGTTCTCGCGAAATGCTTCGCTGCCGAAAAACAATCTTTTGAAGCGTGGTACATCGACGGCTCGACGATTAGCGAGGGGGCGACCTCCAATGCCTGGATTGTCGATGACCGCAATCATCTGCACACGTGTCCGGACGAAGGGCGGATTTTGCCCGGGGTCACCCGTTCTTCCATTCTTGCATTGGCCGAAAGAATGAACATTCCATGCCATCTCGAAGCATTCTCACCGGACGCGGTCAAGAATGCGAGGGAAGCGTTTCTCAGCAGTGCTTCCTGTTTTATCCTACCGGTCGTGACCGTGGATGGACATCGCATCGGCGATGGCCGCCCCGGCAAAGTGACCCGACGTTTGCGCGAAGCATACAAAAAAAATGGGCATGGTCCGCGCATGCATCACCTGTGGGCAAAAGGATATGAGCGCACCGAAAATGGATTCAGCGAAAACGGGGGCACCGAAAATGGGCCCACCGAAAATGGATTCAGCGAAAACGGGCCCACCGAAAACGGGGGCACCGAAAATGAATTCAGCGAAAACGGGGGCGCCGATATAAATGGGGATGGCGGCGATGGGATGGGCCGGGCCCAAAAATGACGCAGTCTTTACCGACGGTGTTTTTAATCCATGTTCCCTATTTTCGTGACGGGCATTGTCTCGAATTGCCCCAATCGGAATCCGCTTGCCTGGTCACGGCATCGGGCATGCGCGAAATTGGGCGATGCGCATTGCGATTGCGCCGCCCGCATCCGGCGACCTATATATATCGCGGACATATTCGCAAGATCGCCGAAGAAACGGCGGCAACGCCACCGCATGTTTTTTTTGTCGATGGCGAATTAACCCCCGTACAGCAACGGAATCTGGAACGCGAGTGGAAAGGTAAAGTCATCGATCGCACCGGTCTTATCCTGGAAATCTTTCATCGCCGGGCCCGTTCCAAGGAAGGGCGACTGCAGGTTGAATTGGCCAGGCTAAGATATCAAAAAAGTCGCTTGGTTCGGTTTTGGTCGCATTTGGAACGTCAAAAGGGGGGGCGCGGGTTTCTTGCCGGCCCCGGCGAGCGTCAAATCGAAAGCGACCGGCGCCAGATTGGCGCGCGCATTACCCGTGTTCGCCGCCAAATCGACCGTATTCGTGATCGTCGTTGCCATCAAAGGGCCCAAAGAAAGAAATCGGATTGTACGTTGATTGCCCTGGTCGGGTATACGAATGCCGGTAAATCGACGTTGTTCAATCGACTGACGGATGCCGGGGTGCCGGCTCAAAATCGCATATTTGAAACCCTCGATCCGATGGTGCGGGCGATGCGTGGCGATGGCGGAAGACGAATCATTCTTGTCGATACGGTCGGTTTTATTTCCTATTTGCCCCCCGAGCTTCGGCAATCCTTTGCCGCCACCATGGAGGAGATTTGCGACGCCGATATCATCGTTCATGTCCACGATGTTGCCTGTCCGCATTGGGCGGAAAGGGCATTGGATGTGCAGGCGATCTTGCGTGATATTGGATGTGACCCCCGGGCCATGCGCGAACGGGGGGCAATGATTGACGTTTTTAATAAATGCGACGCTCTTGCCGATGGCGACGTTCTTGTCGATGGAAACACCGATGGCGACATTCTTGCCGATGCCGATGCCGATGCTCTTGCCGATGAAAAGGCCGATGCCGGGGCCGATGCTCTTGCCGATGAAAAGGCCGCTGGTGATGGCGGCATTCTTGCCGATGCCGGGGCCGATGCCCTTGCCGATGCCGGGGCCGATGCCCTTGCCGATGCCGGGGCCGATGCCGGGGCCGATGCCGGGGCCGATGCTCTCGCCGCCGATGGCGATGGCGACGTTCTTGCCGATGCCGGTGCCGATGCTCTTGCTGATGGAAACACCGATGGCGACGCTCTCGCCACCGATGGCGATGGCGGCATTCTTGCCGGTGCCGACGTTCTTGCCGATGGAAACACCGATGGCGACATTCTTGCCGGTGCCGACGTTCTTGCCGATGCCGGGGCCGATGCTCTCGCCGATGCCGGGGCCGATGCTCTCGCCGATGCCGATGTTTTTGTCGATGGGGGTGCCCCGGATATGGGCAAGAAGCCCCATTCGGATGACGGATCCGTCCTTGACGCGGATGGTGCCGCGCCCGCGCCCTTTTCTTTGCCGCCGATACCCAATCATGATGGCCCCGATGGTGCTTTTCCCCATCGTTGGGAGCCTCTCTCGCCAAGGGATATGAACCGCTTGCGGCCATTCGATAAAAGGGTCGATAAAAGGGTCGATAAAGGAATCGATAAAAGAGTCGATAACCGCTATTGGGACGGGGCGCAAAAAAAGAATATGGTGCGTCCGTTCGTTCTTTCCGCCCTTAGCGGTTCCGGTTGTGCGGCCTTGCGCCGGCATCTGATCGGCGCGTGTCCCGATGCCAAGGATTACCGCGTGCGGGTGCCGTTATCCGATGGTGCGGCGTTTTCCTGGTTGTACCGCCATGCCCGGATTGAAAGTTGCCGTCAGGACAAGGATGCCTGGTCTATGCACGCGCGGATGTCCATCCATAATTGGGGGCGGTTCAAGAGTTACTTTCCAAGCCTGGGTTGTATGCGTGAACGGTGATCGCAAAACGGGCCGAGCAATGGCACAAACGGCACAAGCGATCGCCCATGATGGATTCCGGGCCCGGGCCGATCGCATATACATCCGAATGGGGACACCCGAATATGGGCGCCAAGAATAGGGCATGGAACGATATGGCCCCGTTTATCGGTTGCTATTTATCGATGACCGTTTATCGGTTGCCGTTTATCGATTACCATGGGTCCGATCGGATGAATGGAAATGATGTCCCGTCCCGATGGAGATTGTCATTTAATATTCATCAAAGACTATTCATAGTGGACGATTAACCTCGTTTTTTTTCTTTGAGGCATGGATGATGTCGACCTCTCGACCCGTTCTTAAACCCCCATCTTGCCCATCTTCCGGCCCATCTTCCGGCCCATCTTCCGAAAAGTCGGCCGGTGCGGCCTTGGTCACCGGTGGGGCCATCCGGATCGGGCGGCAAATCGTTTTGTCTTTGGCCGAAAAGGGCTGGGATGTCGCGATTCATTGCCACCGCTCGACCGATGCGGCGCACGATCTTGCCCGGCAGGCAGGGGCATTAACCAAGGGAAAGGTGATCGTTCTTACCGCCGATTTATCGTCCGAGGATGCGTGTCGGCGTCTTCCCCATCTTGCGGCCGAGCAATTGGGCTCTCTGGACTGCGTGATTAATAACGCCTCGGTATTTTACAAGGATGATCCGGATAACAATCCAAAAGAGATTTGGGACGACAATATGGCGGTCAACCTGCGCGCGCCGTTTTGGTTGAGTCTTGAATTTGCCGCCTTGTTAAAGTCGACGCGGGGAGCGAACGGCAATATCGTCAATATTATTGACGAAAGGGTGTGGAATTTAACCCCCTATTTTCTGAGTTACACCGCCAGCAAGGCCGGGCTTTGGACACTCACCCGAAGCCTTGCCCTGTCCTTGGCGCCCCATATTCGGGTCAATGCGATCGGCCCGGGATTAATCATTCCCGATGCCGGATTAAGCCGGGAACAATTTGATGCCCTTAGTCTTAAGTTGCCGCTACGGCGCCCCGGCTCGGTCGAAGAAATCTGCGATGCGATTCATTTCTTTCTTCGTTCACCGTCGGTGACCGGTCAAATGATCGCCATTGATTCGGGTCAACATTTGGGCTGGGGACATTGTTTTGATCCCGGTATTTCTTGAAATGTTTGGGCTTTTTTTTATCAAATATCAGTGACTTTAATCGCTTTTCGTCACATAATGAACGTATCGTCGGGTGGCATTACGGATGCGCCCGGGTGCGGTCTTGGATTTTCGGCATCATGTTGTGGATAAGATGTTTCGGTGGGGGGAGGTAAAGCGAAGGGGGGCATGGAATGGATGATCAAGCGATGGATAAAAAAGAGGACAGCAAGGCAAGGGCATTAACACGCGCGGCTCTGGCTAAGGAGATTTACAAAAAAATAGGATTTTCCTATTCGGAATCTTCGCGTCTCCTTGAAAGCGTCATTGAGCAAGTGGCCGGGGCTCTTGCCCGCGGTGAAAAGGTTAAATTGTTAAATCTTGGAAGTTTTCAGGTCTATGAAAAGCGGCCTCGGGTCGGACGTAATCCGAAAACGGGCGAGGAGGTGACCATCCCCAAGCGGCGGGTGGTTTCTTTCCGTCCGTCTCAGGTCTTAAAACAGAGGGCGAATCGGGATAGTGGCGGAAAAATCGTCTGAGGCTTTTCGAACAATACGTGAAGTGTCCGAAGAAATTGGCGTTCGGCCGAATGTCTTGCGTTTTTGGGAGAGTAAAATTCCCGCGATCAAGCCGGTCAAAAGCAATAATGGCCGGCGCTATTACCGGCCCGGTGATATCGTGATGTTGGCGCGAATCAAGAATCTTCTTTACGAGGACGGATATTCCATCCGTGGTGTTTGCAAAGTCCTGCGTGAGGGGGGATCCAAGATGAAGGTTGAGTTAGGGCCGCGTTCGCAGTTGCGCCGCGAGGTGCATGCCATTATCGAGGAACTGCAGAGTATGAGTCGGATGTTGGTTTCCGACAAGTGACATCGACCGACACGACGATCCCCGGCTTTGATCTTGACGGTAAGGCCCCCGCTTATGCGATCGAGGTCAAGGGACTGACCAAGATATACGATCGCGGCACCGGCGCGCGATCGCGTGATTTAACCCCGGCCTTGGATGATTTTTCTCTCTCGATCGAGCGTGGCTCGATCTTCGGCCTGCTTGGGCCAAATGGTGCCGGTAAATCGACGTTTATCAATATTCTTGCCGGTTTGGTGGTCAAAAGCGCCGGTGCGGTGCGCATTTGGGATATCGATATCGACCGCAATCATCGCCAAGCAAAAGCCTGTATCGGCGTTGTGCCCCAGGAATTGAATCTCGATCCTTTTTTCACACCGTATCAGCTTCTTGACCTCCACGCGGGGTTATATGCGATCGCCCGCCATCAACGACGGACCAAAGAACTTTTGCGCACGGTCGGTCTGATCGACAAGCAATCATCCTATGCGCGCACTCTTTCCGGCGGGATGCGCCGCCGCTTGATGATCGCCAAGGCGATGGTCCATTCCCCTCCGATCCTGGTTCTCGACGAGCCGACGGCCGGTGTCGACGTGGGTTTGCGGCACTATCTTTGGCAGCAAATCCGGACATGGAATCGCAGTGGCGTGACGATTCTTTTGACCACCCATTATCTCGAGGAAGCGGAAAATCTGTGCGATCGGATCGCCATCATCGATCAGGGCAAGGTCAAGGCCAATGATACGACCAAGGCATTGCTGTCGCGGATCGATCAAAAAGAGCTTTTGGTGCGGATGGATGGCGACATTGCTTCATTGGATGATTTTGCCGGCAAGCCGTATCATGTCGAGAAATCTTCCGATCATGGAATTGTCGTGCGTTATTGTCCGCGGGTGACGCGCATTGCCGATGTGTTGAAGGATTTATCGTTGCTCAAAGTCTCGATTCTCGACGTCACTACCCGCCAGGCCGATTTGGAGGACGTCTTTTTGCGCCTGACCAATCCTTCCCCGGATCAACGCCCCCGGTAACGCCAACGCACACCCTTGATCCCCCGGCCGACCCCAGCCGATGCACCGGTCGATGCACCGGTCGATTCCCAACTTGATATTCCCCATCGATATTCCCCATTGATGTTTCCCATCGATATTCCCCATTGATGTTTCAAGGTATCGCGCCCCGCCGCATATGACGTGACCGTTCCAGATGGCGTCATATCGGCACGTTACATGGGGCAGGTGCCCCATGACGCAATGGGGAACATCTCTTTATAACGGGGGCATGTCGATTGTTGTTGCCCATATAACACGTTCTTTGGAATGCCGAATCGTTGAGGACACCGCCGCCCCTTACGGCAGTGCGGTCAATGTACAGGTGGCGTCATGATAGCCGACAACGATAAAAAATCGCTTTTACCGCCGCATTCGACGCCGTTGGAGCACGCCCTGGCGGCAACAACATCGCGTATCGATACAATACCGGTGCCGGTGCGCAATTTATGGAACCCGGATTTATTGCACGTGGACTTTCTGCCTTTTCTGGCATGGGCGCTTTCGGTGGACGCTTGGGACAGCAATTGGACGGAAGATAGAAAGCGTCATGCGATCAAGGCCGCGATCGCCCTGCATCGGGTCAAGGGCACACCGGCCGCCCTCAAATCGGCACTCAACGCCCTGGAACTGGGCGTCCAGGTCAAGGAATGGTTTGAATATGGCGGCAAGCCCTATCACTTTCGTTTGGATGTCGAGTTATCGGACACCGGGCTTAGCCGCAAGGAAGTTGAAACGATCGAGGCGGTGGCACTGGCGGTTAAGAACGAACGCTCGAAGCTGGAGGTCTTGAAAGTCTGGCTATCGGGCAGGGGACGGATGCGCTTGGCCGCCCATGGATCGATGCGTGAAGATGGGCTTGTCTATCCCCGGCAGGAAACGGAATTATCCCAAAGCGGGCATCTGCGCACCGGCGCCGCAACATCGGTGCTGGAGGTTGCCACCATGAACCGCCATCGCACACCCGCCGCAAACGGAGATGGCGAACCGACCCATGCGCTCGCCCCGCCCCTTCCCATCCTACTGGACAAGATGTCGACATTATTGCCGCCGCCAGGAACAAGTCGATACAACCCGATCATGGTGTGGAGCACCCGCCGTTACGGAGAAGAACTTCAGGCTCCGAGCATGAAAACAGATGCGCGGGTATTTTACTTTCAAGTGCCGCAAACAGTGCACTCGCACTATTTGATTATCTCCAGCCAGTTCCCTCCCGATAGCACCATCGTCATTATTAATCGTGGTGCCCTCGCCAACTCACGTTGTGCGATTTTGATGATCGAAGGCGGTCGAGGCCGCCATTTGGTGGTGCATAATTACGGGCGCATCAAAAGAATTTGCGATTTCGACGAAGACATACGCATATCCCTTTACCAATATGGCGACGCTTATACGGGGGATGAATACAGGGTCGACAAAGTCTACCCGCGCCGCCCATCGGACGCGCCACCCATTCCCTATCAGTATAACGAAGAGGAGAGATAGATGTCCTACTACACCCTTATCACCAAAAAAGGCGCCCGGGCACTGGTCAGCGCATCAAGCAACGGCGACAAGATGAACCTGACCCATATCGCGGTGGGTGACGCCAATGGCAGCGCGTATGAGCCGACCGAAGCGGCGACATCTTTGCGCAATGAAGTGTGGCGGGGCGAAATATCCAGCATCGCCCCCCATGAAGACGATGCGGCCTGGCTTGTCATCGAGGCGGTGATCGGGCAGGCGGATGGCGGGTTTAGCGTGCGCGAAGTCGGCGTATTTGACGATGACGGTAATTTGTTCGCGATTGGTAAATTTCCCGAAACCTACAAACCGCAGGTATCGGACGGCGTAGGCAAGGAATTATTGCTGCGCGTTATCTTGCAGGTATCCAACGCCGAGAGTATCAACCTAACCCTTTCCGGTCGCGCCGTGGCAACCCACAAATTTGTCGTCGATAAGGTACTGGAACACAACACCGATTCACGTGCCCACGCCGATCTGCTGCCGGACGCTAGCACAGAAAACAAAGGCAAGGTGGAACTTGCTACCGACAGTGAGACAGTCAACAAATATGATCGCAACCGCGCCGTTACCCCGGCCGGATTGAAACGCGCGCTTCCCTATCTGGTGCCGTCCGCCAGCACATCAACCAAAGGCAGAGTGGAATTGGCCACGCCTTTAGAGACCACAACCGGCACCGATACCAAACGCGCCGTCACCCCGGCCGGATTGAAATCGGCCTTGCCGACCTTGGTGCCGGACGCCAGCGCATTAACCAAAGGCAGAGTGGCACTGGCCACGGCTTACGAGATCAGAAACGGCGCCGATAACGTCCGCGCCGTCACCCCGGCCGGATTGAGCTACGCGCTTGACACTCTGGTGCCGGACGCCGGCACAGAAACCAAAGGCAGAGTGGAATTGGCCACGCCTTTAGAGACCACAACCGGCACCGATGCCGTCCGTGCCGTCACCCCGGCCGGGCTAAAATCGGCTTTGCCGACCTTGGTGCCGGACGCCGGCACAGAAACCAAAGGCAAGGTGGAACTGGCCACGCTTTCCGAGACCACAACCGGCACCGATGCCGTCCGTGCCGTCACCCCGGCCGGGCTAAAATCGGCCGTGCCGACCTTGGTGCCGGACGCCGGCACAGAAACCAAAGGCAAGGTGGAGCTTGCCACGTCTTCCGAGACCACAGCCGGCACCGATGCCGTCCGTGCCGTCACCCCGGCCGGGCTAAAATCAACCCTTGCCGGAAAGGAATATATACGGCTTGGCCCGGTCCAACATAAGTCTTTATACGACCGTCGACCGGTCAGCTTATCCGGATATCAGATGATCAGGAGTGATCTTGAGTTGCTCGAAGCGTACTCAGGATGGAACACTTTTTATGATTGGGATAATTACGAGAATAGGTCGGTGCGTTTACATCAATATGAGTGGCCCAGCGCCTGGGGTTGGGATCGCAATGCGAACTATAAAGAATCGACGGCTTTTTATCATCCGTCGAGTGCGACGAAGAAAACGATCATTGTGGATAGAGCATGCCTGCTTTGGGCTAAAAATAATGGGCATAGTTATGTCCGTGAACTCCGCTATTCATATCGCGCCATTCTTGCTTAGGAGACATTTATGTATTTATTCATCAATCAAGGGTCAAAAACCTTTAACTGTTTGGCCGAGAGGCGCGAAGACGCGCTGGAAGAGGGCTGCGATGTTTTTGACGTATCGGCCAAGCGGGTCGAAGACCTACCCATGCCCGAGGGCAAGAACCTAGAGAGCGCGTTTCTGGTTTGGGACGCGGCCAATCGCCGCTTTATCGAACCTTTGGACGCCACGCCGAGCGATGACGATATTGCCGATGCCCGCGATGCGGCGATGCGGCAAGGGGATGCCTTGGCCGCCCGGGCCCGCCACGCGTATCTAACGGTCGGCGATGGACAGGATTTGGTCTATCAGGCCAAGTTGGATGAAGCGCGCCGGTTCGAGGCCCCCGATATTGATCGCACGACCGGCCCGTGGCCGTATTTGGACGCGGAAGCAACCGCGGCCGACATTACCCGCGAACAAGCGGCCGGTGCCATTATTGCGAGGCGGGCGACGATTGATCGTGCCCTGGCCCGGATTGAGCAAATCCGCCGCACGGCCAAAATTGCCCTAGCCGCGGCCACCACCCTTGACGCCATCGATGCCATCGTCGCGGGGCTTGATTTTGCCCCGCCCGAGCCGGCAACCAATTCCTAAAACGACAAAGATAGCAACGTCGCATGAATATTCCTCCGTTGGCCTGGTCATTGGCGGGGTCATTGGCGGGGTCATTGGCGCAGCGTTTGGTAAGGGTTATCACAACGTCTTTGCCACCCGGGAGCAGTGGGTGAAAAGGTCGCAAACCATCTGTCGCGCTACACAGGCAAAGTGGGCAAAAGGGCGGCGGCGCGGGCGTAACTGGCGGAGAGAGGGGGATTCGAACCCCCGATACGGCGTAATAACCGTATAACGGTTTAGCAAACCGCCGCCTTCAGCCACTCGGCCACCTCTCCACGTGTTGATTTCCTTGCTTGTCAAGGCTTTTGCCGTCCTTGTCAAGGGTATAGGGGAAAAGGATCGGGGGTGATTGGGCAATATCGTTCGCATCGGTCGGGCAAGCGACCCCAAGATTAATCGGCCCAAAAATCAAACAGCCCAAGAATCAAGCAACCGGGGAATCGGTTGGGTCAAGAATCAAGCGCCCGAGGAGTCAATGCGCGAAGAAACAATAAGACCAAAATTAATCGACCCCAGATTAATTGACCCCAGATTAATCGACAAGGCGTTTTTTCAACAACCGGTTGACCATGGCCGGATTGGCTTTGCCGCCGGTGGTTTTCATCACTTGTCCGACCAGATAACCAAAGACCTTTTCTTTGCCCGCTTTATATTGGGTCACTTGCGGGCCGTGCCGGGCAATGACATCTTCGACCGCTTTGATCAGGGCATTTTCGTCACTGATTTGAACCAATCCCTTTTGCCGGGCAACGTCACCCGGATGGCGGCCGTCGCTCATATCTTCAAAAACGTCCTTTGCCATCCGCTCGGACAATTTTCCGTCGGAAATCATCGCGATCAACGCGCCGAGGGTGTGTCCGGTGATTGGCGATGTCGCGAGGGTATGGCCGCTTTTGTTGAGAAAGGCAAACAAGGCGCCGCTGATCCAGCGGGCGCTGAGGATCGGATCATGATCTTTGGCCAGGTCTTCAAAAAAATCGGCGGTTTCTTTTTCCACCGTCAATATGCGTGCTTGATCCTCGGCCAGTCCGTAATCTTTGATAAAGCGGGCGGTCTTGGCATCGGGAAGCTCGGGAAGGGTGGCTTTTATCCGATCGATTTCGGCCTGCTCTATCACCATCGGCGGTAGATCCGGGTCGGGAAAATAGCGGTAATCGTGGGCTTCTTCCTTGTCGCGCATGGCGATAGTGATCCCCTGGCGGGTGTTGAAGAGGCGGGTTTGCTGGACGATCTTTTCGCCGTTCTCAAGCATATCGACTTGGCGGCGGGCCTCGAAATTGATGGCTTGCTGAATAAAGCGAATCGAATTGAGATTCTTGATCTCGCAACGCGTGCCGAGCTCTTGATCCGGGCGGCGCACCGAAACATTGACATCGGCGCGCAGGGAGCCTTCCTCCATATTGCCGTCGCAGGTGCCGAGATAGCGAAGCAGGCCGCGCAGTCGCCGTATGGTTTCGCCCGCTTCCATACTGTTGCGCAGGTCCGGGGCAAAAACGATTTCCATCAAGGCCACGCCGCTTCGGTTCAAGTCAATGGCCGACATGCTGGGATCGCGGTCATGGAGGCTTTTGCCGGCGTCTTGCTCGAGGTGAAGGCGCTCGATGCGGATATTTCTTTTCGTTCCGTTGACATCGATTGCGATCGTGCCGGCCCCGACGATCGGATGATGGTATTGGGAAATTTGATAGCCTTGGGGCAGATCCGGATAGAAATAGTGCTTGCGATCGAAAACGGAAAAAGTATGGATTTTTGCGCCGAGTCCAAGGCCGGTTCGAATGGCCTGGCGGACGCAATGGGCATTGACGACGGGAAGCATGCCCGGCATGGCGGCGTCGACAAGGTTGACCTGGCTGTTCGGGGCGGCGCCAAACGGTGTCGGCGCGCCGGAAAAAAGCTTGCTGGCGCTTGATACTTGGGCGTGAACCTCAAGCCCGATGACGGTCTCCCAGGGGCCGGTGTGCCCCTTGATGTGTGATGTGGTGTGATCGTTCGGCATGGGTTAAGAGGGGATAAGATGGGGTTTGGGAAAAAGATGCATCGAATGGTCGGAGTGAGAGGATTCGAACCTCCGGCCCCTACGTCCCGAACGTAGTGCTCTACCAGGCTGAGCTACACTCCGGCTCTATCGGCGGCGATGGGTTATTCCGGCGGTATGCCGATAATACATAACCTCTCTGTCGATCGGATTCAAGCACCCATCCTTGGGCACCGATCTTTGATGGTGGGCTTGACGGCGGGCTTGGCGGCGAGTTTGTGGCGGGGAATGTTGGCATGGGCATGGTTTGGAAAGTTTTCTCTTGATTTTCTTCTTTTGTTCTAATAAAGTTCCATTATTGTTGATGGTTCCGTGGAAATATCATCCGTGGCAAGGGTTCAAATGACGATCGCCGGCCAAGGGATGGATGGGAGTGATTGCTCTTATCGCGCTTCTCGGGCATAAGAAACAGGAGAGGGAAATGGCAAAAGCATCGATTCAATTGGTTGGGGAAAACATGCGTAAAAGCGACAATGAAAGGGAGCGGGCGTTGTCATCCGCGATTGCCCAGATCGAGCGCAATTTCGGCAAAGGTGCCCTTATGCGAATGGGCGCGAGTGGGGCGGCCGTCGGGGCGGAATCCATTCCGACCGGTTCGTTGGGATTGGATATGGCCCTTGGCATCGGTGGTTGGCCGCGCGGGCGGGTGGTTGAGATCTATGGCCCGGAAAGCTCGGGCAAAACGACGTTGGCATTGCATGCGGTTGCCGAGGCACAAAAACAAGGCGGTGTCTGTGCTTTTATCGATGCCGAGCATGCCCTTGATCCGTCGTATGCGGGTAAATTGGGCATTAAGGTCAAGGATGTGCTTATTTCCCAGCCGGACACGGGCGAACAGGGTTTGGAAATCGCCGATGCGCTTGTCCGTTCGGGATCGGTCGACGTGTTGGTGATTGATTCGGTTGCGGCCTTGGTGCCACGGGCCGAGTTGGAAGGTGAAATGGGCGATGCCCATGTTGGGCTTCACGCGCGGTTGATGAGTCAAGCGTTGCGCAAATTGACCGGAACGATTGCCAAATCCCGTTGTTTGGTCATCTTTATCAATCAAACCCGGCTTAAAATCGGTGTGATGTTCGGCAATCCGGAAACGACCACCGGCGGTATTGCCTTGAAATTCTATTCCTCCGTTCGGGTCGAGGTGCGGCGCATCGGTGTGATCAAGGAACGCGAGCAGGTGGTCGGCAATCAAACCCGCGTCAAAGTCGTGAAAAACAAAATGGCCCCACCGTTCAAAATGATAACGTTCGATATTATGTTCGGTCGCGGAATATCGCGCATGGGGGAGGTGCTGGATCTTGGTGTTGAGCATGAAATTATTGAAAAATCCGGTTCTTGGTATTCCTATGGCAAAGAAAGACTTGGTCAGGGACGTGAGGGGGCAAAGGATTTTTTATTGGGCAATGAATTAATCAGTCAGCAGGTGGAAGCCGCCATTCGGGAAAAAGTCGCTCTGGCGGCCGATGCATCGGATCCGACGGCCAGACGGGAAGCAGCACGGGAAGCAGCACGGGAAGCCTCCGGCGGCAATCCGGGAACGGAAGGGACCGGTCCCGTGCCGGTTGCGGCAATACCGTCGGGTAAAAAAGCCTCCTAAGGCGACCGGCAACGCGGGCAAGCTCGTATCCGGGGTCGCGTGTGTATTCCGGCGCAAGCCTTTGTCCGATTAAAGCAACCGGCAACGCGGGCAAGCTCGTATGCGGGTTGATTGGATATTCCGGCGCAAGCCTTTGTCCGATGCGGGTTAAGGATTGGATCGTGGCGCGGGCGACGGGCAAAGGTGCGCACCAATCGATTCCGGGGCGGATGGGCGCCGGAAAAGGGAATGCAATGGCGGATGCGGGCAAGCAAAAAGCGCACTTTATGCCATTGTCTTTTGCTGTCCCCCGGGTAAAGCAGGTTTTCCTTGCCTGGAGAGGGAAAAACCCTTATGTAAGGGCGAGTCAGTTACGGAATTTCGGGTAAGAGTGGGCTTCGGTTCGCTCTTTTTTTATAAGACCTTGCCATTGGATGGCGAAAGAAGGGAATGGCGGAAGAGGGAATTGAAACTCCCGATACCGTTCCCGATGGGATGCCCGTGATTATGTGATGGGAGCAACAAGCGAGAAAATGATGGCTGAACAAGCGACCGATACCGTGGCAGCGATCGTTCATCGGCTTTTGTCGGATATGGGCTATGATTTTGTCCGGATGGAAATTGCACCCGGTGACCGGATTCAGATTATGATTGAACGGCACGATCGAAAGCCGATCGTATTGGATGACTGCGAACAGGTCAGTCGCGCGCTTAACGCGCTTCCCGCCTTTGCCGATGCGGTTGGCGATTCCCATGCCCTCGAGGTATCGTCGCCGGGCATTGATCGCCCTTTGGTTCGACGGGGTGATTATCAACGCTATCTTGGCTTTGTGGCGCGATTTCATTTCGATCCGCCGTTGAACGATGGGCAAGGTGAGATGCGGCGTAAGATGCGCGGTCGTTTGCAGGCGGTCGAGGGTGACGATATTTGCTTTCATGTCGATGGTCGTTCCTTGCGCGTGCCCTTTGAATCCATTCAGAAGGCGCAATTGGTTCTGGATGATGATTTGATTGCCTTTAGTCAAAGTGGTCTTCGCCCCAATATTGACCCCAATATTGACCCCGATATTGATGATGCATCCAATCCGGCCCGATCGCCGAATAAAGACGGGATGGTTCCTAAAGGCGCGAGACACAATGAAGACCGGCCCGCGGGCAATCTTTTTGCCGATGCGTCCTCCGCTTTGGATGGGCCCGCTTCGAGGGTGTCGCCTTCTATCTCCGCGCCTTCCGCCGCCCCCGCGCCCCATTCGCATGAAGCCCATCCGCATGAAGAGCCCACGCATATACGCCCCGGTCATCGTGGCCAGGGTTCACATTGATTAAGAAAGAAGGATCACCACGATGAATGATACGTCTCTGTCCGATTCTGCAAAAGCCGCGGATAACGCCGCCGGTTCCGATAAGGATATGACCAAGGATGATACGTCTCTGTCCGATTCCGGTGCCCCCGATGGCCGGGCAAGTGCGCTTTCGGCCGGCAAAGGGGATGCGCAATCGGGTTCCGATGTTGCTCCCGGCACTGCTCCCGGTAATGTCCCTGATGTCGCCCCCGATGTTGCTCCTGATACTGCTCCCGGTAATGTCCCTGATGCCGCTCGTGTTTTTGCCGACAAAGGCCGATCCGCCGGGATGTCCCCATCTTCCGATAAAATTGCCTATAAAATCCCGGGTAGACCGCCGGGCAGAACCTCGGGCTTCGCGGCAAGGCGGGGCGATGCGACCGCGGGTATAGGATCGGCCGGGGCGTCGGGCATAGCATCGGCCGGTTCATCGGTCGGGGATGGTGATTTGGACGAAGACGTGCCTATCCAGCCAACCGCACTGCATTATGTCGGCGATCCGCCGCCTTCAACCGGTGGGGGTGAATTATTGAAACTCATCGATAGCGTGGCGCGGGAAAAAGGCATCAACAAGGATGAAGCGATCGATGCCATCGAGGCGGCCATTCAAAAGGCCGGTGCTTCCAAATATGGGCATGAGTTCGATATTCACGCCCGTTTTGACCCGAACAACGGACATATTTCCTTGTCGCGCCAACGATTGATTGTCGAGGAGGTCAATAACCCTAATCGCGAAATTCTGCTTGCCGATGCGGTGCATCTTGAAAGCACCGCCAAACTCGGCGAGGGAATTGTCGAATCGTTGCCGTCGATTGGTTTTGGTCGCATTCCGGCCCAAGCCGCCAAGCAAGTGATTACCCAGAAGGTGCGGGATGCCGAACGCGCGCACCAATATGAAGCTTTCAAAGATCGGGTCGGTGAAATTGTCAGCGGCACGGTCAAACGCGTCGAGTTCGGTAATGTCGTTGTCGATCTCGGTCGTGGCGAGGGGGTGTTGCGCCGCGAAGATTTGCTTGGTCGCGAATCATTTCGCCGCTCGGACAGGGTGCGGGCGTATATCTATGAAGTGCGCCGCGAGACGCGCGGGCCTCAGATTTTCCTTTCCCGCTCTCATCCGCAGTTTATCGCCGGTTTATTTGCCCAGGAAGTGCCCGAAATATACGATGGTGTGGTGGAAATCAGGAAAGTTGCGACCGAGCCGGGCAGCCGCGCGAAAATATCCGTTGTTTCCAATGATTCCAGCGTCGATCCGGTCGGCACTTGCGTTGGTATGCGCGGATCGCGAGTCCAAGCGGTGGTCAATGAATTGCAAGGGCAAAAAATCGATATTATTCCCTGGTCGGAAGATACCGCGACCTTTGTCGTGAACGCTTTGACCCCGGCCGAGGTCATCAAGGTCATCATTGACGAGGATGCCGGACATATCGATGTCGTTGTTCCCGAAGATCATTTGAGTTTCGCGATAGGACGCCGCGGTCAGAATGTCCGTTTGGCATCGCAACTGACGGGATGGCATATCGATGTGCTGACCGAAAGCAAAGAATCCGAGCGGCGCAATGAAGAGTTCAAGTCCCGGTCGCAGGTTTTCATGGATGAGTTGGATGTCGATGACGTGATTGCCCATTTGCTGGTTGCGGAAGGTTTCACCGGTATTGAGGAATTGGCGCAAACGCCTCAGGAATATCTCGCTAATATCGAGGAATTCGACGATCGCATCGTTAAGGAATTATACGAACGTGCCCATGACTGGATGAAAAACCGCAAAGAAAAGACCGATCAGCGTCTGCGTGAATTGAAAGTCGACGATATTCTTTTGACGATGCCCCATTTGAAGGGCGAGGATTTGGTGCTGTTGGGGGAAAAGGGCATCAAGAGCCGCGATGATCTGGCCGATTTGGCATGGGATGAGTTATGCGAAATTCTGGTCGATAAAAAAATGTCGGCAGAAGAAGCGGGCGAGACGATCATGGCCGCGCGGGCCCATTGGTTTGATGACGATAAGACGGATGATTCGGCCGACAATTCCGGGGGCGATTCGGCCGACAATTCTGGGGGCGATTCCGGGGACAATCCGGCCGACGATTCCGGGAACGATCCGGGGCAAGCGGCCGACGATTCCGGGGACAATCCGACCGACGATTCCGGGGGCGATCGGGGGCAAGCGGCCGACGATTCCGGGAACGATCGGGGGAACGATCCGGGGCAAGCGGCATTGGAAACCCCGGTTGCGGATACGGAAACGCCGGTGTCCGCCGCTCCTCCATCCGATGCGTCACCGCCCCCCGTTTCCGACGCCGGGTTGGATTCCACGGCCGATATGGCGACCAAGGATGGGGTCGAAACATCCGATCACGATATGGCGGAAAAGAAGAATGATGAATCATCATAAATCAACCCGTTCGATCGTTGTGTCCATATGTCGGACACGGTTTTGCCCGTTCTTGTGGGGTATCGCTAATTCTGGCGGTATCGGTATTCTTGGTATGGGCGCGGATGGTGCCGCGTGTTTGTCCGGGGGCCGTGTGATGTTCGGAAAACGCAACTTCTTCAATGAAAACGAGGGTTATTATGAGTGAGCACAATCGACCGCATATATCCTCGGGTGGTCGCGATCAAAAAAGCGGCACCGATACCGACAATAGTTCTTCCATCAAGAAAAGCCCGAAGAGCAGCCATCCGCTGAAGCGCGGGCAGGTATGGCAAAATGTATCGCGAGGAAGATCGCGGGTTGTCACGGTCGAGGTCAAGCGCAAACCGCGCCTGGGCAAGCCTTTCCCGGGTGCTCGTCGCCCGTCGGGTGGGCCCGGGCAGCTCGTTGTGCCGGCGCGCAATTCACAGATTCTGACAGAGGAAGAACGCCGCGCGCGTCGTGCCGCTTTGCAGGCAGGAAATCAACGTGCATTGTCCCGTCCTGCCCCTTCCGCTTCCGCTGCTTTTACGGCCACACCGCCCGCGCGCCAAGCTCCCGGACGGATATCCCGGCCCGGCGATGGCGGTGATACAAAACCCGGTGTATCCGGTCTTGATAAAGGCCGGACGTTTGGCGATGGCGGGACGGGACGAGCGATTGGATCCGGTGTCGGTGCCGGCGTGGGGGCCGGTGACGGTGCGCCGTCCGGATCGGCCCGCGCGGCAACGCGCAAGGAACCGGCGGCACTGCCCGGGGCGGATAAAACCGCAAGCGGAAAAAAAGTCAAAACCCAACCGGGGCCCGAGCGTAAGGGCAAGCGCGCTCGACCCACTCCGGAACGGCCGGAACGGGCCCAAAAGCGCGGTGGTTCGGTGCGCCGGGAAGGAAAATTGACCATCGTCCAAGCCCTGGATAGTGAGATCAAGGGCGAAAGAGTGCGGTCTTTGGCCGCCTTGCGCCGGGCCCGTGAACGGGAAAAGATAAAAGCCAGGGAACAGCAGCAATCAGCGGCTTCGGTATCCCGTCAATCCCGCGATATTATCGTTCCGGACACGATTTCGGTGTCCGATTTGGCCAATCGTATGGCGGTGCGTGGTGCCGATGTGATTAAGTCTTTGATGGGAATGGGACTTATGGTGACGATCAACGAGCAGATCGATGCGGATACGGCGGAATTGATCGTCGATGAATTCGGACACCGATCAAAGCGGGTCAGTGAATCCGATGTCGAAATCGGACTCGGCGGTCAGGATGACAATCCGGCCAGTCTTGAAAAACGCCCCCCCGTCGTCGTGGTCATCGGTCATGTCGACCATGGCAAGACTTCCCTGTTGGATGCGTTGCGCGAGAGTGACGTTGCCGGCTCGGAAGCCGGTGGTATTACACAGCATATCGGTGCGTGCAGCATTCGGGTCGGTGATGCGCAAGATATTATTTTTCTTGATACTCCGGGTCACGAGGCTTTTCGGGCCATGCGTGAACGTGGGGCAAAGGTGACCGATATTGCCGTTTTGGTCATTGCCGCGGATGACGGCGTTCAACCGCAAACGATCGAGGCCATTGAACACGCTAAAGCGGCTTCGATACCAATCGTGGTTGCGGTTAATAAAATGGATGCGCCGGGGGCGGATGCGGACAAGGTCTATCAAGAATTATTGCGCCATTCGGTCATTGTCGAAAAATTAAGTGGCGATACGCTCGCGGTCGAAATCTCGGCAAAAAAGAAGCAAAACATCAATAAATTAACGGAAGCGATCGTCTTACAGGCGGAATTGCTGGATCTGAAGGGAAATCCGCATCGCTCCGCGACCGGTGCCGTGATCGAGGCGCGGATGAAAAAAGGACAAGGATCGGTTGCGACCATCCTGGTTCAGCGCGGCACCTTGCGCGTTGGCGATATTTTTGTTTCCGGCTGGCAGTGGGGTAAGGTGCGGGCGCTTTTTGATCAAAATGGCGAACGCATATCTTCCGCATCGTTATCGATGCCTGTCGAAGTGCTGGGATTTTCCGGCCCACCGGAAGCGGGCGATGACTTTATTGGGGTCGAAAACGAAGCCCGGGCCCGTGAAATTGCCCGTTACCGCGAAGATAAGGTGCGCTCGGGGCGTCCGGCAACGGTGCGTTCAAGCATGGATGAAATGCTCGAACAAAAGGGCAAGGAAAAAATATCGTTTCCTTTGATTATCAAAGCCGATGCGCGCGGGTCGATCGATGCCTTGGAAGTGTGCTTGGATGCGCTGTCCAATGATCGCCTTCAGGTTCTGATTGTCGGTAAAGGAATCGGTGACGTGAACGAATCCGATGTTGCTTCGGCCGTGACCTTATCGGCAAAGGTTATCGCCTTTAATGTCCGGAACGATAAAACGGCGCGTGATCTTGCCAAGCGTGACGATATCGAAATCCTTCCCTACAATATTATTTACAATGTCGTTGAGGATATGAAAAAGCGGGTTGAGAAACTCAGTAAAAAAGATGACGAAAGAATCATTATCGGCCGGGCCGAAGTGCTCAAGGTATTCGATATCGGTAAACTTGGGAAAGTGGCCGGTTCCAACGTTCTTGAAGGGGTGATGAAAAAAGGGGCCAAAGTTCGCCTGTTGCGTGGCGAAGAAACCGTTCTCGAGACCGATATTGTCGAATTACGGCGCGAGAAAGATACCGTCCATGAGGTCAAGCACGGTCTTGAATGCGGTATTTCGTTATCGCGCCGTGATCATGTCCAAGAGGGGGACATTATCGAGTGCTTTATGATCGGGGATAACGCCTAAAAATCGGCTGCTTACGGGATGCGTGCATCGTTTCGGATATTGCCGCAGCCAAAGTGTCGACCTGTGTTCTCGGCCAATTTCTCCATGCGCCAATCCCTCGAGATGCTGTCTCTGGCCGGGGGTGATTTATATGCGCGGTTGCGCGATAGGGCCGGGAATAATCCTTTCTTGCGTGTGCGTGACCGATGCGGGTCTTCTTCGGATATGGCCGCGCCACAAAATCTGGCCGATTATATCGATCATCAAATCGGCATGGCCTTTCGCCGCCGCGACGATCGCGCCATCGCCCGCGCCATTGCCGGATATATCGATCCGGCGGGGTATCTTCGTTTGGATGCCGCCGATCTTGCGCCCTTGGTGCAATGCGATCGGGCAACCTTGCTTCGAATTTTATCGGTTATGCGTGATTTTGATCCGCCGGGTCTTTTTGCCCGTGATTTGGCCGATTGCTTGCGTTTGCAGCTTAAGCAAAAAGATGACTATGACGTAAAAATAGCGCAGATGCTGAACCATTTGCCACTGGTGGCCGAAAAAAAATGGCGCGATCTGTCCGCCCGTATCGGATGCCGCGAGGACGAGGTCCGGGCCATGGCCGGTCGTTTGCGCCGTCTTGATCCCAAACCGGCGGCGCGATATGCGACCTGTCCCGTCCCGCCCAGGATTGCCGATCTTATTCTCAGCGACGATCACGATGATACGGGCGCATTGCGCCTTGATATTGACAATCAATCATTGCCGTCGGTGATGGCCGATCATACATATGCGGTGCGATGGTCGCGCCGTTATCCCCGCGATCAAAAATGGGTGCGCGATTGCCTGGACGAAGCGAATGATTTGGTTCGGGCATTGTCCCGGCGCTGCGATACGCTATTGCGGGTCGGCAAGGCGATGGTGGATGCGCAGGAAGCATTCTTTCATCGCGGTCGCCCGTATCTGCGGCCGTTATCGGCGATACGGGTGGCGCACGTGGCAGGATGCCACCCCAGCACGGTATCGCGTGCGATCAAGGATAAATATTTGTCGTATCGGCATGATGTTTTTCCCCTAGAGATGTTTTTTGATCGTCCCGCTTATCCGGGGGCGACCTGCACATCGGGTCATGTGCGCGATCTTATTCGGGATATGATACGCTCCGAATGCGGCGCACCGATGAGCGACCGGCGCATTTGCCTTGAACTGGACAAGCAAAATATCCCCCTGCGCCGCCGCACCGTGGCCCGCTATCGTCAGTCCATGGATATCGCCGATAGTCGAAACCGACCGGGCAATGCACCGGTTTGATATGCGTCTAGTCGAAACCGACCGGGCAATGCCCCGGTTTGATATGCGTCTAGTCGAAACCGACCGGGCAATGCCCCGGTTTGATATGCGTTTGTATAGCGCCCTTTATCCCCCGGTCGTTGCGCACCCGCATCTTTTCGTCGCGGGTCGCCCGCATCTGCGGCCGTTGTCTGCGATGCGGTTCGCGCACGTGGCCGGCCCCGATCGATGTCTCCGGCGGTATCCCGATCGTGCCATGGTCTTGACATAAAAGGGTGCTATGCTATGGCTAGTCTTCACACTGGGCTTTGATGCCGACGGGCATTTTAGGCCGACCAACTTTACTGACTCCAATAATGCAGGTTTCGATCAACGGTAAACAGATTGACCTTGGTTCTTCTTTGCGTTCGCACGTACAAGAAAAGATGGGTGCAATCATGTCCCATTCCGGTTCGCGGCACCGGGAATCATCGGTCCATTTTTCGCGTGAAGGGGCGGATTTTCGCGCCGACTTGTCTTTGCACATGGATCATCACGTCGTATTGCAGGCCCACGCCGTCAGTGGCGATGTCTATGCCGCTTTTGAGGGTGCCGGCGAGCGTCTTGCCAAGCGATTGCGGCGATACAAAAGTAAAATACGCCATGCCCATCGCGTTTCGACCGATGATCATGACGTGGATAATCGTAACTTAGGTAATCAGGGCCGAAAGCGGTCGTTGAAAAAGGATGGCGATCATGATGATAAAAAGGACGGGCCGATGATTCTTGTCGATATGTCGACCGCTATTTGCACATTAAGCGTATATCAGGCCGTCCAGCGCATGCTTGCCGATCGGATCCCGGCCATGTTGTTTCGCAACGCATCCAGTGATCGCATCAATATGGTCTATTGCCGATCCGACGGTAAAGCCGTCTGGGTCGATCCCGACCTGCTTGATGATTCTTCCGGTCATTCCGACAAGAATGCTTGATCATTGACGCTTTCCCGCGTGATTTGAAGAGATAGATACATAGCAATGCAAATTTCCGATCTTATCAATCCCGCACGGGTCATCCCGAATCTTGAAGTATCGGGTAAAAAACAACTATTGGAAAAAATATCGGTGATTGTTGCCGGGGAAATTGCCGTCGATGCACGGGTCGTGTTTGATTTGTTGCTCGAGCGAGAGAAACTTGGCAGTACCGGGGTTGGCAGCGGTATCGCCATACCGCATGGAAAATTATCCAAAATCAATCAATTATACGGCTTTTTCGTTCGTCTGAAGAAGGCGGTCGATTATGATGCGCTTGACGAAATTCCGGTCGACATTGTTTTTGTTTTGATTGCTCCGGACAAGGCCGGTGGCGATCATTTGCAGGGGTTGGCATTGGTCGCCCGTAAATTGCGCGATCAGGATATATGCGCCCGCCTAAGAAAAGGAAAAGACGCGACCGCCATTTGTGCCATCCTGAACGCCTAGAAGCCGCGGAAAAGACGCGGCCTGCGCCAGACTGAATGCCTAGAAGTCACGGAAAAGACGCGGCCTGCGCCATCCTGAACGCCTAGAAGTCACGGAAAAGACGCGACCTGCGCCATTCTGAATGCCTAGAAGCCGCCATCGCGGTAGGGCAATGGCGGCTTTCTTTCGATCGATTAATGGAGGCTTGCCGGAACCAGTCCGTTTTCACGGATGACCCGTGTGGCCGTTTTTCGGTCACCATACAGACGCAAGCGGGTTCCGTCCGCGGCATAAACGGCATAAAGCCGTCCATTGCCGCCGCCATCCGGTAATTGCCGGATATAGGCCATTCCATCGATACCAAGCGAGGCGAGTTCATCGCCGCTTATCGTGATCTTACCGTCCCCGTTTGGGTCGATATCGGCTTGGCGGATCGACTTTGTCGACTTTGCCAAGGCTCCGGACGTATTCCGGAACGCGCCGCCGGTCACGATGCCGCCTTCAGGCGTGGCCGTTGATCCGATTTCGCATCGGCTTTTTCCGATTCGATCACGCGGGACTTTTTCCGATCGCCGCCGTTGATGGCAATAACCTGGGCGTCGGTGCGGGCGGAAAGACGTTCAAGGTTCACCGTCAGCAGACCGTTTTTGAGATCCGCATCCTCGACCTTGATGCCGTCGGCAAGAACGAAGCGGCGCTCGAATTGGCGCGCGGCGATGCCACGATGCAAGAATACACCGCCATCATCAAGGGATTCCGCATCCGATTTTTTGCCACGGATAATCAGTTGTTTTCCTTCAAGCAGAATTTCCAGATCCTTTTCATCGAATCCGGCCACGGCCAAGGTGATATGGTAATGGTGATCATCCTTCTGGCTAATGTTATAGGGTGGGTATGCATCATTCGTGCCACGCATGATGTCGTCGACAATGCGTTCGACTTCGTCAAAGCCGAGCAGGAATGGAATTTCACATAAAGATACGCGATTGGTCATGGTTATATCCCCTTTCAATAAGCGAGTTGACCATTTAAGGGACGGAAGAAGGACCCAAATGGCATCCGACGTGTTCGTCCTTACCCTCGATATAAGGCAAAAATAGCCATTGGCAAGGTCTTTTTCATCCTGACCGGCCCCAAGAGCCTATGGAACAAGAGCCTATGGGAGGGCGGGTCCATATCCAAATTTTTTACCGAGGAATTTTACAGGGGAGTTTTACAGGAGAGTCTTGCCGAGGAGTTTTACCGGAGATTTTTACCGGGGAGTTTTACGGGGGATTGTTACCGGAGGGCGGGATCGATTTTTGTTTTTCATGATTGCGCACCAAAATGTTTCACGTGAAACATTTTGGGGTTTGAAGCGATTCGGTCAACGGGGATTGCCTTGCCCTAAGAACGGATGGCCGGGGTTTTTATCATTTTTCTTGAAGGGGGACTTTTCTCACTTTTATCGAGGGGGGGTCTCGAGGGAGGGGAGGCTTTAGGGACGTTGGCCGGTTGCTCTTTCATCCTGCATCAGGATATTGGCGGTTTTAATCCCGCGTGATTCAAGATACGTCAGAACACGCAGCAATTTTTCAATCGAAGCGAGGCGATCACCGGCGACGATGACATCGCTTTGCGGGTTTTTATCCAATTGCTCGGATAGGCTGTTTTTCAGTTCCTCGAAATCGGGAAAGGTTTGTTGATTCAATCCATACCCACCGGGGCGAATTTCAACCACCAGGCGGTTTTTTTCCCCGGCATCGGGCAGGGGGCTGGAAACGCCGGAGGGCAATTCCAACTCAAGGGTTTGAAAAACGGCACCGGCGGTCAGCATGAAAAACACCAATAGGATGAATAAGATATCCAACATCGGGGTTAAATCCGGGGCAAGATCATACAAGGTATTGTGATCCCGCTGCGGATGGGAAAGGGTGATCATCGGGGTTTTTGACCGTCGCGGGGCGTGCGGCGCCCGCTTGTCCGGTCTTCTTGCCCCTTCCCGACCGGTTTTCGGTGTTTTTTCCGGCATGACACGTGTGGGGCCAATTCGGGATGTTCAAAAGACAGTGACAGACGATTTAATTGGGCTTGGATGCGTTTGAGCCGACCGTTGCCGATGCCGTGAAACACGTAAGACATGAACAACGCCGGCAGCGCGATCAGCAATCCGGCGGCGGTGGTCAGCATCGCTTCCCATAGGCCATCGGCGATGATATTCGGCGATATCGGGCCGCTGTGGGCGGCGACGGCCTGAAAGACTTTGATAATTCCGAGAATGGTACCAAGCAAGCCGAGAAGAGGGGCGAGAGTGCCAATAATCCGCAGCATGTTAACGCCGCTGAAATAACGATTCTGCACATCGGCAAGAAACACGGTCGCGATATCGTCACGAAGTTCTTTTTTCCGATCGCGACTTCGCTCGATAACGTTGGCGATACGGGTATAGTCTTGTTCTTTATGGAAATAATAAACGCGAATCCAGAACAAAAATCGTTCCAGACATATCATCAAGGCAATGATGGAGCAGGCGGCCAAGGGCCATCCCATGATGCCGAGAATTTCAAGTCGGGCCACGCCTTGATCATAGGCCGCGTCGGTATGGGAATATCCGGTTGAAAAAAAAGCATCGAAGAAGGCAACGAGCCCTTCAGGCCACATGAGCAACGTTCTTGATTGCAATATCGCCAACGAGGCTGCGCCATAATTCTTGCTCGGGGATACCGGGCTTTCGTTTGCCGAACAAAGTGGCGATCAATACGCCGTTGTGACTGAATAATTCAAGGGCCGTGACGATTCCGTCTTCGGTCGGTTTTTTCGTGATCCATGCTTGGTCGATCGCGTCTTCGCGCAGGTGCAGGTTGAACGCGTCATCAAGCACATTGTACCATCCTTGCCGGTCGGCCAGTCTTTGGACATGTCCGGTGTGAATCTGAATACAGCCGCGATTGCCGACAAAGACCATGATTTCGCATTTCTTATCCCGTGCCGCGCTAAGAATCTGCCGCGCGGCCGTGCGGTCGACCGGATAGGCGAAGTCCTCCCCAATCCCGCGCAGGGCCTGTTGCCGTCCAACTTTGAATTTTTCAAGCATCGGATAAAAATCATGGGTGTCTTTCAGTTTCTCCCACGCCGATCGCAAGCCGGTCCAGTCGATATTAGCATCCGGCCTATCGGGTTTTGCGGCGGGCAATGGCTCAACCGAAAGGGCGCCGTCTTCCCCTTCTTGAGGCCCTTCTTGAGGCCCCTCTTGACGCCCCTCTTGATGCCCCTCTTGATGCCCCTCTTGATGATAGCGGCGAACCAATGCGTCATATTGTTCGGTGTTGCTTTCCTCGAGAAGGTAAATCTTATGCAGGGCAACGCCGTCTTTACCGAAGAACTGGAGGCTCTTGCGCCACTTTCCACGTAAATTCTGGTTGACGGCAAAGCAAAACTTCCAGTGACTCATGAACAAGCGCAAATCAATATCCGGATTAACGAATAACCCAATCCCGCCGGCCCCATGGCGAAAGAATTTGGCACCGGCATAGATGCCCTTGCGCTCATGGACACAATATTCGTTCCGGGTTAAGGCCATGACCCGGCCAAGCGGTTCCAAATCTTTCAAGATGGCAACGGCATCGTGACCAAGGCGGGTTGTCCGGATAGGGGCATCGTGACCGGTCGCGTCCCCGGATTTGTCCCCATCCTTGGTCGCATCCCCGACAAAGGCGGCGATTAACTGCGCTTCGGTCACGCCGATCGCGGCGGCGGCATCGCGCGGGCGAAGACGATCCTTTTCGAGGCGGGCATAGCGCGCCCGAATATCCGCCGGAGAGAGATCGGTTTTTGAGGTGGGAGATTCCATACAATCAGACAATGGTCGCAGAGTAATAATTTACTGGATAACGAAGTGAACCGGCACCCGAACCCAACCGACGGTCGCTCGACCGTTTTGATGGGCGGGATGAAACTGCCACTTTTGTACAGCGGCCATGGCGGCAAAATCAAGGATTTTAGAACCGGACGAGATGACAACCCGCATTTTCTTCGGCAATCCGTCAAGAGAAATCAAAGCGTGTAGGGTGACCATGCCCTGTTGGCCCAGTTCGACGGCGCGACTTGGATAGATAACGGGTGTGCGACGGCGATAGCGGGCTTCTTGGACAACCCGGTTGATCCGCATTTGCCTATCGTCATTGGATACAGAGGGGGATACAGAGGTGGGCGTTGAGGTGTCGGATGCCGGGGTCGGTGCGTTGGACTGCGCGATCATCGGGGGGGTCGGCTCTTCCCTGTCCGGCTGCGCGACGTTTGGTGTTTCGATGGGTGATGCGACGGGTGGTGTTTTGATGGGGGTGGGTTCATCCGGCCGTGCGGCGGGCGGGTTTTTATGGACGATTCTTTCCCGTATCGGTTTTTCTTGGCGGGATTCTTTGGGAAGTCGGCGGGACACGGGCTTGGTGGCGGCGATCTTTTTCGCGATTGGCGGCATGACCGGTCGTTGGACATATTCGGGTGCCGATTTTGCCGGTTTAACCTCTTCTTTAACCTCTTCGGTCGGTGATGGCGGTTTGTTTGCGATCGCGGGCGGGGCGGCGACACCGATGCGAACTTTTAAATTGGTTGTGCCGGGGGGCTGTGGCGGGGTTATATCACTTGCGACGGAAAAGGTGCCGACCGCGTGGATAAGCACGGCACAAGCAAAATATCGCCACCATCGGGGGCGATGAGAACGGTCAATTGCGATCCACGGTATCATCGGCTTTATATCACCCTTTGTCACCAAGATGGGGTACATGTCCTGACTAAATTAATTCTTCTACCACACGTAGGACATTCTGGCCGCGAAGGAACGCCCTTTCTCTAAAATCGTCGAGAAGCGGCGAGCATACGCTTTGTCAAAAATATTTTCAATACCGAGATCAAGGGATAACTCGCCCCATCCGGGCATATCCGGCTGCCATCGGTAATACACGTCATGGACGGCGTATCCTTTTGCCCCGAGCGGGGCAAAGCGCTGTCCGTCAAAGGTCGTGACTTTTTTGTTGGATTTTGCCGCCCGCCAGCGCCACCCGAGGACGGAATCGATATCGGCCAGCAGAACACGAACGTCACCGACAAAGGTCAGCGGCGTCGAATTGATGAGATACTCGCCGGTTTCATCGTTCTTGGCGCTCAGGTGGGAAAGGCCGAGTGTGATGCGAACCGGATCCGGGTTCCAACTTGCCTCGACTTCCCATCCGGTAAGGGTTGCGTGCCGAATATTGATAAATCGGGTCGTGCCCTGATCGTCTTCAGCAAATAAAGTCGGTCGCCCTCTGCCTCCCGCTCCCGGCGGGCCACCTTGGGCTTGGCGTGGGCCGGCTTGTTGCGGCGGGCCACCTTGCGCTCGCCCCGGGCCTGCTTGTTGCGGTGGGCCGGCTTGGGCTTGGCGTGGGACTGCAACCGGGGGCACGGCGGGTGCCTGGCGTGGCGGTCGGCTTTGGGCTTGCCCCGGGCCGGCTTGCGCTTGGCGTGGGCCTGCTTGTTGGGGCGGGCCACCCCGATTTTGACCTTGGGCTTGCCCCTGATTTTGACCCCGATTTTGACCTTGGGCGGCGGCGGCAGGAGCCATAGGAAGGATGCCAATCGGGGTGTCGATATGCTGGGAGATGAAATCGTTCCCTCGGCTGGAATGCCACGACCCTTTTATGGCAAAGCGATCGTTTTTGCCGAATAGGGATCCAAACTTGATTCCGCCGCCAAATTCGATGGTCTGGACGCTTTCCGGTCGAAGATTCGGATTGGGCTCGAAACGATTGACCGGAGTGCCGACGCATCCGCCCCCCGGCAGTGGCGGGCTAAAGCAAAAAGCCGGGAAATGTTGGCCGATGGGGTAAAGCTCGGTGAGGTTTGGCGCTCGAAAGGCTTTTGCCCAACTGCCAAACATCATGAAGGGATCGATCGGACTATAACTGACGGCGATTTTGGGGGATACGCGATCGGCATCTTGGGACAGATTATCGGCCTGGGCCGAGCTGCTATACGCGTCATAGCGAAGGGCCGGAATAAGGGAAATCTTACCGGCTTGGCCTTGCCATGCCACTTCATCCTGGGCGTAAAATCCGTAATTGACGGTGCTGGCGTTGGGGACCCCGCCCCGCATGCCGCTGCTTTCGGTGGAGCTTTTTCCGGTTTGCTGATTGCGATAGATCTCGAACCCATAGGACAAAATATGGGATAGCGCATGGCTATCAAAGCGACTTTGATTGTCCAAGGTAAAGCCGAGGGTTTCCATATCGCGTGACTGGACACGGCCGTCATTATCGCCGGAAAGGTCGGTTTCGGTCACGTCGGAACGATTATAGTAGAGGTGGGTCTTGGGCTTTAGCCATGGATTGTTCGGATGGTCATAGGCATATTTAAGGGAAAATTGATAATCGGCGATACTCTTGTCGACCAGGGGGTTAGAGCCGGTGATGGCGGTTTGCGGATTATTGGGTTCCATGCCGTTGTCATTGAAGGACTGGAACTGGAATTTGGCGGTGTGGAAATCGGCAAAGGTGTATCCGGCTTTGAGCAGGCCGGAAAAAATCCGATTTTCATTATTCAGTCGATATGACCCGCCCTGTTTTATGTTGCCGGTGTAACGATAGGCAAGAGAGCCGAGCACATCCCATCCTTGACTGCGGCCATAGGCGGTGACGATGGGGGCGAATTCATTGCTGGCACTGCGATAGCCGAAGGCGCCGCTGGCCCCGAGCGATTGCCCCGGCTTTAGGATATCGGCCGCATCCTTTGTTTCAAAGGCGAGAACGCCACCGATGGCACCGCCGCCATAGATCGCCGATGATGCCCCCTTGACGATTTCGACCGATTTCAAAAGAGAAGGGTCGAGAAAAAAGCGTCCGTCATGGGTGCTTTCAAAGTTTTGGCGCCGGCCATCGACGAGGGTGATGATCGATTCATCATCAAAACCGCGAATGGAAACGGTTTGTCCGGTGCGGCGGGGCCCGCCCTCGACACTGACGCCGGGGGTAAATTCAAGAAGATCGGCAATATCGCCGGATAGAACGTTTCCGGCATCCCCGGCATCGATATCGGAAACGATGGCCGGCACATCGAAAAGAGATCGGGGGGAGCGCGTGGCGTAAACGGTCACCGTATCCAACGACGATACAAGGGAGGGTGATGAATCCGCGGACGATATCACCGATCCGGTATCGGGCGATCCGATGGCCGATGGCGCGTCCTTTGGCGAGATGTCCGCGGCCGGGTCTTTGGCATGGTTGTCGTCATGGTCTTTGGCCTGGGCGGAAAAGCACAGGAAAATTCCCGCAAGAATAGCGATAAGACGTGATTTCATATGATCCTCTTCCCTCCTCCCCGAAGATCGGATGACGGTCATTCTGGAGTGGTAATAATCCCGTAAACATTGGGACGCAGGCGCACATAAAAACAAAGTCATGGCAACGGCGGCACCGGTTCAGATAACCGAAGAGGCACAATGATGTCAATGCCGTTCCAACGTCGGCCCGCGCCTTCATTTTTCGCGGTTGCGAGATATGCTTTTGCAAAGGGTGGGCCTTTTCGATAAGGCGCTTGACGGAAGGTCTTTTTTTGGTTTTTCCTCGCGCCGGTCGATCGATCAACGGGGCGGTGGCCGATCAATCAACGGGATGATGTTTTGACGGTTTGGCGTCTTTTCGATAAGGCGCTTGACGGAAGGTCTTTTTTTGGCTTTTCCGTGCGCCGGTCGATCGATCAACGGGGCGCCGGCCGATCGATCAACGGGATGACGTTTTGACGGTTTGGCGCCAGCGGCCAAAGGTTATGAGGGCGAAAATACTGCCGCCGACGGCACCGCCGATCAGCAGATAATCGACGGCATCCAGCCATAAAAACAGGGAAAAGAGAAAGGTGCTGTCATCAAGATCGAAAATACCCGCGCTTTGCCATGCTTTTTCCCCGCCTTCACCGCGGCTGAGTTCGATTTTTTCCGAAAGGACAATGGCCCCCGTTACGCTTATGGCCCCGATCAGGCCAAGGACCAGATAAAGGGGGGTGCCGATGCCGATGCCGGCGGCGAGGAAAAACCCCACCGTGCAGATCATATCGCTGATGTAATCATAGGCGCGTCCCCCCGGGCTTGTGGTGTTGCAGACCCTGGCTAACTCACCGTCAAGACGATCGCAGTAGCCGGAAAAAATCCAGATCAATGCGGCGATATGGGCCCATCGATCCAGGTCATGGATCAGCAGAAAACAGGTAAAAAGGCCACTGATAAGGCGCAGCGTCGTGACATGATTGGGACGCACCCATGCCCGAATATAGGGGATGACGAAACGGCGGGAAAAACGGCGTAAAAGGTATGTCGACATACCGCAATATCGGTCGATTTATGGCGATGTGTCAATATCGGTTGGGCAAAAACCCGGGGTAATGACACTTCGGGGCACTTTAGGGCAATGGCATTAGGAATCCGATCGGGATCGATCGATCGCGTGGTGCCTCTCGCTCCAATACCAAAAAGCAAGGGCCGGAACGCCGAGAATAATATCCCGGCCACGCCGAATTAACGAAGCGGCAAAAGCCGTTGCCGGGGTCAATCCGAAAAGGGCACCGATGGCAATATAAGAGCCTTCTTGAACCCCGACGGCGGCGGGAATGAAAAAAGCGGCCGAGCGCGCGGCTTGGACCAACCCCTCGAGGATAAGGGCATCGATCGGGTCGATCGGGTGTCCCATCAGGAAAAAAACCAGCCACACTTCGCCACTGCCGATAATCCATGCGCCAAGATGCCAGGCGACGCCGGCCATCCAGGCCCGACGTTGGCGATAGAGGGCGATGAGGGCGTGATGCGCGCTTTTCGATGAATCATCGGCGGCGGGCATCGATGCCCGGCCAAGCCGGGCCATGATTTTCCCCCAAGCGTTCTCGCCAAGCCGGAGCAATCCTTTTTTTTGGGCCAGAATAAAGCCGCCGATCGCCACGGTGGCGATGACGATGCCAAACACGACCGTGCCGAGCAGGTGGGGCGATACCGGCATGATGGCGATCAAGGCAAGAACGGCGATGATGGTGAAAAGAATTTGGGTGCCGGCCTCGACGGTGAGATCGGCGATCGTGCAGGCCAATGCTTGGGCCATCGTTCGATTGTGCAGACGTATCCATCGCGCGCCGACGATCTCGCCGCCGATTTGGGCAACCGGCAAAAGATTGTTCACCCCCTCGCGGATCCATCGGGCTTGGGTCATGATCATCCATGAAAGCGGCGATGCGTCCCCACATGATGGCGGGCCAGATGGCGGATGTGATGGCGGGCCAGATGGCGGCCCTGATGGTGATGAGTCGACGATGCTGAGGGCGCGCCAACCACCGACCGAAAACAGCATCGGCACAATATGGGCAAGACTGATCCAGATATAGCCATAGGAAAAATCCCCGGCCTGATTCAAAACGTCGCGCAATCCGTAAAGGGAAAAGAGAAACGCGGTCACGACGATACCGCCGATCAGCGCGAGGATGGAACGCGTGCTCATGTCCGATTTGGGATAGGGGCGCGGCGGGGGTCGCGCGGCGCGGTGATGCTTAAGGGGCAAGGGGCGGTCATGGATGGGATGTCACGTTTTCCTTGGCCGATGGGGATCGGGCGCCGTTGGCGGCTTTTGGTTCGGTGCGAAAGGTCCGCAGGCGAATACGGTGCGCGGCGATCGTTTGTTTCAACTTCGCGCTAAGCAGGGTTTGCAAATCGGCGCGGCCGCGTTGTGTGTAGGCGGGATGAAAATGGATCTCGTTCAAGCCTTGGGGCAAATGCTTGACCATCGGCAGAACCCTGTCCTCGGACATGGCGAAGGTGTCATGGATACCAAACAAGAAGCGGTTGCACGTGAAACCGGCGGCGCGTATCCAAAACGCCGTTATCCGAACCCATAGGCCGAGCAACACCCCACGCAACAATCGACCGATGCGCCGATCCGACCATGCTTTGTGCCGGCCCGGTTCGTGGGGCAGGCGAATATGGCGAACGCCAATCCGGCGCGCCTGGCGCAAAAGAATCGATAATACGGTCGGATGCAAATGCATGTGATTGTGGACATTAACGTGGTCGCAGGGCAACCCGCTTTGGACAAAGGCATCGAACTGGGCGGCGATTTCGCGCTCCAGCTCACGACGGGCCCGGGGGGAGAAAAAAAACAGAAATCCGGCCCGGCCAAGGTGTTTGGGCAGATACCCTTGCGCATCGGCCAGAAGGGGAAGGCGGGACGGGTCAAGGGTGCTTGGCGCCCGTGTGACGGCCACGTGCAATCCGATGCCGAGTTTCGGCATCCGCCGGGCCCGGGCAAAGGCATCCTTTGTCGCGGCCCCAAATCCGGTCATTAGGCTGGCACAGGTTAAAATCCCTTTTAAGAATGCGGCCTCGACCGCCCGGTTGATCGTGATGGCCGCCCCAAAATCATCGGCGGTGACGATCAACTCCTTTACGTTGGACATGTCGGGCATGTCCGGTTGTTTTTTGGCCGGTTGTTTTTTGGCGGGTCTTTTCTTGTCCGGTTTTTTCTTATCTGGTCTTTTTTGGGGCCGAGAAAGTGCATGCACTCGATCATGCCCGATCTTTTCTCGCGTTGAGAAAGTGCATGAACTCGACGCCTTCGCGTAAGCGACGCTTGGTCATATCCCAGCTTCCCATCATTTCCCAAACGATGGCCCATATTTTCGAGGGGCGGAAATAAAAGCTTTTATACATGCGGGCAACGGCATGGAAAATTTCCCGATGGTCAAGGTGGTCATAACTGATGGAACTGACCTGCGTGCCGCTATCGGCAACCATATCCCGTTTTTGATCGCTATCCATATGCCGATGCAGCCATCCGTTTTCCTTGGCTTGGCGATCAAGCTCGGTGCCGGGATAGGCGGCGGCCAGGGACACCTGAATGGTATGGGGGTTGATATCACGGGCAAAGGCGATCGTCTCCTCGATGGTGTCGTGGGTTTCTCCCGGCAAGCCCATGATGAACGTGCCATGGATGGTGACGCCGAGGCGGTGGCAATCTTCGGTAAAGCGTTTTGCGACATCGATGCGCATGCCTTTTTTGATGTTATGCAAAATTTGCTGATTGCCGCTTTCGTATCCGACCAAAAGCAGGCGCAGGCCGTTATCGCGCATGACTTTAAGCGAATCGTAAGGGACATTGGCTTTGGCATTGCATGACCAGGTCACGCCAAGAGCGCCCAGCCCCTTGGCGATTTCCTCGGCCCGGGGAAGATCATCGGTAAAGGTATCGTCATCGAAGAAGAATTCGCGGGTGTTGGGAAAGAGTTCCTTGGCCAGGGCGATTTCCCGAACCACGTTGGCGGCACTGCGGGTGCGATAGCGATGTCCCCCGATCGTTTGCGGCCACAGACAAAACGTGCAACGCGATTTACAGCCCCGACCGGTATAGAGCGATATATAGGGGTGTTTGAGATAGCCGATAAAATAATCATCTTGGACCAGATTGCGGTGATAGACCGGTGTGACGAAGGGCAGTTGATCCATATCTTCCAGAATCGGGCGCGGGGGATTATGGACGGGTTTTCCATTTTTTTTGAAACTCAACCCTTGGATTTCGGCCAGCGGCTTGCCCTGGGCCACTTCGGCGACGGTATAGTCAAATTCGTTGCCGCAGACAAAATCGACGGCTTTGGCCGCCATCAGGCAAGGTTCGGTCGTGACGGCGACATGGGCGCCGACCATGCCGATCATCAGCTTGGGGTTGCGTTCTTTAAAGGCTTGGGCGACCCGACAATCGGAAGCAAAAGATGGGGTCGAGGTGTGCAAAACCAGCAATTCATAATCGTCGGCAAGTTCCAATACCGCGGCCACGTCAAGGCCGCGGGCCGGGGCATCGATCAGGCGTGAGCCGGGAACCAGCGCCGCCGGTTGGGCCAGCCAGGTCGGATACCAGAACGAGCGGATTTCCCGGGTCGCTTGATAGCGTGCACCGGCACCGCCGTCGAATCCCTCAAAGGAGGGCGGGTTAAGAAATAATGTCGTTTTCATCATAAACCTTTCGTGTCTCGCGCCATTCTCGGTTTTTTGGGTTGCCCCCTAACCATATGAGGCGACCGTATGGGGCACTCTTTATCGATGGCCACCCATCATCGGGATGCTTCATCGGGTCGATCCGGTTGCCGTCGGGCCAATTCGGCTGATCCGGCCTTCCGACGGTGCCCGCAGTCGCTGCCCGCGCCAGCGCACCCGGTTGGTGAAATAGGCCGACAACCACAAGAGTGCGCGCAGAATATCGCGCAGCGGGATAAGAAGCAAGACGCGCCGCGAAACGTGGTGACGGGCGATCGGGTCGATGGTTTTTTCATCGGCTTCCTGATGTTTGATGGGTTCATTCTTGATATTATCGATTCCGTCGGGAAACAGGGCATGGCGCACCATTTCTTGCTGGATGGCGCGGCCAAGCCAGGCCGTGGCCACCATGATCCAACCGATGCCGGCCCCGCCCGAGGCAATCAAAAAAGCGGTCGCGATGACAAAGGTATCGCCAAGAATACTAAAGCCGTATCCCCATGGCCGTAAATTGCGGATGGTTCGAGACCACCGCAATTCGTGGTGCCACAGATCGGACGGGCGTTCATCGCTGATGATCATCGAGATAAGGGTCGGCACCAGGCGCAGCTTCCATCCTTTTTTCCAAAGCAGCCGCCCCAGCATGTAATCATCGGCGAGATAGCGGGACAAGGACGCAAAGCCGCCGATATCGTCCAACGCGCCGCGCCGGACGATCATGGTCGCGCCAAAGCAGTATGACAAACGTCCGTATAACACGGCAATGGCGGCCGAGGGCAAAAGCCAGTCATTCACGTACATCGCGCCGAGCCGGGGGATAATCCCGGGTCGGGCATCGGCCCGGTACAGGCAACTGGCCGCGCCGGTATCGGGATCGGAAAACACCGATGTCGCGTGGCGCAGAAAATTCTTGGCGACTCGAATATCGGAATCGGAAATGATGAAAAGATCGTGATCGGCCCGGCGTGCCATCGAGGCAAGGTTGCTGGCCTTGGCATTGACGCCAAGGCGCTTGTCCTCGACGACCAAACGAATATCCATGTGCGGGAATTCACGGATCAAGCGTCGCACCGTGGCCCCGGCCGGATCATCGGCGTGATGAATGCCGAAAATAATCTGATAGTCGGGGTAATCCTGGACGCAGAACGAGCGTAGATTCTGGTAGAGTTCGTGATCCATACCGCATAGCGGCTTGAGCAAGCTGACACGGGGAAGAAGGGTTTTTGGACATTCCTTGTGGTTGTCGCGCAGCCGTTGCAGCAATCGGCGCAAGGCGTGGCCCGAAAACAGGACATAGGCGAGGCTGAAAAGCGTCAGGACAAATAAACCGTGCAATAGAACCCGATGCCCATCGATGGCGGTTGCGTATGTCGAAAAATCCATATCGTATCCGTGCCGTCATCGCATAAAAATGGTGATGCCCACCGAATGATTGACCTTAAATGACCGGCTTTAAGGGATGGACAAAAAAAGATGGGCGAAAATATCGGTCAGGACTACACCATCCTTTGGCATGCCACCATATTGTCGACTTTCATGTTTGGGTCAACCTTTCATGTCCCTATTACGGCACGGTCTTATGCGATGGTTCCCCATCAACGATCGTATGGATGCCGGGCCATCGGTCGGTTATAGCCGAATGGCGGCTTTGGTGTTATTCTCGCCGCCATCGTTTTCTTGACTTCATTTTCTTATCGGTTATTGGGGGTCGGCTATTGGGGGTCGGTTACTGGGGATCGGTTATCGTGGATCGGTTATCAGGGTTTCCTTAACGTTATGAGGGGCGGGCAAGGCAGAAAAATGTATCGCCAAGATATAACATTACCCATATCCGGGCCGGTCTTGGAACGGGACACGGACGATATGCGCGCGCGGTGCGCCCGGGCATGGACACGGTCCGTCCCCACGCTTGCGTCTGCGCCTATGTCCACGGGCATATCTACGGGCATCAATGGCGCGGGTTCCTTTTTGCGCCCCCCTTCCGCCCGGCAGATCGGGCATTGCATGGCCATCGCCGACACAATCGGGGCCGATATGCGGGATGTCGTCATCCTTGGCGTTGGCGCCGCCGGTGCGTGCGGCAAGGCCATGTCCGGCATCGCGCGCACGCTAAAGCCGACCCGTTGCCGTCTGCACTTTATCGATAATATCGATCAACGGCGATGGGTGGACGTTGTCGATCGATGCGATCTGGAAAAAACGGCATGGCTTGCCATTTCATGCTCGGGCGAGACGACCGAAACGCTTGCCTTGCTCGATGTCTGTTTGCGTTGCCTCAAGCAAAGACGCGTGGGGGGGCAACGCTGCCATGTTCTGACGGCGGCCCGGGATTCGACCCTTGCCCGCCATGCCCGTTCTTGCGGTGTCGATGTCCATCTTTTTGACAAACCGGTATCGGGCCGGTTTGCCGTTCTTTCGCCGATGGGGCTTGTTCCGGCCGCCCTTGCCGGGGTTGATTTAACCGCCGTCGCCCGGGGGGCAAGGGCGGTTTTCGATGGTCCGGATACGAATCGGGATCAAAAGGGATTAACCGATCGGGATATGGCCGACCGCGCGCCATCGCGCGGCGCGGCCTTTGTCGCCGGATGGCACAATGCCGGATGCAGAATTCACGGCATCATGCCCTATCATGCCGGACTTGCCGATTTTGCCGCCTGGGTACGGCAATTATGGGCCGAGAGTTTGGGCAAGGACGGTAAAGGCATCACGCCGGTTCATCTTGTCGGCAGTGCCGATCACCATTCCCAGCTTCAATTATGGCTTGATGGTCCCCGCGATCGCGCGATGACGATCATGACAATCGATCACCATCGGCATTCGCGTCCGTGCCGGTCGGATGCCGGATTGCCGGCGGCGGGCGCGCGCCGATCGGGGGGGGCATTGGACGGGCAATTGGAAGACGGCGCGATTCTTGCCGATATTATGGCACAACAGGCCGATATGGCCGCCGACCTATTGGTTGCTTCCGGATGTCCGGTGCGTCGGATTGCCCTGTTTGATTCTTTGCCCGATTCTTTGGCCGACCCTTTGGCCGAGGGCATCGGTGCCTTGGCCGCGCATTTCTTGGTCGAGGTCTGGTTGACGGCCGTGTTGCTTGATATCGAGCCTTTTGCCGAACCGGCGGTGCGACGGTTGAGGGAGCTTACCAAGCAACGCTTTGCCGCCCTTTATGCCCCGCCTTCCGACGATGCCCCCCATCATCTATCCCGTCATGCCACCCGTCGCACGAAGGGGTAACCGCCGATGGAGGCACCGGTGGGCATAAGGGTGCTGACCGATTCCCTGATCAATCGCATTGCGGCCGGGGAAGTCATTACGCGTCCGGCCGGCGCGCTTAAGGAATTGATCGAAAACGCGATCGATGCCGGTGCCCGACAAATCGATGTCCAGGTGCGCGATGGCGGGCGCAGTCTGATACGGGTATCCGATGACGGTTGCGGGATGGGTCGCGCGGATCTGCCTTTGGCTGTGCAGCGTCACGCGACCTCCAAATTGAATGAAGATAATTTCGATCGGATCGAGACCTTGGGCTTTCGTGGTGAAGCATTGGCATCGATGGCCGCTTGCGCCCGATTATCGATCACCAGTCGCCCGACCGGTCGACAATCGGCCAATGACGATATGGGGCACGATGCGAAAAGGGCGCAAGAGGATCATCACGCATGGCGGATCGATGCCTCCCCCCACGGCCATAACCGGGTTCCGGCGGCTCTTGCCGGTGGAACCCGGGTCGAGGTGCGCGATCTGTTTTACGCGGCGCCCAATCGGCTGCGTTTTTTAAAAGGCAAGGCGGCCGAAACCCGCGCCATCCACGATACGGTTGTCCGTCTTGCCCTGGCCCGGGGCGATGTCGGTTTTTCCCTTGATTGCGATGGAAAGGAGCGATTGCGCGTCGAGGCCGGCGCATCGATGCCGGGAACAACGCGCCTGACCGCCGTTTTCGGCAAGGAATTCGCCGATCATATGATGGCCGTGGACAGTGCCGCCCCGGACGGAGTCGCTGCGGACGATGCCGCCCCCCAAAACCCAAAAAAAGGGGAAACCCCAAAAAACTTGGAAAACCTGGGTGGCGACCACCCGCGCGGCGTGTGGGCGGACAATGCCGCCCCAAAAAAAGGGGCCACCCACGGCATTCGCGTTCGGGGTTGGATCGGCGCGCCGACATTCCATCGGGCTTCGTCGGTATGGCAATATCTGTTCGTCAATCGTCGATGGATAAAGGATCGGGCGATCGCCGGGGCGATCCGATCGGCGTATGGCGATACGATGGTGCGCGGTCGCTGGCCGGCGTTTGTCCTGTTCCTTCATGTCGATCGTTCTTTTGTCGATGTCAATGTCCACCCAAGCAAAGAGGAAGTGCGCTTTCGCGATCCGGCTTTGCTGTGCTCGGTCATTCGTCGGGCCGTTCGCAAGGTTCTGGCCCCATTGTCGATGCCGTCCGGATTCGCCCCCGCGCCATTGCGCCAATCCTATCGGAGATCCTATCGCCAATCGGATGGGGGCCAATCGGATGGGCTAATGACGGGATCGGTCACGGGTTCCGGTGATCGCCACACCATGCCCGACGATATCGGGGACAATACCGATGCCGCCCTTACGCCGATGGCGCCCATATTGGCGGATGCGCCCTTGGCCGGGGCGTTGGCCCCGCTTGCCGATCCTTTGGCATCAACCACGCAGGAAGCATCCCGGGAAGCACCCAAGAATACGGTCGCCCGGCACCGCCCGGACGCGCGCGATTGCCCGTTGGGCGATGCCATCGACCAACTGCATGAAACCTATATCGTCGCGCGCACCCATGACCGCTTGATCATCGTCGATCAGCACGCGGCCCATGAACGAATCGTCTATGAACGATACAAGTCCCAGTTTTTATCCGGCTCGGTGCCGCGCCAGGTGCTGCTTATCCCCGATATCGTGCCGTTGCCGCCGCGGTCGGTCGATCGTCTTTTGGACTATGGGCGCGATTTGCAATCTTGGGGTTTGGTGATCGAAAAATTCGGCGATGATGCGGTGTTGGTGCGGGCCGTGCCGGCGTTGCTGGCCAATCAAAGAGTCGCTTCGCTGATATCCGATCTGGCCGATGATATATCCCGGCTGCGTGACGGGGCGGGGTTGCGCACCCGTCTGGAAAGCGTGTGTTCGATCATGGCCTGCCACGGGTCGGTGCGGGCCGGACGGCGTCTCGGTCGGGAGGAAATGAACGCACTTTTGCGCCGGATGGAAAAAACCGATTTCTCCGGGCAATGCAACCATGGGCGACCGACCTTTCATGCCCTTGATAAAAAGGCGCTCGAGCGCCTTTTCAAGCGTTCGTGACGCGGCCCCGATGCAGGGGGGCGAGGTTTAACGCGCGCCCCCGCGATTTGCATCGGCCCCCCTGCATCGGTTAAGCATCGCCCCAAGCATCCACCAAGCATCCACCAAGCATCCTATAGGGGCATCGGCAAGGGGGGTTTGGCCCGCTTGCGACCCTTCGCCATCCCTTTCGTGCCGTGCCTTCCATCGGTTTTTCGCGGCTTTCCGGGTCTTTCCGGAAAGGGGGATTTTTTACTTGACCTGCGATTAAAAGCGGGGGTATACCCATCTTCAAAGGGTGGATGGAAGACGCAGTTTTTCTTCTGGGTCGCCTCTTCCCTGGCCGCGTGCTTTTACGGCGTGTGGTCGTCATTGTGACATCTTCAAACTACTCCAATGAAGGGGAGGTAGAACGGATCATGAAAATACTCATGAAGACTCTTATGGTTGCTGCCGTTGCCATCGCTTTGCCAGGGCTTGCCCAGGCGAATGATTGGCTTCTTCAGAACCAAAAAGATCCCAAACAGTGGGTGATGCCGTCTGGAAATTATGCCGGACATCGTTACTCCAAACTCAGCCAGATCAATCGTGGCAACGTCTCTAACCTGAGGGCGGCGTGGAGTTTCTCCACCGGCGTTCTGCGCGGTCACGAAGGTGGCCCGCTGGTTATCGGCGACACCATGTATATCCATTCGGCCATTCCGAATAAGGTCTGGTCTCTTGATCTTAACAACGAGGCGCGCATCAACTGGATGTATAATCCGGTCAAGGGTGGCAAATACCCCAGTGGTGTTACCATGGATCGCGTCATCAGCGTTATGTGCTGTGACAACGTTAACCGCGGCGTTTCCTACGCTGAGGGTCAGGGCTCCGGTCGGGGAACGGTGTATCTACATGCCGCCGACACGTCTTTGATCGCTCTCGATGCGAAATCGGGCAAGGTTAAATGGTCTGTCGTCAACATGGATGCAGGCAAAGGCAAATATGGCGTCTCTGCTTCAACCGGAACCGCCCAGCCTTTCGTCATCAACGACAAAGTCGGCATCGGTTGCTCCGGCGCTGAATTCGGCGTTCGTTGTAACTGGACAATGTATCGTGCCAAAGACGGCAAGCGTGTGTGGAGGGCCTATTCGATGGGTCCGGATTCCGACATGCTCGTCGATCCGCGCATGACAACGTCCATGCTCAAGCCGATCGGTAAGAATTCCAGCTTGAATACCTGGAAGGGTGATCAGTGGAAAATCGGCGGTGGCTCCATCTGGGGTTGGTATGCTTGGGATCCCAAGATCAACCTTTTCTACTATGGAACCGGTAACCCCGGCACATGGAACCCGGTTGTTCGCCCCGGCGACAACAAGTGGTCGATGACCATCAACGCACGTAACCCCGACACAGGCATGGCCAAGTGGCTCTATCAGATGACCCCTCATGACGAGTGGGACTATGATGGTGTTAACGAAATGATCCTCGCGGACATTAACGTTAAGGGTAAAAAGCGCATGACTCTGGTTCACCATGACCGGAATGGTTTTGCTTACACCATGGATCGTATGACCGGCGAACTTCTCGTCGCCGAGAAATATGACCCGGCCGTGAACTGGGCAACCCATGTCGACATGAAGACCGGACGTCCGCAGGTCGTTAGTCGTTATTCCACCAGTCAAAACGGTGCAGACGTCAACACCACGGGCATCTGTCCTGCCGCGCTTGGTACCAAGGATCAGCAACCTGCAACATTCTCGCCCAAGGCCGGTCTGTTTTTCGTGCCGACAAATCATGTCTGCATGGATTACGAGCCGTTTAAGGTCGATTATGTCGCCGGTAACGCTTATGTCGGTGCCACACTCAGCATGTTCCCCGCTCCGGGTGGAACGCATCTTGGCAATTTCATTGCCTGGGATGCGGGCAAGGGTGAGATCGTATGGTCTATTCCCGAGCGTTTCTCCGTTTGGTCGGGCGCTTTGTCGACGGCTGGTGATGTTGTTTTCTACGGAACGCTTGAAGGTTATCTGAAAGCGGTTGATCCTAAAGATGGAAGTTTGCTTTGGAAGTTCAAAACTCCGTCCGGTATCATTGGTAATACCAATACGTGGGAGCACAAAGGTAAGCAGTACATCGGTGTTCTTTCCGGTGTCGGTGGTTGGGCCGGTATCGGCCTAGCAGCCGGACTGACGGAAGACACGGCTGGACTGGGTGCTGTCGGTGCCTACAAACAGCTTCGTAGCTATACGGAATTAGGTGGTGTTCTCACCGTCTTCTCGCTTCCGTAAGCGTCACGAAGTCTGACTTTGGAAAAGGCCCGGTGTCGGAAATGGCACCGGGTTTTTTCTTGGGATTCTTTCTGGGGTTCTTCTTGGATTTTTTCTTGGGGAGGCAGCGGATTTTCCCTTGATTCTTTCCGGGGGATCGATTCTTTTCCGGGCGGACTTCCCTCCATCATGGAAAAGATTATTTTTTCCGAGGATTTTCCCTCGGTTTGTTCCCGGGAGCCTTGATTCTTTCCGGGGGATCGATTCTTTTCCGGGCGGACTTTCCCTCCATCGTGGAAAAAATCATCTTTTCCGGCCCGGGGATGTTTTT
The DNA here is from genome assembly GCA_965277685.1 of Alphaproteobacteria bacterium. Classification (GTDB taxonomy): domain Bacteria; phylum Pseudomonadota; class Alphaproteobacteria; order GM7ARS4; family CBDIDI01; genus CBDIDI01. The sequence continues at coordinate 362,190 of OZ255830.1, read as the reverse complement.
TAGGGGATGCTTTTTATACGCATCCCGGTCGTTGTCGATTTTCTTGTTTGCTACTGCGGCCTATATTCTTTATAATTTTCCCGTGATTTTTTGTAGCAGGGAGCCGATAAAAAATGATTTCTTTCCATAATGTTCGTTCGCTTTATTACGCGGTGGGGTTGGTTTTTGCGATGGCGCTATCGTCCACGCCGGGATGGGCGGAAAGGCCCGGTCCGGTCGAACCCCAATATAATGATGACGGTGATCCGACGTATTACTACGCCCTTGGCGGGGATAAGGTTCTTTATTACGAGGGTAAGGGCGAGGATGCCAAACCGGTTTACGGTTGGATGGATTTCAATACCTATAAAGGCTGGCGTTCCTACCATTCGGAATGCCATGTTTGCCACGGCCCGGATGGATTGGGCAGTACCTATGCCCCGGCGTTGGCCGATTCGGTCGGCGATTTGGGATGGGATCAATACTTTGATGTGATTATCAACGGACGAAACGAGTCACAGGGTGCGGCCAAAGGTAACGTCATGCCGGCATTTGGCGATAATCCCAATGTCGTCAATCATATCGAGGATATTTACCGCTACCTGAAAATGCGCCATGACGGTAAATTGCGGCGTGGTCCAAGACCGCCGAAATTGCCGAAATACGTTGATCCGGAAGAGTAATTCGCCCCAAGAAATGCACAGGCAAACGTAATCCACCCCAAGGAATGCACAGGCAAGGGTAAGGCACCACGTCTTTCCCTCTGCGGCCCATATTTGAAACCGGTATGTAAACGCGTGTTTAAATACGGGGGATCCCCCCCTAGGGATCGAGGGGATCGAGGGGATCCTGGGCATCTTGGGGATTTGGGGATCCTGGAGGGGGCGAGCGTTTGGCGGGTGTGGTCGGTTTGCCCCATATGGCTGGCCCCATGGGATGGCACCGTGAAAGTTGCCCCGAAGGTTGCGGCCAAAGGCTCGAAAGTTGGGATCATCCCGAAGGGTCGCTCGGGGGTGAGCAGTGAAAATTGGGATCATCCCGAAGGGGTCTGGCGGCAGATGTGGTCAAGGGGGATGCATCCCACGACCGGCGGACATTGCGGTGAAGGATCGCGACCAAGGGTTCGCGGTGAAAATTGGGATCATCCCGAAGGGGTCTGGCGGCAGATGTGGTCAAGGGGGGATGCATCCCACGACCGGCGGACATTGCGGTGAAGGATCGCGACCAAGGGTTCGCGGTGAAAATTGGGATTGCCCCGAAGGGTCGCACTTTAGAGAGTGTTCCGTTACGCGCGCCGTTACTTGTTCTATATGGAACGATGCCTTACTATTCACCTTATTCTTTACCGTGTCTTTGGGGATATTTACGATGACCAACTTACCAATTCCGGGATGGCCAATTTTGGGATGGCCAATTTCGGGCCGGCCAATTCTTCGGGGGCCAATTTCGGGCCGGGCGTGGAAACCATCTTTTATCGTCCTTTTTGCCGCGTTTCTATTGATTGGTGCCGATGCTTCGGCCCGCAGTACGGCATCGATTGAAGCCGTCGATATCGATACCTTGAGAGTTTGCGCCGATGGTTCGAATATGCCGTTTTCCAATCGCAAGGGGGAAGGGTTCGAAAATGATATTGCCCAATTGCTGGCCGAATGGCTTGGCGTCGATCTCAGTTATGAATGGTTCCCGCAGGTGATTGGCTATGTGCGCAACACGTTGGGCAAGAAACATTGTGACGTGATTATCGGTATCACGGCCGGCCATGAATTGGTTTTAAATACGAATCCTTATTGGCGTTGGGGGCACGCGATTGTCTATCTTAAGGACGCCGGTATTAAAGTGGATCGTCCCGACCATCCCCAGCTTGCCGATCTTCGTATCGGCGCGGTTGCCGGAACGCCGACCAATAACCTTTTAGCCAGGAACAATCTTTTGGCTAAAGTGCGCCCCTATCGACTTCATTTTGATACGCGGCACGAAAATATCGGCGAGAGAATGATGCGTGATTTGAAAAATGGTCTGGTCGACGTGCTTTTTATTTCCGCCCCGATCGCCCAATATTACGGCGCCCAGGAAAATCTTGACCTGGTTATGGTGCCGATCGAGACGACGGATCAAGGATATGGGAAAATGGACTTTTTAATGACGATGGGGGTGCGCCAGGGGGAAAGCGATTGGAAACGCCGCTTGAATACCTTTTTGCGGGAAAAAAAGGATGATATCGAAGCCATATTTGAAAAGCATAATGTTCCGGTATTGCCTTTGAAACCACGCCGTTCAAAAAGAAAATCTTCTTCTTAAACGCCGTTTGATTGCACGGCCTTTTTGCGCCTGCCCGATCCGCTATCGGCTTTGTTGTCTAATCCGATGCCCGGAGTATTGTTCGATCCGCTATCCGGTTCGTCGTTCGATCGGTTATCCGGAGTGTTGTTTGTCCGGTTGTTTGGTTCGTCGTTCGGTCCGATGCCCGATCCGATATTTGGTGGGGTGTTTGGCTCGTCGTGTGGCCTGCTATTCAATCCGATGTCGACCCCCGGCGGCGGCGGGAAAAGATCGCCGGTGTGGAAATAACGGACGGTGTCTTGCGCGCGCGCTTTCAAAAAGCCGCGCTCGTCAATACCCATCATAAGCAGTGATAATGGTTCTTTTTTCGCATCCGCGCGCAGCAGAATGGTTTGCCCACGATAGGCCAATCGCCGTTCAATATCATCGCGGGGCAATGATAATCGCGATGATGTCCATTGATCGATGCGTCGGCAAAATGCATCGCGCAGTTTTACGCCGCTATCCCTGGCCGGGAGGGTGATGCCCCAATCGGCCAGGCAGGTGGCGGGAAAGGCGACCCCTTGTTTGGGCGCGGTACGAAGGTTGATGCCGATGCCGATCACGATCCAATCGGGAAAATGGGAGGGATGGGATTTTTTTGCCTCGCCCGCCGCATGCCCGCTTTCAAGGAGGATCCCGGCCACTTTACGCCGGTGCAAAAGGATGTCGTTGGGCCATTTGATCTGGACGTTTTCGGCCCCCTCTTGGCTGAGGAAATCACACACGGCAAGGGCGGCAATATGGGGAAGGTGGAGGAGTTGCGCCCACCGGCTTGGCGGGGGTTGATGCACGGGTCGTGATGCCCCTTTTCGATTCTCGCCCGATGGGGGCTTGCCGCCGAGACAAGATGGGCGGACAATGATCGACCAGAATAAATTACCGGGGGTGGTGATCCATTGCCGCCCCAGCCGTCCCCGACCGCGGGTCTGCCGGTCGGTACAGACCACCGATCCGTGCGCCGCCCCTTGCCCGGCCAAGGTATGGGCGTGGTCATTGGTGTTTTCGACACTATCAAGAAAGAGGATTGGATGTTTTTGCATGGGGGTCGCGCGTCTTTTTGTCCCTTTTTAATGCGGGCGTATCGGTTGAGGGTGCATCGGTTGGGGGCAGGGCGGCCTTTGTATCAGTGGTGGTGCACCGATTGAGGGGGCATCGGTTGAGGGTGCATCGGTTGGGGTTGGGGGCGGTTCCTATCGTGGTGTTCCGATTAAGGTGTTTAGAGATCGTCTATCGAAAAGCGGTCTATCGGCGATGGGGTGGAGGGAAAGGAAATCCGGGCGGCCGGACTTGAACCGGCACGGGCCGAAGCCCGAGGGATTTTAAGTCCCTTGCGTCTACCATTCCGCCACGCCCGGTAGAAATGCCGTCAAGGCGGGAGTTTACATATCGGCCTGCTTTGCTTGGCGTCATGCACTCCATTGTCGCCCTTTCGGGATGATCACTTCCGGTTCGAAGATCAGAAAGTGAAAAAACGTCAGAACCAATATCAAGACCAGCCAGACCAGAACGTCAAGCCACAAGGACTTTCCATAGAGTTGATACCAATACGGCAGCGATGCCCCAACCAGAATTAATGCCCCGATACCAAAAATCAGTCGTAGCACGCTTGTCTCGTCCATGATTTTAAATCTTTCGCGATGGGGAATCGAGGATAGAGTGGATGCGGGGCATATATGGATCGAGACGTTTGCCTATCGCCACCGCGGGGCCGTCATCGATAATAGGTGGTGGAGCCAGGGGGGATCGAACCCCCGACCTCTACAATGCCATTGTAGCGCTCTACCATCTGAGCTATGGCCCCGTTTGTTACGTGTTGGTTCACGCGCTATCCCTATGTCGGATTATCTTCCGCCTTGCCACCATCATCGGCGATGGATGGTTTTGCCTTTGCCCCGATCTTTTTTTCCCCGGTCTTTTTTGCCTCGGCTTTGGCGGGGGCACTATTCCGGGACGGTTCGGGCGTCGTCAGCGCTTTTCTGATGGCGCTTTTCGGACGTGGCGAATCGCTATAAGGAGCGGAACATAACGGGCATATCGGCCCATCCTTGCCAAGGTCGTAATAGCGTTTGCCGCAGGAAGGGCAACTGCGTTTTTTGCCCCATGGGCGTATTTTTCCCGGATCGGAATCCGGGCCGGATTGTGTTTTTGCCTGTTTTTTAATCATTTTCTTCTCGCCATCGTCGGGGGATGGATATACATTTCGTGCGGCGTCTATACATGGTAATGCCATATTTGGCAATGGTCACGATATTTTCACATTTAATTTTACGGGTAATTTTACGGGTAATTTCCCCGGTCATCTTGCGAGTCATGTTGCCGGTCATCTTGCGGGTCATCTGGCCGGTAATCTCGCCGGTCATGTTGCCGCTCGTGTTTCGATCGGAAACGCGCATCGTTCCCCGGGCCGGGGATCGCGCGCGATGACGGCCCGCCCCATTATGGAGACGGTCATGGATCATGCGGATGGAGCGATTCCCGATTGCCTGTCATCGGGACATTTCGATCGTCCCTTGTCCGGTTCCGTCATGGCCCCGGGCGATAAATCTTTGTCCCATCGGGCTTTGTTGATCGCTGCGATGGCCAGCAGCCCAAGTCGGATTGACGGCCTGCTTGAAAGCGCGGATGTGTTGCATATGGCCGGGGCGTTGACGGCCCTTGGGATACGGATTGAAAGGGACGAAAAATCCGCGTCATATCGCGTTTTTGGCTGTGGCACGGGTGGCTTTGCCCAGCCTGAAAAAGCCTTGGATATGGGAAACTCCGGCACGGCCGCACGCCTGCTGGCCGGGGCTTTGGCGACCCAGCGCCTCAGCGCCTATATCACCGGTGACGCGTCTTTGTGCGGTCGCCCGATGGAGCGCATTATCACCCCTTTGTCGCAAATGGGGGCACAATTCGACTGCCAAACGGAACACCGTTTGCCCATGTTATTGCGCGGCGCGGTGATGCCTTTGCCGTTGGAATGGCACGGAACCATCGCATCGGCCCAGGTCAAATCGGCCATTATCTTGGCCGGATTGAACGCGCCCGGCCGCACCCGTGTGGTCGAGCCGTATCCCAGCCGGGATCATTCCGAGCGCATGCTGCGGTTTTTCGGTCTGCGTGTCGATCAACCAAAGCCGGGGATGGTGATCGTTGAGGGGGAACAGGAATTTGCCGGATGCGCGCTTCGTATTGCCGGCGACCCCAGCTCTTGCGCGGTTGCCGTGACCGCCGCTCTTCTGGCCCCGCCGGGGCGGGTGGTATGTCGGGGCGTTTGTGTTAATCCCCTGCGCACCGGTTTTTATCGCGTGTTGCGCGACATGGGGGTCAACGTGACCTTTTCCCCCGGCCATCCTGCCGGTTCCTCTTCCGGATCCTTTGGCGGGGATATGTCCCGATCCGGCTATGGCGGCGAGGATGTTGCCGATATCGTTATCGACGGATCCTCGAGAACGGCTTTGATGCCGATTGAAACGCGACCGGAACGGGCCGGTGCGATGATTGATGAATATCCCTTGTTGGCGGTTATCTGCGCCTTTGCCAAAGGCAAGAGCCGGCTGCGCGGGTTGGATGAATTGCGGCACAAAGAAAGCGACCGGCTTTCGACTCTTGCGGATAATCTTATCAAAGCCGGTGTCGACGCGCGGGTGGATGGGGATGATCTCGTGATTGATGCCGACGGCACCGCCCCGGCGGGCGGGACGATGATCAATGCCGATCTCGATCACCGTATGGCCATGGCTTTTCTTGTCCTTGGGGCCGCGGCCAAGGAACCGATCATCGTCGATGGATGCGGGGCGATCGCGACATCGTTCCCCGGTTTTATTTCTTTTATGGGCGATTTGGGTTGGCGCCTGTCTGCAGCGGCAGATAGGGCGCACGGGGCGCACGGGGCGCACGGGCCGGACGGAAATATCCGCCCGTGACGGTGGCGGGGCACAATTCGGCCGGGGACGCCGCGGGCTATCCCGTCATTGCCATTGATGGCACATCCGGTTCCGGCAAGGGTACCGTGGCCCGGCGCTTGGCCCGATATTTTGATTTCTTCCGGTGCGATAGCGGTGCGTTATATCGGTCTGCGGCATTGTTTTTGATCCATGGCGCCGATGGATGGAAAGATGGCGATGGTATGGCCCAACTTCCATCGAATGCCCACCCATCGAATGATCACCCATCGGATAACCATATATCGGATGATCATATGGCCCGTGCCCTTGATTACATATCCGGTCTTTCTCCGGAAAGTCTGGCCGATCATCCGGCTCTCCGGCGCGAGGAAATATCGACGATGGCATCACGGGTTGCCGCCAATCCGATCCTGCGCTCCGGATTATCCGCCTTGCAGCGACAATGGGCTTTGCGTCCCCCTTGTGCCAAATCGGGATTGGTGGTCGATGGGCGCGACACGGCAACGGTCGTTTTTTCCGATACGCCGTATAAGATTTTCCTCGACGCGGATATCAAGATACGCGCCCAAAGGCGTTGTCAAGAGTTGCAGGGCCGTAATTTTCCCGCTATATATGCCGATGTCCTCCGGGATATGGAGCGTCGCGATCACCGTGACCGCACCCGTCTTCTTGCGCCACTTCGCAAGGCCGCGGGGGCGTTTGTGATCGACACTTCGCACCTTGATCCGGATGAAGTGTCGGGACGGGCGGTCGAATGCCTTGCCCGGCGTGGATTGACGCCTCCGGACGGGGCGGGGCAAGGATAACATTTCAAAGGGCCCGGCGGGGGCATTTACAACTGGAGAGACCGAAATCCAAGCCGTTGGGCATGGTTCGGCAAATGGGATACGATGAACGAAAATAACCTTAATAACCCTTCCGATAATAACCCTTCCGATTCCCGGATGCCGGCAACGATGCCCGAAAAGGAAGATTTTGTGGCCATGCTTGAGGAGGGATTCGAAGAAAGCGGAGGTTCCTTGCAAGGTGGCGTGCGTAAGGGGACGGTCGTTGCTATTGAAAATGACATGGTTTTGATTGATGCCGGATTAAAATCGGAGGGCTATATTCCCTTGCGTGAGTTCACCGATCTCGGCCGCGATGATTTGAGCGCGGGTGATGTGATCGACGTTTTCGTCGAGCGGATGGAAAATAAAAACGGCGAGGCCATGCTGAGCTTTGAAAAGGCGCGACGGGCGGCGGTCTGGAACGATCTTGAGGAATCCCACAAGAAGAAGGAAATCGTCCAGGGCAAGATCATGTCACGGGTCAAGGGTGGCTTCACGGTCGATTTATTCGGCACCCCGGCGTTTCTTCCCGGTTCCCAGGTCGATGTGCGTCCCATTCGCGATATCGCGCCGTTGCTGGAGGTCAAACAACCGTTCCAAATTCTTAAAATGGATCAACGTCGTGGCAATATCGTGGTCTCGCGCCGGGCCGTTTTGGAAGAATCGCGCGAGGTCGAGCGATCGAAACTCTTCGAAACCTTGGAAGAGGGACAGGAAGTCACCGGTATCGTCAAGAACATGACCGACTATGGCGCGTTTATCGATTTGGGCGGGGTCGACGGATTGCTTCATATCACGGATATGGCATGGCATCGCGTGAATCGTCCCGGCGATATTCTGACGGTCGGCGAAAGCATTCAAGTCAAGGTTATTCGGTTCAAGCCGGAAAGCCGCCGCATTAGTCTTGGGCTTAAACAACTGGCCCCGGATCCGTGGGATGGTATTCGCGCGAAATATCCGGAAAAGGCCCGTTTCTCAGCCAAAGTTACCAATATCACCGAATATGGTGCGTTTCTTGAGTTAGAGCCGGGAATCGAGGGGCTTGCCCATGTTTCCGAGATGAGTTGGACGCATAAAAACATCCACCCCAATCAATTGTTATCGGTGTCCGAAGAGGTCGACGTCATGGTCTTGCAGGTCGATCAGGAGCGCCGCCGCATCAGCCTTGGTATCAAGCAATGCCAAGATAACCCGTGGGAGACCTTGTCCGCAAAGCACAAGGTTGGCGATATCGTCAAATGCCATATCCGCCAGGTCGGCAAGGACGCGTTGACCGTTTCCTTGGATGAACACGATTTGCCGGGCCATATTGCCGCCTTTGATCTCGATTGGAAAAAAAGCGGTGAGGAGGCACTGGCCGATTATCGCAAGGATCAGGTCGTTGAGGCTCGGATTTTAACGATCGATTTAGAAAAGGAATATATCAACCTTGGGATCAAGCAACTGACCAAGGATCCGTTTGAAGGCAAATATAAAGAATTGCAGAAAAACGCCATCGTGACCTGTACCATAGAGAAAATTGCCGATCCGGGCATTACGGTCTCTCTGCCGGAAGGCATCGAGGGCTTCATCAAGCGGGCCGAATTATCGTCCTCGCGGGAGGATTGTTCGGTGCATCGCTTTGCCCAGGGTGAGCGCATCGATGCCATGATCATCAAGGTGGATCCAAAGAATCGTCAGGTTCTTCTGTCGATCAAGTCGCGTGAGGAAGCGGAAAATAAAAAAGCGATCGATCAGTTCGGAACGATCGATTCCGGCGCGCGTCTGGGCGATATTCTGGGCCCGGCTTTTGCGGCAAAGGCCCGCCGATCCGACACGGATGGCGATGACAAGGATGGCGATGATAGGGGTGCACCCAAGGCGGAAAAAGATGCCCCATCGGCACAAAAAGCCGTTGCCGAAGAACCCGGCAAGGCCCCGGCAAAAGCGACTACAGAAGCCCAATCTAAAGATTCCCAGTCTAAAGATTCCCAGTCTAAGGAGACCCAGGTTAAAGAATCCAAGTCTGCGGCTAAAGCCAAGGCGGATAAAACATCGACGCCAAGCCCGCAATCCGCCAAATCGGATGTGGCGCCATCATCCAAGGATAGCAAGGCCGAAAGCCCCGATCCGAAAAAGGCGGATAAGCCCAAAAAGGGGGATGGTCCCAAAAAAGCGGATGAAGATGCCGCGGCGTCATCTTGATCTTTTGTTTTCACCTTTTTTTTTGATAGTCTTTGGGTATGTCCTTTTTTTCAACGTTATTCGCCAAAAACCCACGTGGGGATAGGCCGCGTGTTTATCCGACCCTCTTGAGGCGGGCCGATCTTCTTGCCGAGAGGGCCGCGGTCAGAAAGCGGATGAATGTTTGGCGTGCGACCGCTTTTCTTGCTTTTGCCGTCTTGATTGCCATTTCTTTTTTCCGCTCGTCCATGGTGCTTAGTCCCGACCATATTGCCAGTATCAGGATTGATGGAGTTATGGTTTCCGACCTCTATCGCCAAGAGGCGATCATGGATTTGGCCCATAACGGTCGTGTCAAGGCGGTCATTGTCCATATCAATTCACCGGGGGGCACATTTGCCGGTGGGGAATCGGTCTATCGCGCCTTGCGCCACGTTGCCCGGCAAAAGCCGGTGGTCGCCGTCTTTGGCGATGTCGGCACCTCCGCCGCGTATATGGCGGCTCTCGGGGCGGATTGGATATTGGCCAATAACGGCACCATTACCGCGTCGGTCGGTGTGATTATGCAAAGTGCGAATATTGTCGATCTTCTCCAGTCGATTGGCGTGCGCACGCACGTCTTTAAAAGCGGTGAATTAAAGGCTTCCCCCAATTTGCTTGAACATCCGGATCAGAATGTCCAGCATGCCGTGCGGACAATTATCGATCGTTCATTCCGGCTATTTCTCGACATGGTCAAAGAGCGTCGAGAAATCGACGATACGCGCCTTGAAATGGTTTCCGATGGCCGAATCATGCTTGGCCACACCGCCTATGAGAACGGGTTTATCGATGGTATCGGGGCAAGGACGGAGGCGATTGAATGGATTAAATCCCGCCTTAAAGACCGCTCCGGTGTCGAGCGGCGGCTTCCGGTGGTTGAGTTCTCGACAACCAGAAAAGACTATCCTTTCGGCTTTTCGACCATTTACTCTTTTGTGCAAAAATTGCTCTCGACGGTCGATTGGCCTGTGGTCGGCAACGGCGACGGATTGGGATCCGGATTGCTTTCGGTCTGGCAACCGGGACAATCCGATCGATGATTGATGGGCCCTTTTCGCATATCAATTTGCCGCATACCAACGTGCCGCATACCAACGTGCCGCATATCAACAGATAAGCATTAACAGATAAACAGGGGGGGTCGGGGGCGAATTTTATCATCACGGAGCATGTTATGACACGATCTGAACTATCCGGCATTCTTGCCAAAAAATATCCCCATATGACCCGCGCCGATTGCGATCGCGTGGTTTTGGTCATTATCGAGACGTTGATGCAGGGACTGGATCAACATCATCGGGTTGAATTGCGCGGCTTTGGCGTTTTTACCCTTAATAATCACAAAGCCCACTCGCGCCCCAATCCGGAAACCGGCCAAATTATGCATCTGGGCGATCGCCGCGTTCCCAAATTTTTTGCGAGTAATCTTTTAATTCGCCGCCTTAATCCCTAGCCCATTCGGGGCATACGTCGGGACGGCGCACGGAAATATATCATGGATAATGGCGAAAAAAGACGGGGTGATGCGACCGTGGGTGATGTGGCCGGGGGCGATGCGATTAGGGATGACGTGGCCATCGGTGATGCGACCGGGGGTGATGCGACCGGGGGCGGCTTGACCGTGGTCGGCGGTCGGTACCGTGATTGTTCCTTTGATGCCTTAGCCGCCGGCAGCAAGGAAGAGACCCATGGCCCATTCGATCGCTGGGATCAGGCATTGGCCTGCTGGAGTGAATTATCCTGGCGGAATGTCGATGATTGTTTTATCCGCTATACGATCCGCGATGATCGCGGCCGAATTCTAACGGCGCCGCCGGGCGTCTAGCATCGTTCGTCGGGATGGTTGCGATCCGGCCTGCCATGGCCGCGCGGTTTTCCATCTGGAGTGAATTATCCTGGCGGAATGTCGATGATTGTTTTGTCCGCTATACGATCCGCGATGATCGCGGTCGAATTCTAACGGCGCCGCCGGGCATCTAGCATCGTTCGTCGGGGGGCGACCCGGCCTGCCATGGCCGCGCGGTTTTCCACTTACGCTTTTCCTCCATGTTTTTCTTCCCTTTTCTCTTCCCTTTTCTTTGCCCTTTTTTTTGAATGGGCGCGGCCGATCACATAAAGGGCGATGGCCGCCGCGTTTGATACGTTGAGGTTGGCGCCCCTTTTATGGGAATGATGCATGCCTGCGGGGTCGCCCGCGGGCGGCAAAGATGAATGGTCGGATGAATGGGCGGATGAATGGTCGGGCAGGATATCGTTCATATGGTCGTTGCCGGACGCGGGAATGCGGGCAATTTGATCGCATTGGCGCCGGGTCAGTGGCCGTAACCCCGATTGTTCGCCGCCAAGAACAAGGACGGTTTTGGTCGTGATCGCCGCTTGTTCAAGCGATAAAGGGGCATCGCCGCCAAGGCCGAGGACGAAAAACCCATGCTTTTTCAAAGCATCCAGACTTTGGCGTAAATTCGCAGGGCGCAGGCAAGGCATGTGTTCCAGCGCGCCACTGGCGGCTTTGGCCAAAGCCCCGTCCAAAGGGGGGGAATGGCGGCGCGGAATCAGAATGCCGCCCGCGCCAAGGGTTTGACTCGAACGGATGATCGCCCCCAGATTATGGGGGTCGGTGATCTGGTCACACGCGATCAGGGTAGGGCAATCGGCGACATCGTCCATCGCCGGTTCCGCAAGTGCCGATGCCTTGATCATCAGCCCCTGATGGGCCGGGGCATGCCCCTTGCCGGCCCGGGCAAGATGGGTGGCGATATCATCACCGGAACATAATTGATAGGGGAAATCGCGCCCATCCAGTGCCATATCGACGCGCCGGCGCAGCGCGGTCGATAGGCCTTTGGCCGCCCAAAGGCCGTGGATGTCGCGATCCGGATTGGCCAAGGCGGCAAGAACGGCATGAATGCCGTAGATAAAGCAGACCTCGGGCTTTGCACGCGGGCGATGGGAAGATGTTTTTTGAGCCATAAGAATAAAGGGTCGAATAAGAACGCGGGCAAAAGGAAATATCGGCGCATCTTGCGCTTTTGCGCCGCCGTGCGCAAGCGATGTATCCCGATCCCGTCCATCCATTCGGCGCATATCCGCCAAGGGCCCCGCTTGGTTCCCGTGATCGGCGCGCCGCCTACCGGGGGCCATCGACCCGGCCCCTGGGTTTGGGCTTGGAATAATCTGCGATCGGGATCGCGTATCATGAAAAATGGCACGAGGCGCGCCGGTGAAATGACGCCGATTGGATGCACACTCGAGAAAATGGGATACATTAGGACTTGATGAGAAGAAGGAAAATGCGCTATATGCGTTGAATATAAAGGAATAGCGGCAAATCGGTTGCGCGCTTCAGGTGGGGTGGCCGAGTGGTTAAAGGCAGCAGACTGTAAATCTGCCGACGTACGTCTACGTAGGTTCGAATCCTACCCCCACCACGTCGCTTCATCATATCATCCCCCCATCACCTTTTTACGCCACTCCTCCACGTTACCTTTTCACGCCGCTCCTCCACGTTACCTTTTCGCATCACCTTTTCACGCCAACCCATCACCTTACCCGATTACCTCCGTCTTCGGGTGATGGCCCCTTTGCGATTCACGGTGGCGATTCACGGCTGCGATTCACGGTAAAGACGGGATGGGTGGGCGCGCATAGGGCGAAATAAGGCCCCCCGGAAAAACACAAGATAGAAAACACAAGACAGAAAAACACAAGATAGAAAAACGCCGGATGGAAAAACACGGGAAACATTGATACGCTGGCGCGTATGAAGGATGCAACGGCCGTGAAATATGATGACCCCGCCATCGAGGCGCGGCAAGGGGATGAACCGTCCGATGGGCCAACGGTCGGCCGTGTCTATTCGAATGTCCGCACGATCCGGGAAGTGCAAATCCCCCTTCCCGATGGGTTGAAAATCAATACACGGCTTAAAATGGACGGGCGAAAATTGCTTGCCCAACTGCCGGAGGACGCCATCCCCGTTGCTTTCTTTGACCCCCAATATCGGGGGGTGTTGGATAAGATGGCCTATGGCAACGAAGGCAAGACACGCGGCAAGCGGCGATCCATGTTGGAACAGATGAGCGAGCAGACCATCGCCGATTTCATCAAAGCGATTGACCGCGCCTTGATACCTTCCGGCCATGTGTTTTTATGGATGGATAAATTCCACTTGCTTAACGGGTTTCGCGCGTGGCTGGACGGCACCGCCCTTGATGTCGTCGATATGGTCAGTTGGGACAAGAAACGGATCGGCATGGGGTATCGCTCGCGAAGGCGCACCGAATACTGCGTTATTTTGCAAAAACAACCGCGCAAGGCAAAGGGTGTGTGGAAAATCCACGATATCCCCGATACATGGGACAAGGAGACGTCCAAAACCGGTAACGGCGGCCACCCGCATCAAAAACCGATCGCGCTTCAAAAGAAACTTATCACCGCCGTTAGCAACGAGGGCGATATTATCATTGACCCGGCCGCCGGCGGATTTACGGTTATGGAGGCGGCGGCCACCTGCGGGCGCAATTTCCTTGGGTGTGACCTGGTGGGCTGATGGCGCGTATCAAAGATGCCAAGGTCAGGGGACGTTCGGGCGACTATCATTGGATGCACACTATCATTGGACACACAGGGTATTGACGAAAAGAAATAGAATACTACGCTATATCCGATAGATACCATTATCGCTGTACACCTAGGGAGGGGCGGATGATGCGCATCATGAAAGCGGCGCTTGTCGGCATTTTTTTCTTGTCGCTAGTGCTCGGCATTTTTTTCTTCTCGCTAACGCCGGTGGATTTGTCTGGAGAGTTTAAATCATTCGGGGATTGGCGGTATGGAATAGAGACCGGCGCCGATTCACAAACGCATTTGGCGGAGACCTTTGCTTTAACAGGAGGAGAAGAAAAGTTTATCTTTTGGTGTGAAAAGCCTCGTGGTGTCCTCTTTGTTGTGTATCACACGGGCAAGAATATGGGAAAGAAGGATGAGATGAGGGAGGTCACCCACAGAGTGGATAAAAACCCACCCGTTAAGCAACAGTGGAAGTTTTTCCAGACTGGAATCATTAGGGGGAAGATGATTGATGCGCACGCCATGGCCGATGCGTTGATGGGTGGTCATGAACTCGTCATTCAAACCTATGATTCCGATGACAATAGAGTTCAGAGCACCTTCTCCCTTGATGGCGCCGGTGATGCGATGGCCCGTGTTTTGAAGAATTGTCCGGCGATTTTGTCCGGGGATTGGATGTATATGACAAAGACCGATGAACGCAACTATTTACAAGTGTATTGGACGGTGACCTTTACTCGAACAGGAGAAGAAGGGAAGTTTGGCATTCGGTGTGACCAGCCTCGTGGTGTCCTCTCCGTTGTGTATCAAACGCGCAAGAATATTGGAAAATATGGTGAGATGAGGGAGGTCACCTACAGAGTGGATAAAAACCCACCCGTTAAGCAACAGTGGAAGGCGCTCCAGACTGCAGTCGGTACTGAGAAGCCGATTGAGGTGGGCGCCATGGCCGATGCGTTGATGGGTGGCCATGAACTCGTCATTCAAACCGATGATCGCGATGGCAATAGAGTTCGGCGCACCTTCTCCCTCGATGGTGCCGGTGACGCGATTGCCCGTGTTTTGAAAAGCTGTGCATTTAAGGAATGGCGGATGATGAGCATCATGAAAGCTGCGCTTGTCCGCATTTTTTCTTCTCGCTAATGCCGATGGCTTTGTCTGGAGAGGATAAATCATTCGGGGGTTGGCGGTATGAAATAAAGACCGATGACCGCGACGATCCACAAGTGCATTCGGCGTCGACCTCTGCTCTAGCAGGAGAAGGAGGGAGTTTTATCGTTTGGTGTAGAAATCCTCGTAGTGGCCTCTACCTTATGTATAAAACGGGCAAGAATATGGTAAACGCGGATGAGAGGAGGGAGATCACCTACAGAGTGGATAAAAAGCCACCCGTTAAGCAACAGTGGTATTCGCTCCAGAATGGAATCTTTAATGATAAGCTGACTGAGGTGATCGACATGGTCGATGCGTTGATTGGTGGCGATGAACTCGTCATTCAAACCTATGATTCCAATTTCCATGGATTTCAGAGCACCTTCTCCCTCGATGGTGCCGGTGATGCGATTACCCGTGTTTTGGAAAATTGCAATGCTTGATTCTTTTCGAGCGGGCGACTTTTATCAAATCCGGCGACCGGGATATGGATGCGCGTGCGAAAAAATTGGATGCACAAGGTATTGACGAAAAGAAATAGAATACTACGCTATATCCACCGGATGTTAATATGGCTGTACACCTAGGGAGGGGCGGATGATACACATCATGAAAGCGGCGCTTGTCGGCATTTTTTTCTTCTTGCTAATGCCGGTGGCTTTGTCTGGGGAGGATAAAAAATTCGGGGATTGGCGGTATAAAGCAAAGACCGATGACCTCGACGATTCACAAGCGCATTTGGCGGAGACCTTTGCTCTAGCAGGAGGAAAAGGAAGGTTTGCCGTTGGGTGTGCAAAGCCTGGTGGTGTCCTCTCCGTTATGTATGCAACGGACAAGAATATGGGAAGGGATGGTGAGATGAGGGAGGTCACCTACAGCGTGGATGAAAACCCACCCGTTAAGCAACAATGGAAGACGCTCCGGACTGGAATCTTTAATACGAAGCCGATTGAGGCGCGCGCCATGGTCGATGCGTTGATTGGTGGTCATGAACTCGTCATTCAAACCGATGATCCCGATGGCAATAGAGTTCGGCGCACCTTCTCCCTTGATGGTGCCGGTGATGCGATTGCCCGTGTTTTGAAAAATTGTCCGGCGACTTTGTCTGAAGGGGTTAAATCATTCGGGGATTGGCTGTATAAAATAAAGACCGTCAACAATTCACAAGCGCATCGGGCGTTGACCTTTGCTCGAACAGGAGAAAAAGGGATATTTATCGTTGGGTGTGCAAAGCTTCGTGGTGTCCTCTCCGTTGCGTATGGAGCGGGCAAGAATATGGGAAAGAAGGGTGAGATGAGGGAGGTCACCTACAGAGTGGATAAAAACCCACCCGTTAAGCAACAGTGGCATTCGTTCCAGACGGGAATCTATAATGGGAAGCCGATTGAGGCGCACGCCATGGCCAATGCGTTGATTGGTGGCGATGAACTCATCATTCAAACCGATGATTCCGATGGCAATAGAGTTCGGCGCACCTTCTCCCTCGATGGTGCCGGTGATGCGATTGCCCGTGCTTTGAAACATTGTCCGGCGACTTTGTCCGGCGATTGGCTGTATAAAATAAAGACCGATGAACTCGACGATTCACAAACGCATTCGGCGGTGACCTCTGCTCGAACAGGAGAAAAAGGGACGTTTATCGTTTTGTGTGAAAAGCCTCGTGGTGTCCTCTCCGTTTTGTATCAAACGGACAAGAATATGGGAAAGGATGGTGAGATGAGGGAGGTCACCTACAGAGTGGATAAGAACCCACCCGTTAAGCAACAGTGGGATAAGGTCCAGACGGGAATCTATAATACGAAGCCGATTGAGGCGCGCGCCATGGTCGATGCGTTGATTCGTGGCCATAAACTCATCATTCGAACCTATGATTCCGATTATAATAGAGTTCAGAGCACCTTCTCCCTCGATGGTGCCGGCGATGCGGTTGCCCGTGTTTTGAAACATTGCAAGGCCTGATTTTTTTCAAGATTCTTTTCGAGCGGGCGACTTTTATCAAATCCGGCGACCGGGATATGGACACACAAGGTATTGACGAAAAGAAATAGAATACTACCCTATCGGATGCCAATATCGCTGTACAGCTAAGGAGGGGCGGATGATCGGCATGAAAGCGGCGCTTGTCGGCATTTGTTTCTTGTCGCTAGTGCCGGCGGCTTTGTCTGGAGAGGGTCAATCATTCGGGGATTGGCGGTATAAAACATTGACCGCCAACAATTCACAAACGCATTGGGTGGAGACCTTTGCTCTAACAGGAGAAGGAGGGAGGTTTGTCGTTTTGTGTACAAAGCCTCGTGGTCTCTTCGGCGTTGTGTATGAGACGGGCAGGAATATGGGAAAGGATGGTGATATAAGGAAGGTCACCTACAAAGTGGATGAAGATCCACCCGTTAAGCAACAGTGGAAGACGCTCCAGCATGCAATCGGTACTGAAAAGCCGATTGAGACGCGCGCCATGGTCGGCGCGTTGATGGGTGGCCGTAAACTCATCATTCAAACCTATGATTCCGATTATAATAGAGTTCGGCACACCTTCTCCCTCGATGGTGTCGGTGATGCGATTGCCCATGTTTTGAAACATTGTCCGGTGATTTTGTCCGGGGATTGGATGTATAAAACATTGATCGCCGACGATTCACAAACGCATTTGGCGTGGACCTCTGCTCTAACAGGAGAAAAAGGGGAGTTTCTCATTTGGTGTACAAAGCCTCGTGGTTTCCTCTCCGTTGGGTATCGGACTGGTGATCATATAGGAAAGGCGGGTGTGAAGGAGGTCACCTACAGAGTGGATAAAAACCCACCCGTTAAGCAACAGTGGCATTCGTTCGGGACTACAATCGGTACCGAGAAGCCGATGGAGGCGCGCCCCATGGCCGATGCGTTGATTCGTGGCCATGAACTCGTCATTCAAATCGGTGATTCCGATGACAATAGAGTTCGGCTCACCTTCTCCCTCGATGGTGCGGGTGATACGATTGCCCGTGTTTTGAAACATTGCAAGGCCTGATTTTTTTTCAAGATTCTTTTCGAGCGGGCGACTTTTATCAAACTCGGCGACCGGGATATGGATGCGCGTGCGAAAAAATTGGACACACAAGGTATTGACGGAAAGAAATAGAATACTACGCTATATCCACCGGATGCCAATATGGCTGTACAGCTAAGGAGGGACGGATGATGCACATCATGAAAGCGGCGCTTGTCGGCATTTTTTTCTTGTCGCTAATGCCGGCGGCTTTGTCTGGAGAGGATCAATCATTCGGGGGTTGGCGGTATAAAACATTGACCGGCGCCGATTCACAAACGCATTGGGTGGAGACCTTTGCTCTAACAGGAGAAGGAGGGAGGTTTGTCGTTTTGTGTACAAAGCCTCGTGGTCTCTTCGCCGTTGTGTATGCGACGGGCAGGAATATGGGAAAGGAGAAGGAGGTGAGGAAGGTCACCTACAAAGTGGATAAAAACCCACCCGTTAAGCAACAGTGGAAGACGCTCCAGCATGCAATCGGTACTGAAAAGCCGATTGAGACGCGCGCCATGGCCGATGCGTTGATTCGTGGCCGTAAACTCATCATTCAAACCTATGATTTCGATTATAATAGAGTTCGGCACACATTCTCCCTCGATGGTGTCGGTGATGCGATGGCCCATATTTTGGAACATTGCGATGCCTGATTCTTTTCGAGCGGGCGACTTTTATCAAATCCGGCGACCGGGATATGGATGCGCGCGCGAAAAAATTGGACACGCAAGGTATTGACGGAAAGAAATAGAATACGCTATATCCACTGGACGCCAAGGGTTGCGGACATGTGTTGCGGGTGTAGCTTAATGGTAAAGCCCCAGCCTTCCAAGCTGGTGACGTGGGTTCGATTCCCATCACCCGCTCTGCGGCGGTGATGCTTTTGCCGTGGATGGGCCTTAATTGGATAAAGGTTGATGGAATAAAGGGTCAAGCGACCTTGATTGACCCCGGGTAAGGGTTACATTGGGTATACAGGCATATCCCGTATATCGGGACCGGTGATGAACAACAGGAAGAGAGGTAGATCATGGCAAAGGAAAAGTTTGAGCGCACGAAACCGCATTGCAATGTGGGGACGATAGGGCACGTGGATCACGGCAAGACGACGTTAACGGCGGCGATCACGAAGGTATTGTCGGAAAAGGGCGGAAGCGCGGCGATGGCGTATGAGGAGATCGACAAAGCACCGGAAGAAAAAGAGCGCGGGATAACGATCGCAACGGCCCATGTTGAATACGAGACGGAGAAGCGGCACTACGCGCATGTGGATTGCCCCGGGCACGCGGATTACGTGAAGAACATGATCACGGGGGCGGCCCAAATGGACGGGGCGATCTTGGTGGTTTCCGCGGCGGATGGACCGATGCCGCAAACGCGCGAGCACATTTTGCTGGCGCGGCAAGTGGGTGTGCCGGCGATTGTCGTGTATATGAACAAGGTTGACCAGGTCGATGACGACGAGCTTTTGGATTTGGTTGAGCTTGAGGTTCGCGAGCTTTTGAGCTCGTACGAGTTTCCCGGGGACGACATTCCGATCGTGCGAGGATCGGCGCTTGCGGCGTTGGAAGGCAAAGACGGGGAGACGGGCAAGGGATCGATCGAGGCGTTGATGGAGCAAGTGGATGCGTATATTCCACAGCCGGAGCGACCGAAGGATCAGCCGTTTTTGATGCCGATCGAGGATGTGTTCTCGATTTCGGGTCGCGGGACGGTGGTCACGGGCCGGGTTGAAAGCGGGGTTGTGAAGGTCAATGACGAGATCGAGATCGTCGGCATCAAGGATACGACGAAGACGGTATGCACGGGAGTGGAGATGTTCCGCAAGCTTTTGGATCAAGGCGAGGCGGGGGATAATGTCGGGGTGTTGTTGCGCGGGACAAAGCGGGAAGAAGTGGAACGCGGGCAGGTATTATCGGCCCCGGGCAAGATCACACCGCATCGCAAGTTCAAGGCGGAGGCTTATATCCTGAAGAAGGAAGAAGGCGGGCGGCACACGCCGTTTTTAACGAATTACCGGCCGCAGTTTTACTTTCGGACGACGGATGTAACGGGGACGGTGGCCTTGGCCAAGGGAACGGAAATGGTGATGCCCGGTGATAACGTGGCGATGGATGTCGAGTTATTGACACCGATCGCGATGGATAAGGGATTGCGCTTTGCAATCCGCGAGGGCGGTCGCACCGTCGGTGCCGGCGTCGTTGCCGAAATCATCGAGTGATCGGAACCGCATCGGCGCAATCATGGTGAACGCCCCCCTTCCCATGAAGTGGGTTCGTGAGATTTGTCGGTGACGTCGGTGTGTGAAATTTGCATGTGGGATTTTCTTTAGGGTTTTCTTTTAGGATCGGGAATTTTCGACCTTTCCGAGAAGAGAATCACGGTATAGTATCAAAAGGCGTCAAGCGCCGGATGAAAGGAGTGTAGCTCAATTGGTAGAGCACCGGTCTCCAAAACCGGGGGTTGTAGGTTCGATTCCTATCACTCCTGCCGGTGTTGGACGACTTTTTTTCTTTACCGCCGCCGGATATCGATGCCGGATGGATGCTGCAACGTAATGGTGATTGATGATGGCGAATTGGAATCCGGGAACATTTATTCAAGAAGTGCGCCAGCAAATGGCGAAAGTGGTTTGGCCAACGCGCCGCGAAGCCTTCGTGACGACGGGAATCGTGTTTGTTTTCGTGTCGCTTGCCGCTTTGTTTTTTCTTATGGTTGACCAGGTTTTTTCTTTTGTCGTTCGGGCCCTTTTACAGATCGGAATCGGATAATGACCGCGACCCTCGATACCCCGACCCCCGATACCCCGGCATCCCATCAATGGTATGTGGTTCAGGTCTATTCCGGGTTTGAGAAAAAGGTTGCCGAGCAGTTGCAAATGCAGGCCAGACACGAAGGATTGGAGGATGCCTTTAAGGAAATCCTCGTCCCTTCCGAGGAAGTTGTCGAGGTGCGCCGCGGTGCCCGCATAACCCGGGAGCGCAAATTTTTCCCCGGCTATATTTTAATTCATATGACGATGAGTGACGAAGCCTGGCATTTGGTCAGCAACGCACCGAAAGTAACCGGATTTCTCGGCGGCGGACGCGCCGAGGTAATGCCGGTCAGCCAGAAGGAAGTGGATCGGATATTAAGTCAAGTGCGTGAGGGAGAGGCGCATCTAAAACCGTCGGTAACGTTCGAGATCGGCGAACAGGTTCGGGTTTGTGACGGGCCGTTTGCCTCGTTCAACGGTGTCGTCGAGGATGTCGATGAAGACAAGGCAAGGTTAAAGGTGTCGGTGTCGATTTTCAGTCGCGCAACGCCGGTTGATCTGGATTATGCTCAGGTAGAAAAGGTTTAAGTCAATGGCGAAAAAAGGGGATAGGGGCGGAAAAAAACCGTCCGAATCATATCTCAAACTTCAAATTCCGGCAGGGCAGGCAAATCCTGCGCCGCCGGTCGGGCCGGCCCTTGGTCAGCGGGGAATCAATATTGCCGAATTTTGCAAGGATTTCAACGAACGGACCAAGGATATGGAAAAGGGGGCGCCGATTCCGGTGACGATCACCGTCCAGTCGGATCGAAGCTATAGCTTTGCGGTGCGGTTGCCGCCGGTCAGTTACTTTTTAAAGAAGGCATTGTCGATCGATAAAGGTGGATCAACGCCGGGGCGCGGTGTCCACGGTCGTATTTCAAACGCACAGCTTCGTAAAATTGCCCAGGCAAAGATGCAGGATTTGAATGCCTGGGACGTGGATGCGGCCGCCCGTATGATTGCCGGTAGCGCGCGCGCCATGGGACTTGAGGTTAAGGATTAAGAATGACGGGAAAACGTTTACGCGCATTGCGCAAAGAAATGGACGAGGCACGCCTCTATGCGCCCAAGGAGGCGTTGGCGATGCTGCGCTCCTCGGCGACGGCCAAATTCACGGAAAGCGTCGATATTGCCGTGCAATTGGGGGTCGACCCCAATAAGTCGGATCAGGTGGTGCGCGGTGTTGTCACCTTGCCGAAAGGAACGGGCAAAACGGTTCGGGTGGCCGTGTTCTGCAAGGATGATCGGGCGGAAGAGGCACGAAAAGCCGGTGCCGATATTGTCGGCTGTGAGGATCTTGCCGAAAAAGTCACGCAATCGCAGATCGATTTCGATCGCTGCATCGCCACGCCCGATGTCATGATCATCGTTGGTAAATTGGGGAAAATTCTTGGCCCCAAAGGATTGATGCCCAATCCGAAACTGGGCAGTGTCACGACCGATATTGCCGGTGCGGTCAAGGCGGCCAAGGGGGGGCAGGTGGCCTTTCGCGCCGATCGAAGCGGCATTGTTCATGCGGCATTGGGCAAGGCCGATTTCGGCACGGATGATCTGGAAGAAAACTTTCGCGCCTTCATGGACGCCCTCACACGGGAAAAGCCGGCGGCGGTCAAGGGGACGTATTTGCGTAAAATTGTGTTAAATTCGACCATGGGTCCGTCAATAAAGGTTGACCTTGCGGCGTTGTCGGGATAAATCGAACAGGCCCCTTTGTCGCGCATCATTTTTTCTTTGCCCTTTTTGAGGGATTCGGTTATGCGGGTCTTGTCCCGTTTTCCTATCCGAATGGTGTGTTGACGAAGAGTGGAAGAATCATCGCCGTTGGCTGTGGCGGTGGGCGTGGCGATGGAATAATGGGCGCATCCTTTTGATATTTAAGGGTGGTATTCGAAGGCGGTGTTCATGGGCGGTATTCAGGGGCGGTATTCGAGAGCGGTGCTTGAGGGCAGTATAAAGGGGCGGCATTCGGGGGTGTTTTTTGCGTCTATGACGCGGTCGGCTTGTGGTCCATGGGCGTGATCGGCGGGTTGGCGTTGGATATGCGAATTAAGCGTGTAAAGGACGAAAAAGGTCGATGATAAGGGCACAAAAAATTGAAAAAGCGGAACGCTTGAAATCCGCGCTTGAGGATTCAAAGATGGTTGTGGTCGTCCGGCATCGTGGCTTGGATTCGACCGAAACAACCGATTTGCGCCGCAAGGGCCACGCAAGCGATGTGAAATACCATGTGGTGCGCAACCGCATGATGCCTTTCGTCCTGGGCGATGGCGGGTTGCAATGTTTGCTTCCGTTGTTCAGTGATTCTTCGGCAATATTTGTCTCGAACGATGATACATCGGCCGCGAAATTGGCCCATCAATGCGCCAAGGAAACCGGCAAAATGGATATTGTCGGTGGTGCGCTGAATGATCATTTTCTCGACGCGGATAAGGTGGGCAAGATTGCGCAATTGCCGTCCCTTGACGTGGTGCGGGCCGGTTTGATCGGGTTGATTACCCGTCCGGCGGCGAAATTGGCGTTTATTGCGGCTGCTCCGGCATCCTCCCTTATTGGGGTTACCGCGGCCCAAGGCCGCAGCGGCGGTGCGGAATAATAGGGTGTCAAAACCCTTTTTGATTTTTTTTCTAACTTGAATTGTGAGGAATCTCTATGGCGGATTTAAGTAAAATTGTTGACGAGTTGTCGAAACTGACGGTGATTGAGGCGGCAGAGCTGAGTAAATTGCTCGAAGAAAAATGGGGCGTGACGGCGGCGGCTCCGGTTGCCGCGGCACCGGCCGCGACCGATGGTGGCGGTGAGGCAGCGGCCCCATCCAAGGTCAGTGTCGTGCTGGCCGCGGTCGGCGACCAGAAAATCAACGTCATCAAAGAGGTGCGAACGATCACCGGACTTGGCCTTAAGGAGGCAAAAGCATTGGTTGATGGTGCACCAAAGGCCGTCAAGGAAGACCTTGATACAGCAGAGGCGGAGGAAATTAAGAAGAAGCTCGAAGATGTTGGTGCTTCTGTTGAACTGAAATAGCTTTGTCTTTTCCCGGACATTGCGGTGTGGGCGTCGTTGCGTCCGTTTGGACCCTGTGTGTTGGGGTGTTGACGGATTTTTGTGCCGATTTTAACAAAAATCGGGGCGCGGGCATTCGGCGCGGACACCATCAGGCCATCTTTGATCTTTCCTATTTCCGTATTGTTTCCCCTATTTTTTCCGGGGTCATTTTCCGGGGTATTCCCGGTGTCGTTTTCGGGGTCGTTTTCCGGGGTATTCCCCGTATTGTTTCTCGTATTATTTTTGGGGTCGTTTCCTATTTCGCGGGCAATGGGCAAGCCATCGGGTGTGGGCGTGTTCCGTCTTTTATTCACTTAACAGGGGTGCATGCTGCTTTTTCCCATTCCGGGGGAAAGCGGATTAGGGCATGCCATTACCATCGGTCTTATCCGGTATGGCCGATAAGGATATTTTCATGACTTCGATTATTCATGCGCCACGCAAAAGTTTTGGGCGTTCCCCGGTGCAACGGTCGATGCCGGATTTGATTGCCGTCCAAAAGCATTCTTACGAGGGATTCTTGCAAAAGAATATCCCTCAAGAAAAACGTGAAAACAGGGGAATGCAGGCGGTTTTTTCGTCGGTTTTTCCGATCCGGGATTTTGGCGAGAGAGCCGAATTGCAATTCGTTTCGTATTGCCTGGAAGAGCCGAAATATTCCGTCGTCGAGTGCCAGCAACGCGGGATGACCTACGCATCGTTGTTGAAAGTGACGCTGCGGCTTGTCGTTTGGGATGTCGACGAGGAAACCGGCGCTCGAACCGTGCACGATATCAAGGAACAATCCGTATATATGGGCGATGTGCCGTTGATGACGCGGCAGGGCACCTTTATTATCAACGGCACCAATCGGGTCGTTGTTTCCCAGATGCATCGTTCCCCCGGTGTCTTTTTCGACCATGATCGCGGCAAGACCCATGCGTCGGGGAAATTCCTCTATCTGGCCCGGGTCATTCCGTATCGGGGATCGTGGGTCGATTTTGAATTTGACGCAAAAGACTTGATCTATGTCCGGATCGATCGCCGTCGCAAGATTTTGGTCAGTACCCTTTTGATGGCGCTATGTGCCGAGGATGCCGCGCCTTTTGATTCCGAAGGTGACGCGGATGACGTTGCCGGCGCGATGAGTCGCCAGGATATTTTACAGCAATTCTACCATCATTCCATATGGAAGAAGGTCAAGGGCGGCTGGCAGGTCGATTATAATCCGGATCGCTATGCCGAGCGGAAAGTCGCCGGTGATCTTGTCGATGCCGCCAGCGGCGAGGTGGTCTTTGCGGCCGACAAGAAAATGAGCGCGCAGCAGGCCATCGATTTAAAGAAGAACGGGCTGAAAAAACTGTTCTTTACGGATGACGATATCCATGATCGCTTTATTGCCGACGATCGGATCAACGAGACGAGCGGCGAGATTTATTGCGAGGCGGGCGATCTTGTCGATGCGGATTTGCTGGATACCCTTGATAAGGCGGGAATCAAGAAGATCGCGATTCTTGACATCGACTATGTCAATGAAGGCCCGTATCTGCGCAATACCTTGGCCGCCGACAAGAATATGTCGCGCAAAGAGGCCTTGTTCGAGATTTATCGGGTGATGCGTCCGGGTGAGCCACCGACGATTGAAACGGCCGAAATATTGTTTCGGAATTTGTTTTTTAAACCCCAGCGTTACGATCTGTCCGAAGTCGGTCGTTTTAAGCTGAATGCCCGATTGGCCCTTGAATGCGCCGATGATGTCGGTGTTCTGCGCAAGGATGATATTCTGGCGATTGTCAAAGCATTGATTGCCGTTCGTGACGGCCGCGATCGCATTGATGATATCGATCATCTGTCCAATCGGCGGGTGCGGTCGGTCGGTGAATTGATGGAAAACCAGTACCGCACCGGTCTTTTGCGGATGGAACGGGCCATTCGCGAACGGATGAGTTCGGCGGAAATCGGCACGATCATGCCCAATGATTTGGTCAATGCCAAACCGGTATCGGCGGCCGTGCGCGAATTCTTTGGCGCATCCCAATTATCCCAGTTCATGGATCAAACCAATCCGCTGGCCGAGGTGACCCATAAACGCCGTCTTTCCGCCCTTGGCCCCGGCGGCCTAACGCGTGAGCGGGCGGGGTTCGAAGTGCGTGACGTGCATCCGTCCCATTATGGTCGAATATGCCCGATTGAAACACCGGAAGGCCCGAATATCGGCTTGATCAATTCCTTGGCAACCTATGCGTCGATCAATCGCTACGGGTTTATCGAGACTCCCTATGTCAAGGTGAATAAAGGCAAGGTCAGTCAGGATGTCGTATATCTTTCGGCGATCGAGGAAGGTCGGCGCACGATTGCCCAGGCCAACGCCGAAATTGACGAAAAAGGATATCTGAAGGACGATCTTGTGCCGTGTCGGCGCAATCATGAATTCATGATTGCCCCGTCCAAGGAGGTCGAGTTCATGGACGTATCGGCCCGTCAGTTGGTTTCCGTTGCCGCATCGCTGATTCCCTTTCTCGAGAATGACGATGCCAACCGCGCCTTGATGGGGTCGAATATGCAACGCCAGGCCGTGCCCCTCCTAAGGGTGCAAGAGCCTTTTGTCGGCACCGGTATGGAAGAAGTCGTCGCCCGTGATTCGGGGGCGGCCATCGTCGCCGAGCACGATGGCATTGTCGATCGGGTCGATGCCGGACGCATTGTTTTGCGCCTTCTTGGCGAAGGCGATGATTCCGGGGTGAAAATCCATAATCTGATCAAGTTTCAGCGTTCGAATCAGGGCACATGCATCAATCAAAAGCCACTCGTGCATCGGGGGCAAAAGGTGCGCAAGGGCGACATCATTGCCGACGGGCCTTCGACCCGACGGGGTGAGCTTGCCCTCGGGCGTAATGTTTTGGCCGCGTTCATGTCTTGGGACGGCTATAATTTCGAGGATTCGATCCTGATTTCCGAACGTTTGGTCAGTGACGATATCTTTACCTCCGTCCATATCGAGGAATTCGACGTGATGGCCCGCGATACCAAGCTGGGCGAGGAGCAGATCACGCGCGATATTCCCAATGTCGGCGAGGAAGCCTTGTCCCATCTTGATGAGGTCGGCGTCGTTCATGTCGGGGCAACCGTCAAGGCCGGGGACGTCTTGGTCGGCAAGGTCACCCCAAAGGGCGAATCGCCCATGACCCCGGAAGAAAAATTATTGCGGGCGATCTTTGGCGAAAAGGCCTCGGAGGTGCGCGATTCGTCCCTGCGTGTGCCGCCCGGGGTGGTCGGCACCGTGATCGAGGTGCGGGTATTTTCCCGTCAAGGCATCGAGAAAGACGAGCGTTCCCTGGTTTCGGAAAATGTGGAGGTGGAACGGGCAACCAAGGATCGCGACGATGAGCGGGTGATCCTTGAACGCTCTTTCAATAATGCCCTTCGGGATATGTTGGTCGGACAGACCGTCGCGGTCGGGCAGGGAAAGCTGCGGAAAGGCGCGAACATCGATATGGCCGGGCTTGACCGGATCGAGTCCCATCTTTGGCGCAAAATCAAAGTGGTGGATAAATCGGTCACCCTCGCCCTGGAAACCCTGCGTCAGCGGTTTCAGGCCAGCATTGACGATCTGGAGCAACGCTACGAGAACCAGATGACAAAATTGGCCGCAGGGGATGAATTGATGCCGGGCGTGATGAAGATGATCAAGGTCTTTCTTGCCGTCAAACGCAAATTGCAACCCGGGGACAAGATGGCCGGACGGCACGGCAACAAGGGCGTGATTTCGCGAATCGTTCCGGTTGAGGATATGCCGTATACGGAAGACGGTATTCCGATTGATATCGTTCTCAATCCCCTTGGCGTGCCGTCGCGCATGAATCTGGGGCAGGTGATGGAAACCCATCTTGGTTGGGCTGCGGCGGAAATGGGCCGTAAAATCGGGGAAATGGTCGATGCCTGTCGGGTCGCGGACGGCAAGACCGAAGCGCTGGAATCGACGCTTCGTGAGGTTTACGGTTCGCAATTGCCGGCAAAAATGTCGGACAATGCGGTGCGCAGTGTGGCCGATGATGCAC
Source organism: Alphaproteobacteria bacterium (assembly GCA_965277685.1). Classification (GTDB taxonomy): domain Bacteria; phylum Pseudomonadota; class Alphaproteobacteria; order GM7ARS4; family CBDIDI01; genus CBDIDI01. The sequence continues at coordinate 334,351 of OZ255830.1, read as the reverse complement.
GGGCCGGCATTCGTTTTGCCGCTCCGGTTTTTGAGGGCGCCCGTGAATCCGATATCAATGATGCCCTGAAGCGGGCGGGATGCCATACCAGTGGCCAGGTTCGCCTTGTCGACGGGCGCACCGGTGAATTTTTGGAACGTCCGGTGACGGTCGGCAATATCTATATGTTAAAGCTGCACCATTTGGTCGACGACAAGATTCACGCGCGCTCGATCGGCCCCTATTCCCTCGTGACCCAGCAACCGCTTGGCGGCAAGGCCCAATTCGGCGGACAGCGTTTTGGCGAGATGGAAGTTTGGGCGCTGGAGGCCTATGGCGCCGCCTATACCCTTCAGGAAATGTTAACCGTCAAATCGGACGATGTGGCCGGGCGTACCCGCGCCTATGAGACGATCGTGCGCGGCGAGGATAATTTTGAAGTCGGTGTTCCGGAGTCTTTCAACGTTCTGGTGATGGAATTGCGTTCCCTCGGCATTAACGTGGAACTGCGTGAAAGCCATGATTGATCGTATGCGATGGATGATCGGCGATCGACCGTATGCGATGAACGATATGCCGCGGCGCCCCTTTTTGGCCCCCGTATCGACCCCCGTATCAACAATGCCTCTTGCGGCAATGCACCCCTCGGCCCCTTTATCGACCCCTTTATCGACAATGTCCCCCTCGACAAACACCCCCCCTCGGCAATACCCCCCCCTCGACAATAATAGGAGAACACGATGAGTGAACTGATCAAATTCACCGGACGGGCCAAGCCCCGCACCTTCGATCAGATAAGGATTACCATCGCCAGTCCCGATCACATCCGTTCCTGGTCTCATGGTGAGGTGAAAAAACCGGAAACGATCAATTATCGCACGTTTAAGCCGGAACGCAGCGGCCTCTTCTGTGCCCGTATTTTTGGTCCGGTTAAAGATTATGAATGTCTGTGCGGAAAATACCGCCGGATGAAGTACAAGGGCGTGATATGCGAAAAATGCGGGGTCGAGGTCACATTGGCCAAAGTCCGCCGCGAGCGTATGGGACATATCGAATTGGCGGCGCCGGTCGCCCATATTTGGTTCTTCAAATCGTTGCCCAGCCGGATCGGCCTGCTTTTGGATATGACGTTGAAGAGTTTGGAACGCGTCTTGTATTTCGAAAGCCATGTTGTCGTCGAACCCGGTCGTTCCGAATTTAAAGCCGGACAATTGCTGACCCCCGAAGAACACACCGAAGCGGTCGAGGAAATCGGAGAAGCGAATTTCACGACGATGATCGGCGCGGAAGCAATCAAGCACTTGCTGGCGGCCATTGATTTGGATGAGGAAAGAAAGCATGTTCGCGAAAATCTGAAAACGACGAATTCCGAAACCCAGCGCAAGAAATTAATCCGGCGATTGAAGTTGATCGAGCTTTTCATCGACTCCAAAATCCGACCGGAATGGATGATTCTTGAAGTCGTTCCGGTTCTTCCCCCCGATTTACGGCCTTTGGTTCCGCTGGATGGCGGGCGTTTTGCAACGTCGGATCTGAATGATTTGTATCGGCGGGTCATCAACCGCAATAATCGACTAAAGCGTCTTATCGAACTGCGGGCGCCGCAGATTATCGTGCGCAATGAAAAGCGGATGCTGCAAGAATCCGTCGACGCTTTGTTCGATAACGGGCGGCGCGGTCGCATCGTCACGGGGGCAAACAAACGCCCCTTGAAATCGATTTCCGATATGTTGAAAGGCAAGCAGGGACGCTTTCGCCAAAATCTCCTCGGCAAGCGGGTCGATTATTCCGGTCGCTCGGTCGTGGTTGTCGGTCCGGATCTTCTTCTTCATCAATGCGGTTTGCCGAAAAAAATGGCCCTGGAACTATTCAAGCCATTCATCTATTCGCGCCTTGAGCACTATGCCATGGCGCCGACCGTCAAGGCCGCTAAAAAAATGGTCGAGAATGAGCGCCCCGAAGTCTGGGACATTCTGGCCAAAGTCATTCGCGAGCATCCGGTCATTTTGAATCGCGCCCCGACCTTGCACCGCCTTGGCATTCAAGCGTTCGAGCCGGTTCTGGTCGAAGGTAAGGCGATCAAACTGCATCCTTTGGTCTGCGCGGCGTTCAATGCCGATTTTGACGGGGATCAAATGGCGGTCCATGTGCCGTTGTCGATCGAGGCCCAGCTTGAGGCGCGGGTTCTTATGATGTCGACAAATAATATTTTGTCGCCGGCCAGCGGCAAGCCGATCATCGTTCCTTCGGAAGATATCGTTCTCGGTATTTATTATCTCAGCTTGACCCGCAAGGGATTGGTCGGCGAAGGGTCGATCTTCCCCGGCATCAGCGAGATCCGTCACGCCTTACATATCGGGGCTTTGCATATGCATGCCCCCATCGTCGCCCGATGGAAGGGGCTTGATACCGACGGCAAGAAAGTGGTCAAACGGGTCGACACCACGGCCGGTCGGATGATTATGGCCGATCTTTTGCCGCGCCGTCCCGGTATCGATATCGATCTTGTTAATCGGGAACTGACCAGCCGCGATATCACGGCCTTGGTCGATACCATCTATCGGCATTGCGGTCAGAAAGAAACCATCATTTTTGCCGATCGTTTGATGAAAATGGGCTTCCATGAAGCCTGCCGGGCCGGTGTGTCGATCGGAAAGGACGATCTTGTCATTCCCAAGGCGAAGGATCGCCTGATTGCCCACGCCCAGGGACAGGTCAATAAATTCGAGGGACAATACCTCGACGGTTTGATTACCCGCGGCGAAAAATACAACAAGATTATCGATGTCTGGTCGCATTGCACGGAGGACGTGGCCGGTGAAATGATGAAGGCGATGACCCCGGACGGAAAATCCGATGTCAATTCGATTTATATGATGTCCCATTCCGGTGCCCGTGGCTCTCCGGCCCAGATCAAGCAGCTGGCCGGAATGCGGGGACTGATGGCCAAACCGTCCGGGGAAATTATCGAAACGCCGATTATTTCCAATTTCAAGGAAGGCTTGAGCGTGCTGGAGTATTTTAACTCTACCCATGGCGCGCGCAAAGGTCTGGCCGATACGGCTTTGAAAACCGCGAATTCGGGCTATTTAACCCGCCGTCTCGTCGATGTGGCCCAAGATTGTATCGTCCACGAGGTCGATTGCGGCACTAAAAAAGGACTGACGATCAGCGCGATTATCGAGGGTGGGGAGGTTATCGAGACTCTCAGTGAACGTATTTTGGGGCGGACGAGTGTCGAGGATATCGTCGATCCCGCGACATCCAAGGTCATTGTCGCCAAAGGCGATTTGATCGGTGAGGAAGATGTTCATAAAATCGAGAAAAGCGACCTGCACCGGATCGATGTGCGTTCGGTTCTGACGTGTGAAGCAAAGGACGGATGTTGCGCCAAATGCTATGGACGGGACTTGGCTCGGGGCTCTTTGGTCAACGAGGGCGAGGCGGTCGGCATTATCGCCGCCCAGTCGATCGGCGAGCCGGGCACCCAGCTAACCATGCGGACGTTCCATATCGGTGGTGCCGTCCAGCGTGGGGCCGAGCAGTCCAGCGTCGTTTCCCCCTTTGATGGGGTGCTGCGCATCGAAAGCCGCAATTTGATTACAAACAAAGACGGCCATCACATCGTCATGAACCGTAATTGTCGCTTGATCATTGAAGTTGACGGAAGGGAACGCTCGTCCCACAGGGTGCCCTATGGCGCGCGATTATCGACCGCCGAAGGCCGAAAAGTGGCCAAGGGCGATATCTTGGCCCAATGGGATCCGCATACGATTCCGATCGTCACCGAGTGCTCCGGCACGGTTCGGTATTCCGATTTGAAAAGCGGCGTATCGATTAACGAGGTGATGGACGAGGCAACCGGCATCGTCAATAAGGTCGTCATCGATTGGAAGCAACACGCCCAGGCCAGCAGTTTCAAACCGGCTTTGACGGTGTGCGCCAAGGACGGCACGCCGGCCGTGCGTAAAAATGGATCATCGGCTCAATATTTCCTCCCGATCGAGGCGGTCTTGTCCGTCGACAATGAAGGTCTCGTGGCGGCCGGTGATATCTTGGCCCGGATTCCCCGTGAATCGACCAAAACCCGCGATATTACCGGTGGTCTGCCAAGGGTGGTTGAATTGTTCGAGGCACGCCATCCCAAGGACTATGCCATTATCAGTGAGATCGCCGGCACGATCGAGTTCAGCCGTGATTATCGGGTAAAGCGGCGCATTCTTGTCATTCCGGACGATAAGGACGGCAATAAGGATCCGGATAACGCCCAGGAATATCTGGTGCCGAAGGGCAGGCATCTGGCCATCCAAGAGGGGGATCGCGTCGAGAAGGGGGATGCCCTGGTCGAGGGCAATCCGGTGCCGCACGATATTTTGCGGGTTCTCGGGGTCGAGAAACTGGCCTCGTACCTTATCAGTGAAGTGCAGGACGTGTATCGGCTGCAGGGGGTGAAAATCAGCGATAAGCATATCGAGGTGATGATACGCCAGATGATGCGCAAGGTTGAGATCATCGATCCGGGTGAAACGGCACTGGTTGCGGGCGAGCAGATCGACGCGCGCGATTGGGAAGAAAAAAATGTGAAGGCGGCAAAAGAAGGGTTGAAGATATCGACCTCGCGCCCCATTCTTCTCGGTATTACAAAAGCGGCGTTGCATACGAAATCGTTTATTTCGGCCGCCTCTTTCCAGGAAACGACGCGTGTGCTGACCGAAGCGGCGGTCTCGGGCAAGATTGATTATTTGAAGGGCTTAAAGGAGAACGTGATCGTCGGTCGCTTGATTCCGGCCGGAACCGGGGCGATTTTCTCGCGTTATCGGGCCATCGCGGCCAAGCGTGATCAAAAAATCATGGAAGATCGAGAAAAAGCCGCGGCACTTTTGGATGCGGAGCGAGCGGCACGGGAACAAGAAGCGGCCGAATCTGCGGTTGGGGCACCGGGTGCTTCGGACCCCGCGCCGGTCGATATGGCGTCGAATATGCCGCCGGCATCCGATGTGATGCCGGTGTCTGTCGATCCGGACAAAAGCGACGGGAAAAGCGACGAGGCCGCCCAATCTTGATAGGGGCCAATTAGGGCCAATCGTGACGGTTTCGGCTTGACGGTTTCGCCGTGGTCGGTTCGCCTTGATGGTGGCCAATCGTGATAGGGCCGACTTGATAGGCACGACTTGATGGTTTCGGCTTGATCGGTGCGCTTTAATCGGCGAGATATTCATCGATCCGGCTGTATCGGGCGGCGATGCCCATTCGATATCCGGCGCGGATAGTGCCCGTCTTTATGGTAAGCATTGTATCGCATCGTCCCCTTTGCCCGGGCAGGGTATGGGGGCGGGGCATGGGGGCGGTGTGGGCAGCGGCGCGAAGTTCGGGCTTTAAAAAAGACGGAAAATCCGCTTTGGCGGGCGATTGACGCTTGACGCAAAGTATTGTCGTCCCTAGTATGCGCCCACTCCTACCGTGAAAGGGGAAGTGGATACCTTTCGCGACAGGGTTGTAGCACCAATTCGCTGAAACCTGTGGTTGCCCGTGCGGCACATATGGTGGCACGATTGGTGCTGTGTCTATTTTAAGGATGAGAGATAAGGCCCATGCCAACAATCACTCAATTGGTCAGAAAGCCGCGCAAGGCGCCGATAAAGCGGAACAAGGTGCTGGCGTTACAGCGCTGCCCGCAAAAGCGTGGCGTTTGCGTCCGGGTCTATACGACAACCCCGAAAAAGCCCAATTCCGCTTTGCGTAAAGTGGTGCGTGTCCGCCTGAGTAACGATTTCGAGGTCACCAGTTATATTCCCGGTGAAGGGCATAATCTTCAAGAGCACTCGGTGGTTGTGATCCGGGGTGGCCGGGTCAAGGATTTGCCCGGGGTGCGCTATCATGTCATTCGTGGAACGCTTGACACCGAAGGGGTCAAGGATCGCCGTCAACGTCGTTCGAAGTATGGCGCAAAGCGTCCCAAGTAAGTGCATAGAGTAAGCGCATAGACAGGAGCGGGTAATGTCCAGACGTAGAGCAGCAAAAAAGAAAGAGCCTTTGGCGGATGCGAAATTCCATGACCCCTTGGTCACGGTCTTCATCAATAAAATCATGCGTTGCGGCAAGAAATCGGTCGCGGAACGCATTGTCTACGGGGCTTTCGATGAAATCACGGCCAAGCAGGGGGGCGATCCGCTCAAGATTTTTCACGACGCTTTGGAAAATGTCCGCCCCGATATCGAGGTGCGGTCGCGCCGGGTCGGCGGTGCCACCTATCAGGTGCCGGTCGAGGTCAAGCGTGGCAGAGGTCAGGCTTTGGCCATGCGGTGGCTTATTTCCGGATCCCGTTCCCGGGGCGAGCGGACGATGACCGGTGCCCTTGGCAATGAATTGCTGGATGCCTCGCAAGGGCGTGGCGGGGCCGTTAAAAAGCGTGAAGATACCCACCGTATGGCGGAGGCCAATCGCGCCTTCTCGCATTATCGCTGGTAGGGGGGAATATGCCTCGCAAGACCGATTTAAGCCAATATCGCAATATTGGCATCATGGCCCATATCGATGCCGGTAAAACCACGACGACCGAGCGCATCCTCTATTACACCGGCGTGTCCCACAAGATCGGTGAGGTGCATGAAGGGGCGGCGACGATGGACTGGATGGAGCAAGAGCAAGAGCGCGGCATCACCATCACTTCGGCAGCGACCACCTGTATTTGGAACGGCATTCGCATTAATATCATCGACACCCCCGGGCATGTCGATTTTACGATCGAGGTCGAGCGCTCGCTACGGGTTCTCGACGGGGCCGTGTGTGTGTTTGATTCGGTTGCCGGGGTCGAGCCGCAGTCCGAAACCGTGTGGCATCAGGCCGATCGCTATAAGGTTCCGCGTATTTGTTTCGTCAATAAAATGGATCGCACCGGGGCCGATTTTTTCCGTTGTGTCCGCATGATGGAAGAGCGCCTTGGCGCCGTGCCTCTTGTCGTCCAGCTTCCCATCGGGAGCGAAAGCGATTTTAAAGGTGTGGTCGATTTAGTCACCATGCGGGCGATCATTTGGGAAGAGGAATCCTTGGGTGCCAAATTCCATGATGCCGATATTCCCGACAATATGAAGGCCGAGGCCGACGAATGGCGGGATAAAATGGTGGAAAAGGTCGCGGAGGAGGACGACACCGTCCTTGAGGCCTATCTGGATGGCAAGCCCCCATCGGCCGAGGATATCCGGCGGTGCATCCGTAAGGGAACGCTCGATTTTCATTTCGTGCCGGTTTTGTGCGGTTCGGCGTTCAAAAATAAAGGGGTCCAGCCGATGCTGGACGGGGTGGTTTCTTATCTGCCGTCGCCCATCGACGTTCCGGCCGTGCGCGGCCCAAAGGATATGGACGATGACGAGGATGCCGACAAGGAAGAGCGCTTGGCGCGCGACGATGTTCCTTTCTGCGCCCTGGCCTTTAAAATCATGACCGATCCCTTTGTCGGCTCTTTGACTTATTGTCGGATTTATTCCGGCACTCTGGAAACCGGCATGACCGTCCTTAACACCGTCAAGGGATCCAAGGAGCGCATCGGTCGTATGTTGCAGATGCACGCCAATAGCCGCGAAGATATCAAAGAGGCCTATGCCGGGGATATTGTCGCTTTTGCCGGTTTTAAGGGAACGACGACCGGTGATACTCTGGCCCAGATGGGAAATCCGATCGTTCTTGAAAAAATGCAGTTCCCGGATCCGGTTTTGTCGGTGGCGATCGAGCCGGAAAGTAAAGCGGATCAGGAAAAACTGGCAACGGCGTTGCAACGTTTATCCCAAGAAGACCCCTCTTTTCGGGTGTCGACGGATAACGAGAGTGGGCAAACCGTGATCGCCGGTATGGGCGAATTGCACCTTGATGTTCTGGTCGATCGAATGAAGCGCGAGTTCAAGGTCAACGCGACGGTCGGCGCGCCCCAGGTCGCGTATCGTGAGACCATCACAAGGCCGGCCGATATCGATTACACCCATAAAAAGCAAAGTGGCGGGGCGGGTCAATTTGCCCGCATCATCATGACGTTCGAGCCGCTCGAGCGCGGTTCCGGCTTCCAGTTCGAGAATACGGTCGTTGGCGGACGGGTGCCCAAGGAATATATTCCCGGCGTTGAAAAGGGACTGCGTAATTCCCTCGACAGCGGGCCGTTGGCCGGTTTTCCGGTGATTGATTTTAAGGCGACATTGAAGGATGGTGCGTTTCACGATGTCGATTCGAGTGTGTTGGCTTTTGAAATCGCTGCCCGCAGTGCTTTTCGTGAAGTCATGCCCAAGGCCGGCGCGGCTCTGCTTGAGCCGATCATGAAGGTTGAAGTCGTGACGCCGGAAGGATATATGGGATCGGTCATCGGTGATTTGAGTTCACGGCGCGGCAATATCGAAGGAAATGAAGAGCGCAGCGTCAATCGTGTGATTAATGCGCTGGTTCCTCTTGCAAATATGTTCGGATACGTCAATAACTTACGTTCCATTTCCCAGGGCCGTGCGAGTTATACGATGCAATTTGATCATTACGCGCAGGTTCCGGCAAGTATCGCCAAAGAAGTACAGGAAAAACACGCCGGTTAGGCGGCCTGTATATCCAGGTTACGTTTGATCCGAAAGCAATAGGAGGTAGATCATGGCAAAGGAAAAGTTTGAGCGCACGAAACCGCATTGCAATGTGGGGACGATAGGACACGTGGATCACGGCAAGACGACGCTAACGGCGGCGATCACGAAGGTATTGTCGGAAAAGGGCGGAAGCGCGGCGATGGCGTATGAGGAGATCGACAAAGCACCGGAAGAGAAAGAGCGCGGGATAACGATCGCAACGGCCCATGTTGAATACGAGACGGAGAAGCGGCACTACGCGCATGTGGATTGTCCCGGGCACGCGGATTACGTGAAGAACATGATCACGGGGGCGGCCCAGATGGACGGGGCGATTTTGGTGGTGTCCGCGGCGGATGGACCGATGCCGCAAACGCGCGAGCACATTTTGCTGGCGCGGCAAGTGGGTGTACCGGCGATTGTCGTGTATATGAACAAGGTTGACCAGGTCGATGACGACGAGCTTTTGGATTTGGTTGAGCTTGAGGTTCGTGAGCTTTTGAGCTCGTATGAGTTTCCCGGGGACGACATTCCGATCGTGCGGGGATCGGCGCTTGCAGCACTGGAAGGCAAAGACGGGGAGACGGGCAAGGGATCGATCGAGGCATTGATGGAGCAAGTGGATGCGTATATTCCACAGCCGGAGCGACCGAAGGATCAGCCGTTTTTGATGCCGATCGAGGATGTGTTCTCGATTTCGGGTCGCGGGACGGTGGTCACGGGCCGGGTTGAAAGCGGGGTTGTGAAGGTCAATGACGAGATCGAGATCGTCGGCATCAAGGATACGACGAAGACGGTATGCACGGGAGTGGAGATGTTCCGCAAGCTTTTGGATCAAGGCGAGGCGGGGGATAATGTCGGGGTGTTGTTGCGCGGGACAAAGCGGGAAGAAGTGGAACGCGGGCAGGTATTATCGGCCCCGGGCAAGATCACGCCGCATCGCAAGTTCAAGGCGGAGGCTTATATCCTGAAGAAGGAAGAAGGCGGGCGGCACACGCCGTTTTTAACGAATTACCGGCCGCAGTTTTACTTTCGGACGACGGATGTAACGGGGACGGTGGCCTTGGCCAAGGGGACGGAAATGGTGATGCCCGGTGATAACGTGGCGATGGATGTCGAGTTATTGACACCGATCGCGATGGATAAGGGATTGCGCTTTGCAATCCGCGAGGGCGGTCGCACCGTCGGTGCCGGCGTCGTTGCCGAAATCATCGAGTGATCGGAACGGCATCGGCGCAATCATGGTTTTTAACTTTGTCAATCATTCGGCATGTCGATCCTTCGACACACGAATGTTTCGACACACGCATAATTTGATACGGGCGAGAATGAAATAATGGCTGAACAGCGCAATATCCGGATATGTTTGAAAGCATTCGATCATCGTTTGCTCGATCGTTCCGTTGTCGAAATCGTCAATACGGCGGAAAAGACCGGTGCGCGGGTGCGCGGTCCCATTCCTTTGCCGTCTCGTATCGAGCGCTTTACCCTTTTGCGTTCTCCCCATGTCGATAAAAAATCCCGTGACCAGTTGGAAATACGGACGCATAAGCGTTTGATTGATATTGTCGATCCACCACCGGGAACGGTCGATGCTTTGATGAAGCTTGACCTCGCATCCGGTGTGGATGTCGAGATACGGCTATAAGGAGGCGGCCCATGCGAGCGGGAATTTTGGCTACAAAACTTGGTATGTCGTCCGTTTTTGACGATCAGGGGCGGCGTGTGCCCGTGACGATATTGCGTTTGGGACGGGCCGAGGTCGTGCACGCCCAGAAGCGTAGCGACGGCGCCGTGACGGTACAGATGGGATTTGACGACGTTGCCGTGCATCGTCTGTCAAAGGCGACCCGTGGCCATTTTGCCAAAACCAAAGTTAAGCCGCTGCGCCGATTGAAGGAGTTCACTCTGCGCACCGATAGCGATATTCCCAAGCCCGGAACCGGTCTTGGTATCGATCATTTCGCGCCCGGCCAGCGGGTCGATGTAAGTGCCCGTTCGATCGGCAAGGGATTTGCCGGTGTGATGAAGCGGCATAATTTTTCGGGTCAACGGGCGACCCATGGTGTGTCTCTTTCCCATCGGGCGGCCGGTTCGACCGGACAATGCCAAGATCCGGGACGGGTATTCAAAGGCAAGAAAATGGCCGGTCAGATGGGCGCGGCCCGGGCAACGGTTCAAAATCTTCGGGTTGTCGAGGTGGATGCCGGTCGTTCGTTGATTTTCGTCAAAGGTGGCGTTCCGGGGCATCGCGGCACATGTGTCGAGTTGCGTGACGCGTGTAAGAAAGCCGCTCGTGACGATGCGCCCGCGTTCACCGTTCTTGGGGCATTGAAGGCCGGGGATGACGCCAAAGCGGCCATGCCGGAAGATGGCGGCCAAAGCGCATCGAATAAGAATCAGGGCAAAGACGATGCCAAGCCCGCCGATTCGGATAGTAAGCCCGGGTCCGGAAAGAGTGAGGCCGCCGGATGAAATTCCCCGTGACCCATGTGAAAATGGCGAAAAAGAAAGCCGCCGGTGTTATTGAAACGGATAACGTCGATTTAAAGAAAGAGATTTTCGGTCTGGACGTGCGCCGCGATGTTTTGGCCCGGGTTGTTCGCTGGCAACTGGCGCGAAGGCGGGCCGGCACCCATAAGACGCGCGGTATCAGTGAGATTCGTGGCACGACCGCCCGCCCGTGGAATCAAAAAGGCACCGGTCGGGCCCGGCAGGGATCGCGCCGTTCGCCGCAATTTCGGGGCGGTGCCGTGATTTTCGGTCCCCAGGTTCGGTCCCACGCCCATAAATTGACCCGTCAATTCCGCTCTTTGGGATTGCGGACGGCATTATCGGCAAAGCATAAAAGCGGCGATTTGAAAATTGTCGATAATCTCGGCGGCATCGAGGCAAAGACCGCGCTTTTGGTCAAGCAGATGGATGCTCTTGCCTTGCGCTCGGCCCTTATTGTGACGGCCGAAAAATCCGAAACGATGGGGCGCAGTGCCGCGAATATTCCGCACGTTGACGTTTTACCGGTTGCAGGTATCAATGTTTATGATATTTTGCGCCGGCGTTGTCTTGTTTTGACGCGTGATGCCCTGACCAAATTGGAGGAGCGTTTGTCATGAACGCCGTAGAGAAGAAAAATATCGCGCCCGATACGCTTTTGCATTGGCAATCGATGATCGTCCGCCCGGTGGTCACCGAAAAGTCGACTGCGGGAAGCGCCCATAATCAAATGACCTTTCGGGTTTTGCCGAAGGCCGACAAGGCCGATATTCGCGCAGCCATACAGGGGCTTTTTAATGTCGAGGTGGTCAAGGTCAATACCCTTAACCAAAAAGGCAAGCCAAAGACCCATAAAGGCCGTAAGGGAAGGCGCAGTGCCTATAAAAAGGCCATCGTTACCTTGGCCGAAGGGCAAAGCATTGATTTGGGAGTCGATTGAGCATGCCGTTAAAGACATATAATCCAACCACGCCGACCTTGCGTTCCCTCGTTCTGGTCGATCGGTCCGGTCTTTGGAAGGGCCGCCCGGCCGCATCTTTGTGCAAGGGAATGACGTCGAGTGGCGGGCGCAACAATCTTGGCCGCGTGACGGCCCGTCATCGCGGCGGCGGTCACAAGCGTTTGTACCGGATGGTCGATTTTAAACGGCGGCTATTCGATGTCGAGGCAACGGTCGAGCGACTGGAATACGATCCCAATCGCAGTGCTTTTATCGCTCTTATCCGTTATGCCGATAGTTCTATTTCCTATATTCTCGCGCCCCAGGGAATGGCGGTCGGGGACAAGGTCATGGCGGGACTGAAGGCCGACATCAAGCCGGGCAATGCCTTGCCGCTTAGTCATATTCCGGTCGGCACGACGGTGCATAATGTGGAATTGAAATTCGGCAAGGGCGGGCAATTGGCGCGCAGTGCCGGTGCCGGTGTTCAAATCATCGGGCGCGATGCCGGATACGCCCAAATCCGGCTTCCTTCCGGCGAAGTAAGGGCCGTTTGGGCGGAATGTATGGCAACGATCGGCACGGTATCCAATCCGGATCATCGCTCGATCAAGCTGGCGAAAGCCGGTCGCAATCGATGGAAAGGGCGTCGTCCGAAGGTGCGTGGCGTGGCCATGAATCCGATCGACCATCCCCATGGTGGCGGCGAGGGACGCAGTTCCGGCGGTCGTAATCCGGTCACTCCTTGGGGGGTGTCGACCAAAGGCAAGAAAACCCGCCGTAACAAAGCTGGCGATAAGTATATTATCCGCCGTCGACGTAAGCGTTAGATCCGATGACTCGTTCTATTTGGAAAGGCCCTTTTGTCGATGCCTATCTTCTTAAGAAGGCGGATAAGGCACATAAATCCGGTCGGCGCAACGTGATCAAGACATGGTCGCGCCGCTCGACGATTTTACCGCAATTTGTTGGATTGACTTTTGGGGTGCATAACGGGCGCAAACACATTCCGGTTTTCATCAGCGAGGATATGGTCGGGCATAAGTTGGGTGAGTTCTCGCCAACCCGAACCTATCAGGGACACGCCGGTGATAAAACGGCAACCAAGGCACGCAAATAGCAAGAGGGCATGAAGGTCGCATATAATGGGTAAAGCAAAGAAAGAACGGGTGTTGACAAGGGATGCCGTGATGGCGCGTTGTGGCGTTTTGCGTGTATCGCCGGGAAAATTATCCCAGGTGGCGGCGCTTATTCGTGGTCTTGACGTGTCGCGGGCCCTTGATACGTTGGCTTTTTCTCGCCGCCGAATCGCGGCGGATGTGCGCAAGGTCTTACTCTCGGCGGTGGCCAATGCGGAAAACAATAATCAACTGGATGTCGATCGTCTTTATGTCGATCGGATCGAGGTCGGCAAGGCCATGACGATGAAGCGTTGGCGCGCACGGGCACGCGGGCGCAGTGCCTCCATTTCCAAATATTTTTCGCGGGTTTCAATCGTTGTCCGCGAACGCGAGGAGCAGGGTGATGGGTCAGAAAGTTAATCCGATTGGATTCCGGGTCGGAATCAATAGGGTCTGGGACTCGCGTTGGTACGCCGGTCGCCAGTATGGCGATTTTCTGCACGAGGATATCCGTCTGCGCCGTTTTATCGAAGAAAAGCTTCAGCAGGCCGGTGTTAGTCGGGTCGTGATCGAGCGTTCCGCGCGCCGGGTCAGGGTCGTTGTCCATGCGGCGCGTCCCGGTGTGATCATCGGTAAAAAGGGCAATGATATCGAAAAACTTCGCACGTCTTTGTCGAAAATGGCAAAAAGCGAGGTCAGTTTTAATATCGTCGATGTCCGCAAGCCGGAAATCGATGCCGGGTTGGTGGCGGAAAACATCGCCCGTCAGCTTGAGCGCCGGGTCACCTATCGCCGGGCCATGAAAAGATCCATTCAAGCCGCTATGCGGATTGGCGCAAAGGGTATTCGAATCAATATCGGCGGGCGTCTCGGCGGTGCCGAAATCGCCCGTATGGAATGGCAGCGGGAGGGGCGCGTGCCTCTGCATACATTGCGGGCGATGATTGATTATGGCACATGCGTTGCACGTACCACCTACGGCACGTGCGGCGTTAAAGTCTGGATTTACAAAGGGGAAGCGGCAAGTGGAGAGATGGACATGCTATCGGGGGATGATGGTTCCCCTTCATCCGGTTCCTCTTCATCTCCTTCCCCTTCATCTCTTTCGGGCCAGGCGAAAAGCCCTTCTGCGGATGCGCCCTCTTTTCCCGAATCCGGCCCAACCGACAAACAACCGGTAAATACGTAAATGCTTTCGCCAAAGAAAATGAAATTTCGCAAAGCCCACAAAGGGCGTATCCATGGGGCCGCCAAAGGTGGTTTTTCCCTGAACTTCGGGGCATATGGATTAAAGGCTATCAGTCCCGGTCGCGTGACCGCCCGCCAGATTGAAGCGGCCCGCCGGGCCATTTCACGGCATTTGCGGCGCACGGGCAAAGTTTGGATTCGTCTGTTTCCCGATCTTCCCGTGACGGCCAAACCGGCCGAAGTGCGCCAAGGCAAGGGCAAGGGATCGGTCGAATATTGGGCCTGCCGGGTTCATCCGGGAAGGATCATGTTTGAAATTGACGGGGTCGAGCACGATTTGGCCCGTAATGCCTTGGAATTGGCATCGAATAAATTGCCGTTGCGCACCCGTTTTATCCGTCGTCTCGGTGAGGATAGTCATGCGGCCGGCTGATATACGTGCGATGAGTGATGACCAGATCGCCGATAAAATCGCCGAGTTGGGGCGCGAGTCCCTCAATTTACGTTTTCGTAAAAGCCATGGGCAGATGGAAAATACGGCGCGTATTCGTCATGTGCGGCGCGATATTGCCCGCCTTTTGACAATCCGTCAGCAACGCGGCCAAGGCGGCAGCGTGACCAACGATACAAAGGGGGCATAATGCCGCGTCGAGTTATTCAAGGAATGGTGGTTTCCGATGCCGCCGACAAGACGGTAACGGTTCAAGTCGAGCGTCGGGTCATGCACCCCTTGTATAAAAAATATATCCGGCGCCACCAGCGTTTTACGGCCCATGATGCGGAAAATGGCTTTCATGTCGGCGATGTCGTTGACATTCGCGAATGCCGTCCCATTTCGAAACATAAATCCTGGGAAGTGATTGGTAAAACCGCAACCCCGGCGGTTGGTGGATCATTGACCGGGGTAAAAGAAAAGAACATGCCCCGGGCCGGTACACAGGACAAGGCTGCACGGGACAAGGCAAAGGCCAAGTCCGGAAAAATGGACAAAGGCGCATCCGCCGCCGCGGGCAATGATGGAAAAAAAGATGGGGCAAAGAACGACGCGGCAAACGTCGGCAATGATGGAAAAAAAGATTCGGCAAAAAATGACATGACAAAAAAAGACGCGGCAAAGGGCTTCATGGAACGGGGCGGCCCGGCCAAAAATGACGCGACAAAGACCAAAGAAAACCCGGTCGACGGCAAGACCAAGGATGGCGATCAATGATTCAGTCTGAAAGCAATCTTACCATTGCCGACAATTCCGGTGCACGGCGTGTCCAATGCATTAAGGTTCTCGGTGGCTCGAAGCGCCGTAGTGCCGGTGTCGGCGATGTCATTGTGGTATCGGTGAAAGAGGCCATTCCGGATGGACGGGTCAAAAAAGGGGAGATCCACAAAGCCGTGATCGTTCGCACGTCCTATCCAATTCGTCGGGATGACGGCAGTTCGATCCGCTTTGATACCAATGCCGCGGTTCTTATTAATCCGCAGGGGGAGCCGGTCGGAACACGTATTTTTGGGCCGGTCACCCGGGAATTGCGCTCGAAGCGCTATATGAAGATCATTTCCTTGGCGCCGGAGGTTTTGTAATGAAAAAATATGATGTGCCGCGCAAGTGGAAATTGAAAAAAGGCGATGAAGTCGTCGTGACCGGCGGCCGGGATAAAGGAAAAAAAGGGCAGATTTTGTTTATCGACCGGGCCAAAGGACGGGTGACGGTTCAAGGCGTGCGGATGATCAAGCGGCATACCAAGCCATCGGTTGAAGTGGGCAGTGGCGGCATCGTCGAGAAAGAGGCATCGATCCATCTTTCCAATGTGGCATTTTTTGACACAAAATCGGGGCGTGGCACAAAATTGGGTTTCCGATTGCTGGAAGATGGGCGTAAGGTGCGTTTTTCCAAAGTTTCCGGGGAAGTGGTTGATTAGGTTTGACGATGGCACGATTACTTGAACATTACCGCAAAACGGTGCGCCCGCAATTGGCAAAGCAGTTTGCCTATCGCAACCCGATGCAGATTCCGAGTGTGGAAAAAGTGGTTCTTAACATGGGTGTTGGTGGGGCGGCCATCGAATCGCGCCAGGTGACCGGTGCCTTGTCCGACATGACACGAATCGCCGGGCAAAAGGCGATTGCGACCAAAGCTCGCAAATCGATCGCGTCCTTTAAACTGCGCGAGGGAATGGCCATTGGGTGCAAGGTGACCTTGCGCCGTGCCCGGATGTACGAATTTTTGGATCGTCTCATTAACATTGCCCTGCCGCGGGTGCGTGATTTTCGCGGTTTGTCACCAAAGGGCTTTGACCATCGGGGCAATTACGCGATGGGATTGCGCGAACAGATCGTTTTTCCGGAAATTGATTATGATAAGATCGATCGTATTCGAGGGATGGATATCGTGATTGTGACGACGGCACCCAATGACCGTGAGGCATTGGCTCTTTTACGGGGGTTTAATATGCCGTTTCCCCCTTCCGATTCGGAATCGATGCAAAAATCGGCCAATCCCGTCTCGGGACAACATCAAAAAAAAGGAGCATAGTGCATGTCTCGTAAAAGTTTGGTTGAGCGCGATCGCAAAAGACAGCTTTTGGTCAAGCGTTTTGCCGATCGCCGCATGAAATTGAAGGAACGGATTCACGATCGTGAGGCCGGTCCCGAGGAACGGTTTGCCGCAAGCCTGGCATTGGCCGCCTTGCCCCGTAATTCGGCGAAAAACCGTCTTCGCCGCCGATGCCTTCTGACCGGTCGCCCGCGCGGGGTGTATCGTAAATTCGGATTGTCGCGCATTAAACTGCGGGAACTTGCGTCAATCGGTCAAATTCCGGGCATGACCCGCTCGAGTTGGTAAGACCATGGATGTGATTGCCGATATGCTGACCAGAATGCGTAATGGTCAAAGAAAAGGCCGCGGCGAAGTGACCTGTGTGGCGTCACGTCTGCGCGGTGAGGTTTTGAAGGTTTTAAAGGATGAGGGCTATATCCGTGACTTTAAACGGGTCGACAAGGGGGATGGAAAGACGGATTTCCAGATTTCCTTGAAATACCACCAGGGCGAGCCGGTCATTCGTGAGATTCATCGGGTGTCGAAACCGGGATGCCGACTGTATGCGGGGGCCAAGAATATCAAGCGCATTTACGGTGGCTTGGGGATTGCGATTTTATCGACCCCGCGCGGTGTTATGAGTGACGCGCGCGCACGCGGGGCCAATGTCGGCGGTGAAATCTTGTGCCGGGTTTTTTAATACTTTAAGGATCGCACAAATCGTCATGTCAAGAATTGGAAATATGCCTGTTGTTCTGCCGGATGGAATCGATGTAACGATCGATGCGTCGCGTATTGTGCTGAAGAATGCCAAGGACAGCAGCGAGATGATCGTGCCGGAAGAGATCACGGTCGAGAAAAAGGATAACACCTTGTTGGTTCGTCCCCGCTTGGAAGGCGGCCATGCCCAGGCCCTTTGGGGAACCGTGCGCTCGCGCCTTGCGTCGTTGGTCACGGGACTTTCCGGTGGGGTCACGATCGCCCTTGATATTAACGGCGTTGGTTATCGGGCTGCCCTTAAGGGCGCGGATTTGTCCTTGCAGCTGGGCTTTTCCCATGATGTCACGTTCCCGATTCCCGAGGGTATCGCCATCAAATGTCCAAACCCGACCCGGATTGAAATTAGTGGTCGGGATAAACAATTGGTCGGGCAGGTGGCGGCGGAAATCCGCTCTTTCCGGAAACCCGAACCCTATAAGGGCAAAGGGGTCAAATATGAGGGCGAAATCATTTTGCGCAAAGAAGGTAAAAAGAAATAATCATGCGTATATTGAGCCAACATAAATTACGGCGGCGATCCCGTATTCGTTTTTCGATTCGCCAGCGTAGCCATCGTGTCCGCCTTTCGGTATTTCGCTCGGCGCGTCATATCTATGTCCAGTTGATCGATGATTCTTCGCATCGCACGCTTGCGATGGCCTCCAGTTTGGATCCGTCATTGCGGGCCAAAGGCAAGCCGGGGGGCGATATTGCCGCCGCCGTTGCGGTCGGGCGTTTGATTGCCGAACGCGCTAAAAAAGCCGGGGTGGAAGAGGTCGTTTTCGATCGCGGGCATTATGCCTATCATGGTCGTTTAAAAGCATTGGCCGACAGTGCCCGGGAAGCCGGATTGCATTTTTAGGAAAAAGTATATGAGTGATAAAAAAGATCCTTCCGAGCAAGGCGGTGGTGCATCGCCAAACGATAAATCGGATAGGAATACATTGAAAACGACCGCACCGAAAGCCGGTGCGCGGAAAGAGGCAAAGCCGCCCCCATCGCCAGAGAAAGGACCGGTAGAAAAAGGACCGGCAGCAAAAGCGGCGATGCAAAAAGGGTCGGTAGAACCCCTATCATCAGAAAAAGGGCCGATAGCAAAAAGGCCGGTAGAAAAAGCGGCGAATATGCCCGGTGTTGCCAAGGATGCCCAATCTAAAGCTGGCCAAGTCAAAAATAATCAGGTCAAAAATAATCAAGGCAAAGACAATCAAGCGGTGGGCGGTCGGATGCCCGGAAAGCAAGGCCCGGAAATGGCCGCTAAAGACTTAAAAGCGGCGCCCGAGGACGGCAGCACGTTAAAAGTGGCCATATCGGATCAAGAGCGGCGGCGCATCATGGCGAGCGACGCGCAAAAGGATGGCGGCGGACAAGAAGCGGACGCCCCGCCGCCGGCCGAAAAAGATAACGCGCCAAGTGAAGCGGCGCCGGATGGAGATGGGGGCGACCCTCGCGGTGGCCGTGGTCGTGGTCAAGATCGTCCCGGGCAAGATCGATCCGGTCAAGATCGACCAGGGCAAGATCGCCCCGGTCAAGACCGTCGGGGCCGACGCGGCGCGCGGCGGGGGCGTGATGATGGGCGACCACGCCAAGATCGCGGCGAGGAAGACGATTATATCGATCGTTTGGTCAGCATCAATCGGGTGGCAAAAGTGGTCAAAGGCGGTCGCCGTTTCGGATTTTCCGCCCTGATTGTGGTCGGCGACGGCGCGGGCAAGGTCGGATGCGCAAGCGGCAAGGCACGTGAAATATCCGAAGCCATCCGCAAGGCGACGGAACGGGCAAAACGGAAGATGATCAAAGTTCCGCTGCGGGAAGGGCGCACCTTGCACCACGATGTCCAGGGACACCATGGGGGCGGCAAGGTCATTTTACGGGCGGCACCGACCGGAACCGGTATCATTGCCGGTGGTCCGATGCGCGCGATTTTTGAAGCCTTGGGCGTCCAAGATGTGGTGGCCAAGTCCCTTGGATCATCTAATCCGCATAATATGGTCAGGGCCACTTTTGATGCCTTTACCCGCATTTTATCGCCGCGTTTGGTCGCCAGTAAACGGGGGCGTAGCATCCGTGATATCGTTAAGGAGCGCGTGGCATGAGTAAAATTCACGTTCGTCAGGTGCGCAGTGCCATCGGGCGCCATTCTTCCCAGGCGCAGACCTTGAAAGGGCTTGGTCTTGGCCGTATTTCCAGGGAAAAAAAACTCGAAGACACAAAAGCGATCCGTGGTATGATCGACAAGGTTCGCCATTTGCTTGAAGTCGATGGCAATGGCCCATCCAGCGAAAGGCAAAGATCATGAGGCTCAATGATTTGTCCGATTTTTCTGCGGCCCGTCATCGGCGCAAGCGCATCGGTCGCGGTATCGGCAGTGGCAAGGGCAAGACCGGTGGGCGCGGTGTCAAGGGTCAAAAATCACGCACCGGAGTGGCTTTGAACGGATTTGAGGGCGGCCAGATGCCCCTTCATATGCGGTTGCCCAAACGCGGATTTAACAATATTTTTCGGCATCATTATCGTGAATTGACCGTATCCCGCCTGATGCGTGCGATTGCTTCGGGAAAGATTGATGCAAAGAAAGAAATCACCCAGGAAATTTTGTTGAAAAGCGGCGTTGTCGGCTCGATCCGGGATGGAATATCCTTGATCGGAAGCAGTGCCAAAGGGGAAAAGTGGAACGTTAAGGGCGTGCGCCTGACCCTTACCCGGGTGTCCCGTCCGGTGATGGAAGATATCCGTCAGTCCGGCGGCACGGTGCGCCTGTGTGGGGGCGGGGAAGAATCGTCAAGCGCAGGGGATACGGTTGCCCCCAAGGATGGTCAAAGGGTCGGTCAAGAAACGGGCAAGGATGATGGCACCGCGCCCAAGGCAGAGATGAAGGCATCGGGGTCGATTTCGCCCGAAAAGAAAGCGCCCGCAAAGAAAGCGCCCGCAAAGAAAACCACCGAGGCAAAAGCGACCAAGAAAGCCACCGCCCCGCCCAAGGCAGAGATGAAGGCATCGGAGTCGAGTCCGTCCGAAAAGAAAACCACCGAGGCAAAAGCGCCCGAAAGTAAAACCGCCGCCAAGAAAAACCCCGCAAAGAAAGACGCCGAGGGAAAAGCGACCAAGAAAGCCACCGCTGCGCCCAAGGCAGAGATGAAAGCGGCGGCAAAGCCGACCGGAAAAAAGGGGTAAGGACGTGGCATCGGTTGCCGAGCGGATTGCCGCTAATATTAACTTTGGCGCTTTTGCCAAGGCCGAGACGTTAAAAAAGCGCCTTTGGTTCACCCTTGGCGCGTTGCTTGTTTATCGTTTTGGTTCCTATATCCCAATTCCCGGCATCGATCCGGCCGCGCTGGAGCAAATCTTCCAACAGAATGCCGGTGGTATTTTGGGCATGTTTAATATGTTCGCGGGCGGTGCCCTCGGACGGATGACCATCTTTGCCCTAACGATTATGCCGTATATTTCCGCATCCATCATCATGCAGTTGATGGCGGCGGTTAATCCGACCCTTTCCCAATTGCGTAAAGAGGGGGAGAGCGGTCGCAAAAAAATCAACCAATATACCCGTTACGGCACGGTTTTTCTGGCGGCGATCCAGGCGTGGGGCATCGGCGTTGGTCTCGAGAGCATGCAGGGGCCGCTTGGCCCGGCCGTGATCGATCCGGGATTGTTCTTTCGCGTCACCACCGTCATCACTTTGGTCGGTGGTACCATGTTCTTAATGTGGCTTGGCGAGCAAATCACCCAGCGCGGTGTCGGTAACGGTATTTCTCTCATTATTTTTGCGGGAATCGTTGCCGAATTGCCGGTGGCATTGGTCAGTACGCTTGAACTTGGTCGCACCGGCGCATTGTCGGTGGCGCTTTTGCTGTTCCTGATGATCATGATCGTGATGGTGATTGCGGTGATCGTCTTTGTCGAGCGGGCCCAACGCCGCTTGTTGGTCCAATATCCCAAGCGTCAGGTCGGTCGTCAGGTGTATGGCGGCGACGCATCCCATTTGCCGCTCAAGATTAATACCCCCGGCGTCATTCCACCGATTTTTGCCAGCGCGTTGCTGTTGCTTCCCCTGACGATCGCCAGTTTTAACGCATCCGGTGGCGGTGGCCCGCAGTGGCTTTATGATATTTCCGCGTTGCTTGGGCGGGGACAGCCCTTGTATATGCTTTTGTATGTCGGGATGATTGTCTTTTTTGCCTTTTTCTATACGGCAATTGTCTTTAATCCCGAGGAAACGGCCGATAATTTGCGCAAATATGGGGGTTATATTCCCGGTATTCGCCCCGGTAAGAGTACGGCCGATCACATTGATTATATTTTGACCCGCTTGACCACGGTTGGCGCGATTTACCTCAGTGTTATATGTCTGCTTCCGGAAATTCTGATTTCTCAATACGCGGTGCCCTTTTATTTCGGTGGCACGTCGTTATTGATTGTGGTCAGTGTCACAATGGATACGGTATCGCAGATTCAGTCTTATCTGATCGCACATCAGTACGAAGGTTTATTAAAAAAGGTGAGGCTGCAGGGAAGACGCCGGTGAATATTATCTTGTTGGGGCCGCCGGGGGCAGGTAAAGGTACCCAGGCGCGCGCGATCGTTGATCGCTATGATTTGGAATGGATCTCGACGGGTGATGTCTTGCGCGATATCATCTCCAGCGGCGATCCGCTAAGTCGGCTTATTCGTCCGATTATGGATAAGGGTGGCCTTATTCCCGATCAGATCATCATTGAGGTCTTGGCGGCTAAAATCGGCGACAGAATCGACGACCGGGGCTTTTTGCTCGACGGCTTTCCCCGCACGGTTGCGCAGGCCGATAAATTGGATGTCATGCTAAGGAAGAATACGGTGATGGTGAACGCGGCGATCCACATTACGATTGACGATGCGCTTATCATCGAGCGGATATCCGGGCGTTTGCATTGCGCGGGTTGTGGAAGTGGCTATCATTTGTCTTTCCAGCCCCCGAAACGGGCCGATATATGCGACCAATGCGGTGGCCGTCTCGAACGGCGCCGCGATGATACGCCAAAAGCGGTGCGCCATCGATTGAAAATGTACCATGAAAAAAGCGCGCCACTGCTTCCCTATTACCGCAAGCGCGGTATTTTATACGATATCGAGGGAACCGGCAGTGTCGATGCGGTCGGCGATCGCGTCGATCGGGCCATCGCCCCATTGATTTGTCAAATAAAAGAGAAAAAGGCGGCACGGCTATGATTGACACACCGTTGCGCCATTCTATAATGGCGCGCTGTGGCAGTGTCGCGACTTGGTTGCGCGGTCGTTGCTTTGCGTATCCACGAAAAGACGGATGTTTTTGTATGCGTGCATGCACGCCGAAGTCACGGAACTTAAAGGAGCGGGTCTAAATGGCGAGAATCGCTGGCGTCAATGTGCCGTCAAATAAAAAGGTCAGTATCGCATTGACCTATATCTATGGGATTGGCCCCAGTAAGGGACGCGCGATCGCCCGTGAGGCCAGGATTGATGAAAATATTCGCATGCAGGACTTGAACGAGGGGCAAATCAGTCAAATCCGCGAAATCCTCGCCCGTTCCCATAAGGTTGAGGGGGATTTGCGGCGCGATATTTCGATGGATATCAAACGGATGATGGATATTGGCTGTTATCGGGGATTGCGCCACCGCAAGAATTTGCCGGTGCGCGGACAGCGAACCCATACCAACGCCCGCACACGCCGTGGACGGGCCAAACCCATTGCCGGAAAGAAGGCATAAGCATTATGGTTATGAAGAAAAAAGGTGGTGGGGCCAAACCACGGCGATTGCGCAAAAAAATCGAGGCCGGGATTGCCCATATTCGGGCAACCTTCAATAATACTTTGATCGTGATTACGGATTTGCAGGGAAATACCGTGACATGGGCATCGGCCGGCTCGAACGGATTTAAGGGATCGCGCAAATCGACCCCCTATGCGGCCCAGATGGCGGCGCAAGACGCGGGCAATAAGGCGAAAGAGCATGGTATTAAAACATTGGACGTGCGGGTCAATGGTCCGGGATCGGGCCGTGAGTCGGCTCTGCGTTCGTTAAGCGCGGTGGGTTTTACGATTAATGAAATCCGCGATATAACCCCTGTCCCCCATAATGGATGCCGGCCGCCCAAACGCCGCCGGGTATAATTTTCTAACTTCGGGTGCAAAGCCCTTGGAGCATTGATGTGATTGAAAAAAACTGGATGGAATTGATTAAGCCGGACAACGTCGAGGTTGCCGATAACAAGGGTAATAAGAAGCGCGCGACACTGGTGGTTCAGCCTTTGGAGCGTGGTTTCGCACTCACCCTCGGCAATGCGTTGCGCCGGGTGCTTTTATCGTCTTTGCAGGGAAGCGCGGTGACCGGCATTCAAATGGATGGCGTGTTGCATGAATTTTCTTCCCTTGACGGTGTTTTGGAAGACGTCACCGATATCGTGCTGAATATTAAGGAATTATCCCTGCGGATGGAACAACCCGGCATGACCCGCGCTTTCATCAAGGCAAAGGGTCCAGGTCCGGTTCTGGCCAAAGACATTGACGGTGGCCACAAGGTCGAGATTCTTAATCCGGAACAGCACATATGCACCCTTGAGGACAAGGTTGAATTCGGCATGGAATTGACCATCAGTACCGGCAAAGGATATGTGCCGGCCGCCCAAAACGTGCGTGAGGATGCCCCGGTTGGCTTTATCGCCGTTGATTCCCTCTTTTCGCCGGTGCGTCATGCTTCTTATCGGGTCGATAACAGTCGGGTCGGCCAGATTACCGATTATGATAAATTGGTGATGGATATCGAGACCGATGGTACTTTTGACCCGGTCGATGCGTTGGCTCTTTCCGCCCGGATCCTCCAGGATCAGCTTCAGGTATTTGTCAATTTCAAGGATCCCGAATTTCACCCGCGGGAGGAAAAACAAGAACAGAATGCCTTTAACAAATATCTCTTTTGTAAAATTGATGACCTTGAGTTATCGGTCCGTTCCGCTAATTGCTTGAAGAACGAGGATATTATCTATATCGGCGATCTTGTTCTTAAGGGCGAGGCGGAAATGCTGCGCACTCCCAATTTCGGGCGTAAATCGCTTAATGAAATCAAGGCGGTGCTTGAGCAAATGGGACTTTCCTTGGGAATGGAATTGGATAAATGGCCGCCTGAAAATCTTGAGGAAATGGCCAAAAAATTCGAAGATTCATATTGAGGTTATTATATGCGCCATCGTATCAGTGGACGTAAACTGAACCGCACGTCGTCCCACCGGCGTGCGCTTTTTGCCAATATGGCAAAGTCCCTTATCCAGCACGAACAAATTAAAACAACCTTGCCCCGGGCCAAGGAGCTTCGTCCTTTTATTGAAAAATTAGTCACCGGCGCAAGGGGGGGATCTCTGGCTTCCCGGCGGCGCGCTTTTGCGGTTCTGCGTGACAATGCCCTGGTCGCAAAGTTGTTTTCCTCTCTGGCCGATCGGTATCGGGATCGTCCCGGTGGCTATACCCGTATTCTTAAGGCGGGTTGGCGCTATGGTGACGATGCCCCCATGGGGGTGATCGAATTCGTGGATCGTGACGTGGATGCCAAAGGGGCGGAAGACCTCGCCCGGCATCGGGCCGAGCAAGCCGCCCGGTCGGAATCGGAACCGCCAAAATCGGTCGAGGCATAAATCCGGCCCCCTCCCATCGATGCGCAAGCGGGGGACGGGGGCCGATCGCATGGTTCTTTGGATCGATGCCGATCGCGGGCGGTATCCATCCCCCATCGATGCGCAAGCGAGGGACGGGGGCCGATCGTCCGGTGCTTTGGATCGATGCCGATCGCGGGCGGTATTCACCCCCCATCGATGCGCAAGCGAGGGACGGGGGCCGATCGTCCGGTGCTTTGGATCGATGCCGATCGCGGGCGGTATTCACCCCCTATCGATGCGCAAGCGGGGGACGGGGGCCGATCGTCCGGCGCTTTGGGTTGATGCCGGTCGCGGGCGGTATCCATGCTTTTGGTCGACATCATCCGAAATACGCGCCCGATATGCCGGGCTTTATTCTTGGTGGGCAACCCCGGTTTGGACGATATATCGGCAAGAACGGGGAAATACGGTTGCGGTCGCCGCGTTATCGGTGTGACCGGACGTGATATGTGTGACTAACGGGCGGATGATCCGACCGTGGTATTGTAATGGCCTCATTATTTGAAAAACCACCCCCTTTGGCCGAGCGTTTGCGCCCGACAAGCCTTGATGACGTCATCGGCCAAGAGCATCTTTTGGCCAAGGGCGGCACCCTGCGCCGTTATATTGATTCCGCGCATATTCCATCTTTGATTTTATGGGGTGCGCCGGGTGTCGGCAAAACATCGATCGCCCGATTGATCGCGCCGGCCGGTCGGTTGCATTTTGAGTCTCTATCGGCGGTTTTTGCAACCAGCGCCGATTTGCGCCGCCTGTTTAGCGATGCCGGCCGGCGTCGTTCATCCGGACAATCGACCCTGCTGTTTATTGACGAAATCCACCGATTCAACCGTGGCCAGCAGGATGCTTTTTTGCCGCCGATCGAAGATGGCACCATCACTTTAGTGGGGGCAACAACCCATAATCCGTCGTTTTCTCTGATCTCGGCATTATTGTCACGGTGCCAGGTGCTGACGCTGCGCCGTTTGTCCGAACACGGTCTTTTGGCCCTGATCGAACGGGCCACCACACTTAGCCCCGATCCGCCCATATTGGACGACGATGCCAAGCGCTTTTTGGTGTCTTTTGCCGATGGCGATGCGCGGCGGTTGCTGAATATCTTTGAATCATTAATCCATGGCCACGCCGGAGCGACCGAACAGGGTCAAGCGGGCACAACCGAAAAAACCGCCAAGGGTGCCGTTCGGGATCAAGATCGGCACTGGAGCGTTGCGCAATTATCCGATTTTCTGCAGCGACCGCCGCCGCGCTATGACAAAGATCAAGACGCGCATTATAATTTGATCAGCGCCCTGCATAAATCGATCCGTTCGTCCCATGTCGATGCCGCCCTTTATTGGTTGGCGCGGATGCTGGATGGGGGGGAAGACCCCGAATACATTCTTCGCCGAATCGTGCGTATCGCGAATGAGGATATTGGAATGGCCGATCCCAAGGCCATCGTCCAGGCGAATATGGCATGGGACGCATGGCGACGACTTGGCCCGCCGGAAGGACACCTCGCGATCGCCCAGGCGGTGGTCTATCTTAGTGTTTGTGATAAATCGAACGCGCTCTATCGCGCGTGGCAGGCGGCTGAAAAATCGGCCCGTCAATCGGGATCTTTGCCCCCGCCGCTGCATCTTTTGAATGCGCGCTCGTCCTTGATGAAAGATATGGGGTATGGCAAAGGATATCGTTATGATCATGATTGCGAGCAGGGTTTTTCCGGACAGGAATGTTTCCCGAAATCGATGCAATCACCGATGTTCTATCATCCTCCGGCGGTCGGAGATGAGAAAAATATTGCTGAAAAGTTGAAGATATGGCGGGAAAAGCGGGAAAAACAATCATAATGCCGTGCCGAACACCGGATATTCTGCCGACCGATACGGTCGATCCATGGCCGGGCCAAAGCGACGGATGTTCGACACCGCATCGCCGTGCGGTCACGCCGGACGAGGCCGGAACACGTTTGGATCGCTGGCTTACCCGTCATTATCCCGGGCTTCCCCATTCTCGAATACGGACATTACTGCGGCGTGGATGGATCCGGATCGATGGCGGGCGATGCAAGGCGTCCCATCGTCTTGCCGGGGGCGAAAATGTCGATTTGCCGCCTTTGCACCCCCCCGTTAAGAGCCGCTATTCGCCGGACACAAGGATGCCGAGATCGCGGTCGTCACGACGCGATCTGGATCGCTTGCGGCAAAGCATTCTTTACGAGGATGACGATATATGGGCGTTTAACAAAGCCTGTGGGCTGGCGGTGCAAGGCGGCAGTGGCATTACGTGCTCTGTCGACGCGATGCTTGTCGATATGGTCGCAAGGGGGGATATGCCCCAAGGTATCATCGGGAATGATACGCCCCAAGGGATGCCTCAAAATATCATCGGGAATGATACGCCCCAAGGGATGCCTCAAAATATATCAGGAAATGATACGCCCCAAGGGATGCCCGAAGGTGTCATCGGGAGTGGGCAAAACGAAAAACCCCGCCTGGTGCATCGGCTTGATCGCAGAACATCGGGCGTTCTTATCGTTGCCCGAACGATCTTTGCCGCCTCCAGATTGGCCGACGCCTTTCGCCGGCATCGGATTGGCAAGACGTATTGGGCTTTGACCAAAGGGATTGTCGACCCCCCACGCGGGCGTTGTTGTCTGCCGATCGTCCGGACGCGGCGCATGCGTTCGGGACAGCATTATATGGCCGTGGCCGATGGGCATGATCCCTTTGCCCGATCGGGCAAAGCCCAAGAAAGCATGGAAGTGGAAAACGCGGGCGTGGCGGATATAGGAAGGCATGAAAACACCCAAAGGGACGGGACGGGAAAGACGGCAAAAAGCGATCCGTTACCGTGCGCAACCCTCTATGCGACGGTTGCCCGGCATCGTCATTACGCATGGATGGCGTTATCCCCGCTTAGCGGACGCACCCATCAATTGCGGGTGCATCTTGCGGCAATGGGGGCGCCGATTTGCGGCGATGACCGATACGGGGATCACCCGGGGTCGGATCGTTATTTGGCACAAACCGATCACCATACCGCTAAATCGTTATATCTTCACGCCCATCGCATTGATATGATACACCCGCGCAGCGGCAAGCATCTTTGTATCGAGGCCCCGCTTCCGGATCATATGGCGAGTGCCTGGGACCGTTTTGGATTCGATCTCAAACGCGGGGCGTCCGTCCGTTTTTAAGCGGCCGGTTTCAAGCGCGTATCCTTTATCGGCGGCCACTGCCATTTATCGGTATCGGGGCGTTATCGTGGGGCGTCCGTCCGTTTTTAAGCGGCCGGTTTCAAGCGCGTATCCTTTATCGGCGGCCACTGCCATTTATCGGTATCGGGGCGCTATGGATGATGTGGATCCTTTTTTTGTCGGGATGCCCGGGATCCTCGCGGCGATGGGGGTGGTATTGAACGGTTGTTCCGGCGATGGAAAGAAGCGTTGGAAAAATTGCTATAAAAAAAGGATAATGTGCTACTTTTCTTATGTCGAAGGCCTTATGTTTTAGGCTGGATATTCTAGGATGGGATGGATGGGCAATATGAAAGAAAAAGGAGAACGATAATGCGCCAAGGTATGTTCCGTAAGGCTCTCAAGATTTTTGGGCTTCTGGTCGTTGCCATCGTGGTTGGTGGCTATGCCGTGATTTATAATATCGATGTTGAAAGCTATCGGCCGACCATTGCCAAACAGGCCAGTGACGCTTTGGGGCGCAAGGTCTCTTTGATGGGGCCGATATCGTTGAATATCTTTACTCTGCAACCATCGGTCGAGGTCGAGGATGTTCGGCTTGCCAATGCCGATTGGGCATCGTCTCCGGATATGCTTAAAGTGCGGCGAATCGACCTTGCCTTATCGATTCTTCCCTTGCTCGGTGGGGAGTTGGTCATCAACCGTCTGAATATCGATGATGCCGATCTCGCGCTTGAGGTCAATGCCGACGGGCATAACAATTGGACGTTCCGGCCACCGGCGGACGGGGCAACGGACGACGCCCCGGAAGATCCGAAAGAGGCGGGCGATGGCGGATTGCAGCTGACCATCGAAGAATTGCGCTTTCATAATATCCATCTCCATTACACGGATGGGGTAAGCGGGCGGAAACAATCGGTTCAATTGGATGAAATGCGCATGGATATTCATGACGATGGCAAGTCGTCAACACTTGCCGCGGCCGGGGCCTATAATCAACAGCCTTTTCGCCTGCGCTTGAATTTGCCGGCCTTGGCGGTGCTGATGGATCCCGGCCAAGATAAAGCCGTGGACGGCATGGTCGATGTTTTTGGCGCGAATGCGGCCCTGTCTTTCCTGTTGCAACCCTCGGTCGGGGCGCTGGATTTCAAAGTCCAGATGCGCGGGGATGATTTGGCCCCGATTTCGGAATTCTTGCGCCTTTCGTTGCCGAAAGGGCGCTATGAAATATCGGTCGACGGCAAGGGAAAAGATAATTCCTATGATATCCGCAATATGTATGTCCGTTTGGGCAAGAATATGATCGCGGGCAACGGCCGCTTGCGCCTTGCCGAAACGTCGGAAAAAGAGGGGGCAAAAGCCGATATCGTGATCGCTTTGCAATCGGATTTTTTGAATCTTGCCGATTTTTCAACCGCGCCTGCCGGTGGTGCGGCCGCCGATGCGAAGGATGCCGATAAAAAGGACGATACGCCCAAGCGGTTGTTTTCCGATCAGCCGTTGCCCTTTGATGGGCTGGGTATGGTCAATGCGGATGTCACGGTGCGGGTCAAGCAGATGCTGGTTTCCCCGAAGATCCAAGTTGACGGGATCGATATGCGATTGCGCCTCGCCGATCGGGTTCTGTCGATGGATTTTGTCGGTTCTTCCGCTTATGCCGCCGTGTCCGTGCCTGCGGATAAGGGGTCGACAAAGGCGCAGGTTAAAATCGATGCCCGGAAGGATCCGGCCGCGATGGATATTAAAGTCACCATGGAGGATTGGGATTTTGGTCAAAATATCGCCCTTTTTAGCGGAATTGAGGATATTTCCGGTCGTGGCGATTACCGGCTTGATGTATCCGGTCGTGGCCGTTCGCTGGCGGCCTGGATGGCATCGTTGCAAGGACAATCGACGGCTATTCTTGAGGACGGTCGTATTGAAAGCACGTTGTTTTCTCTGGCCTCGGCCCCGGTTTTCAAAATCATCATGCCCTGGGTCGAAAATAATTCCGGTGTGTTGCAATGCGTCGTTAAACGCTTTGCTATCGACAAGGGAATTGCCCAGGTGCGCACGTTTTTAATTCGCACCCCCGATCTTGCGATCACCGGCAGTGGCGCGATTAATCTTGGTCAAGAAACCATGCAGATGCGCTTGACCCCCCATACCGATAATATATCGTTGCTTTCGCTTGCCATTCCGGTGACCTTGAGCGGGTCTATCACCGATCCCTCGATCACCCCCGATGCGAAGGCGGTGGTAACGGAAGCGATTTCCGGCGCGCTCGGTGTCGGCACGTCCATTTCAAATCTCTTTAGCGGTGAAGAAAAAAGCGATGATCCAACATCGTGCCGGGTGGCCATTTCCGGCCGGACGAGTGCGGTCAAGGGCGAAGATAATACCCGAGCAAAGCAAGAAAGACACCGTAAGTCCGAAAAGAAACGGCGCAAGGCCGCGGCCAAGAAGAAGGGCGACAATCTTTTTGATTCCCTTGAAAAAGGTCTTGGTAATCTTCTTCCATAGTCTTTAGCGCCCTTGAACAAGGTCTTGATAATCTTCTTCCATAGTCTTTAGCGCCCTTGAACAAGGTCTTGATAATCTTCTTCCATAGTCTTTGACTCCCTTGAAAAAGGTCTTGATAATCGTGCATAGAAATTGGCGATCGGTGCATGGCGATCATTTTTTTATGGGGTTCTTATGGGGCCTGTTTATGGGGTCGCTGACCCGACCGCTTCTATGGCCCTTTGTATAGGTTAATCCGATTGTCCATCGATGATCTTTCCAAAAACGCCCCCGTGCGGGTGACGGAACACGCCGGGGGATATGCCCCGATGCGCTTTGGCCGGATGTTGCGCACGGCCCGCGGGATGCCGGTGGTTTTGCCCGGGCCCACGCTTGCCCGGCATATTGGGCTGGTATGGGAAAAGGCGGTGCCAAGCGATCCATCGATCCCTTTTGATCCATCGACCCCTTTCGATCCATCAGCGGCGCCAAGCGGCCCATCGACCCCTTTCGATCCATCCATCGACGTGTCGGGGCGGGTCTTTTTACGTCTTGCCGTGATGGTATCGGAAATGGTCGGGCAAGAGGAACGCACCCGCGCCGTTTTGGTCGATCAAATCGATCATGATTTATTGCTCTATCGGGCGACTTGGCCCGATATCCTCGTGCGCAAACAGCAACAAGAATGGCAGAAATGGACGCAATGGCTCGAAAAAGCAGCCGGCATCGTTCTGCCGGTGACCAAGAATTTATCCCCCCCTTCGATTAAAAATAAGCAGGGACTAATCGACATTCTGGCGGCGTATGATAGAATGGAGCTATCCGTCCTGCAGGAGATGGCGGCAACGTCGGGTTCTTTAATCTTAAGCCTTGCTTTTATCCACGGTCGGATGAATATAGCACAATTCACCACCGCCGCCTTGCTTGGCGAGCGGTACCAGTTACAACGGTGGGGACATGACGATGAAGGGGAGGCACGCTTGCGCGCGATAGAGGAAGAATGGCAAACGGTTGCCCGTTTTCTGGATATGTATCGCATGGACGCCGCGTCATCGATCGGTGCGGATGAAGTGCGCAAAAAGGGGGCCGGATATCCTCGGGGGCGGTCGGACAATGCTTGAAATCCTAAGGCGATTGGAAGAAAAGCGCCGCCGTGCGCGGATCGGTGGTGGCCGGACGCGGATTAATAAGCAACACGCCAAAGGCAAATTGAGTGCCCGGGAACGGATTGACGTGCTGCTGGACGAGGGGACATTCGAAGAATGGGACATGTTTGTCGAGCCACCGCCCAGTGCTTTTGAATCCGGCGATGAAACGATTCCCGGCGATGGTGTCGTCACCGGGTATGGCACCGTTAACGGTCGATTGGTTTTTATCTTCTCCCAGGATTTCACCGTTTTTGGCGGCTCCCTTTCCGAGCCCCATGCCCAAAAAATCGCCAAGGTGATGGATAAGGCGATCAGTGTCGGGGCGCCGGTTATCGGCTTGAATGATTCCGGCGGCGCCCGTATCCAAGAAGGGGTTGCGTCTTTGGCCGGCTATGCCGAGGTTTTCCAACGCAATGTCATGGCATCGGGGGTTATACCGCAAATCTCGCTTATTATGGGCCCGTGTGCCGGCGGTGCCGTTTATTCACCGGCAATGACCGATTTTATTTTTATGGTGCGGGATCGTTCCTATATGTTTGTCACCGGCCCCGATGTGGTCAAGACGGTCACCCACGAGGAAGTCACCCAGGAAGAGCTTGGCGGGGCAAAGACGCATACGACAAAATCCAGTGTTGCCGATCTTTCCTTTGATAATGATATTGAAGTGCTGTTGTCGACGCGCATGTTGATTGATTTTCTGCCTTCGCATAATCGCATGTCCGCGCCAAGGCGCGATTGCTCCGATCCGGCCGAGCGAAGCGAGGCATCTCTTGATTCGCTGGTTCCGACCAATCCAAACAAGCCGTATGATATGTTGGAACTGATCAACAAGGTGGTTGATGACGGGGATTTTTTCGAGATTCAACCGGATTTTGCCGCTAATATTATCGTCGGATTTGCCCGTATGGAAGGCAGTACCGTCGGTGTCGTTGCCAACCAGCCAATGGTTCTGGCCGGTTGTCTTGACATTAATTCGTCCCGCAAGGCGGCGCGCTTTGTTCGTTTTTGCGATTGTTTTAACATTCCGATCATGACTTTTGTCGATGTGCCCGGCTTTCTTCCCGGAACCATGCAGGAATACGGTGGAATCATCAAACACGGGGCGAAATTATTATTTGCCTTTGCCGAGGCAACGGTGCCCAAGGTGACGGTGATCACGCGCAAGGCCTATGGCGGTGCCTATGACGTGATGAGTTCGAAGCACCTGCGCGGTGATGTCAATTTTGCTTGGCCCAGCGCCGAAATTGCCGTGATGGGCCCCAAGGGTGCGGTCGAGATTCTGTTTCGGGCCGAAATCGGCGATACGGATAAAATCGCACAAAGAACCGAAGAATATCGCCAACGCTTTGCCAATCCGTTCATTGCCGCCTCACGCGGGTTTATCGATGATGTGATTATGCCAAGCTCTACCCGCAAGCGCATTTGCCGTTCGCTGGCGATGCTGCGTAAGAAGAAGATATCCAACCCGTGGAAGAAACATGACAATATCCCGTTATAAGCGCATGGCGGTCACATCGATGCGCGGATGTGTTTTGCCGTTTTTCTCCGGCTCTTTTCCCGGTTCCTTTTCTTGGGGCTTTTCCTGGGGCTTTGCCCAATTCTTTTCCTTGGGGGTTTCCCCGGTTCTTTTCTTCCGATTGTATCGGTGTGGCCCTCTTTCATGCGATGCGCGCGGGGTTGGGGATGTTTAGCAAGATTTTGATAGCCAATCGTGGCGAGATTGCGTGTCGCATTATTCGCACGGCCAAGGCGATGGGGTGCAAGACCGTGGCGGTCTTTTCCGATGCCGACCGCGATGCCATGCATGTGCGTATGGCCGATGAGGCGATTGAAATCGGGCCGTCGCCATCGGCGCAAAGCTATCTGCGCACCGATAAAATCCTTGCCGCGATGGAGGAAACATCAGCCAAGGCGGTGCACCCGGGCTACGGCTTTTTATCGGAAAACGCCGCTTTTGCCAAAGCCGTGGCCGAAAAGGGATGGACGTTTATCGGTCCCGGCCCGGATGCGATTGCATCGATGGGGGATAAGGTTCAGTCCAAGGAAATTGCCCGGCGGGCCGGGGTGCATGTCATTCCCGGCAAAATTGCAGTATTGAAAAGCGACGACGAGGCCGTCGCCCTTAGTCGCGACATTGGCTATCCGGTGATGCTGAAGGCGGCGGCCGGCGGTGGCGGCAAGGGCATGCGGATTGCCCGCAATGACGATGATGTTCGGCGGGCCTTTCGCTCGGCCGCTTCCGAGGCGAAAAGCAGCTTTGGCGATGATCGCCTTTTTATCGAGAAATTCATCGAGAATCCGCGCCATATTGAAATCCAGATCATGGCCGATACACACGGCAATGTGATCTATCTGGGCGAGCGTGAATGCTCGATCCAGCGCCGTCATCAAAAAGTCATCGAGGAAGCGCCATCCCCCTTTGCCACCGCCGATTTGCGCAGCCGTATGGGCGCGCAATCCGTTCTTTTGGCAAAGGCGGTGGATTATGTCGGGGCCGGAACCGTCGAATTTGTCGTTGATCGGGATAGGAATTTTTATTTCCTTGAGATGAATACCCGCCTTCAGGTTGAACACCCGGTGACGGAAATGGTGACCGGCTGTGATTTGGTCGAAGAAATGATCCGGGTTGCGGCGGGGGAAAAATTGCGAATGCGGCAAAAGGACGTGGCGATCAAAGGGTGGGCGATCGAGGCGCGCATATACGCGGAAGATCCAAGCCGTGGTTTCTTGCCGTCGACGGGGCGGCTGGTTTCTTGTCGTTTGCCGGTCAAGGGCAACCAATCGAGTACACCGCTTCGGGTTGATACGGGTGTCGAGGAAGGCAGCGAGATCAGCATGTATTACGATCCGATGGTGGCAAAGCTATGCGCCTATGGCGACGGGCGCGATCAAGCGTTGGATCGGATGGCGGCGGCGCTGGATCGTTTTTATCTTCGCGGTATTTCCCATAATATTCCTTTTCTTGCCGATTTGGTTCGGAATAAGAACTTCCGAAAAGGCGATTTTACCACCGCCTTTCTCGATAATCATTACACCGATGGATACCGACCGCCGACATCACGCGCGGGCGATCGCTTTTGGTTTCTTGCCGCCATCTGCTTGGTTCATCGCACGGTGGTCGGTAATGAAACATCGATCAGTGGTCAATTACCCGGCCACGAGGCGCGTGTGCCGCCGGAATGGGTCGTATGCCAAGGGGACAAGCGCGATACGGTGACCATCGTTCCGGCTTCGTCTTCTTCGTCCCCATCTGCTGTTTCTTCTTCGTCCTCATCGTCTTCGTCCCCGTCTGCTGTTTCTTCTTCATCCCCATCTGCTTCGTCTTTCGCCGATCCGCATTCGGTCGATGCCCGGAACGATCATGGTGCATCGATAGGCGCGGATATGAAACATTCGGTCGATGCCCGATCGATGGGCGCGAATATGAAACATTCGTCAAAAGCGCCGTTCGAATGGCGCATCACATGCGGTGAGAAGAGTTTTACGCTCCTCGCCCGGTGGCAGCCGGGACAACGTCTTTTGGCATGCACCATAGACGAAAAAACACGCTATTTCCAAGTCGAGCGGCGCGGCGTTTATTACCGCCTGACAAGCGGTGGCTGTGTCTTTGATGCCATGTTGTTACGTCCCAATGTCGCCGGGCTTTTATCCCTTATGCCGGTGCGAAAAGCGGTCGATTTGTCACGTTATCTGCTTTCGCCGATGCCGGGGCTTTTGGTTTCGGTCGCGGTTCGGGAAGGACAGCGGGTTGTCGCCGGTGAGGAATTGGCCGTGGTCGAGGCGATGAAGATGGAAAATGTTCTTTGCGCGGCAAAGGATGGGGTGGTTGAAAAAATCGAATGCAAGCCGGGCGATTCATTGGTGGTCGATCAGAAAATCCTTCAATTTAAAGCGACGTAATGCAGCCGTCGGGCGGGATGGCGCGGGTGCGGCGTTTTCTTGTTAAAGCGGCGTAATGCAGCCGTCGGGCGGGATGGCGCGGCGTTTTCTTGTCCGTGGACAGGTGCAAGGGGTTGGCTTTCGCGACTGGACGGTGGGCCGGGCCAATGCGATCGGCATCGCCGGATGGGTGCGCAACCGGCAAGACGGGGGTGTTGATGTCGTCTTGGATGGCACGGACGATCGATGCGCCGATATGATCCCTCTTTTACAGGCCGGCCCGGCAAGGGCAACGGTCGATTGCGTGACCGAAGAAGCGGCATCGCCAAGTGATGCGGCCGATATCGTGGCGCGGACATTTTATCGCCGCTAGGACGAAACGAAACGCCGGATGATCTCAGAATGGGGCGTGGGCGTTGTGGCGGCGTTAAATAACGCCCTAGGGATGGATTTCCCATCAACACATCGATCGCAGGTCAATCGCGGGCGATATTGCCCGTGCTTGCGATTCGTGGGCAACGGTCGATTGCGTGACCGAAGAAGCGGCCTCGCCAAGTGATGCGACCGATATCGTGGCGCGGATATTAAACCGATCGCGGGCGGTATCGCGATTCCTTTCGTGGGCAACGGTCGATTGTGTGACCGAAGAAGCGGCATCGCCAAGTGATGCGGCCGATATCGTGGCGCGGATATTAAACCCGATCGCGGCGGTATCGCGATTCCTTTTATTTGACCGGAACGTATAACTTACTGCCGCTATCGCGGAATTTTTCGGCCATTTCCTGCCCGCCTTTTTCGGCGGCCTCGCGCAGTTCCTGGGATAATTTCATCGAGCAGAATTTAGGGCCGCACATCGAGCAGAAATGCGCCACTTTAGCACCTTCGGACGGCAGGGTTTGATCGTGAAAATCCTGCGCCGTTTCGGGATCGAGGGCAAGGTGAAATTGATCGCGCCAACGAAAGTCAAAACGCGCTTGCGATAAATGGCGGTCGCGTATGGCCGCCCCCGGGTGCCCTTTGGCAATATTGGCGGCATGGGCCGCAATTTTGTAGGCAATGACCCCCTGTTTGACATCGTCGCGGTCGGGCAGGCCAAGGTGTTCTTTGGGGGTGACATAGCACAGCATGGCCGTGCCATACCAGCCGATCATGGCCGCGCCGATGGCACTGGTGATATGATCGAACCCCGGCGCGATATCGGTGGTCAGCGGCCCCAACGTATAGAACGGTGCCTCGTGACAGATGTCTTGCTGTTTATCGACATTTTCCTTGATTTTATCCATCGGCACATGTCCCGGCCCCTCAACCATGACCTGGACGTCTTCCTCCCAGGCGATGGAGGTTAACTCGCCAAGGGTTGTCAATTCGGCAAATTGGGCTTGATCATTGGCATCGGCGATAGAGCCGGGGCGAAGCCCGTCGCCGAGAGAAAAACTGATGTCATAGGCGCGCATAATGGCGCAAATGTCACGAAAATGGGTGTATAGAAAATTTTCCTTGTGATGGGCCAAGCACCATTTTGCCATGATCGATCCACCACGTGAAACGATGCCGGTGACCCGATCGATCGTCATGGGAATGTAATGCAGGCGCACCCCGGCATGAATCGTGAAATAATCAACGCCCTGTTCCGCTTGCTCGATCAGGGTATCGCGAAATATATCCCAACTTAAATCTTCGGGAACGCCGCCCACTTTTTCCAGCGCCTGATAAATCGGCACCGTTCCGACCGGCACCGGACAGTTGCGCAATATCCATTCGCGGGTTTGGTGAATATTATCGCCGGTCGATAAATCCATGATCGTATCGGCGCCCCATCGGATGGCCCAGACCATTTTCTCGACCTCTTCCTGGATCGAGGACGACACGGCCGAATTGCCGATATTGGCATTGATTTTCACCAGAAAATGACGACCGATAATCATCGGTTCGGTTTCGGGATGATTGATATTGGCCGGAATAATAGCCCGACCGGCGGCGACTTCCTGACGAACGAATTCGGGGGTGATGATGTTGGGAAGGCCGGCCCCGTTTCGTTGCACCGTATGGCTTTTTTGTCCGTTCGATGCCGTATCGATACCGTTTAAGCCCATACCGTTTAAAGACGCATCGTGCGTGTGGGTTTTATTCGCGCCTGTGTCGTTTTTTTGCCCTTTATTCTCACGCCCTTCGTTTTCGCGCCCTTCATTCTCACGCCCTTCATTTTCACGTAAGGCGATGTATTCCATTTCCTTGGTAATGATGCCACGTTTGGCATAGGCCATCTGGGTCAAGGCCCCGTTTTTACTTTTGCGGGTTTTGCTTTTGCGGGCTTTTGGAATAGTCGAGGATGCTTGGGGGTGGGTCGCCGCCATGCCGGGATCGCGCGATCGGGTGGATGCGACCGTGTCGTTCCGTTCCTCGATCCAATGAAGACGAAGCGGTGCCAAGCCACCCTCGATGTCGATATCGACATTGTCATCGGTATAGGGGCCGGACGTATCATAGACCGTCACCGTCGAGCGATCCTGGAGGACAATGTCACGCATCGCAACACGAACGCCATTGCTTTCGACGTGGCTTTTGCGCGATCCGGGCAAGGCCCCGGTCGTGATCGAGATGGGACCGTTGTTATCGGCCATGTTTTTGCGGTTCTTACCGATGGTGGTTTTTTTCTTTTCGATCGTCATTGCGATTTCGTCCCGGGGGGCTGTCCCATTCGGCCTTTGAATATTCGATTATTAAAAACGTTAACGCATCCTTTTTTCGGCGTTGCCGATGCCCCGAAAAAGAACTCGCGAAAAACACTCCCCGAAAGAAAACTCCCGAAAACGCCCTCGGAAAGAAAACTCCCGAAAACACCCTCGAAAAGAACTTGCGAAAAACTCTCGGTTGGCCTTCATGACGCCGCTCTCGCATGGTGGCGCAGAAGCACGGCAAGGTCAAGGTTTGTTCGATTGCCCCCGGATTGTCCCCCGGATTGTCCTCCCGGGTTGTTCCCCCAGGTTGTTCCCATGGGTTATCCATTGGCGATGCGAGTTTTCGCATCGCATCGGATGGACAAAAGATGGCGCGACAAGGGGGTGATTCCCCTTGCCTTTATGGGATTATCTTTCCATGATTAGCGCCGCGCTAGACGTTTGATCGGCGGGCCGATGCGGATCGGCGTTTTGTATGCCGATTCTGGCCGTATGCCGATTTTGATAGAAAGGATCACATCGTGGAAATTGTGCTGGTTGATCCGGTATGGTCAATGGCGACGGTTCTTTTGGTCGGGGTGATCGCGATTTTCATGTACGCCTTTGATCGGGTGCCGATGGAATATGTATCGGTCGGAATGATCGCGTTCTTGCTATTGTTTTTTTCCCTCGTTTCGGTAGATGGCGTGGATGGTTATTTGATCCCACCGCAAAATCTTTTGGCGGGATTCGCCTCGCCCGCTTTGTTTGCGGTATTGGGGCTGCTGGTTGTGGGGCAGGGAGTCGTACAAACCGGCTCGTTAAACCGGGTGGCTCAAATTGCCGCAGACGGTAATTTATCGCCGCGCCACCTCGTGATGATGATCCTTGCATTTGTTCTGGTCAGCAGCGCTTTTTTGAACAATACGCCGGTGGTGATTATTTTCATTCCGATATTGCAGGCCCTGGCCGCGCGCAGTGGCGCATCGGCATCGGCCGTGATGATGCCCCTTTCCTTTGCCGCGATATTGGGCGGGATGACGACCCTGATCGGATCCAGCACCAATCTGCTGGTATCGACTTCCCTCGAGCAACTGGGCATGCAGCCATTTGGATTTTTCGATTTCACCGTTCCGGGGATGGTCTTGGCCGCGACCGGCTTGTGTTATTTGCTTTTTGTCACACCGTATATTCTTCCGGATCGGGCGTCTTTGACCCATTCTTTGTTGCGCGAGAGCGGCAAGCAATTCATTGCCCAGATCACGATCTTGCAAGATTCAAAATTGGTCGGTGAAACGGCCAAGGCCGGGCTTTTTCCGGGACTGCAGGATGTTACCGTGCGTTTGATTCTGCGCGGGGAAAAACCGATGTTGCCACCATTTGACGGGTTCGGTTTGCAGGCCGGTGATGTTTTGGTGGTGGCGGCAACGCGCAAGGCATTGACCGAAATGATTGCCCAAGGGGCCGGGGTCGTCGGCGCCGATTATTCGGCCGAAGATGATCCAAAAGCATTTGGCGATAAACATGACGCAACGGTGTTAAGTGAGGTCATGGTGACACCGGCATCGCGGTTGATCGGGCTTAATCTGGAAAGAATTGGATTTCGCTATCGTTTCCACAGCGTCGTTCTCGGTATCCAGCGCCACGCGCGGATGATACGGGCAAAGATGAACGAGATTCCTCTTGAAGCGGGGGATATTCTTCTTATTCAAGGCCGTCAAAGCGATATTCGCGCATTGCGTGAAAGCCGCGATGTCTTGCCGATTGAACATTCGGAAAGGGAATTGCCGGTGCCCGGCATGGCGACACGGGCCAATATTATTTTCAGTGTCACGGTTCTTCTGGCCGCGACCGAAATCGTCCCGGTGATGGTTGCGGCAATGATCGGGGCGGCGGCGACGCTATTTTTTGGCGTGCTGAATATCCGCCAGGCCGGACGCGCGATTGATCGCAATCTTGTTCTTTTGGTCGGCGCAAGTCTGGCCCTTGGTAGCGCGTTGCAGGAAACCGGCGGGGCACAATTTTTAGCCGAGCAAATAGATACGATGTTCGGTTGGGGCGGCCCGGCCATGCTGTTGTCGGGGTTTTTCCTCCTTGTCGTCTTGTTAACTAATGTCATCAGCAACAATGCCTGCGCGGTCATCTTTACCCCGATCGCCATTTCCTTGGCACGCAATGCCGGGGTTGATCCGACGGTCTTTGCCGTGGCGGTTATTTTTGCGGCCAATTGTTCTTTTGTCACTCCGATCGGATACCAGACCAATCTTCTGGTGATGGGGCCGGGACATTACCGCTTTACCGATTTTTTCCGTGTCGGGGCGCCCTTGGCATTGTTGATCTGGATCACTTTTTCCCTGTTTGCGCCTTGGTATTATGGTCTGTGATCGCAAAGCCTTCACGTCGACCGAAGCGCCCTTTTTTTTCTTCCGGGCCGACGGTCAAGCCCCCGGGATGGCAGGCTCGCGCCCTTGATCGGGCCATGGTCGGGCGCGACCATCGAAGCGTGTCTTGCACGGCGCGCATCGCCGATTTACTGGCCCGTATGCGTAAGATTTTATCGATCCCCGATGACCGAACGATGGTGTTGACCCCCGGATCGACGAGTGGCGCTTTTGCGGCCGCATTGTGGGGATTGCTTGGGGAACGGCCGGTGACGGTGGCCGCTTGGGATAAATTCGGTCATTTGTGGGCGGATGACGTCATCCAATCGCTGGCGGTACCGGGAAGCCGTCGGGTTGCCGGCGGTGCGATCGGTGTGTTGCCGCCGCTTTCGGATCTTGATGGCGATAATGATCTGGTTTTTGTCTGGAACGCGACAACGGTTGGCGCGGCGGTTCCCGATGCGGATTGGATTGGTGAAGATAAAGATCGGTTGGTTTTATGTGACGCGGCGGCGGCGGCTTTTGTCATCCCCCTTGATTGGAGGAAACTCGACGCGGTCGCGTTTTCCTGGCAAAAGGCCCTTGGCGGTGAGTCCCAGCACGGCGTTCTTGTCCTTTCGCCGCGGGCTCGGGCGCGCTGGCGGCGATTGGAGGATCGCGCGCGCCCAAAATC
This sequence comes from Alphaproteobacteria bacterium, assembly GCA_965277685.1. Classification (GTDB taxonomy): domain Bacteria; phylum Pseudomonadota; class Alphaproteobacteria; order GM7ARS4; family CBDIDI01; genus CBDIDI01. The sequence continues at coordinate 292,679 of OZ255830.1, read as the reverse complement.
GCAATCGCAATCGGATTCCCGGTTATCCCCAGAGCCATGGCAGTTGGCCCCAAAATCGGATTCGGAATCGCAATCAGAATCGCAATCGGATTCGCACCCGAATCCGTGCCTTGATGACGGGGTCGGCATGAAGAAATCGATGGATGGGGATCGCCGTTCTTTTCACCATTCTTTCCGTCGGGCGATCCCGCGGATTTTGCGTTTGGCTTTGGATGATCCAAAAACGGGACGGGCGGGCGAGCCGATCATCCCACCGGCCAATACGATGTCGATGCTAGCCATCGAAGATGCCGATTTATGTCTTGATTGGGTCGAAGAACAAGGGGGGCTTGCGGCGATGGAGCAACGCAGCCGGAACAATTATCGGATCATGGACGCATGGGTGGGCCGAACGGATTGGGTTGATTTTTTAGTGCCTATCGATTCCCATCGGCCTTTGACCCCGGTATGTTTGCGCGTTGCCGGTGATTCACGGTGTCTAGCATCGATGGGTCGGATTTTGGGTGAAGAGCGGGCCGCCTATGACATCGCATCCCACCCTTGGGCCGGGCCCGGTTTGCGGATATGGACCGGGCCAACGGTCGAAGGGGACGATCTTGCCTGCTTGACCGAATGGCTGGACTGGGCCCATGCTAGGGCAACGGCCCCTGATTGCGGTCGGATTTCGTGATAGGGTGGTGCCATGAAACAATCGGCGTCGGCGGCTGATCGTGGCCGGATTTCGTGATAGGGTGGGGCTGTGACACAATCGGCGTTGGCGGCTGATTGCGGTCGAATTTCGTGAGGGTAGTGCTATGAAACAATCGGCGTCGGCAGCGCTTCTGCCAAGCGGTTTTGGTGACCTTGTGAATGACGAGGCGGAAAAGGAAGCCTGGCTAAGTGCAACGATCATGGATCGTCTGTCTTCTTCCGGCTATCAGCGGGTCAAGCCTGCGCTGATCGAATTCGATCATGGGTCGACCGGGGCCAACCGCGATATGTTCCGCATGATGGATCCGCGATCGAATCGCATGGTGGCACTGCGCTGTGATGCGACGGTTCAAGTCGCGCGGTTGGCATTAACCCTGCTTGCCGGTGAGCCACGGCCGTTGCGCTTGGCCTATGCCGCCGATATCGTCCGTGTCCGAGGGGAAAAATTGCACCCGCGGCGGCAATGGTGTCAAATCGGCGCGGAATTGATTGGCTGTGATCATTTCGATGCCGATCTTGAGATTCTGCGCCTTGGCGCCGATGCCCTGCGCGAAATTGGCTTGGAAACGTTAACTCTTGACCTGAACATGTCCCTTCTGGTGGAGGATTTGCTCTCTTGTCACGGTATCGATGACGATGATGCGGCATTTCTTCGCCAAGCCTTGGAACGAAAGGACGCGGCGGCGTTAAAATCAAAAATAGGGATAAAAACGAAATCGGTCATTCGTGATTTTGAACGTCTTCTCGGCGCCTCCGGCCCGGCCGAGACGGCGTTGCCGATGTTGGCCAAGATTATGCTTCCGTCCCCGGCCGATGCGCGTCTTGCCGCTTTTATCGCCGGTGCCAAGGCGGTCATCGATACCCTTGATGATGTCGATGTGACCCTTGATCCGCTCGAAAGGCGCGGCTTTGATTATCATACGGGAATCAGTTTTTCTTATTTCTCGCCGGATATTGGCCGCGAGATTGGCCGTGGGGGACGGTATTGCCCGGCGATGGGGGAAAAGAGTGAAAGCGCGGTCGGTTTTTCTCTTTTTACCGATGCCCTTTTGTCGCTTCGCCCCAAGATGCCCCGCCGCCGCCGTCTTTTCCTGCCGTCTCGGGCGATGAAACGCCGCAATGGGGCCAAAATCGCGGAAGAATTGCGCGTCCAGGGATGGGCGGTGATTGCCGGGATTGCCCGCAGCGAGGGTCGTTTGGCGGATCATGCCCCGAAAAGGGGGGACTCTAAAAATGATGTCCCTAAGCATAATAATGTGAAAGCGGATGGTTCCGGGAATAATCCTTCGCTCGATGATGATAAGGCCACGGCGCGGCGGCTGGGTTGCGCTTTTATCTATCTTGATAATGCGGTGGTGCCGCTTGATCCGCGCAAACCGGAAGATCATGCCCCTTCGCAAATGGATCCAAAGCGACATGGGGGAATAGATGGGAAACCAATCGGGGAAAAACGCCCGGAAAAACGCCCGGAAAAACGCCCGGAAAAACAGGGGGAAAAACGCGGGAAAACGGAACAAGAGGCGCGTGGGGGTGCTTTGACCAAAATTCGATCAAACGCGGGATCTTGACCCTTATCGTCAAGCCATACGGGGCCGAGGCAAAAGATGGATGAGAATTTTTCCCAAGCCCTTGCGTTACTGATGTCCTTTGATGCCGATTTGATCGATATTATTGCTCGATCTCTTTACGTCACATGCACTGCGGTTGCTATTTCCGCCGTTATCGGCCTTCCTTTGGCCGCCATATTGGCTATTTTTTCTTTTCCCGGTCGACGTTTTTGTGTGGTTGTCGTCAATTCTCTTATGGGATTGCCGCCGGTGGTGGCGGGGCTTGTCGTTTATCTTGCCTTGTCCCGATCGGGGCCTTTCGGGGTGCTTGGTATTCTCTATACGCCGACGGCGATGATTATTGCCCAGGCTTTGGTCGTCGCCCCTTTCGTCACGTCGATCGCGCGCCAGACGATCACCGATCTGTTCGAAGAATATGACGAGCACCTTCGCTCGCTCGGCGCCGGTGTCTGGCGGCGGATTGCCACCCTGCTGTACGAGGGACGCATCGCCCTTGTCGCGGCCCTTCTTGCCGGTTTCGGTCGTGGTATTGCCGAAGTGGGGGGGGTCATGATCGTTGGCGGTAATATCGATCACGTGACAAGGGTCATGACAACCGCGATCTCCCTTGAGACAAGCAAGGGAAATATTGCCCTTGCCCTGGCTTTGGGGGTGGTATTGATGGGTCTTGTCTTTATCGTCAATGGCAGCGTTTTCTTGATTGCGCAACGGGAAAAGCGCCACATCGTTCAAGTCTAACCCGGTTTCATCGCAACGATCCATCCCGATGTCGACAATTGCCCCAAAGATATTAGCGTCGATTTTGCCATTGGTGATGCGGGACGTTTCCTATCGGATAGGGGGGCGGACGCTTTTGGATCGCGTCAACGTTACTTTCAGCGCCGGTCCGCGATCCTTTCTGCTGGGCCATAACGGAGCCGGTAAAACGCTGATGCTGCGTCTTTTGCATGGCGTTATCCGTCCGTCGATGGGACGCATTGAATGGCATGGATCCGGCCCTAAAACCGGGGCCGGCGGGCAAGCGATGGTCTTTCAACGCCCCTTAATGTTACGCCGCCGGGCCAAGGATAATATTTTTTATGCTTTATCGGTGCGTGGGTTTCGCCGTTGTCAATGGGGCACAATCACGGATCGGGTTTTGTCCCGTACCGGACTTGCCGATTATGCGGATTATCCGGCCCGGCTTCTTTCCGTCGGCCAGCAACAATGCCTGGCCCTTGCCCGGGCGTGGGCAATCCGACCGCAGGTTCTTTTCCTGGATGAACCGACGGCAAGCCTTGATCCGGTGAGTTTGCAAAAGGTCGAGGATATCATCAACGCCATTCATGGCGATGGCTGCAAAATCATCGCGGCGACCCATGATCTTGGGCAAGCGCGCCGATTGGGGGACGAGATCCTCTTTATCGATCGTGGGAGGATTGCCGAAAGTGGGACATGCCGGGCGTTTTTTGACGGTCCGAAAAGCGCGCAGGGGAAAAAATTTCTTGCCGGTATATTGGGCTGAGGCATAATGCCGGCATGATTTTTGCCACTCGATATCGGGGACGGCCAAGATATGGCCGGATGGCCGGGTTTTCTTCCTGGTGTGCCATTCGCGCCCGCGCCGCTTGTTCTTTGGTCCGGCATGGTTCTATCGGGATCGGTCTTGCGACTACCCTTGCTATTACCTTGGCCATTACTCTTGTCGGGGAACCGGCGTTTGCGGCCGGGCGGCATTTTTTCCTGTCCTCGACGACATCATTGGAAAATAGCGGTTTTCTTCGTCATATCACTTCGCGCTTTCATGCCGATAGCGGCATTCAGATACGGGTGATTGTTTCCGGAACCGGACAAGCGATCGAAGCCGCGCGCCGGGGTGATGTCGATGCTCTCTTTGTCCATCACCCAACATCGGAAAAGGCTTTCCTCGAACAGGGTTTTGCCGCTTTGCGTGTTGAAATCATGCGCAATGATTTTCTTCTTGTCGGCCCGCCGTCACAGCCGCCACTATCCGCTTTTTCGATCGGTGCGGCCCTGCGCGAGATCAGTCGGCGCAAGGCACTTTTCCTATCGCGCGGGGATGATAGCGGCACCCATCGGCGCGAACGTGAATTATGGAACCAAGAGGGGCTTTTTCCATGGCGCATGATGTCCGGCGATGATCGCGAGAAGGGCGGCACCGATACACCTAAAGGCACGCATAAAGGAATGGGTAAAGATACGCGCCGCATCGGCGCTAACCAAAGCAAAGGGCAGAGTAAAGGGCAAAGCAAAGGGCAAAGTAAAGGGCGCGCGGTGGCGGTCGAAAAAACACCGGCTTTATCGGGGAATGATGCCCCGAACCCTATCGGTACCGCTTGGTATTACGAGGGTGGGGTCGGGATGGCCGCGTTATTGCGGGCCACGTCCGAGCTTGGTGGCTATACCTTGGTGGATCGTGCGACATGGGCAAAGTTCGGAAGCACGCTTCGCCTGCATCCGGTGTATGAGGAACCTCTCGAGCGGTTGGATCGCTCGCTCCTCGAGAATATTTATTCGGTCTTGATCGTCAGTCCGGAAAAACATCGCCATACACGGTTCGCAACGGCACATCGTTTTACCCAATGGCTGTCTTCCCGGCGTGGGCGCCAGGCGACGTTCGACTTTCGGATTGATGGGAAACCGGTGTTTCATCCGCTGTCGGCGCAACGGACGGATGCCGATGCCATATCCTTGCGATATTCCGTTAATCCCCGGCAAGATTCGGGGAAAAGAATCATCCGCCCGCCCGTATTTGCACCCTGATCGATACACGGCGGAATTTGCACCCTGTATCGATTTCATCCCGGGTTAGGGCAAAACGATCATGGTAGAATGGTTGGGGCAGAATGTTTGGGAAAGAATCATCCACCCGCCCGTATTTGCACCCTGATCGATATACGGCGGAATTTGCACCCTGTATCGATTTCATCCCGGGTTAGGGCAAAACGATCATGGCATAATGTTTGGGCCAGAATGGTTATGGCGAAATATGGCGAAGTTCGCTTTGGCGTGGCCGAAAGACAATCAGCGGTGAGGTTACGGTTGCGGATATGGCGCGGGGCAGAAAAATCGGACGAAATTCAAGGCAGGAAAAGCCGACAATAATGTTTGGATCACCGCTATCCAAACCGCGTGCCCTTCCCCTTGATTCATTCATGACGTGGATTTTCGTGCGGATGAACCTCTGCATGGGCGATCCGGTGACCACTTGGGATGCACGGATGATGGTGTTGGCGATGGATTGGCCATCGGGCGGGGCAATTCCCGCAATGCCGTCGTTGCAGGGGGTGTTTGCGTCAATATCTTCGATCGTTTCTCTCTCGCCATTTTGTTTGCGGATTATGCCATACCAAAGCAATTCCAGACGGGCGCTATGGGCGCCCCTTCCTTGGGCGATGGGTGTCGGCGCACCACGATTCATGCTTACCACAATCATCGTGTGGGCGCCTTGCTCGGTGTTGGCCGATGAGGTCAACATGCGACTGCTTCCCTCCATGATACTGACCAATTGCTCGGTGGTGATGGTACTCCGCCGTGAGACCAGATCGGTAATGTGATGGGCGGTGCGGTGGGCGACATGTTGCTGGTGAAAGAATCTGGCGATGTCAAAAGATCCGGTCACCATGATCATGAACAGGGGGGTGACAATTGCTATTTCAAGAATCGGCGTACCGCGGCGACACCGGCTAAGTTTTTGCCATTGTCCGAACAGGAACGCACCCGCGTTGCGTATCGGCGTGGCGATGGTGGCGATTGATAACAAGCGCGTGCCCGGCTCGCATCTTGCCACCCACGCCCGTAATCCTTTTCGGGGTATCGGGCCACCGGTGCTTCGTGTTCTTTTCTTTTCTACCATTCCGTTGATTCCTTGATCTGAACGTTGGATGGAGTGCTAAAGAATTGTCCAACGGCACTCTCCAATTCTTGGGGCGTTCCAATGGAGCGAAAATAGTTTCTTTTCTGCGTTTCGTTTTCCCCCGAGGCGCATTCTTTCATCGGTGCTTGCAGAGCCCTTATGCTGGCCGTCGTGTTGCCACCCGATATTCCCGATAATGCCGGTTTCAGTGCGAAAAAATAGATCGCGACATTCCGCCGTTTAAGGGCCGGGCATAACTCTCTATACAATCGATAATTTAATTCGCGCACGGCCTGAGACCAGCAATGAATGGTATTCCCGTAATTCTTTTCATTGATGTAATTGCGCCGTCCCGCATTCTGACTGGACAGACCCGCATCTAGGATAAATGGCACATTCCTTTGGCTTGTTGCTAAGGTGCATCCATGGTTGCCGCCTTCTATATCCGGGACAACATCGCCGGTTCCGTAGTCGGACTGGACGATTTCCTGGATTCCATCGGACACGATAATGATGATTTTACGGGCATCGGAGAAGTTTGTGATGGCATCCCCGGCCGAGTAAAAGACGCCTTCTCGCCACGATAGCGTTTCTACCGGCGGCGTTCTTGCCCTACCCCTATCGTCCGGCCAATAACGTCCCCAATTGGGGGATATCGCGCGCATGCCCCAAGCGACGGCGGATGTTAAATTGGATCCGACCAAAGTCGTATCGCGCACTTCAAGGTCATAAATCGCCTTCTCGATATCACTTTGTCGCCACGTGAGGGGGGTGATCGATAAATTATCACGCCAGCACGCGCGACTAAGCTGAACCGCTTGAGTATCAACGTTGGAATCCGAGCCGAATGTGTCAATTTCATCCGCGTCGTAGGCCATGGGGTCAAAAAACAAATCGTCTTGGACACCTTCGGTCGGGTCGAAAAGTCCGGTTGCCGGTGTTAGGTCGTTGATGTCAAGAGCCCGGAGAAAATCCAATTCTTTGGTTTCGGGGCAGGTTGCTTTATCAAGAAATCCCATATCATGGCTGGTTGCCCGGACTTTCAAGGCACCACAGTGGTAACGGTTTGTGTTGGGGGTTGTCGTGAGAATACGCTTGCGGCTGCGCATGCATTGGGACAATCTCCATATTCTATTCCACTGTTGGTTCGGTGACCATGTCTTTCGGTTGACGATTTGGCGCAGGGGATAGTTTCGTCCTTGCATGGAACCGATACTCGTGCCGGAATCAAAGGGGATGATGCTGACACGGACGGCTTCCGCGTTTCTTCGATAGCCGGGGCCACGGCTTGCCGCCGCCCGATGGTGGGTGAGGCGTGCGTTGAAAAGTCTTCCGGTAAGGGTGGTTAAGCTTTTCTTGACCGCTTCCAAACGACTTCGCGTGCCGCCTATCCGTGCGCATGCTTGGCCTTGTGTTTGCGCGGCGGCTCCCGTGCATGGAAATTGCGGACACAGGCACCGATCCATCGAGGAACTAATGTCAACGACCATCGCGATTTCCATCGATTGTGATGTCATTGCCACACTGCGCCAGCGCGCTTCGAGGTTGTTGATGCCGATGATATTGGCAAGCAGGGTCGGGGTCGTAATCTTGCTTTCGACCGTGATTTCATCATCCTTGCCGTCGGCGGAAAAAAGGCGCTTGCATTCGATCGTTTTGACACCGTCAATCCCGACGATATTGGCATCGAAAAATCGGCGGCAGGTATCTTGCCATTGGCTGCGCACGCGTCTAGAGCCGTTGAAATGCTCCAGCGGTATGGCGGCCGATCCCAACGCGGCCGCGTCGGTCGCGCTTGCCAGGCGGCTTCGGATATGCTGATAATTGGACATGTCGACGGCAAGGGCAATGACACCCATAAAGGCAAAGATACCGCCAGCGGTGACGGCGAGAATAGCGCCACGCCGACACCGGCATAAACGTCTTTTCCAAAGGATGATGGCGGTCGTGATATCGATCCATCCGACAAACCTCGCCCGCCATGACATTTTTGTCATATTTGAACTCCTGCCCATGATTATATCCTCCCGCGTGGGGATATCAAAGCCCGTGTCGTTGGCGGCCAAGAAATATTGTTTGCGTATCCCAATTCCTTGGCGGCATCCTTTTGGCCGTGATATCCCGCAATCCTTGTTTTACGTGTCCTTTTTTAACTACCCATAAAGTTGACATATGAACGGCCGGGATCACGCGCCACACATATCCGTTCGACATTGAACTAATTGGCATCGACCCACCGGCACCGGCCTAATTGGTATCAACCCACCGGTATCAACCCACCGGCATCGGCACTGCGGCTTATCCGCATCTTATCCTTACTCTTGCCTCCTTGATCTTTTTTTGATGGATGCTTTGTTGATACCTTTCCATCGTATTTGTTGTTGCCATTATGACCTTATCGGCGCGTTACAGGTGCTCGGGAGAGATGACGATATTCGCCTTTAGCGACACGGCAGCCCTTCCCAGGAGCTGGGCGACAAAGCCCGTGCCAAAAGACCAAGGCATCTGAAGTTGATAGATGACGGGGCTTTGATTATTTTGATTATTAACGATCGTGGCGCGCAGATTCCTCTGCGCATTGCGAATTCCCCGCGCCTTGCGGGCACTGTCGGCATCCTTGCTAAAAAAGGCCTGATTCAGTTTTTTGGCGGCCGCATTGATGGTGGTCTGTGTTTCGCCGAACTGATTTTCCGCCGTGAAATCTCGTTGCGTAAATTTTCCATCTGTCCGCCCCCCTTGGATGAGGTTTTGGCGAAGAACCCGTGGGATGGATGCGTTCAGAAATTGAACCATTTGGGGCACGGTGCATGTACTCCCACTCTTGGTGGAATAGGCGGCGCAGTTGTGGGATGCCCTGAAGGCAAGGCCGTCCAACTCGCTTTGGGCATAGAACATGATCGAAAACTGCAAAACGACAAAGACCATCAGAAAGAAAATCGGCGCGGCCAAGGCAAATTCAACAAAGATGGCCCCGTCACGATTGCGATTGATCGACGGATTGTCGCCGCGGCGGTTGCGCAATGCCGCAAGCATGGCACCGAGTCCGACCAGGCGTTGCCCCCGCCGGGCCTTATTCCTTTGCCGTTGATCGTCCCGGTATGGATTCTTTTGGTGTGGATCGTCGCATGTATCCCCACTCCTATATTCTTGGTGTTTGTATTCCGGGTGATATTCTTGGCCTTTATCGCAAAGCCCGTCGGCACGACGACCCCCGATGGGCCTGCCTTCGCCCCGACCATTCTCGCCACGACCATTCGGGGCGGGGGACTTCGTTCGCGAAAACATCGCCTGCCACATTTCGACGACGGCCAGCGGAATCACCCCAAGCTGCGATGAATGGGCAGGTTTTTTAATACGATTTGGGTTGATGCGATTTGGCAAAGAGGACTTGTCCGATAACGGACGTGCGCCCGATATGCGCGTCCCCTTTATGCATCTTTCCGATATGCGTCCCCCATCCATGTGCCCCCCATTTATCTGTTCTCCATCTACCCGCTCTCCATTAATTGGTTCCCCATTAATCTTTTCCGGGGCGCACGCCGACGGCGACACTTGGGCCGCGTATCGGGGGGATGATGGCCGAGGTGATGGCCCAGGATGGGGGGATGATGGCCCGGGCGATAGATGGGGGGATGACGGATAGGGGGGTGATTGCCGGGGCGGTTTTAGGTAATACCATACCGATGCCAAAAATTTGGCCTGCGATTTTTCGGTCAAGGCGATCGTTTCCGTGATCCGCCCCTTTTTCCGTGCGCGATCGGGCATCCCGAAGTTCCTCCCCCGTGCTTCCCCGCGACAGCGTTCCGGCGACAAGACTTGGACGTCCTTTTAAAGGTTGGCATCTCTCCGATAAAGATTGACGGCAACCACGCAGAAACGATTCTAATTATACGTATATGCCCTCGAATTTCAATGATTTTTAATCGAAAACATTGTAAATAAGTTCTTGCATATATGGATTTTTTGCTCTATATTGGTTTCGTTTCAGGGAATTGTGCGGCGATACGCGGCACAGTTCGCTATCGACCTCGATGGTGCGAGGGTAAGGGGGGTGTCCCCCGGTATTTTCGGCCTGAAAGGGTATCTCTCCACCCGCTATTTATATGTGTGGGATGGGGGGAGGAAGGCGCGCCTTGTGCCCCAATTGCGTGGCGCGTTTGATTAAACGGAGTCGGTTTCACGTTAAGTCCGATTCCATTGACGTGAGGAGAGAATCATGCAGAAGAAGCAGAAAAAAAACTTTTTGGCAATGATCAGGGATCGCAAGGGTGTGTCGATGATCGAATATGCCTTATTGGCCGCCCTTTTGGCCCTTGTCAGTGTCGGCGTTCTGACCAACCTTGGCGGTGCCGTTGAGGATAAATTTACAGCCTTGGAAAAAAGCGTTGGTGCCGTTAAAGAAACGCCAACAGCAAGCACACGGACGGCAGCAGGTACGACTGAGCCGTAATATTAGATTCCTTGTAGGGAATGGGATTTAACAATCTTGATGGCGTCGTAATCGGCGTGGCCTTTTCGTAACGCGGATTTTGGTTATCCGGTGTCGCCGTCGTGGTGGCCTGTTGCGGATCATTCCCTTGCCGTGTTGTAGGTTCGTTCGTCCACGCGCCGTTGCCCGATCGGGTGGCGGCGTGTGGTTTTTTTATCCCTATGCGGGATAGGGCAGGGTCGGCGTGCCCATTGCTTCAATCCCCGTTTCCGACCGCCCGTTTTTTATCATCGATCTTTTGCCGTTGCCTTTAGCTATTGACCTGTAAGGCCGATCACGCCGGTTGGCGGCGTTTTGGAAGCCGCCCGTTTTTTATCATCGATCTTTAGCCATTGCCTTTAGCTATTGACCGGTAAGGCCGATCGCACCGGTTGGCGGCGTTTTGGAAGCCGCCCGTTTTTTATCATCGATCTTTAGCCATTGCCTTTAGCTATTGACCGGTAAGGCCGATCGCACCGGTTGGCGGCGTTTTGGAAGCCGCCCGTTTTTTATCATCGATCTTTAGCCATTGCCTTTAGCTATTGACCGGTAAGGCCGATCGCGCCGGTTGGTGGCGTTTTGGACGCCCTTGCCGTTGATCAAGGATTGGTCGTTGTCGTTCCATCGTGACCGGTCGCCCCCGAAAGCGGCAATGCATTGAGTCCACCACACATCACGCGATACCCGATCGTCGGCTTTTTTTATATCGGTTCCGCGCATCACGCGATGGCGGATCGTTGATGCCGTGACGTTGGCTTTTTGATTTTCCGAATTATTTTCCGGGCTATTCTTTTGGGCTTTGGCACTCTGCCTTCGGTCTTTTTTAAGCCTTTAGGCCTTCTTCGCCCGTTTTGTCTTTATTCCACCCTTGCCGTGGTCTTGTCGCGCCCGCTTTGTCTCTTATTTTTATTTGGCATCGGGTTTGGCGTCGGTTTTGGCGTCGGTTTTGGCATGGGGATCGGTATCGGGGCGCTTTGATGGGCGATGGCGGAATTGGGGAAAAATTCCCTTAAGAAATATGGCAAAAAATATGGGATGGGATGGAGGCATCGGACACTCACTACCGGCATCGGTGGGAAATAATCAACGGAGATGATCCGTGTATCGGTTCCCGCCGTAAGGCCCGCCGTAAGGGAGGAGAGCCATGCCATCATCAAGAAGCGTCCGGTCGCGATCAAAGCCGGCAATCCATGCGGCCGATCAAAAAGCGATCGCGCCCGATCCCCCGATTCCATCGATATCACGCCGGCGGCATCGGCGTGATATATATGACTCGTGTGGTGGCTCGTCCATGATCGAATATGCATTACTGGCCGCTTCCATTGCCTTGGTATCGATCGCGGCACTGGCCAATCTTGGCCTTGGCGTTAAGGATAAATTACAGGCGATTGCGGGGCATCTGGGCACGGTTACGGTGCTTGACGAGGCCATTGTCGATGATGCGAATATAGAAAAATTCTTGGCAAAAACCTCCGTTTTGTATTCGGGCAGCCCGGCAGCGCCGGAAGAGCCATCGGCGACAAGCCTATCGCGCAATGTTGTTCTATCGGGTTGGATAACCGCATCAAATGGGGTGAATGCGCCTGATTCCGCAGCGCCGGAAGCACCCCCTCCAAAGGCCGGTAAAGAAGGATCGCCCCCCCCTTCGGCCAATAATGAAAAGGTCGATAATAAAGGCGGTTCGGTCGATCCCGTGGCGAAAAAATCCACAGATGGCAAACAACGGGCGGGAACGACAAGCCCCCCAACCCCAACCGCAACCACAAGGCCAACGACAAGCCCCGCAACCCCAACCATAACCCCAACCACAAGGCCAACGACAAGGCCGGGCGGACAGCAAATCCCCCCCCGCGCCGCTACACCAAAACCGAAGGCGGCGACCCCCCGGGCCAGCACGCCAAAACCGAAGGCGGCAACCCCCCGGGCCAGCACGCAAAACCAAAGGGCATTACCCCCCCGCGCCGCTACACCAAAACCGAAGGCGGCAACCCCCCGGGCCAGCACGCAAAACCAAAGGGCATTACCCCCCCGCGCCGCTACACCAAAACCGAAGGCGGCGACCCCCCGGGCCAGCACGCAAAACCAAAGGGCATTACCCCCCCGCGCCGCTACACCAAGACCGAAGGCGGCGACCCCCCGGGCCAAAACACAAAACCGAAGGGCATTGCCCCCCCTGGCCAAAACACAAAACCGAAGAGCATTGCCCCCCCTGGCCAAAACACAAAACCGAAGGGCATTGCCCCCCCTGGCCAAAACACAAAACCGAAGGGCATTGCCCCCCCTGGCCAAAACACAAAACCGAAGGGCATTGCCCCCCCTGGCCAAAACACAAAACCGAAGGGCATTGCCCCCCCTGGCCAAAACGCAAAACCGAAGGGCATTGCCCCCCCTGGCCAAAACACAAAACCGAAGGGCATTGCCCCCCCTGGCCAAAACACAAAACCGAAGAGCATTGCCCCCCCTGGCCAAAACACAAAACCGAAGAGCATTGCCCCCCCTGGCCAACACGCAAAACCAAAGGGCGTTAACGCCCGAAGGTCCGGTGGTTCGAACAAAAGTTCGGGCGAACGGCAATCTGCAAGCGAACCCGATATAGCTGGGTAAGCCCATATCATTTGGTGGTTTCAATATCGCCCGGCAATATGGTATTTTTCAATGCAAAGGCACTGAAAATATGTTAAAAACTGGCTGAAGAAGTCATGTCTGGATTATTTTTATTCAATTGGTGCGCGGCGGCTGTTTTAATTGGGGCGGCAATCGGTGATCTGCGCTTGCGTATCATTCATAATCAGACGATTTTAGTCTTGATCGGGCTTTGGGTTGCGTTTGCCACTGCGCAGTTGTGGAATGGGACGACAACGGTCGGTCATATCGCCTTTGACGGGATGGCGGCCGGTGCGGTATTTGTTTTTTGCTTTATCTGTTTTACTCGAGGGTGGTTTGGCGGTGGCGATGCTAAATTGATGCCGGTTGGGGCCCTTTGGGTTGGATATGGGGGCGTGGTGCACTACGTTCTTCTTTTGGCCATATTGGGCGGAGTGCTTTCGGGCATCTATCTTCTTATCGCGCTTGGCCGGCAGTATCGGGCGAAAAGGGCAAGAGTGTCGCCGGCCGATCGCCGGTTATCGTCGCGCCAAGGGGCGCCGGCACATGCCGTTCCCGGCGGTACGTGGCGGCAACTATCCGAATCGATCAAGGTGCCATATGGGGTCGCGATTGCCGCGAGTGCCATTTGGGGGGTGTTGACATGAGGGCAAGGTCTTTGCACGGTTTTTGCCCGGATCGAATGGGGCGTTTCCATCGGATCGGATCGATTTTTCGTGTATCCGGATGGTTCGCACGAGTGGATGGCCGATCGGGGGCGATGCGCGCGTCGGTGGCCCATTTGTGGAGAAAAGGGAAAAACGGGAAAAAAATCCCTCATTCGAGGGATTTTGCGGTAATATTAGCTTCCTCATAAAGGGAATTATCGAATGCGTCGTATTCTTGCCATTTTGATTCTCGCCGCCGGCGGCTTTTTTTCTTACCTCTTTCTTTTCAATGCGGAGGCGCCGCCCCCGGTTGCCCCCGTGTCTGAGCCGGTGGCCGAAGTTGCCCCGGTCGAGGTTGAGGTCTTTATTGCCAAAAATAATTTGCGCGAAGGGGTATTTCTTCGCGCCGATGATATCGGCATCGCGCTTATCGAAGGAACCGAGGCAACCGTGCGTGATAATGGTTATTTTTCGCCATTATCCTATCGGGTCGAGGATTTATCCGGTGCCATGATGCGGACAAGCGCAAGAATGGGGCAGGCTTTGCAGGAGCGCATGATATCACTGCCCGGCGGCCATGGCTTTATTGCGGCGTCGGTCCGTCCGGGGATGCGGGCCGTGGTTATTCCGATCACCGATGGCGATCCGGGCGCAAATCACCTTTTCCCCGGCGATTATGTCGATGTCATTTTGACCGGGGTTATGCCAAAGCGGGAAATGCTTAATGATATTCTTGCCGGCAAATCGCCGGCGGCGGGGGGCCCGTTTCTTGAGCAAATGCTGACCCATACCGGGACGATTCTGGAGGCGGTGCGCGTTCTTGCCGTTGATGGTGATATCCAAGGGGCACAGCCGGACGATCTTGGGGTTCCCCGCAATCCCGTCCATATCACCCTCGAGGTCACGCCGAAGCAAGCCGAAAAGCTTGTTGTCGCGCGCCGTTTCGGCAATTTGTTCCTCAGTTTACGCCCGCCCGAACATCCGGCGGATATAGCGGCGCGCCGGAAAAAGCAAAAGGATAAAAGCATATATGAGGCGATGAATCCCGCCGTTCGCGGTGAATTCGTCAATTCGGCACCATCGGCTAGGGATATTCGTGTCCTGCGTGGGGGCGCGTCCAAATGATGGTTTTTCCGGATCCGCGACGGATCGACCAACGGCAGAGGGTTCCGCGCCCAAAAAAGCAAGGCCTTAAAAAGCAAAATCGGTGCGCGCGCATCGCGTTCGTGCCGATCGCGTGGCTATCGGGTCGTGGCCGGGGTGATGCTTCATCTTTCATTGCAAGGCACTCCATTTTGGGTCCTTCCATTTTGGGCCCTTCCATTTTGGGACGGAAGGCCATCGGTGATTCCCTTGCCCTTATTTCCATCCTTGGCTTTGTCTTTGTTTTCCTTTTTTGGATGGTTTCTCTTTCCGCAGTGCGGGCCGATGGCATCCTTGACGATGATCGATTGCGTCGCGATATCGTGATTGAAAAATCGACGGCGCAGGTTTTTACGACAACCGATCCGCTTGCCGATGTCTTTATTGCCGATCCCGGTATCGCCGATGTGGCGTCAAGCTCGTCCAGCACCCTCTATATTTACGGTAAAAATCCGGGTCGCACGACCATTGTCGGCTATGGCACCGACGGTACCATTCGCGTTCTGATTAATTTGCGGGTGATCCATGATCTGGTCGAAATCAAGCGGGCGATTGCCGATATCGCGCCGCTGGCCGATATCAAGCTGTCCTCGACCCCGCGGGGAATTCTTGTCAGTGGCACCGCCCAAACGTCCAGTGACGCGGAAAATATCATTCGCACCATTAATCATTTTGTCGAGGGCGGCGGGGCGACGATTCTTGACCATATCAGTGTCGACATGCCGTCCCAAGTCAATGTCCGGGTTCAAATCGCGGAGGTCCAGCGCAACGCCGGCGAGGCTCTGGCGATTAATTGGAAGGGTGGAATCTCAAAGGGCTCCGATTTCGGCGCGGTCGGTGCCGGTCGCATATTTGAGAATCTTGATCCGCCTCCGCTTTATAATCGTGGTAGTTCCGATATCGGTCTTTTGGATTCTCTTGTCATCGGCCATACCGCGCCGCAATTTAGCCTGACGGCGATGCTCGATATCCTTGAATCGGAAAACTTGGCCACTATTCTGGCGGAGCCGAATATCACGGCGCTTGATGGCGAGACGGCCAATTTCTTGGCCGGTGGTGAATTCCCGATACCTGTTTCCAGCGCCCTTGGTCAAGTCAATGTCGATTACAAACAATATGGTGTGTCGTTATCTTTTACCCCGACAATCATCGACGATGGTCGGATTTCGTTGCGACTCAATTCGGAAGTCAGCGAACTTGGCGCGCCCACCGGACAGGCTTCCGGGACGACACTGCGCGGTGTGACGACACGACGGGCGGAAACCGTGGTCGAACTTGCCAGTGGGGAAAGCTTTGCGATTGCCGGGCTGATCCGCAATAATATCACGTCCAGTTTAAAGCAATTTCCCGGCCTTGGCGATTTGCCGATTTTGGGGGCGCTGTTCAAGTCGCAGAGTTTTCAAAAAAATGAAACGGAAATGGTCGTGATCGTCACCCCCTATGTCGTGCGTCCCGTTAAAAAGCGGGATATGCTTAGGACACCGATTGATAACTTGGCTTTTACCGGAAGGCTGGACAAATTGCTTTTCGGCCGCCTTAGCGATGATACGACTTCCGACAGGAATAATCGTGCCGGTTATCCGAATCGTGGCTATGATGCCCCCAATGCCGCATCGGAATCATCCGAACGGACGACAAAGGATCACTTTGGTGGCTTTCTCTTGGATTAATACAATGATCGGATGGGTTCGGTGGGCATGGGTCGTTGCGGCGGCGATGGTGTTGCCTTCCTTGGCCCTACCCCCATCGGCATGGGCCGATAGCGGCCTGTCCCGGGCGATGAATGAAACCCGCTTGGGCCGTGGTGCCGGGCAAGGACACGCATCGTCGCGTCGGCGCGGTCCGATATTGTCGCACGCGCAAGACCCGAGGTACAAAATCCGAACCAAGCGTCTGACCGCCAGTTTTTTTGTTGCGGCAAGCCGCGATGGCCATGGGGATTTGCTTCCGATGCGCTTTTTGGTTGAGGATATGGGCGACCCGCTCGCGATTTATCTGCGGGTGGTATCGATGCGCGTGACCGATCCACGCACCAAAGAATTATTTTTCGAACATTTTCGCCAAACGGCCAGGAATCTCGGTATTCGAGATGCCCATATCACCCAGCCGCGCACCGGCGATCCGGCCGGAACGGTTCTGAACGATTATCCGCTTCGACGCTCCAATGTCTTTATGGTTGCCGTCGATCAATATCAGGCCTTGGCACCGGTGGGCTGTTTGGATGGCCAGGAAGCGTTGGAAATCGGCGGCAATGTCACGCGGCGCGATGGCCCCGGACTGGGCTGTAGCCAGCAATCGAATCTTGCCGCCATGGTTGCCGAACCGCGCGATCTGCGCCATGGGCGCGATTTGTCGCTCGGCCGGTCGGAGCGCCTTCGTCAAGCCTTCCAAAGATACCTTCGAGGGGGCGGCAACACGACGTCCCAGAATGTCCAACGCGGTGTCGGGAACTAACGACGATGGCCGAGGCAAATAAAAAGAAAGCGGCCGGCAACGATATCGTTGCCTTTGTCGAGGATCCGTTATCGCGTGACGTGGCCGCTAAATTCGCTGCGGCTTCCGGATCTTCCGAATCGCGTGTTTTGATGGGGACGATCGCCAAGGCATGCGATTATCTTGCCGATAATGCATCCCCACAGTTATTGATCGTCGATATTTCTTCATCCGACGATGTTCTGCGTGATATTCGCTTTTTGGCCGATGTTTGTGATTCCAACGTTCAAGTCATCGCCATTGGCGATAAGGATGAAATCAATCTCTATCGCCAGCTTCTGGCCGAAGGTGTGCGGGATTATCTGGTCAAGCCGATCGGCCTGAACCAGCTTCGAGCCGCTTTTGAGCACGGCTTTTCCGGTGCAAGCGGCGGGGTGGCGGTGACTTTTATCAGCGCCCATGGCGGTGCCGGTGCGACGACTTTTGCCCTTTCTTGCGCCGGTATCATTGCCCACCATTCCCGCCGTTATACATGCCTTCTTGACGGCGATTTGATCCATGGGCCGATGGCGATGATTGCCGACCGCAAGCCTGGTCGAAGCCTGATTGAGGCTTTGAAGAGTCCCGGACGAATTGATAATGTCTTTCTCGATCGGGCATTGGAAAAAATCGACGAGAGGATATCCCTACTTTGCGGACGGGCGGAGGCAAGTGATGATCTTCGAAGTTTTTCCACCGATTCCTACGCCGAACTTTTTCGTGTCCTCCAGGAACGTTTTCGTTACTTGTTTATTGACGGGCCGCGATGGATTGACGCCTATCGCAATGCGGCGTTCAAGGTCTCATCGCATATCGTTCTCGTCTCGCATCCTACCTTGATTGGACTTCGTAATGTGATTGACGTGATGTCGAGCCTGGAGAAAATCTATGATCCGTCCCGATTGTCGGTCGTTTTGAATAGCTGCGGATGCCATAAAAGGGGCGAGATATCGCGGGATCAATTTTCCAAGGCAATGCGGCGCGAGGTCGCCCATAGCATTCGCTTTGACCCGCATAATGTGCTCTCTTGGACGAATACGGGCAAGGTCTTTCCCGAGCAAGGCATTTTCGCCCAAGACATGCGTCGTATGATTCAAGGATTATTTCCTCAGATCGTCGACATTAAACGTGGATTTCTTTCCAATCTGAAAACATATCTGTCGTTTTCGGGATCCTAAGCATATCATGGGTTGGAGTTAATCATGGCTTTTGGCAAGCGAAATAACGTATCGGCCCTGGAAAAATCCACACCGCCGCCGCCGGCTCAAAATTCGGATTCCGGCAAGAAAAATCCACCCGATCCGATGAAAACGCCCGCCCGTGCCCAGGAACCGTCGGCCATTGGTTCCGACCGTGCCGGGGCGACATCATCGGCCGGGGAACAATTGCACAAGGCGATTTTCGATCGCATCGATTTTGAGACGATTTCGCGTCTCGATCCCGAACAATTAAGGCGCGAGTTGCGCTCCATCGCCAGTCAGGCCGCCGTTGCCGAGCGCATTGTCGTCAGCGAGGCGGATCAAGAACGGGCCGTCGGCAATGTGGTCGATGACATGACCGGGCTTGGGCCATTGCAACGATTGATCGATGATCCGGCGATCACGGATATTTTGGTCAACGGTATCCACCAAGTATATTGTGAACATAACGGTAAATTGAAATTATTTGATGTGGCCTTTCGTGACGTCGAACACCTTGCCAATATTGCCCAGCGCATCGCGGTGATGGCCGGTCGTCGGGTCGATGAATCCAATCCCCTGGTCGATGCCCGCCTTGAAGACGGCAGCCGCGTGCATATTGCCTTTCGTCCCACCGCTTTGGACGGTCCTTATATTTCCATTCGCAAGTTTTCGAAATTCTCGATCACCTTGGATATGATGGCGCGCCAAAACAATATTTCACAGCAGATGTGTGATTTTTTGAAAATCGCTTCGGCGTGCCGTTTGAATGTCATCGTATCGGGTGGAACCGGTGCCGGCAAAACGACATTGTTGAATGCGCTGTCCCAGTTGATTTCCCCCGGCGAGCGCATTTTAACCATTGAAGATACGGCCGAATTGAAGCTGCAGCAGCCCCACGTCGTGCGCCTTGAATCACGCCCGGCCAATCTTGAGGGCAAGGGAGAAATCACAATTTTTGAATTGGTGCGCAATGCCCTGCGGATGCGCCCGGATCGAATCGTCGTCGGCGAGGTGCGTGGGGCGGAAGTCTTTGACATGCTTCAGGCCATGAACACCGGTCACGATGGTTCCTTGGCCACTCTCCACGCGAATACACCGCGTGAGTGCCTTAAAAGAATCGAGAATATGGTGGCGCAATCCGGCCTTACCGTCCCGACTGCGGTCGTGCGCGAGCAGATTAGCGCGGCCTTGGATATGGTGATTCAGATCGCCCGAATGCGGGACGGCAAACGTCGGGTCACATCCATTACCGAAGTCGGTGGCATGGAAGGGGATGTCGTCATTAGTCAAGAATTGTTCCGTTATCGTTATCAAGGCACCGATGCCGATGATAATCTTATCGGCGATTTTGAATATACCGGATTAAATCCGACCTGTTCGGAGCGGGTTAATTTTTTCAATATGAAGGATCAATTGGATGCCGTTCTCGGCGAGCGCAAGGAGAATGCGCAATGATCGAATTATTGCAAGGGTTATCCATTCCGCCCGGTGCACTCGTCATTTTGATTGCCGTTGTGGCTGCTCTTTGGTTGCTTTTTGCGCCTTCGGAAAAGGAGGAAGCCTTGGATAAGAAGATCCAGCTTCTTAAGTCCATTTCCGATATCAAGACCAAAAAAAGCAAGCGGGATGAGCTTCTAACCAAATCCGGCGGAGGGTTTTACCAATCATGGCACCGAAAAATCGACACACGATTGCGTAATGCCGGTAGCGATATTAAATGCACCAATTTTTTCATTATATTGGGCGTGATTGGGCTGATGATTTTCGTTGCTCTGCTTTCCTTCTCGACGGTTCCGCCGTTTTTCCTAGCCGTGTTTTCGATCGCGGCAACGGTCGGGGTCGGCAATTCGATACTTTTGTATATGGAAATGAAGATGCGCGAGGAGTTCATCGTCCGCTTTCCATCGGCTCTTGACATGATTTCTCGTGGTGTGCGGGCAGGTTTGCCGATTGCCAATCAGATCCAAGCCGTGGGCGATGATATTCCCGGTGTCGTTGGCCGGGTATTTCGCCAGGTGACGGCCGGAACCAATATGGGATTGTCGCTTAGCCAGTCTTTGCGCAATGTTAATGCCAGTCTTGGGATTACCGAATTTAACTTCTTTACGATTGCGGTCGCGACCCAGCAGCAAACGGGTGCCAGCTTGTATCAAACTTTGGAAAATCTATCGGTCATGGGCCGTAAACGTCTTGAAATGCGGGATAAAATCAAAGCCCAATCATCCGGTGCCAAAGGAAGCGCCTATGTTGTCGGTGGCTTGCCTTTGTTCGTGCCGTTTATTATGTCGTTGCTCAACCCCGATTATTACGAAGGTTTTTTTGATGCGCCGCTCGAAAGTCCCCTCTTGTTGACCGCCGGGGGGCTTTATCTGGCCGGGATTGCTTCCATTAAATTTATCCTGCGCGAAAGGTTCTGATCGTGGAAATCGCTCTTCCGACAGTATCGTTTAACACGTCTCTCATTGTCATTATCGGCCTGGTTATCATCGTGACGGTGTTGGCGTGGATGAATTTTAAAGAAGACCCGATGCGCGATCGTATTGTTGGTATTATTCGCCGGGTTCGGGATGATGGCTTTGCCGATGAATCGGGGGGGGGCGATTCTGCGGTCGGTCGGCGTCCTACGCTTATCG
This sequence comes from Alphaproteobacteria bacterium, assembly GCA_965277685.1. Classification (GTDB taxonomy): domain Bacteria; phylum Pseudomonadota; class Alphaproteobacteria; order GM7ARS4; family CBDIDI01; genus CBDIDI01. The sequence continues at coordinate 271,417 of OZ255830.1, read as the reverse complement.
GTAGTATCTTGTCACCGGCCATCGGTTTGATCGTCAAAGCGTCGGAAGCGGTTAACGCGAAAAAATCCCTTGGGGACAAAGAGTCCGAAGAAATCCGTTCGCTTCTTATTTCGGCCGGTTGGCGTGCCGAGGCGGATCTGTCCGGTTTTGTGGTCGTTAAATTTGGCGTTGCTCTGGCCTGTCTGGCCATTGTCGCGTTGCTGTTGTTTGTATTCGATATTTTCCCGGATTGGGGGTTGCCGCTCCAGCTTGGCGGCTTATTTGGCGCGGCTTTTATTGGCGCGATGATTCCAAATCGGGTTTTGAAAATGCTTGCCGAAAAGCGGTTGGAAAAGATTGTCCGCTTTCTTCCCGATGTGACCGATATGATGATTATTTGCATCCAGGCGGGTCTTGGCTTTGAAGAAACATTAAATCGAATTTGGCGCGAGATCGCTTCATTTGCCCCGGATTTAAGTGAAGAATTGCGGGTGACGGCACTGGAATATCGGTTGCTTGATGAAAGATCGCAGGCCTTGCGCAACCTTAGTGCGCGTATTCCGGTAGAGGAAATTCAAGTCCTGGTGATGACGGTGACCCAAGCGGAAAAATACGGGACATCGATGGCACAGGCCCTTGCTATCATGGCGGATGAAGCGCGTAAAAAGCGCCTTTCCAGGGCCGAGGCCTGGGCCGGGCGGGTTCCAGTCTTGATGACCATGCCGTTGGTCGCCTTTTTGATGCCGGTCTTTATGATTATGATTGCCGGGCCGGCGGTGCGCAATATATCGACGGCATTTTCCGGATTGTAATAACGCGCTCTTTTTTGCAAGGGGTTGGACAAGGATCCGTTGTCTTGCAATCCGCGGCGATGGTGGCGCCCGGATTAATTCCCGTAGCCGTGGCGATGGTGGCGCCCGGATAGATTCCCGTATCCGTGGCGATGGTGGCGCCCGGATTAATTTCCGGATTTGTTTTTTGTTCTAGGAATGATCCCGCGAGGATATGGCAGGGCCGATATGGCGGTCGATTATACACCGGCTTTTTGACCGCTTGGCAAGCGGTGGATGGGGTTATGACAAAGAAGGTCACTTGAGTGCCGCAGATCAACGCGCATGACCGGCAAGGGGGGCTTGTTACGGGCGCGCCGACCGGCAGGGTGATTAGCTTCCCTTTAAAGACACGCACGACCGCGTCAGGAGGTCAATGCGCATGACCGGCGACCTGCAAGGGGGGGGGCTTGTTACGGGCGCAGCGACCGGCAGGGTGATTTAGCTTCCCTTTAAAACACGCACGGCCGCGTCAGGAGGTCAATGCGCATGACCGGCAAGGGGGGGGCTTGTTACGGGGGCGCCGACCGGCAGGGTGATTTAGCTTCCCTTTAAAACAGGCACGGCCGCGTCAGGAGGTCAATGCGCATGACCGGCGGGCTTGTCACGGGCGCGCCAACCGGCAGGGCGATTAGCTTCCCTTTAAAACACGCACGGTCGCGTCGGTGGCAATTCTTTTAGCCCGCAATCTGTCGGCGATAACTTTGGCAAGATCACAATCGGCATAATTGCCGGTTCTTAGGACATGCCACTTTTTACCCCCTGCATGCGCACGGGTGACGCGAGGGGTGAACCCGGCTTTATGCAGGCTTTGGCGGGCATTATCGAGGCTGCCCATATGAAGATAGGATCCGATCTGAATGGTGCACCTTGGTGGTTGCGCCCCGATATTGATGCGCTTACGTGTGTCCATCGGTACCGCCGATGTCCCCCCCGATGCCCCCGATGCCCCCGATGGATGATGCGCCGCTTTTTTTGCATATCCTTTATGGGTATAGGCAAGCGATTTTGGTGATTTTTTCCCATTTGCGCGCGTATTTTTTTGCATATTCGTTGGGAAGGATTTCGGTGGGGCCAAGGTTTTTTGATCATGGCGTCGCCGATGTTTTTTTGCACCATCGGAACGGGGCCGTCCCCCATATTTTTGAAGATCCCCGTATTTTTGAATGGCTGTTCGCCGGGCCATATCATGGCGCGGCTTTTTATGGCCCGGCTTTGCGCGATGGTCTTTATTCGGGGCGATGGCTTTTTTTGCCGTATTTTTAATTGGGGCTCGAATCGATGGACGGGGCCGTTCTTGCCCGCCCGGGTCGGCCCGGGCCGGTACAACCGCCGATTGGCGCGATGGAATACGTGAGGTGGCGATTGGCGCGGCATTGTTGACGGGCTTGATTTTTGCCCCTGCCGGTGCGGCTTGCGGTGTTTTTCGGGCGTTTGCCCGCTGCCGGTGGTCGGGTTTCATACGGGGGGGGGCCATGCGGGGCGGCGCCAGTGGCTCGACCCGGGTCGCCCGGGCCGCCCGGGTCGAATGCGGTGCGGCGGCGTGTGTTTTCAGGGGCTGGCGCGCGATGGGCCCTGCGTGTGTTTTTCCCGGGTTTTGGCGTGATGTTAACACGGATTTTTGACCCGACAAGCGCGGCGATACGGGCTTTTCTTCCCGGATCGTGGATGCATATCCATCTATCGGCGTGGGTATCGGCGTGGGTATCGGCGGGGACGATGCCACCGGTGTCATATTCGATCGATGCGACCCATGGCGATCATTGATATGGCCATCATTGATACGGCGATCATCGATCACGTCTTGATAGGAATCGTCTTGGGACGGGGGGGATAGATTTGACGGTGCATCGGGGGGCGCATGCCGATTTCCATTCTTCATCCAGGTCGTGCGAATCTGCTTGAAAAAGGCAAGATGGCGTTTCATTTCGTTTTTGTTAAGGTCTATCCGGCTGATTTCCTCGGCCTTTGACATGTCGCCATTGAATGCGTGCAACATGGCAAGGTTTTGTCGGGTTTTTCTTGTTGATTTTGGGCCGGTGCCAATTTTTCCAAGCACATCAATGGCCGCGTCAAGATTGCCGTCAAGGGCAAGGGAAAGGCCAAGATTGTTGTAAATCAGCGGATTATCCTCGGATACACGAAGTCCGCTGATATATGCTTTTTGCGCGTCACGGTGCCGTCCGGCCAGGTCATAGGCCATGCCAATGCCGTTTAAGGCCCGGCTGTCTTGTGGGTCGGCGGCCAATAACTGACCGAACCGACGGACCGCGTCTTCGGTTTTTTCCTGGGCAAGATAGGCTTTGGCAAGGTAATAGATCCCGTCATTATGGCCCGGATCAATGGCAAGAAGGGCGTGGAACGTGTCTTCGGCCTGTACCGGTTTGCCCATTTTCAAAAGGGACATCCCAAGACCGTACAAAGCCGGAATATCGGCTCGATTTTTATCCAGAACCTTGGCATAAAAATTGGCGGCACCGGCATGATCCCCCGCGTCATACATGCGCTTGGCAATGCGGGACATACGCACGTCGGTATCGTCTTGATGGTTCTGGGCATAATCGGATGAACAGGCGACCATGCCCACGGATAATATCAATACGCCGATCCCCCCGATCGCGCGTCCAAGGGCGGGTCGAATAGAGGCGGGTCGAACAAGGGTGGATAGAACAAGGGCGAAATGGGCCAAGCCGGATCGAATAAAGGCAAATCGAACCGGAAAGAATTGAACAAGAGCGATCCGACCGGCAAGAAGATACCGGAACAAAGACATCACGCCGCTGGGATGGATGGGGTTCATATCGTGCCGTTTCCTTTTCCGCTCACCCACGCATATCGGGGGCGGCAAGGGCGATATATGGGTCGGGGTATGTGGGGACGCAAATCGCAAAAACCCAAAACGACCAACCATAACGATACCACCCGCGCGGGCCATTATAACGGAAAAGGCGTTCTGTGGATAGATTTTTTTGCCACAGGAAGATTTACCCATTCTACGGCATTTTTTTGCCTTTTAGCAAGAGGTTAAGCCCAATACCATCCTGTGGATAAAGAAGAGAAAAGTGGATCAAGAAGAAAAAACGATCGGATAGAATCTTTACACTCCCCCGGCATGGGAATTTCTCATCGCCTCCCCAGGGTGCGTGACGCGGGCTTTCCGTCCTAGGGCGCGCGACGGGGGCTTTCCGTCCTAGGGGGCGTGACGCGGGCTTTCCATCCTAGGGGGCGGGCTACAAGGGCGCGTGTGTAATGCGACAGATAGGATGAGTCAGGCAATTAAGCGGGACATGGCGGGACCAGGCGGGGACACAAAGGCCTTGATGGATGCGGCGTGTGGGCAGTTCGGGGGTGTCGATGTGCGGTGCGATAGGGGCAGGCCACCGCGACAGATGGTTTGCTCGCACTTTTGCCGACCGCGACAGATGGTTTGCTCGCACTTGAGCCGGCCGCGACAGATGGTTTGAGAGCACTTGAGCCGGCCGCGACAGATGGTTTGAGAGCACCCCGATCGGCGTAACGCCCGATGGGATAAGGGCTAGAGGGCGCGTGCTTGTCGGCGATCGGGAGGATGTCGGATGGAAGGGCTGGGGCGGCAGGATTCGAACCTGCGATCACGGTACCAAAAACCGATGCCTTACCACTTGGCTACGCCCCATTCGGATATGTTCGGCCTTTTTCCATGCGCGCATAAACGCCGGATGCAAGACTAGCGGTTGGCGGCCTGCGCGGCAAGCGGTGCGCACATTTTTTCCAGCCAATCGCGTTCTTGTTTTTCCAGCAACGGTGCAATCGCGCGAAAAACCCGGTCATGATAGCGATCGAGCCACGCGATTTCCCCACGATCGAGAAGCGCGGTATCGATAAGGCGCCGGTCAAAGGGGACAAGGGTCAAGGTCTCGAAGACGCTTTTATCTTCCATCCGTTGCCAGATGGCAAGATTTTCAAGGCGAATACCATAATGTTGGGGGTAATAATAGCCGGGCTCGATCGAAAAAATGACCCCACCGGGGATATTGGTCTCGCTGGCGCCGGTGGCAATGCGCCACGGTCCTTCGTGGACATGGGAAAAGGAACCGACCCCGTGTCCGGTGCCATGGCTGTAATCCAGCCCTTCTTGCCATAATGCCATGCGGGCAAAGGCATCGATTTGCGATCCTGCGGCATGGGGCGGGAAACTGCGGGAAGATAGATATACCAACCCTTTTAGCACCAGTGTGTAATGCTTTTGACAATCAACGCGCTTGGCACCGCCAATGACGACGGTGCGGGTGACATCGGTCGTGCCATCGGGATATTGCCCACCCGAATCGAGCAAGAAAAGATCGCCCGAACGCAGTTTTTGATTGCTTTTTTCGGTTGCGGAATAATGGATGATCGCGCCATTGGCACCGTTGGCGGCGATGGTTGGAAAGGATGGCCCGTGGTAAAGCGGATCGCCGCGGCGCATGTATTCGATCATGGTGGCGGCATCGATTTCGGTCGCGGGGGGATCGCGATCGATCCGGACGAGAAATCGGGTTAATGCGGCCCCGTCGCGGATATGGGCCCGGCGCGCGCCATCCAATTCGACGGAATTTTTGGTGGCTTTGCGCTTTGTGCAAGGATCATCGCCGAGGATGACCTTGCACCCGGCGCTGCGGATAATGTCGCAAAGCTCCTGATGGCCGTGTTGACGGTCAATCAAGACGCTGTCCCAGCCGGAAAGCGAGGTGCTTAGATGGGCCATCGGCTCGATCGTGGCATGGTCTTCGAGATGGGTCAGGATATCCAGTCCATAGACGCCGCCGTCCTGGAAGAAAAGTTGCGTTTTGCCGTCATAGCCGACCAAGGCGCGCCCCATGACAATCGGCGAATAGGGGACTTGATTGCCACGGATATTGAACAGCCAGCACAAATTAGCCGGGCTTGCGATAAGAAGCCCATCGCACCCATAGGCATGGATATCGGCCCGAATAATGCGTAATTTTTCGGCAATGCCGTGGCCGCAATATTCAATCGGATGTGGAATGATGGTGCCGGGGTCGGCGGCGGGACGTTGCCATACTTCATCGATCGGATTGGGGTTGCATGACACAAGAAATGCGCCTTTTTCGCGGCAGATCATCTGGATAAAATCGATTTCTTCCGACGTGTGTAAGGACGGAACATAGCCGAGGCGATCCCTTTGTTGCAGCGTCTCGCGCAACCATGTGCGAATATGCTCGCGGCCAAGCGGCTTGATCAAGAAATGGCGCCGTGATTCGATCTGTGCTTGCAGGGTATAGCGTGGATCGACAAACAACGCGCAATCGTGGCGGTCATGGATGACGGCCCATCCGGCCGAGCCGGTAAAATTACTGGCAAAGGCCAGCCGCTGGAGGTTATCGGGCAGAAATTCATTGCTGTATTCGTCCCGATGGGGAACGATAAAGACATTGATCTTCCGCTTTTTCATCGCCTTTCGCAGCACGGCAAGCCGCTTGTCGGCAGCAATGGAATGAAATTTCGTCATGGCGAGAAGGACGCTTGATCGTCATCGGTCGATGGGTCGGTTTCGATAAATTGGCGAAGCACCGTTCGGATGCCATCGTTAAACACGACGTCCAAGCGGTTGCCATGGATTTTGATGACAACACCGGAACCAAAGCGTTGGTGTCGGATACGATCGCCGGAACGGGGCATGGCATCCGCCGTCGGTTCGGATGGTGCGCGTTTTCTCGCATAGGCATTGCCGCGAGATTGGCTATAGCCGGTTGCGGGCGATGATTGGGCGATATGTTCGGGCGGCAATTCCGCCAGAAAGCGCGAGGGGACGCAATCGAGAACCCGGCGATAGATATAGCGCTGGCGGACCCATGATATGAATAAATGGCGCCGGGCTCTGGTTATCGCGACATAGGCCAGGCGGCGCTCTTCCTCGATGCCGTTGGCTTTTTCTTCGATCGAGCGTTGATGGGGAAACAGACCCTCTTCCCATCCGGGTAGGAAAACGGCGTCGAATTCCAGTCCTTTGGCGTTATGAATGGTCATGATCATGACACCTTTGCCCGATTGGGCTTCTTGTTCTTCGCGACCGCTTTCCATGATAAGAGAAATATGCTCGAGAAAGGAAGTGACATCGTCAAATTCACTCATCCCCGCGATCATTTCTTCCAGATTTTCAATCTTTCCCGGCGCGTCGGGGGATGGGTCATGGCGCCATGATTCCATATATCCGGATTCTTCCAAAATCATATCGACCCACGATTTTAACGGCATATGATCGACGTCCAGGCGCCATTTGCGCAATTTCTCGCACAGCTTCCCAAGCTGATCACGGGCTTTGCCGGATATGCGTGGGATCGAGATGCTGCCATCGGCGACACCGGCGGCGCAATCGCTTAAGGAAATCGCGTTTTCGCGGGCGTATTGACGCATTTTATCAAGGCTGGTGGCACCGATTCCACGTTTGGGCCGCTCGCATATTCGGAGAAAAGCAAGATCGTCGTGGGATTGGCCGGCGGCGCGAATCCATGCGGTGGCATCGCGGATTTCGGCCCGTTCGTAAAAACGCAATCCGCCGATGATCCGATAGGGGATCGATGCTTGCAAGAAGGCTTGTTCAAAAGCGCGGGTTTGCGCGGCCGTTCGAACAAGAATAGCGGTCTTTTCCATTGCCGCGCCCCCATGGTTGCCCCCATGGCGGTTTTGGTGATCGCTTTGGTGATCGCTTTGACGATCACTTTGATGATCAAGGGACACGATCGTCTGTCCGATGCGGCGGCTTTCCTCGTCGCTGGAATAAAATTGCTGTATTTGCGGTTTGATTCCGTCCCCGCTGTCGGTCCACAAGGTTTTGCCGAGGCGTTGGCGGTTGTGGGCGATCAGCCCCTCGGCACTGGCAAGAATATGCCCCGTCGAGCGGTAATTGCGTTCCAGCCGAACGATACGCGCGTTGGCAAAATCCTTTTCAAATCGCAAAATATTGCCGACTTTGGCACCGCGCCACGAATAGATCGATTGATCATCATCGCCGACACAGCAGATATTGGAATGTTTTGACGCAAGCAGGCGCAGCCAAAGATATTGGGCGGTGTTGGTGTCTTGATATTCATCGACAAGGATATAGTGGAATAGATTTTGGTATAACTCGAGAATGGTCCGATCCGACCGCAGCAAGCGCAGGCAGTGCAGGATAATATCGCCGAAGTCAACGGCTTTGAGGGTGCCGAGATGCTCTTGATATTGGCGATAGACCGGCAGGACGATCGACGTTATCCCGTTTTTGGAGGACGCGGTATCGGATGCTTCTGCCGGGCCAAGACCGTCATTTTTCCATTGCTCGATCAGGGAGGCGAATAATTCGGCCGGGTATTGTGTTTTGTCGATGTTGCGCTCGGTGATGATATTGCGAATCAAGCGCAATGAATCGCTGCTATCCAGAATTGTAAAGCGATCGCCCAGCTTGGTTTGCTCGCCATGGCGGCGCAAAATGCGCGCGCACAGGGAATGAAAAGTGCCGATCCAAAGCCGGTTAAATCCGCCGTGGCGATGGGCGCCGGCGGTCGGGATCGGGTGGCCGATTCCGGTGGCGATGCGCTCTTGCATCTGGCGGGCGGCTTTATTGGTAAAGGTAACGGCCAGAACCCGATCCGGATCGGCCCGTCCGGAACGGATGATGTGAACCACGCGGGTGGTTAAAACCCGGGTTTTTCCGGTTCCGGCCCCGGCCAGAACCAAAAGCGGCCCGTCCATATGGTCAACGGCGTTGCGTTGCTCCGGATTGAGGGCGGCGGAAACACCGGCTATGTCCGGTTCCGTCAAGGCCGACATAGACGCCGAGCCGGATATATCGTCGGATATCGGTGGTTAATCCGGTGCATCACCGACCACCTTAAAACATGGTCTCCAGAACTTTGTCCGGAGGTGTGGTGCCATCAATAAGGGCTTTGATGTTATGAATGACTTTTTCGCCCATCGATTGGCGTCCCTCGGCGGTGGCCGAACCCATATGGGGAAGCAAGATGACGTTGTCCAACTCGACCAAAGCCGGGGGCAAGGTCGCGCCGAATTCATAGACATCGAGGCCGGCACCGGCAATATCTTTTTGTTGTAGCATGCGAATCAAAGCACTTTGATCAATGATCTCCCCGCGTGAGGTATTGACGATATAACAATGTTTGGAGAGCAGTTTCAATCGCCGGGCCGAAAGCAGATGAAAGGTGGCCGGTGTATGCGGGCAGTTGACCGAAATCATATGCATATCGGGCAACATATCGTCCAGATTATCCCAATAAATCGCGCCCAGCTTCTTTTCCTCTTTCCGGTCGATACGGTTTCGGTTGTGATAGTGAATCTCAAGACCAAAACCCCTGGCCCGTTTGGCGACGGCCCGGCCGATGCGTCCCATTCCGATAATGCCAAGCCGCTTGCCCCATATTCGGCTTCCAAGCATCGATGTCGGACTCCATCCGTGCCAGTTGCCTTGACGCACCCTTTGTTGTCCCTCGGCCAGGCGGCGGGGCAGGGCAAGCAGAAGGGCCATCGTCATATCGGCGGTATCTTCGGTCAGAACATCGGGGGTATTGGTCACGATGATCGATCGCTCGTGGGCGGTGACAAGATCGATGTGATCGACGCCCGTGCCGAAATTGGCAATCAGACGGAAAGACTTGCCCGCATGGGCAAGAACGGAAGCGTCGATATGGTCATTCAAGGTCGGCACAAGCACATCGGCAGAGCGCACGGCCCGGCACAGTTGTTCGTGGGACATCGGTCTGTCCGATTTATTAATGCGCAGATCGAACATCTCGGCCATCCGTTTTTCAATGGAAGCCGGCAAACGACGTGTCAAAATAACCAAGGGGGATGATGTGTTCATTTTTCGATTGCCTATCAGGAGCGATGCGCCTTGTCCAGAATTTCCTTTTTCTATGATGGCGATAGCGCTCGTGGTAAACTTGCCGAACATCGATTTTAGCAAAATGCGTGCAGGCGGATTTTATGGCGGCACCATGCGCGTATCATGGGCATTATTTTAGGCACCTTCGTGCCGGGTTTTAGGCACCTTCGTGCCGGGATACGGCATCGGTCGGGGGGCTTTTCCGCACGTTATCGGGGCTTTTTGCCCATGCTTTCTTTGCCCATGCTTTCTTTGGGTGTATTTTTTTTAGGCGTGCTTTTTTTAGCATCGACGATCGCGCCCGTCGCCTTGCCGGTTTGGGCCGGGCCGGGTTCTATCGATACATTTTCCGGCGATGCCCCTTCCGGTGATATGGCGCCGGTCGCGGGCAAGGATCGCTTTGCCGCGCTGTTATTTTCCCGTTCCAACGTGCGCTCGGGCCCGGGTTACGACTATCCGATTCTTTGGGTGTATACCCGCCGCGGCATTCCCTTGCGGATTATCGACGATTTTGGCGATTGGCACCGTATTTTGGACAGCGAAGGCCAGCAAGGTTGGCTCCATAAGCGTCTTTTGTCGACGCGCCAACGCCGGGCCGTTATCGTTGCGCCCACCCTTGCCCGGCGCCATGCGTCGGATCACGCGGACGTGGCGATACACCTCGGCATCGGCGTTATGGTTGATGTTCTGGCCTGCGCCGATGATTGGTGCCGGATATCGGTGCGCGGTTATCGCGGCTGGGTCGGGGAAAAAAATCTTTGGTGATTGATCTGCCGGGTTATTCTTTGCGGCACTTTACCCTCGCTATCGTTACTAAGTCATGCACTTGGAATGAAGAAAGCGGAGCCAAGGGTGCGTGCATCGTCATTACAGAATTTCCTTGTCCGGCTTGGTCGGGATGCCGGTTTTGATCCATCGTTATCCGGTGGTGGCACGCTTGTTTTTGACGATCGCATTATCGTTACGATGGTTCCGGAAGGGATCCACGACCGTTCGGATCGCCGCTTTGATCCCCATGCCGACCAAGGGGGGGATGCGGCGGCGGATGTGTTTTTCTTCGCGCCGATCGGATGTTTTCGCAGCGATGCCGATGATGATTTTCCCCCCTATGTCCAACCATCTTACGCCCAACCAGATAATAACAAAAACGCTTTGATCGGATTGCTGCGCGAGGCCATGGATGGAAATTTCATGTGGCGGGATCGTTGGGGTTCGTATCTGTGCCAAGATCAAGGATCGGTCTTTTTGGCCCTGCCCGTCGGACTTGCCGATGTTGGCTATGATGATTTTTTGATCTGTTTGCGTGATTTTGCCCGTCATTGCCGGTATTGGCAAAAATTCTTTGCCGATGCCGATAATGCGGCGTTTGTCGCGCAATGGATCGCGCCCCCCGAATCGAGGGAAAAGCCGATCGCTAAAACGAGGGCCAAAATGGGAAAGAAAACGGGAAAAAGAACGGGGCCCGGCAACGGCAAGCGGTCACGCCCGGATGGGCATGAAGATGCCGGGGGCAATATGAGTGGCGATGCGCATAATGATGTTGGGGGCGATGCCGGGGGTGATATGAGTGGCGATGCCGGGGATGCCGATAATCATCGGGGGCGTTTTCCTTGGCGCCGCCGTCCCGCCCACGGAACCGGCCTGCAGGAGATCTGATATGTTTGAAACGCTTAACTCGGTGGCGGAGTTTCATCGCATATCCGGCGGCGACGGTATTTTACGGACGCGAGGGGGCAATGACCCCGGGGCGATTGCCATCCATCGGGAAAGTCCAAGCGGCATTTTCCAAAAAATGAAGGTCGCGATTCTGGATCGATTGCGTCCATCGCGCCACGACGAAGTGAATCGGTATTTTTACCAATCCCTGCGTGCGGCCTTTGGCCAGGAACACGCATCGGCCGCCGTTCACGCGGCCGGAATCTCGACCCGGCGTCCGTTGACAAGCCGCAAGGTGCGCAACGCGCTCGGTTTTTTAAGCAATAAGGGGCTGACCTCCTCCCTTGATAAGATTATCATTCAGAAAAAGAAAGTCACGAACGATCCGGCTTTTCGGGCGGTCGCCGGTCCATTGAACAGGGTCAAGGCATCCGTTGCCCGGGTCGGCGATGGCGGCGCGGTCGATGCCTATGTTGCCGTTCCGGGGCGAACCCAGGGCCAGATCGCGATGGCGTTCACCCGACTTGGCCAATCCTTCGCGCCTTTTGCGGCCAAATTGTCCGATTCCCTCAGCCACGAGCAAAAAGCCGTGGACAATTTGCGGGACGCGGAGAAAGCCGCAAATGATTTTCGCAATGCCCGGGCGATGGTTCACGATACGATGAATGATGCGACGTATGTCTCGCTGGAGCATATCCGCACGGCGAAAAAATATCCGATTGAAAAATTGCAGACACTGGAAGCGGCGGTTAAGGATTGCAAGCAAGCGCTGCAGGCGGCGCGCAATGATCGCGAGGTTCTTCAATCGAGCATGCAATCCTTGGGCCGGCGCATCGACAGTATCGCCAACGATCTGGATCAAAAAGCGCGCCGGAGCGGCGATTCATCCCTGCACGATAGCGCCGATAATTTTCGGCGGGTGAAGGATCTTTTTGCCGGTGATAATATTTTCAATATGCCTAAAAACATCACGACCATGATGAAGGATGGGCATGTCGTATTTGGTGCTCGCTTGCGTTTGGACGGAAAGGCGGCAAAAACCATGATGGAAAAGTCGATCCGGAACGCTTTGATGCCGTCGCCAAAAGAACGGACGGATGCGCATGGCATCGACAAGACCTTGGGCAAGGATATGGTGCGCGGTCGCTATCGCATCGAAGACGACACGGGGATGCGTCCGCTTTTGCCCGAATTGGGCGAGACGGGGGGCAATCGCCCCAGCGATGCCCGGCTGCGCCAACTTGGAACGGAGCGATTCGAGCAATTTTTCGGCAAAGATCGCGCGGCGGCGGCTCTTTTTTCGAAAATTATGAATCAGACCGTCGGTAATAATTTTCTCGATGAAATGCAACTGGCCAATGCGGTGCCCCATATGGTTGCGCCCAAGGATGGCGGGCAAGACGCGCGCGGCATGTTAATGATGCTCGGTCGCCAGCCCCAGGCGCTTGATCGGGATGGTTCCGGCCGCGACTATACCCTTTGCCGTTTGCCCAATGGCGGTTACCGGGCCGATATTCGCCTAGGGTTCAGCATCCAGGCAACGATTGCGCCGGAAGGTGTTCATCCGACTCCGTTTATGCTCAATTCCGACAATTCATCCCTGGTTATTCAGACGCGAATCGAGGCCGGTCCCGAGGACATCCGTCAAGGCAACGTGCACGTTCATGATAGTCGTGTCCAGGGGGATATGGATTTTTAGAAAACCAAGGCTAGGGGCGCGATCGCGCGATGCGCCGTCAGATGCCCCGATTTTCCCGACCCCGACTTTCCCCGATCCCGAATTTCCCCGATGTGGGCGCACGATCGCGCGATGGCATGGGGGACTGACCGCATGATGTCCCGATTTCCCCGACCTCGATTTTCCCGACCCCGAATTTCCCCATCCGAATTTCCCCGATGTGGGCGCACGATCGCGCGATGGCATGGGGGACTGACCGCGACCATCACCGATATGGCGCGGTTGCGGCGGCGCTTTGCCGTCTTTGTCGGCAAAGCCCATATATCGATGGCGGATGCGGCCCGCATCTGGCTTGTGGTCGATGAAATCATCGGTAATATGCGCCGCCACGGCCGCCCGAATGCGCCGCTTCATCTTTTGGTCGAGCGACGAAAAAACGGGGTCAATCTGTGCATCAGCGATATATCCGGTCGGTTTAATCCGATCGGCCATTCCATCGATTGCGATCCTATATATGATCCCGCCGACCATCATGCGAAAGGTCGTCATTCTGCAAGAGGCACCCCCAAAGGTCGTCATTCCGCCGGCCATTCCAAAGGCCATTCCGCCAGTCATTCGAAAAGCCATGATTCCAAAGGCCATGATTCGAAAAGCCATGATCGGGGTGCGCTTTTGGCCGATGCCCGGGTCGGCGGGCAAGGATTGCGCCTCGTTCGGGCGTTAATCCGGGCAAGGGACGCGCACGGGCGCTATTACCGCCGTGGGCATCGTAATTGCCTCGCGATATGGTACCGGCCAAGCAGGAACGCGTATCGCGGGCGCGGGCGTTTTAAGAAAATGTATCGTCGGTCGATCCATCGCCAAGATGCCCATCTTGGCAATATCTATTCCGGAGGTGCGGGAATATCGATTGAGGGGGGCGTTAATGCCGAAATCCCCGCCGAGCGCTGAAGACCATGGCAATGTTGCGCGCATCGGCGAGGGCAATCACGTCATCATCCCGTTTTGATCCCCCCGGCTGAATGACGGCGGTGACCCCGGCCTTGATCGCTTCTTCAAGACCGTCGGCGAAAGGAAAAAAAGCATCCGAGGCAACGACGCAACCGGGTTTGGTATCATGTATTTTAAGCCGCCCCAATCGGGCGGCTTCGACCCGGCTGGTTTGGCCGCCGCCGATGCCGATACTGGCGCTATCGCGGGCATAGACAATGGCGTTCGATCGCACGTGGCGGCATACAATTGCGGCAAAAAGCATGTCTTTCCATTCTTTTTCGGTCGGTTTTTTTCGACTGACAACCCGCATGTCGGCCCGTTCACCGACATTATGGGGGCCATCATGATCTTGAAGCAGGATACCGCCGCGAATAAGGCGCATATCCCATTGCCCAAGATGAACCGGATCATGGATCGGATCATGGGCCGGATCTGTGTCCTGATCGATGCTTTGTCCCGTGTTTTGAGCCGTGTTTTGAGTTACGCTTTGAGCCGTGTCTTGATTCATGCTTTGAGTCGTGCCTTGGCCCCTGCTTTGAGCGGTGTTTTTGTCGATATTTCGGGCATCGGTGCCGATATCCATTTCAATCACGCGTAAAGATGGCTTTCGGGCGAGAACGGCAAGGGCGGCAGGGTCGATCGACGGGGCAAGGACAACTTCCAGAAAAATATCCAACAACGCATGGGCCGTATCCGAATCAATCGGGCGATTGAAGGCGACAATGCCGCCAAAGGCGCTTGTTCGATCGCAGGCAAGGGCTTTTTCCCACGCTTCCCGCGTGTGTTTTGCCACCGCCACCCCGCACGGTGTGGCGTGTTTGACAATGACGGCGCATGGTTCGGTGAACTCGCGCGCTAGGGAAATCGCGCCGTTGCTGTCGTTCAAATTATTCCATGACAGGTCTGCCCCTTGGTGGCGGACGGCGGCGGCAAATCCCGTTTTTTCATCCCGATCAAAAGCATAGAATGCCCCGCGCTGGTGCGGGTTTTCGCCATAGCGCAAAAGAGATTGGCGCCGCGCGCAAATCGTGATCGTGTCCGGTATGCGGGTCGGTTTCTTGCCGTCACCGGTATCGGATTTTCTTTTGTTTCCCGCATCTTTCCTTGAATCGCGGTTCATCCAATCGGCGATGGCGCGTTCGTAATCGGCGCTTAAAGAAAACGCTTTTCCGGCGAGGCGGCGGCGGGTGGCCATATCGACATGGCCGGTGGCCTCGATTTGCTCCATCACCATGGCATAATCGGCCGGATCGCTGCAAACGACGACATCTTGATGGTTTTTGGCGGCGGCGCGCAGCATGGTCGGGCCTCCGACATCGATCATTTCGATGATGGCGTTGGCATCGGCCCCCGATGCCAACGTGGCGGCAAAGGGATAAAGATTGACGACAACCAAATCAATGGTGCCGATCGCCATCCGGGCAAGGGATTGCATATGCTCCGGATCATCCCGCCGGGCCAGAATGCCGGCATGCACCCCCGGGTGGAGGGTTTTAACCCGTCCGGACAGAATGGACGGAAAATCGGTGCGTTGCCGGATATCGGTCACGGTTATGCCTTGATCCTGCAGGGTTTTGGCCGTGCCGCCGGTGGAAAGAAGAACAATCCCGCGTTTTTCGAGAAAGCGGGCAAAATCGACAATCCCCCTCTTGTCGTAAAGGGATAACAAGGCCGTGCGAATGGGTTCGGGCATATTAATCGGTTGCCGCCAAGGAAAGCACGAGGGAAAGCACGAGGGAAAGCGCCAAGGAAAGCACGAGGGGAATCATGCGTGTCCCCCGGATGGTCGTATCGTGTATCCGCCGATATCGCCGCTGCCGGAATAAGAAAGGGGTTGCAAGGCCCATTTGACGGTGCATTGGCCGTTTTCGGTCTGTTTTCGCGCCACCAGCTGCAGCGAGGCCCGGCGGCGGCATCCATTGCCGATATAGACGCTGCGTTCCAAACGCAACGGCGCCCCGCGCGTGCGCAAAAGCCATTGCCCGTGATGGGCGGTGCGAAGAACGGCGGTGTTGCGCTCGCTAATCATATGGACTCGGATATGGGGATGCAGATGAAAGCGGATGTCGATTTTATACTCGCCCCGCCGCTGATGGGCGGATTTGACCATATCCTCGCCGCGCAAATCATCGCGGGCCAGATACAGTTTTCTGCGGTGGGTCAGGCGATAGGGGCGTTGGTATCCTTGATGGATGATGTCCAGCCAGGTTTTGTCATGTTCCTCATGGCATTGCCATTGGCTGAGCGCCCGGGTTCGATGGCGTTTGCGATCGGCGCGATCGTTCTCACCAAGGATTGTCCAGTCGGAATTGGTGTCATTGACGGTAAGGGTGGAATGGACGCTGCTTGACCGCATGCAATGGCGCCATTCGCTTTGATTGCCGAGGAAAGCACCGCCATTGACGATGATTCGCTCTTGGCCGATGCTGACCTCGACACTGCCGGTTCCGGCGTGCCGATGGCGCGGCGATGGCGCTTGCGGCGACGGATAGCGCGCATTGTATCCGGCATCGGCAATCAGTCCGATGCTTCCGGCATGGATGCGGTGGAATCCATGTGTCCGCGGCGGAATCACGCGCATCGGCAACGATCCCGATAATTTTAATGCGCGGCGAATGATTCGTTTGCTGCCCTCATCGGAATCGTTGAACAGGGGCAACCGCCCGTCCGGATGACAGAGATGGGCAAGGGTTTGCCCCATGATGGTGATGGCTCGATCGAGGAAATCCGGGGACTCATGGCGGGCGAGGCGCAAATGCTCACGAAGATCGATGAGGTGGCGCATGACTTGAAGATGGACGCGGGGGCTTCGTTCATAGTGAAACCCATCCGGGCGCAATTGACGCTTTAGCGCACGATGGCAATGGTCAAGGGCGGGTGGAATCGCGTGGGCGAACAAGGCCGGCATCGCCAAGGCGGCACAGACCATGCCGGCAAAGACGCCAAAAGCCTCCTCGCGCGGTGTTTGAACGTCGCGCACCCGCATAAGGTGCCGGATTTGGCGCGTTAAACTTTTTCCCATTGCTTTGGTCAGGGCTTCATCCTCCTCAAGATAGGATAAAACCCGGCACCACGCTTGAATGCGCGCCCCGATCACGTCGGATCGCCAGGCGATCGTTTTTCGGGGGTGGCCTTTCGCGATCCATTCACGGATGCGGTGGCGGATGTGGTTGCGATGGCGCGGGCCATCGGCATCGGCGACCATGACATCGCGCAGCCATTCAAAGCCGTGCCAGGCACCAAGCCATGGCCGACTTGCTTTTTGATCAACGCCGGAGACGACATCGCGAATGATATGGGTTTCGCCCTGATGGATAAACCGACCGGACAAGATCGCCCGGCCGCGATCGGGATCCCCCGGCCAGGGATCGTGCACATGGGTGATTAACGGAGGTGCCTTTTTGGCCAGAGTCCAGCCATACAGATTGCCGGTTGCCAACGCGGCAACATAGATATGCCGCCATTTAAAGGGCATGCCGATTCCCGTAGCGGCACACGGATTGTCGGCATATGGGCGGGCGGTGCATGGCACAACGGACGGCCGGTAGATGAACGGCGGGTTGCCGATTCCCGTAACGGCACACGGATTGTCGATATATGGTCGCCGGTGGGATAAGGGGGCGGCGCGCGGGTGTCATTGTCCGGATCCGGACGTTGGGGAAATGGTCGAATAGCTTCTGAATAACTGATCCCAAACCGTCGTTCGGATTCCGTGACTGGGGGTGGTGCGTGTCGCCAGATCAATGGCACGGTGATCTTTTTCATCGAGCAGAATAAGCTGGGCGACCTTGCCGTCGTCATTGAAACGCACGGCGAGAACATGTTCTTGGACAATCGACGAGAAAAAGGCGATGTGATCGGTGACTTTGCGATTGTAATACCAGTATTGCTGATCGAACAGGGGGGTAATGGAAGGCGTGCCGAACAAGCGCTGGACATCGTTTCGGTCGGAAACGCCAAATTCGATCTTTGCGATTTTTTCCGGGGCCGGAATGGCGCCGGAAATACGATTTGTACTGCCGCATCCGGCAAGGCACAAGGCAATGATGGGGACGATAATGACGGCAATGATGGGGGCGGATATCATCCGATATGGGTGTTTTGCATGGGGCATGAGGGGATTATTATCCTTTTCTTGTATTTTATTTCAACCATTACCGAATCCAATGGGAAAAAGTGGGTTTTCCCATTTCTTTTTCCATCTTTTTAAGGGCAGCGGGTCCGGGATTCATCAGCCTTCTTGAAGAGTGGGTTTGAATTTGCTATGGCAGACCGCAAGCGCGGTCGTGGCGGAACAGGTAGACGCGCAACGTTGAGGTCGTTGTGGGATTACATCCCGTGGAAGTTCGAGTCTTCTCGACCGCACCATTTTTATCGCCCCCCTCGTATGGCACGGTTTGCGGCACCCCCCGGCCAGATGTGGGTTTGGGTCGTCCCGTGCAAGATATGGTTTTGGGGCATGGTTTGTAACGGGTTTGCGGCACCCCCCTGCAGGACATGGTTTGGGTCGTCCCCTGCAAGACATGATTTGGGACGGCTTTGGGTTATGTCGGGCGATATCCTCTCGGGTCATATCCTTGGGGCCATATTCGCCGTATTGCGTTGAAACCGGGTCGCATTGCGTTTAGTATTTGCATTGACACTGCTTTTAGCCAATATCCGGTCTTTCCATCCCGTCTTTGCCGCTAATGTATGCTAGATACCCCCCCTCCAGGAGCTTGAATAATGATAGAAACGCGATCCAATCAGGCGATCAGTGTACGGGAAGGGCGTTCTTTTCATGATCATTCGCACCATTTGACATCCCGTATCATAACGGCCCTCGATCAGGATGAAGGCTATGTCGTCAAGAATCTTCTTGCCGCGTTGCCCAATGCCGATATTGCCGCCGTGATCGAGCAGCTTTCGCTTGAGCACCGGCATCGTTTGATTCATTTCCTCGGCACGGATCTTAATCCCGATGTCCTTCCGCTGCTGGATGAGGGAATCCAAGCCTGGGTGGTCGGCGAATTAGGCGAGAAAGCGGCCGGGCGCGCGATTCGCCGCTTGGCCAGTGATGACGCGGTATCGGTGGTTTCAAATCTTTCTCCGGATATGCGCAAGCACCTGTTGGCCCGGCTTCCCGCGGCCGAGCGCAAAATGCTGGAACACGCGTTGTCCTATCCCGAACACAGCGCCGGGCGTCTTATGGCGCGCGAATATGTGGCCATTCCGGCCAATTGGGATGTCGGCACGATTATTGATAATTTGCGGGCCGATCATGATTCCCCTCAGGAATTTCACGATATTTTCGTCATCGATGCCAAGCGCCGTCCCCTTGGTTCCTTGGCGTTGAGCCGCATTCTTCAAGCCCAGCGTAGCGAAACCGCCATCGATATCATGGATAAGGACATCGAGCCGATTCCCGCCGTTATGGATCAAGAGGAAATCGCCTTTCTTTTTCGCAAGCGTGATTTGACCTCGCATCCGGTGATCGATGGGCGTGGCCGTTTGGTCGGGGTGATCACCATCGACGATATCGTCGATGTGATCGATGACGAGGCGGCGGAAGATATCATGCGAATGGGCGCGGTGCGCGGTGAGGATTTTCACGGCGCGATTATCCAGGCTATTCGCGGTCGTTTTCCTTGGTTGACGTTGAATTTATTGTTCACCTTTGCCGCGGCCGCCGTCATTGCGATGTTCGCCGATTCCATTGCCCGTTTGGTGACGCTGGCCGTATTGATGCCGGTGATCGCCTCCATGGGGGGAATCGCGGCGGTTCAAACCTTGACGGTGACGGTGCGGGCATTGGCGATGAAGGAATTGGTCAAGGCCAATCGCTGGCGTGTTTTGGGGCGGGAATTGGCGATCAATCTCGGTAACGGTACGGCCCTTGCTTTGGTTGCCGGATTGGCGTGTTATCTGTGGTATGGCGATGTGACCCTTAGTTTCGTCGTCTTTGCGGCGATGGTCGGCAATATTGCCGTGGCCGGCCTTATCGGGGTGATGATCCCCCTGGCCTTGGATCAATATGGATTTGATCCGGCCGTGGCCTCCGGCCCTTGCGTGACGGTCGTGACCGATATTGTCGGGTTTATGACCTTTTTGGGACTGGCGACGGCGTTGTTGTTGTCGTGATGGTACCATGAAACGCGTTCTTATCAGCGGGGCCAATCGGGGCATCGGTCTTGAGTTCGCCCGCCAATATTATGATGCCGGATGGTATGTGATCGCCACGTGCCGCGATCTTGAGAAAGCATCGGATCTGGAAAAAATCAGACGGCAAAAGGCAAAGGGATTCCTCGATATCATCGCGATGGATGCGGCCCTTGATATGTCGGTCGCATCGGCGGCCTGCAATAATGCCTATGCGCCGCTTGATCTTCTGATCAACAACGCGGGGCAATGGGGCCAAGATTACCCCTTTGGCCGTATGGATTATGACGAATGGGCAAGAATCATGAACGTGAATTGCTTTAGTGCGATGCGGGTCACATCGGCCTTTCTTTCCAGTTTGAAAAAAAGCGACGGGGCCATTATTGCCAATATTTCCAGCTCGATGGGGTCGATGGCCGATAACGCAAGCGGTCAGCGTTATATCTATCGCTCAAGCAAGGCGGCCTTGAACGCGGTGACCGTATCGTTTGCCCGGGATTTGCGCCAATTCGGGATTACCGCCATTGCCGTGCATCCGGGATGGGTGCAAACGGATATGGGGGGCAAGGGTGCCCCGACCACCGTCACCGAAAGCATTCGCGGCATGCGCCGGGCCATCGCTTCTTGCCGTCCGGACGATAGTGGTTCTTTCCTCAATTGGAAGGGCGAGAGCGTGCCCTGGTAAAGAATTGATCGCGCCTCAATTAGAAGGGCGAATGCGCGCCCTGGTAAAGAATCGATCGCGCCTCAATTGGAAGGGCGAGGGCGTACCCTGGTAAAGAATCGATCGCGCCGAAATGGGAAGGGCAATGCCATGGCGATATTTTAGCCGGGGTGGTTGCGCCCAATGGATCCAATGTTTCACGTGAAACATTTTGTGCTTCATTGGATAAAGTATCCATTATAAGCCATTGATTTAACGTGATTTTTTATAATTATACCTTCTTGAGCGAGCACTCGATGGCGTCATTGGATGGCCGACGGGCGACTAGGTGTCGGCGGCGATCGGTTGGGTGGTATTGCGGGGTTGTTCGATGTCGGTGATGATCCGCTCGAGGTAAGGGCGGCTGGCTTTGCCGATGATATCGGTGATGTCCTGTTCGGTTATTTGCCGTGGCGCATCCGTGCGGTCGGGGATGTATCGATGCATGGCATGAAAAATCTTGTCGGCGTAACGTTCCGATAAACGATCGATGATCGTGTTCTTGCGATCGAGAATGTCCTGCAGCCTCAGTTGTTTGCCCTGGGGTGGCCACGCGCTGCTTCTTTCGAGAAGCCGACCAAAATGATACAAGGACACGCGCGGATGGTGCTTCATCAATAACGTATGATTGCGTTTGACGATTTCCTCGACGCTTACCCATTGGCGTTTTTGCCCGGTTTTCGGCGGCGAGCCCGGCATTCCGTCATCGATGTGCGAATGGTGGTGGGCGCCAAGCAAAAGCACGTCATGAATAATGGGTTCGATATCGGCCCGTTTTAAAAATCCGTGAAAATGTCCGCTTTTCAGGGTGAAAACCCGTTCGATCGCGGCAAATATCATATCGGCACCGTCCAGTTCCAGGCGTTCTTGACCGATATTGGGACGGGCGGGAAACAAGCGAATGGCGGTGTTGAAAAAACGGGATCCGATAATCTTTGGGTGATAACGATACAGCAACACGATATTGGCAAGCTCGGGGATATCGGCCACGGTTTTGCTGATGATCGGCCGGATATCGGCTTCTTGCAGAAGCGTTTGGTTGTCCTTTTGGCGATGGTGATAACGACGAAGAAAGGCTTTTGTCCATTTTCGGCGCCATGGCCCGTTATTGGCCAATGTTTCGATCCATTGTGTTTCGCGGCGGATAATGTCGGGGTCGGTGACCCGATCCGGTAGGATCGCTTGGCACAACATGTGCTTCAATGTGACGGTGAATTGGCCGTTTCCGGCATGGAAATAGGATTGATGCAGATATTGCCGATTGGCGATATGCAATCGTTCGTGGATACCGGCGATGACCCAAGCGATGTGCTTGCCGTTGAGGGCAACATTCTTCCAGCGTTCCGTATCGGCAAATCGTTCATCGAACACTTTGGTGCCGACGGACTGAAAGCGTTGTTGAATGGCCGAGCGAAACCGGCGCATGATCTTTTGATTGCGGGTTTGGGACGGCATCGGCGCGCCGGTGATTTTGCACAGCATATCCATCGCTTGGGCTTGGATCGAATAAGCCCGCCCGTGAATGGTATAGAGTTTGCCTTTTTTGCTATCGATATCGATGATGCCGTGATCGTTCGGTCGATTGGCGATGGATTGAAACTGGTCGAATAGATCGCTTGCAACGGGGATGGATGATGCCGTTTTGCCGGCCACGCCATCGGTTGGGGCAAAAACAGGGGACAATGGGGTCTTTTTCACGGGCATGTTTACATGTGTCAAGGGCAAGCGGATATGCGAATGGTCCTGCATTAGTGGATATGCTTGGCGGACAGTTCCCCTGCTCTTTATTTTTTATTGGGCGGTGTCTTCGGGCGGGTCTTCGGGCAGGTCTTCGGGCGGGTCCGCGCGCGCCGTCAAAGGCGTGGAAGAAGCGCAAGACCGTTCAAGAGGAGGGCAAAGAGGGCCCCCGAAAAAACAAATCCCGGAGGGACAGGCCCCCGAAAAAACAACGGAGGGACAGGCCGAGAGGGACAGGCCGAGAGAGACCGTTCCGGAGGGATAGGCCCCGGAGAAATAGGCCGAGACGTTATGGTTTGGGAAAAATGCGATCAAAGATGGTGTCGACGTGGCGCAAATGCCGCTCGATCCCGCATAATTCCCGGATCGTATCGTGGCCGAGGCGGTCGACAATATCCTTGTCCTTATCCAAAAGCGTGCCAAGGGGCACGCGTTCCTTCCATGCGCGCATGGCATGGCCTTGGACAAGGCGATACGCTTGGTCGCGGCGAAGGCCGGATCGGGTCAAGGCAAGAAGAACCGATTGCGACGCGTATAGACCACAGGTCAGGGCAAGGTTATCGGCCATGCGATCGGGATAAACGTCCAGATTCTCGATAATTCCGGTCATGCGATCCAGGGCAAAGTCGAGGGCAATGGTCGCGTCGGGGCCGATCACGCGCTCGACCGAGGAATGGGAAATATCCCGTTCATGCCAAAGGGCAACATTTTCCATGGCCGGCAAGGCAAAAGAGCGAATAAGACGGGCCAGTCCGGTGATATTTTCCGACCGTATCGGATTGCGCTTGTGCGGCATTGCCGACGATCCTTTTTGGGTGCGGGCAAAGCTTTCGGCAACTTCGGATGTTTCGCTTTTCTGCAACAAGCGGATTTCCGTGGCCAGACGCTCTAGGGAAGAGGCGCACAGCGCGAGAGTCGTGAAAAAAGCGGCATGGCGGTCGCGGGGGATGACTTGGGTTGAAATCGGCTCGACCTTTAGTCCAAGTTTCTTGGCGACCGCGGCCTCGATATCGGGCGGCATATGGGCAAAGGTGCCGACAGCGCCGGAAATCGCAGCGGTTGAAATGCCTTCGACGGCGGTGACAAGACGCTCTTTCTGGCGGCTGAATTCGGCAAAAGCCTGGGCCATTTTCAGACCGAATGTGGTGGGTTCGGCAAAAATACCGTGGGTGCGTCCGATGCATACGGTCGTGCGATGGCGCCGGGCAAGTTCGCAAAGCGCGGTGCAAAGCCGGGTTATGCCCTTGATCAAAAGGGTGCCCGATTGACGCAGCTGCAGGGCAAGGCAGGTATCGAGAAGATCGGATGATGTCATCGCATAGTGCAAGAAGCGCCCCTTTTCCCCGGTTTGCTCGGCGATATGATCAAGAAAAGCAACCACGTCATGGTGGGTCTTTGCCTCGATCGCATCGATGCGCTTTGGGTCGATGCGGGCATGTTTGCGAATATAGGCAGCACACCCCTTGGGGACATCGCCCCGTTGTTCCTGTATCTCACAGACGGCAAGCTCGATATCCAGCCACAGGCGAAAACGATTTTCATCCTGCCAAATACGCGACATGTCTTTGCGGGCATAACGTTCGATCATGATTTCCTCTATGCTTTTTTTGATTTAAATGACGGCGGGCGGTTAAATGACGGCGGGCGCACCGGTCGGGCCCGGGGCGGGGGTCGGGCGCGGCGCGCGGGTCGGGATGCGCCGATTTTCCCACCCCATTCCAGAGGATATTCTTGCGGGCATCGCTTTGACTTTCCTTGGAAATACGACCATAACTCGATGGATAATACCATGATGGAATGATATTCCACAGATGAATACGATGCTCGTGATACTCATATAATTCTTCGTGTCTGTCTTCTTTTTCGAGCAAAACAATGATTATCAAAAGCCCTATTCCCGAAAAGAGCGTGTATTGTGCCGGTTCCCTTCTTCTCGCTTCTCCCGGCGTGGCCGGGGCGCGTTTCGAGCGATCGGTGATTTACGTGATTGCCCATTCCGAAGCCGGGGCCATGGGACTCGTCATCAATAACGTGATGAAGTCCTTGTCTTTTCCGTCATTGCTTCGCCAGCTTGGCGTCGATGTTCCGCTTTCTCTGGCCAAAGAGCAGGAAATCAACATCCATTGCGGTGGCCCGGTCGATGGCGAACGCGGTTTTGTTCTTCATTCCGATGATTATTGCCAGGATTCGACCTTATGCATGCAATCGGGAATCGCTTTGACCGCGACGATGGATATTCTCAAGGATATTGCCGTCGGGCAGGGGCCAAAGAAAAAAATGCTCGTGCTTGGCTATGCCGGTTGGGACAAGGGACAGCTGGAGCAGGAAATCCTAGATAACAGCTGGATTCACGCACCGGCCGATCGGAATATCATCTTTGATGATCGGGATCCGTGGCAGGGGGCCTTATCGAGAATAGGCATCAATATCGATCACCTCTCGCTGCAATGCGGTCACGCCTGAGAAATAATCGCCAAAAACCCGATCATTTTTTCCGGTTTTACCTCTTTGGGCTTTGTTTTCCGGTTTTGCTTGACCCCGATCTATCCGGTGCGTTTTTCCTTGGCCTATTTCCTCCCCCCCCATGAATTACAAGATGAATCGCAAAGTGAATCGCAAGGTGATGATGGGGCGACGATAGGGCAAATCACGGGGCAATCGTCTTGTCGATCACGCGAACCCGTCTTTCCGCCAACCATTGGGGGAGTTGCCGCACATCATCAAGGCGGGGTTCCTCTTCCTTGGCGGCAAACGGGCCGTATCCGTGGTTTAAAATAACCCGATCCATTCCGGCCAAGCGGGCCGCGACACTGTCATAGATGCTGTCCCCGACCATGGTGCAATTCTCGGGGGCAAGTCCGGCCAGGCGGCATGCGCGCAAAAGAAAAGCCGGATCCGGTTTGCGCAGGAAATCATCACGATAGCCTTGAACACGGTAAAAATAGGAGGAAAGATCCAGCATCCGGATGATTTCTTTGGCCATTTCTTCCGGCTTGTTCGTTGCCACGCACAGGGTATAGCCCTGATCGCGCAAGCGATTAAGCACATCGCGCATGCCGGGATAGAGCACGCTGTCCGCGACCAGATGCGCGCGGTAATAGGCAAGCAACTGCGTGGTTAGGTGACGGATATGCGTCGCCGAAACGGCGATAGAGCCAAGGGGTGAAGGGGAAAGAGAATCGGGAAGCGAAGATGGATGAGAATCGGTTAAAGAATCGGGCAGGGAATCGATAAGGGCGTGCCGAACCAGCTTTTCGGCCCCCTCGCCGATCAGGGGGCGAATCCGATCGATCGATACCGGTTTGCGCCTGTCCGAAACAAGGGCATGATTAAGGGCCGTGGCAAGATCGGGCGCGGTATCGACAAGGGTTCCGTCCAGGTCGAAAATGACCGCACGGCCGTTGCCGAAAGCCGTGTCGGGGGGCGTTGAAAAAGACATTGTGATAAAATCTGGATATTCGTGACAATTTATTATAGATATAGGAGCACGAACACTGGTTCCGGGCAAGCGTTCCGGGTATGTCCCGATATGCATGCTTGGGGCTTGCCCTTTGGAATTTGCCGTTTGTGGTGGATGGGTTCGTTAAGAACATACGCAGGAGATATCAATGAAACGAATTATGACGATTGTCGTCCCGGCACTGTTCGGGGCATTGCTGTGGGTGACGCCATCTTTTGCTGCCGATTCATCGTGGCTTGGTACGTGGCGGGTTTCCGATACGCAAGGAAATCCCTATACGATTGAACTTAACACCGATGGCACCGCAGTCGGAAGCCGTCAAGGCGGCATGGCCGGTAAATGGCGGGAAATTGACGGTAATGTCTATATCGTCTGGAAGACCAAATGGCGCACGCTCCTCTTTCTGACCGATAATGGTTTTGGCAAGATGAGTTTCAAGCCCGGCAAGACGTTCACATCAACGCCCGATAACGTGACGGTCGCAACCCGCGACTAACGTATTTTTGCGCCGCTCCCGTATGATACGGGCGATGATGATCGGGGGGGCGGTTGCGATCGGGATGTGTTCCGTTCCATGGTCGGTTGCCTGGTCGGTTGAGCGATTGGCCTCGCGGTTGGCCTCGCAGTCGGACGGATGGCCCGCCTTGCGATTGGCTTTGCCGCCGGTTGAGCGGTTGGCCTTACGGTCGGACGGATGGTCGTCCCCACGGTCGGCAACATGGTCGGTTGATTGGTTGCCCCCACGGTTGCCCCCACGGTTGGACGGATGGCGGTCGGACGGATGGTCGGTTAAGCGGTTGGCTTCGCCGTCGGTTACTCGGTCGTCCCCACGGTTGATCCGGGTTAACGCGGATGATGTGCGCCACCGATCCGATTTAGATTCTGAGGTAAATCCCGGTTCCAAGCAGCATTCCAAGCGGGATTCCGGTCGGGGTTCTCGGCAAATCTCCGGGCCTGATTTTAGGGCGGTATGTCGGGACGATCTGGGATATCGCTCCGAGGGCTGGGGCTATGCCACGTGTCTCCAGCATCAGCGCATGATCTGGGAGGAGGGCGCTGATGCTTGGCAACGTAATCGGGCATCGATCGGCAAAGCGAAACGGCGGCGCCATCGGGCGGCGGATACCCCGTCTTTGGATGCCGATCCGCCGCCCGATGGCGCGCGTCCGGATTTTCGTCAAATTTGCCGTGATCAATACGGCTATCAAAGCGATGGGTGGGGTATGGCGATATGCCTGACCCGACAGCGTTCCTTGTGGGACAGGGATCGCGCGAAATGGTGGCAAGAATACCATTCCCGTCAAGCGGCCCGTTCATCGTCGCAACAGCCATCATCGGATCGATCATCGCAACAGCCATCATCGGATCCATCGTCGCAACATCCATCGTCGGATCCATCGTCGCGGGGTCAATCGTCGGATCGATCATCGCGGGGTCAATCATCACGGCAAGAGGCCGCGACCCCGATCAAGCCATCATCTTCCGAGTCTTCGGAGCGTCCGTCAAAAAAGGAAACGCCCCCCGATTTTGCCTGTATTTGCGCCCGTTCGGGCAGTGTCGATGGAACTTGGAGTATGGCCATCTGCCGCCAGCAGCAAAATATGCTCCGGCAGCAAGATTATTCCCGGTGGCTTAAGCAAAACCGCGACTATATCGCCGCCTGTGGCGTGCCGTAAGGCGCGCGCTTGCCCATTCGTCATTCTTCCAAACGTCGGCTTTTCTTAAGGCCGGTTTGCCGATGAGATTCGAGAGGGAGTAGGAGTCCAGACGGCGAACCCATACACTATGCAAAGCACAGAACTAAATCCCGGCCCACCTGAAAACTGCTATGAGCCCTCGTATATCGTAGTGTTTTACGCGATATTTAGTGCTTGACACATGGGGCAAAGGGATGCCGCCCCTCAAGGAGTGCCCCCAAGGAGCCGCCCCCTCAAGAAAGCGGCCGGGTGGCGGGGCTTTCGCCGTCGATCGATAGGGGACAAGAAACCGACAAGAAGCCGCCCCCAAGGAGTGATCCCAAGGAGCCGACAAGAAGCCGCCCCCTCAAGAAAGCGGCCGGGTGGCGGGGCTTTCGGCGGCGATGGATAGGGGGACAAGAAGCCGCCCCTCAAGAAAGCGGCCGGGTGGCGGGGCTTTCGGCGGCGATGGATAGGGGGACAAGAAGCCGCCCCTCAAGAAAGCGGCCGGGCGGCGGGGCTTTACCCGCCGTCGATCGATAGGGGACAAGAAACCGACAAGAAGCCGCCCCAAGGAGTGCCCCCAAGGAGCCGACAAGAAGCCGCCCCTCAAGAAAGCGGCCGGGTGGCGGGGCTTTACCCGCCGTCGATCGATAGGGGGACAAGAAACCGTCCCCTCAAGGAGTGACCCCAAGGAGCCGACAAGAAGCCGACCCTCAAGAAAGCGGCCGGGTGGCGGGGCTTTCGGCGGCGATTAGCCGATGGCACCGATAAAGTCGACAATGCCATGGGATAGGCGGCGCACGGCGGCATAGAGGCGTTCGATCGGATCAAAGATATCGCGATGATACCCGGCGTATCCGCCCGCTTCCGAATTATGATAGGTGGCTTTTTCGCCAAAATCGACCGTATTGCGGTGTCCCGAACGGAGGGGAAAAATATTGCGCAGCAATTGCAGGGAATAATCGATATCAAGACCCAGAATGCGGGCAATGATGTCGGAATGGCTGTGTCCCTTTTGATAGCTAAAGGGCGGCACGCGCATGGCAAGAAGGAAAATTTCCCGAATCATGGCGATTTTCAGCGCGTGGAGCAACAGAAGATCATCGCGGTATTTCTTTTCGATAATGCGACCGGTTCCAACCGCAAGGGACGCACTGCGGCCACTGCCGAGTATCCATTCACGAATGCTTAGATATTCGCGATGGAAATGATCGGCGACGGGACTGATTTGGCCATATATCTTTCTCCGCATCAGCGTATCGGCCATTTTCTTCATCGATTCACGTAAAATCGGATCGTCGCAACGGGTCGCATTCGAAAGCCAGGCACCGGGGTCGAATAATCCGACATTGGCTTTGAGGATTTCAAAATCGCTGAAGGCAAATGCGTATTCGGCAATACCGGCAATATTTTGAAAGCGATGGGAATGGCGCTGTAGCTCAAGAAACTTGTCCCGATCCGAGGCAAAGGCGCGCCCGACACCGCCAAGGGAATTGGCAAAAAAGCCCAGTTGCTGCAAAATCGCGTTTTGGGGAATCGCGCGCATTTGAGAAGGATGCCCGCTGTTTTTGCTTTCAACGATGTTTTCGTCACTGCGCTGAACCGGGCGTGATCCGGATGGATAAAGGGAATGGGTTGAAAAAAGCCGAAGAAGCGACATATACGACGGATTATCCATCAAGGATGCGTTGAATTGCTTAACGCCATCGGCCATTTCGGCCCCGTAATCCGGACGGTCATAGAACGGGTCTTTGTTCTTATCGATCGGCGCAAGGCAATGCTCGCCGATGCGGCTGATGACGGCAAAGGCACTATCGTTGTTCATAAACCAGCTATAGCCATCGCCACCTTGAAACGATATTTCCTCTTTCAGGCGCAGTCCGTTGCGGGCGAAGGCGGTACGCGCGTAATCGGACGATACATAACGCATACGTTCGGCCATGTTTTGCGGATGCGCCCCGCGCCCGATCGATTCACCATGGGTGTTGAACATGATGACTTTGATGTTCTTCAACCCGTGTTTTTCCAGTACCCGGGCGATATTGACATGGAGATTCTCGATCGCCAGTCCGGCGGCAACCTGGCCGATATAGCGACCGGAATCCGAATATCCGGTTTGGATCGCCAACTGCCCGCGCGCCCGGATATAGCGGCGCCAATGGGGATTGGCCAGAAGTTCATCGATGATGTGATGGCCTTTGGCCAATGCGCGCTCGGTCTCGAACAGCGGTGAAATATCCATGCTGTCGGCAACGCCGAACAAACGGGCAAAATAAAGGGCGCTAAGGGCGCTGAGCGGGGTTTCGCATTCCGCAATTAAAAAACGCACGGCGGTTGTTTTATCCATGTATTTCAGCATTTGAGTCACGATCATGAAAAGCCGTTTGGCCGACATTCGCTCGTCGAGGAGCGAGCCGAAATTAATCGTGACGGGACGCACTTTGCCAAGGAGGGTATTCAAGCGTCGGATATAGGTGCGGCGGCGGGCCGGATCGCCGGGATCGCCTTCCATATCGATATCGTTGCAAATGGCATTGTGTAACTGCGAGGCGTTGATTCTAAAATGGGTATGCGCGCTTGCCAGTCCGTATCCGGCAATTTCGGCCCGCAACAGGCATAGATCATGGATGCATTTTTTACCGATATCGTTTTGGCATTGCCCGATCGCCCGGGTGATCATCACGATTAAATCTTCCGACCGGATCAGTCGTTGATCCAGTCCCTTGTGCATGGAGCGGGCGATGGCACCGATCATCTCGCGATCATCTTTTTTCTTGCGACATTCATGAAAGGCATTAATTTCGCGCTTTATTTCGTTGCTCATCTTTTCCAGGCGGCTTTGCAAGGAAATCAGGGTTTTGTGCAACGGCGCGTTTTTAGAAGGCGATTGATTGCAGGAAATAACCCGATCAAGGCGTGTGCGATAATGGGCCAGTTGATGAAATTGGACTTGGAGGCGTTTATGCAGACTATCGATCCATGTGATGTCGTCGCGACCGTCGATGTCATAGCCAACCCAGCTTGCAAGCGAAATCATGCGCGGGACGAGGGTGTGGCATTGATCGGGATAGTGCTTGCGGGCAATCTTGAAGATGATCGCGTTCAAACGCCTTAATGCCGCTTGGGCATGGCGGATTGCGTCGGCGGCGAGGCGGTGCTCGGTCTCCAGCGTGATCGGCCGTTCCGGCAGATGCGGTGTGCGGGCGATATCGGCAAGGATGTCGGATGGGGGATCGTCCCCATTGGCCAGGGAAAGGTGGCAAAGGGCGCGCAAAAGATCGTGATTCAGGGAAAAGGTCGGATGGGCGGTGAAGACAATGCCGAAATTCTCTTGCTCGACCAATGCTTTAAAGTGCTCGAACGGCAATATTTGACCATTCTCGGTGATGGCCCGGATGAGGTGCCGCTCGATCGTTTTCTCATTGACCGATTGCCGTGTCTCGCCCCGATAAAGGGCCATTCGCCGCGCGCGAAAGGCAAAGGCACTGACGCTTAAATGCTGAATCAGGATGTCGATATCATCCGGGGTGATATCGCCTTCGTGCAGACGTTTGACAATATCGAGAGAGAGCAGCGATACGGAATTGCTGAAAGGATCGTCTTCGCCGGCGGCGCGGATTCGATCCAATTTTTCAAGGAATTGTCGGCGCAGGGCATGGCGGCGGGGCGCGTTCGTGCGGGCACGGATACCGGCCGCTTTGATATACAGCGCCTCCCCGTGTTTGTCCCAGAAGGCAAGCGCCCGTCGGTGCGGGTCGCAAATGGTTTCGGGCGAGGTGCTATTCTTGGTTATGGCGGTATTCTCGGTCACGGGCTGCATAGTGTGAAGGTTCGCTCTATCTGGCAAGTTTTTTCCACTTTTTTCTTGAATATTACCCCTGCGCAGGGCTGTTTTTTAAAAATACGGCAATCGGTGATCGGAATGCGCCCATCAAGATACGATTAAGATGGGGGGCAAGATACGCATCAAGATGCGGGGCAAGATAAGAGGTCAAGATACGGTTCAAGATGGGGGTCGGAGTATGGTCAAGATGGGGGGCAAGATACGGGTAAAGATACGTCGGATGCGAGGGGGGCATCATCGGCACAATCACGGTGTTTGCGAGGCGATCCCGGCGATCCATGCGCCGGTCAAGATAGCCCCGCTTATCGGGCTGGTTTGAAAGACGATATGGGCTTTGGCCAACGCGGCCGGATGGTCGCCTTTCGTATGGTGATGGGATGGGCGGCTCTTGTTTCCCGGCCGGTTGCGGCCACGCGCGGTCAGTGGGCGCAAGATGGCGATGCGGGCGGCAAAGTCACAGGCCAAAAGTGCCGATAGCGGCCAAAAACCGATTCCCAGACCGGCGCTGGACGCGGCCAGCGCCCAGCATATCCAGGCCAGGGCGGCAAAGGCGGTCAAGCCGATGCCAAGGTGGCGACCAAGGGCAAGGGCCGATGAGCCAAGGCCAAGCCGGTGGTCGCCTTGCCGATCCTGGATCGCGTAGGTGGTGTCGTAAAACAAGGTCCAGAAGAAACATCCGGCATAGAGCAAAACCCCGGCCGATACCGATCCCGATACCGATCCCGATTGTCCGACCATCCAGCCGATCGGCACCCCGGCATTGAAAATCAAGGCAAGGACAATTTGCGGCCAGCGCATAAATCGTTTGGCCAAGGGGTACAGAAAAATCAATGGGAATAAAGCGATGCCGGTTATTTGGGCCGATATCGGCAGTGAAAAGAGCACTCCGGCCCCGATTACCAACAATGCGGCAAGGAAAATAAGGGCGGCGCCGGTGGGGATTTGACCGGTTGCCAGCGGTCGGGTGCGGGTGCGGGCGATCCGGCGGTCGAAATCGCGATCCAGCCGGTCATTGATGATACAGCCGGCACTGCGCATCGCAAAAGCGCCGAGGAGAAATATCCAATATGGGGCTTCATCGCGCCCTCCGGACAGGGCAAGTCCCCACCAGCAAGGAAAGACGAGCAATAAGGTTCCGGTCGGTCGGTTCAAGCGGATCAGATCGCAATATAATCGCCATCGTCCGGCCCTTTGGTTGGTGGTGTGGGGACTGCGATCGAGGGGGTTGCGATCGGCCCTCTTGTCGGTGGTGTGGGGATTGCGATCGGCCCTTTGGTCGGTGGTGTGGGGATTGCGATCGGCCCTCTTGTCGGTGGCGATTATATTGCGATCGGGGGGGGGGCGATCGGAATAGGGGATGCCGGGGGATTTTGGCTTATGGCTTGGCTTATGACTTGGTTTATGATGGGGGGAACGGGGCATGGTTTATCAAAGCGACGGTTCAAAGTCCCTTGCGGCCAGTATGCGTTCATGATGACAAAAATTGCCATCCGACCGCAAGGAAAGCGATAAAAGGCGGCAAGGATCGCCACCCGGCCGGAAATGCCACGCGCTAAGGGGCGGCGGTAAGGGGGGCATGGTAAGGGAAGCGGGTAAGGGCGCGGGCATAATGATTGCGCTTTTCGATGGGATAAGGGATATAGGAAAATTAACAATCGATAGTGAGGAAAAAGATGGTATCGACACCCGTCGGTAAAAAGCGATTATATCGATTATATATTGTCGGTCGCTTTGGTAAAGGACGTATGATTCCGATCGATGGTGATCTGTTCCGGCGTCTGACCCATGTGCTTCGTCTTGAAGACGGGGCCGTCATTCATGTCTTTAACGGTATCGACGGTGAATGGTCGGCCGTTTTACGATGCGGCGTTGCGCATCGCGGGGGGGGACGGCTTCACCTCCAGCGGCCAATCCGTTCGCAACCCCGACCGTCATCGGGTCCGGTGCTGGGCTTTTGTCCGGTGAAAGCCAAGTCGCTCGAATATCTGCTTGTCAAGGGCACCGAGCTTGGCGCGGCCGGATTCCTGCCGTTGATCAGTGCGCGCACGGTTGCCCGCGATTTCCCGACAAAGCGGGCGATGGCCTGGATCACCGGCGCGGCCGAGCAATGCGGGCGTCTCGATCTTCCCATACTCGCGCCGGCGCGGCCTCTTTCTGATTTATGGAGGGCCGATTTATGGAGGGCCGATTTGTGGAGGGCCGATTTATGGAAGGCCGATTTACGGCGGCCCGATTTACCGCAGGCCGATCTACGGCGGGGCGATACCGGGGTGATGGATGCGTTTTCCCCCCGATCGGATGGGGCGACCGATACGGCACCATATGGGGATAAGGACGCGGGCGAGGACGCATTCAAAACGAAATGGAATATCCTTTTATGCGATCCCGATGGATTGCCGATTTTCGACCTGTGTCGGGACGATATCCATCGCGACGGTCGGCGCTGTCTTTGTTTGATCGGGCCGGAAGGGGGATTTTGCCGTGATGAAAGCGAATCCCTCGCGCGCTTGCCCGGCGTCCGGCGCTGTCGGCTGGGGGCGCATATTCTGCGTTCCGAGACTGCGGGCGCGGCGGCTCTTGCCGTTTTGGCGGCCGGTCACGATCGCCAATGCCGGACATGATGCCATGACCCATTCTCGCAAGGAAATGCCGCCGGTGCCAAAGGGCGATGAAGAGGTGATCGATCACCGCGATACCCTTGTTTCCTATTTCCTCGATGGCTGTAAGAAACCGTCGCGGTGGCGGATTGGCACGGAGCATGAAAAATTCCTTTTCGATTGGGATTCTCTGCGACCCATGGATTACAAGCGGGGCGTTCTTCCCTGGCTGGAAGCGATGCGCTCCTTTGGCTGGCAACCGATGATGGAGGGGGACACGCTGATTGCTCTGGGCCGTGACCAGGCAACCATCACCCTTGAACCCGGCGGGCAAATCGAATTATCCGGCGCGCCCCTTGCGACGCTGCATGAAACCTGCTCTGAAGTCCGGCTGCATCTGCGTGAAAGTTTAAAAGCGGCCGATGGTATCGGCGCGGGATTCCTCGGCATGGGTTTTTTGCCGCAATGGACCCGTGCCGACATGCCGTGGATGCCAAAGGCGCGCTATCAAATCATGCGGCGTTATATGCCGAAAAAAGGCAATCTTGGGCTTGATATGATGCTGCGCACCTGCACGATTCAGGGAAACTTCGATTATGACAGCGAAGCCATGATGCGCCGTTGTTTTCGCTTGGCGCTCGCTTTACAGCCGGTGGCGGTGGCTCTATTCGCGACATCCCCCCTGCGCGAGGGAAAAGATTCCGGTTATTTAAGCTATCGTTCCCATATCTGGACGGATACCGATCCCGATCGGTGCGGCGTGCCCGAATGTGTTTTTGACCGGGGTTTCGGCTTTGATCGATATACGGATTATATTCTCGACGTG
This sequence comes from Alphaproteobacteria bacterium, assembly GCA_965277685.1. Lineage (GTDB taxonomy): Bacteria > Pseudomonadota > Alphaproteobacteria > GM7ARS4 > CBDIDI01 > CBDIDI01. The sequence goes on along the minus strand of OZ255830.1, from coordinate 236,437 downwards.
CCGATGTATTTTGTCCGGCGTGACGGGCGTTATATCGATGTTGCCGGGGAATCGTTTCGTGATTTTCTCGCCGGTAAATTACCCCAATTACCGGGCCGGCGGCCAACCATCGACGACTGGAGCGATCATATCTCGACCGTTTTTACCGAAGTGCGCCTCAAGACATTCATCGAACTGCGCGGGGCCGATTGTGGCAGTGTTGATTTTCTCTGCGCTCTTTCCGCGTTTTGGTGTGGGTTGCTGTATGATCAAAAATCGCGGGACGCGGCGTGGGATATCGTGCGTGATTGGTCGATGGCGCGCCACCTTGATTTGCGCCGAATGACGCCCCGTTTGGGATTGGCGACCAAAATCGATGGAAGATCGATGCTGGAACTGGCCCGTGAAATTCTCGCATTATCGGCGCAAGGCCTTGCCCGCAGGAAAAAATATGATGCCAAGGGGCGCGACGAAAGCCTCTACTTGGAGCCTTTGCGCGATATTGTCGATTCCGGCCACAGCCGCGCACAAGAGCTTTTGACCCTATGGCGCGGCCAATGGAAGAATCGCATGCGCCCCCTTTATGAGGCCTGCGCATATCGCGCGGAAACGTGACGACCGCCGTCCGGGGACGTGCATTGCCGCCGCATCGTCCCGTCCATTCCCATATCTTGGATACCTTCGCTTTTATATCGGCCTTCATATCGGCCAACCGTCACACGCCGCCGCCGCATCACGATAAAATATGTGTTCTCCCCATTCGTTTTCCCCATTCGTTCTTCCCGTGTGTTTTTCCCGGATACGCCTTTTCGGGTGCGCCCACGGGGGGCGGTTTTTCGGGCGCGCACCGATGCCGATTTGAGATTATTATCGATGCGTGCTAGGGATATGGGTGTGAACGCAGGCAAAACATCAGATCGAAAACCGGATAAAGAAAATCATCCACGGGCCGCGGATGGTGATCGTCGCGACCGCCGTGCCAAGCGTGGCGATGGTGATCCGCCCGCGTCATGTCCCGTTTTTGCATGCCGGAGTCTGGCACAGGTACGCCACCATATCGATATCATCGATCATCGCTTGCTGGATCTTCTTGCCGAGCGTTCGGCCTATGTTCGTCAAGTGGTGTCCTTCAAAAGCCGCGATCAAATTGTCGATCGCAAACGGATCGAGGAGATTATTGCCACCGTTCGCGGCGGTGCCGAAAAACGCGGCATTGACCCGGATATTATCGAGGCAATTTGGCGGACAATGATCGATCGGTTTATCGCCCTCGAGGAAAAAATCTTCGACGACTCCTAATCGCGCAACGATTCTTGCTGCGGGTGAAGGGTGGACTTCGACGATTCCTAGTCAGACAACGATTTTTACCGCGGATGAAGCCCGTGAATTCGGCGGGTCATGTATCGGGTGCCCTGTATTGACGTGCCACGTATCGACATGCCCGTATATCGGCAGGCCCATATATCGGGTGCCATGTATCGGCAGGCCCATCTATCGGCGGGTTATGCTTTGACGGCGTGGTTGCTCGCTTTTGGTTATATCCGGGGGCTGCCTTCGTTTGTCGGTCTTGTCGTATTCCCGTGCGGACGGAAAGGGAGGGCCGGGGCGAATCGGGAGATGAGGGGTTTTTGATGGAAAATCACCAGGTGCCTTGATTTTTCATGGATAGCCATGGTTCGCAAGGGGCAAGGGCCGTGCCTTTTTGCAGCAACTCAATCGATATTCCATCCGGCGAGCGAATAAACGCCATATGCCCATCGCGGGGGGGACGATGGATGGTGATTCCGGCCTTCATCAATTTTTCGCACAGCGTGTAAATATGATCGACCTGATAGGCAAGATGGCCGAAATTGCGCCCGCTCATGCCGTTTTTGCCACGTCCTTTATCCAATTCCGGATCCGGATCCCAGTTAAACGTCAATTCCAGCTGCGCGTCCTCCTGTTCCGGGGCGGCCAGAAAAATAAGGGTAAAGCGACCCTTGGGATAATCCCTGCGCGCCACTTCCCGCAGTCCCAGGTTTTGGCAGTAAAAATCGAGGCTTTCCTCGATGTTGCGGATTCGCACCATGGTGTGTCGATAACGCATAATCCATTATTTCCTTTCCGGTTTCATGCCATTTCCCCGCTTTCCCGGTCGGGTATTGCCCGTTTTGGGGATGTTGAGGGGCGGGCCGGGTTGGCATCCGATGATAGTAAACGATTTTCGACCCAAAGCATCACCCAATAGAGCAAAGGCCCGAAGAGCAAAAGCCCAAATAGAACAAAAGCTCAAAAAACAAAAAATCCCCCGGTCGGGCAAAATCCCCCGGTCGGGCAAAATCCCCCGGTCGGACAAAAGCCCGAAAAGCAAAAACCTGAAGATAAAAGCCCGAAAAAACCGCCCCGATAGAAAAGAACAATACGTGTTGCACGTGCCGGTTGTGGTGGTCAATAGCTATGGAAATTCATATAAAGTTCTCTATTTTTTCCATAAAAAATATTTTTGTTCGTTTTATGTTCTTTTTTATTGCTATTTTCCATTATTTTAGTATTATCGGAAAAGCAACAGTTTTCCCCTTGTTAGCCACTGCCTTTGCTTTTCTCCTTTCATCGGCGGTCGGCACGATATTCGTGGCGATTGAATGGATAAGATCGCATCGAAAATGGGGAACGGGAATGATGATGGTCGTTCCCGACGGACCGTCTTTGGACGGTGGCCTCTTGGTCGGTATCCCGATGACCCCCTCAAACCTGACGGATCCGACCAAGGGCGCCTATATCCCCGGATATTCCCCCTGACGGATCCGACCAAGGGCGCCTATATCCCCGGATATTCCCCCTGACGGATCTGATCGAGGGCGCCTATACCCCCACATACCCCCGGATATTCCCCATACCCCCGACGATCGGCGGGGCGACGTTATCGATGGCATTGCTCCCCCCCTTGATGGATGATGAATGATGGATGGCGCGGCTTGGGAGCGATGGATCCGACCGAGGGCGCCTATACCCCCCACATACGCCCGGATATTCCCCATAGCCCGGCGATCGGCGGGGCGACGTTATCGATGGCATTGCCCCCCCTTGATGGATGATGGATGGCGCGGCAGGGGAGCGATGGAAATAACGCAAGGATGTTTCCCGCGATCCATGGATCGGTTAGCATGGCGGGATAACGATCGGACGGATGGTGGTATGGCGAACGGTGCAAGTGGGCCTGGGTGTTATCGGCCGTGGTTGCCGATGCTCTTGTGCCGGAACGATGGCATCACCCCTTTTGATGGATGCTTTTGTGCCGGATATTCCCCATACCCCCGGCGATCGGCGGGGCGACGTTATCGATGGCATCACCCCTTTTGATGGATGTTCTTGTGCCGGAGACGCCCCCCCCCTTGATGGATGGTGCGGCTTGGGAGCGATGGAAATAACGCGATGACGATATGTTATTTTTGCGGATTGGAACAATAGGATGCAATGGCGCGACGAGGGTATTGTATTGTCGGTGCGCCGGCATGGAGAGAACGCGGCGATTATTCGTCTTTTAACCCTTGACCATGGGCAGCATGGTGGTTGGGTGCATGCCTTGTCGCGCAAGGGCGATATCTATCAGCCCGGCAATCGGGTCAGTGCCGTGTGGCGGTCGCGGTTAAGTGAACAATTGGGGAGTTTTCGTTGCGAATTGCGCCATTCGACCGCATCGCGCATTTTACATCTTCCCGAGCGTCTATCGGTGATGGTATCGTGCTGTCGTTTAGTGGAAATATGCTTTGCGGAACGGGCCCCGGATCAACGCAGCTATCACGATCTTCTTGTATTGCTGGGGGCGCTGGAAGGCGATCATTGGGCGCGGGCTTGCGTTTTTTGGGAAATGAAGCTTTTGAATCGGATGGGTTTTGCCCTCGACCTTAGCCGCTGTGTGGTGAGTGGGGTGGACGATGTGGCTTATATATCGCCGAAAACCGGGCATGGCGTGTCAAAACGGGCCGCCGGTCGGTGGCGGAACCGATTGTTGCCGGTTCCGGATTTTTTGCATCAACCGGAGGATTCTCCCGACGTGGTCAGTGATTTCGATATTGCGACAGGATTGCGGCTTAGCGGTTTTTTCCTACGCCGCCATCTGCAGGCCGACGCCGGGCTTGATTTGCCGCCGGTGCGCCGTCACTTGGCCGATTTTCTGACCAAAAAACGGGACTGCCCCGATAAAGTGGTATCCCCCCCGACCGACCGGGAAGCCGTGCCATGACCAATGCCCCCTTTCCAAGCCCTGAAAATCCTTGTCTTTTAACGCCCGGCCCTTTGACAACCGCCGTTTCCACCCGCCAGGCAATGACGCGTGACTGGGGATCGCGGGAGGGGGATTTTATGGCCTTGTGCCAACGGGTCTGCCGCGATCTTGCGGCGGTCGCGATGGCCGGTTCTCAAGCGGAAAAAGCGCATCGTTACGGCGATAAGGGCAATGATAAGGATGGCGGTGAGGGTATCGGTAATGGGGACGATAAGGGGCGCCATGGGGATGATGGCACCGATGCGCGGGTCACGGCGAAAGATCCCTTGTTATCCCATCTTTGCATACCGATCGCGGGCAGTGGCACGACGGCCCTGGAAGCGGCGATCGTTTCTCTTTGCCATCCCCAATCCCATATCTTGGTCCAGACGAATGGGGCCTATGGTCGCCGCTTGGCCGATATTTGCCGCGCCGTCGGTCGGCGTTTCACCGTTCTTGACGGGGACGAAACCAAGCCCCTTTCTCCGGCGCGGTTGGATGATGCCCTTGGCCGTGATTCAACCCTTACCCATGTGGCGGCGGTGCATTGTGAAACGGCATCGGGGATATTGAATCCGATCCATGCGTTAGCGGATATTAGTCGCCGTCATGCCCGCCCTTTGATGATCGATGCCATGAGTACCTTCGGCGCTTTGCCGATGCCGTTGACGGACGGTGTCTTGGCGGTGATCGCATCGGCCAATAAATGTCTGGAAGGCGCGCCGGGGCTGGCCTTTGTCATGGCCGAAAGAAAGGCGTTGTCAAATGCCGGGAAAGATTATCGCGTGCCGTCATTGGTTCTGGATCTTGCCGCGCAATGGCGTTTTTTCGAGGAAACGGGTCAATTCCGCTTTACCCCACCGGTGCAAATCATTGCCGCTTTGGCCGATGCTCTTGCCCGTCTTGGCCAAGAAGGTGGCCCGGACGCGCGTCTTGGTCGCTATCAAGAAAATCGGCGATTAATCCGCCGAGGAATGGGCCGCCTCGGCTTTGTTGACCTGATCGATCCGGCCCACCAATCACCGATCATTTTATCTTTCAAGATGCCGGACGGATTTGATTTTGACGTTTTTCACGGACATTTGGCACAGCGTGGATATATCATCTATCCGGGAAAGATGACGGACGTTCCGTCCTTTCGTATCGGTTGCATCGGCGCGATCACAAGCACCGATATCGAAGGATTTTTGCTTGCCGCTGCCGATGTCTTGAAACAAATGGATTTCCCCCAAGTCGGGTGACGGGGCGGTTAAAAGGGGCAGAGGTCAGGAATCCTCGCCGCAAACAAATGGATTTCCCCCAAATCGGGTGACGGGGCGGTCAAAAGGGGCAGGGTCAGGCATCCTCGTCGCAAACAAATGGATTTGCCCCAAATCGGGTGACGGGGCGGTTAAAAGGGGCAGGGGTCAGGCATCCTCGTCGCAAACAAATGGATTTGCCCCAAATCGGGTGACGGGGCGGTCAAAAGGGGCAGGGTCAGGCATCCTCGTCGCGCAGGGCAAGCCCGCGCGCGATCACACCCGCCTGGATTTCGGCCGCGCCCTCAAAAATATTGAGGATACGCGCATCGCACAAGATGCGACTGATCGGATATTCCAATGCGTATCCGTTGCCCCCGTGAATCTGCAGGGCATTGTCCGCGTTACTCCAGGCGATTCGGGCCGAGAGTAGTTTTGCCATTCCGGCCTCGATATCGCAGCGTTTGTCACTGTCTTTGGCCCGGGCCGAATGGAATGTGATCTGCCGAGCAATCATCGTTTCCACCGCCATCCAGCCGATCTTGGCGGCAATGCGGGGAAAATGGATGATGGTTTTGCCGAATTGCACCCGTTCGCCGGCGTAATGGATGGCGCTGTCGAGGGCCGATTGAGCCACGCCAACGGCGCGGGCCGCGGTTTGAATACGGGCCGATTCAAAGGTCGCCATCAGTTGTTTGAATCCTTGCCCTTCCTTGCCGCCAAGCAAATTGGCCGCCGGTACTTTAAAATCATCAAAGGCGATTTCATATTCCTTCATGCCGCGATAGCCAAGGACTTCGATTTCCGATCCCTGCATGCCGTCGGCCGGAAAGGGGGTATCGTCATTGCCGCGTGGTTTTTCGGCAAGCAGCATACTGAGGCCGCGATAGCCTTTTTCCTGGGTGTCGGTTCGGACAAGCAAGGTCATCAGATCACTGCGGGCACCGTGTGTGATCCATGTTTTTGCCCCATGGACGTGATAATGGTCGTCTTTAAGCACCCCGCGCGTGCCAAGATGGGCAAGATCCGAACCGACATTCGGTTCGGTAAAGACGGCGGTCGTTAAAATCTCCCCCGAGGCAATGCGGGGAAGCCAATCTTTCTTTTGGGCCTCGGTTCCGCCAAGCTGGATTAATTCGGCGGCGATTTCCGCCCGGGTGCTAAGCGATCCGGCGGCAAGAAAGGCGCGGGAGAGTTCCTCGGTGACAATGCACATGGCGACTTTGCCCATGCCAAGGCCCGCATATTGTTCGGGAATAGCGATACCGAAAACGCCAAGGTCGGACATCTGTTTGATGACATCCAGGGGGATTAGTTTGTCTTGAAGGTGCCATTCATGGGCATGGGGGAGGATTTTATCCTGACTGAAACGGTGAAATTGGTCGCGAATCATGCGATCGGTGTCGTTTTCGCCGAACCGACCAAAATCCCCTTTGGCCACGGCCTGGGCGATTCGGACGCGGTTTTCAACGCTGTTGCCGGTCGCGCTTAGGGCTTTGACGGCCTCGTCATCGCTATAGGCCAGGGCCGCCGCCGCCAGACCCATATCGATGGGGCGAATATATTCCCCTTGCGACATCGGTATGCCGCCACTGATCTGGGACAGGTATTCCCCAAAGGCGCATTGCAGAATGGTATAATCAAGGGGGGTTGCTTGGTCGCTTTCCTCAAGCTTGGTGGCCCAGGCAAGCATTTGCTCGAGGGCTTCGCCATACGTCAAAAGCCAAGCGATACCATGGGCGACATATTGATTTTGCTCGAGGCGGGTGGAATCGACCCGATCGGCATCACCGATCAATAGGTCGCGCAACCGCCGCCGGGCGGCTGAACATAGCTTGCGGGTTGCGTCATTGGCCTGACGGCAATCTCGAAACAGTGATTTTGACGGCTTATCATTCATTGGGTTGCCTCATAACGATCGGGTCAACATGGGATGGCAAGAAACGGGATGGTAAGAAACGGGACGGTAAAAAACGGGATCAAACCGTGCCGCCCGGCAAGGGGACGACACGGCGAACAAAAGCGCCTCTATGGCTTTCTTCCGGTATTTTCTTTTGGGGCTTTCCTCTACTTCTTTTTGGCCCGATAGGCTTCATCCAGGGTTTTCATTCCCGGTTTGGCCGCTTGGACAAGAACCGCCATATTGCCCGGTTCATGCTGATTGTTCATCATCTTCGTATGGGATTGGGGAATGGTGTCCCATGTAAAGACTTCCGACATGCACGGATCGACATGGCGAGACATGACCATATCATTGGCTTGCGATGCCTGTTTAAGGTGGGCAAAATGCGATCCTTGAATCCGTTTTTGCCGCATCCAGATAAAGCGCGCGTCCATGGTCAGGTTATATCCCGTCGTTCCGGCGCAAAACACGACCATGCCGCCACGTTTAACGACAAAGCAAGAAACGGGGAACGTCACCTCGCCCGGGTGTTCGAAAACGATATCGACATCGACGCCCTTGCCGGTGACATCCCAAATGGCACGACCGAATTGGCGCACTTCTTTCATATAGGCACCATAGGCCTTGTTATCGGAAACATCGGGAAGTGCCCCCCAACAATTGAAGTCCTTGCGATTAATGACGGCCTTGGCCCCGATATCCATCACGAAATCGCGGCGTTTGTTATCCGAAATGACCCCAATCGCGTTCGCCCCGACACTTTTGCAAAGCTGGACGGCCATAGAGCCGATGCCCCCCGATGCGCCCCATATAAGGACATTGTACCCGGGGCGGATCGTATGCGGATGATGGCCGAATAACATCCGATAGGATGTGGCCAAGGTTAAGGTATAGCAACCGGATTCTTCCCACGTCAGGTGTTTCGGCCGTGGCATAAGTTGGCGCGATTGGACCGATGTGAACTGGGCGAAGGAGCCATCGGGGGTTTCATAGCCCCAAATCCGTTGGCTGGACGAATACATCGGATCGCCGCCGTTGCATTCTTCATCATCGCCGTCATCTTGGTTGCAATGGATGATGACCTCGTCCCCGACTTTCCATCGGGTGACTTTGGCGCCGACCGCCCATACGATGCCACTGGCATCGGATCCGGCGATATGTAAATCGGCCTTGTGGACGTCAAAGACGGACACCGGCTTGCCAAGGGATGCCCATATGCCGTTATAGTTGACGCCGGCCGCCATCACCATCACCAGAACCTCATCCGGGCCCGGCATCGGCGTGTCGATGGCTTCGACTTGCATGGCCGTTTCCGGCGGACCGTGTCGATCCGGGCGAATTACCCAAGCATGCATTTTGGTTGGAATATGTCCAAGAGGGGGAATTTCCCCAATTTCGTAAAGGTCTTTTTTTTCGGTATTATGATCCATGATCTCCCGTTACTCTATCAATGTTAGTGCATAAAAATACCCGGCTTTCGATGCTTTTGATCCAATTGGATAAGGCCTTTAAAAACCGGATTACTGAAAACAGAAACCCCCAAGAACCCGAAAGCGGGCTCCAAGAACAGGGAAGGTCACTTTTACCCTTTTGTGCCGTTTTGCGCAACGCACTATATTCACGAAAGGAAAAAATATATCATATTGCCCGTGGATGGCGTCTTGCATATCGAGATGGGATGGCTTTCCCTATTCATTGTTGGCTTTTATTCTTAGCCGTCCGGCGATGAAATCGGCGGCGGTGGGGTTATCACCCGCAAGCGGTGCAGGAACAATACCATGGCAAATAACGCATCAAAAACACGAAACACAAAACCTTCCCTCGAGAATCCTCCCAAAGATTCCCTCAAAGATTCTCCCAAATATTCTCAGGGTACCCCCAAAGATCCCCCCGATCCCCCCAAGAAAAATCCCCCCGAAAATCTTAAGAGGGGGGATAGCGGTTCGAATCACGCAAAAAGAGATCGTCCAAAAGATCGTCCATGGCTGATCCGGACATATTCCGGTCATTCGTCGGCAACGGCGTCCAACGCGTTGTATCGATCCAATCTGGCCAAGGGGCAAACCGGGCTTTCGGTCGCCTTCGATCTGCCGACGCAAACCGGCTATGATTCCGATCACCCGTTGGCCCGCGGCGAAGTCGGTCGGGTCGGCGTGCCGATCGGTCACCTGGATGACATGCGGTGTTTATTCGACCGTATTCCGATCGAGAAGATGAACACATCCATGACCATCAACGCGACGGCACCGTGGTTGTTGGCTTTATACGTGGCCCTCGCCAAAGAGCGAGGGATAAGTCCGCGCGGGCTTTCCGGAACGACGCAAAACGACATCATCAAAGAATATCTTTCCCGGGGCACTTATATTTTCCCGCCGGATGATTCCTTGCGCTTAACATCCGATGTGATCGCATTTACCACGGCGAATATGCCAAAATGGAATCCGATCAATATCTGCTCTTATCATCTGCAGGAGGCCGGGGCGACCCCGGTCCAAGAACTGGCCTTTGCCCTTGCCGGGGCCAAGGTTGTCCTCGATAAGGTGCGCGATTGCGGCCAGGTTGCCAAGGCCGATTTTCCCATGGTCGTCGGGCGGATCAGTTTTTTCGTCAACGCGGGCACGCAATTAATCACGGAATTGTGCAAAATGCGCGCTTTTGTCGATCTGTGGGACGATATCACACGCCATGATTATGGGGTCGAGGACGATAGATATCGCCGCTTTCGTTATGGCATGCAGGTCAACTCCCTTGGCCTGACCGAACAGCAACCGGAAAATAACGTGTATCGCATTTTGCTCTCGATGCTGCCGGTCGTGTTGTCGAAAAAGGCACGGGCGCGGGCGGTGCAACTGCCGGCCTGGAACGAAGCCCTCGGCTTGCCGCGCCCCTGGGATCAACAGTGGAGTTTGCGGCTGCAGCAGATTGTCGCGATCGAGAGTGATATTCTTGATTACGGCGATATTTTCGCAGGATCGGCCGTGATTGAGGAAAGAACCGAGGCGCTGAAGCGCGAAGCGATGGATCAACTGCGCCATATCGGCAAGATCGGCGGCGTTATCGCTGCGGTCGAGCAAGGCTATATGAAGCACCAATTGGTCATGTCCAACACCAAGCGCCTCAAGGCGATCGAGGCAGGAGACAAGCAAATCGTCGGGGTGAACTGCTATCAAGATGGCCTTCCTTCGCCATTGCTGGACGCGCCCGATGGGGGAATTCTCGAAACGGATGCCGGTGCGGAAAAAGAACAAGTCGCCAAATTGCAGGAATTCCGCGCCAAACGCGATGCGCAAGCGGTTAAGGCTTCGCTTAAGCGTCTTGCCGCGGATACAAAAAGTGGCGCGAATATCATGCCCGCTTCGATTGCATGCGCCGAGGCAGGGGTGACAACGGGTGAATGGGCCGACGTGATGCGCCGGGTTTTTGGCGAATATCGCGCCCCGACCGGTGTGGCGATGGTCGGTGTCGCGGAAAAACGCGATTCAACCGATCAAGACAAGGATCCGTGGGCCGGTCTTCATGCGCGGATGGATGCTTTGGCGGCAAAATTGGGGCGGCGTCCGAAAATCTTGATCGGCAAACCGGGATTGGACGGCCATTCGAATGGGGCGGAACAAATTGCGGTGCGGGCGCGCGATGCCGGTTTTGAGGTCGTTTACGAGGGCATTCGCCTGACCCCGGCCCGGATCGCGTCAACGGCGCTGGAAGAAAGCGTGCATCTTGTCGGTTTATCGATTTTGTCGGGATCGCATATTGCCCTTGCCGGTGAAGTCATGGAGAGGATGAAAGCCGACGGCATCGGCCATATTCCGATCATTGTCGGCGGTATTATCCCGGGTCGTGATATTGCCCTTTTGAAAAAAATGGGGGTCGCGGCGGTCTATACGCCTAAGGATTTCTCGGTTGAAAGCATCATGGCCGATATGATCGGGGTGATCATGTCGCATCATGGCGATAACGGCGCCAAGGATGGGGGCGCCGAATCGCGGCGGTCGGCAAAGGCATCCGGCCCGGATCGGACAAAAATCGCGGAATAGGCGCCGGCAGAAGGGCCGCGTCAAGGAATGGGTGCATGTGGTTGTTTTGATGTGACCGTGCCAAAAAATGGCATAATGATGCCGCGACAAAGAATATGACCGCGCCAAAAAATGGGTGGATGTGGCCGTTTTGATGCGACCGTGCCAAAAAATGGCATAATGATGCCGCGCCAAAGAATATGACCGCGCCGGAAAATGGGTGCATGTGGCCGGGTCAAAGAATATACCCACGCCAAAAAATGGGTGGATGTGGCCGTTTCGATGCGGTTGGGTCAAAGAATATGACCGCGCCAAGGAATGGGTGGATGATGCCGCGTCAAAGAATGATACCAAATGCGGGATTAATATTTTACGATGGGGTCGGGTTGACGATAACGAAGGAGGCCACGCATGTGGGCACGGTTACGTAATTATTTTTTAACGGGGGTCGTGGTCTGCGCCCCGATCGGGGTGACCTTGTATTTGACTTGGGGGCTGGTCAATTTTGTTGACTATCAAGTGGCCTCTTTGGTGCCGGGTGACGATATATCGGCATTTTATTTGCATAATGTGCGTATCCCCGGACTTGGACTTTTGGTTGCATTTGTCCTTTTGGTTTTGATCGGCTGGCTTGCGGCCGGGGTCATGGGGCGTTATTTCCTGAAGGTGGGCGAGAAATTAATCGGCGCAACCCCGGTGGTGCGGTCGGTCTATGGCGCGGCCAAGCAAATATTCACCACGATTCTCGGTTCCAATTCAAGCAGCTTTCGCAAAGTCGTCATCGTCCAATTTCCCAGCAAGGGCACCTATGTGATCGGCTTTTTGACCAATGAAGGCCCATCCGACGTCGATTCCTATCTGGGCAAGCGGATGTTGACCGTGTTTTTGCCGACCTCGCCTAATCCGACATCGGGCTATCTTCTCTTTTTCGATGAAAAAGACGTTCGGATGACCGATATGACGGTCGAGCAGGGTTTGAAATTGGTGGTTTCCGGCGGCATCGTGTCGAAGGAAGATCGATCGAGTGATATCGATCCGACGAAAACGATCCGGGCGCCCCGGCCCAAAAAGCCATCGGGCAAAGCCCGACCAAAGGGCAAAACGCGCCGCCGATCCGAGCCGGTGCGATAATATGACCCCCAACACCCTTTCAATATCCCCCTAACATCTCTCTAGTGTCTCTTGGGGGGGGAATCGATCCGGATGACCAAGGCCTCTATCCGGATCGGATAAATGGAGCGGGCTACGGGGATCGAACCCGTGCTGCCAGAATGGGAATCTGGCGTTCTACCACTGAACTAAGCCCGCGTTTATGCGCAATCCGATGCGTGGTTTTCAAGAAAGGATTGCCAGAAAGGATTATAAGAAAGGATTATAAGGGTTGCTATCCATAGGGACTCTATCCGCATAACGGACGAAAATCTCTTAAATCGTAATATTATTATCGATCGATTTCGAGCAATTTTTCTTGAAAGGCATAAGTGTATGATATGAGGCGCCTATCTTAGATAGTGCATTCCATGTAATTATTACGCCCGGTTACGATGCGGCGGTGGAAAAGGCGTGTTCACGGCTTTGGATGACGTGGTTGAGGCGCGCGCGCATCAAGGCAAAGATGACCAAGGCCGGGGCGGAGGCAAGAATCGTCAGGGCAAAGAAATCAAACCAGCCAAAATGGGTCACGATCCAACCCCCGCCGGAGGAAAAAACGGTACGACCGACCGCGGCCAAGGCCGACAAAAGGGCGTATTGCGTGGCCGCCCATTGACGGCGGCAAAGGGCGGAAAGAAAGGCGACAAAGGCGGCCGAGGCCATGCCGCCACTGAGGTTTTCAATGGCGATGGTGGCGGTAAAAAACGGCATGTTATAGCCAACGACGGCCAGTGCGGCGAACATGGCGTTAGAAAGCATCTGGGCCCCACCGCACCACAACAGGGCGGCAATGCAACCAAGGCGCGATACCATCAAAGCACCGACGGCAATCCCGACCAGGGTCGCACCGAGGCCGAATACCTTGCTGACGGCCCCGACTTCGGCCGCGCTAAAGCCGATATCGTGATAAAATACGGTGGCCATCACCCCGGCGATGGCATCGCTTGCCCGGTACAAGATAATGGCCAGAATCAGCATCGCGCCAAGAACCAGGCGGGTTGCCCACCGATCATGATCACGGATGGCGCAATCGCGGATGAAATGGCGTATCGGATCAAGCACGGCCCGCAGGGTGGTTTTCGGCTTGTTTATGGCGGGTTTTGGCAGGTGGTGCTTTGGCCCGAGAAGAACGGCAATCGAGCCACAGGCGTAAAGTAAAAATGCCATGAGCAAGAAGACATATCCCCAGTCGATCGCCTGAGACAAGAGCAATGCGCCGCCGCCGCTGAAAAGAAGACCGCATCGATAGCCATATTGGCTTGCGGCGGCACCTTTGCCTTGATCGCGCGGGGAAAGAATTTCGATCCGATAGGCATCGATGACGGTATCTTGGCTTGCCGATAAAAACGATACGGCAAGGGCAGCAAGGGCAATCATGGCAACCTTATCGCCGCCATTCAGATGGCCAAGAATGATGATGGCAAGGGCCAAAAGCGGTTGCAGAATGACAAGCCAGGCCCGTCTTTGGCCCAGATAATTGCCATATCGGCGGGGCATAATCCGATGGGCCGGGATGCGGTCGAACAGCGGCGCCCAAAGGAATTTAACGGCATAAGGCAGGCCGACAAAGGCAAACAGGCCAATCGTGGTGATGTCAACGTCAAAAGTGGCCAGACGCCAAGTCAGGGTAGAGCCGGTCAACAGCAACGGCATGCCGCTGGCGATGCCAAGCAGAAAAATCACAATCAGGCGCATATCACCATTCCACCATCGTTGGTGGGGTCGCTGTTTTGCCGGTTTCATTTCACGGCTTGATCGGCATTATTTCGCGCAGAGGGGATCGGCATAGGAGATTGGGGGCTTGCTCGAAAAGGGGATTTTGGTATGTGGATTAAGCACGGCAAATGGGCCGGATATTAGGGTTTGTCCGATGCCATTAAATCGGCGATTCGGGCGGCACCGTCCCCCGATGGTACGGCGCCGAATTGGCAGACGATATCCCCGGCCAGTCGCGCGCCGACGGCACCGCAAATGTCCGGTTGTTTGCCATGGCGATAGCCATGTAAAAATCCGGCGGCATAAATATCACCGGCACCGGTCGTATCGATGACCTTTGCCGGGGCATCGGCATCGATAGACCAGCTTTGGCGACCTTTAATGATCCATGATCCGTGCTCCGATCGGGTCAGGGCGGCCATCGTTACCATGGGGCGCAATGCGTCCGCCGCCGCCGTTAGATCATCAAGGCCGAAAAGGGCGCAGGCCTCTTCTTGATTGGCGAACAACAGATCGACGCGATCGCGGATAAAGGGGACAAGAGTATCGCGGTGCTGCTTGACCAATCCGGCATCGGAAAGGCTAAAGGCGACGGTGGCACCCGATTGTGCAGCGATATCGGCCGCGTGCATGACCGCTTTGCGTGAATGGGCCAGATTCCATAAATACCCTTCCAGCAAAAGACATCGGCAGGCGGCGATCGACCCCTCGTCAAGATCGACGACGGCAAGATCGGTACTGGCCCCAAGATAGGTCTGCATGCTTCTTTGCGCGTCCGGACCGACAAGAACCAGGCAATGGGCCGTGCCCTTAATATTCCGATCGGGCGTGTCCTTATCTGGGTTATTCTTATCGGGGGTGTCCTTATCGGGTGGGGCGCCCCGGTGCGATGCCCCGCCATCGGGCGATACGGGGTTTTTCGACGGCGCAAGATGGACGCCGATGGCGCGGATATGATCACGGAACAAGCGTCCGATCGGGTCATCGGCCACTTTGCCGATAAAGGTGCAAGGATGGCCAAGACGGGCCAGAAGGCCGATGCTGTTGGCGATCGAACCGCCCGGGGATTGGGCCTGGATATGGCCGTCGAGCAGGGACAAAAGTCGCTTTGCCGTATCTTCCTCGACCAGTGTCATGGCCCCTTTGCGAATATGATGGGCGGCAAGAAAAGCGTCATCGGCCGTTGCCAGAATATCAACCACGGCATTACCGATGCCGACAAAGAAAGGATTGCGCATGGAAGGAACGAAAAATCAGAGGAAACGTCGCAATGGGCGCCAAGGGGGCGCGTGCCGAAGAATAGGATCGCCGTGAACGCACCGATCGCCGTCGATATCGATCGTGCCGGGTAAGGGAAGCGTGCGGGCCGCAGCCATAAAACCGATACGGGCGATCGCGTCACCATGGCCGGGGCGCACCCACGGGCCCATCATCGATATGCCCCAATCGTCTTGGCCCCAATCGTCTTAGCACGGGTCATGTGTGCTTCCATCATCGATATGCCCCAATCGTCTTGGCCCCAATCGTCTTAGCACGGGTCATGTGTGCTTCCATCATCGATATGCCCCCAATCGTCTTAGCCCGGGTCATGTGTGCTTCCATCATCGATATGCCCCAATCGTTTTGGCCCCAATCGTTTTGGCCCGTCATGTTTGATCGGGTCATGTTTGATCGGGCGGCTTGTTGGTGCAGGCGGCGGCAAGCCGGGCCATTGTTCCGGCCCCGGCCAGGACAAAGCCCTTTTCTTGGCTTTCCGGCAGGCGTTGGCGCAGGACATCGATGGTTGCCGCTTTGGGATGGCCGATGGCAACGGCCAAGCCCTGTTTTCGGGCGAGGGCTTCAAGGCGATTGAATTGACGGTGGATCATTTCGTGGCTGGGATCGTGGTCGAGGAAAATATCCCGTTTCAACCAAGGTAAAGCAAGCCGTTGGGCAATTTCGGGGCCTTTTGTCTCAAGACTGGTGACGGAATCAAGCCACACCAGACCGCGTTTTTTAACCGCCTCAAGGACGATCGACATGCCGCGCGCGTTGGCGGTAAAAAGGCTTCCCATGTGATTGTTGACGCCGCTATAGCCGGCAAAACTATCGAGGTTAAGCCGGGTCAAGGCGCGGATATCGTGATCGACGGCTTTGACCTGTAGCATGTTTTGAACGGCATGGTCGGGTGGGGCGCGCGGTTCCATTGGGATATGCATGAATATCTCGTGGCCAAGGCGGCGCGCGTTGCCGATTTCATTTTCAATATTTTTAGCAAACGGCAGGAAGGAAAGAGTCAACGGGCCGGGCAGGGCAACGATTTTCTTTCCGGCATCGGAGGAATAGCCAAGATCATCAATGACGATAACGATAACCGGTTTGTGTTCTTTGTGGCCAAGACAATTGTGCCAATCCCTTGCGTTTGGTGCGGCGGCAAGCAGACCGTGATCGGCCCCCGGATCGATGTGGTGGCTGTCTTTATGATTTGGCGGTGGCGTGGAAGAATTGCCGGGGTTGATGCCGGGGTCGATGCCGGGGTTGATGCCGGGGTTGATGATTGCGCCTTGTTCCGGCGGGGATGTTTTTGGCGATGCGGACGATGGCGGGGGCATCGGTGATGGTGTGTCGGCCCCCGAATAAACCCCCAAATCAACCCCCGAATCAATAGGGGCATCAATAGGGGCATCGATCCTTGACGCGGTGGGGTTGGCGGCACGATCTTCCAGCAACACCATAATCGCCCATGACGAAGACAGGAAAAAAATAATAAAGATAATTTTAGTCAGGTTATGCATGGCCGGATATCTCGATTGGCGGTTTCCCCCCAGCATACCATGCCGGCACCATTTTGGCACGGATGATGATGGATTTTTCCCCGATTGGCCCCGATCGGCCCCGATCGTCATGGGCCCCGCGTGGGGGGATAGGATGATGGGCGATAAGCGGTGCGATTGCGTCCGTTACACCCCAGCAATCGCAAGGCCGGCAATCGCAAGGCCGGTGGTTATATCGAAGGCGGTGCGATTGCGTCCGTTACACCCCAGCAATCGCAAGGCCGGCAATCGCAAGCCCGGTGGTTATATCGAAGGCGGTGCGATTGCGTCTTTTATACCCCAGCAATCGCAGGGCCGGTAATCGCAAGCCCGGTGGTTATATCGAAGGCGGTGCGATTGCGTCCTTTGCACAAGTGTTATACCCTGCTTTACGGATTATTGACCATGGCCTCGGGATTTCGTGTGGAATGCTTTTGTTAATCGACAATTACGACAGTTTTACTTGGAATCTGGTCCACTATCTGGGGGAGCTTGGGGCCAAGGTCGATGTCGTGCGGAACGATGAAATCACCACGCAGGAAGCCTTGGCCAAGGGCGCGCGGGGCATCGTGATTTCGCCCGGCCCGTGCGATCCCGATCGATCGGGTATTTGCCTCGATGTCATCGGTCGCAACGCCGCCCTCTCGCGGCCGGTGCCGATCCTTGGGGTCTGTCTTGGGCATCAAGCGATCGGACAGCATTTTGGCGGACGGATTATTCGCGCGCCGATGCCCATGCACGGCAAAGTCAGTCGTATTCGCCACCGGGGTGACGGCGTGCTGAAATCTTTGCCGATGAGTTTCGAGGCAACCCGCTACCATTCGCTTATTATCGACCGCAAGGATTTTCCCGATTGCCTGGAGGTAACGGCGACCAGTGCGGATGACCACTTGATCATGGCCTTGCAGCACAAGACCTTGCCGATACACGGGGTGCAGTTTCATCCGGAAAGCATTGCCACGCAACACGGGCATGAGATTTTAAGAAATTTCCTCACTTTTTTAGAAGGGTAAGGGCGGGATAGATGCAAGATTTCACCCCTTATTTGCGTGCTGCCATCGCCGGGCCATTGCGTCCGGATCAGGCGGCCCACGCTTTTTCGATGATGGTCAATGGGGATGTCGCGATCGAGCCGATGGCCGCCTTTCTTGCCGTGATCGAGACCCGCGGCGCAAGCGAGGATGAACTCTTCTCGATTGCCGGCATCATTCGCGATCACGCGCGCCCCGTCGCAAGTCCCGATCATTGTTTGGATACCTGTGGCACCGGTGGCGACGGCAGTGGCAGTTTCAACGTTTCCACCGCCGCCGCGCTTGTTCTTGCCGGATGCTCGGTGCCGGTTGCCAAGCATGGCAATCGGGCCCAGACATCGCGCTGTGGATCGGCCGATGTCCTCGAAGCGCTTGGTGTGCGTCTCGACGCACCCCAAGAATGCCAGGAACAATCATTGCGGCAAGCATCGATCGCTTTTTTCATGGCTCCCTTTTATCATCCGGTGATGAAGGCCGTTGCCCCGGCTCGCCGGGCGTTGAAAATTCGCACGATATTCAACTTGATCGGGCCGTTGGTTAATCCTTGTCGTCCGGTCTATCAGTTGGTCGGGGTGTATTCCCGGCGTTGGTTGGTGCCGATTGCCAAGGTGTTGGGTCGATTGGGAAGCAAGCGGGTTTGGGTCGTCCACGGAGAGGATGAAAGCGGTTCCGGCATCGACGAGGTATCGCTTGGTCGGACATGGGTCGCGCAATGGGATGGCGGCAATATCCGCGAATTCACGCTTGACGGTGGGGATGGGCTTTTGCCGGTTGATCGCATGAAAGGGCATAAAAAAGGCATAGACGGCGGCGATGCCGCGACCAATGCCGCGATTTTACGATCCGTTCTGGCCGGGGACGGGCGCTATCCGGATGCGCGCGATATGGTTCTGATCAACGCGGCGGCCGGTCTTTGTGTGGCGGGTCAATGCGCGGATCTGGCCCAAGGCGTCGAGCGGGCCAAGGCGGCCATAGACGACGGGTCGGCGCTTGCCGCTCTTACGGCCATGATCGCCATTAGCCACGGTGCAAAGACACGCGACGGCAAGGTGTCGATGCCCGGAAATGATAATAAGGAACGGTGATTGGCGATGGCCCGCGTGCTCGATCGTATTATTGATGCAACGAAGGCGCGTGTCGCCCGGGAAAAAAAACTCTGCCCCTTGCCGATGATGCGGGACAAGGTCGCGCGCCTATGCGCGGATTGGCCCCGGCGCGATTTTCATCAAGCATTGCTGGATCGCCGGGCAATGCCACCGGCCATCATCGCCGAGATTAAATACGCATCGCCAAGCAAGGGGGTGATTCGCCCGCTTCACGATCCGATTGGCGATGGGCAGCGCTATGCCGATAATGGGGCCGCTTGTCTTTCAATCTTGACGGAAAAGCAATGGTTCAAGGGGGACTTATCCTATCTTGAAAAGGTGCGAAGCCGGGTCGATCGACCCATTTTGCGCAAGGATTTTATGATCGATCCATGGCAGATTTATCAATCTCGCTTGGCCGGTGCCGATTGCATTCTTCTTATTCTGGCCGCCCTCGATATCCGGCAGTGCAGCGAATGGGCGGCCATCGCGACCGATATCGGACTCGACGTTTTGGTCGAAGTGCATACCGGGTCGGAATTGGATCAAGCCTTGCGCCTTCCGATAAAAATGATTGGGGTAAATAACCGTAATCTCAATACATTAGATGTTGATATTAATGTTTCACATGAACTTATTCCCAATATTCGACAAGCGGGATTTACCGCTATATGCGAAAGTGGAATTTCTCGAGCGGAGGATATGGTCGCATTGGCCGATAGTGGGGCATCGGCGTTTTTGATTGGCGAATCGTTGATGCGTACCGATGATCCGGGCGCGGCGTTGGCGACGCTGTGTCGCGATTTTGGTCGGTTGCGTGCAGGCCGGGCATGACCGTTATCGCCCGATATAATAGCCCGATATAAAAGACGTAATTCAAAATACAATTCAAAATATAATTTAAAAATACGGGGGCATATTGTCGGAGGATGGAAAAATGACGGATAAGGAAAAAGTGGACAAAGAAGGGCATTTCGATCGTCAAGGCCGGGCCCGAATGGTTGACGTGGGCGATAAACAACCCACGCATCGCTATGCTTGCGCCGCGGCCTGCGTGACGATGCATCCGGCGGCATTGAAAAAGATACTTCAATCCGGCATGACCCAAGATCCGGATCAAGACTCGGTAAGGGATATGGGTCAAGATATGGGGCCGGATAAAAGTAAGGGGGACGTGTTTGCCGTGGCCCGCCTGGCCGGTATCATGGCGGCAAAAAGGACGGCGGTGGCCATTCCTCTTTGTCATAATCTTGAATTGTCCTGGGTGCGGATACGTTTTGACCACGATACATTCCCCGGAAAAGGGGGGCAATCGGGTCAAGGGCGGATTGACGTGCGTTGCGCGTGTCGATCTTTTTCGCGAACCGGGGTCGAGATGGAGGCATTGCACGGCGTCACCTGCGCCGCACTGACGATTTATGATATGGGCAAAGCGTTCGATCGCTCGATGCGGATTGGCGATATTCAACTTCTGACCAAAAAGGGGGGGCGATCGGGGGATTATCGGGCCGAATGGATTCGCCGGCAATCGCCGTATTAGGATGCGATGCGCGGCAAAGATGGGATCGGCAATCCCTTGCCGGAATAACGGCCCTTGTCGGAATAACGAGATGCCGCAATCATGAATCGGACTTCATCGGTTAAGGGGATGGGATCGGCAACCCCTTGCCGGAATAACGAGGTGCGGCAATCATGAATCGGGCTTCATCGATTAAGGGGATGGGATTGGCGACCCCTTGTCGGAATAACGGCCCTTGTTGGAGTAACGGGATGCGGCAATCATGAATCGGGCTTCATCGATTAAGGGGATGGGATCGGCAACCTTTTGTCGGAATAACGGCCCTTGCCGGAATGACGGCCCTTGCCGGAATAATGGGGTGCCGCAATCATGAATCGGGCTTTATCGATTAAGGGGATGGGGAAATGATGGATCCGGATCAGGCATTGGCCGCCATTATCGAAGTCCTTGCCGATCGTGCCGCGGGCCGAATGTCTTGCGATCGCGATGGTATGGACGGAATGGGGCCCGGGATGGGGCCCGAGGTGGGAGATGCCGATGGCGAAAGCGAGGATGTCCCCCTTGCGGAGGCAACCGGTCGGATTCTCGCCCGTCCCCTGATCGGTGCCTTTGACCACCCACCGGCGGCAATGTCGGCCATGGACGGCTATGCGGTGCGGTGCGCCGATCTGGCAAAAGCCCCTTTGTCGCTTGATTTAATCGGTGAAAGTCGACCGGGTCAACGGCCCGATGGGCATTTGCCGACCGGGACGGCGATGCCGATTTTCACGGGTGCCCCCCTTCCCGCCGGGGCGGATGCCATCGTTATCAAAGAAGACGCCACCCGCAAGGGAATGCGCATTCATATTCGTAAAACGGTTTCTTGTGGCGCGTATGTACGCGGCCGGGGCATGGATTTTCGCCGTGGTGATACCGGTCTGCAAGCGGGGATTCTTCTGCGTCCCCATCACATCGCGCTTGCCGCAGCCATGAATTATCCGCGGATACGGGTGCGCCGGCCAATCGATATCGCCATTTTATCGCTGGGTGATGAATTGGTGCTGCCGGGAAGTCGATTGACGGCATCGCAGATTGTCGCAAGTTCCCTATCGGCATTAAAATCGATGATGGCCTGTCCCGCGATCAGGATCAACGATCTGGGGATCGTTGCCGATGATCGGGATCGGGTGATCGATATGTTGGATCGCGCGGGCGGTGATTTGATCGTGACGACCGGCGGCGCTTCGGTCGGGGATTATGACATGATGCGCCGGATACTTAATCCGAATAATGGAGGGGCGAATGATGCGGATGCCAATGATAGGGGCGTAAGCAGTGATAAAAATCGGATGATTGTCGATAAAGTGGCCATGCGCCCGGGCAAACCGACAATGTTTGCCATCCGCAATAATGTTCCGATTTTGGCGTTGCCCGGCAATCCGGTGTCGGCCTTCGTTTGCGGTTATTTCTTTCTTGAGGGGGCCATGCGTGCGCTGTTGCGATTGCGTTGCGTCGCCGGATCGAACAGGAAGGCAAAACTAACCCGCCCATTAGCAAAAGCCGGTGCTCGCGCCCCTTTCGAGCGGGCCACAATCAAGGGCTATGATGGGGATTATTGGCTGGTCGAGCCGATGGACAACCAGGACAGCAGCCTTGTATCACGCTTGGCCGCGTGCGACGTGATCATCCGTCGTCCGGCGCACGCCCCGGCAATCGGAAAAGGCGCGATCGTCGACGTGATGCGACTGACGCCATTTCCGGATCACTGGGGAAGTGCGGTGCAAAGATAAGAATGGATTAAAACTTATTACCCAAGCTTTCGAAACCGGCGTCATAGACACCGGAGATAATGCCGACGACCTCATCGGGATCGGAACCCGCGACGTTGTCGAAATCGGCGACCCAGACGATCTTACTGCCACCGTTATCGGCCATGACGGAAAGGGTCGAGACGTAATTTTCAACCGGAAGCGGACTTTCGATAATTTGGTAGGTATAGGACTTGCCTTCCACACCATCGACCAATTCTTCGCGAATGATGCCGCCATTGCCAAGAACGAGAATTCGTGTCGGCACTTTGGCCCCTGATCTTTGGGTCGAGGCGACGGCGGGATGCCAAGCATCCAAACCGTAAAAATCGCCGATCACGTCCCAAACTTCTTCCGGACTGGCGGAAACGACCATTTCTTTATTGACGGACAACGCCCCTTTGGGGTGTTGGTGGTCGCAGGCAACTAGAGCCGTCATTGCAAACAAAGCCAAAGCGTAATGGAATACACGCATGGATATTTCTCCTTTTACTGAATGTGTCGTCGTTAAGAGAGAGAACATCCCCCCCGATGGTAACGACACCACGTGAAATCTTCACGCAAATATAAACTATTCCATCATAGCCCTTTTTGACGGCGTATGCTATGCCTATCTCGGCACGTCGTTTCGTGGCGTTATGCGCACTTTTTTTGCGCGCATAATTTTTGTGCGGCAGAAGATTTTTGATCACTCTCGCTCGTTACGGATTGTGTCTTTCCGGTTACCCTTGGATATTCGATGGATACCCGGATACCATGCCTTTCCGCGCGCCTGCATATGCGGGCGCATGGGCGCGTGGAATTTTATCGGAATATCTTAATTGGATGGGGATTTTTTCATGATGACATCAACGGTTATTGGGCGCATCGGCCACGGATTGGCGGCGGGATTGGTTTTTTTATTGGCCGGATGTGGCGACCCTCAAGTTCCGATGGAGGACGCGCAAAAATATCATGATTCGGTTGCCGATAGGTATCGTCTTTTAGGCCAGTCGATCATTCTTCAAGGACGATTGCTGGAGAGTTTTTCCCTAGATAACGATGTTTTGGATCAGGATCATTTTCGCGGAGCGGAAGAAATCCTGGCGGCCCATCTGGGCAAAATCGGAACGGTCGAGGAGATCGAGGCCATGCCCTTGTCCCATGCGGATTTAAAGCCGATGCATAAGCGTTTCTCGGATGCCGTTTATTTTATCCGCGAATCGGCAAATGCGGTGGACGAGGGTGCCTATGGGCCCGAATCGATTGCCATGGCCGAAGAATCCTGGAAGCGCGCGCGGCGTTCCTATGTCGATTTTACCGAGCAGCTTCTGGTCGCAACCGGCGAGGAAAGCCAACTCGTTACCGATGGAGACGATGATCCGTCCAATGCGGCCGGAACGATCACACGCTATGACGAAAAGGGTGATCCGATCGATACGTTACGGCTTCTCACCCCCTGAACCCTTTGCTTTTTAATCTGCGGGTGCATCTGCGGGGTGGCGGCGCGGGTTTTTCGATCCGGCCGCGGGGCGCGATTGCCGCGCGGTTATCATTGGATGGGCATCATTGGATGGGCATCATTTGGCCGGTTTTATCCGGCCGGCCGGTCGGGTTAGGAACAATCCGCTAAGGATCAAGATAAGGGCGAGGGCATCGTGCAAAGCGGGGATCTCTTCCAGAAAAAGCGCCCCCCAAAGAGCGGTGAAAACAGGGATAAGATAGTGGCACTGGGAGGCGAAAACGGCACCGCCGCGCTGTAGCACGATCACGAATACGACCCCGGCGCCGGTTGTGCCGATAACGGCCAGAAAAATCAGGGCGGCAAGGGGGGTCGGATCGGCAAAATCGGTCGGCATATCGATCATTCCGGCAAAGCAGAGTAAAATCGCCGCCGCCATAGTGGTCGAGATGGCCATAATCGCCAAGGGGCGCATGGCAAGATGCCGGATTAAAATCGATCCAAAGGCATAACTGCCGGCCGTGATAAAAAGGGCGATGATCGCCCACCCGCGCTTTGAAAACGCAGGTGTGGAAGAATCGATCCGGCCCAGGCTTAAATCATTCCAATCCACCGATACCTGAGGGAGAAAAAGGACAAGGATTCCGGAAAATCCGATGATAATGCCCAAGGCCCGACCGGGGCTTATCGGTTCGTCCGCGGTCATGAAATGGGATAGAATCAGGACGATAATTGGCGCGATGGCCACGGCGATGGCCGATTCGACGCTGGCAACGTGGTGTTCGGCCCATCCGACAAGGGTAAAGGGAAGGGCGTTGCCGAATACGGCGATGCCGAACAGCAAAAGCCAAGGGCGCAACGCTGCCCATCGGCTGCGGCCCAATCGATTGCTGCGATGTCCTTGATCTTGTCCTTGAGTCCGGTCGGATCGGGTCGGTCGGGCGCAGGCGAAAAAAGGGATAAAGAACAGGCTTGCCAGAACAAGGCGAAACAGGCTTAAGGCCGGGGGCGAGAATGACCGCCCGGCCATGTCGATCAGAACAAATGATCCGCCCCAAATGGCCGAGAGCAACGTCAGCAACCCAATAGAGCCAAGCCAGGACAGGCGGGCCGGACCGGGCCATCGAGGCCGTGGATGTTGGGATGGCGGTGTTCTTGGAAAAGGAGGGGGCATGCTTTTTATATGGGCATCGTGGTGAAGATTGCGATTAACCAATGATGGGATCTCTCGCATCGCTGTCCCCTTATTGCCGGTGTATCGCCTCTTATCAATGATTGACATCAAGGCCTCTAGTCATCAAGGCTTGGCATCGCCTCCTATCAAGGATCGGCATCGCCGCCTAGGGCATCATGGTATTTGCCGACGTGTCGCCGGGGCTTGGCATCAGGGTGGCATTGCCGCCTAGGGCATCGGGGGGGCGTCAAGGATCGGCATCGCCGCCTAGCATCGCGGATCGGTATCGGGATACTATCGGCTTTCGGATATGGGGCGATCGATATTTCTTGGTTGATAAGGGGCCGGTTTTGGATGACTCTTGATCCAACGCGGGGCAACGCCACGCGACAATAACATGGGGCAACGCCACGCAGAAACAGCATGCGATAACAACGTGGGGCAAGATAGTGGCCAAGATTTTAGGAAAAACCGCAAGATACGGCGAAAACGGATACAACAACGGGCGCGATGGATGGTGATCCGGTGACCAAGAGTGCCGTCAAGTCAATCAAGAGGCTTTCCCCCTCGGCGGTCGAGACGATCTTTCGCCGCTTTCAGTCCGAGCGCGAAATCCCGCGCGGGGAGTTGGTCTATGGTAATCACTATACCCTTTTGGTGGCGGTGGTTTTGTCGGCACAAGCAACCGACAAGGGCGTCAACGCGGCGACCAAGGGTCTATTCGCCGTTGCCGACACCCCGGAAAAAATGCTGCGCTTGGGGGAAGACGGGCTAAAACGGCATATTCGAACGATTGGTTTGTTCAACAGCAAAGCCCGCCATATCATGGCCCTTAGTCGCGATTTGCGGGATCATCACGACGGCCATGTTCCCGATACGCGGGAAGAGTTGGAAAAACTTGCCGGTGTCGGGCGCAAGACCGCCAATGTCGTGTTGAATATCCTCTTTGCCCAGCCGGTAATCGCCGTCGATACCCATATTTTCCGTGTGAGCAATCGCACCGGCCTTGCTTTGGGCAAAACGCCGCGCCGGGTCGAGGACGGTTTGGAACGGGTTGTTCCCGATTGGGCCAAGCAATACGCCCATCATTGGCTGATTTTGCATGGGCGTTATGTCTGTAAGGCGCAAAAACCCCTGTGTTCCCAATGTTTGATTGCCGATTTATGCGCTTGGCCGTCGAAGACGGTCACATCGTGCGCGCCGATTGATTCTATCCGAAAGGATAAATCAGGCCATAAGCCCCAAGGTAAATCCCAAGGTGAGTCCCAAGGTAAATCGGGCCATAAGCCCCGATAGCAGGCACGAACGGACATGGGGGCGTTATCGGCTTGATCACGTCGATGCTTGATTGGGTTGAGGGAAAGCGGCATCCGCCCCTATATTACCCCTATATTAAAGGTCGATATAAGGGCTTCTTGAATAGATGCGCTTTTTATCGGATATTAACGGGGATGCGCATCGCCGTCGATATTTCGCAAGGTCACAGCCGATAAGGACGAACACAGAATGAACGATACTCGGATAAGGGACAAGATGGATGAGATTTTCTTTTCCGATATGGATAAGAACCAGGTGACGGCCGTCGTATCCGATGCCTTGCATGGCGGGGATGACGGTGAATTATTTTTTGAATATATGCACAGCGAGGCGTTGAATTTTGATGACGGGCGACTAAAAGACCCGTCCCGTGATACACGGCGCGGTTTTGCTTTGCGCTCGGTTCGTGGCGAGCACAGCGCCCTTGCCCATAGCAGCGATCTGTCGATGGAATCGCTGCATCGGGCCAAACGGGCGGTGCGTGGCGCGTCCAAGGGGGTGCTTGCTTTATCCCCCGCTTTGTCACCGGTTCCGGCCAATGCCCGTTTTTACGCGGATGATAATCCCCTTGAAGAGACATCTTTTGCGGTCAAGCGTGACACTCTGGCGGCGATTGATGCCTATGCCCGTGGTCGGGACGCGCGCGTTCGACAAGTGCGCGCTTCGCTGGCCGGAAGCTGGCAAGCGATCGAGATTATCCGGGCCGATGGGGGTCGTTATCGCGATATTCGCCCCCTGGTTCGCTTTAACGTCCAAATTACGGTGGAACAATCCGGACGGATGGAAACCGGCGTTTATGGAGCCGGTGGCCGGGACGGTTACGGCCACTGGTTAAAGCCCGAAATATGGCGCAACGGCGTTGACGAGGCCTTGCGCATGGCACTGGTTAATCTTGACGCGGTGGCGGCTCCGGCGGGGGAAATGACGGTCGTTCTCGGCCCCGGCTGGCCGGGTATTTTACTGCACGAGGCCATCGGCCACGGCTTGGAGGGGGATTTTAATCGAAAAAAAGTCGCCGCTTTTAGCGATCTGGTCGGCAAACAGGTGGCGGCCGAGTCGGTCAGTGTTGTCGATGATGCAACCCTTGACGGAAGGCGGGGATCCCTTTCGATGGATGACGAAGGCACCGCCGGACAATCGACCATGTTGATTGAAAAGGGTATTTTAACCGGCTATATGCATGATCGCCTGAATGCCCGCTTGATGGGACAAAATTCGACGGGCAACGGTCGGCGTGAAAGCTATGCCCATGCGGTCATGCCGCGTATGACGAATACCTATATGCTTGCCGGTCGGCACAGTCCCGAGGAAATCATCGCCGGTGTCGATAAAGGTCTCTACGCCGTTAATTTTGGTGGCGGTCAAGTCGATATCACGTCCGGAAAATTTGTTTTTTCCGCGTCCGAGGCCTATCGCATTGAAAAAGGTAAAATCGGTGCCCCGGTAAAAGGCGCAACCCTGATTGGCGATGGGCGCAGTGCGCTGAAGAAAGTCACCATGGTCGGCCATGATCTGGCCATGGATAACGGGATTGGCACCTGTGGCAAGGAAGGCCAGTTGGTTCCGGTCGGTGTCGGCCAGCCGACGTTGCGGATGGAAGAATTGACGGTCGGTGGGACATCGTCTTCCTTTGGTGCCAAGGTCTGATATTATGGGTAAGAACACGAAAACATCGGCGGCTTTGGGCCATGCGGGCAGGGCAAAACCAACCGCCCGGAAACAATCCCCGGCCGGTAAGAAACCGGGCGATTCCCCTGCCGCCCCCTCGAGCGGCAAGAAATCAAAGGAATTGGACCCATCCTTTGCCGAGTGGCGGAACGTCGCGCTGTCGGAGTTGCGCGGCAAAGATTTAGAATCGTTATCGCGTCAACATCCGTGCGGGATTACAACAAAACCCCTTTATACCGCCAAGGATACGCAAGGCGCCCGGCATACCGATTTCTTCCCCGGCATACCGCCTTTTACCCGTGGGGCCAAGGCGACGATGTACACCAATCGTCCGTGGACGATACGCCAATATGCCGGATTCTCGACCGCCGAGGAATCCAACGCGTTTTATCGCGAAGGATTGAAAAACGGGGTCACCGGACTGTCGGTGGCGTTCGATCTTGCGACCCATCGCGGCTATGATTCCGATCATCCAAGGGTCGTTGCCGATGTCGGCAAGGCCGGGGTTGCTATCGATTCGATCGAGGACATGAATATTTTATTCAAGGATATTCCCCTCGATAAGATGAGTGTATCGATGACCATGAATGGGGCGGTGCTGCCCGTATTGGCGGCTTTTGTCGTCGCCGCCGAAGAACAGGGCGTGCGCCAGGATCAGATTTCCGGAACCATTCAAAACGATATTCTGAAAGAATTTATGGTGCGCAACACCTTTATTTTTCCGCCTCGCCCCAGTATGCGGATTGTCGCCGATATCATTGACTATACGTCACGGTTAATGCCGCGTTTTAACTCGATTTCGATTTCCGGCTATCACATGCAAGAAGCCGGTGCCACCGTCGTCCAGGAATTGGCGTATACTCTTGCCGATGGTCTTGAATATGTTCGCACGGCTTTATCGAGGGGACTTTCGATTGATGATTTTGCGCCGCGTCTTTCCTTCTTTTTTTCGATCGGGATGGATTTTTTCTTCGAGATCGCCAAGTTGCGTGCCGCCCGTTTTTTATGGGCCGATATGATCAAGGCGTTTAACCCGAAAAACCCCCGCAGCATGTGTTTGCGCACCCATTGCCAGACTTCCGGCGTTTCCCTGACCGAACAGGATCCGTACAATAATATCGTCCGCACCGCTTTCGAGGCGATGGCGGCCGTCCTTGGTGGCACCCAGTCATTGCACACCAATTCTTTCGACGAAGCCTTGGCACTGCCATCGCCTTTTGCCGCGCGGATCGCCCGCAATACCCAACTTATTTTAGCCCATGAAACGGGGGTCGGTGACGTGATTGATCCCCTTGGCGGTTCTTATTATATCGAGTCGCTCACCGCTGATATCATCCGTGAGGCGAGGGGATTATTGGATGAGGTCGAGGATATCGGCGGTATGACAAAAGCGGTCGAGCAAGGATTGCCGAAAATGCGCATCGAGGACGCTTCCGCCCGCCGTCAAGCCCGGGTCGATCGCGGCGAAGACGTCATCGTCGGGGTCAATCGCTATCGTCCGGAGGAAGAATCGCCGATTAATATTCTTGATATCGATAATGCCGCCGTGCGTAAAAAACAGATTGAACGCCTTGATGCCATCCGAAAAAAGCGCGACCAAGGCAAGGTTGATGCCATCTTATCCCGGTTGCGTGATGGGGCCAAAAATAAAGATAACCTGATGGATTTGACGGTCGAGGCCATGCGGCTTCGCGCCACCGTTGGCGAGGTCACCGACGCGCTGGAAGGGGTCTTTGGCCGCCATCGTCCCCATACCCCGGGGATTTCCGGTGTTTATGCCGCCGTTCGTAGCGGGGATAAGGACTTCGAGGCGATCCGCCGTAAAGTGGCCGATTTTTCCAAACAACAAGGGCGCCAGCCACGGATGTTGGTCGCAAAAATGGGTCAAGACGGGCATGATCGCGGGGCCCGTTTGATTGCCACCGCTTTTGCCGATATCGGCTTTGATATCGATATCGGCGGGCTTTTTTCCACTCCGGAAGAAGTTGCCCGCCAGGCCATTGAAAACGATGTCCAAGTCATTGGCGTATCGTCCCTTGCCGCCGGCCATAAAACATTGTTGCCGATGTTAATCCAATCCCTGCGCCAGATGGGATCCGATGATATTCTCGTGACCTGCGGGGGAATTATTCCCCCGGGGGATTACGCTTTTCTGCATCAAGAAGGGGTGGCGGCAATTTTTGGCCCGGGCACCAATATCCCCGATGCCGCAGGGAAAATCGTCGATCTTCTTGCCGCCGCCGCCTGATTCTAGGCATCCGCCTTTCCGCCATTACGGCGCGATCGATCGTCCGGGAAAAGTCGTCGATCTTTTTGCTGGCGCGGCCTGATTCTAGGCATCCGCCTTTCCGCCATTACGGCACGATCGATCATCCGGGAAAAGCCGTCGATCTTCTTGCTGCCGCCGCCGCCTGATTCTAGGCATCCGCCTTTCCGCCATTACGGCGCGATCGATCATCCGGGGAAAATCGTCGATCTTCTTGCTGGCGCGGCCTGATTCTAGGCATCCGCCTTTCCGCCACTACGGCGCGATCGATCATCTTCGTAATCTTTATATCACGCGCAAGGGTGGATGCCGCACCCCGACCAATAAAATGGCCCCCTCGTAAAATACCGTTGCCTTGATTTTTTTTGTTATGAGGATTTTTTGCCATGGATTTTTTGCTATTAAAAATCATTTGCAAAAAGAAGCCATTCGATCTATATTATCCTCGTTACCCAAAGCGAAATCCGGGGGGGCTTGCGGCAAAGAAAAGCGGCAAAGAAAGCGGTGGGGTCGTAAAGAAAAGCGGTTAAGCCGTGCAAAGGATGAAGTCCGGGGGGACTTGCGGCAAAGAAAAGCGGCAAAGAAAGCGGTGGGGTCGTAAAGAAAAGCGGTTAAGCCGTGCAAAGGATGAAGTCCGGGGGGACTTGCGGCAAAGAAAAGCCGTAAAGAAAAGCGGTCGAGCCGCGCAAAGGATGAAGTTTGGGGGAGTGCGTGCCGGGGGGGGATGGCGGCGATTTTAAAAAGCAGGCATGGACAAAATAATCGGGGAAACGGTCTTGAACATAACGCGGAACGGTCAATCACGAATGGTAACGAGGGGGAAAAGGGCAGAATGAATATATCTTTGCGGGCCGCCGTTGCGGGATTATCCCTGCTGGCATCGGTGTGTGTCATCATCCATCTAACGGCGGCGGCCGATCAAGCGCCGGACGCCATGGCGGTCGATTCTCGCATTTCCCTGCATCACGAGGATCCGTTATCGGTTGTGGTAACGATTGACCAATTGGCCGATTCGTTGCGTTTCATTACGGATGGACGGGCCGATGTCCAATCTTTGATGGGAAGTGGTATCGATCCCCATCTGTATCGACCGACCCGTTCGGACATTACGACATTGATGGCGGCCGATATCGTTTTTTGGGTCGGGCCGGAATTGGAGGCGCAATTTGCCCGTCCGATAAAGCGTTTGGGGGCGGAACGGGTCGCCGTGGCTCTCCTTGATCATCTTGATCCAAAGCGGATTATCCACGCCGATATCGGCGACAAGCAGCGTGACCCGCATATTTGGATGGATCCCATCCTTTGGTTGAGTGCCTTGGAAGTATCGGTCGCGCATCTGGTCCGTCACGATCCGGTCAATGCCGATTTTTATCGCCGTAACTTTTCGCGCTACCGACAGCAGGTGATCGATCTCGATCGTGCCATCGCCATATCCATGGCTTCGATCGAGCAAAGTCAAAAAGTCATTGTTACCGCCCATGACGCGTTTTCGTATTTCGGTCGACGCTATGCCCTTGAATTGCTTGCCTTGCAGGGGTTAAGCACCGAAAGCGAGGCGGGATTGTATCGAATCGAAGAAATCGCCGATATCGTTTCATCCCGTAAGATCAGGGCCGTATTTGCCGAAAGCTCGGTCACCGCGCGCCATGTTCAAGCATTGATTGAGGGAAGTCGCCATCGCGGATACGATTTGCAATTTGGCGATACCCTGTATTCCGATGCCTTGGGAAATAAAGACAGCGGTGCCGATACCTATCTTGGTATGATGCGGCATAATACGAAAGCGATTGCCACTGCCCTTGGCGGACAAGCCGTGTTTCCCTCGCTTTTGGCCGATGATGGGCAAGATGCCGTCACCCTTGGCGGACAGGCCGTGTTTCCCTCGCTTTCGGCCGATGATGGGCAAGATTCCATCACCATTGCCTATCCGTTGGTCGATTTTCCAACCCATTTTCCAACCCATTTTCCAACCCATTTTCCAACCCATCTTCCAACCCAGGCCTCGACACCATAGTGCACACCTCCGGGCGTTATCGGCGGGCTGACGATCGCCTTTCCGGTTCGACCCAAAGGCACGATTCACGAAATCCGGATACCCCGGATACCCCAAGTGGCGACGGGCGCGATCCCGACACCGGACATTCCGATGGGGGGCATCCTGACGAGAGCCATTCCGACGGGCGCGATCCCGACACCGAACATTCCGACACCGAACATTCCGATGGGGGGCATCCTGGCGAGAGCCATTCCGATGGGCGCGATCCCGATAAGGGACATTCCGACACGGGACATTCCGATGGGGGGCATCCTGACGAGAGCCATTCCGATGGGCGCGATCCCGATAAGGGACATTCCGACACGGGACATTCCGATGGGGGGCATCCTGACGAGAGCCATTCCGATGGGCGCGATCCCGGCACGGGACATTCCGATGGGGGGCATCTTCTTGATCTTGCCGGGGTGGACGTTTTCTATGGCCGTCATCGGGTTTTGCACGATATTACGTTTTCGTTGCCCAAGGCGACATTGCTTGCCGTGGTCGGGCCGAATGGCGCGGGTAAATCGACGTTGCTCGAAGCCATTCTTGGCATTATTCCCCATCAAAATGGCCATATCTCGCTTTTCGGAACATCCCCCCGGGACGTGCTCGATCGGGTTGCATATGTGCCGCAAAGGGCAAAGGTCAATTGGAATTTTCCCGCCGATAGCGCCGATATCGTCACCATGGGGTTGCACCGCAAGATCGGTCGGTTTTGGCCCGTGCGGGCCAAGCATCGCCGCTTGGCGATCCGGTACCTCGACCGGGTTGGCCTTGCTTCTTATGCCGATCATCCGATCGGCCGCCTGTCCGGCGGCCAGCAGCAAAGGGTGATGATCGCGCGCGCCCTCGCACAGCAAGCGGATATATATTTTATGGACGAGCCATTTGCCGCCATTGACGCGAAAAGCGAAGAATGTCTTGCCGATTTATTCGCGCGCTTGCACGATGCGGGAAAAACGGTGATTTGCGTCCACCATGACCTGGCGACATTGCGCCGCTATTTCGGGCATGTTTTATTTTTGAATCGGCGCATTGTCGCCTTTGGCCCGACCGATGCCGTTTGCCGTGGGGAGACCATCGAACACACATACACCGATCCCCCCGATGATGGCGATCGCGGCCCAAAAGACCGTATCGATGTATGATGGGTCGATGCATGATTGGCTGATTATTGGCTATAACACGGGCCTTGTCGCATTTGCGGCGATTAGTGTTTGGTGCCGTTTCGGCCGCGATTGGGGTTGGGGTCGATGCATGATTGGCTGACTATTGGCTATAACACGGGCCTTGTCGCATTTGCGGCGACCGTTTTTGGTGCCGTTTCGGCCGCGATTGGGGTTGGGGTCGATGCATGATTGGCTGATTATTGGCTATAACACGGGCCTTGTCGCATTTGCGGCGACCGTTTTTGGTGCCGTTTCGGCCGCGATTGGGGTTGGGGTCGATGCATGATTGGCTGATTATCGGCTATAACACGGGCCTTGTCGCGTTTGCGGCAACCGTGTTTGGTGCCGTTTCGGCCGCGATTGGGGTTTTTGCTCTTTTACGCGCCCGCGCATTGTTAAGCGATGCCTTGGGGCACGCGGCTTGGCCCGGCGTTGGGGCATCTTTTCTCGTGCTTTATGCCTTTGGCATGACGGGCACCGCTTTGGCACCGTTATTTCTTGCCCTCGGCGCACTCTGTAGCGCGGTTGCCGGGGTTGTCTTTATGCATTGGCTCAAGAATCGCGGTGCGATGCATGAAGATGGCGCGATTGCTTGTGTTCTTGGTTATTTTTACGGATTTGGCGTCGTTTTATTCAGTTATATACAAACCCTCGAAGGGACATCGCGATCGGCCTTGGGAAGCCTGCTGCTTGGCGCGGCCGCCTTGATTTCCTTCGCCGAAGCCGTTGCCATCACTCTTGTCTCGTTGGTCGGATTGGGGTTCTTATTGCTGTGTTCCCGGCAATGGGCCGTGCTGTGCTTTGATCCGGTATATGCCAATCATTGGCGTTCCGGACATTGGTTTGATGCCTTGCTGAGTGCCGTCATCATCATGATTGCCGTCACCGGATTACAGACGGTCGGGCTTATTCTGGTGGTGGCTATTATTATTATTCCGGCCTCGGCCGCGCAATTCTGGGTTGTTCGCCTAAAGGATATGCTGTGGCTTGCGCCGTGTTTTGGCGCGGTCGCAAGTGTGTCCGGCGTGATGTGGTCGGCGCGCGTTCCCGATATTCCGACCGGTGGGGCGATTGTTCTTTCTCTGGCGGCGATCTTTTTTGTTTCTGCGGTTTTTTCGCCACGGATGGCCCGTAAGGGGATCCGTGGGATAGTGCGTAAGGTGGCGCCTAAGATGGCCCGATTATGGTTTTGGACCAAAGCGGGCGAGGGCGCGATTGAATCAAAGACGCGTCTTTGTCCGCCGATGGATCCTCGTTCGCCGGTCGATGGCGTGACCGGAAAAGGAACGGGGCAACAAGCGGGGCAACAAAATGGGCGGGAGGCAAAAAATGGATAGTTTTTTGGCGCAAGACCTTCCGGCGCTGGTCACGGTTTCGCTGGCGTGTGTCACATGCGGGGTCGTCGGCAATTTTCTGCTTCTTCGACAGCAAATCTTATTGGGCGATGCTTTTTCCCATGCCGTTTTTCCGGGAATCATTATCGCGTTTCTCGTCACCGGCAGCATATCGCCGATCGCCATGACCATAGGCGCCTTGGCGGCTGCCTGGCTCGGGTCATCCCTGATTGAAGCCTTGCGTCATTGGTGTCGCCTTGATTACGGGGCGGCGATGGGAATCGTCTTCACGACTTTTTTCGCCTTTGGGGTCGTTCTTCTTGAAAGCATCGGTGCAACCGGTGTGCATCTGGATATTAATCATGCCCTTTACGGCAACCTCGAAGGGGTGATCTGGCCGCAGGCCGTGATGTTTTTCTCTCCGGATGCGTCCGGTAATATAGGGGGATGGAATATATTCCAGTCCCGAATATGGGCCCATGCGCCGCACGAAATGGTCTATATGGCCGTTATTTTTGTCGTTAACCTGTCCCTGATCGGCCTTTTTTACAAGGAATTGACGATATCGACGTTTGATCCGGTTTTCGCCGCGGGCGTCGGAATCGGGGTGCGATTGGTATCGGTCGTGTTTATTATGGCCATTACCTTTGCTGCGGTTGCCGCTTTTTCGGCGATCGGCTCCTTATTGGTGGTGGCAATGTTTGTCGCGCCCGGTGCCATTGCCGCCCGTTTTTGTCGGCGATTGCCCGAACGAATATGGCTTTCCGCTATCGTTGCCGTGCTGATTGCGGTCAGCGGCTATGGGGCGGCGGTGGCGATTCCGGCCGCATTTGACGCCGCGTCCTTGAATGCGGCGGCGATGATTGCCGTTGTTGCCGGGCTTTTCCACGTCGGTGCCATTATCGGCACCCCGGACGGCGGGGCATATCGGCGATAGCGTCCGACTAAAAGGACGGCGGAGCAATCCCATTCTGGCGGCAGGTCGCTATCAACGTGTTGTGCAACAAGCAGGCAATGGTCATCGGTCCAACCCCACCGGGAACCGGTGTGATGGCACCGGCAACGCCTTGGGCCGCTTTGAAGTCGACATCGCCGACAAGTTTTTTTGCCCCATTGCGTTCTACCCTGTTGATACCGACATCGATGACACAGGCGCCTTTGCCGATCGATCCCTCGCCGATCATTTCGGCTTTGCCGACGGCGGCGATTAAAATATCGGCCCGGCGGCACAGATCGGTAATCGCGCGCGTGCGCGAATGGGCCACGGTGACCGTACAATGGCGTTGCAATAAAAGGGCGGCGCAAGGCTTGCCGACGATATTCGACCGCCCGACAATAACGGCATTCAGGCCGGACATTTTTCCGCCAAAGTGATCGTCAAGAAGCATCGAGCAACCAAGTGGAGTACAGGGAGTCAAGGCCGACTCGCCATTCCATAATCGGCCGACATTGACCGGATGAAATCCATCGACATCCTTGTCCGGATCAATCGCGCACAGGATGCTTGTGCTATCAATATGATCGGGCAGGGGAAGTTGAACCAGGATGCCGTTGACGTTCTCGTCATTATTAAGCGTTTTGATCAGGGTCAAAAGCTCACCATGGGTGGTGCTAACGGGGAGGCGATGCTCGAAGGATTGGAATTCGGCTTCTCGGGTCTGTTTGCCTTTATTGCGGACATAAACCTGCGAGGCCGGATCCTCGCCGATTAAAACCACCGCCAATCCGGGTGTCCATCCGTGGGCGCGGCGCAAACGCCGCCCTTCGTCGGCAACTTTTGCGCGCAATTTCTCCGCGAACGCCTTGCCGTCAATGATACGTGTTTCTGTCATGGGATACCTATGCGGGTCGGGAAAAACCGCCCCACCCCCTTTGTGATGCTATTGTGTTGATGTTGTCGTGTTTGCGTGATGCTATCGTGTTTGTCGTTCGGGCAGATTATTGCCGAAGTGGGACATCCTAGCCCAAGGCGTATTCAAAAAGCAAATCGCGCAAAAAATAAAGCAATAAAATCAATACCAGCGGCGAGAGATCGATCATGCCCATGTTGGGGATAATGCGGCGCAAGGGGCGAAGCAAAGGTTCGGTGACACGGATAAGAAAGTCATTACAGACAAAAACCAGGCGATTGCTATGGTTGACCACATCAAAGGATATGAGGAACTGCAAGACGACCATGATCACGATCGCCCAGATATAAAGATGAATGACGTTATCGATCAAATTGGCAAAAGCAAGCATGACACCATCACGAAAGCAGGGTAACTGTAAAAAAGATAAGCCAAGCCGCTTTCATTGCAAGAAAAGTTTTGGTTTGTTACTCTTGACGGGTATTTAACGGTATTTGGCCGTGCCGTGGTTTCCGGGTGTTTTCCTTTGCTTTTCTCCGGTGTTTTCCCTGAATTGGTCTTGGGGTTTTTTTCTGGGGGATTTTCTGGGTTTTTTCTGGGGGGATTTGTCTCGGGGATTTTCCGGGGGGCATTACCCAGGGGATTTATAGGCAAAAATTGAAAGAAAGAATGGATCCGATAACAATGTCTCTCTCCAATCGAGCCATGCTTGATAACAATCTTCCGGAAGGTCGCGCGTTGCCGGACGGGCGGCGTCTGTATCGCATTTTCATCCGTGACTTTGACGTGTCTACCCATATCGGCGTCACCGAGGCGGAGCGTTCCCGCCCCCAGATACTAAGGATTAGTATGGATATCCATGCCTGTGACATATGCGACCGTTGCGGCGACGACAGCGATAGCGTGATTTGTTATTCCGGCGTCAGTAAGCAAGTGCGCCGGATTATCGAGGAATCGTCACCATCGGTGCTGTTGGAGGCACTGGCCGAAAAAATCAGCGGCGTGATATTAAGCGATCCACGTATTGCGACACTGACCCTATCTTTGACAAAGCCGCAGGTATTGGCAGGGGAAGGAATGGTCGGGATTGAAATTTATCGCCAACGATCGGATTTCCCAAAGATTCTTGAGCCGCCGCCGCCATCGGATTCCGCGTCCGATTCCGCGTCCGATTCGGGGGCCGACTCCCCATCCGATTCGGGGGCCGATTCCCCATCCGATTCGGGGGCCGATTCCCCATTGGATTCCCTATTGGATTCCAGGTCTACCGCGATACGAGGCCAGGCGAAATCGTAATCCGGATGGTATCCGGTGGCATTGGATTTATTGAACGAAAGGCAAAACCTGTCTTGCCGGTCAGAAGGACGATACGCATGCCTCGATTTTTCCCTCAATTTGTCCATCTCCCCCGATGGTTTTCCCGTCTTGATGGTGGCCTTTCGCGTATCTCTTTGACCCGATCGGGTTTTATTAAGGGATTTTCGATCCCGTTTTTCCTTTCCGCGATCGGCAGCCCGTTTTTTCTTGCCGTGATCGGCATCCCATTTTTCCTTGCCGCGATCGGCAGCCCGTTTTTCCTTTCCGTGATCGGTATAAGGACGGGCAGGGCGGATCATCCATATCGGTTGCCCGAATGGTATGGCTTTGGCCTGCCGTCATGCTTTCGTTATCAAAATGGCCGTTTGTGCCGATGGTTGCACCCGTGATTGTCAAATTGGGTGGATCGCTTGGTGGGCACAAGGATATGCGGCATTGGCTGGATCTGTGCGTCAATGCCGGGGCTGCCGGCATCGTTGCCGGTATCGTTCCCGGCGGCGGCGTTTTTGCCGATGCGGTACGGGCGGCGCAAGGGCGTTTGGAATTCGATCGGCAAACCGGACACGCGCTTGCGGTGATGGCGATGGAAATGTACGGCCATGTTCTTTGCCGCAAAGACGCACGATTGGCACCGGCCGTCGATGCCGATGCTTTTTCTTCCGTGCGCGCCGCCGGCAAGGTGCCGGTGTGGTTTGCATCCAAGATGCTGATCGCGCTGGAGGACGCCCGGCGGGATTGGTCGGTCACGTCGGATAGTTTGGCGGTTTGGCTTGCCCGCCGTTTGGGGTATTCTCGGGTTGTCTTGGTCAAGGCCGCGGCTTTGCCCGATATTGGGCCGGGATTTGGGCCGGGGTCGGATAGCGGCGCCGATGGTGGGCCGGAATCCGATGGTGGGCCGGATATTGGATCGGGATTTGGGCCCGATGGTGGGCCGGGATCGGATGGTGGCGCCGATGATGCGACGCTTCCTCTTTCCACCTTTCAACGGCTGGGTATCATTGATATGGGAATGACCCATTTCCTTAAGGGTATGACCGTATCGTGTGTTTGCGCCGGTGATTGGCAATTGGCCCAATCGCGCATCACCCGTGGTCAAATGGCGGGCATAAGGGTGAGTGATGGCTAACATATCGCCGATCCGGTCGCGATGAGCGCGCAGCAACCTGGGCAAAAGCTTCTTTTTTTAACCGGGAAATTGGCCGAAAAGCCCCTGTATCGGGTGTTGCGGTCGATGGACAAGGCGCCGTTTTCCTGGGATATTCGTCAAATCGGCGTGAACGTTGCGGCGTTGATGACGGCATCTTTGATACAACGGCGTCTGCGCGATACGGCAAACGCCGATAAAGTCATTCTACCCGGGCGTATGCGCGGTGATATCGATGCTCTTTCGCGGCATTTCAATGTGCCTTTTCAGCGCGGCCCGGATGAATTATCCGATTTACCTCGGTTTTTCGATATGGAACAAAAAAAACCGGATTTAAGTCGCTATCATTGCCTTATTTTTGCCGAGATTCACGACGCACCGGCACTTACCCTCAAGGATTTGATGGCGCGGGCGTTGTATTATCGCACGAATGGGGCCGATGTGATTGATCTTGGCTGCCTTCCCGATACGCCCTTTCCCCATATGGAAGAGGCGATCCAGGCCCTTATCGCCGAAGGATACAAAATCAGTGTCGATTCGGCCGACAGCGATGAATTGCGCCGCGCGGTGCGCGCCGGTGCGCATTATCTTTTAAGTTTGCACGAGAAAAACATCGATATCATGGAGGAAGGGGATGTGTGTCCGATTCTTATTCCGACCCGGGGGCATTCGCTGGCATCGCTGGAACGGGTGATCGATCATTGCCGCAAGCGCGATCGCGCCTTTTTGGCCGATCCCATTTTGGAACCGATTCACTATGGTTTCAGCGCGTCCCTTCATCGCTATTACCAATTGCGCCGCCGCCATCCGGACATCAAAATCATGATGGGACTTGGTAATCTGACCG
This sequence comes from Alphaproteobacteria bacterium, assembly GCA_965277685.1. Classification (GTDB taxonomy): domain Bacteria; phylum Pseudomonadota; class Alphaproteobacteria; order GM7ARS4; family CBDIDI01; genus CBDIDI01. Next base: position 196,414 of record OZ255830.1, on the reverse strand, counting down.
AGCTTAGCGACTGTGACAGTGTCGGCTTGGTGACAACCATGATGGGAGTGGTATCGGAATTGGCCGTTGATGCGGTGCTTTGTCTTCAGGCATCGCACCATTGCCGCCGCGTTATCGGTGAAGTCGACCAAGCCCGGCGGATGATGTACGCGGCGCATCAAAATCAATCATTGCCAAAGAATATCAGCGATGCGTTGATATGTTTGCACGACAAGAAAAATCCCTATCACAAGGTCGAGGACATCAAGGAAACCGCCGCTATGATACGCGATCCCAATTATCGGGTGATGATTTCCGATCGCGGCGTGCATATTTTTAATCGGGACGGCCATCATATCGGCGATGATCCCTTTGCTCTTTTTCCCCATCTGGGTCTTGACGGCAATCCGTCGCACGCGTTTTATCTTGGGGTCGAAACGGCCCGGGCCCAAATTGCCTTTCAGCTTGGCAAACGTTACGTTCAGGACGAGGAATTGGACTGGAAAACGGCCGTTGCTCCAAAAAAACCCGAAAAAACGGGCAAAGGGGATCGATTACAAAGGCATAACCCCAATAAACAGACATGAAAATCACCGAATCTATTATCGTCAGCGGCCGGGGAAAGAATATTCATATCGCCCCTTTTGGCGTGCGTGTCGATCGTGACAAAAGGCTTTTAATTGCGCCGTTTAAACCATCGCGCAGTTTGGACAATTTGCTTGCCCATCCGTATGCCACGGTGAACGCAAGCGATGATCCGATTCTTTTTGCCGCCTGCCTGACCGGACGGCGTCCATCCGGCGATGGGGTGGGCAAGGCCGATAGCGTCGAGACAAAAAAGACCAAGCGGATAGCGACCGGCACGCCGGCCGCCGATGCCGGCAGGGTGCTTCCGGAACGATTTTTAGATCGTTTTTCCTTGTCGAGCGGGCGGCATGATCAAACCATGATTCTAACCGCCGCCTGCCATATAACCGAGGTCGAAGTCGTTGACGTGCGCGATGATCCGGTCCGTGTCGAGGTGTTTTGTCGTCCCATCGCCTCCTATCAAGGGCGGGAATGGGCAGGCTTTAATCGGGCAAGAGCCGCCGTGGTTGAGGCATGCGTCCTCCTTAGTCGATTGCATCTGATTGACCCGGCCGATGTCGAGGGTGCGATGGAGCGTCTACGGGTCGTTATCGAGAAAACGGCCGGTGCGGATGAAAAGACGGCATGGGACTGGCTGTGCGACCATCGCCATTGCTGGAATGCGCGTCAAAACGGTGGCATCGATAAAAGATGAGCCGACTTTTAATCAGCATCGCCAACATGGGAAACCGGCCGTGCGACCATCGACATTGCCATCGCCATTGCTGGAATGCGCGTCAAAACGGCGGCATCGATAAAAGATGAGCCGGCTTTTAATCAGCATCGCCAACATGGGAAACCGGCCGTGCGACCATCGCCATTGCCATCGCCATTGCTGGAACGCGCGTCAAAACGGTGGCATCGATAAAAGATGAGCCGACTTTTAATCAGCATCGCCAACATGGGAAACCGGCCGTGCGACCATCGCCATTGCCATCGCCATTGCTGGAATGCGCGTCAAAACGGTGGCATCGATAAAAGATGAGCCGACTTTTAATCAGCATCGCCAACATGGGCGAGGCCGCCACCGCATGCATGGGTGGGGCCGATGTGATCGACTGCAAAGACCCTTCTTGCGGTGCCCTTGGTCCATGGCCGCGCCCCTTGATTGATCGGGTGCGGTGTCGGCTTGGTCGCCTTTGGCCGCTTAGCGTTGCTGCCGGTGATCCAAAACCGAAGCCGTCCGACCTGCTGGCTGCCCTTGACGGTATCGGTGTTGATGTTCCGGCCGATTGGGTCAAAATCGGGATACATCGACCGGATTCAACGACCGATTGGCGGGATTTAATCGATGCGGCGGGGGCCTGGCCCGGCGCGCGTCGCCACAGCCAAAGACGCCTGATCGGCGTTCTGTTTGCCGATCAGTACGGGATGGGTGATTTTCCTTTTGATCTTGTTGCCCGTTTCCGCGCCGGTGGATTTGCCGGTGTCATGATCGATACCGCGCATAAGGGCGCACGGCGCGGCGCGGGTCTTGTATCCCATATGCGATTGCATGACCTTATCCGCTTTTGTCGCTTGTGTCGCCGCTATGGCCTGGTCAGTGGGCTTGCCGGAAGTCTTCGCATGCAAGATATCGCGGTGATCGGGCGGGTGGCGCGTCCGGATTATCTCGGTTTACGTGGGGCCGTATGCGCCCCGCGCCAAAGCCGTTTGCCCCGGCGTTGCCAACCGCTATGTCGGGATAAAGTCGCGCACGCGGCACATCGATTGGCCCAAATCGATTGGCCGCATGCGCCCGCCAATCCTTGCAAATGGGCGATGAAACACCGGGCCGGGGGGCATATTCTTTATCCGAACAAGGGCTTTATCCGGTCAAGGACTCTGTTCGGGTAAGGGCTTTATCCGGTCAAGCGGGGAGAGCGACGCATATCGAAGGCCGCGATCATGCCCGTTTGCCCATTTTTATATCGACCCTTGTGCCAAGGGTGGGGATCGCCCCGACCTTATGGCGTTTTCGGGGTATTATCGGTCATGGCGGCAAAAAGACCGACCGCCGGAATGTGGGTGGGGATCGCCCCGACGCTAGGGTTTTTTCGGGGTATCGTCGGTTATGGCGGCAAAAAGACCGACCGCCGGAATGTGGGTGGGGATCGCCCCGACGCTAGGGTTTTTTCGGGGTATCGTCGGTTATGGCGGCAAAAAGACCGACCGCCGGAATGTGGGTGGGAATCGCCCCGACGTTAGGGTTTTTTCGGGGTATTATCGGTCATGGCAGCAAAAAGACCGACCGCGACCGCCGGAACGTGGTCATTGATTCCATTGCGGTGCACGCCGATAATATCACTATAATCCGTATAGATGGCCCCAAGGTCATGCGCGATGCGTTTGGCCAGAAATCGCCCGCAACCGGCACCGATAATGACGGTCGGTCCGGTTTTATCATTATCGTCGATCTGCTGAGAGACCGCCCGCATGACCATAGAATGATGCCTCTTGGCCATATCGATGGCCGCCGTCGTCAGGGGCGCCGTGTCATTTTCCCCGGCATCACGGCCAATCATTCGGGCCAATCGCCGCAGATTATCTTTCAAACTCTTGCCGCGATGATCGGATGTTGCGCCATTTTCGGTCTTTAAATCGCCGCATATTCTATAAACATCGCCCATATCGGCAAAGTTTTCCGCCATCAAGGGGATGTCCTCCCCGCGATAGCGCATGTGGGAAGAAACCATGGGCAAAGGTGTGCGCATAACCCCGGTATAGCAAAGCCAGCCACGGCGTAAGCGTTCAAAATCATCCATGACGGGAAGGGCGGTAGAGATTGGAATGATGTCTGTCGTTGTGCTTCCTATATCTATCAATAGATGATTTTCTTTCGTGTTATCAACATTTTTTTTTAAAGTCTTCATCAATATGATTGCGCTTGCATGCCAATTGGCCGATGCGCTTTCGCGCCAATGACGCCGACACACATCGCCCGATACCATGCCCCTTTTGGCGGAATAAAATTGCAGCGTCCGATCGGGGCCAAAACGGCGTTCCAGTAACGCGCTGATCGTGCGCACGCCGACCGCGCGGGAAGGGAAAATATCGCACATTTCCCCGGTCATGGTGACCCCATGACCGGGAACGGGGCCAAAGCGATGCATGATTTTTGCAAGAGCCTGTTCAAGCCGGTCCAGTCCCAGCCACAAGGGGCAGTCCAGTTGGGTGACGTGCTCGACCTGCCCGTTGTCGATCAATGCCGCTTTTAGGTGCGCCCCGCCGATATCCCAGCCGACCCACCGTTTAATCGGCCCCGATTGTTTTGCGACTGCCGATGATGGTTCGCTCGCATGATGTTTCGGGTATCCGCGCGGCGGTTGTGTCATGGTAACGAAATCGTCATTCTTTGTCGCAACACGGGTCTTTTCGGTCGGGGCAATCGGTGGCGGACGAGATCCAGGACAAGGGTCGTCGGATTGATTCTATAGGCCGCGTTTAGCCCGCAACAAGATGATGTCAGTCTTGGATTAATATCGATGATCCAGTCACGATCATGGCCAAGGACAAGATCGATGCCGACCAGCCCCCACAAGCCGGGCAGGGCATCGGCAATCTTTTCGGCCACGGCTTGCAAGCGGGGCCAGTGCCGATTATAGGCACCGGGGGTGATGGCCGTGAGGGATACGCCATGATCGCCGTGGATGGAAAGATGTTGCTTGTTGCATGACAAGAGAGAGGCGCGCCCGTCGGCGCAAATTATATTAAGGCTACAGTGATCGCCGTTTTTCCAAGGCTGGATGATCGGGTTTTCGTGATGCCGCGTGCGCGCGCCGACAAGGGCATCATCCAAGCATCGATGCCATGACATTTTATCGCACCCCGCGCCATGATCGCATTTTACCGTCCAGCCCGGGGCATCGCGATCGGCATGATCGCATTTTACCGTCCAGCCCGGGGCATCGCGACTACGATCGCCATGATCGCATTTTACCGTCCAGCCCGGGGCATCGCGATCACGATCGCCATGATCGAGAAAATGGTCGATGCGGTAAGATGGCGGAGAAGACAACCCCTTTTGATCGAGGATATCGGCACAGGCCGTTTTGCTTGCCGTCGACGCAAAGACGTGGGCGCGACTGGACAAAAGATGGCGTCGATTCTTTATCGTCCGGTCACTTATCCATCTTAGCCAAGGGTATGATTCGGGTGCTATCGGCCAGCATGCGTCACAGTGGCGGATGAGGCGGCGGCAAAATGCTTTGAACGATTCCCCCTTGCGGGCAAAGCAATATGTGACCCGCCGCCCGATATCGGACGGCTTTGGCGCGGCTTTCAATAATTGCCTGTCGCGGGCAAGAAAAACATGGCAACGGCCTTGGGCAAGATCACGGGCCAGATGGATGGCCATCCGGTTGCCTTCCCGATAAAGGGCATCGCCATAAGACCGATAACGGCCGGATGGTGAAGCGATGGCACCGCCGCTTAGATATTCACAGACAAAGACCCGCATAATCGCTCGTATTCATTGTATAACAGACGGGCGATGATTATCCCCGTCCTTGACATTCGCGGCAAGCGTCTGGTTCGTCCCAGCCCGTCCCGGCGCCAATATTACACCCCCTGGCGATCGCCGATGGCCGGCGGGGCCGATGTGCATCGAACCTTGGCCGCTATGTTGCGTCTGTTTCCTTTTCGGTTGGTGTATATCGCCGATCTGGATTGTTTATCGGGCACGTCCCGCTTTGATCCGGCATTTTATCTCGCTTTGAGGCAGAATTTTCCGACCGTCCGTTTTTGGATTGATGCGGGTATTGGCCGGGCGCGCGATCTTGATGGCTGGCCGGACGATCGGTTTTTATCGCCGATCGTCGCCGGCGAGAGTCTTGCGGATATCAAAGAACTTGCCGATATTCAAAGACATTGGCGCGATCGCTTTATCCTGTCCCTTGATTATCGAAAGCCGGGACGGTTATTGGGCCCGGCCGGCCTGTGGCAGTCGGTGCGATGGTGGCCGAGGCGACTTATTCTCCTCGCGCTTAGCCAGGTTGGCCGTTGTTGCGGCCCGGATCGGTCTATGTTGACCCGGCTGCGCCGCTATCTAGCGGGGGAAAGGCACAACCATTCGATTGTTGTCGGCGGCGGCGCGCGCCATTGGCGCGATATTGCGGACATGAAAAAAGCCGGTGCGTCCGGCGTATTGGCCGCATCGACCCTTCACGGTCAATCTTTGGGGCGCGCCGATATTGCCCGTATATCGCGTTCTTGTCCCCTTCGGGTGTAATCAATCCGATCGAACACCCTGCCGTAATTGCCCGTATATCGCGTTCTTGTCCCTTTCGGGCGCAATCAATCCGATCGGTGCAGCACCCCGCCGTAGAGGATCGGCTCTACCCGTGTGGCGCGACCGGAACGGTCATCGGTTTCGATGTAAAGACCACTGATTGTTGCTTCTTTGTCGGCCGGTTCGAGGCGATGGGAAATACCGGTGCAAAAACGCCGGACCGACGTGGTTTTATCCATGCCGATCACGGAATCATAATCGCCGGTCATGCCGATATCGGTCTGGAAAGCGGTGCCGCCGGTAAGAATGCGCGTATCGGCGGTCGGAACATGGGTATGGGTGCCAAAGACCGCCGAGACCTTTCCGTCAAGAAAATGCCCCATGGCCATTTTTTCCGATGTTGCCTCGGCGTGGAAATCGACAATGATCGCATTGGCATCGCGGCCAAGACGGTGGGAATCGATGATGGTGCGCGCGCATTGAAAAGGATCATCGCCACCGTGCATGCCGATGCGGCCGATAATATTGGCAACACCAACGACATATCGTTTTGATTCGAACAGCCCCCAGCCGCGCCCGGGCACGGCCCGGGGATAATTGTGGGGACGAAGGAGGCGCTTTTCCCGATCGAGATAGGGAAGAATATCCTTGCGATCCCATATGTGATTGCCGGTGGTTAAAACATCGGCACCGCATCGGAAGAATTCTTCGCAATGGGTCACCGCCACACCATAGCCATGGGATGCGTTCTCAACATTGATAATGGTGAAATCAATAGCCCTTTTTTTGATGAGGGCGGCAAGGTGGTGGGTGATCGCATCTCGGCCGGTTTTACCGACAATATCACCGATGCATAAAATTTTCATACGATGGGGGTACCATTGTCCATTCGGATTGAACGGGGGATTAAAAGGGGGAATTAAACGGGGGGTAAATTCTTTGGGTTAAAAGGGGGAATTAAACGGGGGGTAAATTCTTTGGGTTAAAAGGGGGGGAATTAAACGGGGGGCAAACTCTTTGGGTTAAAAGGGGGGGAATTAAACGGGGGGCAAACTCTTTGGGGAGGGCTGGGCCGTGGGGGATTAAACTCTTTAGATTAAAAGGGGGGTTGGGGGCGACCGGCATATGGGGGCATGAAAACGGGATGAATCATGGCGTTGTGGACGGAATATGAATAATTTCTTTTTCGGTGACAACAATATTTAAATTTTGATCATGGTGATCGGTCGCTATATCCGGGTTTTCCTGGACGGAAAAGGCCAGGCCAAGGGCGCGAAGATGGGGCTTTTTCCGGCGCAAATCGGCCAATGTCCGATCATAAAATCCCCCGCCATAGCCAAGCCTTTGGCCGCGCCGATTAAACGCGAGGAGGGGAAGTAAAACAATGTCGGGCGTCGCCGATGCCATGGATAGTGGTGGTATCGGAATGGCAAACATTCCTTTTTCCATAACGGTCGTTTTTTGCCATCGGCGAAAAAGCAATGGGGCATCGGCGCGGTCGATCACGGGCAGAAGACAAGGATACCCTTCGCTATCAAGAACCCGCAAGGCCGGACGGCAATCGATTTCCCCGCGTACGGGCCAATATCCGGAAACGGAAGAGTGTCCGGAAACGGAAGGCCGTTTTTGTCGGGGCGGGCCTAATGTGTGCAGCAAGGCGAGCAATCTTTCGCACATACGCCGCGATGCGTGGGCGGCGTCATCGACGGCGATGGCATCGCGTTTGGCGCGAAACCGCTGCCGCAATGCGTGTTTGGCTTGATGCAAGGAGGGGCCGGATACGGGACAAGGGCCGGCCATCACGTAAAAAGATATGGATGCATAGCGATCGGATACCAATGCTTAAAGCATATTGATCCTTGCCGCGAGATCGGTGATGCGTTTGGCGATGCGACGGATATGAAGATCATCGGACTCGGGCGACGCGGAACGATCGGGGGATCCGGGCGACGCGGAATGATCATCGGACCCGGAGGATGCGGGGGTCGATTTTTTACGCAATGCGGTGTTTTCATCGGCCAGCATCAACGCGGCCATCAAAAGCAGGCGTATCTCGTCCGACTTTGCCAGATCCTTGTGCGTGCGCAGTATATCGTGTATGTGCCGGTCGATAACGGAGGCCAGCGACGCAAGATAACTTTCCTGTCCTTCCTCGCAGATCAAATCGTAGCGTCTGTGATGAATTGTTAATGTAACCCGTGCCATCGTCGTATTTTTCCGCGCCCTGCAGTATCACCCCTTCGGACAGCTATCGATCGTCAAGGGCATGTTTCGACACGTATCAGCCGTCGAGGGCATGCAATAGCTTCTCCATCCGGGTAATGACTTTTTCCAATCCCTGATGCAATTCTTGATTTTGTGGGTGGTTTTTGATGCGATCGACGGCCGCGCCGGGGTCTTTTTTATGGCGTTGCGCCTTCAGCCGCTCGGCGGCATCGACCGATCGTTCCAATGACGCGATGGCCGCTTCCAGCGCTTGCCACGCTTCAGACATACGCCACTTCCATGGATGGATCTTTTTTTAAATAGGTAAGAGGCGTGTCCTCCGATTCTCTAAAAAACATCCGATGTTTCCGTTGATAAGATGGCATGATAGGATGCGCCGTGGGTGGGTCGTTGCTTTGACTTTTTTGCAAGCCTCGTCGTATTATATTTTCTCTATTATCCCTCAGCACAAACGCGCCGTTATTATACGCTTTTCCCCGGATAAGTCACGTTGTATCTTTCCAAAGCGCATACATCCCCTAATTACGATCGACGCGCCGGCGCGATCAATACGTTGGTTTTTCACTATACCGGTATGGGTGATGGGGCTTTGGCCCTGCGCCGTTTGTGCCAACGACAAAGCAAGGTCAGTGCCCATTACCTCATCGAGGAGGATGGAACCGTCTATGCGCTCGTCGATGAAAAATATCGGGCATGGCACGCCGGGCGATCGTTTTGGCGTGGGCTGCACGATCTTAATTCGCATTCGATCGGTATCGAGTTGGTCAATCCGGGGCATGATTTGGGGTATCGCCCGTTTCCCAAGAAGCAGATCGGATCGCTGATTTCCCTAAGCAAGAGTATTCTTGCCCGTTACGCCATCACGCCTTTTCATGTGGTCGGACACGGCGACATCGCGCCGTGGCGCAAATCGGATCCGGGCGAATTATTCAATTGGTCGCTTTTGGCCGAAAACGGCATCGGTCTTTGGCCGCGCCCGAAGGCCGGTCGGCCGACCTCTTCCATTCTTTCCCCGCAAGATGCCGGGCGATTGTTAACCCGGATCGGATACGTACCGATAAAGGCGATGGGTGCGCCCCAAAACACAAAATCCCAAAACACACGGGCGGGGGATACAAAGCCCCAAAACACAAAATCCCAAAACACACGGGCGGGAGAGCCGGGAGATGGCCCGCAATTACGCGATTGTCTTGTCGCGTTCCAGCGTCGTTTTTGCCCCGATCATATCAGTGGCACCATCGACGCGCAGACATGCGCCCGCCTGATCCAGATCGGCGCACGGTATGCCCCATGGTGAGCGAGCGGGCAACCCATCACGCGAATCACCCCGCGAATCAATAGATGGAAAAATCAACCCGTGATTGATCCATGGATCGATCCATTAATCTATTCATGGGGGGGGCAAACGGGTCGGGCCATCCGCCCGCGGGACGGAAAAAACGCTATGCGGATACGATCGGCGGACAACGGCGCGATCGGTCAACGCTTGGGATGAAAAAACGCACGTAACATATCGGCACAGACGCTTTCCTCGATCCCGCCATAGGTTTGCGGTATGTGCAGGTTTCGCGCCGTTTCATAAATGCGCGGGCCATGGTCGATCCCCCCACCTTTGACATCGTATGCCCCAAAATAAACGCGGCGGATGCGGGATAAAGAAATCGCGGTCGCGCACATTGGGCATGGTTCTAAGGTCACATAGATATCGGCATGGTTAAGAAAGGACGATCGGGCCCGGCGGCAAGCCTTGCGAATGGCGATGATTTCGGCGTGTCCGGTTGCGTCATGCCCGTGGTGGGTTTGATTGTGTCCGCGACCGATCACTTTGCCCGACACCGCATCGACAATGACACAACCGACCGGCACGTCGCCCTTTTTCATGGCTTTGCGCGCCTCGATAATCGCATCGCGCATTCTTGCGGTGATGGTCGATTGTTGTATCATGATCGTCCTTTTTGCGGCGATGGAAGAAAAAGGCTCTTCATTCATACGCCCCCTTTTTACCAACATAAGGATTTCGCCCATGAAACCCTGCATCGGGATTACCGTCGATACCCTTGCCCCCGGCGATTATTCTCATTATCCCTCCTTTGTTCTTCGGCGCAATTATGTTGATGCCGTGCGTCAGGCGGGGGCAACGGCATGGCTTCTTTCTTGTTACGGGGCGGATGTGCCGGCGTATCTTGCCCGGGTTGATGCCCTTGTCATCAGCGGCGGCGATTTTGACATCGATCCGGCCTTGTTCACCAAGGAAAAAAGACACTCCAGTGTCAAAACCAAGGATGACAGGACGTCATTTGAATGGAATTTGTGTCACGAAGCATTGCGCCGCGATATGCCGCTATTGGCTATCTGCGGTGGGGCGCAACTGCTTAATGTCGTGCTTGGCGGCACGTTGATTCAACATATTCCCGATGCCATCGACCATCCTCTTGCCCATGAACAGGTCGCGCCGCGGCATCTTGCCGGGCATGATATCACGGTTGGGCCCGATACTCTTTTGCATCGGATTGTCGGTCAACCGACAATGTCGGTTAATTCCGCGCATCATCAATCGGTCGCAACGACCGGTAAAGGCGTGCGCGTCAATGCCCGTGCCGATGACGGCGTGATCGAAGGAATTGAATCCCCGTCCCATCGTTTTTGCCTCGGCGTGCAATGGCATCCCGAATTTTGCATCGATCCGGGGGATGCGATGATTTTTCGGGCATTGGCCAAAAGCGCATCCAAGGGCTAGGGCGCGGATGGGATTATTTTTTTTCCAGGACGGTGTATTGATCGTATCCGGCAACCACCGAGCGCAGGTAACAATCGCTGGTGATTTTCGAATGTTTTTGCCATCGAAGATCCCTGCGCAGCAAAAGTAGAAAACGATGATAAAGAGAAAACATTTTCTCTTGGTCATCGGGTTTCTTCTGCTCGGCAATGGCAAGGGCGTAGATGTCACTCAACGTTTGGCAGATGGCATCGGATCCATGAAGCCACAGCATGCGCCGTAGATAATCCAAGGATTGCGTCATTTCTTTGGATGCCGGGGGTTTCCCGGTCCGCCCGCCGAAAATCAACCCGTCCATTACTTCCAGTGCCTTGGCGTGGATATCCGCTTTGTGGAGGGAATGCGCATCATTCCGATGGGCCGATGCCGTTTGACGACAACAATAAAAATAGCAGATAATCGCGCCGACCATCACGGCGATCAAGATTATAACCGGCGCGATAGGACTAATAATCGACATTATTCCCCCGGGAGTATTCTCTCATTTCATATGGATACATCATAACCGATTCAAAGAGATTCAGCAATACACAAGGCTTTGGGCTGTGGTTTCGGCGCTACGAAAGATGGGGTTAATCATTGTCTTTGCCGGGTGATTGCAGGGTGATTATAGGACATTTACAAGGCCTTTGCAGGGGAGGCTTGGGGATATATTTTCGGTTTTCTTCGAGCATGCGCGCCGGGTATGTCGCAAGTCTCGATTTTAGAGCGGCAAATATGTCCTTGACCGGATGGTTCTATGGTTGTCGATAACGCGGGTTGGGATATGGTGTTTAAATATCCGAGCATGACACGGGGATGGGGAAAAATGTGGACGAGAAAAACCAACCGGCGTGCATGCCATGCCATGCGCCAATGGCGCGCCATCGCATCGGTGTTATGATGCGCGTTACTCGAATCATCGCCCGCACCGGTTTGTGTTCGCGCAGACAGGCCGAGGAATGGATATCGCAGGGAAGGGTGCGTGTCGGCAATACCGTTCTTGGCCACGGCGATGCCCCCCATGCCGCCCACGCCGATATCCGCCTTGACGGCGCGCCATTGCCGCCGTTACCCGAGGTTTGTTTATGGCGTTTCCATAAACCGCGCGGTTGTCTTGTGACCCGACGTGATCCGCGGGCAAGGGCGACAATTTTTGATTTTCTACCGCAATCAATGGGCGGCCTGCTTGCCGTCGGGCGGCTGGACTATGACAGCGAGGGACTCCTTCTCTTGACGAATGATGGCGGGGTATCGCGCTTTCTTGAATTGCCCAAGAACGCGCTGGCACGCCGTTACCTGGTCGAAGGGGTCGGCCCGGTCGATTTCCAACGCTTGCGGCGTATCCGTCACTCGGTCACGATTGACGGGGTGCGTTATCGGCCGCTGCAGATCAAGATTCTGGAACATCGTCAAGATTCCGCATCGGGATCGGAACGGCACCGATATATTCGGTTACTGATTACGATAGAGGAGGGAAAAAATCGCGAAATTCGCCGCCTGATGCAATATTGTTCGGTGTCGGTGACCCATTTGCGCCGTTTGGCCTATGGGCCGTGGCGACTTGGCCGGTTGGCACCGGGGCAGTGGGCATCGGTTAAGGGTGAAATGGTGAAACGGTATCTTCCGGCCGCGTTATTCGCGGAATTGGGCGGATCATCGTCAAAAGACACGACTGTGGCGCGAGAATCGGAATAACCCCCTTATATAAACTAGGGCATCAATAAGCCAGGGTACAAATAAGCCAGGGTACAAATAAACTAGGGCATCAATAACCCATGGTATACCCGATGCGAACGGAAGGAAAAAACAGGCATGCGGATCATCGCCGGAACCCATAAGGGGCGTTCGTTTCGTGCGCCCAATCTATCCGGCACGCGGCCCGTGAGTGACCGTTCCCGCGAGACGATTTTCAACCTGATTGGATCGCTGCCGATGCGGCGGCCCGACCATCCGGATAATGATAAAGCCCCTGATTCAGATAATGATTCAGATAATGATTTGGCCCCTAATTCAGATAATGATTTGTCCGACCATGGGGGGGCATCCCATGATCGAAAAAAGGCACCATCCCCGGAAAATCAATTGCAGGGCATCCATGTTATCGATGCCTTTTGCGGCAGTGGTGCCTTTGGCCTCGAGTCGCTCTCGCGCGGGGCCGCCCACGTGATTTTTATCGATTGGCAAAGGCAAGCCTTGATGCAGACCCGGGATAACGTGCTTGCCATTGGTGAGGAGGATAAATCGATTTTCCTGTGCCGCAATGTTTTGCGCCCGGGCCACCCGCCACCCAAAGCAGCGGGTTTATGCACGCTGTTTTTCATCGCGCCCCCGTGGACCAAGAATTATTATCGTGATTCCCTGGCTGCGTTACGGGGGAAAAACTGGCTGGCCCCCGGTGCCGTTGGCGTGGTTGAATCATCATGCCGCCAGGATTTCAGCCCACCGGAAGGGTTTCTTTTGCTCGATAAACGCCGTCAGGGCGATTCCCTTTATACCTTGCTGCAAAATTATGTCGGGATGCGATGATTTCCATTCGATCCCCCGCTTTTTATCCTTGGGTCTTATCCTCGTGTCTTATTCTTGGGTCTTATCCTTGGGCCTGTTCGCCCCCCTCATTCGCCCCCTTATTTTTGTACCGACCCCGATCCGCGCGGCAGTTGTGCTTTGGCTAATATCGGCTATAATCGCCCGACATTGCGGTAAGGGCGCAAAGCACCCAAGCCCAGGTGGCGGAATTGGTAGACGCGCTGGCTTCAGGTGCCAGTGATCGCAAGGTCGTGGAAGTTCGAGTCTTCTCCTGGGCACCAAGGGGGGCACCAAAGGGGCGCTAAGGGGTGCACCAAAAGGGGCACCAAGAGGGGCGTGAGAAGAGGGCAAGGACATTAATCGCGGCCAAATAGATGGGATGGATAATGTCTTTTTCACCAGTATATAAAAAACCCCTCAAGATTGTCCTGCACCAAGGCGATCTTGCCGCCAATACATTGGATGGCGTCGATGCTTTGGCGGTCGATACCGAAACCATGGGGCTGCGTTTGGAACGCGATCGGCTTTGCCTGGTTCAGTTATCGGCGGGGGACGGTATTTGCCACCTTGTCCAAATCCGGGAAAAGACGCGTCCGGATCGCCTTATCCGGCGGCTTGGCGATACCGCTATCACGAAGATTTTTCATTTTGCCCGTTTTGATTTGGCCGCGATCTACCATGGTTTGGGGGTTTCTTGCTATCCCGTGTATTGCACCCGCACGGCATCGAAACTTATCCGAACCTATACGGATCGTCACGGCTTGCGTGAATTGTGCCGCGAATTATTGGGCGTTGATATTTCCAAGCAACAGCAAAGCTCCGACTGGGGCGCGGATACGTTAAGCGATGCCCAGCGTGCCTATGCGGCGCGGGATGTTCTGCACTTGCACCATTTGCGGGCCATTTTGGACACCATGCTGGAGAGGGAGGGGCGCAGTGCCCTGGCACGCTCTTGTTTTGATGTTTTGCCCACTTTGTCTCAATTGGATCTTGGCGGATGGCGCGATATGGATATTTTTTCGCACGGATAACCCATTGGATCGATTGCCAAGGCACAAAACCGCGATGCCCCCGCCAATGGGAAACACGGGCGAGAAACACGGGTGATGGACATAGGTAAGAGACACGGGTGAAAAAACGGGCGAGAAAACGGGGTACCCCGATCGGTGGCGCGATCCTTCGAATCGGGGTACGATCGGGAAATTAAATCTTCGATTCATCGAAGACGGCTTTTGATCATAGCACGGAGAAAAGAGTAATGATGAAAACGATACAAAAGGGCGATACCCTGCCAGCGGCGACATTATATCAAATGGGCAAGAACGGGCCGCAAGCGGTGGATAGTAAGGATATCCTCGGCAAAGGCAAAATCGTTCTTTTCGCCATTCCCGGTGCTTTTACCCCAACCTGTTCCGACGGCCATTTGCCGTCTTATCTTCAGCATGGCGAGGCGTTGCTCGATAAGGGGGTCGATCGTATCGTCTGTGTCGTTAGCAACGATCCTTTTGTTATCGATGCCTGGGCAAAGCAGCATAATGTCGGCGATAATATAACCATGCTGTCCGATGGTAATGGCGATTTTGCCCGTGCCCTCGGGGTTGAAATTGATGCCGGTGCGTTTGGCCTTGGCAAGCGATCGGGACGTTATGCCATGGTTTTGGAAAATGGCACCGTGACCCATTTCCAAAACGAGGAAGGGGTCGGCTTGGCTTGCTCTCGCGGGCAAGATATTTTGGATCTGCTGTAACCATCCGTTTATCGCCGCAATAACCGGTAGCCACGCCCCAATTTCGATGCTTCGTTTCGATGCCGACCGGCGGTCTCATGCCCCGGTTTTGATGCCGCGCTCTGACCCATTTCCAAAACGAGGAAGGGGTTGGCTTGGCTTGCTCTCGCGGGCAAGATATTTTGGATCTGTTGTAACCATCCGTTTATCGCCGCAATAACCGGTAGCCACGCCCCAATTTCGATGCTTCGTTTCGATGCCGACCGGTGGTCATGCCCCGGTTTCGATGCCGCGCTCTTTGAGAGCCGGGGCATGCTTGCGTTCCGGCACGTCGCGCCTTGATGGCCGGGTCATGGCCCGGTTTTGCCATCGCGATACCCGATGGGTGCGGGAGGGGGGGGAAGCCCTCGCGTTAAAATGACCTTATGCTAAAACGGATCGTATCGCTTGTGTGGCAAGGGCATCCGCCCGTTCGTTGTCATAATTGTCGCTATGCCCTTTGACCCAGTGCCACTGGACACGATGGTGATCGGCGGCTTGCTTTAGCCGTATCCATAAATCTTTATTCTTGACGGCTTTTTTGGCCGCGGTCCGCCAGCCGTTTCTTTGCCATTTTTCCATCCACCGGCATATCCCGTCACGCACATAGGTACTGTCGGTGTAAATCGCGATATCTTGGCCCGGGGCAAGGTCTTGAAAGGCTTCGATGACGGCGGTCAATTCCATCCGATTATTGGTCGTGGCATCGGCATAACCGCTGATTTCTTTGCGCGTTTCCCCGCATTTTATAACGGCCCCCCACCCACCGGGGCCGGGATTGCCGCTACAGGCGCCATCGGTATAGATGATAACCGATCGGTTATCGGCCGTCGGTGATTTCGTGAATGAAGAGGGCATCGGATCAATTTTCGGTCGCGTCATCCATATGGGCCAGATGATGGGCTAGAATGCGTGCATATTCAAGCGGATCTTTATCGCTGAAATGACGGCCTTGCGGAGGATTGTGACGATCGCGCAAACGGGTCAGCAAAAAACGCAACGCCGCCCCGACACCAAGCAACGGAAGGGCCTGCTTTTCCGCTATGGTCAAAGGGCGCTTGTCGGTATAGGCGTCGAGCAATGCGTGTTGCCGCTCTGGGTTCAAGGATTGATCCGAATCAAAGCACCAGGCATTCATCGTCACGGCGAGGTCATAGGCGAAAAAATCCGTGCAACTGTAATAGGGATCGATGATGCCGCTGATGTGGCCGTTATCGAAGAACACGTTATCGGGAAATAAATCGGCGTGGATATACCCGTGGGCGAGATTTTTCGGCCAACCGGTTTCGATCCGGTCAAGCGCGGGTCGGATTAATTCTTGCATATCGTGATCGATGGCCGATTGCGCGACCAGTTGCGTGAACAAAGCGGCCGATTGGGCAGGGGGGAAATCGTTATCGCGCCGCAAGCGAATGGCCGGTGTAACCTGGTGCATGCGCGCACTGATCGCACCCATCGCGCGGCAGTGATGCCGGTTGATACGGGTTGCGGGTTGTCCGGGCAAAAAGGTCGTCAAAAGGGCATGGCGATCGCATAAGCGCGCGGGGATTTTGCCGTTTTTCGGCATTATCGGCATGGGCAGCGGCAGACCGGCATGACAAAGTTCCCGCATGGCCATGATGAAAAAATCAAAATCGTCTTGGCGGCGTTCTTGCTCGAATAGCGTTAAGATATAGCGTTCTTCATCCGTTCGTGTGCCGCAATAGACAATATAATTGGTGTTCTGCGTGCCACCCCGGGTTTCGGCCTTACGGTAAAAGGGCGGCAATTCGTGCAATGATAGAAAGTGGTGGCATTGCCGGTCGGAAACCGACGTGAATACGGCCATGGTTTTAATTCCGGACGGTGACCGGCAATCGGGCATCGGTCGATGGCGGTCTTTCCCGGGTCGGATTAAGGGCCATCGGATAAGGTGGTGGACGACGGGTCGGATTGGATGGTGGATTGCATGCAGGGTCAATGCCGCCGCCATCCATGGCACGATATTCGAATAAAGGGGGCATTAAAAAATCGACGCGGAGTCGAATTGTTCAAGGGTTACTTCCATGCGGTTATTGCCAAAAATCCGCGTGGGCGTATTTTCCTGATAGAGCCAACGGACAAGCCCGACCCCGGGGGCGTACCATTGAATGCTTTCAATCTCGAGCCGGATCGGATCGGCGAGGGGATTATTATCGCGGGGGATCAGAATATGACTCTTTGCTTGCACTTTTAGGCAATTATGAAAAACACCGGCTTTGACGCGGACGGTGTCATCGATTGAAGTCAATTGATATTTCAAGGAAAACAGGAGGTTGTGTTTAACCCCGGGCGCGTCGAGGGGGTAACGAATCAAGGCCGCGCGCTTTAAAATCAAACGGGTGCCAAGGTCAACTTTCCACGTTTGGCCAATTTCTAAGGTATCGGGTAAAACGGTGTGGGTTCCCGAGTCAAAAGCGATGCCGTCATGGCCGGGGCGTTGCATGCCAAGCCGGATAATATTGCCCTTATCGTGATAGTAGTAATAAATCAATCCGCTTGCGTGGCGCTGCGGTATCAATTGGTACGTTTTTTCACCACTCGAGAAGGTAACCGGGTCGAGATTGGCGACCATATCACGCAAACTGCGACCGGCCGCATGGCTTTGATCGATGGCGATGTGGTAAAGCCATTGATTGCCGCTTTTAAGCGGGAAGTAGTCGGACGGGCGTTGGGCTTCGGCGCAGCCAAGCATCAATAATGGCAAAAGCATCATGATCCAGGGGCGAAAAAACAAACCCCGCATCATGCTTTTGCGGCCATCGGTATATTGGCCGGAATCGGTCGGGCGGATGCGCATCATCACTTTTCCGGTAAAACGGTGGTGGGAATGTCGCTGAACTCGATGCTGTCCTTGACATCGCCATGGCGGCCGATGAACGGCAACGAATTTTCGCTATCTTGAAGCATTTGGGCATTCAATCCCATTTGGGGGATGCCATTGCCGAGCTTATCCAAGGCCTTGCCGATGTTATCGTGACGCGCCCGCGAATAGGCAAGGCGATACGCGCGCGGGGTGCCATATCCGACATTGTCATTCAATGACGTCAGCCACAGGAAGATTTCCCCCTCGCGGCCGATCACCGGATTGGGTTCGTGAATTTCACCGGCGAGAAGGCGAAATTGATACGGCAGCGATCGATCGCTTGGCCATCCAATCATGCCGTTCAAGGCGGCGTAATGAATCAGGTAAAGGGCGCATACCCCGATGGCGGCCGTTGCCTTAATGGCTTGATGGATTTGCGAATGGATCAAGGCAAGGGCAAGAAGCACGGCCAAGGCCACGTAGGATACGCTTAGTCCCAAAAGCGATAGGGTCATTATCCATTCCTTTCGATTAAAGACATTGATTTTGCCAGCTTATTGATGTCGTGAACATTTCCATCGCGCCCGATGCGAAAACGAAAAGCGGTCTTTTCTTCCCCGGATTTTTCCAACTTTACGGTACCATAATACAGGGTTTCGAGCTTGGGGTTGACTTTTTCCAGCTTGGCCCGGACATCGACCGGCGATTGGGTCTGGGTTTCGTAATAATGCAAATTGACGATATATTCGCCGGGAACAACCCCGCGCAGGGTCACGACCTCCTGGTTCAGCGGATTGGTGATTTCTTCTCCTTGGACGAGAATGGTGTCTTTGAAATTTCCGCGATCATCACGATCAAGATGCAAAAGACCCGCTTCCGGATTGCGAAACCAGACAATTTCCCCGCGAGGGTTTTCGACCCATATGTCGATATCGTCCGGGGATAAATCCTCCCAGCCGATGGTGATGATGTATTCGGCTTTGGGATCGATGATGCCGCTTTTCGGAACCGGGTTGATGAAAAGAATGGCAACCAAAAAAAGAAAGGTAAAGCCGATAAGGGCATTGAACAACATATCCGTAAAAGGATCGGTGAAGGTGCGGCGGCGGGCATAAGGCACGGCGGTTGGATTATGTCCTGAGGATGGTTGCAACGGCGCGGATACGTGCATGCAGCACATCGATGCCCCGCTCGAGAATATAATATTGGACGGTCAGTAAAATACTGCCGATCAGACCGCTAAGGGTCGTGTAAAGGGCGATGCGCATGCCCGAACTCATATGTTCGAGGATCGCGCGCAAATTATCAACGTTAAGGGATGCGGTTTGGGCCACGGATGCCAGCATAATAATAAAGCCGATCAACGTCCCGACCAGTCCGATTTTGATCAGGAGATCCGAGACAAGCCAACCGATTTCGCAATATCCGACAAGGGTCGTGTTCAATTCTTCAAGAAGGGCGCGCTCACGCGCGGCATCATGATCGCCCCGCGCGAGCGCATAACGTTTCAGCAAACTTGGCGGAAGATCATCGGCTTTCATCCTTGATTGGCGCGCGATGGCGACGATGTTCATTTCCCGGGATAGTTGGAATGTCCAGATGCCGCACGACGCACTGGCCACGAAAAAAAGAACCATGATGACCAAGGAAAGAAGCGTGCGATCCACCTGAAGAATGGTCGCGATGACATTCTGATCGTAAAGAACGCCAAGAAAAAAGATCATCACCCCGGCAAGAAGCAGCCAAAGGAAAAACGTCGTATCCATGGGTTGGCGCACGGTATGGGGCGCGACCGGATCGTGCGTTGATGTTTTTACCGTACGTGCCGATGTCTTCGTTGCACGAGTCGATGCCTTCAACGCATGGGTCTGCAAGACTTTCATTATATGGGCGGTTTTGACCATCTCTCTTGGCCCATGGTATCACATTTTCGTGTCATGGTTATGCCCCTTTTATATGGCGCGTTATGGGTATCGATACTTTTGGGGCATCGGGGTGGCGCGGCGCGGTTTGGCAAAACACCGATGGAATAATCGGACGTTATTATCGGAGCAATCGGGGGGGCAATCGGGGGGTAATCCGAGGGCAATCGGGCTAATCCGAGAGGCAACCGGGGGGCCAATTCAAGATGCGGTCGATGGGCGCGATCGTTTGGCAAAGGGCGTTATGACCCGAAGGTGGATGATGGCCACGGTGAACAGCACGATGGCGCTTGCCTGATGGGCAACGGCCATCGATAACGGCGCCCCATGGGTCAATGTGGCCACCCCAAGGGTGAATTGCCAGGCCACACCGATTCCCAGAAAAACACAAATCATGCGACCGAATCGGGCCCCGGTCCGACTTGTATCCCGATTTGTATCCAGATTTTTGGCCATATCTTTGTTCCGATTTGCATCCAAATTTTTGGCCCGACTTGTATCCCGATTTGTATCCCGTTCTGTGTCTGGGGGGGCTTTGGCCCGTCGATATCCGACAATCGCCGTCACCAGGGTGATCACAAGGGTCATCGTTGCCAGAAGGCGGTGGATGAACTGTACCGTTGAAGGATTCTCGGTAATATTGGCATACCATGGGGAAAGGGTATTGATATCCGGCGCAATCCAATGCGAGGACATCAGGGGAAAAGTATTGTGGATTTTGCCGCCGTCAAGCCCACTGACAAATGCCCCGCTAAGGATCGTCAAACCGATCATGGTCAGGGTCAATCGGGATAAAATCAGGCAAGAAGGAATCATGGATGCCCAAATCGATCGGGGAAGCGATCGAGAAATTGGCCGCAATGCAAGATGTCGGTCGATGGCGGGTCGCACAATGTCAAGGGATACCATCCACCGGCCCATGAGGCGATGGAGCAAAAGGCCATAAATCAGCAACGCCAAGACAAGATGGGCCGCGAGGCGATAGTGACTGACCCGGCCATCGTCGACAAGACCGCTTTTAACCATATACCAACCCAATATTCCCTGAACCGCGCCAAGCAGGAATATCAGGCCAAGGCGGATCGCTTCACGGCGGGAAATCGTCCCCCTTGCGGTGAACCACAGCAAGGGCAGGGCAAAGACGATACCGATCAAGCGTCCCCATATCCGATGGATGTATTCCGGCCAGAAAATGGCTTTGAACTCGGCAAGGGTCATATCCAAATGATGCAGTCGGTATTCCGGAAAAGCTTGATATTGCTGGAAAAGTTCGCGCCACTCGGCGGTATTTAACGGCGGAAGAATGCCGCCGATCGGCCGCCAATCGACGATGGATAACCCGGCCCCGCTTAACCGGGTATAGCCACCGATGACAACCATTGCCGCCACCATAGCGCAACAAACCGCCAGCCAGATAATAACGGCGTCGGGTTTTTTGACCTTTGATTGCCCCCGCGCATAAGAACGAGAATCGGAATGGATGAACGGTGGGATGCGCATCGTTCTATCTAACGACAGGCCGAGCGCAGGGCAAGAACGTATAATATACGGTTTTTGTATGTTGTATAATTCAATTTTACAAAATGGATTGACAATTAAAACTTTGCCATCCATTATCAATCCCGACCCAACCTAATCGGCCACCCGACCTAATCGGAAGGCGCCGGTCTTGGGGCGGCATCCGGAATTGTTGGACAAGGCGCCCGAATTGTTGGACAAGGCGTCGGTCTTGAGGGTTTTGGGCAGATGGCGGTCTTGGGGGTTTTGTCCGGAATTGTTGGACAAGGCGCCCGAATTGTTGGACAAGGTGCCGGTCTTGGCGTTCTTGAGGGTTTTGTCCGGAATTGTTGGACAAGATGCCGGTCTTACAGATGGCGGTCTTGGGGACCTTGAGGGTTTGTCCGGGTCAAGGTATGGATGGGCAACAACGGGATATTAAGCGCGCGGCAAGATGCGGGCGTGATGACGCCGGATAAAAACGATGCAAGATAACACGACAAAAAAATCGGCGATCGTCGCTAAAAAATCCACTCTTAATCCGGGGTTTCATCGGCTTCTTAAAACCGATGCGCAATCCGGCCCGAGGCGTGATCCCAAAGTCGACCCCAAATGCAATTCGAAATCTCGCTATGCCACCGACACGGAACGGTCGCCGGACGCACTCGACCGGCGGGTCGGTAAAATCCTTGATGCGTATGATGGGGTTGATGCAATGGGACTTTTGGAAGGGATGATCAAGCGCGAATTTCCCGGTCGAATCGCGATGATGTCCTCGTTCGGCGCGGAAGCGGCGATATTATTGGATATGGTCGCCTCGATCGATCCGTCTTTGCCCGTTTATTTTTTTGATACCGGCAAATTATTCGCCCAGACCCATGCGTATTACGATACGTTGCGCCGGTCTTTGAAATTGACCGATATTCGCATTGTCCACCCGGTGCCGGATACGATTGCCGCTTCGGACCCCGATGGAACCCTATGGCAAAAAAACGGTCATCTGTGTTGCCATATTCGCAAGGTCGAGCCTTGGTTGCGGGTGCGCGACCAATCCGGAATGACGGCATGGATTACCGGTCGCAAGCGCTTTCATGGGGCGTCTCGCTCACGCCTGGCCAGGGTCGAGCGGGAGGATCACATCATCAAAATCAATCCCCTTGCCGATTGGGATGCCCACGCCATTGCCGCAAGGATGGGCGAGCGTGCCTTGCCGACCCATCCGTTGGTGGCAAAGGGATATTTGTCGATCGGCTGTGAACCTTGCACCCTACCGGCCCCGGATGGGGCGGATCCGCGATCCGGACGCTGGATCGGGGAAGACAAAACGGAATGCGGTCTCCATGACCGATCGGGGGATATATGACACTGTTGAACCGTCTTGAAAGCCGGGGCATCGATATCCCGTGCGCGGCTTTTCAAAATGACCGATCGGGGGACATATGACACCGTTAGACCGTCTTGAAAGCCAGAGCATCTATATCCTGCGCGAGGCTTTTCAGAATTTCTCCAAGCTGGCCATGCTTTGGTCTTTGGGCAAAGATTCCAATGTCATGCTGTGGCTTGCCCGCAAGGCGTTTTTTGGCCATGTGCCATTTCCCCTCGTGCATGTCGACACCGGCAAGAAATTTCCTGAAATGTATCAATTCCGCGATCATTACACCAAGGAATGGAAACTTAATTTGATCACCGGTGATTGCCCGCCGGTCGAGGAAATGGACGACGATCTGCCCCCGGCCGCCCGCAGTGCGGCACGCAAAACGGCCGGGCTTAAAAAAATGCTCGATCAATGGAAGTTCGATGCTTTGATCGCCGGAATCCGCCGCGACGAGCAGGGAACCCGGGCCAAGGAGCGGGTTTTTTCCCCACGTGGAGAAGCCGGCAAGTGGGATGTGCGCAACCAGCCGCCGGAGTTTTGGGATTACTTCAATGTTGATTTCCCGCCCGGCGTCCATGTTCGGGTGCATCCTTTGCTCGGTTGGACCGAGTTGGACGTTTGGCGCTATATCCATAGGGAATCGATACCGGTCGTCGATCTGTATTTTTCCAAAAACGGCGAGCGCTATCGCTCGCTTGGCGACAAGGATATCACCAGCCCCATTCCAAGTATGGCCAAAGATATTCCGGCCATCATTGAAGAATTGCAATCAACCAGCGTGCCGGAGCGGTCGGGCCGGGCCATGGATCATGAGCGCGAAGATGCATTCGAATTGTTGCGCGAACGGGGATATATGTAATGCCGATAATCCGATTTGATACTCGTCCGGGGATATATGCGATGCCGATAATCCGATTTGATACTCGTCCGGGGATATATGTGATGCCGATAATCCGATTTGATACTCGTCCGGGAAGGGCGTGGTAAAATGACGGCCGTTCCAAAGATATTGCCCCTTTCATCCGGGGATGGTGCCGTCGGTCACGGCGGCAAGGATGCCGATGCAAGGGGGGCCGAAGGCACGCCCAAAGACAATAGTGCGCACGATTTGATGCATGTCGCCGTGGTCGGGCATGTCGATCATGGCAAGTCGACCTTTGTCGGTCGTTTGTTCTACGAGACCGGATCGCTGCCCGAAGGGCGGTATGAGGAAATAAAGGCGACCTGTGAACGGCGCGGAATGCCGTTTGAATGGGCATTTTTAACCGACGCACTCCAGGCCGAGCGCAACCAAGGCATCACCATCGATACGGCCCAGATATGGTTTCACGGAAAAAAACGCTCTTACGCCTTGCTTGATGCGCCCGGTCACCACGAATTCCTTAAGAATATGATCACCGGTGCCGGTCGGGCCCAGGCCGCGATTTTAATTATCGATGCGGCCGAAAAGATGCGCGCGCAATCGCGCCGCCATGCCTATCTGCTTTCCCTTCTTGGGGTGCGCGAGATTATCGTCGTCGTCAATAAAATGGATCTTGTCGGATATCGCCGGGCCGATTTTGACCAGGTCAAAAAAGAAGTCACCGATTTTCTTGCCGGAATTGATATCAAGGCGCGCCATATTCTGCCTATTTCGGCCTATGAAGGGGAGGGAATCGTCGGCAAAAGCGCTAAATTGGCATGGCATAAAGGGCCGTCTTTACTCGACGCTTTGGATGCCTTGCCCGCGCCGCTAAAGCGTGACGGTATGCCGTTGCGGTTCCCGATCCAAGCCGTCTATAAGTTCGATCATCGCCGCATTTATGCCGGTCGGATTGAAAGCGGCGCGTTATCGATTGGCGATACGTTGGTGTTTTCCCCGGGTGGTCGCGAGGCAAAGGTGGCATCGATCGAGTCGTGGAACACGGTCGGCCCGGCCCAAAAAACCGTCGGGGTCGGACAAAGTGTCGGCATTACTCTTGATCGGGCGATTTTTATCGAGCGCGGCCATGTTGCCGCCATCAAGAATCATTTGCCCTATGAAAGCAATGTTTTCCATGCCCGTATTTTCTGGTTGGGGGAAAAATCGATGTCGGTCGGCCGCCCGTATGATCTGCGCATCGGCACCGCCCTTTATCAAGCGCGTTTGGAAAAAATTGAAAATATCATCAATACCGACGATCTTTCCCACAAAAGCGGCGATGCGGTAAAGCGCAATCAAATCGCTGAAATCGTCCTGCGCACCCGCCAGGCGGCGGTTTTTGATCCATTCCAGGACAATCCGCATTGCGGGCGCTTTGTCGTCAGCGAGGATCATGCCATCGTTGGCGGTGGGATTATCGATATGGAAGGCTATCCGGATCAGCGCCGCCATTTACCGAAAAGCCGCAATGTGTTCGCCACGGATCATCGTGTCAGTCCGGCCCAGCGTTCCCTTGCCCTTGGTCATCGTCCGGCCATCTTGTGGATGACCGGTCTTTCCGGATCGGGTAAAAGCACGATCGCATTCGATTTGGAACGGCGTTTATTCCGTGAGGGCTATCATGTCTTTGTCCTGGACGGGGATAATCTTCGAACCGGATTGAATTCGGATTTGGGTTTCGGCCCGGATGAGCGGACGGAAAACATCCGCCGGGCCGGCGAAGTCGCGGCATTATTCGCCGATGCCGGCATGATTGTCATTGCCGCCTTTATTTCACCCTATAAAGAAGATCGCCGCCGTGCCCGTGCGGTGCGTCCGGAAATCTTTCACGAGGTTTTTATCAACGCCAATCTCGACGTTTGTGAAAAGCGCGATCCGAAAGGATTGTATAAAAAAGCCCGGCGGGGCGAAATTGAAATGTTTTCGGGAATTTCCGCCCCTTATGAAAAACCCGATAATCCGGAAATCGTTATCGATACCGATCGCCAACAAGCATCGGACGGGGTGGACACATTATTGACCTATGTGCATAAAAAATTCGGACGTCCCTGATGGACATGGAGTCATCGGCCGATCGCCGTGTTTTGCCGGATCGCGAGAAATCGCTGCATCTTGCCTTTTCGTTACACTTTGCCGATTTATATCGCCGGACGGGATTATTGGCGATCGATCGCGCGTATCGGCGCGGCTTGCGCAATTACGATCCGGGTCTTGCGCGGCAGCTAAAAGCGGCCCGGCGCGGCCTTCTTGATCGCGCGACCGAATCGGGGCTGATTCTTGATCTTGCCCCTTATACCGAGGATTTTATTGCCGGGTTATTCCATGTTCAAAGCCAAACGAATCGGTTGAACGGTCGGATTAACGCCCTTGCGCCCCTATATTCTTGTCGGCGGCTTTTCGTCCAGCGCCGCGCGGTGCGTAAATATCCCGCCGGTCAAGCAACATCATTCAATGGCGCCGAATTGGCGCGCGCGCTTGGCCTTGGCTCCCTCGATGCGGCAATGGATAGGCAAGGGTGCCGAACGCTTGAGGATCGGTTTTCAAGCAAGGTCGGGCAATGGTGCTCGCGCGAGGATGCCCATACGGATGACATTGATCGGGCATTGCGTTTTGCCGCATGGGTCGTGCATCATGATGATGCGGAAAAAATCCGTAAAAACAGCATATTATTCATAATTCCTTCTAAAATAGATAATGATAATCTGGTCCCCCTTGAAAGCCATCTGCTGGCGACGGAAGAAGACGCGGCAAAAAACGGAAACGGCGCGGCGGGCCGGCCGCACTATCGGCAAATCGGCAAGGGGCATGAGAGGCGGCGGGACGGCTTTGCCTTGACCGATAACGGCATGGATTTGCGCGATTCCCTTGCCCATGCCCATTATTGCATTTATTGCCACCAGCAGGGCAAGGATTCGTGCTCGAAGGGATTTTGCGGCAAGGACACGCCATGGCGGCGCAATCCGCTGGATAATGTGTTAACCGGATGCCCGTTGGAAGAAAAAATATCGGAGATGAATTGGCTGAAATCGAATGGCTATTCGCTCTCTGCCTTGGCCACGGCGGTGATTGATAACCCGATGTTGGCCGGTACCGGCCATCGTATCTGCAACGACTGCATGAAATCATGCATTTATCAAAAGCAAGAGCCGGTCGACATTCCCCAAGTCGAGACGCGCGTTTTAAAAGACGTTCTGGAAATTGACTGGGGGGTCGAAATATATTCTTTGTTGACGCGCTGGAACCCGTTGAACTTTGAACGACCGGTGCCGTTACCAAACAGCCGCAAGAAGGTGTTGGTGGTCGGACTTGGCCCGGCCGGATACACTTTGTCGCACCATCTTTTGAACGACGGTCACGGCGTCGTTGCCGTCGATGGGTTAAAGATCGAACCATTAGATCCACGTTTGTCCGGGATTGACGCACACAACAAGCGGACGGACTTTATGCCCGTGCGTCGTTTCGAGACGATGATACGTCCTTTGGACAAGCGTACCGGCGCCGGTTTCGGTGGGGTCGCGGAATATGGCATTACGGTGCGTTGGGATAAAAACTTCCTAACCCTGATTCGTTTGTTGCTGGAAAGGCGATCCCATTTCGCCATGTATGGCGGGGTGCGCTTTGGCTCGCAAATCGGTATCGAAACCGCCTTTGGTCTTGGTTTCGATCATATCGCGCTGTGTGCCGGTGCCGGTAAACCGACCGTGATTCCGATGCCGAACGGATTTGCCCCCGGCGTGCGTCAGGCCTCCGATTTTTTAATGGCACTCCAGCTTACCGGGGCCGCGCGTGAGGATAGTCTATCCAATTTACAGCTGCGTTTGCCGGTCGTGGTCATCGGTGGTGGGCTGACCGCTATCGATACGGCGACCGAGGCGCTTGCCTATTATCCGATCCAGGTCGAAAAATTCCTCGGCCGTTATCGGCAACTCTGCCGGTTGGTTGGCGAAAAATCGGTGCGATCCGGTTGGAATCGGCATGAAACAACGGTGGCCGATGAATTTCTGGCCCATGGGCGGATCATCGAAGATGCGCGAAAGAACGCTCGAAAAGAAGGTCGCACGCCCAATTTCCTGCCCTTGCTGGAACGCTGGGGAGGCGTGAGCGTCGCGTATCGCCGTCGCCTGCGCGATGCCCCGTCCTATACCCTGAATCACGAGGAAGTGGCCAAAGCGATGGAGGAGGGGGTGCGCTTTGCCGAATTGCTGTCGCCCGAAGCGATAAAGGTGGATGATGACGGCCATGCCCGTTCCATTACGATGGCCCGGATGACGATGGACGGCGATGGTCGGTTAACGGCGGACGGCACGAAAGCAACCTTGCCGGCCCGATCGGTATTGGTTGCTGCGGGAACATCCCCCAACACCGTGATTGCCCGCGAATACCCGGATTCATTGCCCCTTGACGGGAAATATTTTCGTCTCGGCGAAGCCGGTGATGTGGTTATTGATCCCTGGCCGAAGCCAAGGCATAAAAGTTTCGTCGCAAAGCGGCGTGCGGATGGCCGGGCGATTACGTTTTTTGGCGATATGCACCCGTCCTATTCCGGCAATGTCGTTCGGGCGATGGCCAGTGCCAAGGACGGATATCGCTTGATCAGCGCGATGTTGGCAAAGTCGCGGCGAATCTTGCCGGGGTGGCACGATTTACGTCGGCGATTGGATGCGCAGCTTCCGGCAAAAGTGGTGGCGGTGCGGCGTCTCGCCCCGAAAATTGTTGAAGTCGTCATCCGCGCGCCGGCCGCCGCGCGCCGTTTCCAGCCGGGTCAATTCTATCGGTTGCAAAATTTCGAGGCCTTTGCCAAAACCGGTAACGATACCACCATGGCCATGGAAGGATTGGCCATGACCGGGGCGTGGGTTAATCGTCGCATCGGTCATATGGGCGTGATTGCCCTGGAAATGGGAGGGTCTTCGGACTTGTGCTCTCTGCTGGAACCGGGTGAGCCGGTGGTCTTGATGGGGCCGACCGGAACCCCGACAACGATACCGAAGAATGAAAACGTTTTGCTGGTCGGTGGCGGGCTTGGCAATGCGGTGCTTTTCTCGATTGGCCGGGCCATGCGCGATGCCGGATCGAAGGTTCTATATGTGGCCGGGTATCGCACGCGCCGGGATCGCTACAAAGAAGCGTGGATTCGCGATGCCGCCGACAGCATCATCTGGTGCTGTGATGAAAATCCCGGTTTTGCCAAGACGCGCCCTCAAGATCGATCCTTTGTCGGAAACGTGGTCGATGCTCTTGTCGCGTACGGTCGTGGAAAAATGGGAAAAACACCGATTGCCCTTGATCGTATCGATCGCATCGTCGTGATCGGCTCCGACGGGATGATGGCGGCGATGGCAAAAGCGCGCCACACGGTGCTTAAGCCGTTCTTGAAGGCGTCCCACTTTGCCATCGGCAGTATCAACTCACCGATGCAATGCATGATGAAGGAAATCTGCGCCCAGTGCCTCCAGGTGCACCGTGATCCGCAAAGCGGTAAGGAAAGCGTGGTCTATTCCTGCTTTAATCAGGATCAACCCCTGGATTGGGTTGATTTTTCCTGTTTGCGCGACCGGCTTGCTCAAAATAGCGTCCAGGAAAAATTAACCGCCCTGTGGGTGCGCCATTGCCTTGGGCAATTATCGTCGCCCAATCCGGATCAAGGCCATCCGGATAAGGGCCGTCCGGATAAGGAGGGGCATCCGGATAAGGGGCATGTGATTTCAGGTGCTTCGATTTCGGGCCCCTCGATGGAATGATATTTTTCCTTGACAGTATTCCCTTTTTTCCGTTATTAAATTAGCACTCTCATGTCGCGAGTGCTAAACAGGCATAGTGACGATGGGTCGTTCCGTTGATTTATCATTTCGATTTCCTTATTGCCGATGCAATATTGGACGTTGGAAAGGTGGGGTCATCGATGCCGTTCGGCCGACCTTTTGCACGCGCCTGTATATTGGATGGTCATATATTGGATAGTTATCCTGGATGGTTATCCGGGCGCATGCGGCATTTTTAATTTTTAACAGGAGGCAAAAAGCTATGAAATTCAGACCTCTTCATGATCGTGTTCTGGTTCGTCGTCTTGAAAGCGACGAGCGCAGCAAGGGCGGAATCATTATTCCGGACACAGCGAAGGAAAAGCCAAGCGAGGGTGAAGTCCTTTCGGTTGGTCCCGGTGGGCGTGATGACGCCGGTAAAATCGTCCAACCGGACGTTAAGAAAGGCGATCGCATTCTATTTGGAAAGTGGTCGGGAACGGAAGTCAAGATTGATGGCGAAGAGCTTTTGATCATGAAAGAATCCGACATCATGGGTATTTTAGACTAGGAGTTGTCAAATAATGGCTGCAAAAGAAATTAAATTTGGTGAAGACGCCCGTAAAGCAATTTTGCGCGGGGTCGACACTTTGGCAAATGCCGTCCGTGTGACGTTGGGCCCTAAAGGCCGCAATGTCGTCATGGAAAAATCCTTCGGGGCCCCGCGTATCAGCAAAGATGGCGTGACGGTTGCCAAGGATATCGAGTTGGCGGATAGATTCGAAAACATGGGTGCTCAGATGTTGCGTGAAGTCGCATCGAAAACATCCGATCTGGCCGGTGACGGTACCACTACGGCGACGGTGCTGGCCCAGGCGATTGTCCGCGAGGGTGCCAAGGCCGTTGCGGCCGGTATGAATCCGATGGATTTAAAGCGCGGCATTGACATTGCCGTCGATCGGGTTGTCAAGCACCTGAAGAAACAGGCGCGAAAGGTATCGACCAACGAAGAAGTCTCGCAAGTCGGAACAATATCGGCCAACGGCGAGGCGGATATCGGCCAAAAGATTGCCGAAGCGATGGAAAAAGTCGGCAAGGAAGGCGTCATCACCGTTGAGGAATCAAAGGGACGCGAGACCGAGTTGGATGTCGTTGAGGGCATGCAGTTCGATCGGGGTTATTTATCGCCTTACTTCATCACGAATGCGGAAAAAATGATTTGCGAGCTTGAAAACCCGCACATTCTTCTGCACGAAAACAAGCTTTCATCGTTGCAACCGATGTTGCCCATTTTGGAATCGGTGGCCCAGTCAGGCCGCCCGCTTTTAATCATTGCCGAAGATGTCGAGGGCGAAGCTCTTGCGACATTGGTCGTGAATAAATTGCGCGGTGGATTGAAGGTTTCCGCCGTCAAAGCCCCGGGCTTTGGCGATCGTCGCAAGGCGATGTTGGAAGATATTGCCGTTCTGACCGGTGCCCAAGTCATCAGTGAGGATCTTGGCATTAAGCTTGAAAATGTGAAGCCGGATATGCTTGGTACGGCAAAGCGGGTTGTGATCAATAAGGAAGACACGACCATTGTTGACGGTGCTGGGGATAAAGAATCCATTTCGGCCCGCTGCAATCAAATTCGCCAACAGGTCGAAGAAACGACGTCCGACTATGATAGTGAGAAACTGCAAGAACGCTTGGCCAAATTGGCCGGCGGGGTGGCCGTTCTTCAGGTTGGCGGCATGACCGAAGTCGAGGTGAAGGAACGCAAGGATCGTGTCGATGATGCGATGCATGCGACCCGCGCCGCGGTGGAAGAGGGGATTGTCCCCGGTGGGGGAACCGCCCTTCTTTATGCCAGTGCGATTCTCAAGAATCTGAAAACGGATAATAATGATCAGCAAGTCGGCATTGATATCATTCGCCATGCTCTGCACCGACCTCTTCGTCAGATTGTCGAAAATGCCGGTGGGGAAGGCGCGATCATTGCCGAGAAGTTAATCGAGGGAAAGGACGACGGCAGAGGCTACGATGCCCAGAAGGGAGAATTTACCGACATGGTTAATGCCGGTATTATCGACCCGGTAAAAGTCGTTCGCACCGCCCTTCAGGACGCGGCATCGGTCAGTGGACTTTTGTTGACGACCGAGGCCCTGATCGCCGAAAAGCCGGATCCCAAACCCGCGGCCGGTGGCGCACCTCCCGGTGGCGGCATGGGTGGCATGGGCGGTATGGGTGGCATGGATGGTGCCTTCTAGTCACCGTTACCACAGTCCGTCATAGGCCTTAAGCGGCGCGGATCGGCATGTTTGTTGCTCCGCGCCGTTTTTTTATGCAAAGCCAAGCATTCCAAATGCGCCTAAGATAGAACGGAAAGCCGTTGACGATGGGTGCGTTGCTCCATGCGCCTAGAATATGAAAGTCGTTGACGATGGGCGCGTTGCTCCGTTATCGTTTACGCTGCTTTGTGCCTGTATCCGTGGGGTTCTCATGTCCAATCAAAAGATATTTCTTACCTTTGCCGACACACGTCTTTTACACCGCAAGATAAGGATTATGCCCGGGATGTGGAAAATGGGGGTCTATGATGCGGCCTATTCGGCGGATGAATACGATTTCGAGCCGTCTTTCCTCGAAGAATTTGGCCCGAGGATAGAGAGCAAGCTGCGTTTCATTAACGATCACAATCCATGGTATTATTTCTGGGAATGGCACCCCCAAAGAAAAACCCGGGGATATGGATATTGGTGCTGGAAGCCATATCTGATCCTGCGGTTGCTGAAAGCGATGCGGGAGGGCGATATCCTCCATTATTGCGACGCCGATGTACGATTTAATCCGCCGGGCCGAAAACGGTTGTTGGAGTATTTTGCTATCGCACAAAAAGATCCAATCGGTATTTTAGCGTTTTTCCACGATATCGGATCGGATCTCTCGACCGACAATCGACTCAATCGATATTGGATCAAGGGGGATTGCCTGGATCATTTTAACCTGCGCCATGATGATAATTTTCTGCACGCGCCGATAGTTTGGGCGGGAAACCTGTTTATCCGAAGATGCGATCGCTCGTTAAAGATTATTCAAGAATGGATGGATGTTTTTCACCACGATTTTTCATTGATCGACGATTCCCCGTCACGGGCGGCGAATAGACCGGAATTTATCGAACATCGCCATGACCAAGCGATTTTTTCGATTCTTTGTTATAAGTATTCCGTTTCGACTGTTCCCAATCGTGAATGCATCGTGTCCCATACCCCTGCGGATGCGCTTCGTCCCTTTTATTTCTAACACTTTTATTTTTAACATGGGCATGCCGTCGCCCCCCGATCCCCCCGATCCGTGAGGCACCTCCTTGTTGATCATCGTGGCACCCATCTGTTCGGGCATATGTTCGGGCATCCTGGGAATCCTGGGAAAATCCTGGGGGGGGCATTTTGGGTCATCCTGGGGGGCATTTCGGGATGTTTCGACGGCCGGTTTCGATGGGCATTAGGCGGCATCGACCACGTCGTTTTTTTATGAAGAATCAGCACTCCAAATGCGTGCCAGATAGAACTTGACGGTGGATCGCGTTGCCCCTTTAGTGTTTGCACTGCTTTGTGCCTGCATCCGTAGGGGTCTCATGTCCAATCAAAAAATATTTCTTACCTTTGCCGACACACGTCTTTTGCACCGCAAGGCAAGGATTATGCCCGGGATGTGGAAAATGGGGGTCTATGATGCGGCCTATTCGGCGGATGAATACGATCTCGAGCCGTCTTTCCTCGAAAAATTTGGCCCGAGGATAGAGAGCGAGCGGCGTTTCATTGACGATCGCAATCCATGGTATCATTTCTGGAAATGGCACCCCCAAAGAAAAACCCGGGGATATGGATATTGGTGCTGGAAGCCATATCTCATCCTGCGGTTGCTGAAAGCGATGCGGGAGGGCGATATCCTCCATTATGGCGATATCGATATACGATTTAATCCGCCGGGAAGGAAACGGTTGTTGGAGTATTTTGCTATCGCACAAAAAGATCCGACCGGTATTTTAGCGTTTTTCAACGATGTCCAACCGGATCTATCGGACGGTAATCGGTTCAATCGATATTGGATCAAGGGGGATTGCCTGGATTATTTTAACCTGCGCCATGATGATAATTTTCTGCACGCGCCCATGGTTTGGGCGGGAAACGTGTTTGTCCGAAAATGCGATCGTTCGTTAAAGCTTATTCAAGAATGGATGGATGTTTTTCACCACGATTTTTCATTGGTCGACGATTCCCCGTCACGGGCGGCAAATAGGCCGGAATTTATCGAACATCGCCATGACCAAGCGATTTTTTCCATTCTTTGTTATAAGCATTCCATTTCGACGGTTTCTCATCGTGAATGCCTCATGTCCCATACCTCTGCGGATGCGCTTCGTCCCTTTTATTTCTAACACTTTTATTTCTAACATGGGCATGCCGTCGGCCCCCGACCCCCCGATCCGTGAGGCACCCCCTTGTTGATCATCGTGGCACCGATATGTTCCGGCGTCCTTGTGGGGCATCCTGGGAATCCTGGGGGGGGGGTCTTGGGTCATCCTGGGGGGGGCGTTCTTAGGGCATCGGGGGATGTTTCGACGGCCGGTTTCGATGGGCAGCGCCCGATGTCTATCGGGGGGGTATCTAGCGATGCCGTTTTTTCAGCAGAAGATAAAAAGCACCATCGCCGCCGTGATGGGGTCGTGCCCGACAAAAGGCCAGAACGAGGGGGCGGATATCCTTCTCGTTGACCCATTGAGATAAAGAACGCCGCAATATCCCGCGCGCCATCCCGTCATTGCCGATTCCCTTGCCGGTA
Organism: Alphaproteobacteria bacterium; assembly: GCA_965277685.1. GTDB lineage: Bacteria > Pseudomonadota > Alphaproteobacteria > GM7ARS4 > CBDIDI01 > CBDIDI01. The sequence continues at coordinate 162,237 of OZ255830.1, read as the reverse complement.
ACGACAAGCAGGCAAGGGTGGGTGCTTGTCATTATCTTTTCCACCAGATATTGCCGTGCATCTTTCCGGCTAAAGCCGTGCAAATCAAGAATTTGAAAAGCGATTTTTCCACGCTTCAGCCGTTGGGCGGTGCGGCGATCCGGTTGGTTTGGATCGTCGCATAATAAATCCCCCCGGGCCAAGGCGATATGGGGCAAATCCATATGGGTAGGGGACTTCGAATCCAACGTTGCGTGAGTAGGAACCTTGGGGGCAGGAACTTTTGGGGCAGATTTTGGCGACCGATATGCCGGTCGACGGGTGCGCGTTACGGTGTCGTCATCACCGCCACCATCATCGTCGTTGCCGGCCGGAATGCTGTCTTGCCGGTCGCATCGCGCGCCACCATTCAAACGGTGGCAAGCCTTGTCGAAACCATCGGAATGTCCATCTTTTTTCGGTAGCGGCTCGATTGGTATTTTGACCCCCCGCCGGAGGGCGTCTTTTTTCCGTAGCGGCTTGGTCCGTGCTTTGAACGCCCGCCAGAGGGTATCGTCATCGTTCATTGTCATCGAGGCTTTTCATCTTCGGCATGATCGAATCGCGTTCCATCCCGGGATCGCGGCAATAAAATATAGTATTGTCCATATGCGCGCAGGGTTCCGGCTTCTTTTTCTGCTTTGTTGCCGCTTCCTTGGAAAATATCGCCACGCAGGATGCCCTTGATGGCGCTTCCGGTATCTTGGGCGATCATCAAACGGGGGGAATCACCCTCGACAACCACCCATAACGGTAGCCCAAGGGGGATGTATTGGGGATCCACGGCGATCGATCGCTTTGGGCTAAGGGCGACCGATAAGGCACCAAGGGGGCCGGATCCCGGGCCATGGCTTTTTGACGGGCCGTCCAAAAGACGAAAGAAAATATACGCCGGATTGCGCCACATCAGGCGTTGCCCCCGTTCCTTGTCCCGGTACAGCCAGCGACGGATGGAAAAAAGGGATACATCATCGATTTTCCATCCATGATCACGAACCAATATCGAGCCAATCGATACATAAGGGTGGCGATTGCGTCCGGCATACCCCAAACGCCGCAGACGGCCATCGGGCATACGTATTTTTCCCGATCCTTGAATCGAAAGGAAAAAAGCGGCGATCGGATCATCGACCCAAATCAGTTCCTGTTTCTTTCCGGACAAAGCCCCTTGTTCAATCTGACGGCGTGAAAGGGAAGAGGCATCCTTGGAAAAACGGTAGAGTGGAACGTTAAAGCGATGATCCGGCGTCAAAGAGCCATGCAGCAAAGGTTCATAATAGCCGGTAAAAAGCACCCGGTCGTCATTATGACGGGTGACGCGGTGCGGTTGGAACGCGGATTCAAAGAAATGACGGGCGGCGGTTTGCTGCATGGCCCGCTTGCACAGGTCGGACGATAGGGCGGGCTGTTTGTCGTTGACCGGTTTTGTCGCGTTGCGGCACGAAAGACGAAAAGCGGCAAGAGCCGTGTCAAAATCATCGTCTTTCCAGCCGGGAAGATCCGAAAAGTGCACCGGGAGGAAAATAGGGTGATGCAAGGCGGACGCATCCGGCGTAACGGCCCTGATTTTGTCGACCCTGATTTTGTCGGCTGGGACTTTATCGGGCGGGATTTTGTCGGGCCAATCGTCGTGTCCGGCGCAAGCCCCGGTGAGTAAAAAGATAAGGCTTATTAAGCCGATGCGTGTGCGCTGATCAAAACCCAATTGGGATCGGCAGAGCGAAGATTCTTTTTGAAAGTCCATAAATCCTGCACCTGCACGCTGGATTTGTCGTCTCCTTGGACAATACGACCGGCATCGTCTTTGGTAAAGGCGATTTGTTCACTCGTATAAAGAAGCGTGATCATGGCATTTTTCTCCCGCAAGGTGACGTCTTTGACCTCAATATCCGATATTTTAATGAGGGATCGTCCGACAACCTGTCCCGCTTTTTGGCGATCCCGGATAGCACGGGTAAAGGCGGTCGCGGTCGCCGGATCAAGCAACGGTGTCACGGTCGATAAATCCCCTTGCGTGAATGCATGAATAATCCGCTCGAAGGCGCTTTCCGCGCCGGTCAGAAAATTCTGGATGAAAAAATTTGGATCAAGCCGCTCTATCTTTTCAAAAAGAGGGAACGCCTTTTTCATTTTTTCTTCAAAGGGCGTGTGCTTTCGCGACTTGGTTCGGGATGTATCGACGGGTTTTGGCAAGGCCTGGGGAAAGGCACCGGAAGGCATTTTTTTGGTTGGGACGACCTCGTCCGGATTACGGCCGAGGAAGGACCACAAGCGATAGGCGCAAAAGCCAAAAACGGCAGCAAAAAGAATGATATCAAAATAAGCGAACATAGTCAGAACCGTGTGTGGGCGAAACTTCCTTAGCGAACAACACACATATGGCACATAATACAAAAGGATCGTTTTGCAAAGTGATTTCGCCATTTATGTTCTGCAAAAGACAATCGCAATCATATTCGAACAGCCGCTGTTCGGTGTCAAGGTCGTATCTTCGGGTTTTTTCGTATCTTCGGGGGGGCGATTAGGGACATAAATGCCAAAATCAGGGGATTGGGACGGTGCCCATTCAGAATTTTTTCAGAATTATTTGCTATGGTATGCGACTTAACGATCAGTGATAAGCCTTGGGATCAATACTGCGGCCTTAATGGCGTGGTGCATTGGTCTTGGATGGTGCCGATATCGGACCGTCCGGCGCGTCGATCATATTGCTCAAAAGGGGGTATGAACCATGTTGAAGCGAATTTTTACCACAAATCCATCGTATCGGGCCAAGAAGCCGGTCGATGGATATACCGGCAGTTCGGATAATTTTCCCATGCTGAACCGCGAGGAGGAAGGCCGTCTTGCCCGCAGTTGGCGGGATAATGGCGATCTTGATGCCGCCCACACCTTGATTAACAGCCATTTGCTTCTCGTCTGCAAGATTGCCCGTTCGTTCGACGGCTATGGATTGCCGTCCTCCGACTTGATCGCAGAGGGCAATGTCGGGCTGATTGAAGCGGTGAAACGCTTTGACCCGGAGCGTGGCTTTCGCCTTTCGACATACGCCATGTGGTGGATTCGGGCCGCGATCACCGAATACGTGTTGTCTTCTTGGTCCATTGTCAAGACCGGCACGGTCGCCGCGCGGAAAAAGCTTTTTTTCGGGCTGCGCAGCTTGAAGAACAAAATGCAGATATTCCACCATGGTGAATTATCGCAAAAGCAAGCCGAAGCGATTGCCGAGAAAATGGATGTTCCGGTCAACGAGGTGATGTCCATGAACCGGCGGCTTTCCGGCAGTGACGTATCCCTTAATGCTCCGGTGAAAAGCGAGGAAGCGACGGAATTTATCGACATGCTGCCGGATGAAAAATCCGATCTTGAGGATAATTATATTCGTGAAAGCGAGAAAAATTATCGATCCGGATTGTTGCAAAGCGCGCTTGAATCTCTGCCGGAGAGGGAGCGCAAGATTCTGGTCAGTCGCCGATTATGTGAAAAAGCGATCACGCTGGAAGAATTGGCGAAAAGCTATAATATCAGCCGTGAAAGGGTGCGCCAGATCGAGGCCAATGCCATGCGTAAAATACGCAAGGCAATTTTGTCCCGCCATTGGGTTCGGCGCAACCAGGCCGAGAATATCGGTGCAGCATCGCTTTCATTGCACTGATATCACACCCTTGGGTGCCATCTGGCATGTAGGGCATGTGGGCCGGCATATAGATATGCGACGAATGGGCATGTCGCGAATGGGGTCGTATCGAGGTTCGGTGTGGGCCGATACGGGCAATGGATCACGCCGGATAACGGCAGACTTTTATCCGGCTTTCCCCCCATAGGACGCACGGCGCAGCAGGTCGCTTCCGGCATCGTTCCATTGCTTTTCCAATCGGGCGATCATCGTCTTTCGGTCAAGTCCGCTTTGGATAGGGGGCATAAACCGAAGAACGGCCCGACCTTTCTTCATGCGCAAGGAGCGGCGCGGCCAGAAAAGACCCGAATTCACGACCGCCGGAACGACCGGAAGATCGGTAAAGCGGTAAAGGGCGGCCAGTCCGCTATGGATGGGGGCTTTTTCTCCGGGCACCACCCTTGATCCTTGTGGAAATATAACGATCGTATCATGCTTTTTTGCGGCAAGGCGCGCGCGCGCTTTGGTGATCATCGTCATCAAGGAACGCCGCCCCCCGGAGCGATCGACACCGATCATTCCGCAACGGTGCATATACCAGCCGAAAAAAGGAATGCGAAATAATTCATTCTTGACGATGTAAATCGGATATTTGGCCAGAATACATTGGAAAATAAGAGTGTCCCAGGTCGATTGATGTTGGGCGGCGATAATACAAGGGGTTTTGGGAATATGCTCGAAACCTTCGACGCATGAATGTATGCGCGCAACGCAGGACAGTACGCGCAAAGACCCACGAGACCATTTCTTGGCAATATATGTACTCGATCTAAACCACAGCAGGGACGGCGAGAGAAAGGCAAAGATGGCGATCGACCATAATATGAATAAACTCTGGAAGGTGATTCCTCGGGCCAAAGAGCTTGATGCAGCAGATCTTGATGCAATCGGCCCGCCCGGCGGACGCGAAGCGCGGCGGTCGGCATGACCGGCATCGGCGCGCTTAGAGGGTTTATCGAAAAGTATGAGTGCCATGGTGATAACCGAGAATATCCATCCCCTAACGGGCGATCGCTTTGTGCCGTCGACCGGTTTTGATATGCCTATCTTATTTTGAATTTCCGCCTGCGGCAAAGGCCCTTAACGCATGAACGTCCAAAGCATGCATAAGAGAAGCCAGCAAATATTTATTATATTCGCTGACCGCCAACCATCCACCTCGCCAGCCCAACCACCAATATCCATTCGTGGCAAGGGGAAAAACCGGGTGAGTCACGATCGTTATCGGCGCCGGTTCGTCACGCAACGCATGACGAAATTCAAGATGCGCGCGCGGCATATGATAATTGGCGGTCACGAGGCGCAGGCTGATAAAGGCGTTTTGGCGCAGCCAATCGCGGCTTTCAATGGCGTTTTGGCGGGTGTTCGTGCTTTTACGCTCGATTTCGATGCAGCATATATCATCGGTGACGAGGAAGCCCAAGACATCATCATCCCGAACACGGGAATGGACGCCGCTGATTAAAAGTTTTTTCCCGACCCCGGCTTGTAATAAGCGGATCCCCTCACGCAGTCGTAAATCGCCACCGGTGACGACAATGATGGCATCGGTCGGGATCGGCTCCCCGCCGTTTTCGGTCACGCTGCCGCGTTTTTTTTGATCGGCCGATTGCGGTATCGCATCGATGAAGAACATCAACCCGACCAGCCAAGTCAGGAACACGGCGAGGGTGACGGCAATGATCGATTTATACCCCATCGTCACAAGGCCTTTTGCCCGAAAGCCGCCGGTGCCGGGGAATAAGGATAAAATCGGTCAAGAAACGCGTATCGTCGATGGGTCATCATCTATCGGGAATATTTATCAAGAATATTTATCGGGAATATCGATTGCAATGGATGGGGGGTGAATATTCGGCCTAAATTTTAGATTTTGATTTGAATCTTGGATTTTAATCTTAGACTTTAATCTTCGGGGCAGGGGTTAACGGTTTGGCGGCGATGATAACATATTTTTTTTCGTTATTCGCCCATTGTTGCAAGATGGCGGTGAATGTTTCCGGCGCATACCCTCTCGCCGATTATGATGAAGACGAAAATCATCGCCCCGGCCAGGAGGTAATGCTCGACCGAAAGCAGGGCAAAGGCGTGATACGCGCCGCCAAAAAGAGCCGCATCAACAAAGCGCGTGAGCGCAAATAAAATGCCCATGCTTGGCCCAAGCGCGGCCACACAGCCAAACACCAGCGCGCGCCGAATTCCGGCCCGAAAGCGACGCAGGATGGTGCGATCGGTCGCGCCAAGGATGTATAAAATGGCGATTTCCCGATGTTTTCCGGCAATGACGGCGGACACGGCGGCGTTGATGGAAAGGGTCGTGGCAATAAGAATCGCCAAGATAAACCCAAGTAAAAGCGAGCGCCCCCAAAACAAGGCGGTTTCCAGATCGTTTTGCCATTGCCGATCGTCATCAATCAGAATATGCCAATCCGACCCCAGATAATCACGCAGCGCATCGTCCAGATCGGGGATGGAATAGCCGTCCTCGACCACCCGGGCCCGCACGACGAATGGCACCGTGCCATCTTCGTCCTTTGTCGCATCGATGGGGTTTGGCCGCCCATCATCGGATGGATTGTCGTTTGGCGGATTGTTTGACGGCCCATTATATGATGGCCCATTATCAGATGGGGTGTCGTTTGATGGATTGTCTGGCCGCCCATCATATGACGGATTGTTGTTTGATGGATTGTCTGGCCGCCCATCATATGACGGATTGTTGTTTGATGGATTGTTTGGCCGCCCATCATCGGATGGCCCATCATATGACGGATTGTCGTTTGACGAGTCGTTCAGGATCCGGTGAAAATCATCTTTTGTCAAAATCCGGGCGGGACCGATGCCGTCGATACGATCGATGACATCGATCAAGGCTTGGCGATCGGTCATCGAGGATAACGATATTCTCCGACCGGTATCTTCTGATGAGAGGGGCGACGAAAGGGGCAATTCCGGTGTGTCGGGCCGGCCGGGGGGTAAGGGCGCGGCCGATACGTCCGGCGCGCGCAGATCGCTTATCTGGATAAGGATGATGTGTTCTTTTTGATCCGGTGGGCCGGATAAAATATTTGAAAAAAGAAAAAACAAACCAAGGGAGACAATGGCAAGAAAGGATTGCACGCCGCTTAAAAGCGCAAGATGAACGCCGCTTTGTGTGTGCGATCGATGGCGCCGATGCTTGCCCGCCTTTGGTGAAACAGGCGCATGTGGGGGCGGGTCAAGGGGCATCTAAAGACCCCCTATCACGGGATGCGGATGGCCCGGCGGATACAGCGTCAATGCCCCGTTATGCAGGCGAATAAGGGGATTTTGGCGGCGTAAGAGAGACGGATCATGGGTGGCAAAAACAATCGTGGTGCCGCCTTTGTTAAGGGCATCAAAAAGATATAAAAGCCGCCGACCGGTTTCATGGTCGACACTTCCGGTCGGCTCGTCGGCAAGAAGCAGATCCGGTTTGGCGATAACGGCGCGGGCAATGGCCACTCTTTGCTGTTGCCCGCCGGACAAGGTTGGCGGCAACCGATCGGCGTATCCGGCAAGTCCAACCCAATCGAGCAGTTCTCTCACCCGGGCCGCAATATTATCATGATTGGCAATGCGCAGCGGCAAGGCCGTGTTTTCAAAAACCGTTAATTCGTCAATCAGACGATAGTTCTGAAAAACGATGCCGATCCGTTGGCGCAAAAGGGCCCGGTTGTCGCGGTTGGCCGTATCGCCCGTGCGCGTGACCGCGTGGCCGAAAATGCGCATGGTGCCGCGCACGCAAGGCAGGGTCAGCGACATCGATCGCAACAACGTCGATTTGCCGGCGCCACTGGCCCCGGTTAAAAAATAAAACATGCCCGGTTCCAGACATAAATCAATCCGGCTGAGGATATCCGTTCCCCGGCTATAGCCGAGGGTAACGCTACGGTATTCAACGATCGGACGGGGCATCGACTCGGTCGGCATAGACGGGCGGCGATCCATGACGCAAAAAAGGAAACACTATTATCGCTTAAGATAGCAGAAGTCGGCGAATAACCTAGCGCCTCGGTTATCGGTTAGAAATATCCGCTTTGCTTTTATCCGCTTGTTCGATTCGATACCCTTTGCCACATGCGGATGATGAAAAAAGGTCGCTTGCCGAGAAGATAATGATCCGGCCGGTTTTTTTGTCCTTCATCGGGCCTCATGATCGTGCCCTTCATCGGGCCTCATGATGGTGCGTCTTGCCCATTATCTTGCCCATTATCTTGCACGGCGCATAAAAATATGACAGCATGATCCCTGCTTTTCCGGTACTCCCCTATGATTGTTGATTGTCCATCCTGCCATACCTCTTTTGAAGTCGATCCGGCCGTATTCATGTCGGGCGAGCGGCGCGTGCGCTGTAATCAATGCGGCTATATCTGGCGTGTCGATAAAGAGCGGGGCAAGATTCCGTTAAAACCTTCCCGGGCCGGGGCCAAGGACGTGGTTCGGAAAAAAAAGCGGGGCTTTTTTTCAATGATACTCAGCATTTTTGTCTGGATGGCCTTGCTGACCTTGGCGATTGCCGTTCTTGCTGCCTTTGCCGATATCTTCGGTTTGGCCACGGATGACGGAATCATGTCGATAATTCTGGATTTTTGGCGGTCGGTCATGCAGGGTATGGAACATTCAATCACGTCATTGTTTGGTTCACACGCAAGCCTGGGGCGATAATCGTGGCACATTCTTCTCTTTTCTTTCCCATTCTTTCTGAAAACCGGGCCGAAAGCCGGGCCGAAAGCCGGGATAAACGCCAATCACGGGATAAACGCCAAGTATTGGTACCGGATGTGATCCGTAAATACGCCGATATCGGCATGGATGTCATCATCGAGGCGGGAATCGGTGATACGATCGGCATAAAGGATGATGATTATCGCATGGCCGGCGCATCGATTGTCGGCACCGCCGCGCAAGGATATGCCAAGGCGCGCTTTGTTCTTTGCCTTGCCGCCGATCATCGCATTGCGGCGATGGTTCGAAAATCATCCATTTTGATTTGCGCGGATGGCGGGGATCAACCCGATTTTCACCAATCTTGCGCCAAAGCGGGCATCAGCGCCTTTTGCCTTGACCGCATGCCGCGAATCAGCCGCGCGCAGTCGATGGATATTCTTTCTTCGCAAAGCAACCTGGCCGGATATCGGGCCGTCATCGAGGCCGCCCACCATTTCCATCGCATTTTCCCGTTAATGATGACCGCTGCCGGGACTATCCCGGCCACGCGGGTGTTCGTCATCGGCGCGGGGGTGGCCGGATTACAAGCGATTGCGACCGCGCGCCGCATGGGGGCGATGGTGACCGCGACCGATGTGCGCCCGGCCGTGGCGGAACAAGTCGAAAGCCTCGGGGCCCGTTTTGTCGGGATCGAGTCCGATGCTGCGGGGGAAGACAAAAGCGGCTATGCCCAGGTTATGGGCGCGGCGTTCCAAAAACGCCAACATCAATTATTAAGCGGGCATCTGCCCAAACAAGATATCGTGATATGCACGGCATTGATTCCCGGGCGCAAGGCACCGTTGATGATCGACGATGCCATGCTTGAAAGCATGCGCCGGGGCAGTGTGATCGTTGACCTTGCCGCCGTTGCCGGCGGTAATTGCGCGGCGAGTCGGGCCGAAAAGGTGATTGAAAAGAATGGTGTTATCGTCATTGGCTATAGTGATTTTCCATCCCGTGTCGCCCTTGATGCCAGTCGCTTATGTGCCAACAATTTTTTTCATTTTGTCCGTGTTTTTCATGATGACGATAAAGCCGTGACGATTAATCTGGAGGATGAAATCCTCGCCGCCACATGCGTTGCCCATGGGGGTAAAATTTGGGGAGGTAAAATTGGGGGGGGCAAAACTCGTTCGGATGGCGGAAAATCGGCCAATCCAAAAAGCAAAGGGGAAAAAGGCTCATGAGTCCCGAATGTCTTGATTGTGTAAGCGGCCAAGGAAGCGTTGTCGACGGTGTCACGGTGCTTATCTTTGCGGCGATTGTCGGCTATTACGTCGTTTGGGGTGTGACACCGGCTCTGCATTCGCCCCTTATGTCCGTGACCAACGCGGTGTCCAGTGTCATTATCGTCGGTGCGATCATCGCCGCCGGTCCGGCCCGAATGGATATGTCGACGTGGGTGGGCTTGATTGCGGTCGGCTTGGCGATGGTCAATATATTTGGTGGATTTATCGTGACTTGGCGCATGTTATCGATGTTTCGGAGTGGGGCGAGGGCAAAATCGAACCGAAAAAAACCCAAGTCTGCCGACAAGGCGCAGCGCGAATCGTCGAATAAAACGGATGGATCATCATGAACGACACGGTGGCGCTGATATATCTTTTTTGTGCGGTCGGCTTTATTTATGCCCTAAGGGGCTTGTCCCACCCGAAAACGGCGCGTTTTGGTGCGATCAGCGGCATGGGTGCGATGGCGGTTGCGGTTATCGTAACGTTGACTCTCCCCCAGGTTCAAGGATACGGCGCCATTGCGCTGGCGATGGTGATCGGCGCGGTCGTCGGTACGTGGATTGCCATCACGATCGACATGAAATCTCTGCCCCAGTTAATGGCGGCATTCCATTCCCTGGTCGGGTTGGCCGCCGTTTGCGTTGCGTTGGCCGCCTTTGAAGACCCCGCTTCCTATGGCATCGGGACAAAGGGACAGATCGGCGCATCGGCCCTTGTCGAGATGAGTTTAGGGGCCGCCATTGGGGCGATTACGTTCACCGGCTCCCTGGTCGCTTTTACCAAGCTGCAAGGATTGGTCGGCGGGGCACCGACAACCTATTTTGCCCAGCATTGGATCAATCTTGGCATGGCCGTTGCAATGGTCGCCCTGATTGCCGTATTTGCCGGGGCCGGGCATTTTGCCGGGGCCGATACCGGGGCCGGGGCCGGGGGCTATCTTTGGGCCATTATCGCACTGGCTTTGATTCTCGGCGTGACCATCGTCATTCCCATCGGCGGCGCCGATATGCCGGTGGTGGTGTCGATGCTGAATTCTTATTCCGGCTGGGCAACGGTCGGCATCGGATTCACCCTACAGCAAGATTTGCTGATTATCGTCGGTGCTTTGGTCGGCTCGTCCGGGGCGATTTTAAGTTACATCATGTGCAAGGGCATGAATCGTTCTTTTTGGCGGGTTATTCTTGGCGGATTTGGCGTCGAAGAGGGACATGTCGCAACCGATAAAGGGGAGCGCAGCGTCAAAAGTGGCGCGGCGGCCGATGCCGCCTTTATTCTTTCCAACGCATCGTCGGTCGTGATCGTGCCCGGATACGGTATGGCGGTCGCGCAGGCACAGCACGCGATTTACGAAATGGCGGATATGCTTAAAAGCATGGATATACGGGTGCGCTATGCCATTCATCCGGTTGCCGGACGGATGCCGGGACACATGAATGTATTGCTGGCCGAGGCCAATATTCCTTACGAGGACGTGGTTGAACTCGACGATATCAACAGCGACTTTGCCTCGACCGACGTGGCCTTTGTCATCGGTGCGAATGATATTACAAACCCTGCGGCCCGCAACGATCCGCAAAGTCCGATCTATGGAATGCCGATCCTTGATGTCGACAAGGCGGCAACCGTCCTTTTTGTTAAAAGATCCCTCGCTTCCGGATATGCCGGTATTGATAATACGCTGTTTTTTCATGACCGGACGATGATGCTTTTTGCCGATGCCAAAAAGATGGTGGAAGACATTATCAAGGCCATGCACTAGGGCAAGACCACGAGGCCCCCACCGGGACTAGGCCGCCGCGCCGCCGCCGCGGGCGCAAATACGATTGCTCTAACCCCGGATTCTCGGTATGAATGCAAACTGAATAATCCGGTCATGCTTGGTTAAAGCGTGATTTCCTAGAGTGGCATATTCTTGTCGCTATTCGTTGTCCCCCCGTCGCGATGGATGGGCGATGGATTGGTAATGGGCTTGGCGATGGATGGGCGAAACAGATTAAAATCATCGTGGAATTGTTATGGAGCAACTGAAAATCATTGTCTTGGGAAGTGCCGCCGGTGGCGGTGCGCCGCAATGGAACTGCAATACCGAGGTTAGCCGCACCCTGCGCGCGCGCAATCAATGGCGCACCCAGTCGTCGATCGCGGTCAGTGCGAATGGCGATGATTGGTTTTTATTTAACGCATCGCCGGATATCGGTGCGCAAATTCGGCATACGCCCGCGCTTCATCCGCGGATCGATCAACGCCATTCCCCGATCAAAGGTGTCGTTTTGACCAACGGCGATGTTGACCATGTCGCGGGATTATTGAGTTTGCGGGAAAGCCATCCCCTTGTTCTTTATGCGACACAAAGGGTGGATGGGGTTCTTTCCGATAACCGTATTTTTCACGTTCTTAATCCGCAATATGTGCAACGCCGATCGCTTGAACTGGATAAAAGCATCGATTTGCGCGATGTGTCGGGACGCTCGCTTGGTATTGTCATCGAACCGTTTGCCGTGCCCGGAAAGGTCGCGCTATGGCTTGAGGACGCAAGCCAAGGGGATAATTTCGGCACGGTCGAGGAAGACACGATCGCTTTGAAAATATGGAATGCCAACGATCCGACCAAGAATTTCTACTATATTCCGGCCTGCGCCATGATGACCCCGGCGTTAAAGCGTCGATTGCACCGGGCCGATCTGGTATTTTTCGATGGAACCCTGTGGAAAAATAAGGAAATGGTCGAATCCAAGGCCGGGATTAAAACGGGACAACGCATGGGGCACATGAATAATTCAGGCGAAAAGGGAAGCATCGCCGCTTTTCGTGATATGGATGTTAAACGCAAGATTTTTATCCATATTAATACGACCAACCCGCTTCTTCTTGACGATTCGAGAGAGCGCCGTGAGGCCAATGAAGCCGGATGGGAAGTGTCCTATGACGGGATGGAGGTCACGCTATGAAACCGTTGCGGCAATCGGCATCCAAACCATCGGATCATCAAATAGATGAAGAGTCCATCATTGCCCGTCGCCAAAAACACGACACGGATGGTCTGACCGGATCCTATGCCATGTCCGATCCGGGCAAAAGCGATCGGCGTGAACCGCTGTCAAAGACGGCTTTCGAGCAGCGTTTGCGCAGTATCGGTTTGGAGCGCTACCACGATCTGCACCCCTTCCATCGTATGCTGCACGAGGGCAAATTGAATAAGGGCCAAGTCCAAGCGTGGGCCCTTAATCGCTATTATTATCAAATCTCGATACCGATCAAAGACGCGGCATTGATGTCGAAAATGAAAGATAGCGATCTGCGCCGTAACTGGATCCGGCGTATCCAAGATCATGACGGCGACGGTCCGGATAGCGGTGGAATCGAACGCTGGTATAAATTGACCGATGGATTGGGCTTGGATCGCGATATGGTGCGCTCGACCGGGGCCATTCTCCCCGCGACCCGATTTGCCGTCGATGCGTATGTCCATTATGTCCGTGAACGTTCCTTGCTTGAAGGCATTACGTCTTCGCTGACCGAATTGTTTGCCCCTTCCATTCATAAAGAACGCATATCCGGAATGCTGTCCCACTACGATTTTATTTCCGAAGACGTGATGAGTTATTTTCGCAAGCGCCTGGATCAGGCCACCCGCGATGCCGATTTTGTCTTGGCCTATGCCCTTGATCACGCCGTGACCCGGGCCCAGCAAGAAGCCGTTCTTGCCGCTTTGGTCTTCAAGACCGATGTTCTGTGGGTGATGCTGGATGCGCTTTACCACGCTTATGTCGACGGATTTATCCCCAAAGGGGTCTATTGTCCAGGTGATTTTGATGGTCGAACGCGCGCTGCTTGATCATCAATCGATACCGGTTTTGGCGCGCCATGCAAAGCTGCGCTTTAATGAACCGCGCCGGCAGTGGGTAATCCTCGCCCCCGAGCGACTTCTCGAGCCGGATGATACATCCGTTAAAATCTTGCAGCTTTGTGATGGAACGCGCCGGATAAGCGATATCGTCACGGAATTGGCGCTTGTTTTTACCGATGCCGATCCCGATCGGATGGGCAGCGATATTATCGCTCTTTTGCAAAATCTTGCCGATAAGGGCTTTCTTCAGGACAAAAAGGATAACCGTGATGACTAAAAGCAACGGACACCCCGCCAATCAATCCGCGAAGAACGGGCAGCCAAACCGGAAAAAATCCTTAGAATCGATGGGCATCGGTCAACCATTGGCCATTTTGGCCGAATTATCCCATCGCTGTCCATTGCAATGCCCGTATTGCTCGAATCCGCTTGAGTTGCAGGAAAAAAGCAAGGAAATGGATACCGAAAATTGGCTTCGGATTTTCAGTGAGGCGGCGGCCATGGGGGTGCATCAAATTCACTTTTCCGGTGGCGAGCCAACGGTGCGTAAAGACCTTGAGGAAATGGTTAGCCATTGCGCCAAGCTTGGCCTCTATTCCAATTTAATCACCTCCGGCGTTTTGCTTGATCATGCGCGCCTGTCCGATCTTGCCGAAAGAGGGCTGGAACATGTCCAGGTGAGTTTCCAGGACGCGGAAGAGGCCAACGCCGATCGTATCGGCGGTTTTCGCGGTGGGCACGGCAAGAAAATTGAAGTTTCCAAAATCGTGCGTGAAATCGGTCTACCCTTGACGGTTAATGCCGTCATGCACCGGCAAAACCTGCATAATCTCGAGAACATTATCAAGATGGCGGTCGAACTGGATGCCGAACGCCTGGAAGTGGCCCAGGTCCAATACTATGGCTGGGCGCTGAAAAATCGCGCCGCTTTCATCCCAACCTATGAACAGCTTTCCTCCGCGACAAAGGTCGTCGACCGGGCGCGCAAAGATTTAAAAGGCATTCTTGAAATTGATTATGTCGTTCCCGATTATTACGCCAAGCGACCCAAAAATTGCATGGGGGGCTGGGGGCGCCGTTTTTTAAACATTGATCCGGCCGGCAATGTTTTGCCATGCCATGCCGCCCAATGCATCCAGCATTTGCGTTTCGATTCGGCCAAGGAACATTCGTTGTCTTGGATATGGGAAAATTCCGATGCCTTCAATATTTATCGTGGTACCGACTGGATGCCGGAACCGTGTAAAAGTTGTGACCGACGTGAAATCGATTGGGGCGGATGCCGGTGCCAGGCTTTGGCCCTGACCGGGGATGCCGCGGCGACCGATCCGGCGTGCGCCTTATCGCCCCTGCATGAAAAAATCTTCGGCATGGCCCAGGACGAAGCCTCGAAACCGCCACCGGAATTTCTGTATCGTCGCATCGGCGTGCGCTTTTAACGCTTTTTCCGTCCACTTGCGCCCCACTTTGGCGTGCGCTTTTAATGCTTTTACCGTCCACCTGGGATCCCACTTGGAACGGTGATGCCGTCCGGTTTTCCGGCTTGATCGTCTTCCGATCTGGGCATCTCCCGATTTGGGCATCTTTTTTGGCCACTTTTTATTGCGGACCGATCGCGACCCAAAGATCATCGGTCGAAGCACCCCCCGGGCATGCCAAAGAACGCGCCCCATTCCAAAGAATAGGGATGCGATTGGCTTCATTCGTCTTGATCGGTGCGACGGGCGGGGTAAATCGGCATAAAACCATTGCGATTGGGCATCATTAGGCCGGATAACGTGTTTTTATCGACGATGGTATCGGCATCAATCAGTTTGTTGAGGTAAAGAATATATCCGCTAACGGCATAGACCTGTTCGTTATCAAGGGAAAAGGGTGCATCGGGGGGCATCGATCGCCGGATATAATCAAACAATGTCGGGGCGAAAGGCCAATAACTGCCGACCGTTTGTTCGGGGTAAAGGGGATCGGCAAGGGAACCGATTCCCCCGACAAGCTCACCGGCCGTGCGTCCCTGGCCTTTATTGCCATGGCAAGATGCGCATTGCTCGGCATAGATATGTTGCCCGTCCCGGACGCTCCCTTGTCCCGGGGGCAGGCCGTTTCCATCACCATCAACGGTGATATCCCATTGCTTGGCGGTATCATGGGCGATTTTTGTCTCCGGCGCGGGGAATGGACGGTCGCGTTCGGACAGACCGGATCGGTGATGGTCGTCGACCTCGCCACATCCGATCAAAAACACGTGGATCAGACACACGATGATGATGGAAACGGAGGGAACATCATGGTTTTTCGATGCTTTCCGGATATGCGCAAAACGCATGACAATCGGCCACGTCTTGGTGCTATGCATGTGATATGACGATGCTTTGATCATCATCTTTGCTTTCGATGATATGCCACGATCAAGGGATGGGGCGACCTTTTCATCTTTTTCAACATCGTTCGACCGCAAGCGGTGGCCCGTTTTTGAATACATCGGTGAACGTCTTTGGCCATCGTTACCCGTAAACATGCGATACATACCCCTGCGGATCGATTTTCCACGATACGATGGCATGATAATGAAAATAGCCAAAACGGCCACGCTTGGCGATTAAATCGTCCCGTTCGGGCTGAATTCTGCCGCTTTCGTCGGTGGCCCTGCTTTTCAAGATGGCGGGTTGTCCGCGCCAATGCCACGGAATGCGGAAACGGACAAAAGCATGGGGCAGAATCGGGCCGTCCAAATCGGCATCGGCCCAGCTTGTTCCACCATCGGCACTGACCTCGACTCGCTTGATTTTGCCATCGCCGGACCAGGCGATCCCATTTATGGCATAGATGCCGGGGCGATCCATTCCAATTCCATAAGAAGGGCTTAAAATCAATGACTTAGGGGCCATTTTGAAAGTGAATTGTCGAGCAAAGCCCCCCGGTATCAATTCGGTGTATTTCGCCGTCTCATCGCGCGCCATGACCGGTTTTCGAACGACATTCAACCGGTGTACCCATTTGACGTGGGTCACCGCCTCAAAACCGGGCAAAATAAGGCGCATCGGATAACCATTTTCAGGGCGCAAACGCTCGCCGTTTTGATAGAGGGCAAGCAAGCCGTCGTCGATCGCTTTGGCCATAGGAATCGAGACATGAAACGATCCGGCATCGGCCCCTTGGGCATCAATCCAAAGATTATCGATTTCTTTTTCCCTTATCCCAACCTCATCAAGCAAAAAGGAAAGGGGGATGCCACTCCATTCGCTGCAGGAAACAAGACCGTGGATTAGACCGGCGGGGGCTTGGATCGGTTTTGGATTCCACCCGCTGTTACTGTTGCCGCCACATTCGACAAAGCATATTTTGGATACGCGCGGATAACGCAGAAGGCGTTCCATGGAATAGCGGCGCGGTTCGGCAACGTCACCGTGAATCAAGAGATGATGGGAATCCGGATCGATATCCGGAACACCGTTATGATGGCGTTCAAAGTGCAATCCGTTCGGCGTGATCGTTCCTTCCAATTGGTGCAATGGTGTCCATGAAACCCCGTTGCCGGGCATTTCACGGTTCGCGGAAATCCACCGGATGACCGATTTTTCGTAAACGGAAGGGGTGCCATAATTACGAAAATCTGCCCCCGGTTTCGTTTGGGAGGGGAGAAGAAAAGCCGTTTTTTGTGTATCGGCATGGACGCTTGGAGGTAAAAAAGGCACGGTCGCGGCCCCGCCGATTAGGGAAAGAAAGGCCCTTCGGTCAAGCAGCCCATTACCGGCCACCGATAAAGGTTTTGATTTTTTGTTTTGTTTTTTCACCACGGGATAGATGGCGCGTATGGCCGCGCTTGCATTGGAAGAGAGATTAACAAAACGATCGCAAAGGGTCATCCACTATACGGATAAAAATGGGATATGTTTCGTTAAAAACGGCATCATCGAGCGGATCTGCCGAAAAAAACGCCGATGGCGGAGAAAAAATCGATCATTTTATGATTCATGGATGGTGAGACGGGTAAGGGGGGACAGCATTGGAATGATGCGGGATAAATCGGCATATGAAAAGGCAATGCATCCCTTGGTCGCGCCGATCGCTCCTTCCGGGCTAATCGGTGTGTTAATCGCTATTTTAATCGATCGGTCGATAGGCGATTGGATCCGGTTCTTGGTTTGTCGCCGGGATGAATCCTTGCCGTCACGGACGGATGGGCGAAAAAACGAATGATGGCGGTTATCAAGATGTATAAAAATCGCGCTTCCGGCTTTTCGCCGACGGTTTTTGCCGTCGTTATAGCCAATGACGAGAACCAAATCATAGAGATGATCGTCACGCCACATATCTTCGCATCGGCGCATGAAACGACGGCGGCAAACCGGTCGATTATAATGATGGGCGCCGGGGTCATCGCACCACCCGTCATGACGTTTGATGGCCACGACCGGCAACGGTGAAATTGGCGGCGGCACGCGGTCTTGGCGCCACAATAGATAGCGCAGCCGGAAAGTCCCCGATGGGGTGCGCCGGTCGCCTTCGCGTTTGAATCGGGCTTTGGCAATTCCGGCCCGACCGATGCGGCATGTATAGACGTGTCCGCCGATGGTGGCCGTTGCCTGTCCGGGCGACGATTGCGGACGAATATGAAGATGATGTACCATAGTGATACTTTTCTCGAATGACCAAAACCACCATACAGCCTAAAGACACGCTTATGATAAGGAAAAACCAACCGAAGGAGGGGCGGGGACAAAGCCCGGTTTTCTTATGCAGTCGCAACGCCACTTTTTGCGCATTGGTCAAGGCGCAACTGCATCGCGATGGCCGGGATGTCGGAATTTATGATGATACGGCGAAAATCGTGGCAAAAATCGATCAAAAGACGCACTTATGATAAGGAAAAACCAACCGAAGGAGGGGCGGGGACAAAGCCCGGTTTTCCTATGCAGTCGCAACGCCACTTTTTGCGCATTGGTCAAGGCGCAATTGCATCACGATGGCCGGGATGTCGGAATTTATGATGATACGGCGGAAATTGTGGCAAAAATCGATCAAAAGACGCACTTATGATAAGGAAAAACCAACCGAACGAGAGGCGGGGACAAAGCCCGGTTTTCTTATGCAGTCGCAACGCCACCTTTTGCGCATTGGTCAAGGCGCAATTGCATCACGATGGCCGGGATGTCGGAATTTATGATGATACGACGAAAATCGTGGCAAAAATGGATCAAAAGATACGCCCGATCATCATTTATGATAACGACAGTCTCGGTCAATTTCGCGCACTGCAAAGCAAGATCGATAGCGATCGATTCATTTTGATCGATAGCGACCGGATCAACAGCGACCGGATCAATAGCGATGGGCCGACCCAAGGCATGGCCAAACCGATCCGGATTGCAACCTTGCTTGAGCGCCTATATCACCTGGATCGCCCATTGGGCGCGAATATATGGCAATGCCGCGGCTTTTATCTGGATGCCGACCGGCGTTTTTTGCGGCTTGGTTCCGGTGGACGAAAAAAAATCCTGACGGAAAAGGAGAGCGCCCTATTGGTGCATTTGTGCCGGGCGACAAAAAACGATCGACCGGTCGGCAAGGAAGAATTGTTGCGCGACATTTGGGGCTATACGAAAAAAGTGCAGAGTCACACGCTTGAAACCCATTTGTACCGATTGCGCGCGAAAATCGACAAAGCCCCTTTTGCCATCACAAAAAGCAAGGATGGCTATCTCTTTGCCGCATCTTCCGGTGATTTTCTGCCCAAAGAAACGGATTCCAAACGCATCGAACCCGATTAGGCTTCCATCCGGCGGACCAATTCGGCTTCGATAAATGCATCGATACCGCCATTGAGGACGGCGTCCGCATTTCCTTTTTCCAGGCCGGTGCGAAGGTCTTTGACCATCCGATAGGGATGGAGAACGTAAGAGCGAATTTGTTGCCCCCAGCCGATTTCGACTTTTTCGGAGCGGATATTGCGCTCTTTCTCTTGGCGCTTTTGCGTTTCCTGCTCGTACAGGCGCGATCGCAACATATCCATGGCCTGGGAACGGTTGCGATGCTGTGAACGATTGCTTTGGCATTGCACGACGATACCACTTGGCAGGTGGGTTATGCGAACGGCCGAATCGGTTTTATTGACGTGTTGCCCACCGGCCCCGGAAGCGCGATAGGTGTCGACCCGTAATTCTTTATCGGCGATTTCAATCGAAATATCATCCTCGATCACCGGATAACAGCCGACCGAGGCAAAAGACGTATGCCTGCGCCGATTGGAATCAAAAGGGGATATGCGGACAAGGCGATGCACGCCGCTTTCGCTTTTTAACCATCCATAGGCATTGTTGCCGTTAATCCGAATGGTGGAGGATTTAATACCCGCCTCTTCTCCGGCGGTTTCGGAAAGCAATTCCGCTTTGTAGTCGTGTTCTTGAAGCCAGCGCCGATACATCCGTAAAAGCATTGCCGCCCAGTCTTGGGCCTCGGTGCCGCCGGCACCGGCGTGCACCTCGAGATAACAATCATGACCGTCAAGCTCCCCCCGTAAGAGCGAGCGTATCCGTGCCTTGTGTAATTGCCGCTCCAATAGGATCAGGGAGTCATAGGAATCAAAAAACACGTCATGATCGCCGTCCGCACGGCCAAGTTCGGCGATTTCATCAAGGGTTTCGAATTCCGACTGCAGATTTTCAAAATTCGCCACGCGTTCTTTCATGCGTGAAATCTTGCGCATCAGCAAATGGGCTTTTTTCGGATCGTTCCAAAGATCGCCGTCTTTGCTTTTTTCTTGAAGGATTTGCAGTTTGCCGAATACCTGATCGGCGTCAAAGACCCCTCCTCAGCAATTCCAAGGATTGCTTAATATTACGATGAATTTTTTGATAATCGACGATGATGCTGTCGATCGTCTTTACATTCTTTTCCACCATCTCAAAAGATTCCTTTCACGTATTGATCCATGGCCGGGATAACTAACCCATAATCACTCACCCCATAATCACTAAACAATGAGGCCGATCGCGCGTCATGATCGATGAATGCGCTAATACAGTCCGCGTGGTTGTTGATCTTGCATATCGTGTCCGGATGAATAACCAAAAGGATCGCGATTATCGGCAAGGTGTCCGTCAGGATAACCATCACCGGACAAGGCTTCAAGGATGGTGTTTTTCTGCCCCGGCGCGGCCTTTTTACCGGTCTTTGGATCGATCCGGACAAGTTGCACCCCGGGTGGGATGCGGAAGGGAATGGCCGGACTGTCGGCGAGGGCCTTGGCCATAAAATCACGAAAGAGCGGCGCGGCCAGTGTCGATCCGTTGGCGTTTTTACCAAGAGATCGGGGTTGATCGAAGCCAAGATAGACCCCCACCGCAAGATCGGGGGCAAAGCCGACAAACCAGGCATCGCGGTTATCGTTTGTCGTGCCGGTTTTTCCGGCCAATGGTTTGCCGACGCTTTTGATCCGGCGACCGGTGCCGCGTTGCACGACTCCTTCAAGCATAGAGGTGATTTGATAGGCGATCACGGGATCGATAATTTGCAAGCGCCGGTCATCGGGGTAGGGGGGGCGTTGTCCATCGAGCCACGCTTCTTGACAGCCGCGGCACAAGCGTTTGTCCCGGCGCAAGATGGTCTTGCCATTGCGATCTTGGACTCGATCAACCAGCGACGGGATAATTTGCTTGCCGCCATTGACGAAAACGCTATAGGCCGAGGTCAGATCAAGAAGGCGCGTTTCAACGGCGCCAAGGGCGGTTGATAGTTGGTTCGGTATGACCGCGCCGATGCGTAATTGTTGGGATTTTTGGGCGATGGCCTCGAGTCCGATTTGCCGGGCAAGGCGGATGGTCATCAGGTTGCGTGACTTTTCAAGCCCGATTCGCAGGGGCGTCGGCCCATAGAATTTATCGGTATAGTTCTTGGGTTTCCAGCGGCCAAGTTCCTTGCCTTGATCAACGACGAAAGGGGCGTCAAGGATGATCGAGTTGGGTTGAAACCCGTGTTCGAGAGCGGCAAGATAAACAATCGGCTTGAAGGCCGAACCGGGCTGGCGTTGGGCCTGGGTTGCGCGATTGAATTGGGAAACATGCCAAGAAAAACCGCCACTCATGGCCAACACCCGGCCCGAATGGGGGTCTAACGCGACAATGGCGCCTTCGATCTGTGGAACTTGGCGCAGCCCATAATGCCGATCTTCTTCTTGTTTGGAATCGGTGATCTTCTCGACGAGGATGACATCCCCCTTTTTCACGATGGCGTTCATACCAAGGTGTTTGGCGTCCTTGCCACCCTTGCCGCTAGCGGTCGATTGTTTGCCGTCAATGGCCCATTGCGCCCCTAAAATCGGTAAAATACCGGTTGACCGATCGGCAAAAAGAAGCCGTGCAAAAGATGGATATACCTCGGTGACGACGGCCCGCGGCCAATGATCGAGATGGGGGCCGATGGACGATAAAGCGGCACTGTCCGGGGTGGCCAGATGGGTCAAAGGCCCGCGCCATCCTTGTTTGCGGTCATAGGCAACCAAAGCCTGACGCAGGGTATTATCGGCAATCTCTTGCAGTTTGCGATTAAGCGATGTGTGTACCGTCAATCCGTCATTGTATAATTGAGAGCTTCCGTATAGACGGGTCAGGCGTTTGCCGACTTCGGCTTTAAAATATGCAAATTCTTGGCATGAATTACTCTGCCATCGGCGTGTTTGCAGATCGCTTTTCACCACTTCGCCATATTCTGCTTGGCCGATATAGCCCTCTTTAAGCATGCGTGATAACACCCAGTTGCGCCGCTTGAGGGCGCGATCGGGATGGCGTGTGGGATGGTAATTATTGGGCGCTTTGGGCAGCGCGGCAAGAAAGGCAACTTGGGAAAGGGTCAGGTTATCAAGGGATGTGTCGAAATAACTAAGGGCGGCGGCGGCGACACCGTAACTGCCATGGCCGAGATAAATTTCGTTGAGATACAGCTCTAGAATCTTTTCCTTGCTTAATGTTCTTTCAATCCGAAAAGCGAGAATCGCTTCTTTGATTTTACGCTCCAAAGAGACCTGATTGGTCAAGAAGAAATTCTTGGCCACTTGCTGGGTGATGGTCGATGCCCCTTGCGGTCGCTTGCCTTGGATCAAAGCGGTAACGTTATGGATAAAGGCGCGCATCAAAGGAAGAATATCAACGCCGTAATGATTCCAAAAATTACTATCTTCGGCGGCAATAAAAGCATTGCTTAGATTCTTTGGAATCGCGTGATAGGGGAGGAAAATGCGCTTTTCCTCGGCATATTCGGCCAGCAAACATCCCGAATCGGCGTATACGCGACTGGTCACCGAAGGGGAATAATCGCGTAATTGCTGATAATTGGGCAGATCCCTTCCGTAGAAATACAATAATCCCATCACCGATACCGCGCCAAGAGCAAGGCAAGACAAGACCGTGCCGAAGACCACTCGAATGATGGCTTTCATCGTCGGTTTTGACCGCTATTGGAAAAAGGATCACGGTCTCGATTGCGGATGTAATCGGCGATTCCGTCCGTAATCGCACGGGCCATGGCGCGTAAATAGGCCCTTGATTGCAGATTTTTTCGATCGTTCATATTAGAAAGATAGCCCAATTCAATCAGAATTGAAGGGGTTTCGGGTGCTTTTAACACGGCAAATCCGGCAAAACGGCGCGAGCGTTTGAGCAAACGATGTTTTTTGCCGACTCTTTGTAATATGGATGTGGCCAATTGCACCGATAAATTCATGGTTTCGCGCTGGGTTAAATCAATCAAAATATCCCGCACTTCTTTGCTTTCCCGACTAAGGTCAACACCGGCGATGATATCCGATGTGTTTTCGCGTGCGGCCAAGGCGGCCGCTTCACGATCGGATGCCTGCTCGGAAAGGGTATAGACGGAAAAACCACGCACGCTTTTGATCGGATTCGAATCGGCATGGATGGAAATAAATATGTCGGCTTGGTCTTTGCGGGCTTTGTCCCTGCGCGCGCGCAGGGATAAGAAGGTGTCATGATCACGGGTCATCCGCACATCATAGCGCCCCGTTTTGACCAACATGTCACGCAGCATTCGAGACATGCGCAAAGTGATCGATTTTTCTTTGATTTTACCGGCCAAGGCGCCCGGATCGATGCCACCATGGCCGGCATCGATGACAATCCGTGGTTTGCGTCCCTTGTTCCGATCAAACGGCCGGGTATTGGCGGCGGAATAGGGGGGCGGGGTGATCTTTTCGCCCCTATTTTTTTTAACCGTGCTTTTTTTAATCGGGCTTTTTTCGCCTTTACTTTTTTCGGCCTTCATTTCGGCCTTCATTTTGGGGCTTCGTGGATCGCGGGCGGGCGGGGTAAAATCCGTCGACTGCCATACGACCGGATTGGATGACCGGCGGCCATCGCCCGCCTTTTGATCCTCATCGCGATGCAGATCAAGAACCAGTCGCCATGGCTTATCGCCGGTTTCGGCCAGGGTGAAAAGCTTGCCGATGACGACCGATTGGGGCGTGTCCAAAACGATGCGGGATAATCCCGGACGAAACCGACCAAAGCGATAATGGTCCACCAATCCCTTGCCGATGCCACTTTGCTTGTGTCCGCCCGGTAGATTGGTCAGGCTTAGATTGGTCAGGCGCAGATCAATGACAATGCGATCGGGGTCGGTAAGGGTAAAAACCCGATAGGGCACGTGGTTGGAAACCTCGACCACGATACGGGTCTTTTCGGGTTCGCCGTGCGTGCCAAAACGCAAATCCAGGAATTCCCGATCATCGGCAAAAAGCCCGAAAACGGGGATGATCGAAAATACCAAGGCGATGGCCATGCCGATCCATGCCATCGGGTGCCGCGCGGTGACTTTTCCGGCGGGTTGTGTTACTCGAGGGGTGGTTTCGCTCATAGGGCGCAATCTGTCCATATCAGACGCCATCAGGCAAGGAGTCTTTTGTGCATTCTTTATTGTTAGAACGCGATGATTGTGTCGTGGTCGTGATCGATGTCCAGGAAAAGCTGATGAAGGTGATCGACAATCGTATTGTCGATACCATAGGCATCCTTCTTCAGGCCGCGAATATTGTCGGCGTTCCGATCATTATAACCGAACAATACCCGAAAGGGTTGGGGCATACCCTGGGCGATATTCGGGCCGAAAGCGTTGATAGCGTCATTGAGAAAACGTCTTTTTCCGCGAGTGACGTGGATTCGTTTAACGAACGTTTGCGGCTTTTCGGCCGTTCGAATGTGATTATTTGCGGGGTGGAAAGCCATATCTGTGTTCTGCAGACCGTTCTTGGAATCGGCCCGCGCACATCATATCGTCCCATTCTTGCCGCCGATGCGATCGCGTCACGAAAAGCGCAAGACACGGACCTTGCGATTCACCGAATGCGAACGGCCGGGGTCGATATCGTGAGTGTCAAAATGATCCTGTTCGAGTGGCTGCGCGATGCGGAAAATCCGGATTTCAAAGCACTTAGTCGATTAATTCGCTGATTGTCGTCACGGGCTCGATGCCCCCCCCAAGGATCAAGCAAGGGTCAAGCAAGGGTCAATCGCCCCCCAAGGATCAAGCAAGGGCCAAGCAAGGGTCAATCGGCGTTCTTGATGCCGGGGTGGGATTGAAAAAAGCAACTTCTCTCTCCGGTGTGGCAGGCCGCGCCGGTTTGGTCGACAAGGAATAACAGGCAATCGCCATCGCAGTCCCAACGCAGATCCACCAATTTTTGCCAATGTCCCGATGTTTCTCCCTTGCGCCACAAGCAACGGCGCGATCGCGACCAGTAACACAGCCGCCCTTCGCGCAAGGTGACGCGTAGCGATTCGCGATTCATCCATGCTTGCATCAATACTTCAAGAGTGTCGAATTGTTGGGCGATGGCCGGGATCAACCCGTTTTTATCAAATGTGATCACACGAATCAGATCATCGGCAAGCGACATATCATGACCGTGGGCCGGTATCATCATTGCTTGTTCCGGGTATCGTTATCATTTGGACGATGGGGATCGGATGCCGAGGGGGTTTCAGGCGGGATGGCAGGGCGCTTTCCGGCCCTTAGCCAATGATCGGCAAGAACAAGGGTCAAGACGGCTTCGGCGACCGGCACCGCCCGGATACCAAGACACGGATCATGGCGACCCCGGGTCGATACCGTGGTTTCCTCTCCCGAGGTCGTGATACTCGCCATCGGGGTTGGAATCGAGCTTGCCGGTTTGATGGCGATGCGTGCAACGATCGTATCGCCGTTACTGATGCCGCCAAGAATGCCCCCGGCATGGTTCGATAAAAAGCGGGGTTGTCGGTTCTCGATTCGGATCGGATCGTTATGATCCTCCCCTTTCATGGTCACGCAGGAAAAACCGCTTCCGATCTCGACCCCTTTGACGGCGGGAATGCCCATCATGGCCCCGGCAATATCGGCGTCCAAGCGTCCATAGACAGGCTCGCCGAGACCGGCCGCCATTCCCTCGGCTTGGATTTCAACCTTCGCCCCTATGCTTGACCCTTGCTTGCGGCATTGATCGACCTGTTTGGCCCAACGCTTGGCCGCTTTGGGATCGGGACAGAAAAAAGGATTTCGATCGACTTCGTCCCAATCAAAGTGGTTGCGGTCGATCGGGTCGTTGCCGACCTGGACGAGGGCCGCGCGAATGACGCTGCCGGATAGAATCTTGCGGGCGATGGCCCCGGCGGCAACCCGCATTGCGGTTTCCCGTGCCGATGCGCGCCCACCGCCGCGATAATCGCGAATGCCGTATTTGGCCTGATAGGTATAATCGGCATGCCCCGGGCGATAGCTTTGTTTAAGATTATCGTAATCTTTACTCCGGACATCATTGTTTTCGATCACCAGCGCGATCGGCATTCCCGTCGTTTGTCCTTGAAACACCCCGGAAAGAATCGATACCCGATCGTCCTCGCGTCGTTGCGACGTATAACGATTTTGTCCCGGACGACGCCGATCGACCCATTTTTGAATGTCATCGACCGTCAGCGCAATGCCGGGCGGCACCCCGTCCAGGACACAGCCGATGGCCGGGCCGTGGCTTTCCCCCCAGCTGGTATAGCGCAAAAGCAATCCGGACGTATTAAGACTCATCAGATATCGTGCCCATCATTGTATCCGTTGTTTTTCCCGTCATCTTATCCGTCATTGGTATCGGTGACTTTGGCAATATCCGGGGCATCGGGGTGCTTCATGCCGATGACATGATAGCCACAATCAACATAGTGATTGGCCCCGGTCACGGCAGAGGACATATCACTCAGCAGATAAAGGGCGGTCGATCCGATTTCGTCCAATGTCACGGTTCGGCGCATCGGGGTGTTGAGGGCATTCCATTTCAGAATATAGCGAAAGTCGCTGATTCCCGACGCGGCAAGGGTTTTGATCGGCCCGGCCGATAAAGAGTTGACGCGAATATCATCCTGACCGAGATCGACCGCCAAATAACGCACCGATGCTTCCAAGGCGGCTTTGGCGACGCCCATAACATTATAATTCGGCATCACTTTTTGCGCGCCGTAGTAACTGAGGGTCAAAAGCGATGCGCCCTTGTTAAGGCGGGGGCGGGCATGGCGACAAGCGCTGATGAACGAGTAACAGGAAATATCCATTGTCTTGAGAAAGTCATCACGTTCGGTATCGACAAATTGCCCTTGTAAGGTACGCCGCGGAGTCCAGGCGAGGGCATGGACAAGAAAATCGATCGAAGACCATTGTTTATCGAGATGGGTGAAAAAATCCGCGATCTGCCCCTGGTCACTAACGTCACAGGGAAAAACCTGGTCGCAGCCGATTTTTTGCGCCAGTGGACGCACGCGCTTTTCCAACATTTCATTTTGAAAACTCAAAGCGACCTGCGCGCCTTCACCCGCTAGGGCGGCGGCGATGCCCCAGGCAATGGAACGTTCATTGGCCACCCCCATGACAATGCCTTTTTTACCGCGCATAAGAGAATGATGCGATGCCATCGTAATTTGCCTCTTTCTTTTTTATCCTAAAGCGATGCTTGGTCATGCCTCATATCGGATATGTCCGATATCGGGTCCCATATTCGGACAGATGATCAAATAGACGAAACCCATGCAACGGGTCAACTGCAATGGCCCGGCTGCAATGACACGACTGCGACGGGTCAACGGCTATGGCCCGACGGCTATGGCCCGGCGGTGACGGGTCGACGGCAATGGCCCGGCGGCTATGGCCCGGCCGTGACGGGTCAACTGCAATGGCCCGGCGGCAATGGCCCGGCGGTGACGGGTCGACGGCAATAAGTCGACGGATTGTCGACCGATCGGCCATCGAACTTAGGATGCCACGGGGGGTGGGTCGACCGGATCGTCCTGAAGCACGTACCAATCGCCGTTATCGGCGCGACAGGCAAGCGATTGACGATTTTCCAATTCATCATCAATGACGATTTTCCGGTGGAACGTACGGCATTTATGCCCGCTGGAAAGAATTTTTTCCTGAATCGGCATAACGCTACCATGGTGCCCGCTGGCGGGGTTTTCCCAGGTGATTTCCTCGCCTATTTCGGCATCGACCGCTTTGCTTGAGGCTTTGGCTATTTCTTCCTTGTCGCGGGCATCCAATTTGTGCCCCAAGTAATAGCCGGCCAGGCCGCCAAGGGCGCCACCGGCCGTCATGGCCAGATTACGCCCAAGACCATTGCCGACCTTTGACCCCAAGTAAATACCGAGGATGGTTCCGCCGATCGCCCCGATTTCGGCAAAATGGGATTTTTGACTGCAGCCGCTACACGCCAGCAGGATCGAAATAAGCAAGGCACCGACCGGTCGCGGTGATGCAGGCATATGCAAAAAGAATGGACGCATGGTCGATAGATTAAGGCAAAAATGGCGATTTGCCAAATGCTTGGCGGCGATTCATGAAAAAAACCGTATCCAGAGGGTGTTTTCAAACGCGATTGGAGGGAGATTTTGAAGGAAAAGCGCGAGGCCGGACGGAATTATTGACCTTCCCCGATTAGCCCTTTACCTTTTGCTTTGTCGCAGTCCCCGATGCATAGGCGCACGGCTTTGGCCAATCGGTGATTTTGAGATATGTCCGTGGCACCCACGGATAGCGGCGAGCGTAGCTCAGTTGGTTAGAGCACCGGTTTGTGGTACCGGGGGTCGTGGGTTCGAGCCCCATCGCTCGCCCCATTTGTCGCCAATCGTGATCGGCGATCGATCACGCCTTTGTCCCTTTATCTTTTCATATTTCAAAATGGGCTAAACCCATTTCAAACGGGGGCTAAACCCATTTCAAACGGGGGCTAAACCCATTTCAAACGGGGGCGGCGGGTTTTTTGCGATCACGCTAAAGCCAAGGTCAAGCGTCCATCGGCGCGGGGCATCAAAGCCCCAAATAACGAAAAGGATAGCGGAAAAAGCCGCCATTATCGGGCGGGGCATCAAGTGGGGCATCGGGCGGGGCGCAATATTTTTAAAAATTGCCCTTAAGTGGCGGGAAAACCGCCATTATATGGATGGTCACTCCGATTTCGTGGCGATTTCCGATCTTCCTCTAAAATCTTCATCCTTCCTTCTGCACCATACAGCATAGCAAGTATTTTTCAGGATATGCCGAAATGAACCATTTTGTCCTCGATACGGCGTTGCTTTCAGGGCGGTTACAGGACGTGCGCATTTCAAGCGCGGGAACGTATCTTCAGGCATCCGGCCAGCATGTTCGCCCGCGCGCCAGTCCGTCTTTAATTCTTGCCGACGGGCGGGCCTTATCGGTCAAGAATTTACCTGATAGCGCGCAAAGCCGATCGCGGTTGGCGGCGTTGCTTCAAGATCATCTGGATCATGAAATATCATCGGCAAAGAATTCGGTGATCCGGAATCAACCGCACAAGAGTCACGAATACCGGATTCTCAGCGAGAAAATCGCCCATATTGCCAATCGTAGCGGGGCGATCGGCAGCGCCGAGATTCAAAAAACCTTCAGTGAAATCGATCATTTCGTTGCCTCTTTCAGTCCCCGCCGCGACCGGCCATTGCTGCTGAAATCGATCCATTGGGACGGTCATAATGAAACGCTGCGGGCTAGAAATCTATCGCGGCCCAAACGCATGCTGCAAAAGATTGCCATGCGATTCAAAAAGGGGCGGCATTATTACGCCAAGAAGGCGGCCACTTCTTTTGCACAAGCATTGGCCGACAAGTACAAAATTTGCACCAAGCGCAACGGCAAGGATCAAGTGCGCCAGGCCTTTTCTCGGGTTGGTTTAAGTTTTGATAATATCGAAAAAGGGCATGCATCGGTTCCGATATCTTTGCGTCAAGCGATTGCCATTCACGAAGACTTGGAAAAGAACGATTTTTCAGCCCTTGATATGGGGGTGATGGTTCGCTCGGCCGCGCACGATTATCATCCGGGCAACGATGGGTGGGGCCGCATCGCCACCCATGGGCCGATTGCCGAAGACATGATCAACAACGTTTTTCTGCCCCATCTTGCCCAGCGACTGGAAGAGCGCTTTTCCCCGGTATTTTCGCAGCTGGCCATGCATGGACGACCTTTTCACCCGTCGTCCGCCGGCGCCGATCTATTGCCCCAAAAAAGCGTCGATAAAATGGCATCGCGCCTTCTGGGCGAGGTGGCGCAAATAAGCCATGCGGATCAATCTCGAATGAGCCACGCGGTCAATCGCTATCGCGAGGTTTTTCAAGGCGTTACCGAAGGGTTGTCATCGCGCAATATGCAACATGTTCTTAGCCTGATGCCCACCTTAAGACAGGGTATTATCGATACGCTTAAGTCCGATCCGCTCGAGAAAAACGAAGATGGTCTGCAGGGGTATGCCCTTGAAAGAATGCAAGAAACCATGATTGATAATGCGGTGTCTTCGATGTCACAGGGCAATGTGCGCTATCTTTCCCATCATCTTAGCGAGGAAACCGGCCCGGCCACGATGTTTGTTCTCGGCGCCCTTGAGGCCGATTGCGAAGCGCGCGAGGAACATGAAATCGGCAGTCTTTTCCGCAAAAGCGGGACGGTCGATCCGAAGCGGGAGGCCGCTATCGCGGGGGCATCGGCCGAACGTCAGCAAAATATCCTGACCATGGATCGTTTTCTTAAAACCCTTGTGATTAACGTCGAGCGCCGTTTGGGATGCCGGGACACCGTTGTTCGACGTAAATTGACAGCGCTTGAAGATTGCTATAAAGCGGGGCAACGCGCCCGCCAGACGTTACCGGGTTCCGTGATCGCGTCGGATCAAAAAGGCTCCGATGCGGCCGTGCGCGATGGTGTGCGGCAAGCGGCAAAGCTTTTGGGAACCGGTGGGGCCGACTTGGTCGCGGAAGGAATGAAGGGTGCAGGGGGATATTGGACCGCGCCGATTGGCGATCTCGACGGATAGGATCGGGGTGATTAACACCCGTTTTTCTTGAAGGGTGGAGGGGTCAAAGTCCAAGATCAAGCATACCCGGGATCGGTATCCGGGATTTGGGCGCAAAACTCGCTCTTAACGTTTGGGTTTAAAATGTAAGCCCAGATGGAGGGGATGCGAAAAACAATGCAAAGGGAGTAAAGCGCATCATGAAAGACACACGCGCCCAAAAAACACACGATCAAGAAACACCCCAAGAAGAACGGGGCAAGGAGCAGAAATATATCTGCGATGTGTGCGGGTTCATCTATGACCCGAAGGAGGGCGATCCGGATTCGGGAATTGCCCCCGGCACGGCTTTTGAGGACATCCCCGACGATTGGGAATGCCCCGAATGTGGCGTGCGCAAGTCGGATTTTACACCGCTCGACGATGCATAACGTCCATCGCCGGTCGGGTTTTACACCGCTCGACAATCGATAACGTCCATCGCCGGTCGGGTTTTACACCGCTCGACAATCGATAACGTCGATTAGCCCACCCATCAACCAACCCATCAACCAACCCATCAACCAACGGGCCGCGGGTTGGCTAAAAAAGCCCCCTTGCCCCCTGCGCACGCCGTCGGCAAAGGGTGCGATGCCGGAAAATCGGTCGGCAAAGGGCCGGTGCGATCGGTTTTTCGTTGCCATTTATGCCAAAATCGGGCTAGAATGCGGCGCATGCGTCCTTGTGGCGCGACAACCAACTTCACACGCCGGTTAATACTTCAGGTGCCGTGTTTGTCCGGGATTGGATTTTTCCATCTTCGGCCCAGACAGGGTGAACATCGGCGGAGGAATAAACCGGAAGGATTTATTATGGCTTTGCCAACTTTTACCATGCGCGAACTGCTGGAGGCCGGCGTTCACTTTGGCCATCACGTTCGGCGCTGGAACCCGAAAATGGAACCCTATTTGTATGGGGAGCGTTCGCAGATCCATATCATCGATCTGTCGCAAACCGTGCCGATGCTGTATCGGGCTTTGGACGCGCTGCGTAAGGCGGCGGCCGAGGGACAGCGGATTCTTTTTGTCGGCTCGAAACGTCAAGCCAGCGGCATCTTGGCCGAAACGGCGACGCAATGCGGGCAATACTATATCAATCATCGCTGGCTTGGCGGTACGCTGACAAATTGGCAAACCGTGTCGCGCTCCATTAATTGTCTTTTGGAAATGGAAAAAGACCAAGAGGAAGGCACCTTTGGCGATAAGACCAAAAGGGAACGCCTTTCGCAAGAACGGCGATATAAAAAATTGCAACGCTCTTTGGGCGGCATAAAAAGTATGGGCGGGGTGCCATCCATGCTTTTTATCATCGATACGAATAAGGAATCGACCGCCGTTGCCGAGGCGGTGAAATTGGGATTGCCCGTCGTGGCCATCGTCGACAGCAACAGCAATCCGGATCACATCACATGGCCGGTTCCCGGCAATGACGATTCGCGCCGATCGATTGCGTTGTATTGTCGCCTTGCCGCGCAAGCGATCTTGGAAGGGCTGCGCCAAGAAGCATCCAATTTCGAAAAAAGCGATGATGGGCCCAAAGATCAACCCGGCGGTGAACGTGCCCCTTCGGGGAAAGGCGATCGTACGGCGCCCTCTAAAAGGGATCGGGGTAAATCCGGTATGAAGCAGGCTATCGACGCGGCGATTCCAAAGGCGGAAAAAAAGACCGATGTTCCGGTGCACGCGCCGGTGCCCATGCCAGTGATGGAAGCGGCGGCAAAAAAAATGGCCGATGCGGGGGTAACGCCCAAGGCGGGAAAAGATGACGGATCCGATGCCCGCGCCGATGCCCCGGATCGAAATCCGGCGGTCTCTGACGAAAAAGGGCAATCCTGATGCCCGGGATCAGTGCCAAAGATGTCCAACGTTTACGGCAACAAAGCGGTGCCGGAATGATGGAATGCAAAAAAGCCTTGACGGAAAGCGATGGAGATTTTGACGCCGCTTTGACATGGTTGCGCAAAAAGGGCATCGAATCGGCGGGGAAACGTTCCGCCCGAGAAGCGGGAGAGGGCTTGGTCGTTATCGGCGGCGATGCCGCCGCCGCCGCCGTGGTTGAGGTGAATTGCGAAACGGATTTCGTGGCGCGCAGTGAACCGTTTCAAAAATTTGCCGCGGCCTTGGCCGATTGCACCCTTCACCACCAATGCGCCGATCGCGCCGATCTGATCAAGGCCTCTTTTGACGAAAAGGAAAGCGTCGAGGAAGCCCGCATCAGAATGGCGGCAAGCGTTGGTGAAAACATCGTCATTTCCAGGGCGACGGTTAAAAAGGCCGATCCGGCCCGTTTCGAGGCCATCATGTCCTATGTGCATGGTGCCGATGGCGGATCAAGCGGTTCGATTGGGGTTCTTGTCCATTGTCGGGGGGATGGCTCTGCCCCGGATGAAGCCATCGGCAAACATTTGGCAATGCATATCGCGGCGATGAAACCACTGGCCGTATCCCGGGCCGAATTGCCGGCCGAGACGGTCGAAAAGGAAAAAGAAATTATCCGGGCCCAATCCATGGCCAGCGGCAAGGATGCTGCCATTTTGGATAAAATGGTCATGGGTAAGATGCGCAAATGGTACGGAAACGTTGTCTTGACCGAACAAGTGTTCGTTATCGATCAAGAAAGCAAAGTGGCCGATGTTTTGAAAAAACACCAATGCGAAGTTCTTTCCTTTGTTCGTTTTGCCCTCGCTAAAAATGATTGAAGGGTCAAAAATGATCGTCAGATCGCAAGCGATCTGACGATGATTGGCATGATGACCGATATGATGAGATGGCCGTCATGATAATTGACATGATGACCGGCATGAATCCCAGGGTGATGATCGGCGTGATGATTGGCGTGAAACCATGCATTAGGCAATATATCGGGTAATATCGTGACGGTTGATCCATCATCACGACCGTATCATCGGATTTTACTTAAAATATCCGGTGAAGCCCTGAAAGGGCAATCCGATTACGGCTTGGATCAAGATTCGGTTAATCACATCGTCGACCAGATCGCCGATGTCCACAAGCAGGGGGTACAAGTTGCCCTTGTCGTTGGCGGCGGCAATATTTTTCGCGGCACTTCCCCGATTGCCCGTCATATTCAACGCTCGGTCGCCGATTCGATGGGAATGCTGGCCACCGTTATCAACGCTTTGATGTTGCAAAGCGTCTTTGAAAAAGGCGGAATTAACACAAGGGTCATGTCCGCCATCCCCATGCAAACGGTCTGCGAGCCATATGTCCGGCGGCGCGCGCTGCGCCATCTGGAACGGGGACGCATTGTCATTTTTGCCGCCGGTACCGGCAATCCATATTTTTCAACGGACAGCGCCGCTGCTTTGCGCGCCTCTGAAATGGAATGCCCGGTATTGTTAAAGGCGACCAAAGTGGACGGTGTTTATGATTGTGATCCGGATCACAATGCCGATGCCAAGCGCTATGACCGCCTTAGCTATACCGAAGTTCTGGATCGCGATTTGCGAGTGATGGATTCAACCGCCATTGCCCTTGCCCGTGAGAATCGTATCAAAATCCTTGTCTTTTCCCTTCTGACTCGAAACAATCTGCAAAAGGTGCTGAAGGGGGAGGGGAAGTATACGGTGATCGGCGATGCGTCACATAACAAAAAGGCAGGATCAAAATGAGTGATTTTAATCTTTCACAAGTCGAAAAACGGATGAAATCGGCCCTGGATGCGGTGCATAAGGAATTTTCCACCATCCGCACGGGGCGGGCCAGTCCGGATATGTTGGCATCCTTGATGGTCGATGCCTATGGCACAAGCATGCCACTGCCTCAAATGGCCGGTGTCTCACTGAATGATCCGCGCACCCTTAGCGTCAAGGTCTGGGATGCCTCGCTTGTCGCAAGCGTTGAAAAAGCCATCAGGGAGTCCGCTCTTGGTCTTAACCCGGCCTCCAACGAGGGGGCGGTCATTCTCGTGCCCATTCCGCAATTGACCCAAGAGCGCCGCCGGGAACTGGTCAAACTTGCGGGAAAATATGCCGAACAGGGCCGTGTTTCCGTCCGTAACTCAAGACGTGATGGGATCGAGGATGTCCGTGCCCGCCAAAAACAAGGGAGCCTGTCCGAAGATGCAATGCATACATGGGCGGCTGAAATACAAAAACTGACCGACGACACGATTAATGAGATCAACCGCAGTCTTGCGAATAAAGAAAAAGACATCTCAAGTATCTGATTCGGATATATCCGACTTGGGGGCATCTAATTTGGGGGCATCCAATTCAGATATATCCAATGCAGGGGTATCCGACTTGGGGGTATCCGACTTGGGGCGGCGATCGTGTTCCGCTTCCACTTTCCCTAAATTGCGTCCCGGCCCCAAATTGCGTCCGGACTCTAAATTGCGTCCCGGCCCTAAATTGCGTCCGGACACCAAATTGCGTCCCGACCCTAAATTACGTCCGGATCCCAAATTGCGTCCGGATTCCCAGCACCCCGACCCCCATCACGTGGCCATCATCATGGATGGCAATGGTCGCTGGGCAAAGCAGCGTAACCTATCCACTCTTGCCGGACATCAACAAGGGGCAACGGCCTTGCGCCAATGCGTTATGGCTGCGGAACGGACCAAGATTCCCTATCTGACCGTCTTTGGCTTCAGTTCCGAAAACTGGAAGCGGCCGGGGCAGGAAATCAAGGCCCTGATGGGGCTTTTGCGCCTCTATATCAAAGAAGAACTCCAATCTTTGCGTGACAATGGTATTCGTCTTCGGGTCATCGGAAGACGCGATCGCTTTTTGCCGGATATCGTCAAAATCATTCATCGGGCCGAGGATCAAACCAAACACAATGATCGCCTTCATTTAACGATTGCCCTCGATTACGGTGGGCGGGATGATATTTTGACGGCGGTTCGAAGCATCGCCGAAAAAGTCCGCTCGGGTACGATAAGCCCCGATGATATCGATGCCAAAGAACTTGAATCTTGCCTATCGACCGGATCGATCCCGGATCCGGATATCCTGATTCGCACGTCCGGAGAAATGCGGATATCTAATTTTCTTCTGTGGCAATCGGCCTATACGGAATTGTATTTTACGACAAAACTATGGCCGGATTTTTGTACCGATGACTTTTTGCAGGCCATCAAGGAATACCGCAACCGGGAAAGGCGCTATGGTGGACGCGCCGGATAATCGATCGAAAAAGACATTGTCACGATCACCGCACGATAATCCGCGAGGACTTGGTGAGCTTGTCCGTCGGGTCATATCATCGGTATTTTTGATTGTATTTGCAGGGATTGCCTTCGCATCGGGAAAATGGGGCTTTTTAGGCCTGTTGGTCACGGTTTTGATGATTGCCTGGTCGGAATGGAGCGGGATGACCATGGGGACGGGACGGACAGGCGAGAAAGCGATCGGCTTCGTATCCTTATTGGCGATCCTGTTAGCGGCCGATTTTTGGGGGGCGCAAGCGGCGTTTGCGATATTTTTAATCGCTTGCTTCCTGCTTGTCCTTGCCGGAATGATCCGCCCTTTTGAAAAAGAGCATCCATTCAACGGCGCTTCTTTTCGGTGTTTTTTTACTCTCTCTTTTTGGTCGTCCCGATTCTGGTCGGTGGCCGGATTGGTTTTTTTAGCTTTGCCGGCCGTGGCGATGCTGGAAATGTATACCGAAACCTTCGTGTTTTCCCGCCATCGTGTCCTTCCGGATGGGCCGTTTGATAGCGGCTCGATAGGGATTATCGTTCCGGGAATTCATATCGTTGTTTGGTTGGTTTGCGTCATCGTCACCTTTGATATCGGCGCGTATTTCAGCGGCCGCTTTTTTGGCGGAGCCAAACTTATCCCCTCGATTTCCCCAAACAAGACCAGGGCCGGATTGTATGGCGGCACGATCGCGGCCGGTGTGACCGGTGGCCTTTTATCCTTATCGATCGATATGGCCCACGGGCAAAGAACGGCCGTCATATCGTGTGCCATTCTTATTGCGCTGGCTGCCCAAATCGGGGATATTCTCGAATCAGCCGTTAAGCGTCGCTTTTCATACAAGGATTCATCCCGTCTTATTCCAGGCCATGGGGGCGTTCTTGATCGCTATGATTCCTTCACTGTGGCCGTACCGTTGTCTCTTTTTCTCTTGCGCATATTTGAGTTTTCGTCCCAATGACCGGCCCGACAAAAAAACAGGAACCAAGAAAAGTCAGCGTTCTTGGTGCAACCGGTTCGATCGGACGCAATACGGTCGATTTGCTGTGCCGCGATCGCGATGCTTATTCGGTGGTGGCGTTAAGCGCGCAAAGCAACGTGTCGTTGCTTATCGAACAGGTGCAAAAACTCCGCCCTGAAATCGCCGTTATCGGCGATTCTCGTCTATACCCGCACCTTAAACAGGCATTGGCGAGAAGCTCGACAAAAGCCGCCTGTGGTGCGGAGGGATTGGACGAGGCTGCGGCCATGCCTTGCGATGTCAGTGTGTGCGCCATTGTCGGCGCCGCCGGCTTGCAACCGACAATGACCGCCAGTCAAGCGTGTCGCGTTCTTGCGATTGCCAACAAGGAGTCCTTGGTCTGTTCCGGTGCGATGATCGCCGATCAGTGCCGTAAAAACGGGGTGACGATTATTCCTGTCGATTCGGAGCATAGTGCCATTTTCCAGATTTTTGATTCCCAACGACCGGAAAGCATTGATAAAATCATCCTTACCGCATCCGGCGGTCCATTTCGTGATACGCCGATCGAGGACATGCAGAAAATCACGCCACGCCAAGCATTGCAGCATCCAAGCTGGAACATGGGGGCAAAGATCAGTATTGATTCGGCAACGATGATGAACAAGGCCTTAGAGATTATTGAAGCCCATTTTCTGTTTGCCTTTCCCCATGAAAAAATCGAAGTTATCATTCACCCGCAGTCCATCGTCCATTCCTGCGTTAGTTATCGCGATGGTGCGGTTCTTGCGCATATGGGGATGCCGGATATGCGCACACCGATTTCCTACGCTCTGTCGTGGCCGCGCCGGATGGCGACCCCGGTTGAAAAACTCGACCTTGCGAAAATCGGTCAACTGGTTTTCCATTCTCCGGATGAAAAACGCTTTCCCGCCCTGGCTCTTGTCCGGCACGCCTTGACTCAAGAAGGGTCGAGTCTGGTTGTCCTTAACGCGGCCAATGAAATTGCGGTTGACGCTTTCTTGCGCGGGCAACTCGCATTTTGCGCAATTTGTTCGGTTGTCGAGGAAACAATGCAAAAAGCGTCGCATCACGCGCTTTCATCCATCCGCGATGTTCTCGCCGTTGATGCGGAGGCGCGCCACAAAGCCCGGGAAGAGGTTGCCCATTATGCATGACGAATTCGCTCTATTGTCATGGTTGGCCGATGCCGGTCTGTCGTCACTTGGCATTATTCTTCCCTTTCTTTTCGTTATCACGGTTTTGATCTTTGTCCACGAAATGGGACATTACCTGATCGGCAGGTTGTTCAAAGTCGGGGTTGAGGTCTTTTCGATCGGATTTGGCCCGGAATTATACGGCTGTGATGATCGCAACAAGACCCGCTGGAAATTAAGCATTATTCCGATCGGCGGGTATGTTCGCTTTCGGGGTGAAGACGAAGAAGACGAAAAGGGGAAGGGGGCCAAGAAAAAGCGCAAATCATCAAAGAATTCCAAAGTTTCCGGTTTATCCTATAACGATATTTCCGCATGGAAACGGGTATTAATCCTTTTTGCCGGACCGGCCGCCAATTTGATTTTTGCCATCGTTGCCGTGGCCTTGCTTTTCATCTTTTTAGGAGAATCTTATCGGGTGCCGCTTGTCTCGCAGGTGATTGCCGATTCCCCGGCCGAGCGCGGTGGCATTATGGTCGGCGATACGATCGTGGCATTGGATGGCCGGAAAGTATCACGTTTTTCCGATATTCCCCGCAATCTAAGCGATAAAGCGGGAAAAATGATCGATATCACCGTCCGTGATCGCCAAGGGGACGTGCGCCATCTTCGTTTGACGCCGGATTCGCGCAAAAATGACGCGGGCCAAACATCCGGATTTCTTGGCATCACATCGGAAAAAGTTGCCTTTATGCCGATTTCATCATGGCAAGGCCTGAATCGTGCATTGGCCCATACGGCATTTATTAGCGGTCAAATTTATGTCAGTATTTACGAAATTTTTGCCGGACACCGATCGTCGAAAGAGTTGGGCGGGCCAATCCGCATTGCCGAACTTTCCGGACAGGTCTGGGAAGAAGGCGGTTTTAGCCGGCTGATTTTCTTTATGGTGTTGATATCGATCAACCTGGCCATCATTAACTTATTTCCGATACCGCCGCTTGATGGGGGGGGGATCGTTTTATGCCTCTATGAAATGGCGATTGGCAAGGCGTATCTGGCCGATATAAAGTCTCTTCTTTATCGGGTTGGGGCGTTTCTCATATTTGCTTTGTTCGTTTTCGTCACTTGGAATGACATCGCCCATCTTTGGAATAGATAAAAGCCATGGTTGGGGAGTATCGGCACGGAAAAATATGGGTGGGTGTGATGGCCGGGTTGCTTCTTTGCTTTCCCGGTAAGGCCGAAACCGTCGATTATCCGCAAACACCGGGGGAATATCTGTATCGCGGGCAGGTTCCGGACGGGGGCGGGCAACGGTCGGGGCGGGATGCCCCCTTAAGGCTGAAAAAGCCGACCGGAATCACCCGCGGAATTACCCGGGTCAAAGCGACCGATCCCTCGACCCCGGGTAAAAATCAACCGAAAATCACGGTCAATAAGCCGACGGTTAAAAAGAAACCGTCCAAATCATCCAGACCGAAACCGCCCAAATCGGAATCACCCAAATCGGAATCACGGGCAGAACCGGCCAATACCGTTCTTGACCTCGTCGTGCGCGGCAATCAAAGAATATCGACGGAAACGATTGTCAATTACTCCGGCTTGGAGCAAGGAAATCGGATCAGCGATGAAAATATTAACGATGCGCTGAAAAAGTTATACGCAAGCGGTCTCTTCACCGATGTGTCGATCTTTTTTGAAGGATATGTTCTAACCATTGAGGTTCAGGAGAATCCGATTATCAATCGCATTGCTTTTGAAGGCAATCGGGACATCAAGGATGATAGTCTGCTGGCCGATATTCGAATCAGTCCAAGGCAGGTGTATAGCCGCGATAAAATCCAACAAGCCACGCAAAGAATAATCACTCTGTATCGCCGCAGTGGCCGTTTTTCGGCAACGGTCGTGCCGAAAATTATCCGATTGCCGGAAAATCGGGTGAATCTGGTGTTCGAGATACGGGAAGGAAAAATCACCCGAGTCGCGAAAATATCCTTTATCGGCAATACGCATTTTTCGGACTCGACCTTGCTTGAGAATATTTCGACCCAGGAAGAGCGTTGGTATCGTTTCTTCAGTACCGATGATATCTATGATCCGGATAGGGTGCGATACGATCGCGAATTGCTGCGCCTTTATTATCTGAAAAATGGCTATATCGATTTCAAGGTCGTCTCAACGTCGGCCAGCCTGTCCCCCGATCAAAAGAGTTTCTATGTAACCTTCGTTCTTGAGGAGGGGCAGCGCTATGCCAATGGCGATATTTCCGTTGAAGTCGATGTTGACGAATTGAAGAAAGTTGATTTTTCTTCCGATATTCTAACCGAAAAAGGAGAGTGGTACGACGCCGAATTGGTGAGTGATACGATTGCGGCCATTTCCGATCATGCCGGACGCTATGGGTATGCCTTCGTCGATGTCGAGCCCGATATCACGCGAACCGAAGAAAAGCAGGTCGTGAGTATCCTGTATCGCATCCGAGAGGGGGAAAAAGTCTATGTCGAGCGCTTGAATATCAATGGCAACGCCCATACCGAAGACCGGGTTATTCGCCGTGAAATTCTTCTTTATGAAGGGGATGCCTTTAATATTGCGAAACTGCGCCGATCGCGCCGAATGCTGCAACGGCTTGGGTTGTTTGCTAAAATCGACGTCAATAATCGCCCGGGATCGAAACCGGATCAAACGATCGTCGATGTCAATGTCGTCGAGCAGTCGACCGGCAGCCTTTCCATTGGCGGCGGTTATTCAACGTCGGACGGCGCCCTTGGTAACATCCGTATCCAAGAGCGTAACTTCCTCGGCCGCGGGCAAGATGTCACCGTCGGCTTCACCCTTTCTCAGCGGCGTCAAAATGTCGAATTTAATTTCACCGAACCTTATTTCCAGGGCTATCCTCTTTCCGCCGGAGTAGGGGCCTTTTTCACCGAGCGCGATTATCAAAGAGAAAGCGGCTATACGGAAAAGCTTATCGGAGGAAATACAACATTCGCATATTGGCTTATTCCCGATATGCGCCAGTCTTGGCAATACTCGGTGTATCAAAACGAAATTACGGATGTGAAAGCCGGCACTTCGCAATATGTCGCATCGCAAAAGGGCAGCCGCTTGGTGTCATTGCTGACCCAGGCTTTGTCGTACGATAAACGGAACGATTACACCAATCCGACCGATGGATATTATCTCGATCTTTCGACCACCTATGCCGGTCTTGGTGGAGACATTAAATATTTTCGCTTGCTTTCAACCGCTAAATACTACCATACTTTCAGGCCTCGCTGGACGACAACACTGACTCTTAACGGTGGCTACATCAAGGGATTGGGCAACCAGGGGGTTCGCCTTTCGGATCGCTTTTTTGTCGGTGGCGATGACCTTCGTGGTTTTCATGTTTCCGGTATCGGGCCGCGCGATATCGCCACCACCGATGCGCTTGGTGGTAATATTTATTATGTGGCGCAACTGGAGCAAGGCTTCCCGCTCGGTTTACCCAAAGAATTAGGGATAGACGGAAGGGTGTTTGCCGACGCTGGATCATTGTTTGATGTCGATATTAAGAACCGGAAAAGTATCATTGATGACAGATCCCTTCGCGCATCGGTCGGCGTTGGAATTGCATGGCAATCGCCTTTTGGTAGCGTGCGTGTTTATTATGCAAATCCGGTCAAGAAAAACCGTCATGATATTACGGAAAATATTCGCTTTTCTTTTGGAACGGGGTTTTAAAAAAAATGAATCATAAAATATGGATAACACTGATGCAGGCGATTTTTACCGTCTGTATAACCGGCTCGATGGCCTTGGCCGGTGCCCCGGATCAAAAGGCCGGGAAAACACCCTCGAAAAAAGAGGCCGTGGCGGGTTCAAAAATTAAAGTGCCGCCGGCTTATGTCGCGGTTATTGACGTCCAGAAAATCTTGCTCGAATCAAAAGCGGCACAAGATCTGCGAAGCCAGGTCGATAAACAGCATCGCACAGATCGTGACGCCCTTGAAAAGCAAGAAGACAGTTTGCGTGACGAACAACAATCGATTGAAAAGCAGCGTTCCATTCTTTCCAAGGAAGCCTATGCCGAAAAGGTGCGGGCATGGGAAAAGAAAGCCGCCGTGCTTAATCGGGAAATCAACAAGCGACGCAGTAAATTGGAGCAAGAATCCCAGCGCGCTTTGGCCGATATCCAAAAAGAATTATTGAAAATCGTTCAAGAAATCGCTCTTGCTTCCAATATCACGATGGTGGTTTCAACGTCACAGCTGGTCATGGCCGAAAAGGACGTTGATATTACCCGTCACGTTTTGACGATGTTGAATAAGAGATTGGAAAAAGTCTCGCTTAAAAAGACCAATTAACGGGATACGGCCGTGGCTGATGACCGTTTTTTCATCAAATCCGGTCCCTTCCGACTGGAGGAATTGCTTGGCGTTTGTCCGGTTAAAACGCGAGTCATCGCCATTGACGGGGGACATCGCCAGGGGGGTGAAAAGGCGCCGGATGAAAAAACGCCAAACGGAAAAGCGCCAGACTTAAAATCGATGGGGGCGAATACCCCGGTAACACCCGCCCCGCCAGATGAAAAAGGGCCAGACGAAAAAGGGCCAGATGAAAAAACTCCAGATGAAAAAACCCCAGATAAAAAAACGATGATTCATGATATCGCCCCCCTTGATACCGCGAGGGCGGGGGATATCAGTTTCTTTAGCAATCGCCGCTACCTTGACCAATTCCGCAATAGTCGGGCGACGGCCTGTATTTGCCGCACACAAGATATTGCCATCGCGCCAAGGGGGATCATTCTCTTGGCGACGGATGATCCCCATCTTGCCTATGCTAGGATTGCGGCTCTTTTTTACCGCCAAAAGAATTATGGCCATGTGGGGGAGAAATCCAAAAAATCCCTTTCGCGCCGGAAAGATTCATATATTCATCCCGATGCAACGATCGGCGAAAATTGTCATATCGGCCCGGGCGCTATTGTTTTTGCCGGCGCGCAAATCGGCGATCATACGATCATTGGCGGACACAGCGTTATCGAAGCGGGCGTTGTCGTCGGTCGTCATTGCCATATATCATCCCATGTCAATATCGCTTGCAGCATCATCGGCGATCGGGTTGTCATTGATAGCGGGGTGCGCATTGGACAGGCGGGGTTTGGGTTTTGCCATGATAAGGATAGCGGTGCCTATATCGACATTCCGCAAGTGGGGCGGGTGCTGATTGGCGACCGGGTCCATATTGGGGCCAACACCACGATTGATCGTGGCTCGATCACCGATACCCAGGTCAAGGATGGATGCCGGATCGATAATTTGGTGCAAATCGCGCATAATGTTATCTTGGGTAAAGGGTGTGTCATCGCGGCCCAGGTCGGAATTGCCGGGAGTGCATCTTTGGGCGATTTCGTGATCATCGGCGGGCAAGCCGGTATTAGCGGGCATTTAAAAATTGGCAACCGGGTGCGGATCGCGGCAAAAAGTGGGGTCATTCGCGATATTGTCGACGGGGGCGCCGTTGGCGGCATACCTGCGGTGGCACTGCGTCAATGGCACAGACAGTCTAGCTTTTTATCCTCTTTGGGCAATGCGGGACGCGCATCGCAAGGCAAAAACAATCATTCGAAAAGCACAAGAGAAACACTATGAAAGACGATAGGCCGATCGATCATTATGACGTTGAGGAAATTAAACAATTCATTCCACATCGCTATCCCTTTTTAATGATCGATAAAGTCAAGGACATCGTTCCGGGAAAGCAGGCCACCGGCATAAAAAGCGTCACGATCAACGAACCGTTCTTCATCGGCCATTTTCCCGATCGTGCCATTATGCCCGGTGTTCTTATCATCGAAGCGATGGCGCAAACGGCCGCCGTATGCGTTATGGCAATGAATGCCGATCACCTGAAAAACACGACCAAAGAAAATGATATCGTCTATTTTACGGCCATTGAACAGGCGCGTTTTCGCCACCCCGTCCGTCCCGGCGATCGGCTTTCCATCCTGGTCGAGCGCAAACAATGCCGAGGGGATTATTGGAAATTCAACAGCACGGCGTGTATTGATCAAGATGTTATCGCGGCCCAAGCCGCTTTTTCTGCCAAGGTCGTAAAAGGCGATGGCTAATATTGATCCATCCACGCAAATCGACCCGTCTGCCGTTCTTGACGACGGCGTGTCGATCGGCCCATTTTGCCGTGTCGGTGCGAATGTCCATCTGGAAAAGGGGGTGCGGTTAATATCCCATGCCGTCGTCGAGGGGCATACCCGTATCGGCCGTGATAGTTGCATTTTCCCTTTTGCCACTATCGGCAGCATCCCGCAGGATATGAAATATCAGGGTGAAGAATCACGGCTTGTCATCGGCAGCAACAACACCATTCGTGAATATGTCACCATTAACCCGGGTACCAAAAAGGGCACTATGATGACGAAAACAGGGGCCCATTGTCTTTTTATGGTGGGATCCCATATTGCCCATGATTGCCAACTCGGCGATCATGTTATTCTTGTTAACAACGCCACCTTGGGGGGGCATGTTCATATCGGCGATCACGCCATCATCGGGGGCTTAAGTGCTATTCATCAATTTGTCCGGATTGGT
The DNA here is from genome assembly GCA_965277685.1 of Alphaproteobacteria bacterium. Classification (GTDB taxonomy): domain Bacteria; phylum Pseudomonadota; class Alphaproteobacteria; order GM7ARS4; family CBDIDI01; genus CBDIDI01. Next base: position 117,487 of record OZ255830.1, on the reverse strand, counting down.
CAACACGTCATGATCGGCGGGATGAGTGGCGTTGCCCATGATGTCATTCCATATGCATGCGCGACCGGCAATCGGGCCTGTTTATCCGGCATCAATATCGTCGGAATGAAAAGGCGTCAATTTCCGCGTGATACGATCAATCACTTGCGCCGGGCCTATCGGTTGCTTTTCGCCCAAGAAGGCACCATGGCCGAACGGATGAGTGATGTTGCCGGTATGTTTAAAACATGTCCGCAAGTGCAAGAGATCCTCGATTTCATTTCTGCTGCCGGTGGTCGGGGATTATGCCAACCAAAAAACGGTGAAACCCCTGAATTGCCGTGATGGCTTGCGATCATGATGATGTCGATTGCCATACCTAAAGACAGCAGGCCTAAAGACAGCAGGCCTAAAGACAGCAGGCCTAAAGACAGCCCGGCCAAAGGCGGCAATGAAAATCCGGCCCCGCCGTTATGCATCATTGCCGGGCGGGGCGCTCTTCCCCGGCATCTGGCCGCGCATTGCGACAAAATAAACCGACCGTGTTTCGTTCTCTCCCTTGTCGAGGAGGAAAAGAATCATCCTCCCGATAACCGGGAGAAGGGGACGGGATGGCCCGAAAATATTTCCATTCAAGAAATATCCCTTTTGACCATCGTTCCGACATTGATTGAATTGCGGGCAAAAGGGGTCAAAGAAATCATCCTTGCCGGTGGTTGGCAGCGTCCGCAGTGGCAGGGATGGATAATGCCGGATCGGCATACGGCCGCCGCCGCGGCACGTATATTTGCCGCCCAGGGAATAAATAAAATACCTTGGGCACGGGTCTTTTTCAAAGGCCGACAAGAGACAGGGCAAAAAATGGCCCCAAAAATGGCCCCAAAAATAGGAGAGGGAACGGATCAAGGAACCAAGAAGGCTAAAGCAAACGCCCATTTAAAGCCCCACTTGAATATGGGGCAGGGCGATGATTATTTACTACGCGCCGTCATCGGCGAGTTAGAGCGTATGGGATTTACCGTTTCGGGCGCGGATAGTCTCGACGCGGGGCTTCTTGCCAATGATTGCCTTTACGGCCGTCACGCGCCGTCACAACGTGAAAAGATTGATATTGCCCTTGGCCGGCGCGCGGCAAAACTTCTTGGTCGCCTTGACATAGGACAATCCGTCGTGGTGTGCCATGGACGCATCATAGCGGTTGAAGCGGCAGAGGGTACCGATGCCGTCCTTCAGCGTTGCGCCCTTCTTAATGATAAAAAGGGTGATAAGAAAAAACGATCGGGCGGTGTTCTGATTAAAAACAGCAAACCGGGTCAAGATAAAAGGGTCGATCTTCCGTGCGTCGGAATAGAAACCCTGCGCCAGTCTCGCAAGGCCGGACTCTCCGGCATAGCAATCGAAGCCGGTGCGACGATCATGCTGGAAAAGGATGGGATGATTGCATATGCCAATCGGCATCATATGTTTTTGATTGGTATCGATACGCAGTCGCACGAAAGCAATCATTAACCATAAACAATCTTCCTTGATAACTCCGTGCCCACGAAATCCGTTTCTATGCCCGATTCCTCGGTTCCCCGGAAAACCTAAAGGAAGACCGAAAGGAAAACCGAAAGAAGGGGCAGGGATCGAAAACCCCCAATCACCCCCCCCAATCACCGGTTGAATGATGCAATCGCCACAGGATCATGATCGAGAAAACAATCAAAAAAAACGGCAAAAAAAACGGCAAAAAAAACGGCAAAAAAAACGGCAATTTAACAATATTTCTTGTCGCCGGTGAGGCATCGGGGGATTTCCTCGGTGCCCGTTTGATGCGCGCATTGCGCGCGCGTCGCTCCGACATTACATTTTACGGCATTGGCGGCGATAATATGGGCAAGGCCGGTCTTACCCCGTTATTTCCGATGAAAGACATCGCCGCCATGGGTTTTGTCGGACTGCTGCCGCATTTGCCGAGAATCATGCGCCGCCTTGGCCGGACGGTGGCCGCGATCAAGGATATACGTCCGGATATTGTCCTGACGATTGATTGTCCCGGCTTTAATTTTCGCCTCGTTCAGCGTTGTCGCAAGCACCTGTCCGCCGATATTCATTATGTCCATTATGTTGCGCCAACGGTTTGGGCCTGGCATCCGAAAAGGGCGGCCCGGTCGGCACAACTTTTTGACCACATGCTGACCATTTTGCCTTTCGAGCCCCCTTTATTCACGCGGTTTGGTCTTAAAACCACCTATGTCGGCTATGCCATTTTGGAAAATCAGGGATGGCCTAAATCCGCCGCCGTGCCGGCATCCCCCGTACATGCGGCAACGCCGGTATCGCCGACCAAAGATCGCCATCAATGCCATATTTCGGAGGGCCATATTTCGGAGGGCCGTATTCCGGAGGCAAAAACAAGAAAGACAAATCATCGATGCATCGGCCTGATGCCCGGCTCGCGCACCGATGAAATCAACCGCCATCTTCCCATTTTCCGCCAAAGCGCCACGATTCTTGCAAAAAAGAATGCAGAGGCAAATAAAGGCGCCCGTCATCGATCAAAGAATAATGCAATATCCATGATCGTCTTGGCGGCCCAGGGGCAAAGAGATCGCGTCACGGCATTAACCCGTGATTGGCCGTTGCCGTTGCATGTGACACAGGAGGCGGATCATTTCTTTTCCGCGTGTCGCATCGCCCTTGCCGTATCGGGAATGGCGACGCTCCAGGCCTTGATGGCCGGTGTCGTGCCTTTTGTCGTTTACCGCACGGACCCTTTTAGCGTCTGGTTGGCGCGACGATTGGTCAAAATCGATTATGCGAATATCGTCAATATCATCGCAAAAGAACCGATTGTGCCGGAGTATCTTTTTGAGCAATGCCGCGGCGATATTTTGGCTCGGGCATTAAACGATATGCTGGAAAATGATCGGCATCGACAAACAATCCTTCGTAAAAGCCAAACCATCTTGGCCACGTTAAAAGCCCCATCCGGTGATCATCCTTCCGATTGTGCCGCCGCCGCCATCCTAGAGGCAGCATCAAAGAAATAAACCCATACGCCCAACCCAGCCTATGATCATCCTTTCGATCGATTGTGCCGCCGCCGGCCTAAAGGGTACCATACGGTCGGACGGCCAGGATTGATAAGGGTTGATTGAGAGGGAACATTTCAATCAAATGAAAAATTAGAAAAACAAAAGGAGTATTATTATGAGCTATTCAGATATTTGTATTGGAATTGTTTGTATCGTGGTGGGCGTGCTTTTATGTTCGACCATGTTTCACGGATAGGAGTGTTGTATTATGGATAGATTTATTGGCGCCGTTGGTGTGATAACAATTATAGGTTTTATTTGTGCATTGATAGATATTTGGTTCTATCAAAGCTAATGGCACAGATAATTCAAACAGACAGCCTGGACGCGGTATTACCTCCTACCATTGTAAATCGCATAATATGTATTATGTTAAATAATATCCAATCGATCCAGTGATTGATCCGAGCGGCATGGGTGTCGGTGTCCCAGCATGAGCGCCCGTATTCGGTGCGTTTGATTGATCCGACCGGCATAGGTGTCCCGGCATGGGCGCCCCCGGCATGAGCGTCCGTATGGTGCGTTTGATTGATCCGACCGGCATGGGTGTCCCGGCATGAGCGTCCTTATTCGGTACGTTTATACCGTGATTAAAAGCCCATCATGGCATGGCGTGATATGGGATGGAGATAATCGATTCAACGTGGCATAGTCGCTATCGTGACTCATATGGGTTAGAAATATCCGCTTTGCTTTTATCCGTTCGTTCCATTCCATAACCTTTGCCAAATGCGCATGGGTTGGATGTGGCTCGGCGCGTAAACAATCGACGATCCAAACATCGACCCCCGATAAAATATCCATCGCCATATCCGGCAGCGTGTGAACATCGATCGAATAGCCGAAATCGCCACAGCGAAAACCGCTGCTGATAACGCCAAAGCCATGATCCAGATCAAAGGGCGTCAGAGCGAGACAACCGATCGATATCGGCACGCCGGCCGCAAGAAGATGCGGCTTCAGGCAGGTATGGATGAAAATCCCGTCATCGCGTAGCGGGCGAAAAACATGGGGCAAGCGTTCTTTCAAAACGGCCATGCTTTGGGGGTTGGTGTACATGTCAATCCCCCGCCCCATCATCATGTTCAGCGGGCGTAAATCATCAATACCACCGATATGATCGGCATGAAAATGGGTGACAAAAAGACCGTCTATCCCTTGTGGGCGAAGGGGGAGAAGCTGGGTGCGAATATCCGGACCCGCATCGACAAGGATGCGGGTTGCCCCCTCTTCGATAAAGAGTGCCGGGCGCGTGCGGTAATTTTTCTTATTGGTTGGATCGCACTGTCCCCAACCGGCAATCAAGGATGGAACCCCGCCGGAAGAACCACATCCCAAAACCCTAACTTTCATATTCCATTCTTCCCATCCGATATGCGCAATTTGACGACCGGTACATACGATATATACGATATTTTCGTCATCATCGCGCACCATTTAGCCAATGATCGCCGCATATCTTGGGGTCGATGGCCATCATCATCGGCCAAGACGGTCGGTTTTTTCATATTCGATGAAAAAAATGTGACGCAATTCGCTTGATTGATTGGATGGAATGAATCCTATTTTTTGTCGTATAAACAACAAGATATTCGGAATAGTTCATAAGATACAATATCTTAGTGAAGGGCAATTGTGCCGTGACGAGCGCGGGCGCTCTATGGGTCATTATCGAATGCGGGCCATGCGCCAATCGATCGATGCCGAATGGAATATCGATACGCGCGCCCCGTGGTTTTTAGCGTGGTTTTTTGGCCTGGTCTTTTGGCATGGGATTCCACATTCCATGGGTTTTTGGTGAATCGCGGCCCGCCCCCCATGAGCCCCATGATTGCACCTGCGGATTATGGATTAATCGTAGACCCTGTGGATGTTACGCATGTCTTTCGTTCCGGGTCGATCGATCGCGCTTTTGGAAACAGGCGATAAAAATTCGCATCCATTATGGCGATCATGGCATCCGGCTCTACCCCTCGCGCCACGGCGACGGCAGCGGCGGTATGGACGATATGGCCGGGTTCATTGCGCTTGCCCCGCAACGGATGGGGGGAAAGATACGGCGCATCGGTTTCAACCAATATTTTATCGGATGGTAAAGCGGCCGCGATTTGGCGCAAATCATCCCGTTTTTTAAAGGTCAAGAGTCCGGAAAAAGAAATATAAAAACCACGCTTAATCATCGCATAAGCAAAATCGATACTGCCGTCAAAGCAATGAAGAACACCACGCAACGGGCCATGAACAATCGCTTGATCGACCGTTTCCAGGATTTCCCGCTCCGCATTGCGGCTATGAATAATGACGGGAAGATCGCTTTTTATACCGGCCTGTAGATGCACCGCAAAGGACGCTTTTTGTTCCTTTAGATAACGATCGCCGTGATAGCGATCGATTCCCGTCTCGCCAAAGGCGACGACCTTTTTTCGATGGGCCATCGCCACAAGATCCGGGACGCGAATTTGTTCATTATCAACATGGAGGGGATGTATTCCGAGCGCGCAAAAAACTTCCGCATAACGCTCGGTCAAGGCGAGGACCGGGGCGAAATGCTTTTGGCCAAGGGCAATCGTTAGCATTCGGGTGATGCCTGCCGCGCGGGCCCGGTCTATCACTTTGTCGCGATCGGCATTAAAGGCCTCAAAATCAAGATGGCAGTGCGAATCGATCATGATGCGCGCGCATTACCGCTATCGGGGAAGGATGCTTTCATCGCTTTTTCAAACCGCTTCATGCACCCATTGCCTCTTGTTCCCGCGCGGCCTTTTGGCTTATCGCTCGAGGCGCGGATAAAGAACCGAGGTCGGTGGTAATGTATCCCCGACGCGGATCGATGGCCAATGCCCGGCGCATGGTTGACGCAGACTGATATCGCGGTCGTGCAATCCAAGATCGGATGCCAGCACGGCCATTCCCCGTGGAAGAAACGGTGTTAATATCACGCATAATCGGCGCAGCGCATCGTAAAGAACGTATAGGACGGTGCCCATACGCGGGCGATCGTCTTTTTTCAAGCGCCACGGCGCTTGAAAATCAATATAGCGATTAGCGGCCGCAACGACCTGCCAGATGGCCTCCAGAGCCAAGCTAAAGGCCAGATTATCCATGTGGGTGCCGACATGTCCAACCATATCGTCGAGTTGCCGGATTAACGCTTTATCGGCATCATGGATGTCGCCTGCTTGGGGAATGCGTCCATCGCAATTTGCGTGCACCAAAGTCAACACCCGGCGGGCCAGATTACCCAGACCATGGACAAGATCGCCATTCACGCGATCGACCATCGCTTTTCGGGAAAAGTCGCCATCTTTGCCGAATGGCACTTCGCGAAGCAAAAAATAGCGCAGCGCGTCAACGCCGCATTCTTCGACAAGGAGGAAAGGATCAATGGTGTTGCCGAGAGATTTGGAGATTTTCTGCCCTTCATTTGTCCACCATCCATGGGCAAATATTTGCTTGGGCACGGATTCTTCCGCAGCCATCAGCAAGGCCGGCCAATAAACGGCATGAAAGCGCAGAATATCCTTGCCGACAATATGAACATCGGCCGGCCAGAGCGCGGAAAAACGGGCCGTGTCATCGGGATATCCGGTGGCGGTTAAATAATTGATCAACGCGTCGATCCAAACATACATGACGTGGGATGGATCGTCCGGAACCGGGATGCCCCATTTGACACCGGTGCGCGAAATCGAAAGGTCTTTAAGCCCGGAGCGAACAAAGCTAATGACTTCGTTGCGTCGGTTTTCCGGGGCGATGAAATCGGGATTATCCCGGTAAAACGCGAGGAGTTTCTCTTGCCATTGGGACAGACGGAAGAAGTAACTTTTTTCCTCTACCCATTCGAGAACCTCTCCATCGGCCGAGCAATATTGCCCTTGCCGATTTTTGATGACGTCCTGGTTGGCGATAAAGCTTTCTTCTCGCACGGAATACCAGCCCTTGTAGAAACCGCTGTAAATATGCCCTTTATCGACCAGTTTTTGCCAAAAACGGGTTGCGGCTTGATGATGGCGCGTTTGGGTCGTGCGAATAAAATCGTCAAAACGGCAATCCATCGCTTGGGCCATTTTACGAAAATTATCGGAAACCCGATCGGTAAAATCCTTTGGCGATATATTGGCCTTGCGGGCCGCATTCTCGACTTTTAATCCGTGTTCGTCGGTGCCGGTCAGAAAGAAAACATCCCGCCCTTGCAACCGCCGGAAACGGGCAAGGACATCCCCGGCAAGAGATGTATATGCATGTCCGATATGGGGCACGTCATTGACGTAATAAATCGGCGTTGTCAGATAAACCGTTTTATCCGCTTGTCCTTTTGACCGTTTTTCGTCCTTAGCGTTTAGCTCCGATGGGGCGTTTGGCTCGGATGGGGTATTTAGCTTGGATGGCATCGTCCATCGCCCCTTTCATGATTGGGGGGTATAAAAAAGCAAACGCGGGCCATCGTTTTCCGATAAACGGCTTTCCGATAAGTGGTGAAAATCGCTTTCATTCTATCCATATGCCGATCCGATCATACCCAATCGCCCCGCGCGCGCCATATAGCGTTGACCCATAATCGTTGACCCATAATCGTTGATAAGGACCACCCGGCAAAGGGGCCTATGCCTGATATCGGGCACGTAATTGACGGTAACGCCGAATAAGAACGCAGATTGTAAAAATGGATTGTTGATAATCAAGGTAAATATCCTCCATATCCTTTTCCATGCGATTGAGATCGTCCCAAAGATGAAATAGCAAGTCATGGTGATCGAGGGGTTTTTGAACGTCAACGAGGATGAGACGGCGCAACGTGGTGTGCAGAAATTTCCAATGCTCTTTCCGGGCGTCTTTTTCTTCGGTGATAACCGAAATTAACGTTTGCACATCTTTGGCCGAAGCGCGGGCCGTCCAAATGCGCCCAATTAATTCTTCCATATCCGTGACCTTGTATTGAATCAGCCGGGCGGCGGCCCCGGGGGCACCGCCGGAAAGGCGATACCAATCGACCGGTTTTTGATCGGTGCCATGGGCGATATCCGCACCGGCACAAAGATCGTTAAAAACCGTGGAAAAATGGCTTTCCGATAAAGGGTGCATCGCCCATTTGCGACACCGTGATAAAACCGTTTGCGGCAAACGATCGGGATAATGGGCAACCAGCAGGAATAGACATTTTTGTGGCGGTTCTTCCAAGGATTTCAGCAAACCATTCGCCGATTCTCGATTGGCTTGGTCGGCGCCGTCAATCATCACCACGCGCCATCCGTCCATGGCCGGGCGCAAGGCAAGAAATTCACGCATTTTCCGAATATCGTCAATGCCGATTTGATCGGTTGCGCGGGGTCGATCGATGGTTTCCGCATTTGTGTCAATCAGAAAAAAATCCCCATGCCGGCGCAAGGAATCGCAAGGCACGATGAAAGGCGATGCGGATGTCCGATCCCGCTGCCGTTGAAGCAGATGCGCGGCCATGGCCAGGGCAAAAGATGCCTTGCCAATGCCCTTTTTGCCATGCAGTAGGAAAGCCCCGTGAAGGCCGTCGTTTTGGCAAAGGTGAAGAAATTCTTGCCATTGCCGATCATGGCCCAAAAGGACTTTTTGTCGATCGGATGAATCTTCGGGGCGATGGAAGACGCCGTTGTCGCTTGTGCCATCATGGGATTCCGCTTGGCCGAGGGAGGCATTCATAACGTCATATGCTTCATGATAAGCCGATGGACATGGGGAACGTCGCCATCGGCCTTGATGACGGTACAGCGCTTTGGTTCGTCCTTTGCGATTTTCAGATAGCGCTTGCGCACACGCCGAAAGAAATCAACACCCATTCCTTCGTAGTGTTGCTCCATCGATAGCATGGCCCTTGGCGTGATGCGAGTCATGGCCATTTCCGGCGATATATCCAGGATAAAGGTTTGATCGGGGCCAAAAGTGCCCATTGTTAAGACGCACATTTGCTTGAGAAAGTCTTCAGCAACCCCCTGCCCACCCCCCTGATAGGCGGTGGTCGAATCGATGAAACGATCACAAATAACCCATTGTCCCTGGCTCAGGGCCGGTTTGACAATCGTGCGGCAGTGTTCAATTCGAGCGGCATAGTGAAGCAAAACTTCACTTTCTTTGGTCCAGGAAAAGGAGCGATCCTGCACCAAAAGACGGCGGAGTAAATCCCCCCCCGCGGTGCCACCCGGTTCACGGGTAATGATAAAGGGGATGTTTTGTTTTTTGAGTATATCGCCAATAAGGCAGACTTGGGTACTCTTGCCTGCCCCATCAATCCCTTCCAGGGTAATAAAACGGCCGGTTGCGGAAGTCTTGCGGGTCACATTGTCCCCCAAAGAAGATAGGAAAAAAGACGTGGAATCCGGGCCGGTAACGCAAGGGGTTCGGCCGTATCACCGACAAGCAATGGCCGACTTGCAATCACGCGCCCTTCCGCATCCTCGATATCGACCGTGCCGACCTTATCATCGATGGCAAGGGGGGGACGCAATATGGATGGATAGCGCAACCGAATCACGGCCTTTTTCCAGGTCGAACGCGGCAAGGTTAAAATAAAATCTTCGGCCAGAACCAAAGGTATTTGTGGCTTGTCCGACAACCATGTCGGCACCTGCGCGATGGCCTGTCCCGCGTCATAGACATGATAGTTGTCAAAATTGCGAAATGCCCATTCCAGCAATTTTTTTCCTTCCTTTGCCCGTGCGCTTTTTGAATCGAGGCCATTGATAACCATGATCAAACGCCGGTCGCCCCGCTTGGCGGAAGCGGCCAATCCATAACCGGAATCTTGGGTGTGTCCGGTTTTCAGACCATCGACACCGTCAACATTGGAATGCAATAACGGATTGCGATTCATCTGGCGAATGCCGCTATAGGTAAAATGCGTTTCCGCATAGTAAGAATAATATTGAGGAAAATCGCGCAAAGTGGCGTAAACCAGGCGGGCAACATCCCTGGCCGTGCTGGCATGTTCGGGATCCGGCCATCCGCTGGCGTTGCGAAATACCGTCGTTTCCAGGCCGAGCGCGCGCGCTTTGTTTGTCATATCCGTGGCAAATGTATCTTCCGATCCGGACAAGGCCTCGGCAACGACAATACAGGCATCATTTCCGGACTGGATGATGATACCGCGCAAAAGATCATCGACCGTGACATCCTGCCCGACCTCAAGAAACATCTTTGATCCCCCTTTGCGCCAGGCTTTTTCGCTGACCGATAGGCGATCATCAAGACGCAAAGTGCCATCGGCCAGCGCTTCAAAGACCATATAGGCCGTCATAATTTTAGTCAGCGAGGCCGGTGCCATCGGGGCATCGGCATTTTTTGCGTAAATAATGGCACCGGTCGTGTAATCCATCACGATCGCTTGCTTTGCCTTGCTTTCAAAGGCACCGGCCGATGAACCGAACGCGGCAAATGCGCACGCCAGCACGAAGGTCGTGAGGGCAGAAAGGAGCGCGCCCGATGATTTCTTGGGCGATGACCGCCGCCACGGATGGCGATATCCCTTTCCGGGCAGGTTTAGACGATGACAAAGCCCTGCGGGTGAGGACTTGGCGGGTTTTTGCTTTTTAAGAGGAATCATCATCCTTTGTCTTTTTCTACCGTTAAACGGGCTTCAAGATAGCCCTTGTCAATCAATTCGGAAAGAATGGTGTCGGCCTCGGCCAGGGTGGGAACCGGCCCGATACGCACCCGATAAAAACGCACGGAACGATGCCGGAAAGGAGAAATGGCCACGTCATCATAGAGATTGTGCAGATTACCGTAAAGACGGCGTGCATTATCCAGTTGCCGAAAAACGCCAAGCTGAATGAAGATATCGCTTTCGACCGCTTTACCGAAACGCATATTCGGACATGGTGCTAAACCACCATCGGCTTGGCAATCATCATCGAGGCGGCTTCCGGCGCGATCCCCCTGCCCCCCATTATCCCCATGCACTATTCGATTATTGGGTCGATTATTGGGTCGATTATCGGGTCGATTATCGGGCCTATTATCGAGGGCACGTTTTTTCGCCATTGGTTTGTCATTTTCGGTCGTGTGCGCCGGCGGATTTTTTCGGGAAGGCTTTGATGCCCTCTTTGCCATCGGGGCTTTGGCCGATGCAATCGTTCCCCTTTGCCGTGAATCGGATTTCCATCCGGGCATAAGACGTGCGGCCGCAATCGATGGATCGCGTAAAAGACGAACGCGAACCTTTGCCGTTCCTTGTTTTTCAAAACCTAAAAGACGGGCCGCATGGCGGGATAAATCAATCAAACGGCCATGCACAAAGGGCCCGCGATCATTAACCCGGATATTCAGCATGCGCCCATTTTCAAGGTTGGTGACCTCGACGATCGACGGCAAAGGAAGGGTTTTATGCGCGGCGCTGATTTTGTCCATATCAAAAACCTCGCCATTGGCGGTTGGGCGCAGGTGAAATTTAGGCCCGTACCAAGAAGCGATGCCGATATCATCATAGGCGTAATTGACCTTGGGATAATAGCGCACCCCCATCACTTCATAGGGCGTGCCGATTTTATAGCGTCCATGATCGGGTTGGCGGTGGTGCCGGTCGACGCGCTCGTCAAATCCGGCGCAACCGGCCAGCAATGCGCACAGCGCAATGGCGGAAAATAATCGCGTTTTCTTCCCCATCGCGGTTGTTATTCTAGGGACTTTTTTGACCGATTTGATCGGCCAAGATACCAACGGCGAGACCAAAATAAAACGAGCGATTCCATCGCATCAAAACATCGAAATTACGACTGACGAGAAAAGCGCGTTTAGAGCCATTTTCGGGAATCACCAACGCGACCGGGGAATCTGCGATATCGTTGTTGCCCCCGGGTTGGTCGTCGAGTTGGCCCCCAGGCTGGCTGTTGGATTGGCCCCCGGGTTGGTCGTCGGGTTGAAGGGGGCGTATCCCCAAGCGATGCCAATGATCGGGCGAATGAAAGTCAAGCCGGTTTTTATGTTTGCCGGATTTGGGGGTGAAATCTTCCGGTAAAACCACGGCATAGCCCCAACCGATATCTTTATTCCAGCCACTTTTAGCCAAATAATTGGCCGCCGAAGCAAGGGCATCGGCGCGATTATTCCAAATATCTTTCTTGCCGTCACGGTCATAATCATGGGCATAATGCCGAAAGGTCGACGGCATGAATTGCACTTGTCCCATCGCCCCGGCCCATGATCCCTTCATTTGATCCGAGCGAATATGTCCCTGGTCGATAATATGCAAAGCCGCAAGCAGTTGATTGGTGAATAAAGTCCGCCGTCGCCCTTCATAGGCCAAAGTGGCCAGCGAGGAAATGACGGGAAAGCTACCACCGACACGGCCGAAATCGGTCTCGATCCCCCACAGGGCAAGGATAATATGGGCGTTTACGCCAAAACGATCTTGGATATCGTCAAGCAATTGTCGATGCCGGGCCATCAAATGACGACCTTTGTCATAGCGCCGCCGATTAACAACGTTATTCAGATACGCATCAAAGGTGAGGTGGAATTCAGCCTGGCGCCGATCCAATTCAATCACCCTGCCGATCAAGGCAATATCGGTAAAGGCCCGTTCAACGGTGGCGGGCTTGATTCCCTCTTTTATCGCTTGATGGCGCACCCCTTCCAGCCAAGCGGTAAATCCGGCCCGATCCAACGTCGGCCGGGCGATAAAATCCGGCGCGTCCCGGGCCGGGAGATTACCGGCAAAGGCCGCATTGCCGCCCCACCCGATCATAAAGGCCGATAGCATCGCGCATATCCGCTTTGCCGATCCAAATAATGGAGAATGGAAAAACCGGCGCGTCATGCGATATCCAATCCGATATCAACGGCACCCGCATTCAACGTAATTTGACTGGTTGATATATAATCCACACCGGTCAAGGCAATATCACGGACATTATCCATCGTCACATTCCCGGAAGCCTCGAAAATCGATCGACCGGAATGGGACTTCATGATTCCGGCCATTGTCGAACAATCCATATTATCCAGCAAAATCCATTCCGCCCCCTGATCAAGGGCCTCGTTCACCTGCTCTAGGGTATCACATTCAATGGCGATTTTGTGCGCTTGTTGCTTTCTTGCCGCGGCGATAGCCATCGTCACGCCCCCCATCAATGCAATGTGATTATCCTTGATCAAGATCGCATCATACAATCCCATGCGGTGATTGATACCCCCACCCATGCGAACGGCGTGCTTGCTTAACGCGCGCAGGCCCGGCAAGGTTTTGCGCGTGTCGATAATCCGCGCTTTCAACCCTTTGACGTGATCGACATAAGCCCGGGTTAAACTTGCCATTGCGCTGATGATCTGGAGCAAATTAAGGGCGGTGCGCTCCGCCGCAAGTATCGCGGCCGCGTCCCCTTCGACGATCGCGAGAACGCCACCGGCAAGAACCCTTTGCCCATCGCGCGCCTTTGCCGTGATAACAAGCCCGGCATCAAGGCTTGAAAACACTTGCAGCGCGGCATCCAGACCGGCCGGGACGATATCTTCGCGCGTGCGTAAAACGGCCCGCAACGATGCCGGTCCGTGTTTGCGGCATGCCAGCAAGGACAAGGTCGTGATATCGCCCTTGCCGATATCTTCACGCAACGCGTGATCGATCCATGCCCGGTCGGGGGAAAGGGTTTTCATGGCGGGTGATTTTTCGGCGAGAATTTCTTGCTTGATCGCATATCGTTCATATGGCACGCCGGAAAGCGAAAAAGTATTCAGAGCAGTGAGGCCGCCGTTGCTTTCGACGTTTGGTTATGGACGGTATCCTTTTGCGGCGCATCCATCGATATTGGATGTTCCCCTATTTTGCGATCGGTCGGTGCCGATAACGCAAGCATCTTTTTTAACGGTTTTTGCGCGGCAAGACGAAGGCGATCATCCATATCAATGCGCGGATCCAGATCACGCAGACAATAATAGAGTTTTTCCATCGTATTCATCGCCATATAGGGGCAGCGTGCGCAATCGCAATTGCCATCCGCCCCGGGCGCAGGGATAAAATTCTTGCCCGGCGCGATCTTCCGCATTTGGTGCATGATATTCGGCTCGGTTGCGACGATAAAAGACGAAGACGGGCAATCACGGACAAAATGCAACATGGAAGATGTTGATCCTATGTGATCGGCACAATCGAGAATGGACTTTTGACATTCGGGATGGGCAACGACCAATGCTTCCCGATGTCGGTGTTTAAGGGCAATCAACTCCCTTTGGGAAAATTGTTCGTGGACAATGCATGTTCCCGGCCAAAGCAGCATGTCACGTCCGGTCTTGCGCATTAAATATGCCCCGAGATGTCGGTCGGGGGCGAATAAAATGGGACGTTCATGGGGGATCGAACGAATGATTTTTTCCGCATTTGCCGATGTGACGATAATATCGGACAAGGCTTTGACCTCGGCAGAGCAATTGATATAGGTCACGACGATATGGGATGGGTGTTTTCGGCAAAAAGCACGAAAACGATCCGGCGGACAGGAATCTTCCAAAGAGCACCCGGCCTTCATATCCGGGAGTAAGACGGTCTTGTTCGGCGATAAAATCTTGGCCACTTCGGCCATGAAACGCACGCCGCAAAAGACGATCACATCGGCATCGGTGGCCGCGGCTTTTTTTGACAAATCAAGGGAATCGCCAACGAAATCGGCAATATCCTGAATGTCTTCGTCTTGATAATAATGGGCTAGAATAACCGCCTTGCGTGTGTGGCGCAAAGCATCGATCGCGCCTTCCAGATCGGAAGGCGGCGGCGCGGGATGCGCAACACTGTCGGTTGGTATCGGCATGGTCAAATGGTTACCTTCTATCCTTCACTTGGAATGATGCGACGATTCCGTCAAGATCAAATGTCATAATCTGCATATTTTCTTGCTCTTTTTTGGGCTCTTTTTTGGGCATTTCCTTGCTCTTTCCCGGCGGCACCCTGCTTGGCCATTTTCTGGTTATCTTCTTGGCTAAAACAATCAATGGACGATTCCATCGGAATAGAGCGACCGGTATCGATAAGTATCATTAATGTCCCGGCTTCATACCGGATATGGCACCGTGTCCGGCATAAACGCCATTTAGGCTCAATTGTTCCGCAATCATCAGCAATCGGTTATATTTTGCCGTCCGTTCCGAGCGCGCCGGCGCGCCGGTCTTGATTTGCCCACAGCCGGTCGACACGGCCAGATCGGCAATGAAATCATCCTCGGTCTCGCCGGAGCGGTGGGAAATGATGGCCCCATAGCGATGGGATTGGGCCATCGTTACCGCGTCAATGGTCTCGCTAAGGGTGCCGATTTGATTCGGTTTGATTAAAATCGCGTTCGCAATGCCATTGGCGATTCCATCGCGAAGACGCCGCACGTCGGTAACGAAAAGATCGTCCCCGACAAGTTGAATTTTATCTGCCAGCACGGCGCTTAGATGGGTCCAGCCTTTTTCATCGTCTTCTTCCATCGCGTCCTCGATCGAAACAATCGGAAATTGATCGATTAAGGAACGATACCAATCGACCAATTCTTCCCGGTTTAAGGTTTTCCCTTCTTGGGCAAGATGATACAGGCCGTCTTTGGTATAGAATTGCGATGCCGCCGCATCAAGGGCAATGGCAATGTCTTGCATCGGCGTATATCCGGCGTTTTCAATCGCGGTGCAAAGCATTTCCAGGGCATGGGCATGGGATTTAACGGCCGGAGCAAAACCGCCTTCATCCCCGGCACCGGTGCTTAATCCCTTTTTTTCAAGCAATGCTTTCAGGGCGTGAAAAACCTCGACCCCCATGCGCAAAGCGTTGGCAAAGTCATCATCATGGTTATTGTTAAGACCATCATTAAAATTGGGGGTATCGGAAGACGGCGAACATTTCGTATTCCGCATCGGCATGATCATGAATTCTTGAATATCAAGGCCGTTATTGGCATGGGCCCCGCCGTTAAGAATATTCATCATGGGCGTCGGCAGGCGATGCGCATTGACCCCACCCATATAACGGTACAAAGGCAAGGCTTTGGATTGGGCTGCGGCCCGTGCAACGGCAAGGGATACCGACAATATCGCATTGGCCCCAAGGCGCGCTTTGTTATCGGTGCCGTCAAGGGCAATCAACGTCCGATCGATGTGGCGTTGATCGCAAGCATCCATGCCACGCAGCGTAGCGGCAATCTCGCCGCGGACATTGCGCACCGCTTGCAAAACGCCGCGCCCACCATAGCGATTTTGATCTTCGTCACGTTTTTCGTGGGCCTCGTAACGTCCGGTTGACGCGCCGGACGGCACGCAAGCGCGGGCCTTCGTCCCATCTTCAAGGACGACTTCGGCTTCCACTGTCGGCATTGCGCGACTGTCGAGGATTTCACGCGCAGATAGCGAGAGAATCGCACCCATTAACTCTTACCATTGATTAAAAACACAATAATCCCCCCGCCCCTTTATGTCGGGTGCACGCGAAAAAATAAAGAAAAAAGCGATGCGGCCAAGGCCGTGGGCGGTAAAAAAACGCCGCGCCTTTTGAAAAAGAGACCGTTGCCGTCAAACTATCGAATATGTGCCCGTTCGGGCGGCGCAAGCGGACGGCATCACGGGCCACAAGTATCCCACGTTTTATTTCCTATTTCACCGATGCAGCGATGTCATTCTTGGATAATGGGGGATGACTTTCGGATCTGATCATGGGCGAGGCAATCACGAAGAACGGCTTCCATGATCGATAACGGCAAAGACGTGTCGCCATCGCAATGGGCCCGGGTCGGATTATCATGGGTTTCGATAAAGAGAGCCGCCACACCAACACTTGCGGCGGCGGCGGCCAGAAGGGGAATATGCAGGGCCGAGCCACCACTCTCCCCCCCTTTCCCGGCAGGGGACTGGGCACTATGCGAAGCGTCAAAGACAACCGGGCACCCGATTTTCTTCATGGCGGGCAACCCACTGTAATCGGCAATCAATCGATTATAGCCAAAGCTGGTTCCCCGTTCCGTCACCATCATTCGATCATTGCCGGCGGCAAGAACCTTGGCCACCGGATGCCGCATATCCCATGGGGCAAGAAAGGGCCCTTTTTTAATATTAACAACGGCTTTTGTTTGGGCCGCCGCCGTTAAAAGATCGGTCTGGCGACAAAGAAAAGCGGGAATTTGCAGAATATCAACATGCTCGGCCGCGCGGGTGCATTGGCCCGGCTCATGCACATCGGTAAGCACCGGACAGGCGTATTTTTCCCGGATTCGCGATAAAATATCGAGTCCCTCTTTTTCCCCTACTCCACGTCGGGACGACACGGCGGTACGGTTGGCCTTGTCGAAAGATGCCTTGAAAATCCATCCCAGTTTTAATTTTTGGCATATATCCTGCAATTGCGCGGCCATGCCAAGACAATGATCCGCGCTTTCAATCACGCATGGACCGGCAATCAAGACCAAGGGCCGTTGATTGGCAAGAAAAACGTTACCCAAGCGGATGTCGGATTGGGGTTGGAATCGGGGCTGTGCGGGCATCGGTCAAACAAGACGCCGGTGCGCCCGGGCCGAGCGGATAAAATCCTTGAACAAAGGGTGCGGCGCAAATGGGCGAGAGACCAGTTCAGGATGGAATTGAACGCCGACAAACCAAGGGTGGCCGGGAATTTCGATAATTTCGCATAATTGGCCATCGGGAGAACGTCCGGAAAAGCATATTCCGGCATCTTCCAGACATTTCTTGTAGTCCATATTGAATTCATAGCGGTGGCGGTGGCGCTCGATAATTTTTCGGCGCCGATATATTCGACGGGCCAGGGTGCCATCGGCCAAGTGACAGGCATAGCCACCAAGGCGCATGCTTGCGCCTTTATCGGTCTTATTCCCCCGCCGCTCGATGCGATCGCCCTTGCGCCATTCGGTCATAAGGGCAATGACCGGATTTTTCGGCCGGCCAAATTCGGTTGATCCGGCATCTTCCAGTTTGGCAAGATGACGCGCGGCCTCGACCACGGCCACCTGCATGCCAAGGCAGATGCCGAAATAGGGAATTTTCGTTTTGCGCGCGTATGCGGCCGCGGCAATTTTTCCTTGAACGCCACGTTCGCCAAAGCCACCGGGCACCAAAATCCCCCCGACCGGGCCACCGGCCGGTTCGGAAAGTGCGCCGAGAAGGCGACCGGGATCCTCGTTTTCAAATACTTCCGCGTCAATCCAGTGAATATCAACCTTGGTCCGATTGGCCAGACCGCCGTGGAAAAGGGCTTCCATCAACGATTTATAGGAATCGACGGTATCGTTATATTTACCGACAACGGCGATCGCGACGCGGTCCTCCGGACTTCTGAATGTTTTAAGAATCGCGCGCCAAGGGGCCAGTCGCGGCAGTTTTGTGTCAAGACCGAAATGCGTGCAAATATGGTGATCCATCTTTTGCTCGTGGAAAAGCAAAGGCACGTGATAAATCGTGTCGGTATCGGGCGAGGTCATCACGGCATCCTTTGCCACGTTGCAGAAGAGAGAGATTTTTGCACGGGCGCCGTCATCGAGATCCCGGTCACAGCGACAGATAAGAAGATCCGGTTGAATACCGACACTAAGAAGTTCCTTGACCGAATGTTGCGTCGGCTTGGTCTTTAGTTCCTTTGCCGCGGCAATCCACGGTAAAAGAGTCAAATGAATAAACATGACCCGCCGGGCGCCTTCTTCATTGCGCATCTGGCGGATGGCTTCGAGGAAAGGCAGGCTTTCAATATCGCCGACCGTGCCGCCGATTTCACAGATCACGATATCCTCGTCCTTCAAATCATCACGGATACAGGACTTGATCGCGTCGGTCACATGGGGAATGACCTGAACCGTTGATCCAAGGTAATCACCGCGGCGCTCGCGCTGCAAAACATGGGCATAAATTCTTCCCGCGGTAACGTTATCGCTACGCCGGCAGGAAATGCCGGTAAAACGTTCATAATGACCAAGATCGAGATCGGTTTCCGCCCCATCTTCGGTGATATAGACTTCCCCATGTTGGTGTGGACTCATCGTTCCCGGATCGACGTTTAAATACGGATCAAGTTTGCGCAGCCGAACCTTTAATCCACGTTCCAGCAACAAGGTGCCGATGGCCGCACTGGCGATTCCCTTGCCTAAAGAAGAAGCCACTCCCCCGGTGATAAAAATGAAAGATGGACGGTGCTTTGATAAAGCGCCGGTCACACTAGCGTTCCGCGACCCGCTTTATGCCTAAGACGGCGACCGTCATTGCCATCGTGACGACAATGGAATGGATCACGACGATGGATCATCAATCGGAACCTCGGGTAAAGATGCGCCCGACCGATCGTCATTCTTTGGACCGATTCCATCGGTCGGCGGGAGAACTTTAATATCGACGGGATTTTCATCGACTATCGCGTCTTCGTTATCTCCGGCAATCGGCGTGTCAATGATCGAACGCGCATCGCGCCGATCCTCGACAAGTGTTGCCAAAAGAAGGCTTGATGCCATGAAGGCGACCGCAAGAATGGCCGTTAGCCGGGTGAGGAAATTCGCCGTTTCACGCGATGACATAACCCCATCCATGCCGCCACCGCCGATGCCAAGGCCGCCCCCTTCCGAGCGTTGCAGCAAAATAACCCCGACCAATGCCGCGGCAATCAAAAGATGAAGGATCAGGAAAAATGTCAGCATTGACGATAATACCTCTTCGCTAGCGACTTCATGTGGAACTTTTTATGATCAATCCCGTGACGGCACAAAGGCGAAATCTCGAAATTGATTACAAAAAATCAACAATTCTTCGAATTAAATGACACAAAATGACAATAAATACCAACAGAATATTGCCCGCGGCGACGGTGCAAAAGAATCGCATTGGGGTGAAAAAATTCCATTTCGGCAAAGGTTTTTTTAATCGCCGATGAATATTCGATGCATCATTTTCGATAAAGATCGGGCCATGGCTTGATACCCATCATCGATCATGCCTTTGGCGCAACCCCATTTCCGGCATATCGTTGGCATCGAATCCGATTATTAAACATGAAGAGTGGAGGACGAGCGGGAAGACATCACCGTGATAATCGCAAGAAAATCATCGGCCTGCAACGACGCCCCGCCGACAAGCACCCCATCGACATCGGTGTGGTGGAGAAGATCGGAGGACGGGGATACCGAACCCCCGTAAAGAACACGCACGGCTTTCGATGAATCATTTTCGCGACCACGCAGCGTATCGCGAATAAAACCATGGGCCGCTGCAACATCCGCGGCAGAAGCAGGACGACCGCTGCCGATGGCCCATAAAGGTTCATAGGCGACGGTGAAAAGGGGTTTTTCCTTGGCATATTGCTTCAATAGGGCCAACTGACGGGCCAGAACCTCCTCGGTTTGTCCATTGGCGCGTTCCTTCGCGCTTTCGCCGACACAAACGATCGGATGCAAATCGGCGGCAAGGGCCCGGTTTATTTTTTGGGCGACGATCGCGTCATCCTCGCCATGGTCGCGCCGTCTTTCGCTGTGGCCAAGGATGACAAAGCGACACCCGGCCTCCTTCAACATGGAAGCGGCAATATCGCCGGTATAGGCGCCTTCCCGGTCGTGATGGCAGTCTTGGCCGCCCAAGGACACGTTTCCCGCCGGACATAAATCCGATAAAGGAACAATCCAAAGGGCGGGCGGACACAGGACGACATCGCATGGGCGCGATCGATCCCGCTTGGAAACCACGTCCAACCATCGGCGCGCCTGCGCCCGCCCCATATGCATTTTCCAGTTGGCCACAACCATTGGCGCAAGTTCCCTTTCTTCCCGATCGGATGCCGATAAAGAAGTCGATAAAGAAGTCGGTATGGGCGAGGATGGTGGCATAATGCGGAAAACCGGCGCGAGGGGATAATGGGGTCGACTATAGGGTGAGAGGTATCGGGAAAGAAATCATATCAATGCCGCCGGCGCGCGTCTCCATTCGCGTGGGGGAATCACGTCCATTTAAAAATACGCATTCAAATACCTCAAATACCATATTCTTGCCGAAAGGAGGGATTCGCGCGCCAATCTTCCACTTTGACATCGAGAAAGAGGTGGACATGACAGTTGAAAAAATGCCCCATTGCCAAACGGGATTGTCGCCCAAGACGGCCAAGAGCCTGCCCTCCGCGCCCGATTAGAATGCCCTTGTAACGGGCTTTATCAACAAGAATGTCCTGGCGGACGGTTAACTCTTTCTCTTGTTTGAAGAGGGTCGTTCGAACCATAATACGATAAGGAATCTCGCTGTCGAACAGCGTGAAAATCTTTTCTCTGGTGATATCGGCCGCAATCAAACGCTCGGGGATATCGCTTAGCTGTTCCTCCGGATACAGCCAAGGCCCGGTTGGTGCGTGCTGCATGGCATCTTGGAGAACATCATCCAACCCATCGCCGGTTTTCGCGCAGGTCATAAAAATACGGTCAAAGCGGGCGATTTTTCCGATCTCGTCGGCAAGGTCAAGCAAGGCGCGCTTGTCGGCCCGATCGCTTTTGTTCAATATGGCGGTTAGGCGGGCGATATCGCCACGTTCCAGGGCGGTGCCCAAAAGTTTGGCGAGGTCAAGGGATAGAGCGATCGGGCGAGAGGCATCGATGCACAAAATGGCCTGATCCGGATGATCGCGAATAAGACGCCGGGCCGAGCGAATCATCGCATGATCAAAATCATCCCGCGGCCGGAAAAAACCGGGGGTGTCAATCCATATCAATTGGCAATCATCATGCATGGATATGCCACGCATGGGCTGGCGGGTTGTCTGTTCGCGCTTGGAGACAATGGCCAGATGCTCGCCGATGAAACGATTAAAAATGGTTGATTTACCGCTATTCGTTAATCCGAATAACGCCAAAATGGCGCAACGGCGCGCGGGGGTATCAGTCATTGTCGACATAAATCCGGTCGAGTAGTTGGGCGGCGGCTTTTTGTTCGGCTTGATTTTTCGAGGCGGCGTTGGCCCGGGCGCCCTGCTGCCCTTTTACTTTGACGCTGACCGTAAAGGACGGGCGATGATCCGGCCCGCGCTTTTCATCCAAGTGATACACCGGAAGTCCCAAAGCGCGCTTCAAGCACCATTCCTGCAAAGCCGATTTTGCATCGAGGGGGGGCGGACCGGTCAACTGGACACGGATCCATTCTTGCCAATGGGCTTCAATCAATTTCCGGACGGCGTTAAGGCCGCCATCGCAATAGATCGCGCCAAGCAAGGCCTCGACCGTGTCGGCAAAGGCCCGAATGACCGGCGGCCCCGTATCGGACGACGCCCGGGACAGCATGGGGGACAAGCGTGCCAAATGCCAACTTTTTGCCACCATCCGCAAGGTATCCCCGCAAACCAGAGAACGATGACGCCGACTTAACTGTCCTTCGTTATCATCGGGAAATAAACGGTATAGGCAATCGGCAACGACCATCCCTAAAACGGTATCGCCAAGAAATTCGAGACGCTGGAAATCGTGCTCGCATTCGGGCAAAAGGCGCAAGGCAATACGGCATAAAAACGGTTGCTTGAAACGGTACCCTAATATCTGCTGAAGATCATCAAGGTTTTTATTGGCCTTTTCTTCATTCATGACCATCATGCCACGATCCATTGGATAAGAGCCGATTTTTGATAATTCATCGTATGATCGACGTTTGGCAAAATCCGACGATCATCGGATCAGATCAAAAAAGCGGCCATTGCGAAGATGGGCCGGCCAACGCCAAAGTTGCCAAAATTGCGCCGGCGGGGCGAGGGAAAAAAAGATGATTTCCGCCCTGCCGATGAGATTCTCGCCGGGGACAAAGCCCACTTTCGAACATCGGCTATCGCACGAGTGATCCCGATTATCACCAAGAACGAAATAATGTCCGTCCGGCACCTGATACTCAAGCACGGTGTCCGATATGGTGTGTGGCGCTTGCGGATCGTGAAAAATATTGTAAGAGCGTCCATCGGGCAAGGTTTCACGGTATTGTTCAACGTTGCGCAATGTCGGTGCAAATCCATCGGTATCGGCCAAGGGCAATCGTTCGTGCGATAAAGAATCGCCATTAATAAACACCTTTGGCCCGATGATCCGGATATTATCCCCCGGCAGGCCGATGATCCGTTTGATAAAATTGATCGATGGGTCGGTGGGTTGCCGAAAAACGGCGACATCGCCGCGCCGTGGCGATGATTCCCATATTCTTCCGGAAAAAACAGGCAATGAAAACGGAAATGAATAGCGCGAATACCCGTATGATGATTTACTCACAAACAGGTAATCCCCGATAAGAAGGTTCGGGACCATCGATGATGAAGGGATGTTGAATGGCTCAAAGGCAAGCGAGCGAATCATGGTCGCCGCCAATAGAGCAAAAATCAATACTCGAAAAATCTCACCACCGGCTTTCAGGGGGCTGTTATCTGTGCGCATCTGGGCCTGGACGGAATATCGGATCGGGCAACGGACGCCACCAACGCCTCGGCTAACAATCAGTGGTTAAAAATCAGTGGTAAGGATGATGACTTCGCATAATCAAGGTTTTATGGCAAGGTTTTATGGCAAATTCGTCCGATGAAAAAGAATATCGGCAATCTTTCATCCTTGCGGCGTTTTAGCGCGCATTGGGCCGCGCTTCTGCGCCCCGGCGACAAAGTTGCCTTAAACGGGCCCCTTGCGAGTGGCAAAACAACCTTTGCTCGTTGCATTATTCCCCTTCTTGCCCGGCGTTGGAAGGCCGAAATACCAAAAGAGATCACCAGTCCGACATTCAACCTTGTCCATGTGTATGATTTGAAGAAGATCGAGATATGGCACTTCGATTTGTATCGGATCAACAAGGCCGAAGAAATTTTTGAACTGGGCTATGAGGAGGCGGGAAAAGACGCTATTTGTTTGATTGAATGGGCGCAAAAGATGGAACGATGGTTGCCGGCGCGGCGCCTTGACCTAACGTTTTCATGTGATCATATGGGGGGTGATCATGTGGGGGGTGATCCTATGGGGAACGATCCTATCGGGGGCGACCATCCGCCCGCTGTGGCAAAAGGCGATGCCTATCACGTGGTTGTTGATGATCGGCGCGAAAAGGACAAGCCATGGTAACCGCATCACCGATCTTCCCAGGGGGCGGGAACAACCCCGAATACCAAAAAGAAATAGCCGCCTTTTTGGCGGCCCATGGCTGGGATTCATGCCGGGTTGATCATCTTGCCGGCGATGCGTCCGAACGGCGTTACAGTCGCCTTTATCACCCCGACAAGGGGCAATCGTTACTGATGCGTACGGGCGATGCACAAACGTTCACGGATTATATCAAGATCAGTGCGATCCTGGAGCGATGGCAAATGAGTGTGCCGCGTATCCACGGGGTCGATCGATCGAATGGATGGATATTGATTGAAGATTTCGGCATCGATTCCTATCGTCGCTGTCTTGATCGGGGGCAAAACCCGACCGCTTTGTATCGCCTGGCCGTCGATGCGTTGATTGCGCTTTATCGTCAACCGACAAGACGGCTGGATGTTGAAGATTATCGCCGTGTGTCGTTTCGCGATGAATATCTTCTTCTGCCCCGGTGGCATTGCCCGGCCTCGGGATTGACCGTTAACGATGCCGGATACGACGACTACACGCGCATATGGGATCGGCTGCTCGAATATGCTTGCCGTGTGCCGACCACCCTTATCCTGCGCGATTTTCATATTGATAATATGTTCCACCTCCCCGGGCGCAAGGGCGTGCGCGCCTGTGGATTGATTGATTTCCAAGACGCGCGAATCGGCCCATGCACCTATGATTTGGTTTCTCTCCTCCACGACGTTCGCTGCCGGGTTTCGTGCCGGGAAGAAATATACGACCATTTTTTTAATGCGTTCCCCGCCGTTCCAAGGGAAACAATGGTCCATTCATGCATGATCCTCAATTGCCATCGCTTGTGCAAAATTGCCGGTGTTTTTGTCCGCCTCGAGCATCGCTACGGCAAAAGCGGCTATCGCCGATGGCTGCCTTATGTTTGGCAGTTGCTGAACCAAGCCCTGCTTGAAGCGCCGTTGGCCCCGATGCGTGAATGGTTCGACCGTTACATTCCGATCGCATATCGCCGCCCCCCACCCGCCGTAAAATGATCAAAAAACCGACATCGATGATTTTAGCGGCCGGGCCGGGCACGCGCATGCGCCCCTGGAGTGATACGACCCCAAAGCCATTGCTGGAAATCAATGGCAAAGCGTTGATTGAATATTCCCTTGCCCGCATGGAAGCGGTCGCTTCGATGATCGTTGTTAATGCCCATTATAAATCGGCCATGATGGTCGATTATTGCCGAAAAAGAATCGGAAAAATACCGATCCGGGTGATTGTCGAGGAACAACCCCTTGACAGCGGTGGCGGGGTTGCCAATGCTCTTGATATATTGGGGCATGATCCTTTTTTTCTCGCCAATGGCGATGTCATTTGGAATGACGGAAAAGAAGCGGCCCTACGGCGATTAATCCGGTTTTGGGACGGGTCGAAAATGGATGCTTTGCTTCTTCTTATTCCTTGTCCGCGGGCTTTTGGGTGCGCGGCTCGAAAGGACGGTAATGGCGACTTTGTTCTTGCCGATGATGGTCGCTTGACCCTTCCCGCGGGCGGCAAAAGGAAAGCCGGCCATGTGTTTAGCGGCATCCAGATGATGCACCCCCGGGCCGTTGCCGCGATCAAGACACCCTGTTTTCCCCTTTCTCGTATTTATCACCAAGCCGCGCGCGATCGGCGTTTATACGGGCTGGAACATGATGGACCATGGCATCATGTCGGGGATGCCAAAACCTATCGGCAACTGCGGGCCGCAGACGATGCCACAGATTTCGACAAAGCCGATCCTTGACATCAAAGGGCGCCTTTACACCATCGCCCCCCATCGCCCGTTTGCCGCAAGCCTGGCTCGCGGGCTGTTGCGCCGAGCCAAACGGCTTGGCCGAATGCGGGCGTGCGACCCTGCTTTAATCGTTGCCCGAAGCCGTATCTATCTGCCGACCCGTCAAGCGTGCGATCATTTAAAAAGCGTCTTTGCATCGATCCTACCCGCGCCCGATAAACCGCCGATATTATCGGCAATGGCCGATATCGATGAAGAACCGATCGATATTTCCCGCGACCATTTTCCCGATATTCGAGACACGACCATCCCAAAAGCGGTAACCCGGATCGAGCGCGTCACCCATCTGACCGCCCTGCTGATGCGCGAACGGGCAATCGAGGTTGACGCGGCGCTTCGACTTGGGGAAGAACTGGCCCGGCTTTTCGATCAATTCCGGATCGAGCGCAAGGACATCGAAACCCTCAATGATATTAAGATCGAAGAACACGGCGATCGGTGGCATCAGATTTTGTCGATTGTTTTGCCCGTGTATCGCCAATGGCAAAAAATCCTGACCGATTCCCACCGTTGCGAAGCGATTGAACGAAGCAATCGCATCCTTGATGCACAGGGGGCTTTTTGGCGTGATTCACGCAAGAACGGTCGCTCCCACGAAGATATCGTCATTGTCGCCGGAACGACCGGATCGCGAGTCGCGACAAGGGATTTTATCAAAGAAGTCTTACAATTACCGATGGGCTGGTTGATTTTGCCCGGGTTTGATCCGGCGATGGCAAGGATCGGCAAGGACGATCGTGCCATGATGGCATGGACGCACCATCAAGACGCCATGGTGCGCTTGCTTGAGGAATTATCCAATCGGCAAAGTGCGGAAAAATCCGATACCCGAAATTGGTTGGTGAAAGATTGGCACGATGGGGATATGCCCTCCCGTCACAGAGAACGCCGGGTTGCCCTCGTCCGCGATTTATTGGCCCCCTTTCCTAAGCGCGCGTCCCTGCAATGGCCCTTGGAGAATGGGGAAAATGGAAAAAATGGAAAGACCGCCACCGGCAAGGCCGATAGGGGCAAAAGGGATGCGGCTTTGGCACCGGCTGCGCAAGAAGGTCTTCGCCTATTTCAATGTCGGCATGAAGGCGAGGAAGCGCGCGTCATTGGCGCCCTTTTGCGCCAAAGTCATGATAACGGCGAACGGGCCGCCTTAGTGACGGCCAATCGCGCCCTTGCGCGGCGGGTTATATCGCATATGCGGCAATGGAACCTGGATGTGAACGATAGTGCCGGTAACAGCCTGTCGCGGTCTTCGATCATGATTTTTCTGCGCCTGTTGGCCAAGCTTATCACCGATGGCTGGATGCCGGTGGATCTTCTTACCATCGTGAAACATCCTTTGATACGGCCTTTTGCCGGAGGTGTCGCCGATCCGATTAACGGCCCGATCGAATCGATTCCAAAAGAATCGCCCCCAAAAAAGGAGATTCTAAAGAAGGATATGACCGGCCACGGTCATATGGGTGTCGAAAAAGACCATTTCAAAGAATCGGTCGCCATATTGGAAAGGGAAATTTTACGTGGATTGCGCCCCCCTTCCGGCATTGCGGGGTGGCGTGCAAAAATCGATCGATGGGCGGGCAAAGACACCACGAACACCACCGCCGATCAGGCCCGATCGATGCATGCGCTTTTGAATCATTTGGATACGGCCACCGCCGCTTTTGCCCGGCTTCTCCATTCGTCCAAGAAAGTTTCTCCGGCCGAAATCATCAAAGCCCATTATGCGGCGGGACAAGCCTTGATCGGAAACGCACACGGCCATAGCGAAGCGGCCGATCGCAACGCCGATATGGACGATGATGCCGCCATTGCCCATCGTTTTTTCCAGCGGGCCGGGGCCGCTTGCGCCCATCTTCCCGCCATATCCGGATATCAATATCCCAATTTGCTGGATCATCTGTGCCGTGACGAGCGCGGGCGCTCTCCCCATGCCGCCGATGGTCGCGTGTTTATTTGGGGACGCTTGCAAGCGCGGCTGCACGATGTTGACCGGATTATTCTCGGCGGGCTGAACGAGGGTTTGTGGCCGCCGTCAACCGGGCATGACACGTGGATTAACCGCAAGCTGTGCCGGGATATCGGCCTTCGTCCGCCGGAATGGCGAATCGGTGCGGCCGGTCATGATTTCATCCAGGCAATGGGGATGAAGGATGTTGTTCTCACCCGTTCACGCTATCAAGAAGGCCGGCCAACGCAGGCATCGCGATGGTTGGTCCGGATGCAGTATCTCGTGCCGGGCATCGAAAAAGATGCCGATATGGATAAAGACGATCTTTTATCGACGGAATCGCCGCCGCCACTCGCTCCTATGGCTCGGCCGGGGCCAAGCCCACGGGCAGAATTGCGCCCTAAAAGCTTTTATGTCAGTCATATCGAGCAACTTATCCGCGACCCTTATCGATACTATGTCCGCCATATTCTTCAAGTGCGCCCGCGCCCACCCCTTGATGAAGAACCGGATCATCGCCTATTTGGACAGATCATCCATTCCGTTCTTGCCCGTTTTGTCCATTCCTACCCCACGGTTGTGCCCGATGATGCAATCGCCATCTTGATGACGATGACGCAAGAGGAACTGCGCGTTCTTAATGGGCCGGGGTTGGTCGATATTTGGCAATGGCGGATGCGCGCGATATTCAAAGCGTTCCTCATCTGGCAACGAGAGCGGCAAGAAAATGGCATCACGACCGAGGCCACGGAAGTCAAAGGGCAATATTGCCATCGCCGGGAGAATCCGACCGGCGGAGCGGACAAGAATGCCGATATTGCTTGGTGCTTAAAGGCCCGGGCCGATCGCATCGATGACCATCCGGATCAAGGCCGTTCCATCATCGATTACAAAACCGGCACGGCGCCGGAAAAGGACGATGTCCTATCCGGCTTGTATCCGCAACTCATGCTCGAGGGTATTATTGCCACGTATGGTGAATATAATGGGGGCCAATGCGATAAATTGCCAAAGCGACCGTTGTCCGGCCTCTATTATCTTAAATTATCGCCAAAAAAGGAAAAACCCAAACCCCTCTCGATATCTTTGGCAAACGATATCGGCAATTGTTCGTTTGGCGCCAAAGGTTCCATTGTCTCTCATGACGAGATGGCACGAAAAATGGACAACGTGATGGTCAATTTGAACCGATTCTTGACCGATTTTCTCGATCCAAGCACCCCGCTTTTATGTCGGCCCCGTCCGGGTTTGACCAAAAAGACGCAAGGCCGTGACGGTGCCTTTGATCCTTTGGATCATCTGTGCCGATTTCAAGAATGGGAATCCCGTCCCCCGAAAGGATCGGCGCGTCCCCAAAACCTCCTTCATCATGCAACGGATGGCAAGGGAGATGATGAAAAGAACCCGGATAAGCGGGGTGCATGATGATAAGGCAACGAATGAATGCCCATGGTTCCACGTCCCCCGCCCTCGCCCCCGTACTCGCCCTCGCCCTCGATAGCACGACGATTGGGTGATTGGGGTGCGTGGTATTCGACAAAACAGCACGACGATTGGGGTGGGTGATATTCTACAAAAGGGCACGACGATTGGGGTGGGTGATATTCGACAAAATAGCACGACGATTGGGTGATTGGGGTGCGTGATATTCTACAAAAAGGCAATGAGAGGCTGGCCAGTGACCCCACCCGGTCAAGCTGGGTCGAAGCCAATGCCGGTTCGGGTAAAACCCATTTGATTATCGAGCGCATGCTTCGCCTTTTGCTCAGCGGGGTCGAGCCACAAAATATCCTTGGCTTGACATATACTCGCAATGGCGCGACCGAAATGACGGATCGGTTGCATGACAAGCTTGCGTCATGGCTGCGTTTGGACGAACCGGAACTCAAACAAGAATTAACCCGATTGTTGGATAAAGGCAGTGTCACCCCGGATATATTAAAACGCGGGCGGCATCTTTTCACCGATATTTTGGATGTTCCCGGTGGTCTGAAAATACAAACGATTCATTCTTTTTGCGAATCGATCCTGCGCCGCTTTCCGGTCGAGGCCGGTCTTTCCCCCGGCTTTGCGATTTTGGATAAAACCGGGGCAAAAAACCTTCAGCAAAGGGTTTTTGACACCTTGATTAGCACGGTGCGCGCTTTCGACCGAAATGCCGGTGCTCGGATGGATCCGGATATTCGGCCCAAGGCAAAGGATGATTCGACAAACGGTCGCCCCCACCCTCGTGCGCATTCCACCTCTTCCATATCGGAAGACCTCTCAAAAGCCGATGGGAACGCCATTTCAAAGGCATTATCGACGTTGTCTCTTCTGCTGGATAGCCAGGATTTATGCACGCTTTTGGTTAAATTCGCCGGGCAGTGGCAATGTTTAAAGGCGTTTGATAAAAAACCGATACCACCCTATCGGGCCCTTGCGGTTAAAGAACAAACCCCGGAAGAATTTTTTCATGCCCATATGGCCGATCACACCCCCCTTTCCTTGGATATCGCCGCGGTTTTAGACACGGGGAAAAAGACGGATAAAGCTAATGCCAATTCAATAAGAGAATACCATAGAAACAAGGGGTTAGATGACAATATTAACGCATTCAATCAATATGCGTCGATCTTTTTGACAAAAGTATCGGAATACAAAAAAATCCTTTGCACGAAAGATATTGCCAATCATAACCCCGATGTCTTGGAAGCGATGCGCGCCGAGCAAGAGCGCATTTTTAATCTTGATACGGAGATGAAAAAGACCCGCACGGCATGGCTTAGCACCCTTTTGGCGCAGGTTGGGGAAAGATTCTCCTCTCTCTACCAAAAGGCCAAAGCGCGCGAGGGATGGCTTGATTACAATGACCTGATCGAGCGGGCGTATGCCATCTTGTCCCAAGACGGCGGGACATCATGGGTCATGTTCAAGATGGATCAGTCGATTGATCACGTTCTTGTTGACGAAGCGCATGATACATCGCCGCAACAATGGCAAATCATTAAGCTTTTGTGCGACGAATTCTTTTCCGGAGAGGGCGCCCATGATGATAAAAAACGCACCCTATGCGTGGTTGGTGACCGCAAGCAATCGATTTTCCGCTTTCAAGGTGCCGATCCGGAAGAATTCGATAATGCCCGTGCGTGGTTGCGTGAAAAATCCCAAGCCAGCCTGGCCCACCTTGATTTTTCCTATCGCTGTGGGCCGTTATTATTGAAAGAAATCGATCAAATCTTTGCTTCTGAAGAATTGACTAAGGCCTTGGTCGGTGACACGGGTCAAGAAATCAGACACCGATCGGGGTGCCGGGAACGCGATTCCCAAATCGTTCCTTGGGGGCTGGAAAAAGCCGATGAAACAACGTTGGATGCGTGGGAATTTCCGCAAGAACTCAAAGAATGGGACGAGGCACCGATCATTCTTGCCGGTCGGATTGCCGATACCGTTCATCAATGGATTGGCCGTCCTTTCCCGCCTCCGGAAAAGATGCCCTCCACTTTATCGGCTCCTTCTTCGTCTCCCTCTTCCTTAAGCGCCCCCCCATCGTCCGTGCGTGCGCCGGTAGTCCCGATCGGGCAAGGCGCACGCGGGCCGACGATCGAAACATCATCGCCACTATCGCCCGGCCGCAAAAGCGCACCATCCGGCGGTCGGTCGGATGGAAATGCGGATGACGACGGACAGCCCATTCAAGCGAAAGATTTTTTGATTTTAGTGCGAACGCGCAGCAGGATCGTTCAGGCATTGACGCGAGAGTTAAAAAAACGCGCAATTCCGGTTATCAGCGATGAAAAGATTGAATTTCGTCGCGATCTTGCCATTCGCGATTGCCTTGCCTGCGCCGCCTTTGCCCTTGATTGCCAGGATGACTTTACCCTTGCCGCCCTCTTGAAGTCATCGTTTGTCGGCATGGACGACAATGATTTGACGACATTGCGCTATGGCGATTCGGTGGCGCAAGAATCGCGCCGTTTCCCGCCCGGTCATCTGTGGCAGGCGTTAACGGAAAAAGGCGATATTCAATCGCAATCCCGCCCGAACGGCAATGCTCCGTCATTGTCGGAGGGCACAGCCCCCTCCGCGTCGCAATCCCCATTTTCATCGGCATGTTCAACCGCATGGGCTTTTTGCCAAGATTTGCGCAAACATGCCGATTTGCCGCCTTTTGAGTTTTTCGATCGATTATTGGGCAATTCCCCCTTTCCGCCCGCGTCACTCAGCGGTAAACAGCGCATTTTTGAACGTCTGGGCAAAGAATGCGCCGATATTATCGATGAATTCCTCACCGCGGCCATTGATTTTGAAACCGGACATATTCCTTCCCTTGAGCATTTTTGTCATTGGATCGACGTTGACGCGCCTGTTTTTGAGCACCGGGGAAGATCGACAACGGACGGGGTGCGGATTATGACCGTGCATGGGGCCAAAGGGTTGGAAGCCCCGATCGTTATTCTTGCCGATGCGGCAAAAACCTCCGCTAATAGCGAAAATACGGTTCCGAGCCTGTGTTCCTATCCCGCCGGAAAAGCCCTCCTTTGGGATGATCATGGATATATTCGTAAAACCGATCCCATAGGCGAACAGGACAAGCAAGAGGAAATGCGGCTTCTTTATGTCGCCATGACAAGGGCGCGGCGGCGGCTGTATGTAACGGGGTGGAAACCGGCGGCCAATCGCGGCAAGAGCGGTTCTGCGATGGGGGAAAAAACACCGAAAAAGCAAAATAAAAAAACATCAGGTTCAAAAAGACTAATCGAAGACAACTGGTATAACATCATCACCCGCCGTGCGTTTTTGGATGGCGATGGCGGCGATGCGTAATCTTGAAAATGGGGTGTCCTCAATGCAATCGATGCACGGTGGGCAACATCATCACCCGCCGTGCGTTTTTGGATGGCGATGGCGGCGGTGCGTAATCTTGAAAAATGGGGTGTCCTCAATGCAATCGTTGCACGTCGGGCAACATCATCACCCGCCGTGCATTTTTGGATGGCGATGGCGGCGGGGTGTGATCTTGAAAAATGGGGTGACCTCAATGCAATCGTTGCACGGTGGGAAATCTTGAAAATGGATCCTCCTTAACGGCCGATTTAAGGAATGGCTGCCGATTTTCCTACGGATTGCCCCTATTCGTTCTTATATCCTTTGCATCGGCCAAGCATCGCGATTGGATGGCGGGGCCGTATCGCCTTTGCCCCTAGGGGGCGGTGGCGGTCATATCCATCCGTATGGGAAAGTGGACATCATGATGATCAATCGTTATCCTTGTAACGTTTCATGAGACAACGACGTTGACCCCCACCGTTCATCGACAACGTTGGCCACGGGAAATTCAGCCAAGGAAATTTATCTAGGGAAATTCGCTTATGCCGATTCGCAACACCACCGATTCATCCTTTGCCGAGGACGTTCTTCAATCAAAGAAACCCGTTCTGGTCGATTTTTGGGCGCAATGGTGCGGCCCATGCAAACAAATTGCCCCCCTCGTCGAAGATATCGCCAAATCGACGCCGCAGATCGAAGTCGTGAAATTGGATATTGAAAATAATCCCGATGTTCCCACGCGCTATGGTATCCGGGCAATCCCGACTCTGATTATCTTTATGGACGGCAAGCCGGTCGCTACCAAAGTTGGCTCCGTTACCGGACAGCAACTGTCCGAATGGGTCGTCAATAGTATCGATACGTAACCCCCCCTCCCCCGGGGCGTTCGGGCGTTATCGCGCGATGTCCTTTTATTGGCGGCATTGGTCATCGGCGGCATTGATCATTGACAGGAATGGACGTTCGACTGCCGTGGCGCTTAAAAAAAGACGATCCCCGTAGACAAAAAAGACGATCCCCGTAGGCACCGCCCTATTCTTTTTTAAGGATGCCCCCCGTGTATGGGGACCGCCCCACTCTTTTTGATGCTTGACGGGGCGGGGTTGACGCCCGATGGGCGGGCTTGAAAACAATCCGACTTGCCCTTGTTTTCCTCTGTCTTTCCAAGAACGACCGATGCCGGAAAAGGCTTGGCTCCCCTGCCCCTATTTGCCCTTGTTTGCCCCTGTTTTTCCAAGAACGGCCGATGCCAGATAAAGAGATCCGCAAATCAATACCCGGGTGTGTTCATCGCTATTGCCTTCCTGCGCGGCTTGATGCATGCCGTCTTCAAGACCGCTGCACGCCTGCGCGGCAATGCCGGCCCGGCCCGCGGCTTCAAGCAAGTCCTCGACCGGCAATGATGACGGCACCCCCGGGATGGCCATAACATAGGCCTTGCGGACAAAGGGGGAGAAATTGCGCAGAAATTGATACGGATTTTTCCCCTTCATCATACCGAAAAGAAGATAGAGCGGTTGATGCACCCATCCGAATAAGATCTCACCCAAGGCCCGGGCCGCGGCCGGGTTATGGGCACCGTCTAGCCACAACTCCCAATTTTTTGGAATCATCGAACGCAAAGAACCACGGTCGAGGGATTGCATACGCCCCGGCCAGTGGACATTGGCTGCCGCCTTTTGCAGTTTTTTCGGGGTAAACGAAAAATCGTCCAGTCGCTCGACACAGGCCAAGGCGGTTGCCGCGTTCACATTCTGGTGTCGGCCAAGCAAGGCCGGATGACGAATTTCCAATCCTTTGAAATGGGAGGAATGGAAAATAAAGCCTTTCGGTGTTCTTTCCTGGCGCCAATCCCGCCCATAACGATACAGCTTTGCCCCGGCATCGGAGGCTGCGCGCAGAATTTCGGCATCGACCGTGCTGGCCTGCCGCGAAGAAATCACCGTCCCGTTCTTCTTGATGATTCCGGCTTTTTCCTTTGCAATCAAAGCCAGATCGTTGCCGAGATACTGGGTGTGATCAATATCGATAGGGGTCAGTATCGATGCCACCGTGCTTTCCAATACGTTGGTTGCGTCAAAACGACCGCCAAGGCCGGTCTCGCATAATGTAATGTCCGCTTTACTCCGCGAAAAAAGAAGAAAGGCGGCCGCCGTTGTAATTTCAAAGAATGTGATCGGACGACCTTCATTGGCTTTTTCACATTCATCGAGGGCATCGGCCAGAACGGCATCGTCCACCGGTTTTCCATCAAGGATAATGCGTTCGTTAAAGGCAAGAAGATGCGGCGAAATATAGGCATTGACGCAATATCCTTCTTCCTCGAAAAAGGATTTTAAAAACGCCAACGTCGATCCCTTGCCATTGGTGCCGGCGACGTGAATCGCCTTGATATTGCGGTGTGGATGACCAAGTTTTTCCAGCAAATGTAAAATTCGATCGAGGCTAAGATCAATAATACGCGGGTGCAAAACACTCAGCTTTTCGAGGATATTCTGCACGTTAGATGATGTCATGATGCGCTCCTTCTCCTTGGTTTTTCGGAAGGCCTTTGGGAACCTTTTCAGGGCTATTAATGAAATCGAGAATCCGCCCGAGAGTAGAACGCATTTTCTTTCGAGATACAACCATATCAACCATGCCGTGGTCAAAAAGATAGTTTGATTTTTGAAAATCTTTTGGCAGCTCTTGGCGAATTGTGTCTTGAATCACGCGCGCCCCGGCAAACCCTATCGTGGCACCGGATTCGGCAATCACGATATCGCCCAGCATGGCAAAAGACGCACTGACCCCGCCGGTGGTCGGATCGGCAAGGATGGAGATATAGGGCAGATTGGCTTTTTTAACCCGGGATATGGCCAATATGGTTCGTGTCATTTGCATCAGGGATAAAATGGCTTCTTGCATGCGGGCCCCGCCCGAAGACGTGACGGTGATAAATGCCGCCTTGTCTTTAACCGCCCGGCGCGCGCCTTGAACGATGGCCTCCCCGGCGGCAATACCCATTGAACCGCCAAGAAAACGGAAATCAAAAGCGGCGACGACGGCACGACATCCGCCGATTTTTCCGGTCGCGCATCGAACCGTGTCATGGATGCCCGTGCTTTGCTGAACGTCGCGCAGGCGGTCGGTATATTTTTTCTTATCTCGAAAAGATAACGGATCGGCAACAACTTTCGGCGTGTCCAATAAAGTGTATTTTTCGTGATCGAACAGACTTTGAAAACGAGGCCCCGTCCCCAAACGCATATGGTGCCCGCAATGGGGACAAACATGCAGATGCCGTTGCAATTCGCGATGAAAAATCATTTGCGAGCAAGACGGGCAACGCACCCACATATTATCGGGAATCTCGCGCTTGCCGACGATCGCGCGAATGCGCGGACGAACGAAATTGGAAAGCCAGTTCATGTCCGCACCGCCGATGCCAAGGATGTCACGAATGCACGCATCCGATCGCAAATCATATCTTGATCGTGGTTATTCAATACCCCTTCCTCGATCACGCGGACAATGGCAGAGCCGACAACGACCCCATCGGCGATTTGGGCCATGTCGTGCACCTGATCCGGCGAAGAAACGCCAAACCCGACGGCGACAGGGATATCGCCGGTCATGCTTTTCAATCTTTCCATGCGCATGATCATCGATATGGTGTTGGCCTGTTTCGTTCCGGTGATTCCGGCTATGGAGATATAATAGATAAAGCCACCGGCACGCTTTACGATCGTCTTTATCCTTTTATCATCACTGGTCGGGGCAATGAAACGGATAAAGTCAATGCCGACTTGCGCCAATGCCGTGTAAAGGGGCTCGTCCTCTTCCGGAGGAAGGTCCACCATAATCATCCCATCGACCCCGGCCGCGGCCGCGTCTTTGGCAAAGGCCTCGACCCCGTAAAAATGGACGGGGGAATAATATCCCATCAAGACCAATGGCGTATCGGTGTTATGGCGGCGAAATTGTTTGACCATATCAAGAATATCGGCAACGCGAATGCCTTGGCCCAATGCCCTCTCGCAGGATCGTTGAATATAAGGGCCATCGGCACTGGGATCCGAGAAAGGCATTCCTAATTCGACAATATCGGCCCCCCATTCCGGCAGGCGGGAAAGGATGGCAAGGGATGTTTGCCGATCCGGGTCACCGGCGGTGATAAAAGGAATCAAGGCCGAACGTGAACGTGCGCGTAAATCGGCAAAGCATTGACGTAAGCGCTTTGATCCGGCCTGGGTATTATTCATGCCCGGATGTTCCATCTTGCGCGACCGATTTTTCCATTTGGGCGCTTTTTCCATTTGGGCGCTTTTTCCATTCGGGCGCTTTGATCCGGCCTGAGTATTATTCATGCCCGGATGTTCCATCTTGTGCGACCGATTTTTCCATCGATACGATGGTGGATAAATCTTTATCGCCGCGCCCGCTTAGATTAACGACGACGATGCTATCCTTTTTCAAGGTTTTGCCGATTTTTGCCAAATAGGCCAACGCATGCGCGCTTTCCAATGCCGGAATAATGCCCTCGACACGGGATAACGTCGAAAATGCGTCCAGCGCGGCCCGATCGTCGATGGCGGCATAACGGACCCGACCAATATCGGCCAGCCACGCATGTTCGGGACCTATTCCCGGATAATCAAGCCCGGCCGAAATGGAATGAACCGGGGCAATTTGTCCGTCTTCATCCTGAATAAGATAGGTGCGATTGCCGTGCAAAACGCCGGGACTGCCCCCGCATATCGCCGCCGCATGGCGTTTGCTCTTCAACCCTTCCCCGGCCGCTTCAACGCCGACCATTGCAACCGACGCATCATCGAGAAAAGGATGAAATAAACCGATCGCATTAGATCCGCCACCCACGCAGGCAAGGAGAAGATCGGGCAATTTGCCTTCCGCTTTTAAACATTGTTTGCGTGTTTCCTTGCCAATCACCGATTGCAAAGAGCGAACGATCTCCGGATAAGGATGGGGGCCGGCAACCGAGCCGATAATATAAAAGGTATCATCGACATTGGCGACCCAATCGCGCAAGGCCTCGTTAAGGGCGTCTTTCAACGTCGCACTGCCCGATTCGACCGCCACCACCTTTGCCCCCAGCAACCGCATGCGAAAAACATTCGGGGTTTGGCGTTCCATATCGACCTTTCCCATATAGATGGTACAGGGCAATCCGAATAATGCGGCCACGGTTGCCGTGGCAACACCGTGTTGACCGGCGCCGGTTTCGGCAATGATACGGGTTTTGCCCATGCGCCGGGCAAGCATCACCTGGCCCAGGCAATTATTGATCTTGTGGGCACCGGTATGATTAAGATCTTCGCGTTTGAGGTATATCCTTGCCGATGTGCCGATCGCGGTGGCCAGGCGGCGGGCGTGAAATAAGGGACTGGGGCGACCGACATAGTCACGAAGGTAATGATTTAACGTATCGCGAAAGGCGCGATCTTTTTGCGCCGCGCGCCAGGCCTTTTCCAAATCCATGACCGGCGGCATAAGCGTTTCCGCGATATAGCGACCGCCAAAATGCCCGAAATGCCCGCTTTTATCGGGGCCGGAACGATAGCTGTCAGGTTTTAAAGACACCAAAAAATCCTTTTATATGGATCGCGCGCATGGCCAAAGAACCCGCGGCAATACCGATGATATTATCAAAAGACCGCCCTCGAGGCGAGACTTCCTGAAAAGCCCTAACGTTAAAAATGGGAATCCCGAAACCCGGAATCAAAGAACCCAGCCTCAAAGAGATCTTACCGCCTTGAGGAAGGCATGGATACGATGCACGCTTTTACGCCCCGGTTGATCTTCCAATCCCGATGACGCATCCACCGCCTGCGCGCCGGATACCTGCACCGCCCGCGACACGTTACCAATATTCAATCCCCCCGACAACATCCAGGGACAAGGCCAATGCTTGCCCGATAATATCTTCCAATCAAAAGAGATGCCGGTTCCGCCGGGAAGATCCCGATTCGTGCGCGAATCAAACAACAGCATATCGGCGCAATCGGCATAGTCCCGGGCCACGGCCAGATCCAAAGCGTCGGCCACGCGAATGGCCTTGATGATCTTTATGCCGAATTGCCGCCGAATGGATTGCACCCGATCGACGCTCTCCTCCCCGTGCAATTGCAACCAATCGAGGCGCACATGCTCAAGGATATGGGAGATCACGTCATTTCCCGAATCGACAAACAAGCCGACCTTTGCCACCGTGGGCGGCAGGGCATCGGCAACCGCGCGCGCGCGATCGGCTTTGACGAAGCGTGGCGAGCGTGGATAAAAGACCAATCCGGCATAATCGACACCGGTCAATTCTTGGGCTACCGATCGCTCGTTGATACCGCAAATTTTAACTTTCGGCGCGATGATTCCCCCGATCTTTAATGACCCGATCTTTAATGCGTTGGCCGTTAATGACCCGATTTTTGATACAATCCGGCCCCCGGCCCATCCAAAGCCCCAATCCTGTCCAAAGCCCCGGGCCTGCCCAAAGATATGGTGCCATTAATGCCATTGTGTGACGTGGGTGCATATTATAGTGGGGGTTCCGGCGGCAAGGGAAGCCTTGCCGATTCCCGCCCCATGCGGCCTTTTCCAATTGAAGGATCAGACCCACTAAAGACTATTTCCAGAAATGCCCGATAATCAGCGCATAGAAAAACGCCATTATAGCAATACTAATGCAAGTAATGATCAAGGACTCCATATAAGGCTTTGCCCATCGCCAGATGCCGTGCATCATTTTTTTTAATATATTTCCCCCGTTTGACATGGCTAATAAGCTCCTTTTGTTACGGATTCACCCCTTGCGCCGTTTCCTTGTTATCCGGCTTCTCACGCACAATGCGGGCCAATGCCGCAACCGGATCTAACGCGGCAACGATCGGGCGTCCGATCACGACATAATCGGCCCCCCAATCCAGGGCTTGGGCTAAATTCGTGAAACGCTTTTGATCCGTGTCGTGAAACCCTGCCGGTCGGATTCCCGGTGTGACGATTAAAAAATCCTTGCCCAGTTCTTGCCGTAACAAAGAAATCTCAAATGGAGAGCAAACGATA
This sequence comes from Alphaproteobacteria bacterium, assembly GCA_965277685.1. Taxonomy (GTDB): domain Bacteria; phylum Pseudomonadota; class Alphaproteobacteria; order GM7ARS4; family CBDIDI01; genus CBDIDI01. Next base: position 77,773 of record OZ255830.1, on the reverse strand, counting down.
CCATCGACCCCCTGCGCTAGGGCCAATGAACTAAGGTTCAATACTTGGTCGCGACAACTTTTATCCACGCCAATGCCGGACAGATCATCGTCATTAAAACTGGTCAGGACGCTAACGGCCAATATTTTCGGTCGGGTCGATCGGTCGGACGCGTTTTCAATAGCGTCCATTGCCCGCGATATCATAAGCGCGCCGCCGGATGCGTGAATCGTCAACATGGTGACCGGAAGACGCGCGATTTTGTCAATCGAATGGGCCACCGTATTCGGGATATCGTGGAATTTTAAATCAAGAAATATCGCCACGCCGCTATCGGCGAGACGACGCACCCCATCCGGCCCATGGGCGGCAAAGAACGCGCTTCCTAACTTTAGCCCGGCAATATCCTTTCCCACGAGCGACGCCAACTTTTCCGCCTTCACGATATCATCGTGGTCAATGGCGCAAAAAATCCGGTGCCCGGGAGATAATAAGGCGGATGATAAGTCGGATGGTAAGGCGGATGCCAAGGTGGATGCCAAGGTGGATGCCAAGGTGGATGATTGTAAGGATCGATCGACGGTCGATGCCCGATCCCCGGACGGCGATACACCCGCGTGGTATGGGTGGTTTTTCTTTTGATTTTTTATTTCCACAATGGCCCTTCCTTCACCCGCGCGCGGGTCAAGCATAAGCGAGGGATACGGCAAAGATGGATAAAATCACTCCAAAATAGAACGAATCCTAATTGGATACCCCCATAAGGGTGAATATACTTAGCCACGTGGCAATACTTCATCCTTTGAAGAGAACCACAGCCACAGGATCGCTCCTATACGGTCCCCCCCCATCGGAGCGATCTTGTGCTTAGGTGAAGTTGGAATCTTAGCGCTCTCTATGATCATCGGCAAAGGCATCGGCCACCACTTATGTGTTCCGCAATATAGCAGGATATTGTGCAAAATTCGTCGCATCATGCAAGAGGCATTCTTGCCGATGTATCCCGAATGCATCTTTTTCCTCCGTCGTATTGACCGGCCGCACTAGCCTGTTTTTCCGAATTTTACTCCATTATGGACCATCACCCGACACCCGCAATGACACCGCCGACAGGTGGCATAAAGGGCGGCCTAAAGGGATTGGTCACAAAATTGCGCACTTTGATGGCGAATATCCACTCATTCAAGTGAGAGAGTCCATTGATACCCGCGCCTAATGATCTTGTCCGCGAAGACACCAAGCCTGCCGTTCTTATCCTTGATCATGATCGCCAAAGCGTTGAAAAGGCAAACGCGTGCCTTCGTCAATCGGGATACCCTTGCTATGCGTCCTTTGACGCGCGTTCCGCCTCCGGTCTGATTTCCCGACACGCAAATATTGCCATTCTGCTGGCCTCGGCCTCGGAGCAACGGGATTATTTTCATTTTGCCGATGATATTCTCGACCGCAGAAATCGTGAACGGGATTTTGAGGTTATCTTTTTTTCGCAAAAAGCCAATCAAAAGCAGCTGTTACGGGCATTGCGTATGCAGGCTTGCGATTTTATTCATTTACCCTTTGATTCAAAGCTTCTGGTCGGAAGCATCGATCTTGCCGCAAGGCGTCTGGCCGGACGGCATACGCCGGTCAATGGCGCGCGCGGGGGCGATCAAGGCGTCGATCCGAATGCCAATCTTGTCCTTCATATACAATCGATGCTTCGTTCGATGGCCGAGCAGCTAGCGGATGTGGCCGCAGGCGGGTCGGTCAATGGGATGGATTACATCCGCAATTCTAATATCCGGACGGCGCCGACGGACAAAGATCATTCCCTCCATCGTATCGCCCAAGAACGTGCCGACAATGATCAAAAAGGGAATTCGAATACCCATATCGACAATAACTATATCACCAAGGCCTATCGCATCATCAATGCCAAAAAACAATTTTTCTTCAAAAAGATCGATTCCGACGCGTCCTTGATCATGCTTTTGGAGTTATACAAAGTGCAGGAAAAAGAACACGAAATGCCCGTGACCGCTTTGTGTTATTCTTCGGGAACGGCACAAACGACGGCATTGCGGCGGCTTGAATCACTGGAACAAGACGGTTTTCTAAAGCGGCATCATGACCCGGCCGATAAGCGGCGCATATTGGTGCGTCTGACGGCCAGCGGCGAAAAGGAATTGTGCAAATACCTCGCCTTTATCAATGAAATCCGATGATCGTTACGCGCCGATCGTGGTTTTATCCGAATAGTATGGGGTTTTGTTCAAATACTACGGGGTTTTATCCAAATAGTATCGATGCGGCCCGCGCGCTCGATATGGCTTTATCCTGTTGATTTTCCCTATTGGGTTTCCGGCGGATCGTTCATATCGACCGGATGGATGGCCGGCAGGTTCATCTTCACCGATATACGGTCGTTATTTTCCGCCCCATTTCCCTCCCCATGACCATGCGCGTGTGAATGGCCCTCTTTAATATCCCGCTTTGCTTGATGGATCACTTTGATAGCCCGCTTTGCTTGATGGATAACTTTAATATCCCGCTTTGATGGATTGCATTGGCGGGTGCTTTCCGTTATGAGTGTTGCGTTGCAATAATTCGGGGTCACGCTCTCGACGTGGTTCCTCTTGTCGGCATGGGGTCCACGGTCATGGTCAAATCATTTCTTTTTGCTTTTATCGCCGGATTTTTTGCATTGCTCGGCACCGATGCCGGTGCGGGATCGGAAGAATTCCTCCTCGATAGCGGGAACACCGCTTGGATGATCACGGCCAGCGCCCTTGTCCTTTTTATGACCCTGCCCGGATTGGTTTTTTTCTATGCCGGTCTGGTGCGATCGCGCAATGTCCTCTCCGTTATGTTTCATGGTGCCGTGATTGCCTGCATTGCCTCGATTTTATGGCTCGCTTTCGGCTATTCCTTATCATTCTCGGATGGGGGCGAATATCAACATTGGATCGGATCTTTGGACAATCTCTTTCTTTCCGGAATAGACCACAACACCCTTATGCCTTCGGGCATTCCCGAATACGTCTTCTTTCTTTTCCAGATGACCTTTGCCATCATCACGCCGGCTCTTGTCATTGGCGCTTGGGTGGAAAGAATATCCCTTTTTGCCGTCGTTCTTTTCACGATTGGATTTTTGACTCTGATTTACTTTCCCGTCGCCCATTGGATATGGGGCGGTGGCTGGCTTGCCGAAATGGGGGTGCTCGACTTTGCCGGTGGTCTTGTGGTTCATGCAACGGCCGGATCATCCGCATTGATTCTGGCTTTGACCCTGCGCCGCCGCGAGGGCTTTCCAACCCGCCTTTCCTTGCCCCATTCGCCGGGAATGACCATGGCCGGGGCGTCCATGCTTTGGGTCGGGTGGTACGGTTTTAACGGCGGCAGTGCCTTGGCCGCGGACGGACTTGCCGGATCGGCGCTTGTCGCAACCCATATATCGGCGGCGGCGGCATCCCTCGTCTGGGTTATTTGCGACCGGATTATTCTTGGCAAATCAACCTTGATAGGACTTGTCACGGGCACCATTGCCGGACTGGCATCGATCACCCCGGCGTCCGGTTTTGTATCGCCGATCGGCGCGATGGCGATTGGTACCATCGGTGGGCTTTTCTGCTATGGCGCGGTTATTCTTTTTAAACAAAAATTGCGGATTGACGATTCTTTGGACGTTTTCGCCGTCCATGGCGTCGGCGGCATCACCGGAACGATTTTGATCGCCCCGCTCGCCAGTGCCGCTTTTGGCGGAATTGGAGTCGATATTTCGATATCGGATCAACTGCAGACCCAGATCATCGGCACCCTTGCCGTGATTGCATGGAGTGTCGTTGCAACCCTTCTTATCGTCGCCTTTATCCGCTTTTTCGGGCCTCTCGGCGTTACCCGCTATCAGGAAATCGAAGGCCTTGATATCAGCCATCATGGCGAAAAGGGCTATGAGCTCTGATCCCCGGCAAGCAAAAGGAGGAAGGCGTTCTGTCTCTCTTTCCCGACGATAGGGCTTCTTTAGAGTCGATTGCGGCCATTGCCGTTGATGTGGGGCGGGATATTCTTGCCACCAGGAAGGCCGGAAATTTGGACGTTCGGGATAAATCCGACGGAACCCCCGTGACAAAAGCGGATAAAGCGGCCGAGCGCGCCATCCGGGAACGATTGGCCGCGCTCGGCAATCGCTTTCCCATTGTTGGCGAGGAAGAAGGCGGGCCCAAGGCCGATCCGGATGCCCCCCTGGCATCGATGCCGTTTTGGCTTCTCGATCCCCTTGACGGAACCAACGGATTCATCCGCGGCAGTGATAATTTCACCGTGAATATTGCCCTTATCCATGGGCGCAAACCGATTCTTGGCGTCGTTTATGCCCCGGCTTATCGCGATTGCTATGCCGCAAGTCAACCGGTCGGGGCCTTGTGTTCACGGCAGGATAAGGACTTTCACCCGATTGCGGTTCCATCCTTGCCGCCCCGATCGGTGCGCGCGTTGATCAGTACGACCGGACACAAGGATCAGGTGCGCGCGCTTTTGCAGCCCACGCCGGTGCGGTCGATTGAAGCGCGCAGCAGCTCGATTAAATTTTGTCACATTGCCGAAGGAAAAGAGGATGTATATATTCGAATAGGGACAACCAACGAATGGGATACGGCGGCCGGGCAAGCGGTTTTGGAAATTGCCGGCGGAGTCATGTCCGGTCTGGACGGAAAAGAATTTCTTTATGGAAAGACGACATTCCAAAACCCGCATTTCGTTGCCGCCGGCCACGCATCGATCCGCGATTGTGTTATCCGCAACCAAAAGATCTAAACTCATTGCCGCCATCATCATTAAGGATCGCGCTTTGCTTTTCTTTGATCCGGTCTTGATCCGCTTTGCCTATGGGCGCCATCCGTATCCTGGCGGTCTTTTCCGTGGCGTGCCTACCCACTTGTTTTGCCGCTCGCTTTAACCCCTCACTCTAATCCCCCATCTTAATCATGACGCCCATTTCCGTGCCGCACATATCGCCCATTGCCGCCGATGACGATGGTCTGCGCGCCGCGGCCGCGGCATTGCACGGTGGAAAATTGGTCATTTTTCCAACGGAAACGGTCTATGGAATCGGGGCCGATGCCGGGAATGATGATGCAATCGCGCATATATTCACCATCAAGAAGCGTCCCAAAGGCAACCCATTGATCGTCCATTGCCGTGATCTTGCCCATGCCGAACGCATCGCCGATTTTGATGATTGCGCCGATAATATCGCCCGCTTTCTCGCACATGCCTTCTGGCCCGGGCCGCTCACATTGGTCATGAAGCGAGGAAGCCATATCGCAAAGGGTGTTTGCGCCGGTCTTGATACGGTTGCCCTACGGGTGCCGGCCAATCCGATTGCCCGAAGATTGCTCGATTATTGCGATTGTCCAATCGCCGCGCCAAGTGCCAATATATCCGGTCAAATCAGTCCAACCCGGGCAAAGGACGTCGTCTTTCCCGATGATCCCAATCTGTTTGGCGTGTTGGATGGCGGGTCTTGTGCGAATGGTATTGAATCGACGATTATTGCCGTTTCGCCGCAATCGGCAAGCGGCCGTAACGACCGGGCGTGTGTCGCTATATTGCGCCCCGGGCCGATTGATCGTGGGGCGATTGCGCGCATTCTTTCCGATCGCGGTGTCAATGCCGATATTCACGCCCCCACCCTTTACCGTGACGGTGCCCCCGATTGTGCCCCCCCGGACGACCATTCGGCCAAGGATTGTCCGCCCAATGACTATTTCTCGAATGACTATCCGAATGCGCCGGGACAATATCGGCGCCATTACGCGCCGTCTCGGCCCGTGCGATTGGATGTTCGGCATTTTGAAGCCGACGAAGCCGCTTTGCTTTTTGCGGCCGATCCGCCACCCCATTGCCCGGCAACGGCCCAATTAAGCCGCCGCGGTGACCTGGACGAGGCCGCCGCCAATTTATACCATATGATGCGCCGCCTCGATCGCCCATCCGTTCGGCAAATTGCCGTTTCTCCCATTCCGCATATCGGGATTGGCATTGCCATCAATGATCGACTGCAACGCGCGGCCGGTGGTTAACGTCCCGTCATTCCATCATAGATCCCCGTTTCCATTCCCCTTTATATCGAATGCCATTATCCCGCCCCGCCGCCATCCGGCAAATCAAGCGCTTGACACCGGATCAAGACTGGAGTGACGATCCCGACGTTATCGCCCCCTATTGCCTGGACCATCGGCGTCAATTCCCCGGCGAAACCACCTTTTTAATCTGGCCGCGCACCGCCCATCAATTGGCGGATATCGTTAAAATCTGCGCCAAAGCGGGGATCGGTATCGTGCCCCAGGGCGGGAATACGGGATTGACCGGGGCATCGGTGCCACGTCCGGGCAAGGGCGAGATTTTGATTAACATGAGTCGCATGAACCGCATTCGCTCGATGGATCGGCATAACGCCGTTATCACGGTCGAGGCCGGTTGTATCCTTAAGGATATTCAGACCGCCGCCGAAAAAGCCGGATTTCTTTTTCCCCTTGCCCTTGCCTCCGAGGGCAGTTGCGAAATCGGTGGCAATATCGCCACCAATGCCGGTGGGCTTAATGTCTTGCGCTATGGAATGACCCGCCGCCTCGTCCTTGGACTCGAGGTCGTTTTGGCCGATGGGCGCATTTTTGACGGATTGCGCACCCTCAGCAAGGACAACAGCGGCTATGACTTAAAACAGCTGTTTATCGGATCGGAAGGAACCTTGGGCTTGATCACGGCCGCGACATTATCCCTTCGGCCGCTTGCCCAACGGCAACAAAGCGTCATGATCGGGGTGGATGATGCGGCCATGGCCCGAAACATGCTTGAAACACTTACCGCGCACGGAATTTGGCCAAGCGCTTTTGAATATATCCCCGATATCGCCATCCAATTGGTGCTCAAACATATTCCGGGCACCGCCCTGCCCTTTGCAAAGCCCGCCCGGGCCTATGTCCTGATGCGGGTGGAATCCAATGATCCGCGCGATACCATGTTCCATGCCCTCGAAGACCATCTTGCCCCCTATTGCGGCAAGGGCGGGGGTCGCGATGCCGTCTTTGCAACCGCTATCGCCCAACAAAAGAAGTTGTGGCGTCTTCGTGAAACGATTACCGAGGCCGAGCAACGCGAACAGGGCAGTTTGAAACATGATATATCGGTTGCGCCGGCCGATGTGCCTCTTTTCCTAAAGCGGGCCGAGCCATTGGTGCGTGCCATTCTTGCCGATGTTCGCATTGTTGCCTTTGGCCATATCGGCGATGGTAATATCCACTATAATTTGCAGCGCCCGGTCGATATGGATGGGGATCGCTTTCTTTCCCTCCAGTCTCGTTTTGCCGCGCCCATTTATGATCTTGTCACCCGTATGCGCGGATCGATCAGTGCCGAACATGGCATAGGACAATTGCGCCGGGATGATTTACCGCGCTATAAAAGCGATGTCAGCATGGATATTATGCATCGATTGAAGGATGCCCTTGATCCATTGGCCATTCTAAATCCGGGCAAGGTTCTGGCGGAAAAAAAGAAGTCATGATATCGCCGATAATATCACTATCGGCGCCCGCTCGCGGCAATCGGCGATGCCATTGCCGCCCGATCGATAAAACACCGCGTCAAAAGGGACGATTATGGTAGGAAAAAAAGATGAAAAAATCGTTGTTGCCATGTCCGGCGGGGTTGATTCGGCCTTGGCTGCCGCTTGGTGCAAAAAAGAAGGATACACCGTTATCGGCATTACCCTGCAACTTTACGATGCCGGTCGGGCAACATCGACCCGCAGCCGCACATGTTGTGCCGGGGTTGATATCGAGGATGCCCGTCGGGCGGCCGATGCCATCGGCATCGACCACTATGTCCTGAATTACGAACAACGTTTCCGCCGGGAGGTGATCGACGATTTCGTTGCCGCCTATCGGCGCGGTGAAACCCCGATTCCATGCATTCAATGCAATCAAAAGATTAAATTCCGTGATCTTTTAATCCATGCCCGCAGTTTTGGTGCCACCGCGCTTGCCACCGGACATTATGTCCGCCGCCGGATCGGTGCCAATCATAGGGCAGAGCTTTGGCGCGGCCGTGATCACCGGCGTGACCAAAGTTATTTTCTTTTCAACACATCGCAAGAACAGCTTCGCTTTTTACGCTTTCCGATCGGTGATATGCTAAAAAAGGACGTGCGTGATCTTGCCCGCCAATGGAATATTCCGGTTGCTGAAAAACCGGATTCCCAAGATATTTGTTTTGTTCCCGATCGGCGCTATGCTTCTTTGATCGACGGCATTGCCGGCAAGGAAGACGATGGTGATATTGTCCATCTGGACGGCACTGTTTTGGGTCGCCACCATGGCATTTCGCGTTTTACCGTCGGACAGCGCCGGGGACTTGGTATTGGCGGCGATCAAAATCGCCCGGAAGAGCCCCTTTACGTTATCGCCATCGATGCGCGGCAGGGCCGGGTTGTCGTCGGCCCCCGCCGCGCCTTGGCCTGCACCGGGATTCTTTTGCGATCGATCGATTGGATAGACACGGCGTTGCCGGATTTCCCCTTTAGCGCGCATATGCAATTTCGATCGTCCCAAGAACCCATTCCCGTTCGCGTTGAAAAATGCCCCATTGACGATCTTGCCGATCCATCCGATCGCCCGTCGTTATCGGCAACGTTTCCATCGTCCGGTTCCCCATCTTCCGGAACCCCATCTTCGGATCGGCTATCGGAAAAGCGGCACGCCTTTCGCGTTACCGCGACCATTCCTCTTTTTGGGGTCTCCCCGGGCCAGGCCTGTGTTTTTTATGATGGCGATCGCCTGCTTGGCGGTGGCTGGATCGCAAAAAGCGTCAATCGCCACGCGCACCCCATGCCTGCCGATGGCCGTTCACCCCGCCCCACCGCCGACGGCAATCCATCGCCCCCAGATTATTAATCATCACGGATCGATCCATGTCTTTCGGACATGACCAACCATCGATCGGTGGCCTTCCCTTACCCGGCTTTGCGACCCGTCCCCATCGGGCATATTCCTTATCGGTTATTTGCCGATTTCCACGCAATTAAGATTAGGCCCAAAAGTCCCTTTTGTGCTATTGAACGGCAAAGATGCGGTGCGGTTTGTCGATGGAATGCCGAATGTGGGATATGCCGATCGGCAATCAAGGCGCTGTCCGGGCGTGACCATCGCGCGGGCTTGGGCCATCACCGGTCAATCGACGGGTCAATCGGTGGGCCAATCGGCGGCGGGTGGCGCACCCTTCGCAGGACGCGAATCGGCGAAAATTGACCCATCAAGGAACATCGAGGCTTTACAAATCGGCGCCACGCACTAAAAGATGGAGCCACACCGGAAAATAAGGTCGGAAGAAAAATACGATAAAAGCCTTATTTCTCAACCGATACCGAACGATGGCGGAGTAGCTCAGCTGGTTAGAGCGGGTGAATCATAATCACTAGGTCGGGGGTTCGAGTCCCTCCTCCGCTACCATTATATCGGGCATATCGGGCCCATCGGGATTGTATGTAGCGCGACAGATGGTTTGCGAGCACGCGACAGATGGTTTGCGACCTTTTCACCCACCGAAATTGTCGTTTTGGCACTGCTTTTAGGTGGTGTTGGTGATGATCGCTTTGCCCGGCGCAAGGTTCGCCTTGGCGGTATTTATGCGCTTTCGGCCTCGATGCTTGTGGTAAAGCCGGATGAGGTGATGGCATGGGTGGTTTTGGTGATGGTCCAAGAGCCACGGATGACAGCGATATCGGTAATGGTAAGAAGGCTTTCGGCCTGGATGGCCGGACGGCCGGGCATGGTGATAGACAGGCTTGCTTTGCCCCGCCTAAGCGCCTCCATTTTAGCCTGGGCCGCATGGCGAGCGGCGCTCGCGTCACGATAGACTTGCTTCAGGGTATAGATAGGCCCGGATCGATCGCCCACGTTGACATCGATATCATGCCCCGCGTCCGTGTCATGCCAACGGGCGGTGACGGCGGTAAAGCGCAAGCGTTCGCTAAAGGCCCCCCGCCAGGTCGTGACGTCGTTGGCATTGAGAGTGATCGATGGGATCGATTTACCCGACACGCTTTTGCCTTGGCCGCGTTTGGCCAAGATAAGATTGCCATCGGCCGGTTTGACGACCGCGCCATAATCACGGGCGATCCGGCGCAAGAAATGCAGATCGCTTTCCCCGACCTGATCCTTGTGGGGCAGTTCAATGGCGCCAAGTTCCGCATCGATCCTGGGCTTTAATCCATGTTCGGCCGCAATGACATTAATCACTGCGCCCAAGGTGCGGCCCCGCCACGACCGGGATTTATGGGCTTTCATCTTTTCCCGATAATTGGCCGCCCCTGCGGTAATGCGAATCCGGGTTGGCGGGCCACTGACCTCGATCTCGTCAACCTTATAAAGGCCCTGCTTGACCAAGGGCGTATCCCGATAACCGATGGACGCTTCCAGCAATGCGCCGGTGCGCGGCACGGTCACGCCATCGCCATCTATGGTCAAGGTGATCGAATCCGGCTTGTCACCAATACCGTCCTCAATCCGCATTTCGCTTAAATAATCGCGGATCGCCGCCGTGATGTCGGTGCTGTCGGCGCGTATCGTCCAGGCCGGGCGCATGGCCTAGTCCCAGAGGCGCACGATAGTGGTCTCGCGCGCGGGCGTAATATCCGGCAGCATAATCACCATTCCGGTCGGCAATACCGCGCCCATCGATGCGACCCCCGGGTTTGCTTCCATCACCTGTTCGACGACGCCGGAAGTGCGGCCGTAGTGACGCCAACAAATCACGTCCAGCATGTCGCCATCGTTTGTCCGATAATACATCATGACGCACCGCCCATCATCATCCGGGCCAACAGCAAGCCCATCAGGTCATGATCGTCCTTGCCGTAAGGCCAACCGGGTCGAGAGAGCCAATCACGGTCATTCCAATGGCGGCGGACGTATTGCAGACGTGTCCGCGTGTTGGTTGCCGCCGCGCGGAGTCCCATCACACGAGAAACGGCCGGAAGCTTGGCCAACAGTCGCCCGGCCGCCGTGCCGGGACGATCCGTAAAGGACGATAGCGCCCGTATTGCGCCGGTCCATTCGGCAATCCCCATATCTTGCGCCACCGATAGCGGCGTATCATTGGCCAGATTGCCCAACATGGCGTTAAAGCCACCAAGCCCAAGCGTATTGGCCTGCCCGCGCACCCAGTTTATCGCCGCCATTTCATCACCGCCCCGGATATGCCGAACCCGATACAAAGATTGTTCCAAGGCAACCACATCCGTGCCAAGGGGAAGGTCATTCGCCACGGGGCGAAGGCGTTCCGGTAAATCGGCAATCGGTGGCGATAGCGGTGCCATCCGCGATAATTGGCCAACACCTGCGGATGATGCGGGCTTTCCGGTTGAATGGGCTTGGCCGACATAGCGTTTAAGGCGCAGACGAAAGCCCACTTTTGCCGCCGTGCCGCCTTTTAAGAACGCCGCCTCGTCTTCCTCGATTTCCTCTATCACCCAATTGCCATGATGCCGGCCACTGCCGCCCGACATGACCAAAGGCTGTCCCTCGCCGGCCATCGCCCGCATATTTTCAATCTGACCGGTGCCGCCGCGAAAATGGGGGTAAATCGTGCCCGACAGCTCGATTTCTTCAGCCCCATTACCGGTGTAATGCAAACTTGGCGCGTGGCCAATTCTATCTTGCGCCGCCCATTTCCATCGCGCCGTGCGCCGGAGTGACTGATAGGCGGCGTGGTCTATGGAAAAGCGGTATTCCCCCAGTGCTAACATAATATCGGCCATATCAATAGGCCCCGTCGTGACCCGCCGCCAAACGATCGTGGCGCAAGATACGGGCCACTTCATCGGCGATCGATCGCACGTCCTGGCCCGGCCCGGCGTTGATCGTAAAGTGATTGGACTGGGATGTGTTTTGGGATGTGTTTTGGGACGTATTCCGGGATGTGTTTTGGGATGTGTTCGATATTGTCGAGGATGTCGTGTTGCCGGGTGCCCAAGGGCTGTCAGCCATCACGGTGGATGGTGGTTTCGCGTCATTTGCCCAAGGACGGTCATTCATCGCGGTGGATGGTGGTTTCTCGTCGTTACTTCCACCATCGAGGCCGGAGACAAGGCCACCGAGGGACGAAAGCTTGTCCCAGATCCACCGGGACGGGGCCAGAATGATATCAAAAAAAGTGCCAAGCCATTTAGCAAAGACTTCCCAGACCGGCTTGACGGCATCCCAAATAGTGGCAAAGAACGATTTGACCTTTTCCCAGTTGGCAATGATCAACCCCGCCGCCAAAGCAATCCCGCCAATGACCAGGCCGACCGGGTTGGTCATCATCGCCACCGTCAATATACGCAAGCCGGCAATCACCATCGGAATGACACCCCGGGCAAGACCGAGCAGGGACGCGCCCATCGAGACGACCGATGTGAACGCAAAAACGGCAAAGCTGCGGCCAAGGGTCAAGGTCCAGATGCTTAAAGAGCGGAAGGCACCCACGGCACCCATCACCGATCTTCCGACCCCCCTCATGGCGCCGGTGAAAGAAAACCCCAGTGTCTTTGCCCCCGCAAGGACCATGATTAAGTTGCCGACCACGCTGGCGACGGCACCAATCGCCATTGCCAAAGCCCCGATCGCCGCAGTCCAGCCGGGATGCGCTTCGGCAAAATCGGCAATGAACATCGTCACCTTTTCCACTAAGGGGATCAACTTGTCGAAGGTCGGCACCAAGGCTTTGCCAATGCGTTGGTTCATGACGTTGAAGCTTTGCGTTATCCGATCCAGACGTGACTGGAAGCTATTATCGGCCAATCGCGCCATCCTATCGACGAATGGCAATCCTTCCTTGGCTGCCATGTTCAGGGCGCGCGCATTGCCGCGCAGCGCTGCCTCTTGCCCCCACAGGGCGCGGATCAGCTTCATCGCTTCATCGGTGCCAAAGGCCTTTTGGATTTCATCGGTTTCGATGGCGTCCAAAGTCTTGCCGTAGCGGGATCCAAGGTCGGCCAAAATGGCGGGCATGGCCCGTAACATGCCGTCTTCGTCGAGGATGGCGACGTCACCACCCAGTTCTTGAAACGCTTGGTGGGCTTTGGCCGCATTGGTGGCAAAGGCACGCAACGATGTCCCTGCCTCGCCGGGCTGCATTTGGGCCTGCATCATACCCAACACGGCCAGCTGCTCGTCCATTGCCATGCCGATATTGGCCGCCCCTGCCCCGGCACTCTCAATAGCACTCTGCATAGCGCTGGCGCCGGTTTTGAACTGCTGCACCGATTTGGCCAGCGCCGCCGCAAACAGATGGCCGAAATCACCGTCCGATAGTTCGGAAAACTGGCGCTTGAATATCCCATACGATGCAGCGAACAAAGACGTCATCTGCGTGACTTGGCTTTTGGTTGCCTTGGCGGTAAGGGCCGCCGCACGGGTCATCGATGCCACCCCCGCATCATCGAGGGTCGATATGCCGGATTTAATATCATAAGCGGCCCGGATAAAATCGGCGGCGGTGATCCCCGCCCATTGACGTTCCATGTCCTGTCCGGCTTTGGTCATCATGGTTAGATTTTTCACCCCGATCGTGGCCAACGCACCGGTGGCGCGCTCTACCTCACCAAGGGCACGGATCGATGCCATGGCGCTGCGGTTGATTGCACGGCCAAGCGATAATGCCGACAACTCCCGTCTTAACGCCTTGCCTTGAGCATCGATGCTTCTCATAAAGGAACCCTGTGCCGCCGCCATTTCATTCGTCGCGTTGGCGGCCCTGCGCGCAGAACGGGTATATTGACCGATACGGTCGTTGGTCCGTGCCGTTGCCCGATATAGGCGATCCGACCCTTTTTCGGTCTTGCGCGTTTGCTTGTCCCATCGCCCGATCGACGTCGATATCCGCTTGATGGCGGGCGTCATCCGGTCGACTAGCCGGGCGATGATGGACACATTAAAATTGGCCATTACTTCGCGCCCAAAGAATAAGCCGCTTTAATCCGGGTCATGGCCCGGGCGTGCCAATCGGATAATTCGTCCAGCGTCATGTCCCGCATAGCATCCGGCGACCAGTGAAAAGCAAAAGCGATGTCGGCCATGGCATCCCTTATCCCCCGCCCATGTCCAAAAAATCGGACAGCACCTTATTGATGGCGATAAAGTCCTCGCCATCAATCTTGCGCACGGCATCGGGTGCTAATCCCGACAAGCGCGCGGTTAGTCCAATGGCTTTGGCCATTTCGGAACTGCCGTTCTTTTCCATCGCTTCCATATCGCCGACCTTGGGACGGCGCAAAGGCAACTCGGTGATATTCATTCCATCATGCTCAAACGGATATTTAAGGGTGATGGTTTTGTTATCGCTCATTGTCTGTTTCTTTCTCATTACACGGTTCCGTTAGACGCCCGTTAGACACGCCGTTAGAGGCCCCGTGAGAGGCCTCATTAGACGCCCTATTAGAGGCCCCCGGTTAGAGACCAAGAGCTTGACGCTGGTCGGCAAGCTGGTCGGTATCACCGACAACCCGCTTCATATTGACCGGATCGATCTCAATGACCGCCGTGCCATCGATGCTTAGCTTGTAGTAACGGGCAGCGATGGTCGCCTTAAGCTGGGCTTTCTCGCCCGCTTTCCATGAACCACTATCCAGTTCACGGAACTTGCCGCGCAACTCGACCACATAAGGCGTTGCCGCCGCCGGGCCGGGTTGTTGGATGGCCCCGCGAAGGGTCATGCCGATCTCTTTGCCGATCAGCCCCCATTGCTTGTATAAATCAGGGTCGTATTCGGCAAAGGTCAACGTTGCTTCCAACTTGTCCATCGTGCCCATGTCGATTTCAACCGGCGCGGCCATGCCGCCACCTTGGTATTCCTCGGTCTTGACGGCCAGTTTGGGAAGTTCCACTTCCTCGATTCTACCGGCATAGCCGATGCCGTCGACATAGGCCGTGAAGTTTTTCAGTATTTTCGGATATTGTGCCATGGTTTGATTCCTTTCTTATGGATGGGTCTTATGGATGGCTTAGGCCGCGGTGCGGCGGATGTTGATGGACGCGCTCGCGACCAATTCGTCGTAGTAGCCGTCATTGCGCGCGGCGGTGAAGGTCAGCCGTTCCATCGGTGCCGGTGGCTCGATGTCGAAATCGACATGCAAGTGTCCGTCCTTCAGGGATGCGGCCGTATTCTTGTCGGGGTTAAGCCAACATGATCCGCCGATGATTGCACCGCGCGATTCAAGTTCGCGCAGATAGGCGTTCACCGATCCGGCAATATCTTCCAGCAACTGCGTGCTGAAAGGACGATCCAAGGCCCAGGCATGGGCGGCCGTGACCGATTCGTAAACCATATCGGCCGTGCGCCGCACCGCCAAGAATGCCCATAGCGCATCGCTGCTGCAAGAGCGATTGCCCCACAGGCGATAGCCATCGCGATGGATGATGGTCGCAACTTCGTTGGCGTTTAGATGGTTCGCCGCCGAGTTCGCGTCATCAAGGGCAAAATCCACCGCCCGGGACACGCCGACAATGCCATTGATGACCTGATTGGATGGCGAGTGCCAAAAGCCCTTGTCCTCATCCATCTTGGCGATCAATCCGGCAACCCGGGGCGATGCGCCCTCATCTTGCATGTCGATGCCACGGGCCACTTTGACCCACGGATCGACAACAAAGACGCGAGGGGAACCAAGGTCTTTGCGGTAGGTGATGGCCGCCGCATCGGTTGTGTTTGGTCCATCGGCGATGATGACCGCTTTTAAGCGATCGGCAATGCCGGTCAGTTCGACCACGACCGGATTGGCACTATCGCCAAGCACGGCCGTTACGCTCGCACCCGTGCCACCCCCGCCGGATAGGGTGACGGTGGGGGCGGATGTATAACCATTGCCCGATTTGGTGACGGTGATGGCGGTCACTTCACCATCGGTCACGGTCACGGTTGCTTGCGCGCCGAAGCCACCGCCACCGGAAAAGGACACGGTCGGGGCAGATGTATAACCACTGCCTTGGTTGCTAACGGTCACACTCGCTACGGCTTTGGGACGCTGGTGGGTAAAGCCCGGGGCGACCAAGATACGCGGTGTTACATGGACCGTGGATTGTGCCGCGGCAAACGCATGCACGCCGGTGCGATTGCCCCGCTCGCCGATGATATTGGCGATGGTCGCGGATTCGCTGCCCCCGCCGGCAACCCGGACCAGCACCACTTGGGCGCCGCCCTGGTCGGCAATTCCGTCCATGGCGTTTTTAAGGGTGCCGGAATCGCCAAGTTTGCTTTGTCCCGCCTTCATATCTTGGGCGCGGACCAAAACCGGCGTGTTCAAAGGGAACGCCTTTGCATCGGCGTCATCGGCCGTGCCGATGAGACCGATAATGCTGGACTTCAGCGTGCGAACCGGTCGCACCCCTTGGTCAAGTTCGAGTGTCTCGATACCGTGTAAATAAGATGTTGTCATGATGTTACTCCTATTGGTTAAAAGTTCTTTGGTTGGTTGGTTAAAGATTCTGTTCCCACCGGGTGAAATCGGCATCCTGATACGCCGCCAATTTTGCCACGCTATCATTTGCGTCACGAATGGCTTGCTTGATGCCGGCTGCCATCATATTCACCATTTGCACCTTGCGCGCGAAGGCCGCATAGCCGGCAAGGCATTGGCGCGCTGCCGCCGCCAGATCAGCCGTATCGGGATGCTGCCCCACTTCTTGTGCCAGCAAGGGGTAGTCGCCGGCGACGGGATTATCGGCCGCTAGGTAGCGGCGCGCCTCGCCCTCGCAAGAAATTAGAACGCGTAGCGCGCAAAGATTGTCGCTGCCGGCAATATCGGCGTGGATAACCTTTACGTGGACATCAACACGGCGCAGCAAAGCCTCTTCAATATCGTTTTTGAGAGCATAGCTATAAAGTCCGACGACTTTTGCCGCGCCCACTTGGTTGGTTTTGCTCCTTGTCCACAGGTCTGGGGCATTGTCCTTATCCCCATCCAGCCCCTCTTCTTGATAGGGCAGCATCGTTGGCCGCCTATCCTGATCGCGCGGTATATCCGCCGACGCGATAGTGGCGGCGTTGGGTTTTATGTCAAAGACCTCGCCGTTTTTTAGATGTGCGTATAAAGGCATGATGATCTATCCTTTCGTTATTATTCGTTGGGTGCCAAATCCGCGCTGCGGAATGCTGCAACGTCGGTTTTGCGCGTGCCCAGGGTTTGCCCGTCTTCGCGAACGATTAATTCTGCGCCCGTGCGTATTTCCACCCAAGCCCCGGCAGCGCCATTTCTTCCGTCGCGGTTTGGTTCCCCCGCCATCCCCAAGTCGCCACCACGCCGGCCGCCACCGGAACCGCGTCCACGAAGGTCCCTTCGCCCGCCACCACCGCCGGTGGTTTCCGTGCCGGGGTCACCTTCCTGGTAGCGAACCCGCCGCCCATTCACGTTACGGTCATGGTCGCGTTCCGTCCCGGTGCCAATGGGGTATCCCCCCAACCCGGGTTGGTATCCGGCACCGCCGCCACCGCATCCATGTCCAATATTGCCCCATTTGCGATCCCACCATGTGCCCCCCTGACTACCGCCGCCGCCGCCACCGCCGGCAATCGTCCCTGAATTTTCTAAAACCACATGGATGCCCTGGTGGATACGTAAAGCCGTCCCGCCATCCTGCCCGTTGTCGTCCGGATTAGCCCCCTTGCCGCCGGCGCCCAATACTTTGCCGTCATTGACAAGAAGGATGCGACTGCCTGCCGACCAGCCACTGCCGGTGGTAAGCCCGGCCCATGCGGGTTTTTCCGACCCGATCTTGACCCCGGCGGGCACGTGGACATAGACAAACCGTGGGAGGTCGAACCAATCGTCACGCTTGCCCAGGGCTGTCTTGATGATTTTATTGAGGCCACCATCAAGGGTGAGCATAGCGTCAAACCCTTGAGCGGACAGATTTCTTGGCTCGGCGTAAAGCATTATACAACCTTCCCCTTAAGCCCAAGCAAAAGTCCCTTTCCCGGCTTGGTTGCGTATACCGAAATCACCTTGAAGATGATGACGTTACCGGCGCTGACACGCCCATCGTTACGACCGTCAATCGATATGTCGGATGGTGTTGTCGCATTGTTAAATGTCGGTTTTGTCTCGTTAAAAATGGATGTATGATCCGCGCTGCGGTTGTCATCAACGCCTCTTTTTACAATGACGTCAAACGTGGTGTCTCGCGCTTGACTGTGCAGTAGCGCGGTGGCACCGACGATCTGAAAATTGCGCGCAGCTACCATTATGCCGTAAGTGCGAACCTCGAGATCTTCCGGTTCCATCGTCAAGGACGAAAAGCCCGCCATAAAGGGGATATCAAAGGCTTCTTCCTTGGCCATCTTTGGCAGGGCGTATCTTAATCCGGCCGGGGTAACGGCGCGAACGGCATCGGTGCCGGTTGAGGTCTCCGTGCCGGTGGCAAGCTCCACCTTGCCTTTGGTTAATGTGCTGGCGGACGGCACCAAGGTCGGTAAGGCCGATTTCAATCCGGCCGGGGTGACGGCGCGTTCGGCGTCGGTGCCGGTTGTGGTCTCGGCAGACGTGGCCAGTTCCACCTTGCCTTTGGTTTCTGTGCCGGCGTCCGGCACCAAGGTCGGCAAGGCCGCTTTCAATCCGGCCGGGGTGACGGCGCGGACGGCGTCGGTGCCGGTTGTGGTCTCCGTGCCGGTGGCAAGTTCCACTCTGCCTTTGGTTTCCGTGCCGGCGTCCGGCACCAAGATCGGCAAGGCCGCTTTCAATCCGGCCGGGGTAACGGCGCGAACGGCATCGGTGCCGGTTGTGGTCTCGGCAGACGTGGCCAGTTCCACCTTGCCTTTGATTGATGTGTCGGCGTCCGGCATCAAGGCCGGCAAGGCCCATTTCAATCCGTACGGGGTAACGGCGCGGAATTCATCGGTGCCCGCGTATACTTCATCGTAGGTGGCAAGCTCCACCTTTCCTTTGGTTTCTGTGCTGGCGTCCGGCACGGCAAGATTGGCATGGGCAAGCAAATCGGTATTATGCTCGATCACTTTATCGGTCACAAAGCGATGGGTCGCCACCGCCCGACTGGACAGGGTCAAATTAACACTGGCCGCGTTCGATACTTGCAGGATGATTCGCAGCAGCAATTCCTTGCCGGCCCCGTCCGATATTTGCGGCTTGTAGGTTTCGGGATATTTACCAATCGCGAACAGAGCGCCGTCACTGTCATAGACCCCGACCTCGCGCACCGTGAAGGATCCGGCCGATTGGGGGATGACCGTCTCGATGACAAGCCAGGCCGGATCGTCATCATGGGGGGAGATCCGCGCGACCGGGCCGCGCCATACTTCCCCTTTAAGGGCGGTGGCGGCCTCGGTCGGTTCATACTCCCCGCCCTTGCCATCGCCGGCGGCAATATGGGTCAGGTTTAACTTGTCCCCGGTGCTCGACGACTTGACGAGGGCCGCTTTGCCTTTATCGGTAATCAGGGTGTAATAAGCCATGCAATATCCTTCTTATGGGTTAGGGAATGGGGGGTGCGTCTGCTTGACGGGGCGGGTGGATCGTGACCGGGCCATATGTCTTGCTGCCATCGCTTGTCAGGATCGCGCCGGGATGGGGATAATAATCGATCCGCGCACTAGATATTTGCGCATGCAGCGCCGAAAAATCCCCGTGAATAGTGCCGTGATTATGGACAATGATATCGGTGCTATCATCGCTGAAAAGATTAGTAATGCCATAGTCACTCCCGATAATCCGGCCGTAGTTGGTAATCACCACGACCTCGCCAAAATTAAAATAGCCG
Organism: Alphaproteobacteria bacterium; assembly: GCA_965277685.1. Classification (GTDB taxonomy): domain Bacteria; phylum Pseudomonadota; class Alphaproteobacteria; order GM7ARS4; family CBDIDI01; genus CBDIDI01. The sequence goes on along the minus strand of OZ255830.1, from coordinate 58,010 downwards.
TCGATTATTAATATCGGAACCTCGACCCCTCGCGGCACTTCATAATAAAAGTAACCCGCCCGTGTCGTATAGGATTCCCGGCCCATCATAATGGCCGGTGGCTCGATCGGTATCCAGCCGCCCCTGTCCATATCCGGTGTCAGGATAAATGGATTATCGGCACTCTCTCCCGGGGCGGACGATAGTGCCGAGGCTTTGTTCAACACGATCGGTTGGGGCGGCGCGGTTTTGTCGGTCGGGTCATCATTGCCGCTTTCGGGCGGTGTGCGATGGCGGTTCAGGGTGGCGATTTCCAGCATGCTGATGGTGGCGCCGGTGCGCAGATGCCCGCTTTGGGATAATTCCGTTGCCTTCCGGGGATAGACCAGCCCATCTTCACGCATCGATCCATGGGCGGCCAAGCGTATCCGTCCCCTGCCCGATAGCCAGACTTTCAAGACCTCCAGCTTCGAGCGTTCGTTCTTCACCGCCAGTGCCACCGCCTCGATTGTTTCAACTTCCTTGCGGCTAAGCCCGGTGTCCGATAATTCGACATCCAAACGAAAGTGATAGGGCTTGCCGCCATATTCAAACCATTCCTTGACCTGGACGCCCAGTCCCAGGGCGTTGAGTGCCGATTTGAGGGCGGCCGGGGTGCCCTTGACCCGATGCAGGGCGATCGCGGCCTTGATAACGTCGCGTTTTCTATCTTCCGTCCAGTTGCTGTCCCAAGCGTCCACCGAAAGCGCCCATGCCAGGAAAGGCAAAAAGTCCACGTGCAATAAGTCCGGGTTCCATAAATTGCGCACCGGCACCGGTATGGTGTCGATACGCGATGTGGTTGCCGCCAGGGCGTGCTCTAGCGGCGTCGAATGCGGCGGTAAAAGCGATTGTTTATTGTTGTCGGCTATCATGTCGCCACCTGTAAATTGACCGCGCTGCAGTAAGGGGCGGCGGTGTCCTCGACGGTAATGTCTGCGCTGGGAAGGGTGACGATGACGTTCTCGACCCCGTCGACGTGCAGGGCGGCGATGATGGAGTTAATGTGCACGGAGCGCCCCAGCGCGTGCAAATCGGCGATGTGGGCATCAAGACTTTGGCGCGCGACTTTCATTACGACGTCGCGATCCGGTCCGTTTTGAATCGCTATTGCCGCGCGGATGCTAAAGCGTTTGATGGTGGCGCTGCGCACCGATACCTTATCGGTCAATGGCCGGATATTATCCGATCCGATATGGGCAAGGACGCTGTCAAGGGTATCTCGATCAAGGGTGCCGTCACCGTCACGGCCAAGCAAGGTCACCACGACTTCCCCCGCTTTGGGGGACGCGGTCGATGCGTCCTTTATCTTGCCGCCGGTGCCGGTCGGGTCAAAGCGATAGGTTAGGACGATCTCACCCGCCTTTGGTGTCGTGACATCGATGCTAAGCGGACGGTCGCCGCCCGATAAGGCATGGAATAAATAGGCACTGCCCGGTCCGGCAACCGACATTCCTTCCGGGGCCAGTTGGGTGCGCCGGCGCAGGGCCGCGTCACTTTCCATGACCGCATCGACGGGTGGATTGGCTTGCCGGTCGGCCGGGGTGACGACCTGGCGGCGGATACCATAAAGCGCGGCAAGATTATCAAGATCGGTGCCGATTGCCGATGCAAGCATGCAGGCGCGCACACCTTGATTGACACGCCCGCGCAACATCACTTCGCGATAAGCGGCAACCTCCAAAACCTTAACCACCGGTTCCGATTCCAGATTCAAGGTGTTTATTTCCGGATAACGGGCGGTGAACTCGGTTTTCATGGCGGCAAGCACCTGTTCAAAGTCCAACTCTTCCACCGCATCGGGGGGTGGCAAGCGGGCCATATCAATATGGGAAGTGATGCTCATGCTCTTGACCCCGTCATGGTGATGGTGATTGGCTCGCGGCGTGCGCCTTCGATATGATAGCCAATGACCAAAAGGCTAATGCGTCCATCCGGTGTCATTTCGGACACGCTAACCCGGTCAAGGTCAAAGCGCGGTTCCCACCGATCCAATGCTTCGGCGATGGCTTGGGTGAACTCGACGATGGCGTTCTTTCCCATGGGACGATCCAGAAGCCCGTCCACGCGCGATCCGTAATCGCGCCGCATCACCCGCGTGCCGATCGGCGTCAGCAAAATATCGCGCACCGATTGCACCACGTGGGCCAGCCCTTCCAATGCCGTGCCGTTTACTGCGGACATCCCCCTCATGGTTGGTCAATCCGGCGATTGGCGTTAATGCTTGACCCTTCAAGATTGATATTCTCCCCCTCGACCGTGGTATCGGCCGCGCGGACAACAAGATCGCCGCCGGCCTCGATCGTCAGGTTATCCACGGCCGTGATCGTCAGGTCACCGGCCGCTTCAATGCGCAACTTGCTATCTTCCCAGGTGACTTTCGATCCATCGGCAAAGACGACTTGATTATCGGGCATCGTTGACGGCGCGGGTTTTGACGCGCGATACATCCCGGCCAAGATAACCCCGGCCGCAAGTTCCCCGGATGGCGACAGGACGATAACCTGCTCGCCAATCGTTGGCGGGCGCCAAGTCTTTGTGTCACCGGCCGCCGATAGCCAAGCAAGATCATCGGTCACAAGATCGTTGCCCAGACGCACCCGGGCCCGGGCCCGGGCAAGATCGACGCGCTCGACCGTGCCAATCCGGATCAGATTGGCGATCATGCGCTCGACATCGGCAAGTGTGAAAGATTGGTCGGTTAACACGATAACCCCCCCGTTACGTAGAGTTTCCGCGGCAACGCGCCGGCATCATCATCGCGCCGGTCAAGGATGATCGGTTGTCCCCATGTCACGGCCCATAGAGCAAGGTTATTATTGTTGACCTGACTGGAATAAAGATTTTCGGCCCGGATGTTTTCGGCCGGTTCGCACGCCTCATTCCATATGCGCGTATTCACCCGGCCGGCTACGGCCTCGACCAGATTGATGGCGGCCGCGTCCCTGGGCAGTCCCGGCGCGTCTCCCGTGACAATAAAGGCGGCGAAGGAAGCCACCACGCGCAGCGCGTCATCCGGGGTGCGCGTGCCCGATGCAATGCCCAGCACCGCGATCCGAACGGCGGGCGGTCGGGCGACAAAGAGCTGTAATTCTTCCGCGTTAAAGCGGCCGGGATGGGCGATGCATTCTTGCAAATCCGGCAAAAATGCCTCCACGTCGGATACCACCGCCGCGCGGGTGTCAAGGATCGTCGTTCCGTTCGTCATTGGATGCCCTCGATAAAGCGGTTGAGTGTATCGTGCAGATCGGCTTCGTTTTCTGTCGATAGTCCAAGGAATGGCCGGGCCGGGATATTTTTCTCATCCCATCCAAATTGATGCACCGCGCCGTAGACTAACGGCGTGCCCACCTGAATCGTGTCACCATCCGACGGCCGGGCAATCGATTCCATTAGATGCCCATCGCTTGCCGGTGGCGTAAAACCCTGCGCCTTCACCTCTCGGCGTTCCAAAGCACGTGTTATATCGGCAAAAACAATCGACATGCCCCCGTTATAAAGAGATGTTTCTCGTTGCGTCATGGGGCACCTGCCCCATGTAAAATGAGGCGATCAATGGATCGATTGGCCGACCATAAACCCCAATTCATCCAGGGCATCAACGGGGGCATCAACCGGGGCAATGCGATTCCCCTCATAGCCGACGGCGCCGGCTGTCGGGCCCAAAATAGCAAGCCGTTCGACCGGCGGCGGTCTTCACGCTTGATGGTTTCAAGGTTCATTTCTCGCCCCTTCCCGACAAAAGCGATTCGGTGATCTGGCCCACTTGCGTCTCGATCCGTGTCAGTGCATTGCCAAAACCCTTCAGCGTTGCCGCCATTTCCGTGACTTCGCTACGATAGGCAAAGGCCTTGGCCTGTTCTTCAACCCTTATCAAGCGCCGGTCCAAACCATCAATTGCCGATGTGTTGGCACCGGTCCGTTTGACTTGCCAGGCATAGAACGCCGCGAGCCCGGCAATGATTGTCGTTGTCACGCTCCAGATAAGATGAACGACATCCGGATCGAAAATCATTTCGACCACGCCAAGGGACTGGATGTGTTCTTGCCGCCGTGCCCCGGCATCCCCGCCGTGTTCTTGCCGCCGTGCCCCGGCATCCCCGCCGTGTTCTTGCCGCCGTGCCCCGGCATCCCCGCCGTGTTCTCGCCGCCGTGCCCCGGCATCCCCGCCGTGATCATTTCGACTTGCCGCCAAATTTCTCGGCCGTGCGCAATGCGCCAAGGCCAAGCAAGGATAAAACGATTGTCGTCAGGGTTTCCGTGCCGCCCAAATCCGGCGGCGCGGTATGGGGAAATACCCAGCGCATCAAGTCATAGAGGATAAATTGCCAGGCCAAGGCCACACCGCAGACCCAACCGATAAACGGCCGCCACCCGGCAATAAAGATAGAGCGATGCCCGGCCTCGATCTTATTAAGCTCGATCTGGGCCAAGGACGGCTTTAATTGGATTTTGGCCCGCAACAAGGCGGCCGCTTTCTTTTCCTCGTCGGTCTCAACGAACTTGTCGATGATATTGGCCACGCCCTCGGCCGCCGATACCACGCCGCCACCAAGCAATCCGCCAAGCAATCCGCCCGGCATCAGGATTCCTCCATCAAAATACCGCGATGGATCGTGGCGTTATCATAGGGCTGATCGCCGTTTTCATGATGAATGATCGCCTTAATCAGGCGCGCCACCACGCGATCGTCATAAAGGGAAATCGGTTGATCTTGGTCAACGCCGCAAACCTCGGCGACATGGTTGATATAGCTTTGCGTGTTGTTTTCCACCGGCGGCGCCCATCGGTTAATAATATCCCTCACCGTCCGGCATCCATGCTTCTTCTGATAAACACGTAAAATCCGCGCCATCGCCCGAATGCCGTATTCCACCTTTTCAAAAACGATAAAGCGCTCATCTCCGGACTGATCGTGGGCCATGCCGCGCCACGGCGTGCCGGTGCGCTCGATATTGCCGGGATTATGGTTTCGTATGCCGCGTGGGGTAGCCATGAACCCGTCTTAGCACTTGAAGAATTAAAGCGTCATGGGGCATCTGCCCCTCTAAACCACCTGGCAAGAGTGCGGCGATTAATTTGCAAATGTTGTTGAATTGCTTTCTTTTCCCAGCCTTGAGCGAACAAGAATTCAGCGACCGCTCGCTTTGCATGCGGCAATTCTAAAAAATCCCTTTTATAATTCTCTACCAGCGTATCCGCGGCCTCTTGTCCAATGGCATGAGCAATTTGATCCTTGGTCGATACGGATACGTAAAAACGCTCACCGCCGTGGTGAAAAAGCAATTTCAACGTTGCTTCACGCCCGATAAGTGAGACAATATCCTGCATCGAGCGCGGCATATCTTTATATTCGTCACGATCCGGCATCGGCATCCCCAAAGGGGGCGCGATCAATGATCGATTTTAACCCCTCAATCACCTTGTTTGCCTGATCCGGGCTTAGCCATTCGGGATTATCAACGCCGGTTTGACGCCGGACAAAGCCGACAAGCCAGGCGCGCGGATCTTTGGCATCGGCCAATAGGCCGCGCCGTTTCATATCGCCCCACAAGGCCCAAATTTTGCGCACATAGCGTTTTTGTGACGGCCGCCATCGATCGGTCGTTGCCCCTTGCCGCTTCATATCATCGGCAAGCCGCTTTAATTGCCCATCGGTGCAATCGATGCACGAGCGCTGTCCGACAAGATTTTCCATCCAAGCGCGGCGCGTATCCTCATCCATGCCAAGGGTCTTGGCGCCGACATGGACACGCGCCATCAGGGTTTTGCGGGTCATCGCCGGTTCTGCTTTCGCCGATCGGCGTGCAATCGCAACCATACGGCCATCGCGCCGCCCATCATTATACCGAGGCTAAATGTCCAAAACGCCATCACGCCTTATCCCCAAATTTAATCAAGCCATAGCAGCCCAACCGCAAACGCTTTTTGCGCCCATAACGGGCAAGCAACTCGTCCCTTGCCGCCTCGCAGGCATGGATGTCGTCAAACAACTGCGCCGATTCGCGCATCGGATGCCCCGGCGGCAACGACAGCACGACAATAATTAAGATGATTTTCATATTAACGCCCCCGCTTTGCGTGGTTTCTCGGCAATACCATCGATAAAATGCCGTTGCCGGGCCGTAAAAGGAGCCATGCCCATATACCCCTTCGGCGGCGTTTTGGCGTCGCCCTGTGTAGTGCCATCGCTAAAAGAATGGGATTAATCTTAACCATCGCCGTGCAAATCCGCCTCAACGTCTTGCTCCACCCGTTGTAAATCCGGGGCGAGCGCCCGCTCGATCGCGATATCCATCAACCCCTCGACCTGATCGGCGGCATCGGCCAGGGCGTCCGATAACAACTGGGCCGCCCTTTGCGTCAAACGCCCGCCGCCATCGCGTTCCAATTGCGCCATGACCCCCGCGCAATTGCGGATATTGTCAATTAAGGTCGGTGCACTCATGCCGCGACCTTGCCCATCATCTTATTGGCCATCTTATCCGTCATCTTGCCGGTTGTTTTGCCCGTCACTTTAGGTGCCTTCGCCGCCTGCGGCGTCATCACCCGCTTGATATTGGGATCATAGACCCGCTTATCGCGCATCACTTGCGGCGCGGCCGGGCCGGTCGCCCGATTGGGATAAAGGCGATATACGGCCGCCTTTCGTCCCCCTTGGTGGGGTGTGACAACCTTTAGATACCCGGCCGCTTTTAGGTGCTTGATATAGTCTTTCGCGGTTTGCATCGTGATTTTAACGGCATCGGTGGATGCGGCGATCATCAACTCTTTGGGCGAAAATACCTTGTTCATTCGGATCGCCCGCCACATATAATCCTGCCCGGTCGCGGCGCGGGTCGGCGATCCGTCCCGCTTTAAACGGGGAACGCATTGCCCGGCATCCTTGACCAATTCCATCATGCCGTTTTTTTTCGTGATATAGCCGCCCTTGACCAAGCGTGAAATATACTCACTGATGTCATCTTGACCCGGGCAATGGCCATTGTCGCCGACCACCCACCGATTAATCAGGTGAAAGACGTCTTTTATGTCTCTCATCGCGAAGGTGCGGCCGGAACGGCCGATCACCCGGATCACATCCCAATATCCTTGCGCCCCGCGGGGAATGCGAAGGTCGAGGCGGATTTCTTCCGATACCGACACGCCGGCCATTACAAAACCCGCCTTTTTGGTGGCTCGCCGGTAAACAGGGGGCGATCCGCCCATTCCTTCAATGATACCGATTTCCACCCCTCCAAAGCGGCCGCTTCCCGCACCCGCTCGAGATTGACGCAAATCCGCCGTATCCTTCCATGGGATACCTTGTTGATGCGCGCCAGCAATCCGTCATCGATACGAAGCCCCGGCACGTATAGCCCGGCCAGATAGCGAGTATCATCGCCGTTGGCGGCAACCGCCTGCACCCAGTCCATAATTCGGTTATGGCAGCGATCCGCGACCCGCATCTTGCCGGGCAGGGTTTCCTCGCCAATCAAGATGATCGGCGCGCCGGATTTTTCGTAAATCTCCCGCACATAGTCCATAAAGCCCTTGTCCATGACAAAATCGGCCTCATCGATGATCAAAAGCCTTTCTTCATCGGCCAATGTGCCGATAATCGTGTCCATTATGTCGCATGTCGTCCGGCGACCGTGCAGATCACCGCCGCATTGGCGAAGAACTTCTTGACAGAATTTCTTGCGCGTCCAACTCGCGCCGACCTCGACATAGCAAGCCAGATGCTTGTTCGCGGCGTACGTGGCACTGAACGTCTTGCCAAAGCCGCTGGGCCCGTGAAAAACGGCCATCCCGGGAAGATGGCCGGGACGGCGAATGACGCGCTCGGCCAATTCATTGAATAGGGCGACATTTCTCACCGGTGCGGTTGTCCCGTGTATTGTGCGCTCCATATTATCCCCTCGACTATCCCCTCGACTATCCCCTCTATTATCCATGCGCGGCCACCCGTGGTTTTTCCAAAACGGCAAAATCGGACTCCATCGCCGCTTTCGCGTGGTATTCCGGCGTGGTTTCGTAATTTTCCAGCCAGCGCGCGTCATCATCACTAATCGCGGCGCCGTTTATCTGCTTTTTTTGTAAATCGCGGCACCGGGCAAAGCGTCTTTCCTTATCCGCCATCGGATCGGTGCGGGCCCGCTTGGCCGTTGCCATATCGGCGATAAGGTGTTGCCGCGCCCCATCCCCCATTGTCTCCCCCATTGTCTCCCCGGCCACCTCCCCGGCCGCTTCCCCGGTCGCTTCAAGGGCCGCTTCCCCCATTGTTTCACGGGCCGCGTCCCCGGCTGCTTCCCCTATTGTCTCCCTGGCCGCTTCCCCTGCTGCTTTAAGGGCGGGCGTCGTATGGGCATCGACCCGCTGTGGAAACGCCGTGATATTGCCGTTTTGCCGCTCTGCCTCGCCAAGAACCGCATCCACCATATCGGTGTCCTTGATCCGGTTGATTTCCTGTTGGAGTGGCCGGACTTCTTGCCTTATTCGCCGCCCTTGCTCGGCCCTTGCCGCCCTTGCCGCCGCCACCCGATCGACACCGGCCCGCTCCGGGCATATCGCATCGGCGATAAAATCGCCGTATTCATCGGTAAAGGCGTAAATCCGCCCTAAATCGACCGGGTCAAAACGGACAAAAACCCGCATGCCGGGCGTTAATCCCGATCCGATAAAATAAGCCCCCGCCACCCGAATGCCGCGCTTGGTCACCTGGCGATAACCATCGCCATCGGCCGCCGGCGCAAGCAGCATATCGACCGCCCGCTCGTTCTCGATCTTGCGAATAACGCCGTCATAGGCCGCCGCCACCGCAAAGGGCGTTTTGCCGCCAAGTCCGGCATGGGGTTTATGTTCGTATTTCTTGGCAATCCAGGCATCGATGGTCGATTGCAGACCGGCCGCATCCGTATCGATGTGAAAGATTTTCCGATTGTCCTCGCCAAGCCGCCGGGCAAACTTCTTGCGCGCGCGGATTTCCTGCCGGTCGGCCACGTTATGCCCGACATAGCCCGGGATCAGCGGCATTAAATCGTGTTGTAATGTCCGAAATGCCCGCTCGACCGCCGCTTTGGCCTCCGGTGTGAAGGGCGGCGCGATATCCTGATGAATATCAAGGGCGGTAAAGACCCGCTTTGCCGCCCGCGATACAAAATCCTTGCCGTTATCGGTGCGAATCGTGGTCGGCACCCCCCATACCAGCATCGCCCGCCGGATAAGGGCAAGCATCGCGTCACTACGCGCCGTTTTCGTCACCGATACCATGACCCGCCGGGTCGCAATATCAATCACCATATACAGATTGCGCCGCCCTTCGGTCGTCATGACATCGGCCGGGGATGCATCGATTTCCCAAAGCTGATTGGGCGTGGTGATATGATCATACATCCGCCCGGTGGCAAAACGGCGACTGCCCTTCCACTTATCGGGATTGGTCAGGTAAAGATACGATTCGGCGTTCTTATCTTTCCATTCGGCAATAAAACGCTGAAAAGCGCGCACCGGCGGCGGGTTTTTACCAAAAACACCCTTAAACTCACTTAAAATAATGCTTTTGATATTATAAGCGGTCAAATGGGGTTGCTTGCATTTTAGGGCGGCGATTTTCACGGCCACCGCGCCGCTGGCCGCCCGCTCGATGCGTGACGTGCCGGAACGATTGCCATAATCACCACCAAGGCGGCGATATCCCCCCGCATCCTTGATTTTGCGCCACCGGGCCAGGCTCGCCGCGCTTAAATGCGGCACAATCCGCCGGGTCCAGTCCGGCACATCGATCAAGCCTTCATTATAAAGGGTCGAAAATTGCGCCTCGCCCCGGCGCAGGGACAGGCTTTGCGCCTTGCGCCACGCCGCCGCCACCTGAATGATGGTCAGTTTCGCATCCATCTTGTCCGGATCGTGGCGGTTGCCGTCGATGGCCGGGGTCGGATCGGTGCCGAGATACGCCTTGCGCGCTTCGGCCGGTAGGCTTTCAAGGGCAAATTCCACGCCGCCGCCGCGCCCCGCCCGCCGGCGTGACCGCCATGCGTCTTTTTGCGCCCGCGCTCGAATGCCGACATCCGTTGCCGGTAATTCCGGCAACCGCAAAGTCGCAATCTCGGATGCCGTCATCCACATGACGGCATCCTCATTTTTGAATACGCGTCCCCTTTTGGGACGCTCACACGCGAACGCCCCGGGCGGTTCGCCGGTGCCGTCATCGACATGACGGCATCCTCATTTTTGAATACGCGTCCCCCTTTGGGACGCTCACACGCGAACGCCCACGCGGCGTTGCCGGGCGGTTCGCTGGCGCCGTCATCCACATGACACGACCGGATCGCGCCGGGCCGCGATTTTTATTTTCTCGGCTTGCGCGGCGGTGATTTCCCCGCGCTCGTGCAGCCAATCGGCAAACTTCAACCGATCCTCGACCTGCGTTTCAAACCACACCCCTTGCAGGCGGGTCAGGCCAAGGTTTTCTTGGTCTTTCTTCGTTAATGGTGACTTTTTCGGGAAATCATGAACATTGCCGGCCGGTTTGCCCGCATGTTCTTCGCGCCATTTTCGTATCCGGCGCCGCTCGCCGGTGTCGGCCGCGACCGCCCATTGCGCCGCCTCGATTTGATGATTGGCCGCAAGTCCGGCAAGACTATCGAGGTCAACATCGCAATCGGCCACCGGTGACCCGTTAAGGATAAGGGTATCGGCCGCCGCGCGGCTGATTTCCTGACCGCGGCGCACCATGCGCTCGATCGTGCGGTGATGGACACCGATCCGATCCGCCATAAACTTTGAGAACGACAAATTGTCGTTCTCATTTCTGTATTTTGCGGGACTTCCCCACGCGCCGTTGCGGCTTTCCGGGTTTTCTTGCTCATACAGCCGCTTGCGCGCGGCGAGCATCAGGGCCGATTCCAGTTTGGTCAGGTCGCTATGGGATAAATTATCGTCAATTTCAAGGGCGGCGGCATCGGCAACTTTGATACCATCGCGCAATTCGGCCCTTATCGTTTTCCATTCCAATTGCCGGGCCGCTTCGACCCGGGCCGCGCCGACAATCACCCGATAGGATGACGGCATCACTGCCTTACCGACCTTGCCCGTGCCAATATTGCGGGTGCGAATCGGCTTTAAAAGAACCGGCGCGCGCAACCCTTCCGTCGCCATCGATGCGGCAAGCCGATCGACCCGCGCCGATGCCACCGGCCGGGCCCGATCGACAATTTCGATCCGGTCAAGGGCAATATCGACAACGCCACTCATACCGCCAGATAGCTCGATACGGGATTTTTCCTAGATACCCACTCCAGCGCCTGGACCACCTCAACCGGCATATGCGCCTTGGCCTGTTCCGGGTTGCAATAATTGGATAATGAACGCACCGACACGCGGCACATTTCCGCCGCCGCCTCAAGCCCGCCGCATGCGTTGATAGGCTCGGCATGGGCCTTTTTCAAGGTGCCGTTCGGACGGGTTATATAGCTATCAATGCGCGACATTAAAAACCACCAAAGGTTTCATGCCGGGAATCCGCCCACGGCCTCATAACGGGAGAGAATTCCGCTTGTTTCATGCCGGGGCGGCAAAAAGACGTGCGAACAACGCCTTCATGACATCGATCACACGCGAAAAAAACGATCGAGGGCCGCAACGCGATATTGCAGAAGGGGTGCGCCCCCCGACCCGACCGGCAGCTAAGAACACAAAGCCTAACCGGCCATTCGTTATTCCCGCGCCGATCGGGTCGACGTGGGAAAAATTAAAGTGGGCGGCGGGTGACGTCTTCAACTCCCCGCGCGCCCGGTTCCGGGGAGGAAGATCACCCGAAACATTCGCCTTGCGCCCCGTCCACTCGCCAAAGGGGCAGACATTTATAAGTCGGGGAACGGCATTACAACTTAAAGAAAACGTCGTTCCCCCTTTCCACATCACACCAAACGCGCTAAAATGCGCTTGTATATGTGTTGGTGTGATAGGAATTCCATTCATGATGACTATGCCGCCCGTTGTCGGTCCGCCGCGGTCGATCGAATACCCCGATCGTGCCGATCATTCGCCCATGGTTGCGGTTTTAACCGCCGCCCGTCGGGGCCATAGCGCTCCTTCCATATCCGCGCCGCCGCTATCCCCAACACAGTTGCTATCGCCGCCTCGCCTTCAGGGTGTCCCTTACGAAGGGCCACTGAACACGCATCAGGGCGCAGTCCGTGTCGGGTTGATAGCCCATGAAGTGTCATGCCAGCATCCTCTATAAACGCTTTAATGCGACCCTTTGTCATCTTTTCTTCGTCAAGATTTGGATAAACAGCATAAATGCGACATAAGGTCAAGACATTATTTCGTGATAGTGGGCTAAATTCTCGCATTAAAGATGCAATCAATCTTTTCTCATCGAAAAAGCAAGCGAGTGAAGTTGCCGGTGTTACCGTTGAGCAGCTGAACCGCTATTGCAAAGGGGAAAGCACGCCATCTTTCACCGCGTTATCACGTTTGGCCGGTGCTGTGGGTGTGTCTCTGGAGTGGCTGGCCACGGGCGAGGGTGAGATGCGCCCGGCCGGATCGCAATCGACGCCCCCGGCGGACGGTGACGGCATTCCCCAGGCCCTCAAGCCGGACGGGGCACCTGATGATTGGCGCGAAGCGATGTCGAAAGACTGGTTCCAGGAAACCTTGCGGCAATTCTTGATGATCCTGGTCAGGCTGAAATTATTTCGCCACCACCCCCTCGATTATCCCAAGTTTGCCGCACATTGCTGGGAAGAATTTCAGGAAAAGCTGGATATTGAGATTAAGAAAATCCGCGAATTACGAAAACATAAAATATCCACCGGCAAGAAACATGACGTGCGTCGCTTTCTGTCCGCAGATGAGAAGTTCCTGAAAAATAAAGATGAGAAGCCCCGGGAAGAAGAAAACACCCCGCCAAAGGCCAAAACCGATTAACCCCAAAATAATAAGGCGATAATAAGGCGCGCGGGGTTGATATTTCCCGTCACGGTTTATATTGCCGTTAGGAGAAGATGTCAGGGGGCGCGCGATACAGGAGGCATCGTCCATTCACCTGGAAGTTAAGCCCATATCGTGCGCCCCCACAATCACGGCCGATTCGCCGGTTCAACGCCCGCCGTCAACGCGGATTCAACGCCCAGACCCCCGCAGCGGCACCATCGGACAAGGCAACCATTCGGGCCCAGATCGCCGTTCGGTTGGCTCGCGCCCGGTCGAAAGGCCGATTCGCCGATTCTCAATCACCGGTTCAACGCCGCCGTCAACGCGGATTCAACGCCCAGACCCCCGCGGCGGCACCATCGGACAAGGCAGCCATTCGGGCCCAGATCGCCGCCCGGTTGGCTCGCGCCCGGTCCGAAAGGCCGATTCGCCGATTCTCAATCACCGGTCCAACGCCGCCGTCAACGCGGATACAACGCCCAGACCCCCGCAGCGGCACCATCGGACAAGGCAACCATTCGGGCCGAGATCGCCGCCCGGTTGGCTCGCGCCCGGTCGAAAGGCCGATTCGCCGATTCTCAATCACCGGTCTAACGCCGCCGTCAACGCGGATACAACGCCCAGAACCCCGCGGCGGCACCATCGGACAAGGCAACCATTCGGGCCCAGATCGCCGTTCGGTTGGCTCGCGCCCGGTCGAATAGCGTTCCTTGAACCTTCATCGGTGACATAGCGGCCATGATATGATGGTCATTCGTCCATGGACATTCCCATTCTTCCTTATTGGCCGATTTTGCCCTTGGATATATTTATGATTGTATATCCATCGCTCTATACCCCTTTTAATTCACAAATGCCGCAAGTCCGGGGTATTTGTGCATCGGGTTTTGATGGAAATGGCAGAAAACCGCGCCTCACAGGTGAAGTAATAAGTCGATTCGGAACAGCTACGTTTTTCTTCGTTGTTCGGTCGGGCCGAAAATCACCCTCTAGCCCTTATCCCATCGGGCGTTGCGCCGATCGGGGTGCTATCAAACCATCTGTCGCGGTCGGTAAAAGTGCTATCAAACCATCTGTCGCGGGGATGGACCTGTTTTGATGCCCTGTGGGCACCGCACCATCGCCCCGTAACCCGCCCCCACCAATAGATTCCTTGTCCCACCGCGCCCCTAACGGACCCGCTTTATCCCGGATCCTGAGTGCTCTCACTCTATCTGTCGCGCTACATCGACCTTGGTGCCGCCTTTGATGTCGGTCGCATTGACAAAGGTTCCCGGCATTGCCCTTGCCCGTCATAATCCATTCCATTGGGCGGCGCCGATAATCACCCGATAGGATGACGGCATCGGAATCGTGATCGATGCCTTAATCCGCCTTATAATCGGCATATTCGGGGGGCAATTCCGGGTAATGTAGCGAGCAATCCTCGGCGTATTCGAGGCGCAATTCCGGGTAATGTAGCGAGCGGGCCTCGGCGTATTCGGGGTGCAATTTCGGGTAATCTTAGCGAGGGGGACGATGATCGACCAAGTGCTGCACGACCGACGGGTCGGCCAAGGTCGATGTATCGCCGAGGGCATCGGTTTCGGACGCGGCAATTTTTCGTAAAATCCGGCGCATGATTTTCCCCGAACGAGTCTTTGGCAAACCCGGTGCCCATTGAATCACGTCAATCGTTGCAATCGGGCCGATATCGCCGCGCACCCGGGCGATTAATTCCTTGGCCAAGGCATCGGTCGGATCGATTCCTTCCATCACGGTGACATAGGCATAAATACCCTGCCCCTTGATATCATGGGGGCATCCGACGACGGCTGCCTCGGCCACTTTATCATGGGCAACCAAGGCCGATTCGATTTCGGCGGTGCCAATTCGATGTCCCGACACGTTGATCACGTCATCGACCCGTCCCGTGATCCAATAATCGCCGTCTTTGTCGCGCCGGGCGCCATCGCCGGTGAAATAGTGGCCCGGATAGGTCGAAAAATACGTTTCAATAAAGCGCCGATGATCGCGAAAGACGGTTCGCATCATCCCGGGCCACGGGCGTTTAATACATAAATGTCCCGTGCATTGACCCGATTGTTCCTCGCCATCGGCATTGACGATGGTCGGTTCGATACCGAAAAAGGGACGCGTCGCCGACCCGGGTTTAAGATCGGTCGCACCGGGCAACGGCGTGATAAGAATACCGCCGGTTTCGGTCTGCCACCAGGTATCGACGATGGGGCAACGTTGATTGCCGACAACATCATAATACCATTGCCATGCTTGGGGGTTAATCGGTTCACCGACACTGCCGAGAATACGCAGATCGGCGCGTGATGTTTGGCGCACCCAATCGTCCCCCTCGCGCATGAGGGCGCGGATGGCCGTTGGCGCCGTATAGAAAATATTGACCTTATGTTTATCGATCACCCGCCAAAAGCGCGATGCGTCGGGATAGGTCGGGATGCCTTCGAAAACAAGGGTTGTCGCCGCATTCGCAAGCGGGCCATAGACAATGTAACTGTGGCCCGTGACCCAGCCGACATCGGCGGTGCACCAATAAATATCGCCGGGACGGTAATCAAAAACCGCCCGATGGGTCAAGGAAGCGTAAAGAAGATAGCCGGCCGTTGTGTGCAAGACACCCTTTGGCTTGCCGGTCGAGCCGGAAGTGTAGAGGATAAAAAGCGGGTCTTCCGCTTTCATTTCCTCGGGCGGGCAATCGGGGCTTGATTCCTCGGTCAATGTTTTATAGTCGATATCACGCTCTTGGTGCCAACCGACGTTTGCCCCGGTGTGACGAAGCACGACAACGCGGCGCACGGCCGGACAGGATTGCAGGGCTTGATCGACATTTGCTTTTAGGGGAATTTTCTTTCCGCCGCGTACCGCTTCATCGGCGGTGATGACAAAGTGGGAATCGCAATCGAGAATCCGTCCGACCAATGAATCGGGCGAAAAGCCACCAAAGACGACCGAATGAACCGCGCCAATCCGGGCGCACGCTAACATGGCGAAAACCGCTTCCGGCACCATCGGCATGTAGATGGTCACCCGGTCGCCCTTTTTTACCCCCAAACCTCGAAGTCCCGAAGCCAAACGGCAAACCGCATCATGCAGTTGCCCGTAGGTGATGTGACGGCTGTGGTCGCCATCATCCCCTTCGTGGATGATCGCCGTCTTTTCCCGATGCTCGGCAAGGTGGCGATCGACACAATTAACGCATACGTTAAGGGTGCCGTCCGAGAACCAAGACACCCTAAAATCATCGTGGAATCCCCCTTCCAAGACCTTGGTAAAGGGCTTTATCCAATCGAGGCTTTGCGCCTGCTCGCGCCAAAAACCTTCCGGATCATCAACGCTTTTTCGATAAAGAGATTGATAGTCCGATTGTGATATCGATGCCGGTTGGGAAAGCCCCTTACCGGCCGGGTAATAATCCGCCATGATTTTTCCTCCCTGCTTGTCGGTTGTGATCCTTGGTATGATCCCTCTTGTGATTCATATCGAGCCGATGATCGCATTATCGCCATACGATTGGATATGATTAAAAATTACCATCAACCCCGCCCATACGGCATATCTTGTGCCACGATTCGCCGTCGACAGGCAACACGGATAGGCGGGATTGACGAATCAATGCCAAATGGGCAAAGGCCGGATCGTCTTTGATCTGTTGCAAGGAAACCGGTTTTAGCAACGGCACGCAGGCCTCGACATCGACCATGCCGAACCGTCCGCTTGCATCGGTCGGATCGGGATAATATTCCCGCACGACCCGGACAATGCCGACAATCCGCTTTTCCTTGACCGAATGATAGAAAAAACCATGATCGCCAATCACCATTTTTTTCATATTCGCTGCGGCCTGCCAATTGCGCACCCCATCCCATTCGGCCACGCCATCGCGCTTTTGATCATCCCATGACCATGTCGAAGGTTCCGATTTAAAGAGCCAAAATGCCATGATTAACCTTTTGTGTCGGTTATCCGATCGCCGGAAACCGGCAATACTTGCCGATAGCGGTGGATCACAACGCCGGAAAACAGCCCGGCCAAGGCATACGGATCGCGATCGGCAAAATGTCGGGCCGCCTGCCGGTCGGGAAAATCGATAATAAGAAGAGAGCCGATCGGATGCTTCCCCGTGTCGTCCAATTTTGGCCCGGCACTGAGGATTTTATCCTTAACCGTTGCCAGCCATTCCAGATGGCGGTGACGAACCGCGCGCCGAACATCGCCGCGATCGGCATGATCGGTACAGTCAATGATGAAATACATTTAAGCGATTCCTCCCGAATCCTTAAAATTACCTCCCTTTTGACCGTCCGCGTCCCAACCACAATGCCCCGTTACCGGTGACCCTCGCCCCGCAAAACCCGCTGGCGCAAGCCCTACTCACTAACGGCGGCGCAGGCCCTTTGGTGACCATTGCCGGGGACAAGACCCGTGATGGGTATCGTCCGATGGCGCGCACACCGCTTTTCCACGGATACACACGCCGACTTCCAAGCCACCGGCCAAGTCCCGCCCGAACCCTGCTTGTGCCAATCGGTGCGATCACCCGAAGATCCACATCGGATCGCCAAGCAATGCCGTCACTTATTGGCGGGGCGGGAATTCCTCCCTCAGCGGCCGCATAAGAAGTTCGCGGATCATAGCGTCAATATTCGCTTCATGCCACAAGATTTTTTCAACGGTGGCGCAAATCGGCATATCAATACCCAATTTTTTAGCCCGAAATCCAATGCTTTTGGTGCTTATCACCCCTTCAACCACGGAATTTATCCGTTCTTTGGCAACGCTGGGCGTGCATCCTTGACCCAGATGCCACCCGAATAACGTATTGCGTGACGTCCGGCTTGAACAGGTCAGGCATAAATCACCGATACCGGCAAGTCCGGCCATCGTCGTCCCGTTCGCGCCACAGGCAACCGCAAGTCGCACCATTTCGGCGTACCCACGGGTCATTAATGCCGCAACCGCGTTTTCCCCCATATTTTTCCCCGCGACAATGCCACAGCCGATCGCAATGACGTTTTTGAGGGCCCCCGCGACGCTGCACCCGATGATATCGTTGTGCGCATAGGGGCGAAAATCATCGGTACGAAGCATGGTCGCAACGTTCAGAGCAACGTCGATATCGACGCAGGCCACGGATGCCGCCGCCGGGCGACCGGCGGCGATATCGGCGGCAAAATTCGGCCCCGATAACGCGATTAGCGTTGCTTTGTCCCCCAATACTTGGCGCGCCACCTCGTGCATGAATAACCCGGTCTTGTCCTCAACCCCCTTGGCGCACAGCACAACCGGAACGGGGCCAAGATAAGGGCGAAGCGCAAGGCAGGCCGTGCGCAGACGCTGGGCCGGACATGCGATTAAAATCAATCGGCACCCGGCCATTTGCGATATGTCATGAATCGCCTCGATACGGTTAGGCAATGTCTGCCCGGGCAGATGGCGATCGTTGCAACGGCGCGATTGTATCGATTCGGCAAGACCGGGGTCATGCGCTTGTAAAAGAACCCGTCCGCGATCCGATGTTCCCGGCCCGCCCGCTCGGGCGCAGACCAAGGCCAAAGCCGTACCCCAGGCACCGGCACCGATGATTCCTATGTCGTGACCGTGTTGCATACGGGTGTCATTATGCCTGCCCGCGCCTATGGGGCAAGAATCATCTTGCGATCGTGCCGTTTTCGTGACCGCTATGCGCCGCGGGATAATTCCGCCCGTGCTTGATATGATTCCCGATGCGATTAAAGCGATCATGGCACGCGGGATCGATCGAAAAATCACCCGATCGACTTGCAACCGAATCGGCAAAGGCATACCCTTGTCATTATGCCCTTGTGATTATGCCAGGGCGATTATACGAGACGATGATCATAGGAAACCGATGATAGACCCATCGTTCATCATACGATAATCGACCACGCCGCGATCACCGACCGTAGTATCTGAAAACATGCCCAAAAACGTCACCGAAAATCCAGTTAAAAATGGGGCTAGAAATGGGGCCAAAAATATGCTCAAAAATGCGGCTTTGATTGTTGCGGCCGGCCATTCACGGCGCATGGAATCGGGCATTCACAAACCCTATGTCGACCTTGCCGGACGCAGTGTTCTGGCCCGGGCCTTGACCCCCTTTATCGACCATCCAGAAATCGATCGGATTCAAATCGTCATCCATAAGGACGACGAAAAGGCCTGTGCCGACGTCATTGAAACACTGGAAAATGAAACCCCAATAAATGAAATATCGGGAAATGAATCACATATCGTGCGCGACCCCCAAGGCAAGGGGGCAAAAGATAAGAATATAAAACGCAAGACGGCAAAAATTCTGCCCCCCATCATCGGTGGCGACAGCCGACAGCAATCGGTCATGCGCGGCATGGAAGTCCTTAAAGGCGATCATATCGACAAGATTTTAATCCACGACGGTGCCCGGCCCTTTGTCGGCGACGCTATTATCACCCGTGTATTGGATGCTCTTGACGATGATCGTATTGACGGTGCCGTTGCCTGCGCCATGGTACACGATAGTGTTATAACGCTTGATCCGGCAATCGATCCGCCCTTGTCGCCGCCGATCGCGGCAACGACGAAAAGCGCGGACGGTATAGCGCCATCGCCCAAAATCCATGCACCCGCCCGGGGTCAACATTCTGGTCAACATTCTGATCAACGCCCCAATCAAACCCGGGGTCAACGCCTCGATCAAACTCAGGGTCAAATTCAGGGTCAAATGCGGGGGCAAATCCGAAACATGATCGACCGCGCCCCGTTGCGGCGCAGTCTAACGCCCCAGGGGTTTTGCTTTAACGCCCTTTATCGCGCCCATAAAAATGCCGACCATAGCGACTATACCGATGATACCGGTGTTGCCCTGGCATCGGGCTTGACCGTTGTCGCGATCGACGATAGCGATCATAATCAAAAGATCACAACTCGAGATGATTTGGAAAGGGCGCGCCATATGCTCGCTTCTCGCGATTATGATATTCGTGTCGGCCATGGTTTTGACGTGCATCGACTTGTCCGCGGCAGCGGTATGATTTTGTGCGGCGTTCCGATTGATCATCCATATCGGTTAAGCGGTCATTCCGATGCCGATGTCGGTCTGCATGCCCTAACCGATGCCATTCTCGGCGCCTTGGCAATGGGCGATATCGGCACCCATTTCCCGCCCGATGACGATCGCTTCAAGGGGGCCGATTCGAAAATCTTCCTCGACTTTGCCTATGGACAGCTTAGCCGACGGGCCGCGCGATTGAACCATATCGATATGACGTTTATTTGCGAGACCCCGAAATTAGGCCCCTATCGCGATGCCATGGTGGAACGGTTAAGCCGGTGGCTTAACCTTGATCGGTCACGTGTCAGCATCAAGGCCACCACCAGTGAAAGACTTGGCTTTACCGGTCGCGGAGAAGGAATCGCCGCGATGGCGTGCGTCACCCTCGCCATGCGGGCAACGACCGGATAAGATCCCCGGGAACATCCCCAGGAACATCCCCAGAAACATCCACGGGAAAAACGTCATGGCAAGCGCGCCCAAAGAAGTAGTATCCGCCGCCCGATGGATTGCCGATCTTGGCGGAATTGGCCGACTTCCCATTGCACCGGGAACATGGGCCAGTGCGATCGCAACCATAAGCGCATGGCTGCTTTTTGACTTCAACATTCCGATCACCATTTTTGCCTATGCCATTCTCGTTATGTTTGTCCTTGGCCTATGGGCCGGCGCGATCATCACCTCGGAGGATGATCCCGATCCAAGCACATGCGTCATCGATGAATGGGTTGGGCAATGGTTGGTCATTCTTCTTATCGAATGGTGGACCGCCCCTGCCGGCGGCAATGGGAATAATGTCCCTTATTACGGCCATTATATTGCCGCCTTTGTTTTATTTCGGTTTTTCGATATCGAAAAACCTTCACTGATAGCATGGTCTGAAAATCTGCACCCGGCCGGCCTTGCCATCATGGTCGATGATATTGTCGCGGCTCTTTTCACGGCGGTGTTTTTGTGGTTTCTCATCGTGATGCTGGGGATAACCTATGACGTTATATCTTGGATGGTCGATTCCACACAAATCATGAACGACGCGTTAAAGTGGATTCAGGAAAAGTTAGAGTGGATTCAGGATAGTCGTTTTATAGAAAAGCAATGAGTGCATGTCCGTGATTAAAGACCTTAGCGCGACGCTGGTCGGCGTACTGCGCCGGAATGGCCAAACGATTGGCACGGCCGAATCATGCACGGGGGGATTATTGGCGGCGGCCCTGACCGATATTGCCGGGGCGTCGTCCGTTTTCGGGTGTGGCGTTGTCGTCTATGCCGATTGGAGCAAGGCATCGATTCTTGGCCTTGATCCCTCGACCATTGCCCGTTTTGGTGCCGTCAGCGAACACACCGCGCAAGCCATGGCGCGGGGGGCATTGCGTCTTTGCCGGGCCGATTTTGCCATTTCTTTAACCGGGATTGCCGGGCCTTCCGGCGGGAATGCGGAAAAACCGGTCGGATTGGTCTATATCGGCGGTGCCCGCGCCAACACCATCACCTGTCAACGGCATTGTTTTCGCGGCACCCGAACACAAATTCGCCGGGCCGGGGTCGAACAGGCCCTGCGTTTGGCCCTGGCCATGGTGCAAGAATCACCCCCTTGAGGGGGACTTGATGATACCCCCCTTCCCCTTGCCGGGATTAAGGGTAAAGAAATCGGCGATACGGAATTTAGCGATACAGAATATGGGCCCGTTCTTCAAAAGCGAGGCTTAACCGGGCGATCGATGTATGGAAAAAACGACCCAGAGCAATGGCGAAAAGGGATGATTTCAAATCAAACGAGATCGAAAAATCGACACAAGCGCCATCGGCTTGATCCCGAAATATCCATTCGGAACGAAGCCAACGAAACGGCCCGTCTTGGGAATTGGCCGTGATTTTCCAATCCCCGCCATCCGCCCCCGGACGAAACAGGCGATCATGGGAGGTAAAGCTCTCGGACATAAAGGCCTTGCCGACGTGAAGAACCGCGCTGAACCCGTCGTCATTACGGGCAAGCATATCGACCCGTAAACACCAGGGAAGAAATTGGGGGTAACGCTCGACATCGGCCACCATCGCGAATAGGTCTTCGGATCGATAGGGATAGACCCGCCGGTCATGATGTTGAAACAGGCTCACGATATCGATTCCTTTGGCACGATCGGACAATAACGTCCCCGGTTGAATAAAGGCCGCAAAAAAGCCCGCTTATGGAACCATCGGACTTTATCGCCAAGCCATCGGGGGCATGAAACGTGAGGGATAGCGCAACGCATGGCTCTAAGGCGAGTCCTAAGAATGGATGGGCGGGATATATTCTGTCAATGGCAAAAATCCCCCTGCGCCATAGATTGGCGTTTCATGCATTCGTTTCATTGATTCGTTTCATTGATTCAAGGGGTCTTTCATGAATGCGCCGTTTTGCCCCTTGCCTTTGCATCCATCGGCAAAAATCCCCCTGCGCCATAGATTGGCGTTCCATGCATTCGTTTCATTGATTCAAGGGGTCTTTCATGGATGCGCCGTTTTGCCCCTTGCCTTTGCATCCATCGGCAAAAATCCCCCTGCCCCGTTGTCGGGATGGGGCCGGAATGGGCGAATAATGATGAAATAGCTTGCTGGTCGAGCCATTCAAAGCGTAGTCTGACGCTGCCTCTACTTCTTGGAATTCCCGGATGCGCGATCAACCTTCCTTTTTCAAGCGGCTCATCCCGCTTGCCCTTGCCTGTATGACGGCAATGGCCGCGATGGGGATATTGTTTCCGTTGCTTCCGTTTCAGGCAAAAATCCAAGGCGCGACCCCGGACAAGGTTCCGCTTGTTTTTGCTTGCTACGCCGTTGGCGCCTTTCTCTGTGCGCCGTTATGGGGGGCGTTCTCCGATAAATTTCAGCGCAAACCGGCTCTCTATGCCTGTTTGTTAATCAGTTCGGGCGCATATCTGTATCTGGCCCGGGCCGATTCTCTTGTCGATATTTATTGGGCCCTTTTTCTAACCGGGTGCAGCGCCGGTTGGATTTCGATCTTTCATGCCCTGGCTTCCGATGTGACCGAACCAAAAGAACGGACCCGGGCAATGGGTGTCATTGGCGCGTCCCTTGGCGGTGGTGTCCTTGTCGGGGTGGCAACGGGGGGATTGATCAACCTGATCTTGTCCGCCCCCGATCAAGCGACCCAGGTATATAGCACCGCCTTTACCGTATCGTCGATCCTTTGCCTTTTGTCGTTGTTGATTTGTTTGCGCATTCCCAAAATCCCGTCATCCCATTCGACCCGGCGCCCGGCCCTGTCGTCCTTTTTGCGGTTTCGTTGGACGAGTTGGCGGCTTATTCTGATTTACCTGATTGGGCTAAGTGCCTTTTCCGGATTGGAAAGCACTTTTGCCACCTGGGCCAATGAGCATTTTAACGCAGGCCCGGCACTGGTGTCGGTGGCCCTTATCATATCGGGGATCGTGGCCGTTTGCACCCAAGGCATTATTGTCGGTATCGCCGCCCGCAAGGTTGGCGAAAAACACTTATTGATGTTCGCGGTCGGCTTTCTTGCCCTTTCCTATATCGGCCTTGCCTTTGCCTCCAACGCATGGATCGCCGTGATTGTTTTATCCTTGATCGGAATGGCCATGGGTTTGCACAATCCCTGTCTGAAATCGTGGAGTAGTCGCATTTGCTCGTCCGGTAGCCGAGGATCGATTCAATCGGCATTGCAATCGAGTTCCTCATTGGCCCGTATTCTTGGCCCCCTTCTTGCCCATGGGGTTTTCAAGCTCGCCGATATTTACGATGTCGGATACGGCGTTCTCTATATCGTTACCGCTTTTTTACTTATTCCCGCTTTTATTCTTCTCTCGACATTGGCGCCATTGCGCCATGATGGCGAGGGCGAACACAAACGCCGCCAAGAAAACATCGATCCGTCCTGACGCGATAATCAAAAAAAATTGCGAAAATGGCGTCAATCGGTCGGGATAAAACGCGCGCGCAGTTCACGGACGATGGCACCGCAGCCGTCTTCGATCATCGCAAGCACCTGATCAAATCCTTGGGATCCACCGTAATAAGGATCGGGAACATCCCCGCCGGAACCGCCGGGAAAATCCATAAACAATCGCATGCGCACCCGTTGCGGCAGGGATCGGTGCGTATCCCGGGATATTGCCCGGGACATTGCCCGGGACATTGATTGCATATGGGTCAAATGATCGCCGCCCATGGCAATCAGGTCGGAAAAACGATCGAAATCATCCGGACGAAACATGCGTGAGCGCAATGGCGACATGTCATATCCCGAACGGGCCGCGACATCCATCGAACGTTGATCGACCACTTCCCCTTCATGGTAATTACTAATCCCGGCCGAATCGATCACGATGCGCCCGTCACGGACAAGGGGCGATAATTGCCGATCCCGATCGAGCATATGGGCAAGCACGGCCTCGGCCGTTGGTGACCGGCAGATATTACCGGTACAGATGAAAAGAATGCCATGGGCCGCCGATGATCGATGATGATCCGTGTCTTTATGAGGATTCATGTTTCTATCCGTGTTTGATCTTTTATGCCTGCGCGCTTGCCCACACCGCATACCCCATCCGTTTATGGGGGCAATATCAGTCGCCGGTGGTTAGTCCGCGCCGGGGGATGGTGTCACTGCGGCTTGCGTAAATATTTGCGCCGATAATAATCAATGCGCCAATCCACGTCCATAAATCCGGAACGTAAGAAAAGAAAAAATAACCATAGACCGAGGCAAATAAAACCCGCAGGTAGGAATAGGGTGCCATGTCACCGATGCTGGCTTTGCCGAGCGATATGATATTGCAGAACTGGCCGGCCATTCCGGCAAGGGTAATCATCACCATCATCAGCGCGTCGATCGGATCAAGACCGTGTTGGTGCCAAGCGATTAAGGGCAAAGCCAACAGAGCAACATAAAAACCGTTCCAGAAAAGAATCGATAGGGCCTCTTGCCGCTGGCTTAAAAAACGGGTGGCGACCGTGCCGCAAGCGACAAAAAACGCGCCGGCAAGGGAAAAGGCAATGCCGATATCCATATAGGCATCGCCGATGCCGGGTCGAAGCAGCACGATAATGCCGATAAATCCTATCAGCGCGGCCAGCCAATGCCGTCTGTGGACCGGATCGCCCAGGACCAACGCGCCAAGGATGATGACGTAAAATGTGCGGGAAAAGGAAATGGTCGCCGACACGGTCAACGGGATGTGAATCACCGCATAAAAACCGCAAAGCAAGGCGGCAATATTGAAAAAAGCGCGAAGGATGATAACCCGACTGCCGGCCAGGGCCCAAGGGCTTCGCTTTTGCGCGCGCACCCCCATATGCCCGCCGATACCGATGCGGACGGGGGCGGCGGGATTGCGCCCCGTGTCTTTATTGTTTTGAGGATCGGTGGCATGCGCCCTGCCCCAGGGTCGGACTCGCCATCCAAAGAGGGGTAAAAGCAAGATCCATCCAAGCCAAGAGCGATATAAAACAATTTCCTGGAATGATTGACTCGCGCCAAGCAATTTCACCAAAGCGGCCATCGTCGCCAGGCAAAATATCGACAATAACTGCCAACCGACCGCGCTTGGACGCAAACGAAACAGGCGCGCCATGCGCCGTGCAAGATCGTGGCCGACCGACATTAAGTAATGATCATAGGGAAATAATGATCATAGGGGATACCTATCCATTTGGGGCGTATCCATTTGGAGCATTTGGGCATTTGGAGCATTCGGGGCATCAGTTTGGGCCATCGACCCAAGACGTGAACCCTGGTTTATCCATTTGGGGACATCCATTTGGCGTATCTATTTGGGGTCACATGGCCGGATCGGAAAAAGATTTTCACCAAAGGGGGAATATGGGGTTGTCTCGACACCGTTCTTCTCATAGGTTGAAACCAATGGTTATCCGGCTGTAAAATCTTTTATTGCGATCATGTTTTTTCATTCTTTCACGATATCGATTTGCGTCCTTGTCCTTATTCTGGTGCCAATGCCCGGAAACGGCAAGGATACACGCACCCATATCGAAACATTCAAGGATTGGAACGTTTGGCTGCAAAAAGACAACCCACGTATCTGCATTTTATCCTCGCGACCGAAAAAGTCGGAAGGAAAATACACCCGCCGCGGTGACGTGCATCTTTTGATCAGTCGCATTCCAAGCCAGAACCGCAAAGGCGAGATGAGTATCGTTGCCGGTTATCCCTATCGGGAAAATGTCGCGCCAAAACTTGTGATTGACGGCAAATCCTTTACGCTTCTTCCTTCGGGCGAACGCGCGTGGAGTCAGGATGCCAAGGCCGATGCGGCCATCGTCAAAGCCATGCAACGCGGGCTAAACGCCGTTATCCACGGCACGTCGTCGCGCGGGACAAAGACCCTGGATCGCTTTTCTCTTAGTGGATTTAGCAAGGCTTGGAACGCCGCGAAAAAGCAATGTCCATTTAAAAAATCGTCTTCATGATTCTTCCATCACCCGGGATGAAATGCCCATCAAAAGGCCATCCATCCCATCAAAAGGCCATCTATAGTGCTTAAAGAACCGATTAAGAAAGTCGTCCTGGCCTATTCCGGCGGCCTTGATACATCGGTGATCCTGCGTTGGTTGCAGGAACATTACGGGTGCCGGATTGTCGCCTTCACGGCCGATATCGGCCAGGGCGAGGAAATCGCCCCGGCCAAGGAAAAAGCCCTTGCGATGGGGGTTCGGGAAATCTTTATCGAAGATTTGCGCCATCCCTTTGTTGCCGATTATGTCTTTCCGATGCTTCGCGCCAATCCCCTCTATGAGGGGGTTTATCTGCTCGGCACGGCCATTGCCCGCCCACTGATTGCCAAGCGCCAAGTCGAGATCGCGCAAGAAACCGGTGCCGACAGCGTTTCCCACGGATCAACCGGCAAAGGCAACGATCAGGTTCGTTTCGAATTGGCCTATCAGGCATTAGACCCCGGTTTGCATATCATTGCCCCATGGCGGCAATGGGATTTGGACAGTCGGGAAAAGCTTCTCGACTATGCCCGGCGGCACAAAATCGCGGTGGATGCCGACGGCGACGGCGAGGCCCCCTATTCGATGGATGCGAATGCGTTGCATATTTCCTATGAAGGCAAATCGCTGGAAGACCCTTGGCGCGCGCCGAATGAAGATATTTTCCGCCGCAGCGTCAGCGTTGATAACGCCCCGGACCAAGGGCGTGAAATCGTCATCCGTTTTGTTCGTGGCGATCCGGTCGCCGTCAACGACAAGGCAATGGCGCCTGCCGTCTTGCTGGACCATCTTAATCAAATCGCCGGTGCCCACGCGATCGGTCGGGTCGATATGGTCGAAAACCGGTTTGTCGGCATGAAATCACGCGGCGTTTATGAAACCCCCGGGGCAAGCGTCCTGACCGTTGCCCATCGCGCTTTGGAAAGCATCACCCTGGATCGCGGCGCCGCCCACCTTAAAGATGAAATGATGCCGCGCTATGCGGAATTGATCTATAACGGTTTTTGGTTTTCTCCCGAGCGATTGATGCTGCAAAGCATGATCGATCAATCCCAAGCCAATGTTGATGGCGAGGTACGCCTTCGTCTGCACAAGGGAAACGTTATCGTTCTTGGTCGGCGCTCGCCCAATAGCCTGTATGACCGCGCGCTGGCAACCTTCGAGTCCGGCGGAGAATATGACCAGAGCGATGCCGAGGGATTTATCCGCCTCCAGGGATTGCGGCTGCGTATGCTGGCAAGTTTGGAAAAAGCCAAGTAGCGGACAGGGCCGCGCCTTGACCCACATATTCGCCTTTTTATGAATTCAACGCCATCGCCCGCCGCCACTCCGGCAGATACCCCGGCAGATAATCCGGCAGATACCTCGGCAAAAGATCCCACTAACGGCCCTTTGCGGGGCGTGCGCGTTTTGGATTTAACCCGGGTTTTAGCCGGGCCGACATGCAGTCAGATTCTGGGCGACCTCGGCGCCGATATTATCAAGATAGAACGCCCCGGTCGCGGCGATGATTCGCGGTTTATGGGCCCCCCTTATCTGGACGAGAACGAAGACGCCCACCCGCTTAGCGCATATTTTCTTAGCGTCAATCGCAATAAGCGCTCCCTTACTTTGGATTTAACCGGCAAACCCGGGCAAAAAATCGCCCGGCAACTCGCGGCGAAATGCGATATTCTGATTGAAAATTTTCGGGCGGGTATTCTTGATCGCTATGCCCTGTCTTATCAACGCTTGGCAAAGGATAATCCCAAACTTATCTATTGTTCCTTGACCGGCTTTGGTCAAGATGGGCCGTATGCCAATCGCGGTGGCTATGATTATTTGGTCCAGGCTCTGGGCGGGTTGATGAGTGTCACGGGCACATCCACCGGCCAACCGATGAAGGTCGGCGTCGGCGTGTGCGATATCGTGACCGGACTTTATGCCACCATTGCCATCATGGGTGCCATGCGTGAACGCGAGGCAAGCGGCAAGGGCCAGATGATCGATTGCGCCCTTCTTGATTCCCAGGTGTCGCTTTTATCCTATCTTGGTCAAAGCTATCTGGTTTCCGGGCAAATCCCCCAACGCGTCGGCAATGCCCATCACAGCATCGCCCCCTATCAGACATTCGCCGCCCGGGACGGCATGATCGTCCTGGCCGTCGGTAACGATGCCCAATTTGCCCGCTTTTGCCGATTTGCGCAATGTCCGCACCTGACCGACGATAAACGCTTTGCCGATAACGGGCAAAGAGTGCGCCATCGCCGCCAATTAACCAAATTATTGAACCCCTTGATTATTCAACGGCCGATTGATTATTGGGTCAACGGCCTTACCAAAGTGAATGTCCCTTGCTCGCCGATTAACGATATCGGCCAAGTTTTTGCCGACCCCCAGGTGCGCGCCCGCAAACGGGTGGTGCCGATGGATCACCCACGCAAAAAAGGACGCCATATCGATGTGATTGCCAACCCGATCCGTTATTCCCGTTCAAAAGTGTCCTATCGACGCCCGCCGCCGCTTTTAGGGCAGCACAACCGCGAAATCTTGCGCGATATCCTGGGAATGGACGATCAATCGATCGATCGACTGATCGCCGATAAAGTGATTGATTCATCGCCGGGCTAAAGCGTTTTTTATCTTTCCTATTGCGCCTGCCGGGGTAAGCCCGCCAAGTAAGCCCGGCGTTTTTATCTTTCCCATTGCGCCCGCCGGGATAAGCCTGCCAAGTAAGCCCACCGAGTAAGCCCGGCGTTTTTATCTTTCCTATTCCGCCCGCCGGGATAAGCCTGCCAAGTAAGCCCACCGAGTAAGCCCGGCGTTTTTATCTTTCCTATTCCGCCCGCCGGGATAAGCCCACCGAGTAAGCCCGGCGGATGCCGGAAGGGGGCTGTCCCCGCCCGATCTCGAATGCCCATTTCGATAATCTATGCGGCAAAGTCACCCGCCATCTCGAAGGCAAGGAAGTCTTTGTCCAAGATTGTTGGTGCGGTGCCGATCAACAAAGCCGTTTGCCGGTGCGGGTTATCACCGCCCATGCTTGGCACGCTTTGTTTGCCCGCAATATGTTTCATGGTGCCTCGCCGGACGAAATGGCCTCCTTTGCGCCCGGCTTTACGGTTATCCAGGCACCGGAATGCCTCGCCGATCCGAAAACGGACGCCACCCGCTCATCGACCTTTATCGTCGTCCATTTCTCGCGCCGCCTGATCTTGATTGGCGGAACAAGCTATGCCGGGGAGATCAAGAAATCGATCTTCTCGATCATGAATTATATCCTACCCGAACGCGGCATTATGCCGATGCACTGCTCGGCCAATATGGGGGTGGAAGGCGATACGGCCATTTTCTTCGGACTCTCCGGTACCGGTAAAACCACCCTTAGTGCCGATTCTTCACGCACCTTGATCGGCGATGATGAACATGGCTGGGGGGACGACGGGATCTTTAACTTTGAAGGGGGGTGCTATGCCAAGGTCATCCGGTTATGATTCCATCGATGTCGGGGTGTCTTCGCGCAACAGCTGATTGATCGATGTTTTCGCACGGGTTCGCGCATCGACTCGCTTGACGATAACGGCGCAATATAATGACGGTGCCGTCCCCCCCCCCGCCATTGTAGAATACGTTGATGACGAGGGGTGGGATCCGGCGACAACAACCGAATAGGCCGGTACCCGTCCGTAATGGATTTTCCCCGATTCGCGATCGATAATGCGGGTCGATGCCCCGATATAAACCCCCATCGATATGACCGATCCGGTCTCGACGATGACTCCCTCGGCGATTTCGGAACGGGCGCCGATAAAACATTGATCTTCGATAATCACAGGGGTTGCTTGCAAAGGCTCCAGCACTCCGCCAATTCCGGCACCTCCGGAAATATGGCAATTTTGGCCGATTTGCGCACAAGATCCAACCGTTGCCCAGGTATCGATCATGGTTCCTTGACCAACACGCGCGCCGATATTAACAAAGCACGGCATTAAAACCGCCCCTGGGGCAATATAGGCCGATTTGCGCACCCAAGCGCCCGGAACGGCCCGAAAACCGGCTTGCTCCCACTGTTTCTTATCCCAACCGGCGCTTTTCAATCCAACCTTATCAAACCAGCTGGCCATCATTCCGCCGTCGATGGCACCGCTGTCCATAACCCGATTGGGATGGAAACGAAAATAAAGCAAAATGGCCTTCTTAACCCATTCATGGACAATCCATTGACCGTTGTTTTTCTCGGCCACGCAAAGCGCCCCTTGATCAAGAGAGGCGAAAACGTGATCGATGCACTCGCGCCATTGCGCGATATCGGTTTTTGACGCATCGTCGCTGTCGGCATACGCCCGTTCGATGATTTCTTTTTCTTTTTCAAAGCCCATAAGATTTCCCCAATCGGATATTTAAGTCAGATATTTTCGTGATCGATCGTGATCGATCACGCATGAATCAAGGTGCCGGCCCCATGCTCGGTAAAGATTTCCAGCAATAGCGCGTGGGGAACCCGCCCGTCCATGATCACCGCCCCTTCGACGTTTTGATCAAGAACGTTAAAACAAGTCTCGAGCTTGGGAATCATCCCGCCGCTAACCGTGCCGTCTTGAATCATACTTCGTGCCCTTTCCACCGGTAATTGGGATATCTGCCGACCGGAAGAATCCAAAACACCCTTGGTATCGGTAAGCAGAAAAAGGCGCGTTGCCCCAACGGCAGCGGCAATGGCACCGGCGGCGGTATCGGCATTGATGTTATAGGTCGTGCCCCCCTCGTCGACGCCAATCGGGGCAATGACCGGAATGATCTGGGAACGGCGCAACGTTTCGAATACATGGGTGTTGATTTTTGCCGGCTCCCCGACAAGGCCAAGATCGAGGATTTTCTCGATATGGGAATCGGGATCCCTTTGCCGCCGTGATAACTTACGCGCCGTGATCAGCCCCGTGTCCTTACCCGACATCCCAAGGGCCATGCCACCGGCACGATTGATCGAAGCGACAATCGTTTTGTTTATTTTCCCGCTAAGCACCATCTCGACAATTTCAAGAGTCGACGGATCGGTAATGCGAAGCCCATCGATGAAAGAGGTTTCGATCTTTAGCCGCTTTAGCATATGTTCGATTTGCGGCCCGCCCCCATGGACAACGATCGGGTAAATACCGACTTGGCGCAATAAGACGATATCAGCGGCAAAAAGTTCCGCTAACTCGGCGCTTTCCATCGCCGCCCCGCCCAATTTAATGACGAAAACGCGATCATTGAATTGGCGCATATAAGGCAATGCCGTGGCCAGGGCGACACCCTTTGCGGCAAGTTGGTCCCGATCAACCGGGGGCGTAGAAGACATAGGCGGCACGTATCCCATCGGGGTGGCACATCAATCGGCTTAAACAAGCACAGAAAACAAAGGCGGACAAGGATCGTTACGCAATCCTTCACCGTTGCCGCCTATTGATACAACGGGATCCCTCGCAAGAAAAGGATGCTTGTCCCCGACATTATCCCCCGCCCCCTTGCGGGGGTATCGTGCGCCATCTCCCAAAGTTTTTTGCACCATCCCCGACGCTATCCCCCGCCCCCTTGTGGGCGGATATTGTCGATCGGGAATTACCGCCTTTTTGATTTTTTCGCCCCACCGCGCGTATTTTTAAGCGCGGCCGCTTGGGTCTTTTGCGCGGCCGCTTGGGCTTCTTGGGCCGCATCCATCTTACGCATCAGCCACCATTGCTGCAAAATCGATAGAACGTTATTCCACGTCCAATAAATGACAAGACCGGCCGGAAAGGACGCCATGATAACGGTAAAGACGATCGGTAAAAACATGAAAATCCGCGCCTGGATCGGATCGGGCGGTGGCGGGTTAAGTTTTTGCTGGAGAAACATGCTGGCGCCCATCAAAAGCGGCCAAATGCCGATATGAAGCCAAGACGGCGCCGACCAAGACAGCAAACCGAAGGCGGTGAAAAGATTGGTCGGATCCATCGCCGAAAGGTCGGAAATCCAGCCATAGAACGGCGCGTGGCGCATTTCTATGGTCACGAACAGGACTTTGTAGAGGCAGAAGAAAATCGGAATCTGGATAATGATCGGAAGACACCCGGCGGCCGGATTGATCTTGTGCTTTTGGTAAAGTGCCATCATTTCGCGACTCATGGCCGGTCGATCATTGGCGAGGCGCTCGCGAAGGGCGAGGACTTTTGGCTGTAAATGGCGCATTCTGTTCATCGTCTCGAAAGATTTATTCGCGATCGGATACAGCAATATGCGCGAGACCACCGTCAACGCCAATATACCAAGACCAAAATTGCCGAAAAACAAACTAAGCCAATCAAGGGCATAGAAAATCGGCTTGGTCAGAAAGTAGAACCAACCAAAATCGACGGCTAAATCCAGATGATCGGCCCCGATCGTATCTTGGTAGCGATCAAGGATGGAAACCACCTTTGCCCCGATAAACATATGCGATGTCACCGAAACCTCGCCGTTCGCGGCAAGGGAATGGATGGGACCGATATAATCGCTTTGATACACATCCGTCTTCGGCAGATATAAAAAGCGCGCGCCAATCGGCGTTTCGCTATCGGGGATCAGCGCGCTGAGCCAATATTTATCGGTAATGCCAAGCCATCCCCCTTGGCTCTTGAGGGACACCGATGAATCATCGCGCAAATCGCCATAGGAATATTCGCGCAATTGACCGTCAAGATATCCCAATGGCCCTTCATGCAAGATGAAAAACCCTTGGGTTTTCGGGGCCGATCGACGGGATACCAAGCCATAGGAAGAAACGGCCACGGTGTTTTTCGAATGATTGATCACCTTTGACGTGACCGTAAAAAGAAATTGATCATCGACATGGATGGTTTGCTCGAACAAAAGCCCTTGCGGCGAGCGCCACGATAACGTCACCGGTTGGTTGACCCCAAGGGTGTGATCCGTGGTTTGCCACAGAGTATCGGCCCCCGGCATAACATAGCCCTTGGCCAGGCTTGTCCATCCCTGGCGAAGGTAATACGCATTGGGACTGCCGCGGCGGTGCAAAAGCCGCACCGGCGGCGAATCATCCTCTATCGTTTGGTGATAACGGCGCAACACAAGGTCATCGATGACCGCGCCGCGCAAGGATAAACTGCCCTCTAATTGCGGGGTTGAAATGGCGATTCTGGGGGCCGGTCCGGATTTTCCCAAAACTTCGGGAGTGGCTTTTTGCAACGCATGGTCGATCGCCGTATTTTCGATATCCGGAATCGGAATATCCAAGCCGCCGCTTTCGGATTCCAACGCCCCTTGTGAAACGACGCCCGGCGGCGGGTTTTTCCCTGGGGAATAGAAATAATCAAACGCGACAAAAATCAGCAGCGAAAGAGCGCAGGCAAAAAGCAAGCGGCCGTTATCGTCCATGGTCGGCTCCCGTGCCGTTGTCGGCGTGATAAACCCCGCCCCCTTTATATCCGGTCATACCGCCATCATGGCCGTTATTGCGCTTGTGATGGAGGGTATTATTGGGGCCATTGCTTGACCGTGGCACCGGATCATGCCCGCATGCACCCCACGGATGACACCGGGCAATTCGGCAAATCGCAAGAACGGTTCCACGGATAAAGCCGTGGCGGGACAAGGCCATGCGGGCATATTCGGAACAACTGGGATCAAAGCGACAACGCCGCACCGGCGGCATAATCGGCACAAGGACATGCAACAGCGGAACCCCCAGCCATCGCCAACAGGCCATTAATACAGCCGCCATAAAAGCGGCAAAAGATTGTATCCGTATCATTGTCCTACCGTTTTGCTGTTGATGATTGGGGTCTGCGTGGCCTGCGTGCCGATTTTTCCGTGTTTTTCTTCGCGCCTTGGCGCGCCAGAACACGGGCAAAAATCTTATCCATATCCCGTTCCAGATGGGTGAATCGGCATTTTTGAGCGCGTTGCCGGGCAATGAACAAAAAGTCGTACCCGATATGATGCCCCGGTGCCAAACGACGGCGAATGACATCCCGCAAACGGCGCTTGATCCGGTTGCGAATGACGGCCTTGCCAAGTTTGCGCGTAACGGCATAACCAACCCTTACCGTGTCCGCCCCCTCCTCTTGGTCGCGCTTGCGCGCAAGAAGAACAAAGGCCGGTGCCACATGTTTAACTCCATTGCGTGAAAGGGAAAGAAAATCCCGTTTGCGGGAAAGGGCTTCCATCATTGAGCGAAGGCCCGTTTGTTATGCCGAAAGGATCTTGCGTCCCCGTTTGCGACGACGTGCGAGAACCTTGCGCCCACCGACCGTCGCCATGCGGGATCGGAAGCCGTGGCGCCTCTTGCGGACTAATCGACTTGGTTGATACGTTCTCTTCACACTCTTACCCTCAGTGGATCCTGTCTGGATTTCTCTTATAGTGCGCTTTGTTTATAAAAGGAATAAAATAAAGTCAATCATCCTGTGTCATCCACCTATAAAAATAACGGGTCATCGCCGGTGGTGATCTCTTCGTTCGGATAAAAGGATACGCTATGCCCGATCATTCGTCCCATTGGCATCCATCGTATTGGATGCCGTTTACGGCCAATCGTCATTTTCGCCATCACCCGAGAAATGTCGTGGCCGCCAATGGCATGTATTATATCAACGACAAAGGCGATCGCATTCTCGATGCCACATCGGGGCTGTGGTGCGTGAATGCCGGACACGGACGCAAACGCATCCGCGATGCCATCTTTGCCGCCGGTAAAACTCTCGATTACGCCCCGGCTTTCCAGATGGGACACCCGGGTGTGTTTGCCTGCGCCCAACGCTTGGCATCGATATTGCCGAACAATACAAATCGTCTATTTTTCGTCAACTCGGGTTCGGAAGCGGTCGAAACCGCATTGAAAATTGCCCTTGCCTATCACCGTATTTTGGGAAAACAATCGCCATCCAAAGATGGAATCCTGGTCGGTCGCGTGCGCGACTATCACGGCGTTTGTTTCGGCGGGCTTTCCGTCGGCGGAATGGCCAATAACAAAGACCTTTTCGCGCCGATGCTGCCCAATGTCGACCATATTCGCGATACCCACGACCCGAAGCGCAATGCCTTTAGCCGGGGACAACCCGAACATGGAGCCGATATCGCCG
Source organism: Alphaproteobacteria bacterium (assembly GCA_965277685.1). GTDB lineage: Bacteria > Pseudomonadota > Alphaproteobacteria > GM7ARS4 > CBDIDI01 > CBDIDI01. The sequence goes on along the minus strand of OZ255830.1, from coordinate 22,454 downwards.
ATGATTTCGAACGCGTGATTGCCGCCCATGGCCCGGACGCGATTGCCGCCTTGATCATCGAACCGATGGCCGGATCAACCGGCGTTTTAGTGCCGCCAAAAGGGTATTTGGAACGTTTGCAAACACTATGCCGAAAATACGCCATTCCATTGATCGCCGATGAGGTCATCACCGCGTTTGGTCGATTGGGCCATGTGTCCGCCTGCCGGCGTTTTTCCATCACCCCGGACATCATGACCCTTGCCAAGGGCATAACCAATGGCGCGATGCCAATGGGCGCGGTCGCCGTTGATCGAACCATTGCCGATACGATCGGCGATCGCCCACTTGCCCCACATGCGATTGAATTGCCCCATGGATATACCTATTCGGGGCATCCCCTTGCCTGTGCCGCGGCCATGGCGACATTGGATATTTACGAAGATGAAAATCTTTTCGCCCGCGCCCGAAAAATGGAAAAACCATGGCAGGAAAAGATCCATTCCCTTGCCGACAAGCCCGGCGTGCAAGATATTCGTAATATCGGCCTTGCCGCCGCTATTGAGATTGGATCGGTCGGGGAAAATGGCGATGATTTTGGGGCGATACGGGCTTTTGATATCTATCGGCGTTGCTTTGCCAAGGGACTTCTTGTCCGTTCGACCCACAACGTCATTGCCATGTCGCCGCCCTTGATCGTGTCAACCGGTCAGATCGAGCAAATGGTATCGATTCTCGCCGATGTCCTCGATGAAACCGCCCCATAGGCGTGCCCCCCCATAGGCGTGCCCCATAGACAGATCGCATCGATATCGGCATATCGGTGACGGCAAGGGGCGCTTTACCCGGCGTTGGTTAAAGGCGCTGCCGGATGTTTTCCGACGATAACGGGCTGCAAATTGCTCGCGCCGCTTTTATTAACGGGCGCGATTATCCTTTGGCGGCGGGGGCAGATGCATCCATCTTGGCAAAGCGTAGCGCCAAGCGTGATGTTTTGCGCGATGCGCGGCGGGCCGGAATAATCCCCCGTCCGGCAGAGCGGGCCAATTCCGAAATCGCCCGGTCGAGGGCGGTTTTCGCCGCTTCCCGATCGCTCGAATCCAAGGCCGTTTCGCATTGTTTGACAAAACTTGCTGTCCGACGGCGTCGTCCCGCGGTTGTGAAGGTGCGTCGCTCGGTATGGCGAACGCGTTTTTTTGCAGACTGAATATTGGGCATAATGTTCCAAGGGTCAGAAGAATACCAAGATGGTTTTATAGTCTTACTTGCCTTGCGTCGTCAATATGCACGGGGCAAGGGGGGATAAAGATGTTTTTAAAGCATCGACCATCACCCAAAACCGCCAAGGTTCGCCCCAAGGTTCAGATGAACGATCGATATGGGATTCATCGACGGTGCCGATGGATTGACCCAGGGCAAGCCCTTGGTATAGCGTTGCCATGTCCGGTGCGCCCACCCTATCGATACCTGTCCCATCCACCGAAAGCCGCATCCGTCTTGTTGCAATCTGCCTTTCGGCAAAACCATGAAAGCGGAAAAATCATCGAATGCCGGAATTGCCCGAAGTTGAAACCATTAAAAACGCGCTTGCCGCGCGTCTGCATCGGGCCTGCATAAAACGGGTCGCGATCCGGCGTTTTGACCTGCGCCGAACGGTGTCCCGGTCTTTGCCCTCCCGTGTCGAAGGACTATCGATCCATCATATTAAACGGCGCGGTAAATTCTTGCTTTTATATCTTGGCCGAAATGATGTCGATCAAAACGCGAATCACGACGTGCCATCCCGGATATTGATGATCCATCTTGGAATGTCCGGTCATATTCGAATCGATTCGCCCACGTCACCCTTGAAAACCCATGATCACGTCATCATGGACACATCCCATGGGCATGTGATCTATCACGATCCGCGCCGATTTGGCTGGATCGATGATGTTCCCCCATCCACGCGTCACTGGCCTTTGGCCATTCGTCAAATGGGGCCGGAACCGCTGTCCGCGCGATGGAATTGGCAACGGCTGCAAAAGGATATCGGTGGGCGCGCGGCACCGATTAAAAACTTGCTTCTCGACCAAAGAATTGTTGCCGGTATCGGCAATATTTATGCGTGTGAAGCGTTGTTCGGCGCGGGTATTTCTCCGCTTCGTTCCGGCGGCGGTTTAAATGATGATGAATGCCGCCGATTGCACCGTGCGTTGCGCTGCGTCCTGCGCCGCGCCATCGCCGCGGGCGGATCGACCCTGCGCGATCACCAACTTCCCGATCAAACCCCCGGATATTTTCAACATGATTTTGTCGTCTATGGCCGTGCGGGCAAACCCTGTCCGCGCTGTCGCCGAACCATCATTCGCTTGCGCTTTGGCGGGCGATCAACATTCAGTTGCCCAAATTGCCAGAAAGAGGATACAAGCACACGATGAGTACCCCCGCCCGTGCCGGATCGCAAATGATTGCCCGAATCCCATCCGCCCCATGCAAAAGCGATGCCGATATCGGATTGCGCGCGTGGTTCGATAGTGCCCCTATGCACCGAATATGGGCCAAGATTCATCGGGGTATTCATCGGTTGATTGATCGGGGGATCCATCGGGTTATCATGGTCGCCCTCGTTTTTACCGTTATCCCGGGATTGGACGGGCGGGCGCATGCCGAAAAAGGCGCGGGCATCGACGCGACCACGAACCATATACGGGATCATTTTCTGCCCGGCGGCATCCCCTTGATGCAAGGTCTTGCGGTGCGGGATGAAATGATGACCGTCTTTGACACGCCGGCCGGCCGGATTATTGAAATCATTGCCTTTTCCGACCATAGCCCCGATGCCGTTGACGCCTATTACCGCGGCGTTTTACCCCATATCGGATGGATCCAAGCGCCGTCTCTTGCCTGGTCCAGGGAAGATGAAATTCTCTCCATTGAATCAAAGCGTGAAGACAATATGACCGTAACCTATTTTCTTCTCCATCCGGAAAAATGATACCGGATTGCCGATAGACCAAAGCCTGGGAAGATCGGCGCAAAAACAAAAAAAGGGAGGAAGAAACACCGATATAAAAAGGCACACCGGCAAGACGATGCCATTGGCATTCGGCCTTCATTCGGATGCCCGTGATGAAAATATCGATGGCATTAAGATCCGGGCGATCGAAGCACGGACGCAATTATGGCTTGTCAATGCGCTCAAAATGGATATAGTTTTGCCCCGTTTACATCCTCTAACGTTTGTTTTTATTGTCCCTACTCATCCCCCTTATCCGCTTATGAAAATAGCACTTCCCCCCGGTTACAAGCCGAAACAATCCGAACCCTTCATGAATGCCCAACAAAGGGAATATTTCCGCCTGAAGTTGATCGAATGGCGCGACCTTCTGTTGCAGGAGGGCAATAACACCAAGCGCGAATTGCAGCGCGGAACCCAAAAGGAAAGCGATCCGCTTGACCAGGCCCTATCCGAGTCCGAGCGCAGCATCACCCTGCGCACCCGCGACCGGGAACGCAAATTGATCGTGAAAATCGAGCAAGCGTTGCAACGTATCGAAAACGGCACCTATGGCTATTGCGAGTTTTCCGGCGAGCCGATCAGCATCAAGCGTCTTGAGGCGCGCCCGATCGCAACGATGAGTATCGAAGCCCAGGAATTGCATGAATCGACGGAAAAAACCCGGGCCACCCCCAGATAAGCGATTTTTTCTCTCCCCCATCGATCATCCTTGGTCTTTGTCTTTCGGTGTTTTGACCGATCGCGCCCGTATATAAGGTTGGCGCAGCATCATATCCAATATATTGGTGACTTTGCTTATACTGAGCGATTTAAGATTCGTCTCAAAAGCAAAGCGCACATCCCCACGCGGCACCGTGCGGTACCATTCGTCATGGTAATTGAGTAAAAGAAGACACGGACAGCCCCGCGTTGCGAAAATATGGGACGGGCCACTGTCATGGCCGACGGCAAGGGTCGCGCCATCGGCCAGCATCGCAAGATCGGCAAAGCCGGTGCGTCCCCCAAGATCCAAGACATCACGCGGTGCCATCCGCCAAATCCGGCGGGTTATCGATCGCTCGGCCGCACTGGCGACAATGACGCTTTGAAAACCTCTTTTCGAAAAAAAATCAAGCAAAATACCGTATCCTTCCTCGGTCCAACGCTTTTTATCTTTGGACGCCCCCGGTGCCAGCAACACATAGGGGGAAGACACGCCAAAGCGGCGCAAATCCGATTTGATCATGCGGATGTCGGGATCGAGGATTGTCGTCACCCCGCATCCTCGTAATTGCCGCCCTATCCGCTCGAGGGCATCGCTTTTGTCATCGGGCCGCCGCGCGCGGCCGCACCAATGCGTCGGCCATCGGCTTGCGGTGAAAGCATGGCGCAGAAAACGGCTTTTGCGCGAATTTTGAAGATCATAGACAATATGGGGGCGATGGCGGCGCAATCGTCCCAACATACGCCACAATCCGTTTCGCCCAAGCCAGAACCAGGATCGGCGCACCGACCACCAATCATCGAATAGGGCCAATTGGTCGGCTAAATCCAGATACGGCTTGGTCGTCGCCAAGGTGATATGGGCATCGCGGTGGTGGCGGCGAATCGAAGCCATCGCGCCACTTGCCCGTATTATGTCACCGAGCGCGCCAAACAGGATGACAACGACACGTTGATGGCGATCATGGCGGTTTTTTTCGGCACCGACATGCCGATACACGGCCAATGTTTTTTGTGTCATCAATTCCAGGCTGTAACGTTCCAGAACGTGCGCACGAAGCGCGTTGCAAATCGTGCCCGGACGATCATGCCAAAGCCGATCCAAGGCGGCGCTTAGCTGATTGTGGTTGCCCGGTTCAACGGCTATCATCGCCGTGCCGGCATAGTCCCTTAATCCGGCAACGATATCCAAGAAACCGCCATGCGCCGCCGCGATGACCGGCCTTCCCATCACCAATGCCTCGGCTGCGACACGGCCAAAAGCCTCCGGCTTTAGCGACGGTGCGACAACGACATCCGCCGCCATATAGGCCGTTGCCATATCCGAACAATGACCGGCCAGAATGATATCGACACCAAGACGCCCGGCCCGGGCCTTCAGGTCATCGACCCGCCTGTTTTGTTCGGCGTGACCGATACAGACCAATCGTTGACGCCCTTTTTTCGGCGCCGCCATCGATTCTTGATTGGACGCGCATGACGCAAAACTTTCAAGCAACCAACGATGCCCCTTCCACGGGGATACGCGACCGGCCAAAAGCACCACCTGATCCTTGTCCGACACCCCCCAGGAACGGCGCATATTCCGCACATGTTCCGGCCGTACCCGATCGGGATCAAAAAGATGACGGTCGACCCCGCGCCCAATCATATGCAATCGGTTATCGGCACAGCGATAATATTTTCGAATATGGGAAGCGATAAAGGGTGAAACCGCAATAACCGCCTGCGCGCGCAGCATGATTTGATTATAAAAACGTTTAAAAAAACGATCATGCCCCGAATAAAAGCCATGGAATGTCGTCACCACCGCGACATTCGTCCACCATCGGGCGACAAGACAACTCCACGCCGGTGCGCGTGAACGGACATGGACGATATCGATTTTGTATTGCCGTATCGCCCTTATCAAAGCAACGGCATTGGTGGCGATCGATAAGGGGCCGCGCCGATGCAAATCGATCGGGATATGGGTAATTCCCTGCCGCGATAAACGCTCCGCTTCCTTGCCCGAGCGGCAGGCAATATAGCTTCCCATCCCATGGGCGCGAAGGGCCATGGCGATATCGCGCGACCCGCGCTCGACCCCGCCGCCGCCATCCAAGGACGGCAAGACCTGCATCACCCGTATCGGTTTGGAATCGGATGCCCCACCCGCCCCATCCTTGGGCAATGCTGCGCCCGGGGGCGATGCCGGGCCCGGGCCGTTGCCATTTGCCGGCCATTCGTCTTTTGCCGATCCGACGGATGAACCGGATGAATCGAAAGACGCGATCGGCAATGCGCGATTATCGTTGACCGATGCAACCATAAGAAACTATCTCTCGTATCTCCGTTTGAAAAAATCGCCTATTAATCATCGGGCGTTACCATAAGACTAACCAGCAAATTACCGGGCAAATTACCCAGCCAATTATAGGGCAGACGATCGGACGCACGGCCTATTCATCATCGGGCCGACAAAAAGCCGCCCCGACAATCGACCTTTTTACCACCAAGGGGAATGAAAATGAAAAGGGGAATGAAAATTAAATGACGCAATTGCAATTTTTTTCCCGCGCTAACGGCCATAGACTGGCCTATCGCCGCCGCCGGGGCAAGCCGGAAAATCCCGGGGTTATCTTTCTTCATGGATTGATGTCCGATATGGACGGGGATAAAGCCGCTACGCTTGACCTATGGTGCCGGCGGCGCGGGCTTGACTATCTGCGCTTTGACTATTCCGGTCACGGTCAATCCGATCGGAAATTCACCGATTGCACCATCGGCGACTGGTTGAACGATGCGATCGACATGATCGACCATCACAGTCGCGGGCCACAGATTCTTGTCGGCTCAAGCATTGGCGGTTGGATTATGCTGCTGGCCGCGCTGGCAAGAAAGACACGCATTCATGGCCTTGTCGGGATTGCCACGGCGGTCGATGCAACACAGCGTTTGTGGCAATCGCTCAACGCGGAAGAAAAAAAGCAAGCCGAACGCGACGGGCAATGGGTATTGCAGGCATCCCCTTGCCCGAAACCGTGCACCCGAGAACCGTCTCAAATATCCACCGGGACATCCCCCCCCAAAACATCACATGAGCAAAAACCACATGACCAAAAATCACAGGGGCAAACATCATCCGGGCAAAAACCACAGGGGCAAATATCGCCCGATAAAAGCAGCCCATCGATCGCCCCGCCGATTACCCTATCGATCGATATGATCAAGGAGGCGCGCCGCCATTGCCTGCTTGGCCGGCCAATCCCACTTGATTGTCCGGCCATTTTCATCCACGGCACGGCCGATGATGCCGTTTCTTGGCGCGATTCCCTTTCCGTCATGGAATTATTGCAAAGCAAGGAGTCCCGCCTGATCCTGCTTAAAGATGGGGACCACCGCCTATCAAGTCCGCAATGGCGCGCGCGCATACAAGCGGCGATGGATGAAATGCTGGATCATGTGCACCCCCGCCGATCGTGCGACATAAAAGACCCAAAAGCGAAATAGCGCCGATCGAAAAAGACCCAACCGATGGAGCGGGGTGTTTCCCTCGGCCCCCGGCTTGATCGATGCCCTACTCGGCCGATGGTTTAGACAAAGACCCAAAAGCGAAATAGTGCCGATCGAAAAAGACCCAACCGATGAAGCGGGGTGTTTTCCTCGGCCCCCGGCCTGATCGATGCCCTGCTCGGCCCCCGGGCTTGATCGATGCCCTACTCGGCCGATGATTTAGACGATGGCCGGGTTGATGTGTTAGGGGAAATCGGGCGCGCTTGATCGATCAACATAATCGCGATGCCGTCCTTTATCGGATAGGCCAATCCCGCTTTATCGCTGATTAACTCTTGGGCCTCTCGATCATAACGCAGCGGGGTTTTCGTCACCGGACACACCAAGAACTCGAGAACCTTATCGTCAAACGCATCCGTTGCATCGTTCTTTGTGTTATCGGGGGCATCGTTGGGCCGATCATCCAACCGATCGTTCTTTGCCCTATCCTTTACATTGTCGGGTTTATCTTCGGCCGCACTCTTTGACCGATCGTGTTGTTTTTCCCCGTCGGGCTTGGTCATGGCGTATCCCCCTTTTTCAATGTTTTGGCCGCTGCTTCGACCATAGCGGCGATCCGATCCAGCGCTTTGGTCGCATTGCGCACGTCCGGCCCCCCGGCCTGGGCCATCGTGGGACTGCCGCCACCGCCCTTGCCACCAAGAATATCGGCCGCGCCGCGGATCAAGGTCACGGCATCCAATGCGGGCCGGTATGGCGGGGGCACCCGAATGACGATCGATGCCTTGCCGTCGTGACTTCCGACCAGGGCAATCACCGCCCTTGGCAGCAATTCGGCGGCCGCCATGACAATATCTTTGTTATCGCGTCCGGGCAGATCATGGATCACGGCGGCGGCATAGGAAATGGTGTCGATATCTTGTTTCTTTGCCAAGATTTCATTGACCGCCGCCCTTTTTCGCCAATGAAATACCGCTTTATCGGCCCGTTTCTTCTCCTCGATCAAGGATTGCAACGGCCCGGATATTTTCGCCGCAGAGGTTTTAAGAGCGCGCGCGCAATCGCTAAGAATGGTCGAACGGTCACGCCAAAAGGCGATCGCCGCCACCCCGGTTTTTGCTTCCAACCTTCGAATACCGGCACCGACCGCGCTTTGTCCGGTGATGGCAAAGGCACCGATATCGCCGCTGTGGCGCACATGGGTGCCGCCACATAATTCGATCGAATAGGGTCTGTCACCATCCATACCGCCCATCGAGACCACCCGCACTTTATCGGCGTAACGCTCACTAAACAGCGCGGTTGCCCCCTTGCCAAGGGCTTCTTGATAATCCATCACCCGGGTGCGAACCGGCCGATTGGCGATGATACGGCGATTAACCGCGTCCTCGACCGCATAAAGGTCGGCATCACTGATCGGTTTGGGATGGGAAATATCGAAACGCAAATGGTCATCGGCGACCAGTGACCCTTTTTGGCTGACGTGATGGCCTAAACGCTTGCGCAGTGCCGCATGGAAAAGATGGGTCGCGGAATGATTGGCGCATAACGCGCGTCGATAATGGCGATCGATAAAAAGCTGGATATCCTGACCCCGGCGCAATTCTCCTTTGCGTAAGGTCGCGATATGAATGTGGAAATCGCCGCTTTTAACCGTGTCGGATATATCGAGATATCCATCGATGGTATCGTCCTTATCAAGGGCTTTGCACTCTTTATCCGAGTCTTTGCCATAGTCTTTATCCCGATTCTTATTCCGGTCTTTATCCCGTTTCGTCCATACCGCCCGGCCGCGATCGCCAAGCTGGCCACCGCTGCGTGCGTAAAAGGGACTGCGATCGCAAACAAAGGCGATCACCGTGCCGGTCGATGCCTTATCGACCGACAAACCATCGACCAAAATCGCGTCCACCTTGGCGTGATCGGTAAAGTGATCGTTAAATGGATCGGGGGCTTGATCGGGGAATGGATCGGTGCCGTGATCGTTAAATGGGTCGGGGGCCTCATCGGTGAATTGATCGGGGGCCTTATCGGGGAATTGATCGGCGCCGTCGTCATAGCCGGTAAAGACCCCGGGTGACAGTTCGTCAAGAAGTTTGCCCATCCCGGGGTCGTCGTTGCCGTCACCGGATCCGACCCATGCGGCCCGGGCCTTTTTCTTCTGGATATGCATGGCTTTATCAAAGCCGACATTATCGACCTGATGCCCGCGCGTGCGAAGGATGTCCTCGGTTAAATCGAGGGGAAATCCATACGTATCGTAGAGGGTGAACGCAACCTCACCGGAAAGCATGGCACCCTTGTCCAGGGTTTCGCATGCCTTGTTCAAAAGTTTCAAGCCACGCCCCAGGGTCGAGTAAAAATACTCTTGCTCACGCATGAGTAAGGTCGACACCTCGTGATCCGTATCATCGGTGAATTCGCCTTCCCACTGGTCGCGCATGGTCGCGCATAGACGTTGTTCAAGCGCCGACCACAAACGGCCATCCGCCTTGCCGTCCGTTAATTTGTGCACATGCCGCAAGGCCCGGCGCATGATCCGCCGCAAAACATATCCACGTCCGGAATTGGCCGGGTAAAGCCCGCTTCGGATCAGACAAAAGGATGCCCGAAAATGATCCGCGATGACCCTTAGCGAAGCAAGCGTTGCCGGATCGCGGCCATTTTCCGCCGATGGCGACCCGGGATTTTGAATGCCGAGGGTATCGCAACATTGATCGATCAAGGGAACGAATAAATCGGAATAATAATTATTATGCTGTCCTTGCATCAGCGCGCAAATCCGCTCGAGCCCCATACCGGTATCGACGCCACACCGGTCAAGGTCGCGCAACTGGCCTTTTTCATCACGCTGATACTGCATGAAGACCAAATTCCATATCTCGACATAGCGATTGCCACCATCACCGGGCGGCTTTTCCCCGGATAAAGAATCCCCGTGGTCATAGAAGATTTCCGTGCATGGCCCGCATGGGCCGGTTTCTCCCATCGCCCAAAAATTATCGTCGCCTTTGATTGGAATCGCTTCTTTTCCGGCGATCGATTTCCATAAAGCGGCCGTATCGTCATCGCCATCGTAAACCGTGATCAAAAGCCTGTCCCGCGCCAAACCAAGCCGATCGGTGAGAAATTCCCATGCGTATGAAATGGCTTCTTCCTTGAAATAATCGGCAAAGGAGAAATTGCCCAGCATCTCGAAAAAAGTGTGATGGCGGGCCGTATAGCCGACATTATCAAGATCATTATGCTTGCCACCGGCGCGCAGACATTTTTGCACGGTAACGGCGCGCTTGACCTTGGCCTTTTCTTCCCCGGAGAAAATATGCTTGAATTGCACCATACCGGCATTCGTGAACAGCAGGCTTGGATCGTGGGGAATAAGCGGGGCCGAAGAAATATGGGCATGCCCATTTCGGGTAAAGAAATCGACAAAGGCATGGCGCACATCCGCCGACCGATGCCCCCCTGATATTTTCTGGGATGTTTCTTTGGATGTTTTCTGAGGTATTTTTTTTGGTGTTTTCATGGGGAATTTTCCCTTAAATTTTTATGGGGGATTGTCCCTCGAATTTTCATGCGATTAAAGATCATAATATTCTTCACGCATTAATCGGCATCGATTAAAAAACGGCGAAAGCGCCGGGCAACGACATCCGGCCCAACCGTCGGCCGCCCCAAATTGGCGATCGAACCGGCGGCAATCCGCATATGGACAAAGGACGGCCCGCCTATGGTATCGATCCGTGATAATACCTTGTTCCATCCGGGCAGATCGTTACAGGCAAACACGTTGTCATAGCCGCAGGCAAGGGCAAGGGCGGGAAAATCGATCGCCGTCGACACCGTCGCCTGTCCCCCGGTTGAATCATGGACGGCATTATCAAGAAGAACATGGACATGGCGTTTGGGACGATAGCTGCCGATCGTTGCCATATTACCCATATTCATCAACGCTGCCCCGTCCCCGTCCAAAACGACGGTTTGACGCTTGCCGTAAAGGGCAATGCCAAGAGCAACGGCACTGGCGCATCCCATCGATCCGACTTGATAAAAATGCTGCTTGCGGTCTTCAAGCTCAAACAATTCGCGGCCGCATTTACCGGTACTGGCAACGATTGCCGTGTCCGGACTTATCCGATCCAACAAGGCCCGCAGAATATCGACGCGCGTCGGTAAATCCTCGTCCGTGCCGCTATCCCCTTTGCGATAATCGATCACATGGCCCGGCCCGGCCCGATCGAACGGTTTTTCGTCCAATCCGGTCATGGCCATATCGCCCTTTTGCATAATCAACGCATAGGGACGCGATTCTTGGGCCATATGGGCCCGCGCTTTGGCCAGCGTATCGGCGACATCCCGACTGCGGGAAGGAAAAAGAGACCATGGGATATCCATGCTTTCAAGCAAGCGCGGCGTGATTTCGCCCATAAATTGGTGCTGGGGTTCATCCTTTACCGTCGGCCCGCCCCGCCAAGTCACGATCAACAACAATGGAATCCGAAACGGATGGGCAAGTGTCGCCAATGCGTTGACCGTATTGCCAAGACCGGAATTCTGGCACATGACGACCCCGTCACGCCCGGCCAGCCACGCGCCGCAAGCGATACCGACCGCCTCGCCCTCGTTTGTTGCCGAAACATAGTCCAGTTCCGGCGAAGAAATGGCCGCATTGATAATCGGCGTAAGGAACGAGCAAGGAACGGCACTGCACATCCGAAACCCGGATTGCAGAAGGGGCGTGAAGAAATCTTTTGCTTCGATCATAGATCCTCTCTTATCGCGGCGATGGAACGTTGGTGGATACGCACCATCGATCATCGCGAACGCATGGATATTCCGAAGAACCGATCAAAGTGCCATTGGCAACGGTTGCTTGCCGGAATGTATCGTATCCCATTGCAAAATACGATCATCCAAGAAAGCAAACGCAGAGATGACCGACACGCTTTTGTATACAGGTTTATATACGGGCGCGTAATATATAGATAGGGGTGCCGATGTCCATACCCCTTGCCATATCTCTTGCCATGCCCTTTGCCATACCGCTTGCCATACCCTTTGAATGCGCGCGATCGCCGATGCCTCAGGCAAAGTTACGGGCCTTGGCAAGATCGCCAAGATCATCGACATCCAGCCAATTTCCGGCAAAATAGACGACATTAATCGACTGCCCCGACTCCATTAAATCCGTGCATAAATCAAGCATATTGGCCTCTTTCAAGCGATGGTCTTTTTCTCTTCGCTCGATGGCCGCGCGCAAGGCCCGGGTGCCTTGATCGGAAAAGACGGCAATGCCCATCCACTCGCCGCTGACGTTATCCGGTTCGAGGGTATGGGATATCGCTTGCAAGCGGGCCGGTTTTTGTTCCTCGAGGTAATCGCCGCGAAACGAACGGGAGACATGGACAAAATCCCGTTTGCGTTGGTATTGGCGATGATCTTGCCCTGCGGCCAAACCGTCAACCGCCAAAATAATATCCCCTTTCGCGGCCAGCATCGCCTCGAGGATAAAGCGGCGAAAGACGATATCGCCATAACTGACCAGACATGGCCCTTCCAGCGCCGGCATCGCGCATGCGAGGGATGCGGCCTCTCCGTTATCGGCGTAATCGTCATTGACGATAACCGTGCACCCTTCGACATCCACTTGATTGGCCCGATAGCCGCAAACCGCATGAATCGGAGCAATCCCGCATTTGTGAAAGGTCGCCACCAAGCGGTGTAAAATCGGCTCGCCGCGCACGTCGATCATGCATTTGGGGCGATCTTGTGTCAGCTCCCCCAATTGCGCGCCCCGGGATGCGGCCAAAATGACGGCCGAGCGCCCCGCCTCCGGGGCAAGATATTCCTTTTCCGCCCGGGCCAGTTCCCGATTGCCGACAAGATCGAAAATATCGCCAACCGTGGCCATATCCGATTCTATCCCGATCGGCGTGCGTTGGCCGTGGATTTTTTGGCATGCCGTGCGCATGGCCGCAATCGACACCCGCAGCATATGATTGGCCCAAATGACCATCGCAATATTGGCCTTGCCGTATTCGGCAAAGGGGGTGCGGTAATAGGTCGTCGGCACGATCACAATCGGGCAAGAATCATCCCATTTCGACATAAAACGAAAAATTTCATCGCCGTTATGGCGGCGTGAATGCAATAACACGGCATCGGCCCCGGCCTCGTGATAGGCATGGGCGCGATCGATCGCTTCTTCCATGCCCAGATTGGCAATCAAGGCTTCGGTTCGGGCAATGACGCAAAAATCCGCATCGCGCCGGGAATCCTTGGCCGCTTTGATCTTGCCGGTAAACTCGCCGATGGAAACCAATTCTTGGCGACCGTCGATCAAGGAATTGGTTTTCGGAAAAACCTTGTCCTCGATGCACACACCGGCGATGCCGCGTTGGCCCAGCTTTGTCACCAAGCGGCGGACATTATTGAAATTGCCGTATCCCGTATCGCCATCCATCAAAATCGGCACATCGGCCGAATCGGCCATGAATTCCAGAACCTCGAGAACTTGAGTCCATGAAGCCTCGTTGCTGTCACGCAATCCCAAAGCGGCCGATACGGTCAAACTTGACGCCCAAATTCCGGCAAACCCACCCTGGCCGACGATTTTTGCCGATAATCCATTATGCGCTTCCATCAAAATGGCAACGTCGTCCCCGTACAATAATTGCCGCAGGCGCGTTGCCATCGATGGCGTTTGATCGACCGGTGCCATGTTCGGGGCATGATCCCGGCCCGTTGCCGGTATCCCCTTTATCGTTTCATTTGCCATCGTTTTGCTTTTTATCGTCCTATATTGCGCCCGGGTCTATTTATCGACCGGTCTATTTATCAACCGCCCTATTTATCAACCAACGTCACATTGGGACGGGATTTTATCGATGATGCGCTTGATCAACGCCGCCGCACCATCGCCGCGCAGTACCGCTAAATACTGGGAACGTTTTGCCGCCAATTCCGAATACGCGCCTTTCAGCAAAATATCGACAACCCGCCAATGCCCATCGCCATCGCGGCGCAGCAGATAATCAAAACGCACCCTATCAACCGTATCGTTTTTTCCATCCTTTTGCCCATTGCCGTCCGCTTCGCTCTTGTCCGTATTGATGACCAAGGCGGTTTGGATTAACCATCCCGCCCCGATTTTTTTTTCCTTAAGGGTATGGAACATTTCGCCGTCATAGCCGCTGAAATTATCGGCATAGCTGGCGACCGTCGACCGGGCGAGCGCGCGGGTAAAGTCCCTTTGCTCATCGCCCGACATGTTCTTCCAGAAACTGCCGGTCGACAAACGGGCGATTCGATCCAGATCGAACCCCTTGGTGATAACCGGAAGCAAAAGCGCATAGCGATCCGCGCATCGATCAAGGCGCATGGCCTCCAGCAAGGTTGCGTGAAATTCCTCGACCACGGTAACGGCATCCTTGGGCAAAAGATCATCCTTGGGCACAGCGATATCATCGGCGATGGCCGGGCCGGTTATGGCCATGGTCATGATGACGGTGATGAGGATTGCCATTGCCGCTATCGGGGTTGTTATCATCATCGTTATCGGGGTCTTTATTCGGGCCTTTATCATCGGCGATATGCGGGCGATGGTCGGGCCTGCCGTTTGGGATCGACCCACCGATTGGCGGTGCGTCCGGATCGATTCTTCGATGATTCGAAAATGGGTCAAAAGATGCGTGCGATACGTGAACATTTTGTGATCTCCGGTCACTTGGACTATTGTGCGGTGGTGCCGGGGGGCAGTATCGTGCCGACCCGCACGGCCGCACCACGAAAGTAAAGGAAGCGATGATCCACACCATCGGAAACCGTATTCGTTCCGCATTGGCATGGCTTGCCCGTGCCTCGTGGCGACACCCCTTCGTTATAGTCTTTGCGTTCGTCCTGGCAATACTCTTCAGTCTTGATGCCACCCGGCATCACCTGCGGATCGACAGCTCGACCGAGGACATGCTGTCGGATCGGCTTGCCTTTCGGCAAATCCATCAAGATTTTCGCCAAGCCTTCCCCGCCCTGGCCCGCAATATCGTCATCGTCGTCGATTCCGATAATGCCGATCGCGCCCAAGATGCCGCCGCCTCCCTGCTTGACGCGCTGGAAGAAACGGCCACACGGCCGTCATCGGCCATTCAATCGGTGTTCGGCGCCCAAGACCATCCTTTTTTCCGGCGCAATGGATTGCTTTATCTGGATACGGACGCGTTGCGCGATTTATCCGATCGCTTGGCCCGGGCCCAGCCCCTTTTGGGGCATCTTGTCGCCAATCCATCCTTGGACGGGGTGTTTTCGGCGCTGGAACTGGCCCTTGCCCAAGATAACGCCCCGGTCGTCACCGATTTTATCGCAGCCCTTAACCAAAGCTTTGACGCGGCCAAAATGCCCGATCGGGTCGATACGCCGTTTTCTTGGAATGTGCTCCTTGCCGCCGATCTTGGCCTCGATCGGGCCGACAATGGGGAACCGACGACCCGGCGCTTTATTCTTGTCCGTCCCGTCATTGATTTCACCTCCCTTGATCCGGCCGACAAAGCGATTGCCACCATTCGAAAAATTGCCACCGATGCGGAAAACCGCTATGGCGTGACCATCCGCCTTACCGGGGCCATCGTCATGGAGGAGGAAGAATACGCCAGTGTCTTTCAATCGGTGCGCGTGGCCGCGGTGATTTCGTTCATTTTTGTCTTGCTGATTGTCATCTGGGCCCTTGGATCGTCCCGCTTGATCGCCGCTTCCATGCTGACCTTGCTTGCCGGATTAAGCCTGACCTTCGGCTTTGCGACATTATCGGTCGGCCGTTTGAATTTGATTTCCGTTGCTTTTTCCGTCCTTTATATCGGCCTTGCCATTGATTTTGCCCTCCAGTTCTGCCTGCGTTACCGCGAGGAATGGCAAAACGACGCGCACGACAGCCATACAGACAATAAGGGCCATCGCATCATTGACGCCACCGCCACCGGTGTCGCCCTTCCCATATTCCTTGCCGCCGTTGCCGCCGCCATCGGCTTTTTATCGTTCCTTGCAACCGATTACATCGGCCTAAGCGAGCTTGGTATCATCGCCGGTGGGGGTATGATGATCGCCCTTTTCACGACCTTTACTATTCTTCCCGCCCTGATCCGGCTTTTCGACGGCAAACCTTCCGCAAACAATAAGGGACAATCAAAAAAAATCAGGACGAACATGCCCGATCGGCGCAACCCCGGTTCCCCCACGTATTTTTACCTATTCGGGGATGCCTGCGCCACGTGGATCAACGCCCATTATCGATGGATCATCGTCGTGACCTTTGCCGTCCTTGCCGCCCTTGTACCGGAAGCATCTCGGCTGCGCTTTGATGCCGATCCGATCAATCTTAAAGACCCATCCAGTCCATCGGTGCAAACCGCCCGTGATATTCGCAATGCCTCGCCTTTATCGGAACATAGCGCCGTTGCCGTCACCGATAATATCGCGGCCGCAACCGATCTTGCCCAACGCTTTGAAAATCTGGAAACGGTGGATTATGCCGTTTCCCCCCACCAATGGATACCGCAAGATCAAGCGGAAAAGCGCGAGATTATCGCCGATACGGCGTTGTTTCTTCTGCCGACATTATTGGCCGGTGATGGGGTCGATAGGCCCAATCGGAATATCGATCGGGAACTATCCGCGCGGCGACTGCGCGGCGCGATTGATGCATATCTTAAGGCCGACAACAAACATCGTATCAATGGGATGGCCCATCCGCAGAAGGATACCGGCATAAAGGGCATAAAGAACCCAAATCGACCGTTGCGCGACCATCTACGGCGTTTGCGCGATCACCTTGACCGTTTGCCGACAACCACCGATAAAAATCACCATGATACCAAGAATGCCGATACGATCGACGGCAAAGCGGTGCTGCAACGGGATAGCAAGAATAGCGATGCGATCGACGGCAAAGCGGTGCTGCAACGGGTCGAGGATCACATCCTGGCCGGGATGGCGGGGCGATTGGATCGTCTTGCCCAAAGCCTTTCCCCGGACGATGATATCACCCTTGCCACCCTACCGCCGATGATCCGCGAGCGCATCGTCGCCAAGGACGGACGCGCCCTGGTTCGGGTCTATCCAAGCACACGGCTTGCCGGACGAGAAGAGCTGGAACATTTCGTCAACGATATTCGGGGGCAATTTCCCCGCGTGACCGATACCCCGGTGGTCATCTTCGAAGCGGGCAATATCGTCCTGAATGCCTTTATCAAAGCCGGGATATTGGCCGTTTCGATCAATCTGATATTGGTATGGATTGCGGTGCGCAGCGCCATCCATACCCTGTTTGTCTTCGTGCCGCTTGTATGCGCGGCCTTGGCCGGCGCGGCCCTGGCTGCATTGTGGGACATCCCGATCAATTTCGCCAATCTGATTGCCTTGCCGCTATTGTTTTCTCTTGGTATTTCCTATGGAATATATATCGTCTTGCGTTTTCGTACCGTTGGCCAAATTCGACCATTGATCCTTTCTTCGACCCCGCGCGCCGTCTTCTTCAGTGCCGCCACCACCGTGGCCTCTTTCGCATCTCTTATGGTGGCAACCCATACCGGCATCGCAAGCATGGGACAGCTTTTAACCATCAGCCTGCTTTGCGCCACGTTCTTTACCCTCGTGTTACTGCCCGCATTGCTTGCCGCAACCCATCAAAACGATCGACATCGGCCCATGAAACCGCACCGGCAATCCCGATGAAAGCGATTCTTCTGGCCGCCGGTATGGGAAAACGTCTGTGTCAAGACACCGATCGGCCCAAATGCCTGCTTTCTTTCGATCACAAAACCCTATTGCAACGGCATATCGAGATATTGCGCCATCATCGCATCGATGAAATCACCGTGGTCATCGGCTGGCAAGGGGATGCCATCCGACACCACCTTGATCAATGGATTGAAGCGGAACGGAAAACCGCCCCGCCGCGCGCCATCCAACCGCGTATTCGAACGCTTTACAATCCGGATTATCATCAAGGCAGCCTGGTGTCGCTTCTCTGCGCCGGTGATGCGATCGACGCGATGGACAAGCCTTTTCTTCTTATGGATGCCGATGTGCTGTATGATTGGCGCATGCTTGACCACCTTATTCACGCGCCATACGATAACGCGATTTTAATGGACGGCACGCGCGACCTTGATGACGAAGCCGTCAAGATATGCCTGGATGCCGACGATAACGGCTGGAAAATAACCGATTTTCACAAAAAGCCGATCGCGCCGACCCCCGATAAAATGGGGGAATCGGTCGGTTTTTTCAAACTCGACCCCGCATGCGGGGGGTTCCTTGTCCGGCGCGGACGCGATTATCTGGCCCAGGGTAAAAATCATCTTTGGTACGAAGAAGTGATCCGCGATGCCATCGTCACCCGGCCGGAATTTCGCTTTGGTGTTGCCGATATCGGCACCTTGCCCTGGATCGAAATTGATACGCCGGCCGACCTGGATCGGGCCCGGCGCGATATCGCGCCGGGCCTTTGCGATGCGGTGCCGCGCGCGGCATCATCGACCGATCATCCGATTGGCGATCCCACGGGCAATCACACCGGCGATTCCACGGGCGATCACACTGGCAATTCCAAGAATGATTCCACGGGCGCCACGACCGAACCAAAGGCGAAAACACCATGAAACGGGCTTTTTTAACCGGGGCGACCGGCTTTGTCGGATCGGCCGTTGCCAGAATATTGATCGACAAGGGATGGTCGGTGCGGGCATTGGTGCGCGCCGGTGCCGATATGCGCAATATCCGCTCCCTCGCCCTGGAAAAAATCAAAGGCGATCTTGGTGACGAGGATTTCCTCGCCCAAGCGATGCGCGGGTGCCATGCCCTCTTTCACGTTGCCGCCGATTATCGTCTTTGGGCGCTGGATCGGGGCGATATATACCGCACCAATGTCGGTGGCAGTGCCCGCATTATGCGCGCGGCCCTGCGGTCCCGGATCGCCCGCATTGTCTATACCAGTTCGATTGCCACTCTTGGTACACATCCCGGGGGCATCGCCGATGAAACCACGCCGGTATCGTTTGCCGATATGATCGGCGATTATAAAAAATCGAAATATCTGGCCGAACAAGAAGTCGTCCGCATGATCCGGGAAGATCAATTACCCGCGATTATCGTCCACCCTTCGATGCCCGTCGGGCCGCGTGACCATCGACCGACCGCAAGCGGTCGCCTGATTTTAACGGCGGCGCGCGGCGCCATGCCTTTTTATACCGCATCGACGGGATTGAATATTGCCCATGTCGATGACGTCGCCAAAGGACATTGGCAAGCCTATGCGAAAGGAACGATCGGGCAGCATTATATTCTTGGCGGGGAAAACCTGTCCCTTGGCGATCTGGTTCGCAACATTGCGGCAATTGCCGGAAAAAGACGCCCGATCGGCGCCGTTCCGGCCGCTATGGTGCTGCCTATTGCCTACCTCAGCGAGGCTTTTGCCCGTCTGCGCGGCCGCGATCGAGAGCCCCTGATCACCGTCACCGGCACCAAATTAGCGCGCAAGAAAATGTTCTTTTCCTCGGCCAAGGCACAAAGGGAGATCGGATATCGGTGCCGCGAATCACGCCTTGCCCTAACCGATGCCATCGATTGGTTTCGAACCCACGGATATTGTTAATCCGGCACGTTCATCGCGCCCGATACACCCACATATCATGGAATCGCCATCGTCCATATACGCGCCCGGATACATAACCCGTTGAAACATGACCCCGAGGCAGCATTTGAAACATGATTCAAAGCGGGACGCAGACAAAACGAAAAAGTTGCATGCGCTTGCCTTTCGCCCTGCCCTTGTGCTAGAAATGGGGGCCTTTGTGCTAGCAATGGGGCATTATCCGGGCCGGGTAACACGGCACGGATATCTGTCCGGGCGGCGGATATCCCTTTGCACTTTTAA
Organism: Alphaproteobacteria bacterium; assembly: GCA_965277685.1. Lineage (GTDB taxonomy): Bacteria > Pseudomonadota > Alphaproteobacteria > GM7ARS4 > CBDIDI01 > CBDIDI01. The sequence goes on along the minus strand of OZ255830.1, from coordinate 2,352 downwards.
TAACGGGTGGCGATCATGACCAAAAAATCGATACACGGCGCATCGGCGGCGATGCCGCCCATGACAAAGGCCGATACGGGCGATAGTGAAAAGCGCCCGATAAGGGTTATTCTTGCCAAACCCCGTGGTTTTTGCGCCGGGGTCGAGCGCGCTATTGAAATCGTCGAGCGGGCGCTGGATCGTTACGGGCCGCCGGTCTATGTCCGGCATGAAATTGTCCACAACAAGCGTGTGGTTGAAGACCTGCGTGCCAAGGGCGCGGTATTCGTGGAAGAATTGGATGAAATTCCCAATGGCGGCGTGACCATATTCAGTGCCCATGGCGTTGCCGAAAAAATTGAAAACGAAGCCAATTTACGCATGCTTCCGGTCTTGGACGCGACATGTCCGTTGGTTGCCAAAGTCCACAAGGAAGGCCAGCGTTACGCGTCCCAGAGTTACGAAGTCATTTTAATCGGCCACGCCGGACATCCCGAAGTCGAGGGGACGATGGGACGGATTAACGGCAAAGTGTATCTTGTTTCCGACATTCACGACGTGCAAAAGCTGGAGGTCAAGAACCCGAAGAAACTGGCTTATATTTCCCAAACCACCCTTTCGGTTGATGATACCAGGGAAGTGATCGAGGCACTGCAAAGCCGCTTTCCCGCCATTATCGGCCCCGATGTCAAAGATATCTGTTACGCGACCCAAAACCGCCAATCCGCCGTGCGCTTGCTGGCCAAGAAGGTCGATGTCCTTCTTGTCGTCGGGGCCCACAATAGTTCGAATTCCAACCGCCTGCGCGAGATCGGGGCCGAAAGCGGGATTGACACCCATATGATCGAAGATGTCAAAAGCTTCATTCCACGCTGGCTTGACCATATCGGATCGGTCGGTATCACGTCCGGCGCATCGACCCCTGATCAATTGGTGCAAGAACTGATTGAAGAAATGGGGCGTTATTGCCATCTCAATATCGAGGAAATGCCCGGGGTTGAGGAAAATATCGTCTTTAAGCTTCCAACCCAATTGCGGGCGGAGCAAATGTCCGTACCGGCCGCGGCCGATTAACGCGCTATCAATACGTAAGGTTTTATCATTATGGGTGTTCCTCTTTTCCAGCAAGCCAAAGTTGCATCTTATATCCTGCGCCAGCGCATCAAGGGTGTGAAACGCTATCCTTTGGTCTTAATGCTGGAACCTCTATTCCGCTGCAACCTTGCCTGTGCCGGATGCGGAAAAATCGACTATCCGGATGAAATTCTCAATATGCGGCTAAGCCTCCAACAATGCCTTGAAAGCGTTGATGAATGCCCGGCTCCGATCGTTTCGATTCCCGGCGGCGAACCCCTGCTCCACAAGGAAATCGGCGAAATCGTCGAAGCCTTGGTTCGGCGCAAGCGTTTTGTTTATTTATGCACCAATGCCCTTTTGCTGAAGAAGAAAATGAACCTGTTCACGCCCAGTCGCTACTTGACCTTTTCCGTCCATCTTGACGGCGAGCGCGAAGAACATGATCGCTCCGTTTGTCAAGAAGGGGTCTTTGATCGCGCCGTCGAGGCGATCAAAATTGCTCGCGATAATGGCTTTCGGGTGAATGTCAACTGCACCTTATTCGATAATGCCAAAGCCGCGCATGTCGCCGATTTTTTCGATTTCTCAACCTCCCTTGGCGTCGAGGGAATCACCGTTTCCCCCGGCTATGCCTATGAACGGGCGCCGGATCAGGAGAATTTCCTTAAACGCTCGAACACAAAGCAAATGTTCCGCGATATCTTTACCCTCGGCAAGGAAAGAAAACGGGCCGGAAAACCCGCTTGGCCCCTGTGCCATTCCGGCCTGTATCTCGATTTTCTGGCCGGCAATCAACAATATCATTGCACGCCGTGGGGAAATCCGACCCGCAATATTTTTGGCTGGCAACGTCCGTGCTATCTGCTTGGCGAGGGGTTCGCCCCATCCTTCAAGAGTCTCATGGAAGAAACCGAATGGGAACGCTATGGCACCGGAAACTATGAAAAATGCGCAAACTGCATGGCCCATTGCGGCTATGAGGCAAGCGCGGTCGAAGACGCGCTGCTTAATCCGTTCAAAGCCTTAAAAGTCGCGTTATTCGGTGTGCGCACGCGCGGTGCAATGACGGAGGATATCTCCCTGGCCAAGGCCCGGCCGGCCGAATATATATTCTCTCGCCATGTCCAGGAAGTGATGGATCAAATTCACGTCAACAAAAAAACCAAAGCCGATGCGGCGTCACAAGGCGGCAAAAAGACCATTGGCAACGGCTCGGCCCAGCAATCGCAAAGCCCGGGCACTGTTCAGGCCGAGTTGAATTAAATCCACCCCGATGCTCGGCTTGGATGCAAGTCC